>NZ_JAAHGO010000071.1:13729-45680 GCF_010672455.1 Okeania sp. SIO2C9 | reverse complement strand
TGTTGATATTAAGGCAGGGGTGTACCCATGACAAGGGACGTTTAAGAGAGGAGCCGTGATGAGGTGAAAGTCTCACGTCCGGTTCTGAAGACGAGTCGGTTTGGTAACAAACTGGCTTAGTTTAACACAATCTCTAGATTTTGTCAAACCTTATGTTAAGAAAGATGTGGGTAATGGATAGCTTTTAGGGAAAGGTAATTATCAATTATCAATTATTGAAGGAGTATATTCGCTGCACCATTTAAGTCAGCATTAACCAATAAACCTTTAGCAGTTTGGTACATCCCACGTTTAACTTGTTTACCTGATGGTTTCCAACGGCAGTCGCTACAACGGGGGGGCTCCCCTCAACGCGCTGCCTCCCCTACGGGTTTTTCGCCGAAAGTAGGTAGAAAATTCCTACCCTTGAAAACTAGCTTTACTTGTGTAAGATTTTTCTATTTCAATAAATTTAATCTTGTGTTCTCAGCACAATTGTTTGACTCGTTGCTTAAGTTTAGCTGTGGGTATTTGTACGAATGATTGGGTCTGTTTGCCTAAATTTACCTCTTGTCGTTGTCCTTGATTCCACCCAAAAACTATCGTACCAATTTGATGCTTTAGACAATGATTGATAACTATTTTTGCAGCGAATGTTAACTGCATCTCTCATCTGACGGTTACGCTTTTCTGTGATCTGGGCTAATTTCTCATCCCAATAACCTTGGGGCTTACCCTCTTTTAGGGTGGAAACCCGTTTGTTATAATACCACTGATTAAGGCTTTTCACCTTGCGTCCATCAATAATCAAGCTAGTACCAATGCATATTGCCTTTTTTGTATTTTTTGTTTAACTATTTAAATGACTTAAAATATTCAGCAACAGACCTTAATATTTGCTGTGCTGCCTGTGAATACAAAGCTGACACATGTTTATTTGATTTGTACTCTTTTTCTAGGTCATACTTACCAATTATTTTCTGGGATTTGAAAAACAATTGACGACCATAATAAATACCACAATTGGTTAGCTTGTGGGACTCGGAACAAATAAACTCCAGAATTGATTTTAAGTCAGAATCGGCCTTGATTAGATGTTGCTGACAACCATACAAATAAATCACCTCCTTAATATTATGAATTCTCTGCTGATTGTGTATTTGTAATGTTAAGATTGGGTAGAGACTGAGGGATAAATCCCGCAGTGTCCGTTTTCATCCCCTCTCTTAAGAGTAGGGGCTTTTAACGTCCCGCTAGTTCTTTTGTAATTTATGTTGTTATTTTGATGATAGAGTTAAAAAAATTATTAATATATTTTTTTATATAAATTAAGGAGTGTTAGGAAAAGTGGAAAATCATAAAGAAAAAATATTGGTTGTTGATGATGAGGCAAGTATCCGTCGTATTTTAGAAACTCGGTTGTCGATGATTGGCTATGATGTTGTCACTGCTGCTGATGGAGAGGAAGCTTTAGTAACTTTTCACAATACGGAACCAGATCTGGTGGTATTAGATGTGATGATGCCAAAATTAGATGGTTATGGTGTATGTCAGGAGTTGCGGAAAGAATCTGATATTCCCATAATTATGCTAACTGCTTTGGGAGATGTTGCAGATCGAATTACAGGTTTAGAGTTAGGTGCTGATGACTATGTTGTTAAGCCTTTTTCTCCGAAAGAATTAGAAGCAAGAATTCGTTCTGTATTACGTCGAGTTGATAAGAATGGGAGTTCTGGCATTCCTAGTTCTGGTGTTATTCAGGTCAGCAGCATTAGAATTGATACGAATAAGCGTCAAGTTTACAAAGGAGATGAACGAATTAGACTTACTGGTATGGAGTTTAGTTTGTTGGAGTTGTTAGTAAGTCGTTCTGGAGAACCTTTTTCTCGGTCTGAGATTTTGCAGGAAGTTTGGGGTTATACTCCAGAGCGCCATGTAGATACGCGGGTAGTGGATGTTCATATTTCTCGGCTGAGGGCTAAGTTAGAGGAAGATCCAAGTAATCCAGAATTGATTTTAACTGCCCGGGGTACTGGTTATTTATTTCAACGTATTATTGAGCCTGGTGAAGTTGGTTGAAATATAGTTACAGTCAAATCAAAGCCTAAAAAAATTGTTAGTCCTAAAGATGTAAAGATATTAGTTGCTACATCCCTATTAATTATAAGAAGGTAGACGATAAAAATCATTACTTGTTTAGCACTACTAAAAATCCTAGTTATTCAGTAATTTCAAAAATTGGCTTATCGGTATCTAAATTTATCTTTTTCTTTACGGGTTTAATACCAATTATTCAAAATAATTCTATTTTTATTGAACACTTCAGTTATTAAATAATAATTGTTAATAAATTTTTTTAGCAATTATTTGTATGAATTAAAGATATTTTATTCGTCATTTCCCGAATAATCAAAGTTTAAAGCCTCTCGTTTAAAGGATAAAAAAGCGGTCGAGGGATGGCGAGGTTTCCTCGCCATATCCAATCGACCAAGAGAAGAAAAAAATTTCACGCTCCGTGTCAATCCTCTTCTTTTTAAGGAGAGGTAATAATTAATAATTAATAATTAATCCTTGAACTACTCCCTACTCTCTGCTTTCAAGAAGATGTAGCAAAAATGCGCGATATTTGGGTATAAGATTCCACACTTCAACTGCTATGTCTACAATTGGTTGGAGTTATCAGACAAGAAGTGGCTTGTCAAAGACTATCCCCATCAACTTTTTCCTTCTTTTTTCTTCCTTCTTCCTTCTTCAATAAATTTAATGAGTTAAATTATAGCTTTCAAAATTTATGTCGAGACTATATAGCAATCAGGAATCAGTTGTGAGAATTGAGGTGTTCCTTAAAAGGATAGAATATAGCAGTTATCATATTCAGATGATAAATTTTTTTCTTCTTCTCTGTTCCTTGTTCCCTAAAAGTTGCCAATATCTCACAACTTAAATCATATTGCTATATATTCATATTTCTCAAATATAAACACTATATTTCAATCCTCTTTATTTGATAATTTATTCTTTAAAATATGAATCAATCATACCAAAATCAAGTCTTACGAATGCTACCTATAATAGTAGGAGGATTAGGTGGAACTTTACTCATGGTTAATCGATTTTTAACCCCTAATATTTTAGCTTCACAAGCTCGTTCTGATGTAGTAGGAGTAATTTTAAGTGCTTTTTTGATTTTAACTGGTTTACTTTGGCAACAGATACAACCACGTTCTCCTGATACTGTTGAATTAATTGGTGAATCAGGATTTGAACTTTTGCCTGAGTTATCAGAAAGAACAAAAAATGAACTTGCCTGGGCTTCTAGTTTATTATTAACTAATACAGTTACTAAAACTATTATTATTTGGTATCAAAACAAAGTCTTATTAAAAAGAGGAATTTTACCATCTTACTCACAAGTAGAACCGGGAGCTATTTTCAAGCAAGTTTTGAATAAACAAAAACCTATTTATTTAGTAGATTTAAAAGTTTATCCGGGTCGTATTGAATTTAATTATTTACCAGAAAATACTCAAGGTGTCATTTGTCAACCTATTGGTAAGAATGGTGTAATTATCTTAGGTGCAAATTCCCCTCGCAGTTATACGAAACAAGATGAAAATTGGATTTCAGGAATAGCAGATAAATTGACAGATACTTTATTGAGAGAAATTAATTAGAATCAATAATACAGGTTGATTTTTTTGATTTTAAGATGGTAATTATTTATTGGCTTCTTATAATAGTTATGTTGGTCGGTGTTGCTGGTGCTGTAATTCCAGGTTTACCTGGTTCTAGTTTGATTTTAGCAGCGATTTTAGTTTGGAGCTTTATTCAAAATTTTACTGGGGTGGGTTGGGTGTTAGGAATGGCGATCGCTGTTCTGGTTTTGAGTACTTTAATAGATTTTCTCGCGACTTATTGGGGAGCAAAACAGTCAGGTGCTAGTAAATGGGGACAAATAGGTTGCTTCGTTGGTCTGGCATTAGGTTTTTTTGGTCTATTACCAGCTTTACCATTTGGCGGACCTTTATTAGGAATGTTGATTGGACCTTTTTTCGGAGCAGTTGTTGGAGAATTTTTATATCGGAAAGATTTAGAGTTTACTCATAGGGCTAAATTATCTGTAAAAGCTGGAATAGGTATAGTGGTCGGCACAGTTGTAGGAAATATAATTCAAGGAATTTTAGCGATCGCCACTGTGATAGTTTTTCTTGTTTCAACTTGGCCGACCGTTAACAGTTAGTACTTAACTAGCTAGGGTTTGCGGAAAAAGTCTTTTTGTTGAGGTAGGCAGTAGGCAGTAGGCAGTAGGCAGTAGGCAGTAGGCAGTAGTTAAGAGTCAGGAGAAATGGGAGTTATAGAGGAAGTAGTCGTTCATAATGGTTTCTTGATTTGCCTGCCATAGTTACCAAAAAATGAGGTCCAAAGCCTCCCCTTTTAAGGGGATGAAAAAATATTCAGTTCAGTATTTTAAGCCTCCGGCTTTAGTGGTCGGTACTGATAACTTATAACTGATAACTGATAACTGAAATGACCCCAAAATGTGCTCCTTTTGGAACCAAGGGCGACCTAACTGCTTGTACTTTTTCCGGATTTGACATCCTCCCGACGCTGACCTGACGGTACAGCGCGGGATTCCCATCCATCAATCAAACAGACCTTTGCTGAAGGAATGACTCAGGGCGGGTTGACAAATCATTGCCATTTGCGTCCTTTTTACGAGCAGATTTAGAGACTGTATGGAGCTAAATCTGTATTTCTTCAAGCTAAACATGATGCCCCAAATCTCAAAATTGTTTGGGCAGATCAAGGCTACCGAGGAAAACTGGAGAAATCAGTGCCAATGGTTTGTGGGTGTAAATTCGCTATTGTTAACAGAACTGAAAAAGGGTTTAAAGTTTTACCCAGACGTTGGCTAGTGGAAAGAACTTTTGCGAGGGCGCGGGCGTAAGATAAAAAGGTCAATACCTTTATCTGTCAATGCCTTTAGATTTAATCAGTAAGCCCTAGCTATTAGCTTGAACGCATTTCCGTACCAGAATGCTCCGCAAAAAGCTGGGGTAAAACATCCCCTTCTAAACGTTTACTGCTGAGTGCTGAGTGCTGAGTGCTGACCACTTTTTTAAAAAGAATAAATTCTGCCAGTGGGAGAAATATAAACTGATTTATGGTCAGTTGCTTCTGAACCTGGTTTAACTCTAACTGTAACTGTATTACCCTCTGCACTATATTCATAAGTAAGTAAACTGTCATTATATATGTTTACTGTGCCATAACCGTCAGGTATACTTTGCAAGTCAACTCTGATATTTTTACTTCTTCCTGCGGGCAAAATTCTTTCTACTTCTGGAATTAAGTTATAGTTGAGAGCTTTTCCAGTCTGATTTAAAATTTTTAGTGTAATTGGTTGTTTTGAATCTGCGGCTTGAGCTTCTGGTTGCCAATATCCAGGTACATAAGTAGGAGCATTTTGAGATAAAACTTCTTTGGGATAAATTATGAAGCTTGAAGTTATTAATAATGTTGTGATTAGAGCAAATTTTTTCATTTTTCCTCTTGTTGTATTCTACAAAAAATCTAATACTTAATAATCCAAAATTTTTACTTCGGTTATTTATGAGATAACTTTAATAGCAATTTTTGAGATGCTAAGGTACTGCTTAAATAATATTTCTGTTACCAGAGTGAGTATTCCCTAAATTCTTGAAATTTTGTACTTCCAAGACTCGAAAACTGCTATTTATGAGATAATTTTAATAGCAATTTTTGAGATGCTAAGGTACTGTTTAAAATCTCTCTGTTACCAGAGTAAGTATTCCCTAAATTCTGAAAACTTTGTACCTCCAAGACTCTAAAACTAATGGATATAATAAATAATAGTTGTGCAAAATAAATTTTATTGTTGAAATTAGCAAAAGGGGGACGGCAGAATATGTAATTAATTTTGTCTCAGTACTTGGCAATCTTAAAGTAAGCATTCAGCGGTCAGCTATCAGCTATCAGCTATGAGTTATTAGCTCATTATCGCACCGAAGTCTCCAAGGGGAATTAAAAGTTGTGTTTACTTCCGCATTCCGCGCAAAAGAAAAAGGTTATCAGATAACCTTAGTAAGTTATTACATTCATGCATCTGATAGCTGACTGCTAATAGCTGTTTGCGCAGCGTTCCGCAGGAAATGCTTACATCTTAAATGCTTTATCAAACATCTACCTAGACAATTTTTCAGCATTGCCAGAAAGACAAACCTTCTCAACTTTTTATTGCAGCGAGGAAAAACTTTACCAAGAGATTTAATCTCAGAAAAAGCTCTATCTAAAGTATTTAAAATTTGTGGTAAGAATTGAGCATTAACTGACTTTAATCTGGGATTAGTTTTCCCACGCTATTGTTCAGTTTTTTGCTTGATAGTTGTAATTACAATCAGCTGCATCAGTAGAGACTTTGAAAGTCTTATTTCTGTTTCTGCTTTTCTAGTCCCTAATTTTCAGAAATTTTACCTACAATTCAAATAAAATTTCTATATAGCAGTCGAAGTAAAGATGAGGATATATCAAAAGCTGAAAATTCAGACAACGCCAGATTTTTACTTCTACCTTCTGCTATAAAAGTAGTAACCTTGAAAACTCTACAACTAGACTAACTAATTGAGAATATTGAGAATGAGGATAGTGGCTAGAAAAGACTACTTACAGAAAATAGAAGAGCTAGTAGCTAATCATCAAAAAATATTACTAATTACCAATAACCAATTTAAGAATTTGCATAAACTTTCTGATAATAAGCCTGATATTCTTCAGATAATAATGGCTCCCACCAATTTCGGTGATTCAAAAACCATTCTACGGTCTGACGTAACCCTTCTTCAACAGTTACTGAAGGTTGCCAACCTAACTCAGTTTTAATCTTTGTGGCATCAATAGCATAACGTCGGTCATGTCCTGGTCTATCCTTAACAAAAGTAATTAACTTTTCACAAGGTTGCACAGGTAAATCAGTTGCTAACTCATCCATAATTTGACACAACATTCGCACCAAATCAATATTTTTCACCTCATTATTTCCACCAATATTATAAGTTTCTCCAGGTTTACCTTTGTGAATTACCGTATCTAATGCCCGACAATGATCTATCACATACAACCAATCTCTAATATTTTGCCCGTCACCATAAACTGGTAATTGTTTTCCTAATAACATATTGATGCACATCAGAGGAATTAATTTCTCAGGAAAATGATACGGTCCGTAGTTATTAGAACAATTAGTAATAACTGTCGGGATACCATAAGTATGATAATAAGCTCTAGCCAGATGGTCACTTCCTGCTTTCGATGCAGAATAGGGACTATTTGGTGCATAAGGTGTGGTTTCTGTAAAAGCAGAATCTTCTGAGCTTAAACTACCGTAAACTTCATCAGTTGAAACATGGAGAAATATACACCTCCGGTCTGGGTTTTGGGCAACAGTAGAATAATGACTTCTGAACGCCTCTAACAAGGTAAAAGTACCCACAACATTAGTTTGCACAAAAGCTGCCGGACCAAGAATAGACCTGTCCACATGAGATTCTGCTGCAAAGTGGGCTACTGTATCTATATTCTCTTCCTGGAGTAACCTATCTACTAACGAGCGATCGCAAATATCTCCCTGGACAAAACGGAAATTTGGTCTGTTTTCTAAATCAGCTAAAGTCTCTTTATTACCAGCGTAAGTCAGAGCATCCAGCACAACTACTCGATGATTAGGATAGGTTTCGCACCAATAATGGACAAAATTAGAACCTATAAATCCAGCACCCCCGGTTACCAATAATCTACTTTCCATAATTATCATCTCCTGAGAGCTTCTCATTCCAATTAAGTATCTATGCAAGATTAATTTAACATTTTGTCGAGCTAGGAAATATGAAACAGATAATATATCTAAGACAAAATTTAGTTATAGTGGTTTTCTGATGAAATAGACCTTGGCTTAGATAATCTGGCCACCTGTGTCGCTAATACTGAGTCGTCGTTCATTTTTGACGGAATAAAACTTAAATAAATCAACCAGTGGTATAACAAGGAAAATGCACTTACGGTTTATATAAGAATGAACAAGGTATCAAATGGTTGACCAAGAAACAGGTTAACATTACGGTCAATAGAAATAATAAAGTTAGAAATTATCTGAATACAGCAGTTAGATATCTAATTAACTGGTGTAGTCAAAATCAAATATCTACCATTGCTTTAGGTGTTAATCAGGAATTAAAAAAATATCAACTTAGCTAAGAAAACTAAGCAAAAGTTTGTACAAATACCACACCACAGTTTGACACTAAAACTAAAAGTTATGTTTCAAAGGTATCGGCTAACTTATATAGAACAGGAAGAATCTTACACATCTGTTGCAAGTTTTCTAGATGGTGATTATATTCCTGTTTACAATGCCAATAATCCGACTAAATAATCTTTAGTGGTAAACGAATGAAGCGTAGTTTGTACATAATGGGTGCAAGCTTTCTAGTTAATACTGATGCTAATGGGGCTGCAAATACTGGAGTAAGAAGCAACCTGAATGGATTTACTCCCGACAGACGCTTAGGAATCTTTGGCTATTCCATAAAGGGTCAAATTTGACGCTTCTTTAGTCCAGCCAATTTATTCCACTTAAGAATCCCTGCAACTTTAGTCAGGGGATAAGTCAACAACTAATTACTTAAATATCAAAATTTTATCTAGGCAAATACTTTGATTTTTTTGAAAATTACTGTAGTGAATTGTATTTTTTTATGAGTAGTAAATATATTAATAATTTTCGACCTAATTATCGGATTATCTTTTTATTTTGGATTTAATACCCCACGGTCTACACAGTGTTTACAATGTAAGCATTTCCTCCGGAATGCTGCGCAAACAGCTATCAGCAGTCAGCTATCAGCAATTAGTAATGAATAGACCTAGGCGTAAAAATCAAAAATAAAATCAATTCTTATACATAAATTATTAATTAGGGTTTGCTGAAAAAGTCTGATGGTGAAGGTAGGGAGTAGGGAGTAGGGAGTAGGGAGTAGTTAAGAGTCAGGAGGAATGGGAGTTATAGAGGAGGTAGAAGTAACAATTATCTCTTAATTTTTCTGTCCTACTAAACTTTTTGTGCTAACTTTTTGCACCTTTTTGACCTAAAAGCTGGTACAATTTCGGGACTAAAAATTGCTCAAAGCAATATCAGTCAATACTTTCATATAATTTCAGCAAACCCTAATTACTTTTCCCTATTGCCCATTCCCTATTCCCTATTCCTTCTTTTGGAGGAGATGTCTAATAATTATTTCTCAGGTTTGATCCTGAGACTTTTGCAGTAACTTTTTATTATTTTTCAATTTCAAAGGTTGCTTTTACGCAGACCATTAATAGCTGAAGTCCGCAGTTCCGACCATAGGGGGCTAGCTAATAGCTGACGGCTGAATGCTTACTTTACAATTGGTTGGGGTTGGAGTCCTCATTGATTTTTTATTTCTTCTTCAAGGAAGAATTAAGGTTTAAAGTCTCTCCTTACCATATCCAATCGACCAAGAGAAGAAAAAATTTTCACTCTCCGCGTCAATCCTCTTCTTTTCCAGGAGAGGTAATTTTTAATTATTAATATTCATTATTAATTGTTGAATTGAGTTATTCAAAACCAGTAATGTCACAGATAATTTCAGGTGTTCAAGACAGTAATATATTTTTTGATGACTGAACCAAAATTTGCTCAATAAATTAGACAAAGTAATATTATTGAATCTAGCTTATATTTTCGGTGTAAGGATAATAATTGTGACTCAACAAGAAATTTTAACACGAGCAAAACAAGGAGACCCTCAAGCGATCGCTTTTCTCATCAATCAAGCATTAACAACTACCGGAGTTAAAGCTAAGGTTAGTATTCAGAAAAATAATCTGCATCTTCTACTAGAAAGCTCTCAACTTCCAGAGCGCCAAGCTTGTATTAGAGTAATTCATCAAGGAATGCAGCGCCTCAATGCATCATCGATTGATTTTGTCAATATTTATGGGCGAAGATTAGGTAACACCATCCCTGAGTGGACAGAAGTTATCGAATTATACAGACCTAATATATACCATCCAGCGGGAGTAGGGACAATTTGGTGGCAGTCAGAAAATACAAATTCTTCCCAAAAATCTCTTGAACCTACTCTACCTTCGCTATTTCAACAGGTGGAATTAAATACTCCAGAAATAGTTAAGACTAATCCAGAGATAAGTAAAAGTGAAGATAAAAATGTAGATTTTTCTCCAGTTAATTTTAAGAGACCTGTGAGAAAAATAAATAGTCGCTCTAGGACAAAAAAAATCTTTTCTTCCTCTGATATTTCTTGGCAATTTTTACCTCAGAAAAATCAAGTTTTTTGGCTATTATTAAGCACTATTGGCATAGCATTAATTCCTGTATCAAGTTTAGTTTTCAATTCTAATAATTACAAGCTACCTGAAATTATTTCAAATATTTCTCAACCGCAACGAAGACCTCAACAAAACTCTTCAACAGTAGAAGTTAGTCAGTCAGCAGTACCAACAGTAACTACCCCTAAAATTGTACAAACTCAAAATCAACTTAATTTATCAGAGGTTTCTGAGTTTGTTTTATCATCTATTAAATCTCCAATTAATCCTGATACTAGAATTACTATTAAAGCAGTGGGGGATATTATCCCCGGTACTAATTATCCCAAGAATAAGTTACACCCTAAAAAACAAGAGTTATTTGCATCAGTCAAACCTCTATTACAGGATGCAGATATTGTTTTTGGAAATTTTGAAAGTACCTTAACGAGTTATCCAAGAAGTGGCAAAAAAATGGGGAGTGGTAGGGTCTTTGCTTTTAGAACACCACCGAATTATAGATATTTGTTGAAAGATGCTGGTTTTGATGTCTTGAGTGTGGCGAATAATCATTCTTTCGACTTTTTAAAGCAAGGGTTTGAAGATACAATTGCTAATATTCAAAATGCTGGTATGCAAGCTGTTGGGAAAAAGGGGGAAATTGTTTATCGTGAAGTGAAAGGGATTAATATAGCGTTTATTGCTTTTAGTAATTATAGTTATCATAATTCTATGCTTGACTTAGAGTCTGCAAAAAAACTTGTTCGAGAAGCAGATGAAAATGCAGATATTATTGTTATTTCTGTTCATGCTGGTGCAGAGGGAACTAGGGCGTTGAGAATTAAGAATAAGACTGAATATTTTTATGGTGAAAATCGAGGTAATAAAATTTTATTTTCTCATACGTTAATAGATGAAGGTGCAGATTTAATTTTGGCTCATGGTCCTCATGTCCCTAGAGCAATGGAGGTTTATCAAGGGAAGTTAATTGCTTATTCTCTTGGTAATTTTATGGGATATCGTACTTTGTCTAGTAAGGCTCAGTTGGGATATTCTTTGGTATTAGAAGTAGATATTAATCCTAGAGGGGATTTTGTTTCGGGTAAAATTTTGCCTGTTCATTTGAATAGTAAGGGTATTCCTTATCCTGATAAGTATGGTCGGAGTATTAAGTTAATTAGGCAGCTTACAAAGAAAGATTTTCCGAAGACAATTTTAGAAATTGATGGGGAAGGAAAATTAAAAGTTAAAAGTTAAAAGTTAAAAGTTAAAGGTTAAAAGTTAAAGGTTAAAAGTTAAAAATTGAGACAGTAACTGGTACTCCTTCTAGGAGAATTCCTGAATATGAGCGATCGCCTTTTAGTAGGGAAATTATGTTGAATAAACAGTCATGCGTATGGGCGAGCAGCCCCTTATAGTTATTATGATATCACAAAAATTGTGGGGATGCAACTGAAAATACTTTGAGGCGCGTTTTTTCAAGAGCTCCTCACAATGAGAATGTTGGCGCACTGAGGGGTGATGGAGGGAAAAATAAGTATTTGCTGAAAGCTCCACAAGATGACAATATTTCTGGCACTGCTTCTAGGAAAATTCCTAAAGATGAGCGATCGCCTTTTAGTAGGAAAATTATGTTGAATAAAAAGTCATGTGTATGGGCGAACGACCCCTTATAGTTATTATGATATCATAAAAATTGTGGGGATGCAACTGAAAATACTTTGAGACGCGTTTTTTGAGCTTCACAAAATGAAAATGTGGTTGGCTTTGCACTGAAAGGAGTGATGAAGGGAAAATTTTGATGAGGGGAAAACAAGTATTTGTTTAAAGCTCCACAAGGTGAAAATATTTTGGGCACTCCTTCTAGGAAAATTCCTGAAGATGAGCGATCGCCTTTTAGTAGGGAAATTATGTTGAATAAAAAGTCATGCGTATGGGCGAACGACCCCTTATATTTATTATAATATCACAAAAATTGTGGGGATGGAACTGAAAATACTTTGAGACGCGTTTTTTCAAGAGCTTCACAGAATGAGAATGTGGTTGGCTTTGCACTAAAGGGTGATGGAGGGAAAAATAAGTATTTGCTGAAAGCTCCACAAGATGACAATATTTCTGGCACTGCTTCTAAGAAAATTCCTAAAGATGAGCGATCGCCTTTTAGCAGGAAAATTTGGTTGAATAAATTGAATAAAATTTCCATTTCTGATTTCTCTCTGTTGCCCTATACGCAATAGGAATTTTTGCTCAGTATTTTTTGGTTTCTGAGAAAATTTTTCAGAAGCAGTCTGTAGGGGTTTGGTTTCCAAACACTTTATTCTGATTTTTCTCTGTTGCGCTATACGCAATAGAAGTTTTTGCTCAGAGAAACCAAAGTCTAATGGCAGATTGAATCAAATTTTTATTTGTTGCGCTATACGCAATAGAAGTTTTTGCCTAGTAATTTCTGATTTCTGGGAAAAGTTTGTCGGAGGGGTGGGAAGTTCACGCCGAAGCTACTATCAAATTTCTATTTCTGATTTTTCTGTGTTGCGATAGCGCAATAAAAATTTTTGCCTATGATTTCTCTCTCCTCAATATTCAGAAAATTACTCATCCCCCCTCCGGTTGTTATGCGCTTCAGAAAATGCAAATATGATTTCTCTCTTCCCAATATTCAGAAAATTACTCATCTCCCCTCCGGTTGTTATGCGCTTCAGAAAATGCAAATATGATTTCCCTCTTCCTCAATATTCAGAAAATTACTCATCTCCCCTCCGGTTGTTATGTGCTTCAGAAAATGCAAATATGATTTCTCTCTCCTCAATATTCAGAAAATTACTCATCCCCCCTCCGATTGTTATGCGCTTCAGAAAATGCAAATATGATTTCCCTCTTCCTCAATATTCAGAAAATTGCTCATCTCCCCTCCGGTTGTTATGCGCTTCAGAAAATGCAAATATGATTTCCCTCTTCCTCAATATTCAGAAAATTGCTCATCTCCCCTCCGATTGTTATGCGCTTCAGAAAATGCAAATATGATTTCCCTTTCCCCAATATTCAGAAAATTACTCATCTCCCCTCCGGTTGTTATGCGCTTCAGAAAATGCAAATATGATTTCTCTCTCCTCAATATTCAGAAAATTGCTCATCTCCCCTCCGGTTGTTATGCGCTTCAGAAAATGCAAATATGATTTCTCTCTCCTCAATATTCAGAAAATTACTCATCTCCCCTCCGGTTGTTATGCGCTTCAGAAAATGCAAATATGATTTCCCTCTTCCTCAATATTCAGAAAATTGCTCATCTCCCCTCCGATTGTTATGCGCTTCAGAAAATGCAAATATGATTTCCCTCTTCCTCAATATTCAGAAAATTGCTCATCTCCCCTCCGATTGTTATGCGCTTCAGAAAATGCAAATATGATTTCTCTCTTCCCAATATTCAGAAAATTACTCATCTCCCCTCCGATTGTTATGCGCTTCAGAAAATGCAAATATGATTTCTCTTTCCTAATATTCAGAAAATTACTCATCTCCCCTCCGATTGTTATGCGCTTCAGAAAATGCAAATATGATTTCTCTCTTCCCAATACGAAATTATGATTTGTCGGTAGTTTCCATTTTCTGAATAATTTTCATAGTTTCGACACTAACGGTACAAACTTTTTGTAGTAGGTCAATGACTGTTTCTTTATAGTCGGCAAAACTATAGGTATTAAATTTTTCAGCGATGGTTTTGTCTCTGGGTTTCTTTTCTTTGTATTGGTCTAATACCCATTCCAAAGCACTGCGGTTTCCGAGGCGATATTCCCAGACAATTTTGGGAATTTTTTCTAATGTTGTGATGGTATCTATTAATATTTTGTCTTTGGTTTTATCTGCTTTAAGTTTTGGTTTTGGAGTGGGTTTGTTGTCGGTGGTTGGTAAGTCGATACGAGTTAATGGGTAAGGTCTAATAGTTTCATAGTTGATGTGTAAGTCGATTAATTTTTTGCCCCATTTTACCCACTGTTGGAAATTTTCATAGAAGGGGAGACGGGGAAATTCTCGCTTGAGGTTTTGTTCATATTTTTGACGGTAGGTTGGGTGGTGTAAGACGGCGTAGGTGTAATGGAAAATGTCTAGTTTTTTGATTTTTTTATTGCTGTAATGAGTTTGGAATTTTTGGAGACTCCAGTTGGTAATATTTTCTTGGCGGTTTCCATTTTCGTCGTAGCGGTAGAGGGTTAATATTTGAGAAAGTCTTGAACCAATTCCATTATCACAAATGCAATTCGTAGCTATAACAACAAAAGGAACTTGTTTATGAATTGTCAAACAAATTGCTATGTTATCTTTGCCAATAGGAAAAATTTGTTCCTGTTGATATAGTCTATGTACGATAACTTTTGCCAGATAAAGGTATTTTTTGGTAAACGGACGCCAAGTAGATGTAACTATAAAATCAGGATTAAACTCTAGGGTGGAATTTCTCAGTAAATGATCTTCCAGTTCAGAAGTCCACTTAATTTTTCGATCGACAAAATCGTTAATTGCTTTTTTCTTGTTTGATTTATACCATCTAACTTTTTCTTGTTCATAAAAATCACAAAAAAACTGAATTTTTTTTGCTAGCTGCTGTCTATCGAAGTTGTATAACCATTCATCTCTACTTGTTACTATTCCAATAGAAAATATTTTAAATATTGCCGTTTCATCTGTTTGGCTTTTAGCGAGTTTAGTATTTTTATTTGCTAGAGGTAGTAAACTATCAAAGTCATTATTTGTAAGATTTATCCAGTTATTATTTTTGTCTGGTGTAATATTTTCAAACGAAATATTAGCAAATTTAGTGGCAGCTAAAAATTTAAGCTTATTCTCTCTTAATTCGTGAACATTAAATGGATGACTGTAATATATTCTATTTCTTGTTGTTTGTTCTTGACTATCTTTAACCAAAAAGGATATAGCGATTCCTGTCATAGCAGATTTTCCAAATATAGTATGTTTTTCTCCGATAAAAATACCATCTCTACCTGAAATAGCTCTGACATCACCCCCCAAGTCAAGAAAATAAGCATGAGAAAATTCTTCACTTATCACTTTTCTAAACCCATCAAAAGAACTAGCATCTAAACATGAAGAGTTAGTTATAAAACAAATTATTCCTTGTTTATCTAATCTATCTGTTGCCCACCTAAAAAAACGAGAATACATATCATAAACTTTTGTCTTTTGTGCTCTACTTTCTTGAACATAAGTATCTTTGATTCGTTTATCAATTCCTGGATACGCGCGATTCTTATTATTATCATTTTCATTAGCTTGGTTTGCATTATAAGGAGGATTGCCAATAATCACCGAAATCTCACAATCATTTTGCCGTTTAATCCGCTCAGTATTCTCCACGGTCATCGCAAATAGATCTAACTGCTTATACTCAAAGGAACTATGGTCTAAAGTATCAACAAAACAAATATTATTAAACTCCTCATAACTCCCCATTTTCTGCTGATAAGTATATTCAATATTCAGATTCGCAATATAATAGGGCAAAATTGCCACCTCATTACAAAAAATCTCATTCTGATACTTATGCTTCAACTTATTCTTCGGCAAATATTCAATCAACTCCGTGACAAAAGTACCAGTTCCAGTCGCAGGGTCAAGAATTTTTACCCCAGAATCAGCTAATAATTTGCCGAAATGTTTATCCACCAAATAATCAACACTTTCAACCATAAATTTCACAATTTCACTGGGAGTATAAACAATCCCCAATCTATCTGCCCCCAGAGGATTATAAGACTTATAAAAATTCTCATAAACTACCTTCAAAAATTCCTGTTTTTCATGATGATTATAAATACTGGCAGCCTTTCTTTTAATTACCCCGTAATAACGCTCGATAGAACTCAAAGTATTACGTCGGATACTGCCAACAAAAAAAGTATTTAAAACCTCCTCCAACTCCCTCGCAATATTATTCTCCCGGTGAAACTGAGACTCATTAAAAATATTCAGAAAAATATCCTCAGTCAAGATGTGTTGAATAATCATTTCCTGCACATCAAACAAACTAACTTCAGGATTAATCGACTCTCGACAAATAGTCAAAAACTTATCCCTAGCCAAACAAAACTTTTGATTATTCTCCGACTGTTTAGCAATTAAATCTCGTAAACTTTTTAAAATAGTAGGTAAGTCTGCCTGAAAAGTAGTAATAGCCTCGCGAAAATCCTTAACTTCCGGGCGAACATAATTAATAAAAGCATTAATAATTCCATCCAAAGCATCAGCATTTCCCATTGAAACTCTAGAAGTTTCTTGACCTGCTTGAATCAAAACGGCCGTCTGCGAATCCTCAAACAAAATATTATCGTCAGGATAACCCTTCGCTAATTTTTTCTCAATTTCCTCATCTAAAACATCATATTCATCCTTACTTTCCCAAAACCCCCAATCCAAACGCAAAGCATCTTTAACTGTTCCATCAGGAGTAACCTTTTGACCAGTTTTAGTTTTATAATCCAGTTCTGGAATTAATCGAAAATCTCTAGTCTTGCAATATTCATTTAATAGATATTGAAAAGCAGACCGAATCGAACTTTCATTCCGAGAACCGCCATATTGAATAATACGTTCTACTTCGGTATAGTATTGATTAATTAATAATTTAGACATAGTTTTAATAAAAATTGGGAGTTGGGAGTCAGTAGATAGAAAGAAGTTTTCTTCAATGAAGAAAGGTAATTAGATTATAATGCTAGTCATACCGTTTTACTAAAGTCAAAAATTAAAAGTCAAAAGTGATATTTTCAGTACTTAAAGCCTCTACTCTAGTAAGTATTCAGCTATTAGCGGTCAGCTATAAGCTTTTTAATGAATGAAGCAAGCATTCGTTTAATTTCTACTACATTCTTAACCAGAGATTCGTACTCTGAAGCTTTGATAAAATTGCTTTTTTCTCCTTTAAAGGTAATAAAGCTGTTTGCGCAGCATTCCGTAGGAATAGCTGACTGCTGTTTGCGCAGCATTCCGCAGGAAATGCTTACCTACTCTAAAGTAATCTTAGCTTATTATTTAACTTCATCAGTTACCAACTATTTGTGAAATTAGCTATGATACTTAAAATTAACAATGCCAAAACATTTGTGTAAGTTATTGTTCAATATACCAGTTTCAAAAAATAAGTATTTGTGTAAAATAAACAGTGTATTTTGAATAGACAAGGAGTACCCAAAAAGCTACATAAAAATCAAAGTGTAACTCAATAAACATCTCCAGAAAAGAGGGAGTAGGAAGTAGGAGGAAAGAATCGATCATTTATGTGCGATAATTAATCTTATTTTCTATTATTAGAGATGTCTAATGGTAAAAACACAAAAAAAATGAATAGGGTCTTCGGATCTTACCTAACTCTTGACTACTGACTAATAGCAATCACCGAATCAGATGTGAGAATTTTATTGCTTCTGTGTTCCCTATTCCCTGTTCCCTAAAAATCTACAATATCTCACAACTCAAATAAGATTTCTAAATATTGAAAATTAAAAAATTAATGATTAAAAAAAATATAGAGCGAAAAGTCCTGAATAATGGCATAGTTGTCATCACAACAGAAAATAAGACAGCGGATATTGTCTCAGCCAAAATATTCTTACGAATAGGTAGTCGCTATGAACCCAGAGAACAGGCAGGAATCTCTCACTTATTAGCAGCAGTATTAACCAAAGGGACAGAAAAATTATCCTCTCTAGATATCGCCCATAAAGTTGAATCAGTAGGAGCAAGACTAGGTACAGATACAAGCACAGACTATTTCTTACTGAGCATAAAAACCGTATCTACCGATTTTCCAGATATATTTCAACTGTCAGGAGAAATAATTAGATATCCATCATTTCCAGAAACAGAAATTGAACTAGAAAAACGAATTACTATTCAAAGTATTCGCTCTCAACTAGAACAACCTTTTACCGTAGCATTCTCTCAATTACGAGAAATGATGTATCAAAATCATCCTTATGCTTTATCAACTTTAGGCACAGAAAAAACAGTTTCTCAAATTACCCGCGCCAATCTTCAAAAATTTCATCAAACTCACTTCCGTCCAGATAATATAATCATATCTATAGTAGGTAATATTACTAACGCCAAAGCAATTAATTTAGTTGAACAAATATTAGGAGATTGGCAAAAACCAGAAACACCTCCGGTAACTTTAAACTTACCAAGTCTAACTCCCCAACCATCAAAAGCAACAACATTCCAAGAAACTCAACAATCAATTATTATGCTTGGTTATTTAGCAGCAAATGTTAATAGTTCTGACTATGCTCCTCTCAAATTAATTAATACTTATTTGGGCAATGGTTTATCCAGTCGCTTATTTGTTGAACTGAGAGAAAAAAGAGGTTTAGCTTATGATGTATCTGCTTTTTATCCTACCCGTTTAGATATCTCTAACTTTACAGTTTATATAGGAACTGCTACAGAAAATACAGCGATCGCTAAAGCAGGATTAAGAGAAGAAGTAGAGCGCTTAGTGAATAACCAACTTAGCTCAGAAGAATTACAAGTCTCCAAAAACAAATTATTAGGTCAATATGCTTTGAGTAAACAAACAAACTCACAAATTGCTCAAATTTTAGGATGGTATGAAATTTTAGGTTTGGGTATGGAATTTGACGCTAATTTTCAAGAAAATCTGACAATGGTAAGTACTGCTCAGGCACAAGAAGTTGCTAGTAAATATTTCATTGAACCCTATATTTCAATTGTTGGACCGGAAGAAGATGGAGATTAAAAATTTATATATTATAGATTATAGATATAGGCGTGAAAAAGGTATAGGTAAGCACCGCTGCAGCAGTTGTTAAATTTCAAGAAAATGTAGGGTTAATCCCAAATAGAATTGTTGACCAAAATACTTGGAATCTTTTATTACCGAAAAATTGGGTCTAAAGCCTTGCCCTTCTAGGGCCACTTTTAAATTGGTTTTTATTCAGTAAATATGTTATCATGTTGTTAGTTTAAAAGTCAGGTTATGAAAGCTAGATTTAAGTATCGTATCTATCCAACACCGGGACAAAAATACCGATTAGCAAAGCTATTTGGTTGTGTCCGTGTGGTTTGGAATGATAGTCTAGCTTGCTGCCAAGAAAAGTATAGATCGGGAGAAAAGAAGCCCCATAATTCTCAACTACAAAAACAGTTTATCACTCAATCAAAAAAGACTGAATACAGAGAATGGTTATCAGAAGTTTCTGCTATACCATTGCAGCAATCATTGAATGATTTAAACCAGGCTTATCAAAACTTTTTCAAATCAACTAAAGGTCAAAGAAAAGGTAGACCTATTAGACCTACTAAATTTAAAAGTAGAAAGTCAAAGCAAACTGCTAGGTTTACAAAGGGAGGATTTAAAGTTGGTCAACATAAAATCTATTTAGCCAAGATTGGAAAGCTGAAAATAGTTTGGTCAAGAGATTTACCTGCTGCTCCGTCATCAGTAACAGTAATAAAAGATTCCGTTCATAGATATTTCTTGAGTTTTGTAGTAGAAATACAACCAGAAATCTTACCTCAAACTGATAATTCAGTAGGTATAGATTTAGGTATTAAAACCTTTGCTACATTTAGTGACGGTACAAAGATTGATGCACCAAAGCCACTGAAGAAACGAATTAAGAAGTATCAAAAGTTAAGTAAGTCATTATCTCATAAAACTAAGGGGTCTAAAAGGTATGAAAAAGCCAGGGTTAGAGTAGCTAAATTCCATGCCAAACTGAAAGATACAAGAACAGATTTTCTGCATAAATTATCTACTGAAATAATTCGTGAAAACCAAACAATTATTTTAGAAGATTTAAACGTTTCTGGTATGATTAAGAACCGTAAATTATCCAAAGCAATTTCAGATCTAGGTTGGAGACAATTCAGAACATTCCTAGAAGGAAAAGCAGAAAAATATGGTCGTGATTTTAGAGTAATTAATCGTTGGGAGCCAACATCCCAAATTTGCTCAAATTGTGGCTTTAAAGGTGGAAAGTTAGACCTTCAGGTGCGAGAATGGGAGTGTCTCAACTGCGGTGCAAAACATGATAGAGACGAGAATGCAGCAATAAATATATTAGTCGCGGGCGGGCAGTCCGAGACAAAAAAGCGCACCGAACCCGCGCCGCCGAAAGGCGCAAGGGAACGCGGAGCAAGAAACGGACGTGGAGGCAAGTGTAAGACTACCGCCTACGGTAGCAGCAGCCTGTGAGACGTCAACCCGCCGAGGAGTTACGGCTCGGTAGGAATCCCCGTGCCTTTAGGCCGGGGAGGATGTCAACAATTCTCAAAATTGGCATGAGAGGTAATGCAGTCAGAGGATTACAACAGCGTCTTAAGGCCCAAGGATTTTTAAAAGGAAAAATAGATGGGATATTTGGCCTTAAAACTCAAACTGCTGTTAAGATGGCTCAAAGAAAATATGAACAAAAGTTAAGATGGGATTGTAGATGCTCCTCTATGGATAGCTTTACTACGTTAATCAAAAAACTGATGAATTGTGGTAAACTTAACAATGTTAATGTGGAACTTAAAATAAAAACTAGGTGTGCCCAAATCAGAACGTAAAATTCTCCTAGATTTTGAAAAACCTCTGGCAGAATTAGAAAACCGTATAAATCAGATTCGTGAACTAGCTAAAGACTGTAGTAGTGTAGATGTATCTGAGCAAATTAGCCAACTAGAATCTAAAGCAACTCAACTACGTCAAGAAATCTTTAATGGTCTTTCCCCTGTACAGAGACTACAATTAGCCCGCCACCCAAGGCGACCAAGTACTCTGGATTATATCCAAGCAATTTGTGATGAGTGGATCGAGTTACATGGCGATCGCGGTGGTAGTGACGATCCAGCAATAGTAGGGGGATTGGCCAGAATAGATGGAAAGCCAACTATAATTATTGGTCATCAAAAAGGACGAGATACCAAAGATAATGTAGCCCGCAATTTCGGTATGGCCTCAGCAGGAGGGTATCGCAAAGCAATGAGACTAATGGAACATGGCAATAGTTTTGGAATGCCAATCTTGACCTTTATTGATACTCCTGGTGCATGGCCAGGTGTAGAAGCCGAAAAATTGGGACAAGGAGAAGCGATCGCCTACAATCTACGATCGATGTTTCATCTAGATGTACCAATAATTTGTACGGTGATTGGAGAAGGTGGTTCAGGTGGGGCGTTAGGAATTGGAGTGGGCGATCGATTGCTCATGTTAGAACATTCTGTATATACAGTTGCTAGTCCTGAAGCTTGTGCAGCAATTCTATGGAAAGATGCCGGTAAAGCTTCTCAAGCAGCAGATGCTTTGAAAATAACCTCTTGGGATTTAAAAAATATAGGGATTATAGATCGTGTCATTCCAGAACCAAATGGTGGCGCTCATGCTAACCCATTACAGGCAGCAGAAAATCTCAAAAAGGCCATAGTTAGTAATATAGAAGAATTAACTAGGATAAGCAGTGAGGAACGCCGAAAACAACGTTATCAAAAGTTCCGTTCCATAGGAGTATTTTTGGAAACTTAAAAACTGAAATTGATTTTGTCTTCTGGTCAACCGCTTCGTGGAAGTCAAAAGTCACAAATTATTACCCCATTAATAAAAGATTGATTTTTCTACGGATGAATCTCCTGTCTGTGTATCCAGTTAATTTTTTTGATTAAATCCACAAGATGGATAAGAAAGATGATTGTTAGTGACTTATTATTTTTACTCTAGGAGTACTCAATAGACGATCCACATAATAAAATGTAATGCAAATAAAGTGATTATAATTTAGCTGAATCGCCGAGAAGCCTCACGCCATAATATGCAGATTTGGTGTTAGATGAATCGGCAGAAAATTGAATAAATAGGTTCGATGCCCATTCAATTTGCATGCTATCCCAGCAGAAGCTTTATTGCGGTGTTTTAATAGACCGCGACTTAAATGCGGCGATAAATATCAAAAATAGGGCGGTAGGGCATTCCGTCCTTAAAGCACGCGCGTGCCCGACGGAAGACCGGGGCTGCGAAACGAGAAGCCCAAACTATAGCGCCAGCTTAGTGTGGGAGTATGTCACGTCAAGATACAACTTGCTTTTTTTTAAATCTGATCCGGATCTACTATGACTCAAACTTTTTCCAACGCTTTCAATAACACAATCAGTATCAATGGTGCTAAAACTTCAGATGCAGCTACAAATGGTATTTCTCACCGACCTGACCGCAGCTCCTCATCTAATGGTCAACCAATAAGGCAACAACCTCCTGCTGAAGAGACCAATGAAGCAATGATGGAAGCAGTACGAACAATGCTACTATCATTAGGAGAAGACCCTAAACGAGAAGGATTACTCAAGACACCTAAGCGGGTTGCAGAAGCAATGCGATTCCTTACTCAAGGCTATAATCAATCCGTTGAAGAAATTGTCAATAATGCCATTTTTGACGAAGGTCATAACGAAATGGTTCTAGTTAGAGATATCAGTCTTTTTAGTCTTTGTGAACATCATATGTTACCATTTATGGGAAAAGCTCATGTAGCTTATATTCCCAATCAAAAAGTAGTAGGTCTTAGTAAGCTAGCTCGGATTGTGGAAATGTATTCTCGTAGATTGCAAGTTCAGGAGCGACTCAACCGTCAAATTGCTGAGGCAATTCAACAAGTTTTAGAACCAAAAGGTGTTGCAGTTGTCATAGAAGCTACTCATACCTCTATGGTAATGCGAGGAGTACAAAAACCTGGGTCTTGGACTGTCACCAGTGCTATGCTTGGTTTATTTGAAGAAGATCAGAAAGTTAGAGAGGAATACCTAAGCTTAATTCGCCATCAACCTGCATTCTTTTAATAGCTAGTGCCACTATGCAGAAGTTAAAATTCAGCGTAAGTCAAAAGTCAAAAGTCAAAAGTATTGATCGGTAAGGCTTTTAAGATTTTGTAACTGGTTAGTTATTTCTGCCATCCTGCACTACTAACTGAATGCTCTGGGAATAAGGAAGCAACTTTTCTTATTTCCCTCTTCTTTTTGACAATAATTATGTACAGAAAAGTAGTAGTGAAAAGCTGAAATTCAATAATTGATAATTACCTCTCCCTAAAACGGATAGGATTGAATAAAAGGAAAATTTTTTCTCTCTTGGTCGATTGGATATGGCTCCGAGACCTCGCCATCCCTCGACCGCTTGTTTCTCCTTTAAAAGAGAGGATTTTTACCTTAGTTATTCGGTAAAAGCAAATAATTTAGACAAAAAAATCTATCTATAAATATAAAGAGATTTATGGTATGGCTAAACCAATAAAATTTGGAACAGATGGCTGGCGCGGTGTTATAGCTGATGATTTTACTTTTGAACGAGTTTCTTTAGTAGCCCCAATAGCAGCGCGAATTTTAGAGAAAAATTATGCTGGTTCTACGAATAATAGTAAAACAGTAATTGTTGGCTACGACCGTAGGTTTATGGCCGAAGAATTTGCCCAAGTTGCTGCTGAAGCTATTCAAAATGCAGGGTTTGATGTGCTGTTAACAGATACTTATGCTCCTACTCCAGCTTTTAGTTGGGCAGCATTTGAAAAACAAGCTCTTGGGGCAATCGTAATGACTGCTAGTCATAATCCAGGAAAATATTTAGGGTTAAAAGTAAAGGGTGCTTTTGGTGGGTCAGTCCCCCCAGAAATTACACAACAAATAGAAGATTTATTAACAGTTGAAGTAGAAAAAAATCAAGTTCAGGGGAGCAAAATAGAAAATTTTAATCCTTGGCCGAGTTATTGTGAAACTCTACAAAAAATGGTAGATATTAACAATATTAAGTCTGCTATTAATGAAGGAAAATTAAAAGTTTTTGCAGATGTAATGCACGGTGCTGCTGCGGGAGGGTTACAAAAGATATTGGGAGTAGAAATTCAAGAGGTTAATGGTAATCGCGATCCTTTATTTGATGGTGGTGCTCCTGAACCTTTGCCTCGCTATTTGAGTAAACTTTTTAAAGAAATGAAAAGTTATCGAGCGGCAAATCAGGGAAGTTTATCCATTGGATTAGTGTTTGATGGAGATAGCGATCGCATTGCTGCTGTGGATGGTGAGGGTAATTTTCTCAGCTCCCAAATTTTAATTCCTATTCTGATAGAACATCTGACAACTAGGCATGGGTTTACTGGGGAAGTGGTAAAAACTATTAGTGGTTCGGATCTATTTCCGAAGGTGGCACAGTTATATAATATGCCAATTTTTGAAACTCCCATCGGTTATAAATATATTGCCGACCGGATGTTGTCAACTCAGGTGCTTGTGGGTGGAGAAGAGTCTGGGGGTATTGGTTATGGTACTCATATTCCGGAAAGGGATGCTTTATTATCTGCACTCTATTTGTTAGAAGCAGTAGTTATGTCTGGTCAAGATTTAAGTGCAATTTACGGGAAACTTCAAGAAAAAACAGGTTTTAGTTCTGTTTATGACAGGATAGATTTACCTTTGCCTAATATGGAGGTGCGATCGCGTTTGTTGGAGCAGTTACAAAGTTATCCTTTGACAGAGGTTGCTGGACAAAAAGTGGTTGATTGTTTGACTATAGATGGGTATAAGTTGCGGTTAGCTGATAGTCGTTGGTTATTGATTCGGTTTAGTGGTACTGAACCTGTTTTGCGACTTTATTGTGAAGCTGCGGATATGCAGCAGGTTAAGCAAACTTTGGAGTGGGCTAAAAATTGGGCTAACAGTATTGCTTGATTTATGCAAAGTTGCAAACTAATGCTCTAGTTTTGATGTCTAGCACTTTACTGAAGTCAGCACTCAGGAGTTAGGAGTTAAATTCTGGCGTTGCTGAGTGGTAATGATTTTTAGATTAAGTATCAACCCAAAACATAAGTTTTTCAATTTTACCAAATAATTAAGGTTTAAAGCCTCTCCTTTAAAGGAGAAACAAGAAAATATTTTCATGATTATTCAATCCTATCCGTTTTAGGGAGAGGTAATTATCAATTATCAATTATCAATTATTGAACTTCAGCTACTTACTATTAGATTAGAGCAACTGCTAGACAAGGATTTGGCCACGGATACACGGATGATTAATCTGCATTCTGTGAAGCTCAAAAAAAAAGCAAGGCTTTTCCCCTTGCAACGCCAAAAAAAATTATGATAGTATGTAATCATTGGGAGTTACTTGCCCCTACACATGACTTTTTATTCAACTAAAAAACAGCTTTTCATTACTGAATACATATAGAAGGGATACTCACACCATCAAAGCACCAGAAAGTTATCATCCTGTGAAGCACTAAGGAAAGAAGTGGCGACACCGAAAAATTTTCACCCCATCAACACATCCATATATTGACTCATGTAGAAGCGATGTAGTTACCGCACTTGCTCCACTAACGCTATATTCACAAACCCCAAATTATCATCTTGTGAAGCTCTAAAAAAACAGCCAATGGTTGTTTCCCTTGCATCCTCAAAAAAATCGTGATATAATTTAATCATTGGGAGTTGCTCGCCCCTACGAATGACTCTTTATTCAACACCAAAATAGCATTTAGTCACTGAATACATATAGAAGGGAAACTTACACCATCAAAGCACCAGAAAGTTATCATCCTGTGAAGCACTTAGGAAAGAAGTAGCGGACGCAAAATTTGACCGCCTCATCAACAGTATCTATATTATTCATGTAGAAGGGATGTAACTACCGCACTTGCTCTGCGATCGCTATATTCACAAACCAAAGAAAATTATCATCCTGTGAAGCTCCAAAAAAAACGACAAGGAATTTCCCCTTGCACCCTCAAAAAAATCGTGATACAATTTAACCATTGGGAGTAACTCGCCCCTACACATGACTTTTTATTCAACCCAAAAACAACATTTCGCCACTGAATACATATAGAAGGGAAACTCACACCATCAAAGCAGAGAAAATTATCATTCGGCGAAGCACTCCGGAAAGAAGTGGCGACACCGAAAAATTTTCACCCCATCAACAGCATCAATATTATTCATGTAGAAGGGATATAGCTACCACACTTGCTCTGCGATCGCTATATTCACAAACCCCAAATCATCATCCTGTGAAGCTCCAAAAAAACGGCCAATGGTTGTTCCTCTTGCATCCCCAAAAAAATCGTGATATGATTCAACCTCTGGGTGTAGCTCGCCCCTACACATGACTTTTTATTCAACTCCAAAACAGCATTTCGCCACTGAATACATATAGAAGAGAAACTCACACCATCAAAGCAGAGAAAATTATCATCCCGTGAAGCACTAAGGAAAGAAGTGGCGGACCCCAAATTTGCCCGCCCCATCAACAGTATCGATATTATTTATGTAGAAGGGATGTAACTACCGCACTTGCTCTGCGATCGCTATATTCACAAACCAAAGAAAATTATCATCCTGTGAAGCTCCAAAAAAACGACAAGGAATTTCCCCTTGCACCCTCAAAAAAATCGTGATACAATTTAAGCATTGGGAGTAACTCTCCCCTACGCATGACTTTTTATTCAACCCAAAAACAGTATTTAGTCACTGAATATATATATAAGGGAAACTCACCCCATAAAAGCAAAGAAAATTATCATCCTGTGAAGCACTAAAGAAAGAAGTGGCGATCGCAAAATTTGCCCCCCCCCATCAACACATCCATATATTTAATCATGTAGAAGGGATGTAACTACCGCACTTGCTCTGCGATCGCTATATTCACAAACCAAAGAAAATTATCATCCTTTGAAGCTCCAAAAAAAACGACAAGGAATTTCCCCTTGCACCCTCAAAAAAATCGTGATACAATTTAACCATTGGGTGTAACTTGCCCCTACACATGACTTTTTATTCAACCCAAAAACAGCATTTAGTCACTAGATATATTATAGAAGGGAAACTCACACCATAAAAGCAGAGAAAATTATCATCCTGTGAAGCACTCAGAGAAAGAATTAACGATCGCAAAATTTGCCCGCCCCATCAACACATCCATATATTTACTCATGTAGAAGGGATCTAGCTACCGCACTTGCTCTGCGATCGCTATATTCACAAATCCAGCAAATTATCATCCTGTGAAGCTCCAAAAAAACGACAAGGAATTTCCCCTTGCATCCTCAAAAAAAAATCCTTGTTGCTAGAGAAGGATTTTGCCACGGATATACGGATGATTAATCTGCATTCTGTGAAGCTCCAAAAAAACGCCAAGGAATTTCCCCTTGCATCGCCAAAAAAATTGTGATATGATTTAACGATTGGGTGTCGCTCGCCCCTACGCATGACTTTTTATTCAACTAAAAAACAAAATTTCGCCACTGAATAAATATAAATTTAACTTTTAACTTCCGCATAGCGGAACTAAATATAAAATTATGGAAGCAGGTTTAGTAGGTTTAGCAGGTTGGGGATTATCAAAAATAGCAGATTCATTGTGGGATACTGCTTGGGAAAAAGGAGGTAAAAACCTCACTCAATCTCTCAATAAAACAGATATAGAAAAAGCAATTAAATCTGGAGAAAAAGCTGTGAAGGAATGGGAAAATAAACTCTCACCTCAACAGCTTTTATTTTATTCAGCTAAACAAGATGGTTGGAATGGAGTTAATAAATTTCTCAGCCAATATTTTCAACATTCTGCTGTTTTGACAGAATTACAAAAACCATTAATCAGTCAAGGCAAGCCAGATATTAATATTTTAATTACTATTTTTCAACAACAAGCACAGACAAAAAATATTCAATTAAATCAACAATCTCTACAACCTTGGATAGAAACCTTTGTGAATGCTTATTTTCAACAAACTGATACTTATATAAAATTCCAAGTAGCTAAACAAAATTATTTTGAGCAGTTAGCAAATTGGTTTGATGATGTAAAATTTGCTGGTATTTCTGTACCTGGGCAAGAAGTAGAAAAATCAGAAAAATTAGCCTATATTTTTGTCATGCCAGATGTGGTAGAAGATGTCTCAATAGTAGGGGGTTTTGAAAGAGATTTATTATTAGCAGGAAGTGGGGAAAAACTGGAAAGGGAATTATTGATAAATACTACAGGCAGAAAATTTTTAGCCTCAGAATTATTAACTCAAAGTCAGTCACGGAAATTTGTAATATTAGGTGCACCTGGTTCGGGAAAAACAACATTGATGAGTTATTTTGCCGTGATGTTGGCATCTATCCCCCCAACCCCCCTTGGTAAGGAGTCGATCCCTCCAACCCCCCTTGGTAAGAGGGGCTATAGTTCTGGAAATTCTGTAGGTGAGATGTTGGAATCTATCCCCCCAACCCCCCTTGGTAAGGGGGGCTATAGTCAGGAAAATCCTCTGGCTCAAAAGAGCGATCGCTCTGGCGAATCTTCTACCCCCCTTTCTAAGGAAGGCCAGGGGGGATTACTAGGTTTAGACCCCAACACCGACTGGCTGCCAATTTTAATTAGGATACGAGACTTAGCGCGACATCCAGACAAAAGCATTCTCGAATATGCTCGGGTATTTGCCGAAAAAACGATGGCAGTTAAAACTTTACCAACAGGATTTTTTGAACATTGGTTAGAAGATGGCAGAGCATTAATTCTGCTCGATGGTTTGGATGAAGTAGCGGAAGAAGGCAAACGTTATGATGTAGTCAGACGCATTGAGAATTTTTTAGGGCAGTTTAACAGAAACCGCGCAATTATTACATCTCGTCCTGCGGGTTATCGACGTGACTTTTTCCGCACTGAGGAATTCCCCCACTATCAAATGCAGTCGTTTGATGATCAGAAGATTTCGGCATTTATAAATAACTGGTATGACAGTCGGTTTCAGGATAAGGGGGAGGCAGAAAGGCGCAAGGAAAGTTTACGAAAGGCGTTGGATGATAATGACAGGATTAAGTTGTTGGCCCGAAATCCTTTGTTATTGACAATAATTGCTTTGATTCATCGGTATCAGGCGGTTTTGCCCAAAAAACGGTTTGAGCTTTATGATGCTGCGGTGAAGACGCTGTTAACTTCCTGGGATGCTAATAAAGAAATCAGTAATAAAGGGGTGTTTAAATATTTAGATTTAGACGATCTACGCAGGTTGATGGAATTGTTGGCTTTTTGGGTGCATACTCAGGGAAATGTTGGGGATAATGAGGGTGGCACTTTGATAGATAGGGATGAGTTGATAGAGCAGTTGAGTCGAGAGATTAAGGGGTTGAAGCAGGTGCAGTTATATCAGGCAAAGGAAGAGGCAGAAAGATTTGTAGAATTGATTCGGGAGCGCACGGGGTTGTTGAATGAACAGGGGCAAGATTTTTATGGGTTTGTGCATAAGACTTTTCAGGAATATTTATGTGCTGAGGAAATTGATTATCAGGCGGATAATGAGGGTGATTTTGAAATTGTTTTGGATAGTATTCGAGAACATTTGCATGAGTCTCACTGGCGGGAAGTTTTACTATTGTTGATAGCGCAACAGAAGCCGAAAAAGGTGGCAAAAGCGATGCGGGCAATTTTGAATCATGGTAGTGAGTATGAGGAGTGGTTACATCGGGATTTGTTTTTTGCTGGAAATTGTTTAGCAGAAGATCCAAAGGGTTTGCGGAGTGTTGATAGTGAGTTAGTGCAGGAGATTTTGGAAAGGTTGGTAGAGCTGGAAATAGTTAATGTAGAGCAGGTTGGTTGGTTAATTCGAGAGCAAGTTGAAGAAATTTTGTGTAATTTGTATGAAACTGATTTTGAGGCACAAGCTTTGGAAATGTTGAAAAAGAAAGCAAATTTAATTGATGAGTGGCGGTTGTGGAAATATCAAGCAGAGTTAGGGGATAAAAATAAGGAAATAGAAGGATTACTAAAAAAACTAAAGAATGATGATTTTTTTATACGCTGGGGTTCAGTTATAGCTTTGGGAGAATTAGGCAAAAATTCTGAAACTATAGTTAATGCTTTACTAGCACAACTCCAAGATGAAAATCTTTTTGTGCGAAGGAGTGTAACTCAAGCGTTGCGAAAGTTAGACGAAAATTCTGAAACTGTACTCAATGCCCTAATAGCAAAGTTTCAAGACGATAATTTTGATGTGCAAAAAGGAGCAGCAATAGCTTTAGGAAGACTAGGCAATGGTTCAGAAACTATAGTTAACTCTCTGCTTGAACTGCTTGAGAATAAAAATTCTTCTATTCGTGCCAGCGCGGCTGTAGCCTTATATCATTTAGATAAACATAAAAACGTCAGTGAAAAAAACTCAGAAGCTATAATTGAAGCTCTATTAGCAAAGCTTCAGGATGAAGATTCTTTGGTGCGTGGGAGAGCAACTTTTGCTCTAGCAAAATTAGGTGAAAACTCAGAAACTACAGTCAAAATTATACTTGCTATGCTTCAAGATGATGATTCTATAGTGCGTGGGTGGGCGGCTTCAGCTTTAGGTATATTGGGTAACAGTTCAGAAATGGTAGTCAACAAGCTACTCGCACAGATTCAAAAAGAAGATTATAGTGTAGGTAAGTGGATAGCCATAGCCTTGAGCGAATTGGGCAACTGCTCTGAAGTCTTATTCAGCAACTTAGTAGCAGGGCTTGATAATGAGGATTCTATAGTCCGTGACAATGCAGCTAAAGCTTTAAGCAAACTAGGCAAAAAATCCAACAATATTCTTCCCACAATCATTCAATGGATTGAACAACACCAAGATTCAGAATATCTAGGCAGTGGTATTAACGCGCTGTGGTATTTAGTTGTAGGTGAGGAGAGTTAAGACTATGAGGCAGTTTGTCAAAATTCAATAGTTAGGCAGTGGGAGCATCTTCCTCCCGTTGTAGCATTCTGCCATACTTCATCTCAATCAGGTACACTACTAGCCGACAAGATACTCAGACTACAGAACATTAAATATTAATATTTGTACTTCACAAGAGCTTTGTTGCATGAAAGTAGCGTTCTTAACATCCATTCCGCAGCTATATCGCTCTGTTTCACGATTATTGATGCACTACCATCTATTGTCCAATAGTTATTACTCTGTTGAGAAAGCTTTCATATAGCGATCGCGATTCTTGATGCACTACCATCTATTGTCCAATAGTCATTGCTCTGCTAATTAAACCTCAAAGCTTTTACAGCTTATAGTTTCCGCCTTTTTCACCTCAAACATTGATCCACTACCATCTATTGTCCAATAGTTATTACTCTGTTGAGAAAGCTTTCATATAGCGATCGCGATTCTTGATGCACTACCATCTATTGTCCAATAGTTATTGCTCTGCTGATTAAAGCTCAAAGCTTTTAGAGGTAAAATTTTCAGTCTTTTTCACCTCAAACATTGATGCACTACCATCTATTGTCCAATAGTTATTACTCTGTTGATTCACGAAAGATAGCGATCGCGATTCTTGATGCACTACCATCTATTGTCCAATAGTTATTGCTCTACTGATTAAACCTCAAAGCTTTTACAGCTTATAGTTTCAGCCTTTTTCACCTCAAACATTGATGCACTACCATCTATTGTCCAATAGTTATTACTCTGTTGATTCACAAAAGATAGCGATCGCGATTCTTGATGCACTACCATCTATTGTCCAATAGTTATTGCTCTACTGATTAAACCTCAAAGCTTTTACAGCTTATAGTTTCAGCCTTTTTCACCTCAAACATTGATGCACT
>NZ_JAAHGO010000071.1:0-13719 GCF_010672455.1 Okeania sp. SIO2C9 | reverse complement strand
AAAGATAGCGATCGCGATTCTTGATGCACTACCATCTATTGTCCAATAGTTATTGCTCTACTGATTAAACCTCAAAGCTTTTACAGCTTATAGTTTCAGCCTTTTTCACCTCAAACATTGATGCACTACCATCTATTGTCCAATAGTTATTACTCTGTTGATTCACGAAAGATAGCGATCGCGATTATTGATGCACTACCATTTATTGTCCAATAGTTATTGCTCTACTGATTAAACCTCAAAGCTTTTACAGCTTATAGTTTCAGCCTTTTTCACCTCAAACATTGATGCACTACCATCTATTAGTTATTACTCTGTTGAGAAAGCTTTCATATAGCGATCGCGATTATTGATGCACTACCATCTATTGTCCAATAGTTATTACTCTGCTAATTAAACCTCAAAGCTTTTACAGGTTATAGTTTCAGCCTTTTTTACCTCAAACATTGATGTTCTCTTGATCTATTGTCCAATAGTTACAGATGTTCTATTGATTTATTGTCCAATAGTTATTACTCTGTTGAGAAAGCTTTCATATAGCGATCGCGATTATTGATGCACTACCATCTATTGTCCAATAGTTATTACTCTGCTAATTAAACCTCAAAGCTTTTACAGCTTATAGTTTCAGCCTTTTTCGCCTCAAACATTGATGCACTACTATCTATTGTCCAATAGTTACAGCAATTTTCACGCATTATGAAGTACATATGCGGAGCAAGTGCGGCAGCTATATACTTTCATGCAACAAAGCCCTTCACAAGATTTACGCACAGACACTCAATTCAGTGAGGGCGAATGCCATTCGCCCCTACATACTGATAACTGATAAGCGCCTCCCCTATTGCCCATCAAATTCTGCCAACCAATTAGATAAATCTTCCAAACGATTAAAACTTAAAATTGCTCCTCCTAAATCTTCTAACTTTTCCATAGATAACAGTTGAATATTCTCTCTGATTATTCCAGTTATTTCTCCTGAAAACCTTCTCTCGAGTTGAGCTAATATTAATCTCTGCATTGACAACTTACCAACTTCTAATCCTTCTTCTAATCCTTCTTCTCGTCCCTCCTCTCGTGCTTCCTGTCGAGCTAATATAATTTCACTTGTACGGTCTTCTAAAAACATTTCTCGCTTGTGTACTTCTTCTAATTCTTTTCTAGATAAATTTGCTTGATTAGCAATATTTAAAGCTTTTTTTATCTCTTTAACTTTTGCCAGACTATTAGGAATAACTTCTAAACTGGGGGCTTCTTTCATAAAATAAATCCATTTATCTGATAGACTTTCTAACTCTTTTAATTGTTTGGGAAACTTTGGTAATTCTACAAATATCATTGCCACTTCTTGGGGTCTGTAGTCAAATAATTTGTTTTTCTCCTTAAACACAAAATGATTAATATATTCTGCCGTTTCATCAAACATTTCAAAATCTGTAATCGTCAAAGCAATTACTGGTTTTAATTGTCTATACCCTTGCCCAGTACTTAATTGATTTCCATAAGTTTTACAAAGATTATAAACCACTCGCTTTTCAAAAGCAGGAACACTCAAAACCTGCACTTCAATAATCACATTAGAGCCATCATTTAAGACAACTTTAACATCTAAATAACTATCTTTTAAACTAATTATATCTCCAGGATTATAGGGGTCAATTATTTCCAAGTCTTGAATAATAGACTCACCATAATATATCAAAGCATTTAGGAAACTAATCAAAATATCTTTACTCTCAGTTGAGCCAAAGATTTTTTTAAAGGCAAAATCAGTTTTCGGGCTAATAAATCTCATAGTTTTACTCTGCTTATGAACTAAAATTAAAAATTTCGGCGTTGGTGAATTTAGCTATGATTGTGGAATGGGCATCTTGCCCGTTATGCACGACACCATCACTGTATTTATACCAATTTTAAAAAAGAATGTTACGAATAATAAGCACCATAAAAAGACTTTCAGATAAAGTATATTTCACGAAAAAGGTAACTTGCAATATCAAAAATAGCATTAAATCTATCCCCAAGTGCATTCTAAATTCTAGATTTGCGCATTAGAATAAATACCCTAAATATTTGTAGCAAACATTTATCAATAAAGGTAACTTGCAACATCAAAAATAGCATTAAATCTATCCCCAAGTGCATTCTAAATTATAAATTATAAATTACAATAAATACCCTAACTATTTGTAGCAAAAATTTATAAAATTGGTATTAGTGCCCCTGCGCAATTATGATATATATTCTTATCAAAATAATATCGGTCTAATACCAATTTTCATGCATTATTGCCACACTTGGGCAGTACTTCATTTGTCAACTAATCAATGCAATAAAAATCACTTTTTTGCTAATTTAAGCTAACTTAATGTTCTACCAATTTGAAACAAGAATGTTACGAATAGTAAGCACCATAAAAAGACTTTCAGATAAAGTATGTTTCACGAAAAAGGTAATTTGCAACATCAAAAATGGTATTAAATATATCCCCAAGTGCATTCTAAATTCGCGCATTCGCGCATTAGAATAAATACCCTAACTATTTGTAGCAAACATTTATCAATTTGGTATAGCAATATGATTTTAGTTGTGAGATATTGGAAACTTTTGCTTTAGGGAATAGGGAACAGGGAATAGGGAACAGAGAAGAAGAAAAAACGTATCATATGAATATAATAATTGCTATATTCTACACTTTTAAGGAACATCTCAATTCTCACAACTCATTCCTGATTGCTATATTAATTATTCTTATTTTTACTTCTCCCCTACTCCCCTACTCCCCTGCTCAACAAAATTTAGAAAAGTTTTTGAGAAATAGTATAAAACCCCGCTTTTTAAAGCGCAATATTTTTGGAGCGAGGCTTAATATCATGTTCGGTTGAATACTTACACTTTGGAGGAAGAAAGGCAGGAGGCAGCGGGAGCTGGAGGCAGAAGGGAAGAAAGGGTTAAAAGGGATAAAGTTTTTTTATAACTGACCCGTCCGAACATGATATAAATCCCCGTTATAGAACTTCCGACTTATGACTTCTGACTTCCGACTTATGACTTGGTTAAGTTGATTCACCAACGCCAAAATTTCAAGCTATACTGTAAACGAAAAAACAATCTTAGGGTCAACAACAGTACCCATGCAGTTGCAACGTCAGTTTAGTGGACAAATCGTCACATTAGACACCCAAAACTTGATTGGTGGGGGTGGAGAAGGTCGTATCTATCCTGTGCTACAAGACCCATCCTTAGTGGCCAAAATTTACCACAAACCCACAGATGAAGATGCCGATAAACTAACAGTAATGTTCTCTCACCCACCAGACGCACCGATGGCAGCCGGACATTCAGCGATCGCATGGCCTGTAGACCTACTACACACTATCAACAGTAAACAGCAAATCATCGGTTTTCTGATGCCTCGTGTTTTTAGAGCAGAACCGATACATATATTCTATAATCCCAGAAACCGTAGGGAACAAAAACCCCTCTTCAACTATCGTTATCTTCACCGCACAGCTCGTAACTTAGTCGCAGCAGTTAATGCTCTACACAAAAGTGGATATGCAGTCGGCGATATCAATGAGTCAAATATGCTGGTGACAGATACTGCTTTAGTAACCCTAGTTGATACAGACTCATTTCAAGTGCGCGACCCCTACACTCTAGAAGTTTATCGTTGCCCAGTGGGAAAACTAGAATTTACCCCCCCAGAATTACAAGGTCAAAGTTTCCGGGAAGTCGATCGCCTACCAGAACATGATTTATTTGGGGTAGCGGTGTTAATATTTCAGGTTTTGATGGAGGGAACTCACCCCTTTGCCGGAGTTTATCAAGGTAGAGGTGAACCACCCAGTCTTGAAGCTCGAATTCAAGCAGGTCATTTTCCCTACAGTAAAAAGCGAGTTCCCTATCGCCCAACCCCACTTGCCCCAGATTTTAAGATTTTGCATCCCAGAATACAAGAATTATTTATTGATTGTTTTGAAAAAGGGCATAAACATCCTACAGAGCGCCCAGACACTAAAATTTGGTTGCAAGCACTACGAGAAGCAGAGGATAATTTAATAATATGTCAAAAAAATCATCAACATTTATATGGTAATCATTTAAAATCTTGTCCGTGGTGCGATCGCACCAAAAAATTAAAAGGCCGCGACCCTTTTCCATCAAGGGAAGCAGTGCGAAATCAGAAACATCTGCAACCAGCTCAACCGAAGCCACGAAAATTGTTGTCGTTGAGGCCGCAAAAAACTACTACTACTCCCCGAAAACCAGTACCACCAAAACCCATTATTATAAACAGAAAAATGGGTCAATATCAACCTTTATTAACACCTATTCTGACTAAAACTAAACCGCCATCATTACCAATAATTCCTCTACCAGGTGGTGGAAATGGTATTGCTGGCATTGCTAAAGATGCTATGTGGGGTAGCCTTTGGGGAATATTGTGTGCAGCAGCAGTAGCAGGTTTAGTATTAGGAATAATAAAAGGCAGCCTTGCAGTTTTTGGTGGTACGATCGTGGGAATATTGTGGGGAGGGTTTTTCGCATTAGCTTGGCAATATATTATTCCTGTGGGAATGTCTGGTAGCAGTTTAGCTTTAACTGGAGCATTTTGGGGAGGGTTTATTGCAGTTGCTATTAGTGGTAGTATATATGGAATTAGTAATCGTCTGGAGTCATTCGGACAAGCAGTTTTATTTGGAGGATTTTTAGGTACTATTTGGGGTGGTATTTGGAGTGCTTTTAAACCACCTTTAACATTGCCTGGGGCTGGACGAATTTGGGGCAGACGTGGTTTATTTTTAGGTGCTATTTGGGGTGCTTTTTTAGGAACAGTTATTGGGGCAATTTTAGCTGGTATTTTTGTGTTTCAGGAAAGTATGAAAGAGAATAGTAATTCTTGGCTGGAGTTATTATCAATATTCATAAGTAGTATGATTCCGGCAATAGGTGTAGGTGCAATGGGTGGAATAATCGGTGGTGCTGTTTTAGGACCAATTTTAGGAGCGCCAACTTTACCTTTATCAAATAAATTATCAGGAATTAGAGGTGCTTTTTTAGGTGGAATTTGGGGTTGTTTTTTAGGAGTAATTATTGGAGTAATTTTGGGTGGTATTTTACCACAATTTGGCTCGATAGATTTAGTGAGAGTTATGCGAATTGATGAAGATTTTACCATTATACTTTCAACGATTTTTGGGGTTGGTTTAGGTGCAATTGCTGGCTGTTTTTCTGGAGCAGCTTGGGGAGGTATGGGGAAATGGTAATTTCAGTTATCAGTTATCAGTTATCAGTTATCAGTTATCAGTTATCAGTTTAACCTTTAAAACGCCATGTGTAGGGGCGAATGGCATTCGCCCTCTTTTGACTTTTAACTTCCGCGTAGTGGCACTAGGCAATGTTTTTCCCACTGTTGCCTGTTAGCGAATAATTAATAATTAATTATTAATAATTAGGGCTTGCTGATTAAATATCAAAGGATTGACTGATATTGGTTTTAGCGTTTTTTGGTCTAAAAAAGTGCCAGATTTTCAGCTCAAAAAGCCCAAAAAGCTAGTATTTTGGGACGATTATGGCAGAAAAATCACTCTGACAATTTTTCCGACTACCTCCTCTATAATTCCCCGTTCCTCCTGTCTCCTGTCTCCTACCCCTACTAATACCAATTTGATAAATGTTTGCTACAAATAGATAGGGTATTTCTTAGAATTGCCTACGGAATGCTCCGCAAACAGAATTCAGAATTCAGGAGTCAGAATGAATAGATTTAATACCAGCTTTCAGGTCGTAAATTCTCTTTTTTGTCAAAGGGAAATTTCCTACAAAATCTTTTTATTGCACTTATTATTCGTAACATTCTTTTTTCACGCTTGGTATAAAAGACTTTTTGAGCAAACCCTAATTAAATAATTCGCGCCTCCCCTTTTAAGGGGAAAAAAGCTGTCGTTAGCGGAGTTTCCCGAAGGGTGGGATGGATGGGTTTCCTAACCATATCCAATCGACCAAGAGAAGAAATAATATTTCCTTATATTCAATTCCGTAACGGTTAAAACCTTCTTGTAATTATCAATTATCCATTATCAATTATCAATTAATGAACTGTTCCCTGTTGCCTATAACTGCATCCAATAATAGCTCCGCACCAAAACGTACAGGATCAGTGCAAGGCAAACCAGTCTCTATTTCCATTTGAGCGATCGCTTCTTTCGCAGCCATTTCATCTAAATGAAAAGTATTCATGGCAATACCAACAACTCGCACTGGTTCCATAGCGCCACCAGCAGCGGCCACCATCTCATACAACTCAATTACTTTAGGTAAGGGTGGAATCAAAACACTGGGATGATTGCGAATATGAGTTTGATTAGCACGATGCACCAAGATTAAATCCGTGGGTTGAGTACCGCGCAATAATGGGAGAGTAGCAGTAGAACCAGGATGCAATAGAGAACCTTGGCCTTCAATAATCAGTAAGTCGTGGGTATTGCCAAACTGCATAATCATTTGTTCCACTGCTCCAGCAGCAAAGTCAACTCGCACTGCATCTAAAGCAATACCATTACCAGCAATCATTAAACCTGCTTGTCCTGTAGCGAGGAATTTAGAATTGAAACCTCGCTGTTGAGCTGTAGCATTTAGTTCTAAACTGGTAGACATTTTACCGATCGCCATATCAGTACCCACTGTTAAGACTCGGCGACAAGAAAGTGTTCTGGCTTTCCCACTGGCAATAGTTAATCCTTGAGGTTCTTGACGCACATCCCATATCCATTGCGTAGGTCGCAATAGTGGTTGAATTTCTGGATGATTTGCCAGAGGGGTATGCAAACCGTTGACCACTGATAACCCAGAAGTAACTGCTTGTTTGATTTCTCCAAACCATTCATCAGGTAAAGCACCGCCTGAAGGAGCTATACCTATGACTAATACTTCTGGGTCAAAAGCGATGGCTTCGCCAACGGAAGCAACTATTGGTATATCGCGGGGAATTTTAGTGAGTTCGGGTAATGATTTTCCGGCACATTGGCGATCGATGACAGCAACAATTTCTGCTTGACTGTAGCGCAATAGTGACAAGCCAGTTTTGCCTGATGGACCCTGGATGCCATTGTGTAGCAGAATTGCTATTTTACCATTTTGAATTTTTGATTGTGTATTTTCTGTAGTCATGGTTTTTTAACGAATGAATTTTCTTTGTCTGTACAAGTAATAGTTAACTAGCTATCAGTTATTAGCTATCAGCTATCAGCCTAAAAATTTGCGCAATTAGGTATCTGTTTGCGGAGCATTCCAGAACGTCCAAGCTTGGGTAAAACATCCCCGACTTCTATAAGTAGCTTAATTTTAGGAGAGGTTTAAATCCCTTTCTAAAAAGCTGACTGCTGATTGCTGAACTGCTAAACGCTTTTTAATAATGAACCTAGAATACAAATAGAATTCCTTTTATAACTTAAAATCTGTATAGGTAATTTACAAATCTTTGTATAACTTTAACTATAGTATTTAGTTTAAACTAGCATTCATTGAAAATTGTGTAATAATTTGTTAACAATATATTTTTAATAAATGTTCCTGATTCTATATTGAAAAATCATAAATCCATGAGTATATTTTAATGATAAATTATGATTTTTTTTTGCCCATCAGACATAATTAAATGCAAAATTTTCCTCAAAAATTAGTCAAAAATATGCTGTTGTCCATAATATTTATTACTACAGTAAATTTTACCGATAAATTGTAGGTATGCGCCTCCCCTTTTAATAACTATCCACGATCGGCAAAATTATTTACAAAAGTGGATAATGCCTATTATAAAAAGCTTACGAGCATTTTGTTCGTTTTACAAGCTTTGACAAATTGACTAACTTGTGTACTCCTAAAAGTTGTTTTTTGTGGTTGCGATCGCAACCACACTAGGAGTTTTCAGACTTCAAAACATCAAATGATATTTTTGTCAAGTTTTATGAAAAGAGAAAGATGTTTATAAAGCATAGTTTTAATAAGGGGATAAAAAAAAGAGAATCCCGTATTTTCTTGCCTTCTTATTGCAGAGGTACTGATAACTGATAACTGATAACTGAAATGACTGTCTTAGCTTTCACAAAGGTCGAAAATACTAATATTTTTAGTACTATTGATGGAATTTTTCAAAAGTTAGTAACCATCCTAGAAAAAATTATCTTTTTTGATATTGCTGGTTTCCCACTAATTGTATTGTGGCTAATTTTAGGAGCAATTTTACTAACATTTCGTATGGGCTTTATTAATATTCGAGGTTTTAAACACGCTATTGATATCGTGAGAGGAAAATATGATTCCCCAGAAGATGAAGGAGAAGTTACTCACTTCCAAGCTCTTGCCACAGCTATTTCTGGCACAGTGGGTATAGGGAATGTGGCAGGTGTAGCGATCGCTATCCAATTAGGAGGACCTGGTGCTGTATTTTGGATGATTATTGGTGGGTTATTTGGTATGACCAGCAAATTTACCGAATGTACTCTCGGTCTGAAATACCGAAAAATCAACTCAGATGGTTCTATAACCGGAGGCCCAATGTACTATTTGTCTAAAGGTCTAGCTAACATGGGATTGCGTGCAATGGGGCAAGGAATGGCCACTTTATTTGCATTCTTCTGCGGACTATCTACCCTAGTTGGTGCTAGCATTTTCCAGACTAATCAGTCTTACGTCGCCGTTTCTAATGTTATACCTGGTTTATCAAGTTGGGTTTATGGTGCGATCGTGGCAATATTAGTAGCGATCGTCATTCTGGGTGGGATGAAACGTATTGGTGCAGTTGCTGGTAGTTTAGTTCCAACAATGGCAGTTATTTATATTGTTGCTTGTCTGTGGATTTTAGGTATTAATTTTACACAAATTCTGCCAGCTTTTGGTAAAATTATCACCGAAGCTTTTTCTCCTTCAGCAGTAGTTGCTGGTGGTTTTGTCACAACATTTTCTATAGGGTTAAGACGGTCTGCTTATTCTAATGAAGCAGGATTGGGTACTGCATCTATTCCCCATGCTTCTGCTAAAACTAATGAACCAATTCGAGAAGGAATAGTAGCTTTATTAGAACCATTTATTGATACGGTTATTATCTGTAATATGACAGCTTTAGTAATTGTAATTACAGGAGTTTATCAAGATTCTCGGGAAGGAATTGATGGAGTAAAAATGACTGCTGATGCTTTTGCTTCAGTTTTTAGTTGGTTCCCTTATATATTGGCTTTTGCTGTTTTCTTATTTGCTTTTTCAACTATGATTGGTACTGCTTATCAAGGAATAATTTCTTGGAACTATTTATTTGGCAGTCAGACAACTATTATTCCTAAAATTATCTATATTTTGGGTGTAATAATTGGTGCTAATGTTAGTGTTGGTGCTGCATTAGATTTTACGGATATGATGCTTTTAGCTATGGCTTTTCCTAATTTAATTGGTTGCTATTTAATGTCAGGTGAAGTTGCATCCGATCTAAAAAATTATATGCTTCGTTTGCAGTCAGGAACAATTTAAACAATTAATAATTAATAATTAATAATTGCCTCTTCTTTTCAAGGAGAGGATTGACAAAGAGATGAAAATTTTTCTTCACAGGAGTCGATTGGATATGGCGCAGGTTTCCTCGCCATCCCACCCAACGGGGAAGCTCCGAAGATCGACCGCTTGTTTCTCCTTTAAAGTAGAGGCTTTAAACCTTAATTATTCGGTAATAAATATATAGCAGATCTTATACTGATGAAGTAAAAATTCCTTTGTTTTAGGCAACAGGGAATAGCGGGACTTTAGCAAATTTCAAACCCAAACAAACCCCAAACTCTCTTGATGAGCGTTCAACAATGAATAATGAATAATGAATAATGAATAATTACCTCTTCTTTTCAAGGAGAGGATTGACAAAGAGATGAAAATTTTTCTTCACAGGAGTCGATTGGATATGGCTCCGAGACCTCGCCATCCCATCCTAGGTCATGCTGCGCAAACGACCGCTTATTATCCCCTATCCAAGGGGAGGCGCATACCCACAATTTTTCGGTAAATACGTCGATGTTTTCATCTAACCACTTGATAAAACGGTAAGATATCACTGTACGATCAGGCTTCTAAAGTATCAGTAAAAGTCTTTAAAGGTTTGTTAGCCCAACGCCTTCTTATGCCTCCAGTTAACTGATGCCAGATAATAAATATATAAGCACGATAAGACTAAAATAAAATGCCTTTTTAAGCTGATTTTATCTCTGACTTTATCTTCTCTTAGTCCTAACCATCATGAGCGCTTCTAATCACGAAAACTTCGACCCAATTTCTCTTAGAATAAGTAGAATATATCCGCTCTGGAGTTACATATTTGTGTTCGATATTAGTGATATAATAGTTAATATCACTGGCATCATAAAAATTTTTAGCATTCATCACGATAGCTATAGTTTTTTGACCTGACATCCTAGATAGTTGTACTTCTAATGTGGCTACCCAAACTTCGTGATTCATTTTTTGTGCTTAGTTGAACTAAGTTAAAGGCTTGTGGGGATATACTTTCAGCTAGCTGGTCTAATCTAATTTCCTCTTTAATATTATCCTGTTTTTTGATGATTACTTTTTCCTACGGAATGCTACGCAAACGATTTTTAGCTAATCCTCCTATATAAGTTAAATTTATTTTTTCTCGTTGATTCAAGAATGATGTATTGTTACCATATCCCCCATCAATTAATATCATGTCCGGATAATTAGTTATAAAAAAACTTTCTCCTTCAACTCCAGTTCTTCTTCTTTCTTCCCTCTTTCCTCCTGACTCCTGACTCCTGACTCCTGACTCCTCGGTAGTTATTTATTTATCACTGTTCAACCGGACATGATATAACACAATTTTTGGCCGATGTCCTCGCTTACAAACATTGGTCAACTAGAGACATTGCTAAGTCTGGTTTCTTAACAAATTCTGGGTCTTTTTTTCCTACCATTTATTAGGTCGTAATATCAAATCCGATAGCATCGGTATAATTAGATGGGGAGATGGGGGATGGGGAGATCGAGAAATATTTAGTAATGGTTGAAGATGGAACATTTTTTTATACCGAATTAAACGGATTTGATATAATTTATCGTTTTAGTCCAAGGAAAATCTCCTATCCTATAAAGTCTTTGAATTGGCAAAATTAATTCGTAACATTATTTTTCCAAATCAGAACTATATTCAAAATTTATATATGTAAAAGCTGATTAAAAAATTATGATAGCCAGTTTATTTTTCCTGTAAAGCTAAAATTTTTGAGGTATATGATCGGAATTATCTATACTACATCACACCATATCAATTATCCTCCTGTTATAACTAGCGTGTAATTTCTTTTATTCCTCAACTTGATACCCCAACTCTTCTAATTGAATCCGAGACTGTCGCCATTTAGATTGAACTTTGACAAATAATTCCAAATACACTTTGCCAGCAATTAACTTTTGAATTTGTTGACGTGCTGCACTTCCAATAGTCTTTAACATATTCCCACCTTTACCTATAATAATTCCTTTCTGAGATGAGCGTTCAACATGAATAGTAGCAAGAATACGAGTAATAGTTGTTTCCTCTTCTACTCTATCAATAGCGATCGCTACTGAATGAGGTACCTCTTCACGAGTCAACAGTAAGATTTGCTCTCGGATCAATTCCCCCATAATAAAACGTTCTGGTTGGTCAGTTACTAAATCAGGAGGATAATAATAAGGTCCAGCTTCAAGATGTTCAATCAACAAATCTTGTAGTCCTTCTACTCCTTCCCCTGTAAGAGCAGAAAATTTCACTATTTGCCAAGAGTGAGGATCGATCAACTGATGATAACTAGCTTCTATTTCCTCATGATCTTGAGGTTGTAAGTCTAACTTATTCAAACCTAAAATCACAGGAATATGTATTTTATTGAGTAAATCTATAATATATCGATCGCCCCCACCAGCTATTACTGACCCATCCACTACCAGCAACACTACATCCACAGATTGGATTGCTATTTTAGCATTTTGAACTAATACCTTGCCCAATTGGTGATGAGGTTTATGAATACCAGGAGTATCAACAAAAATCATCTGCGCTGCTTCTGTAGTCAAAATACCACGCAGACGATTACGAGTAGTTTGAGCAACTGGGGAAGTAATAGCAATTTTTTGCCCTACCAGTTGATTCATTAGAGTAGATTTGCCAACATTAGGCCGCCCTATTATACCAACAAATCCAGATTTGTATCCCGCAGGTGCTACGGGAATTATCATGCTTGTGGACAATTCCATTTTTGTATTTTTTTTAATTTTATATGTTTCAAAAATAACAACTTATTCAGTAAAATTTTTTTGATATCAACTGATAGATACTATACATTTTTCTTGTAGTTATAAGAATATTATCAAAATACAAGGATTAAAGTATATTACGTGGTGTGAGTTTGAAGTGACTCATTATCAGTAAAATATTAATTTCAGTGCTTAGTAAGCAATATGGAATTGAGTTTATTAAGACTGAAGAAAGTTATACAAGCATTGCTAGTTTCTTAGATGGTGACTATCTTCCTAGTTATGGTGAAAAACCCAATGATTGGAAGCCTAAGTCCTTCAGACAAGCTTCCCTAACAGGCAAAAGAACTAAGCGTGGATTGTATCGGACTGCTAGTAATTGGTATATTAATGCAGATGCAAACGGGGCTGCTAATGCCATCCGTAAAGTAAGCATAACACTAGGTTTAGACCTTAGTGAAGTGTGTGGGGCGAAGTCAAAATCGCCCCACAGGATTCGACTGTGGTCAGTTAAGTGGAAGAATTCAACAGCATCAAGGGCAAAAACTTTAGAAACTTTAAAGATTCGGCAAACTAACTTGTTAGTTGACATCTGATTAAATTGATCTAGAACTAGGAAAAAAAATGAAAAAATTTTCTACATTATTAGGAAGTGTTTGTGCTTTAGTAGTTGCAAATTTGCCTATGCCAACTTTGGCAATACCATCTGATTTCGACTACAAATCTGGCAAGGAAGAATATTATCCATTACCAGATTTGTCTATTCCTTACAGAACTTTACCCAGAAAATTTGATTTTCCAATTATTACTGAAATTGATGTTGATGACAGCATCAGAACTGATTCTCCAATAACTGATGCTTTTGTTAACAACCTACCTCCTATACCCACTGGAATTACTTTAGATGAGCTTTTGCGTTACAGGGCGGAATATACTGCTTCTATACAAGCTTGGGGAGAAGAGGTTACAGAATGTTTGAATAAAAAACCACGATTATTGAGAGTTAGCACAGGCAACCCAGTTATTATTAATGGAGTAGAAGGCACAATAGTTCTAAATGCTAACAATCGTGCCGTTTGTAGGTAAAAAATAATGAATAATGAATAATTAATAATTAATAATTACCTCTTCTTTTCAAGGAGAGGATTGACTCAAAGGAAAATTTTTTCTTGAAAGGTGAGGCTTTAAACCTTAATTATTCGGTAATCTAAAAAAATCTAAAAAAGAAAGCTTGCTTCTAAATGAAATGAATAGAAACAAGCTTTCTTTATTTTTTTACTTTTTCAAGACAATAATTAAGAAACAAAGAAGGCTGCATAGTCAGAAGTAAAGATTGAAATGAGGTCAAGTCCTCGGTCTGTTAGTGTGTCTAGGCTGCATACATTACTGCATTTCCACCGAACACCTATAAACGGGTAGTCTTCC
>NZ_JAAHGO010000070.1:37771-47927 GCF_010672455.1 Okeania sp. SIO2C9 | reverse complement strand
TCTACTGTTTACTTAATTTGCTTTTACAGTTTAACAGATTATGTGTGAAAGCGCAACATTGATTGGTTTTCGCGGACGACGCTCCCCTACGGGAGAGCGCGGGTCTCCAACCAACGTTGAGATGAATGGCTTTGACATGCTGAAACAATTACGTAACGATAATGCCCTGAAACATATAATTGTAATTATCTCATCTGCTTCAGTATCAGATATAGATAGACAAATGAGCATAGATGCAGGAGGTGATGATTTTTTACCCAAACCTGTAAATGCTGAGGAAATATTCTCTCTACTTACTAACCATCTACAAGTGACTTGGAAATATCAAACAATTAAGTCAGTCTCAACTTCTGCTATCATCTTGAGTGATAGTCCCGAAATAGTTGCACCGCCACTAGAGGATTTACAAATTCTATTTGAGTTGGCCCAGGATGGCTTACTGCTCAAGCTAGTAAAAATGGCTGAAAAAATTGGGCAAAAGAGCGATCGCTATCTGCCCTTTACCCAGCAAATTTCACAACTGGCAAAGCAATTTCAAACAGAAAAAATTGAAATATTAATTCAAAAGCACCTTAATTATAAGCAGTATCTAAACTCTCCCAAGCCATGAATAAAGAATTAGCAAAACAAACAGGGATTATTTTAATCGTTGATGATATAATAGCCAATTTAGATATCCTTTCAGAAACACTCAGTACAGTAGGATATGACGTGGCAATTGCCAACAGTGGAAAACGAGCGCTCAAACAACTAGAGCGAAAATTACCAGATTTAATTTTATTAGACATCACAATGCCCGATATGGATGGCTTTGAAATCTGTAAAAAACTCAAATCCAATCATAGGACTTGGAATATCCCTGTAATTTTTATCACAGCTTTATCAGATACAGAAAGCATAATTAAAGGCTTTGAGCTAGGGGCAGTAGATTACATTACCAAGCCATTTCAAGAGCAAGAAGTCCTCGCCAGAGTTAAAACTCATTTGCAGTTAAGAAGTCTGACTCAAAACTTAGAACAAGAAGTTGCCCTAAAGGTCCTTTCATTAGAGCAAGCAAAGCAAAGTGCCGAAACAGCAAACATGGCGAAGAACCAATTTCTCGCCAACATGAGTCATGAACTTCGTACTCCCCTAAACGCAATTCTTGGCATCACAGAGGGGCTGCAAGAAAAGATATTTGGCAGCGTTAATGAGCAACAAATGAAAGCTCTACAAACAATTGAGAGCAGTGGAAACCATCTATTAGAACTCATTAACGACATTCTGGATATTGCCAAAATTGAATCGGGTCAGCTAGAGTTGAACTTTACAATCACTACAGTTTCTTCTCTCTGTCAAGGTAGTCTAGCCTTCATCAAACAACTTGCTGAAAAGAAATGCATTCAACTAGAAATGAAACTGCCCCAAAACCTGCCTGAGTTATTCGTGGATGAACGACGCATCCGCCAAGTCTTAATCAACCTACTCAATAATGCTGTCAAATTTACCCCAGATGGGGGCCGTATTTCCTTAGAAGTCCAGGTCAATCGCCAGCAGTTCAACCCAGAGGCCAATAAATTCCAAAAATTCCTAAGAATTGCTGTTATTGACACTGGCATTGGCATTGCTCCAGAAAACCTCAAAAAACTATTTAAACCTTTTGTCCAAATTGATAGTTCTCTAAATCGCCACTATCAAGGGACAGGTTTAGGGCTTGCCTTAGTGAAACGTATTGTTGAGCATCACGGTGGGCAAGTGGGAGTTACCAGTGAAATAGGGGTTGGTAGTTGCTTCACCATCGACCTTCCTGACACTTTGACAATAGACACCTCCAACGAATTGGAACTGCAGCCTGAAGCTAGCATTGAACTGATTCAGCCTCAACAGCAAATATCGCCATTAATTATGCTGGCAGAAGATAACAAAGTAAATATTAGTACAGTTTCGAGCTATCTGAGAGCTAAAGGCTATCGAATTCTGCTGGCTCAGAATGGAGAGGAAGCAATTACCCTCGCTCAGTCGGAAAACCCCGATCTGATTCTGATGGACATTTCAATGCCAAAGATAGATGGCCTCCAGGCCATAGAGCAGATTCGTTGTATTCCTAACTTGGTCGATGTACCGATAGTGGCACTGACTGCTCTAGCGATGGTGGGCGATCGAGAACGTTGTCTGGCCGCTGGAGCTAATGATTACTTGAGCAAACCTGTTAAACTAAAACAGTTGGCAACCACGATTCAAAAACTTTTAAACACAAAATAAATGAATTTACCGTCTATTTTAGTGATTGATGATGAGCCTAATAATTTTGATGTGATTGAAGCTCTTTTGAGCGACCAAGACTATGAGTTGTATTATGCTGCCAGTGGTGAAGAGGGGATCGCAAATCTAGAAACCTACAACCCAGACCTGATTTTACTTGATGTGATGATGCCGGGAATTGATGGTATTGAAGTTTGTCGGCAAATTAAAGCTATGTCAGCATGGCAAGCTGTTCCCATTATTATGGTAACGGCATTAAGTGCAAAGTCAGATTTAGCAAATTGTCTAAATGCTGGAGCTGACGACTTCATTAGTAAACCTGTTAATGCCATTGAGCTGAGGGCGAGAGTTAGCTCCATGCTACGAATTAAGTACCAGTATGATAACTTGCAAACTATGCTCAAATTACGGGAAGATATGGTAAAAATGGTCGTTCACGATTTACGAAATCCTTTGACTATTATCTTGTTTGGTTTAGAACTTTTGAAAAATCCTAATTATCCTCAAGATAAGCAAAACCTTAAACTAAATCAAGTTTATTCGTCAGCACAAACATTACAAGTATTAATTGATGATTTATTAAAAATGGCTTTACTAGAATCTGGTCAAATTCGTCTCAACCGCACACAGGTAGAACTATGTAGTTTGATCGAGTCTGCTATTTCAAACTTTGAAGCGGTCGCTGAACAAAAAAATCAGTCTCTAGTTAGTCAACTCCCAGAAACTCCCGGTAAAAAAGTTGCTATTGATTTCACTCTGTATCATAGAGTGTTGGATAATCTCATCTCAAATGCTATTAAGTTTTCCCCACATAACAGTAAAATTATCCTGAGTTTGGAATTACTCAAATCTGGAGATTACAGAATTCAGGCGTTCGACAACGGTCCAGGCGTTCCAGAAAAATTACGACAAAAGATTTTTGAGAAATACGAGATTGGAACTATGATGTCTAATGTTTCCCAAATAGGATTGGGTTTAGCCTTTTGCAAAATGGTTGTTGAGGCACATGGAGACCAAATTTGTGTTAGAAGCAACCAACCCCAAGGAGCCATCTTTGAAATCATTCTGAAGTCTAATGAAAAAACAGTAGGCAATTAAGAAGAAAATGAAATATATCCGGTCTCTTTCTCCTCGGTGGAAAATACTTGACATTTTATTTACAGGAAAATGATTGATTACATTCGCAATGGTGCAGAAATTTATCGCAAATCTTTTGCCATGATTCGCTCCGAAGTTAACCTAGAAAGATTTCCTCAGGATTTAGCTCATGTTGCAGTTAGATTGATTCATGCCTGCGGTATGACAAATATTGTAGAAGACTTAGTTGCTTCAGAAGATGCAGTGCAAGTAGGACGTGCCGCATTAATTAATGGTGCGTCAATTCTGTGTGATTCTCAAATGGTAGCTAATGGAATTATCCGTCATCGGTTGCCAGCTAACAATGAAGTTATTTGTACTCTTAATCACCCAGAAGTACCTAAAATGGCTCTACAAATTAACAATACTCGCTCTGCAACAGCGATAGAATTATGGAAACCTCTGAGCAATAATTCTGTTATTGCCATTGGCAATGCACCGACGGCACTGTTTCACTTACTAGAAATGCTGGATGAGGGAATGGCAAAACCTGCTCTAATTTTAGGCTTTCCTGTGGGATTTGTGGGTGCAGCGGAATCAAAAGCTGAACTGGCAGCAAATAGTCGAGGAGTTCCATTTATTACTCTCCATGGAAGACGTGGAGGTAGTGCGATCGCTGCTGCGGCAGTGAATGCTTTAGCAAAGGAGAGCGAGCTATGAGATGGGGGTATGGGGGGATGGGGTGATGGGGTGATTGTGAGATGGTGAGATGGGGTGATGGGGTGATTGTGAGATGGTGAGATGGGGTGATGGGGTGATGGGGTGATGGGGTGATGGGGTGATGGGGTGATGGGGTGATGGGGTGATGGGGTGATGGGGTGATGGGGTGATGTGGTGATGGTGAGATGGGGTGATGGTGAGATGGTGAGATGGGGTGATGGTGAGATGGGGAGATGGGGAGATGGGGAGATCGAGAAATATTTGGTAATGGTTGAAGATGGAACATTTTTTTATACCGAATTAAACGGATTTGATATAAAATATCGCTTTTAACTTTTAACTTTTAACTTTTGACTTTTGACTTTTAACTTTTGACTTTAGTGAATGGGGAGTAGGGGAGATGGAACATTATTATAGCGGTTTTCACAAAGGTAGACTAAAAAGCTTCTGCCTTCTGCCTTCTGCCTTCTGCCCTCTGCCCTCTGCCTTCTGCCTTCTGCCTTCTGCCTTCTGCCTTCTGACTTTAAGCCAAAATCTCTGTATTTTATGTTAATGAAAACTGCTATAAGCGGATTTGATATGACAAAATTAGGACGACTGTATGGATTAGGCATTGGACCTGGCGACCCAGAGTTGCTGACTTTGAAAGCACACCGCATTTTGACTACTGTTCCGGTAATTGCTTACCCTATTTCTGAAAATGGAAAGGCTTTAGCACGGGCGATCGTCTCGGACTTTATTCCTCCCGATCGGATAGAAATTTCTATGTCTTTACCGTTTGATGTGAAGCGATCGTCACAACCTTATTATGATATAGCTGCTGAAAAGATTGCGGAATACCTAAAATTTGGGACAGATGTGGCGGTGTTGTGTGAAGGGGAACCAATGCTTTATGGTTCATTTATGTATCTTTTTCAACGACTTTCTAGACAGTTTCCTACTGAAATTGTACCGGGAATTTCTTCTACAATGGCAAGTGCTGCTATGCTGGGTGTGCCAATTACTTATGGCAATGATGTCTTGAGTATTATACCTGCTACTTTGGATGAAATTACTTTGAGCGATCGCCTTGCTGTTGTTGATGCGGCGGTTATCATTAAATTAGGGAGGCATTTTACCAAAGTCCGTAGGGTTATCGATCGCCTAGGATTATTGCATAGGGCACTTTATATTGAAAGGGCAACTCAATCAAATCAGCGAATTGTTGACATTACTGAGGTTGAACAAGGGGATGTTCCTTATTGGTCTTTGATTTTGATTCCCAGTCAAATGGAGTTAGGGAGTAGGGGACTACTCACCATCTAATTACACCGATGCTACCGGATTTGATATAATATCATGTCCGGATAAGAGCGTGATAGAACTCCGTTCCGCGCTCCGCGACCAAAAAACTTTCTCTTTACTTCTCCTGTTCTTCCTCTTCCTTCTTCTTTCTTCCCTCCTAACTCCTGTAGGGGCGAATGGCCATTCGCCCCTACGACTCCTGACTCCTCATATCATGTCCGTTGATATCGTTTGTTTAAAAGTTAGCGTTAATATCTACAGGAAATTTAAGTTTTTTTCTTGCTTAATAGCCTTCCTGCTTCCTGCCTGTTGCCTTCCGGAGCTGTTGCCTACCTTTGCTATACAATACCGATGCTACCGGACATGATATCAGTCGTTTATTTATAACTGTTCAACCGGACATGATATAACTCCTGACTCCTGATTCCTGACTCCTGATTCCTCTACTGACCTTGTCCAGATAAAATTGAATGGGCAAAAATAGCAGCTTGAGTGCGATCGCGTAAATTTAACCTCCTGAGAATATTAGTGATATGATTTTTGACAGTCTTCTCAGAAATATAGAGAGTTTTAGCTATTTCTCGGTTATTTGCACCAGAAGCAATTAATTTTAAAATTTCTTGTTCTCTTGGTGTTAATTCTTGCCAATTTTGGGGAAGGTTACTAACAGGAACTACCATTTGAGAAATGGCTTTTTTACCTATGCCTGGTCCTAGTTGTGTATAACCTTTAAATACAGCTTTAATTGCCTGACCTAATTCTTCTGAGGGAGTATCTTTTAGTAAATATCCTGCTGCTCCATATCTCAATGCTTGGGTGACATATTGCTCGTCGTCAAATGTAGTTAATATTAATATTTTTACTTCTGGGAAACGCTGACAAATTTCTTTAGTTGCTGCTACTCCATCCATTATTGGCATTCGCACATCCATTAAAACTACGTCTGGTTGTAAACTTTCTACTTGATTTATTGCCATTTCTCCATTTTCGGCTTCTCCTATTATTTGCAAATAATTCTCTAACTTTAATAAAGCTTTTAATCCACGGCGGATTAAATTTTCATCATCGACTAATAATACTTTAATCATAATTTATACCAATTTTATCTAAGGGGATAGGGAGTCGAGAGCAGCTAGAATAGATAAATTTACTTTTGAAGAGAGTATAAGTTTAATACCCTAAATTTCACTCGTGATGTCTACAATTGCTGAGGATTTGTAGAAGAGGAAAGGCAAATTTTTAGTATCCTTATCTACTTTTCTTTTCTTCTTTTCTTCCTTTTTCAACTTTCATCCTGGTGAGGTACATCAACGATCCCCCTAAATCCCCCTTTTTAAGGGGGGAAACCGGAAGTACCCCTTATCAAGGGGGGTTATATAGAATCCGGTTATATAGTATATGTTCATTATTCAATTTCCCCATCTCCCCATCTCCCCATCTCCCCCAACAATACAATTAAGTATTCAACTGGATTTGATATTACTCGTTACTCCTTACTCGTTACTCCTTACTCGTTACTCCTTACTCCTTACTCCTCAGTAATACGATAACTAATTACCCGGATTCTATATTAGGGGGGATCTCTGGCAGTGTACCTCAAATTTATTGAGAAATGCTATATTCAAAGAGACATGATATTAGTTTATACGAATTAAGGGAAACTCAGCAATTATTTTACATCCTGTATTAGGATAGGTAAGAATCTCAAATTTACCTCCTAATGCCAAGGCACGTTCTTGCATTCCCTGCAAACCAAAACCAGTAGTATTTTGGCTTAAATTAAATCCTTTGCCATCATCTTGAATGATTAAATGTAATTTTTTTGTGGTAAAAATATTAATTTCTACGGTGGTTGCCTCGGCATATTTATAAATATTAGTTAATGCTTCTTGAACTATACGATAAACAGCAATTTTTAATTCATTATCAGGAGAATAATTGAGGTTTATATTGCTAGTGGGTAAAATGCCAGTAGATTTATGAAAATCTGCTATTAAAGTAGCGATCGCTGATTCTAATGATTGATTTTCCCACCAGTTAGACCGTAGAGTTGCTACTGACTGACGTACTTCATTTAATGCTTTTGAGCCTAGTTGTTTAGCATCTGCTAAAAATTCTATTGATTCTTGTGGTTCGGATTTTCTCAGTTTCCAAGCTGCTTCTAAACTAACATTTAAAACTGTTAAATAATGCCCTAGGGAATCGTGAATTTCTCTGGCAATCCGATTTCGTTCTTCTAGAGCAGCAATATTTTCTATTTTCAGGGCATATTGTCTTAGCTTTTCATTGGCAATTGCTAATTGTTCTCTACTTTTTCGTTCTGACATTATTGCTTTTACTAATAATTGCAAGAAAACTATTACTAATCCAAATAAAATTATTGAACTTAATAGAACTAAGATAAATCTTTCTCTAGCAAATAATGGTAATCTTGTGAGCTTATGTAATCTTTGAATTTGGATAAATGTGTATAAAGAAAAAACAAATATATTAATAATTAAATTTTGTTTTCTTTCAAATATAAAACAATCTCGAATCACCAAAATTATACATAATATTGGAGATAGACGCAAATTACTCAGGAATGACATTAAAATAATTAAACCAATTTCGACAGCAGTATAAATAATTTTATTTGAGCGGGATTTATTGATAGGTAAAAATAGTCCCATCAGGCTAAATACTAACAGTAAAAAAAGATTTATCGAGAGTGAATTAGAAACTTCTGTTGTGTGAATATCTCGTATTCTCCGCCGACCACCATAGAGGGGGAATTTTAAAGTTTCACTCATGGCAATAATAATCAGCAAAATCCATTCTAAACAGAGTAAAAAACGGATTGGGTGTTTAGTTATTTTGGGGAAAATATTCATAATTTAATTTAGTTATATAGCATTTCTCATAATGAAATTATAGTCACTCTAAATATTTTGTAAAAAATCAAAAAAATAGACAGAAGATTTGAAATTATTATCCGAGTTATTTTGTTCTATTTTTCCCTGTTTGCCAGAGATTTTAATACAAATGTGCCGAAGGCTTCTATAGCAATAATATTGGGAAGATGTCGAAGATAAGGAATTTTATTAAAACCCTAAAATCAGTAAAGTTCGGGACACATTGAATTATAGCAGTCGCAGGAAAAGTTAGGAAATATCAAAAGCTTAAAACTCCAACAACGTAATATTTTCCTTCTTCCTTCTTTCTTCTTTCTTCTTCCTTCTGCATTTTAGGACTAAAGTCCTAGATGAAATTAGGACTTTCAGCTCTGGTTGTTTTCGAGCGATCGCCTATAGGATTAAGATAGTAAACACCTCATACATGGAGTTGTAAATAAATCTAATGAAACGTCAATCTTTCTCTCTATTATTATTTGGCATCGTTGCCACTATTCTATTTGCTAATCCTTTAAAAGTTGATGCCCATCCTAAAAATTTGAATCTGAGTCCTGAACAAAAAACTCAGTGGGAGGAAATTCGAGCGCAAAGCAAAGCTCAAATGCAAAATATTCTGACTCCCGAACAGCAGCAGCAGCTCCAAACTTTAACTTCACAAGGTCAACGTCCACGCAGAGCAATGAAACAGTTAAATCTCTCTGAAGAACAAAAAACTCAGATGCGGGAAATTATGCAGTCATCCCGCGAGCAAATGGCGGATATTTTAACTGAAGAGCAACGAGAGCAGTTTCGTCAACAGATGCAAATGCGGGGACGGAGGAGTCAGGAGTGAGGGAGTAGGGGAGTAGGGGAGTAGGGAAGTAGAGGAGTAGGGGAGTGGGGGAGTGGGGGAGTGGGAGAGTAGAATACCCACCCCTAACTTTTCCCAGGAGGGGAATGTGGGGAGATAGGAGCATTTTTCGGGGTTGATGAATTAGGGTATGATTTTAGAACAGAGCGGTCCTATGGAATGGCTAAAAAAAAGGAAAGCAAAATACTTCCGATGTTCAAGCAGAGGTAATTCTAAATTCTTGAATGTCTAATGTCAAAAACAGCACAATTTGAAATTCTCGGTTCTCAACAGTTTATTCAATGGTTGAATATAGAGAAAGTAAGTTTAGTATTTACTACTTATCAATCTAATCGACTAATACTAACCCGTCATCTAAAGTAGTGGGAGCAAATGAGAAGATCATTTCTACTACTGCTAATGGTGCCAGATAAGTATTTGCAACAGATGTTGATGGTGATGGGGATGTGGATATTCTCAGTGCTTCATTTGGAGACGACAAAATCGCCCTGTACCTCAACGATGGCAGCAATAACTTCACAGAACAGACCATTTCTACTAATGCTAATGGTGCCACTTCAGTATTTGCAGCAGATGTGGATGGAGATGGGGATGTGGATGTTCTCAGTGCTTCCTTATTTAGAATTCAGAATTCTAAATTCTAAATTCTAAATTCTAAATTCTAAATTCTAAATTCTAAATTCTAAATTCTAGTGAATCCTTTTTTCATAACCGGCCCACTCTTTCTCCCGCAACAAATATTTCTGAACCTTACCCGTAGCAGTCTTTGGCAACTCTATAAACTCAACCGCTTTCGGAATCTTAAAAACCGCTAAATGCTGACGACAAAAATCAATAATTTCCTGCGCCTTCACATTAACATCAGACTTGAGAGTAACAAAAGCTTTCGGCACTTCACCCCGTTTCGCATCTGGAATAGCTATCACCGCAACTTCTAAAACTGCCGGATGTTTATAAATAACCCTCTCCACCTCAATAGTCGAAATATTCGTGCCACTACTAATAATAATATCCTTAGCGCGATCGCGTAATTCCATATAACCATCAGGATACATCACGGCCAAATCTCCACTATGAAACCAACCACCCC
>NZ_JAAHGO010000070.1:0-37671 GCF_010672455.1 Okeania sp. SIO2C9 | reverse complement strand
CTCTCCACCTCAATAGTCGAAATATTCGTGCCACTACTAATAATAATATCCTTAGCGCGATCGCGTAATTCCATATAACCATCAGGATACATCACGGCCAAATCTCCACTATGAAACCAACCACCCCGAAACGCCAACTCAGTCGCCTCCGGATCGTTAAAATATCCCTGCATGACATTATTGCCACGCATCACCACTTCTCCCATAGTTTCCCCATCAGCAGGTATATCTTGCATATCCTTATCTACTACCCGCATTTGAGCAGCATGAATATAAGGCACTCCCTGTCTAGCTTTCAACTTTGCCCTTTCCGCCATTGGTAGATCGTCCCAAGGTGCTTGCCATTCACAGACACTATGGGGTCCGTAGGTTTCTGTTAAACCATAAACATGAGTAATATCAACTCCCAACTCTTCCATTGTCTGAATAATAGTGGGGGAAGGTGGTGCACCAGCAGTGGCAACTCGAAGAGGATGGGAAAGTTGTAATTTTTTGATGGCGCGGTCGTTGGCAAGAGCAATTAATATTGTAGGGGAACCGCAGAAATGAGTCACTCTCTCATCCATAATTAACGAGACGACAGTATTAGGGAAAAATTTCCGCATACAAATATGAGTACCACCCACAGCAATGACTCCCCAGGTAAAACACCAACCATTGCAATGAAACATGGGTAAAGTCCACAAATAGATACTGTTATTATTCATCCCTAATTCTAAAGCTTCGCCCAAAGCATTGAGATAAGCACCACGGTGGGTATATACTACTCCTTTTGGTTGACCGCTGGTGCCACTGGTATAGTTGATAGAAATTGGTTCGTTTTCGTCTGTTAGGGGGGAAGGTAGAGGGTCTGATGTACCTGTAGTTAAAAAGGTTTCATAATCTGTTCCTGGTAACTTTTCTCCTGTTGTTTCTATCTGAGTATCTACTATATTGATAATTTCTTCGACAGTTTCTAACTCATCCCGCACTGGTGCTACTAGGTGAGATAATTCTGTATCCACAAATAATAGACGCGCTCCACAGTTATTCAGGATGTAGCAAATATCTTTAGCAGCTAATCGAATATTGATAGCGACTAAAACTCCTCCTGCTAGAGGAACGCCAAAATGTGCTTCTAGCATAGGTGGAATATTCGGGCAAAGGAAAGCTACGCGATCGCCTTTTTGTAACCCCCAATTTTTTAAGGCGTTTGCTAGTTGATTTACTCTAGTGGCAAACTGAGCATAAGTCCACCGAGAGGAGCGGTAAACTATGGCCTCTTTGTCACGAAATGCTCCCACACTGCGTTCTAGGAAACTTTGGGGAGTGAGAAATTGAGAGGAAACTTTCATAATTTAGAATTTAGAATTTAGAATTTTTTGAGAATTTAGAATTTAGAATTTAGAATTTAGAATTAATTTTGAGCTTTGGTATTTTTTGAGAATGCAGGGCGTTTTGCGTTGGGGTAATATCAAATCCTTTAGAATTTAGAATTTTTTGAGAATTTAGAATTAATCCGGAGAAAATTTGTATCCTTTGAAATCTCCTATATCTTGCCAAAGTTACTTAATGGAAAATATTCTCTGACCACAATGAAGAACGCCCTGTGGGGAGATGGGAAGATGGGAAGATGGGGAGGTTGAATATTGAAGTATAGATAGAATTATAAACATATATTGTATATGTATAACCGGATTCTATATCAAATCCCCGTTGCAAAGCGTAATTCTAAATTCTAAATTCTAATAATTCTAAATTCTAATAATTCTAAATTCTAAATTCTAAATTCTAAATTCTAATAATTCTAAATTCTAAATTCTGCATTCTTTTAATTTTGAGCTTTAGTATTTTTAATGATTGCATGAAGAATAGAAATTAATTCATTAGATTCATTTAATAAAGGAAGTAATCTTTGTTCTAGTTCTTTTTCTGTTGCAATTAATATCTTTAACCAGTAATTAGTCTCTCTAGCTTCCTTGAGAGAAATATTCATTTTATGAATAAAATCGGCTTTACTTTCTGCGTTTTGTGCTTCCTCAATATTCGCGCCTATGCTTGTCCCAGAGCGTATTAATTGTTTACTCAAATCATAGCCTGTCCCACCATTTTCTCTCAAAAACTTGCAAAGCTTTACTATTCTGATGCTAAAATTTAAACTTCTATCTTGTATATTTTTTTTTACCATATATAGGTGATATTTATTCTAAATTCTAAATTCTAAATTCTAATAATTCTAAATTCTAAATTCTAATAATTCTAAATTCTAAATTCTAAATTCTAAATTCTAAATTCTAGTGAATCCTTTTTTCATAACCGACCCACTCTTTCTCCCGCAACAAATATTTCTGAACCTTACCCGTAGCAGTCTTTGGCAACTCTATAAATTCAACCGCTTTCGGAATCTTAAAAACCGCTAAATGCTGACGACAAAAATCAATAATTTCCTGCGCCTTCACATTAACATCAGACTTGAGAGTAACAAAAGCTTTCGGCACTTCACCTCGTTTCTCATCCGGGATAGCAATAACCGCCACTTCCAAAACTGCTGGATGTTTATAAATAACTCTCTCCACCTCAATAGTCGAAATATTCGTGCCACTACTAATAATAATATCCTTAGCGCGATCGCGTAATTCCATATAACCATCAGGATACATCACGGCCAAATCTCCACTATGAAACCAACCACCCCGAAACGCCCACTCAGTCGCCTCTGGATCGTTAAAATATCCCTGCATCACATTATTGCCGCGCATCACAACTTCTCCCATAGTTTCCCCATCAGTAGGTACATCCTGCATATCCTTATCTACTACCCGCATCTGAGAAGAATGAATACAAGCAACTCCCTGTCTAGCTTTCAAACGAGCGCGTTCGGCAAGTGATAACTCATTCCATGGTGCTTGCCATTCGCAGATAGAATGAGGACCATAAGTTTCAGTTAAACCGTAACCATGAATCAATTCAATTCCCAACTCTTCCATTTTCTGAATCAGAGTTGGGGAAGGTGGTGCACCTCCAGTAACAACTGTAACGGTATGGGAAAGTTGTAATTTATTGATTACTTGATGCTCCTTGGTAAGCATTATTAATATTGTGGGAGAAGCACAGAAGTTAGTCACTCCCTCATCCATGATTAATGAAATTACTGTACTGGGGTAAAATTTTCGGAGACAAACATGAGTACCACCCACAGCAATGACTCCCCAAGGAAAACACCAACCATTGCAGTGAAACATGGGTAAAGTCCACAAATAGACACTGCGGTTATTCATTCCTAATTCTAATGCCATACCTAAAGCATTGAGATAAGCACCACGGTGAGTATATACTACTCCTTTTGGTTGACCGCTGGTGCCACTGGTGTAGCTGATAGAAATTGGTTCGTTTTCCTCCGTGAGTGTCGATATTATCGGGTCTGAGCTACCTGTAGTTAAAAAGGTTTCATAGTCTGTTCCTGGTAATTTTTCTCCTGTTGTTTCTATTTCAGTGTCTACTATATTGATAATTTCCTCTACACTTTCCAACTCATCCTGCACCGATGCTACCAGATGAGATAATTCTGTATCGACAAATAATAGACGCGCTCCACAGTTATTGAGGATGTAAGAAATATCCTTAGCAGCTAATCGAATATTAATGGCGACTAAAACTCCTCCTGCTAAAGGAACGCCAAAATGTGCTTCTAGCATCGGTGGAATATTCGGGCAAAGGAAAGCTACGCGATCGCCTTTTTGTAAACCTCTATTTTTTAAGGCATTTGCCAGTTGATTAACTCTAGCGGCAACCTGCGCATAAGTCCAGCGAGAGGAGCGGTAAACTATAGCATCTTTGTCGTGAAATGCTGCTAGACTGCGTTCTAGGAAACTTTGAGGAGTAAGAAATTGAGAGGAAACTTCATAACTTGGCATTCAGAATGCTCCTTTTTCAGAATTTAGAATTAAGTAGAACCTAATATGGCAAATTTTAAAGATATGTTATAATTGAGAATTTAGAAGAAATCGAACTAAAAATGGCAAATTTTAAAGATATACAAGATAGGATTCTGAATTTTAGCATAAGATCGGTTGTCTGGAGAATAGGGATATATTGTTGGGTTTCCCTCCGTCAACCCAACCTACAAGATCGGCGATCGCCCTTATTTTCCTAATATTTTGTCATATTCTGCATGATGTCCTATCCAAAACCATGCCATTTCTTGTCCATCTCCCACTGCAATAGCTCTGTAATGTATCCCAATCCGAACCGTCCAAAAACGACCTACTTTCTTAAAATGTAATGAAGGATAATAGGGATCTTGTTTTAATAAATCATAACATTTATCGGCAAGGTCTTGAATATGGGGGGGCAATTGTCGATAATAATACCAAAAATCAGGGGTTGCTCGATGTTTCACAAGTCCGTGCAGTTTCCTTCTCGTAAGTGTTTTAACGCTTTTTCTGCTAACCCATCTAGCTTACCTGTGGTTACATCGGTTTCAAATTGTTGATCCCATGCTTCTGCGTCAAATTCAGCAAACCATCGACGAAATTCGGTTAAATCTTGGGGGGACAACTGGCTAATTGCTTTTTCTATCTCTTTTAATTTGTTGGTTTCCTTCATCATTTTTCCTGATTTTTATTAAGTTCAATTAATTAAGCTTAATTTAGCTCATGCGCAATCATTTTAACCCAAGACATATAAAACATTTGTTATTGTATCTTTTTTTCAATGTTTGTCCGTATTATCTGGATTCATTTCCATTTGCCTACCCTGCAAGAGCGATCGCACTAAAAGAAGCTCAAAATCAATTCTCAATTCTCAATTCTCAATTCTAATTTATGAGCAAGGCGCGGATGATAACCGTGTTGAGGAATATGTCCGGCGGTGGGGGATTTGGGTTAGGTGTGGGGTGGATGAGCTGCTCAATGGTTTGGGTTTGTTGGGTTTCATATCCAGCATCGCCTTTGCAGTATGGTGTGTTGGCTTTGGCGTAACACTCCCAATCTTAATCTTTTGAAGGTGCGTTACATTTCATTAACGCACCCTACAAGATCGATCGCACTATAACTACTAGGGTGTGAAGCGCGACAGCGCCAACACCGAATCAACATAAAAATGACACGTTACAATCCATAAACGCATTCTACAATTAACACTCCGATGGTGGTTTACATTTCATGGCGTTCGCATTGGTGCAAGTCGAATTAACACTCCTAGGACTTACGCACCAAGACCCAAAAAGATACAATAATAAATATAAGACGATCTATATTCAAGCTGGCACGTCAGAAGAGATCGCAATTGTAATTTATGCCTCATTATGGGGTTTTGCGTGGGTGCTATCGCTTCGATTGGGCTTTGCTTGGTGCGTTAACCCAAGTGTAACGCACCCTACAAAAGCTGCGATCGCACTTTTTGCTTTCCTCATCCTTCTGTGGCTCGACGATTTCCCTCGCTGAGGATTCCTACATTGCCCTTGCGGATCTCGGCTACGTGGAGGCGTCGCCCGCTCCAAAGACCTTCCTGCTGGACATGGCTCGGATTCAGGTAGGTGTCTTGGCGTGCGCCAATGAACTGAGGATCGTGCTCAAGGAACCCAGACGCGGCGCGTTCGTCAGCTTTAGTGAAGTCTCTCTCACTTAAGGAGCTATAGAGCACCTTGATGGCTTGCTTCAGATCAGCATTAAACTGATCGAGTCGCTCTTCCAGGAGCTTTTCGAAGCCTTCTGCTATACCCACGGTTTTGCTCTTCCTCACACCTACATCGAGCGAAAGATTCAGATGTTTTTTGAGATCATCAGCCAGAACTGCAAGATCATCCTCCGTCAACATGCCTTTAGCCAGGCTGACCAGATGATCCTTCACCCAGAGAGGCGAGACATCCTTGACTACACTGCTCAGGAGAGCGTCCATGTCGAAGTCGAAGTCTTGCGGAGTCGGTGGCTGAACGACTGTCTCTTCTGTCTGCTTGGCGGCGAGGTAAGAATAGGCCTGCTTCTGCCAATCGCGTACTTTGGCCTGAGACTGGATCGCGAATAAACCAGCTAGCTTGCGGTGGAGGAGGGGATAGAACTTAGCAAGTTCTCCTGACGCATCTTTCGGCACGGGCATGGCCTCGGCTAGCTTCCGCTCAATACGTTTCAGAATCTGGGTCGATTTATCGGCCAAACCTTTTCCGAGGTCCTGAATCATATCTAGCGTCTCGATGTCGGCGGCGAAATTGATCTGCGAGTCCATACCTCCCGAGTGCTTATTGCTCGCTCCAACCTCGATTTCACCTAGTCTTCCAGCCGTGATCGCAGGACCAGGCAGTTCGTCTAGCTGGGTCTTCGCCGAGAGGTTCTCCGGCCCGATGGACAGCTCCTGGAGTGATTGGAATTCAATCCCAAGGGCAGTGTTGAGGGAACTCACCAGCTCCGGGAGCTTACCCCAGTTCATCCAGCCGGTAATTCCCTTCACAGCCCCGACGAGCCCCGTCTTCAAAATATTGTCCATTTTATTAACCACATCGGCATGTGGCATGGGGCGACCGCCCACGGTTGGGACTGCAAAGGGCGGACTGACTAGTTCCAGCGTGCTTTCAGCGTCAGTTTCAAGGATCCAGGGGAGGTTGGTCAGCGGTAAGGTTTCTTTGCTACGGGTAAGCTCGAGGTGTGAGACTCCGCGCAGGGGACCGTTCTTCATCTGGGCGAACTCGTGCTCGAAGCCCAGGGTGGTCACCAAGCTGGAGAAGGCGGGGCGGTTGTTGACAATCAACGCCTGAACCTTCTTCTGGTTATTGACGATCTCAGCGGCGTTGCTTCCGACATTCCACAGCAGCCAGTAGGGTTCGACAATGACACTCATCGCTTGTGCGAACTCTATCCAGTCATTAAATTGGCGGTTCTGCTTGTCATAAACCGGCAGTACGCCATCAAGAATGCCAGCGTTAAACAGGTCGATTTTTGGGATCTTACCCGCCTCGTTCCGTCTCTCAAGCCGGAGGGGCGACTGAAGACGCGGTTTTATTTGAGCCGCGGAGAGAGACTCTTCGCCGATTTCGATAAGCCGTTGTATGACGCTTCGGTGACCCCCGCCAACTCCGCTAGCGTGCGGCTGCGGGGATACCTCAGTGGCATGTGTAGATTGGATTTGCGAACCGCTTTTGTTTGTTCCGTCTCGGCGTTCCGCAGGAGATCGAGCTACAAACCGATCACCGGCAGCCTTCTGCCCAAACACATCCGCTTCGCACTCCAAAGCCGCATCATCGTTAATCGACATCCCTTTGGTCTGCATCGTGGGCTTCACTCGCCCCTGCATCTGCTGCACCACGTGCCACCCTTCATGGGGCAGATGACGCTCTTGCCCCGGCCCCACCTCAATGTTCTGGCCTTGCGTATAAGCGAGGGCGTTAAGTTGTGCCGGTTTGGCAGAGTTGTAATGTACACGCACACCCGACATGTCCAGACCTGAGAGCTGTTCCAATCCCACCTTCAACGAATCTGGAATCCCAGTGCGGTTTTCAACCGGTGCGCCGGTGGTCTGGAGCTGAGTCGGCATCACATCGGTGGCGAATTTGCCTTGCAAGGGTTCCTCTTCTTCGAGATCGCTCTGCCGCTGCACCACCCCCCCATTCTGCTGCACTACATGGGTCAACTCATGGGCAATCAACTCCTGCCCCCCTCGGATCCCAGGCTCATAAGCCCCCTGCCGAAAAAACACATCCTGCCCCGTCGTAAACGCCTTCGCCTGAATTGATTGATTCAACCGATCCGACTGACTATCCGTATGCACCCGCACCCCACTAAAATCCGCACCCATCGCCTGCCCCATTTTCGCCTGCCAGCCCGGATCTAAATGTTGCCCACTTCCCCGCGCACCTTCAATTGCTGTTTCCAACTCCCCAGTCGCATCTCCTCCTGCGTACCCATCCATTCTGTTTACCACTGCCCTTCTAAATAACACACCCTCTTCCATCCCTTCCCTTTGCACCATCGACACTTTGGGACTAAACCCAAAATCCCTAACTCCTGTCATTCTTTCGAGCTGGATGGCACTTGAGTGGGGTTTCATTTGTATCTCTTCATCACCTGTGTGACGTTGTACCGATGCAGGGGCATTAATTTCATCAACCACCCTCCTGGCTACCCTATCCGCTTCCTGCTCATAGGCATCATTAGGTTCACCTACAGTTAACTTCGGCTGGATGCTCATACTACCTAACTTATCTGGACGAGGTGCTCTTAATTGATTTCCCAACTCCCCTACACTCCTTGAAGGGGGTCGTCCTACAGTAAACTTCGGCTGGATGACCATACTACCTAACTTATCTGGGCGAGGTGCTCTTAATTGATTTCCAAAGTCTTCATCCTTCGTTGAAGGTCGATCGCTCATACCCGCAAGTTGTGCAGCCATCACATTCTCTACCATTGCCCCTAGCTTGGGCTGCTTGTATCCCTGTAATTCAAGAGTTTCGGGTGAAGTATATTCTCTGTTTGGTTGTACTGGTTGTTCTGTTTTAGGAAAACTGGCTTTTCCTTTATCCTTTGTCAACGGTTGGTATGAAGATGCGGCTCTGTTGAGTGAAGTTTTAATCATAACCGACTGCTCTATTTAATTGTTATACTAAATCTAATTATTATAACAGTTATGACCTAAGTTGTCAACTAAGTGTTAGCCTTAACGTCAGACACCGAAAGTTAATATTAAGAAAGTGCGAAATGTACGCACCCTACAAGAGCGATCGCTATAACTCGGCATCACACTGACATACTTAACATTACTAGCATCAATTAAGTTATGTCCGCATCAAGACGATCTTTGTATGTTTTTGATATAGTTACATTACTAGCATCGGTTAAGTAATGAGTCCACTCAGTGTCATACTTGGCAGGTGTAGCCTCTTTACACCAAGCTTCAGCATCGGTTTTATCCTTACCTGTTAGCTTACTATTGATTTTACTTTGAACGTGATTTGCAATCGTACCAAAACCAGGTTTTACTTTATACTCAACCCAATTAGATTTGTAGCCCTTAATCGCAAGTGCAGTATCTATTTTGCTCTCTACAACAGCATTGTGAGATTTTAAATGATGATTGTTACTTAAAGGTGTTCCGAGAAACATATTTCTTTTGTCACCAGGCCCCCCAAAACGCGCTCGAATTTGATGCATTTTTGTTAACGTATGGCCTGACTTAGGATCGGTTAAGATACCTTTTGATTTCCATTTTTGCATATCCTTCAAATCCTCCGGATCGTTAGGACCTGTATGATTAACAATTGTAATATTGGTAGTTTTAGCTGTACCTGTAAGGGGATTAATAGCACCACAATTCCAAGGACCTGTTTTAGTCGGAACTGTAGACGGAGTAGTAATTTTTGAATATGCCTTCAAATCTATATTGTGAGACCAATGAATAGTACCACTCCCTTCCACTAAACCCATTAATTCATCATTGCCACTGTCATAAACCGGTTGTAATTCGTTCCGAATTGTGCCCAGAATAAACTCACCTGCTTGTTCTTGAAATTTTGTGGTCGTAAAACCATCCGACATTTCTGCATCTTCTACTGCATTTCTTTGTTCGGTTCTTGTGAACAGTAGATCGCCACTATCATTATAGGGTTCTAAGACAACATCATATTCTTTAAGTAAATCTTTGAATTTCTTATCAGCGTCGGAGATTTTCTTGCTTAATTTGGGATCTTTTATCTGCAACAGCATTTTAAACTCGTCTTTTAACCCATTAAAAGTTCTTGATACTTTTTTGCTTTTATGTCCAAGATGATAATTCTTCACTACCCCTATTTTTTTTGCTTTTTGAAAATATTGTTGTTGTTTCTTTGTAAATGTGTGTTTGCCCAATTGTGCTGTATTACTTTTAAAATGATAATCACGTTTTGGATTAATCATTCTTTCTAAATGATTTACGGCACTTTTGTTATTCTTTTCGGATGTGTTGGCAATCATTGCCTTTCCACCCATGACATCCGCTTCTTTCTCCAACTCAGCATCATTATTCACATTCACTTTGCTTTCCAGTTGCATCGTTGGCTTCACTCTTCCTTGTTTCTGTTGCACCACATGCCAAGCTTCATGGGGCAAATGTTTTTCTTGTCCTGGAGCAACATGAATATCTGTTCCTTGTGCATAAGCATGTGCCTGTAATTGACTTGGTTTCTCTGAATTGTAATGCACTTTCACATCATCCATCGAATAACCAGAGAGGTTTTCAATGCCCGCTTTGAGGCTATCTGGTAAACCTGTTTTGTTCGCTGTTTCTGCAACTTTTGCTTGGATGGGTGCTGAGGAAGTTTCTTGAGAGCTATCTGCTTGCAACTGCGTTTCGCTCCCACCTTCTGTTTCCGATACCTGCTCCTTTGCGATCGCAGATTCCAATAATGAAGAGGGTCGTCCTACAGTTAACTTTGGCTGGATGCTCATGCTACCTAACTTAGATGGGCGAGGTGCTCTTAATTGATTTCCCAATTCCCCTACACTCCTTGAAGGGGGTCGTCCTACAGTTAACTTCGGTTGGATGACCATACTACCTAACTTATCTGGGCGAGGTGCTCTTAATTGATTTCCCAACTCCCCTACACTCCTTGAAGGGGGTCGTCCTACAGTTAACTTCGGCTGGATGACCATATTACCTAACTTATCTGGGCGAGGTGCTGTTAATTGATTTCCAAAGTCCTCATCTTTCGTTGAAGGCCGATCGCTCATACCCGCAAGTTGTGCAGCCATCACATTCTCTATCATTGCCCCTACCTTGGGCTGTTTGTATCCCTGTAATTCAAGAGTTTCGGGTGAGGTATATTCTCTGTTTGCTTGTACTGGTTGTTCTGTTTTAGGAAAACTAGCTTTTCCTTTATCCTTTGTCAACGGTTGGTATGAAGATGTGGCTTTGTTGAGTGAAGTTTTGGTCATAACAGACTGCTCTATTTAATTGCTATACTAAATTTAAGCATAATAAGGGTAATGACGTAAGTTGTCAACTAAGTGTTAGCTTTGGCGTCACGCACCGAATGTTAATATTAATGAAGGCACGTTACATTTCGCGTCCTACAATAGCGATCGCACTGATTATTATAGAGTCGTAGTATTAGGGGTTGGGTCGGAGTGTTACATTCCGTTAATGCACCCTAATGAACCGTTTCAACTAAAATGATGCAATCGGAAATCTACTAGAGATTGCTTCACTATCGTTCGCAATGACAATTCTAATACACTACTTTAGATGAAACAGTCCACTAGGTAGGGTTAAAGATCGTGCAACCCAACACCCTATCAGATAACCAACCCAAATAACCAATAATAAGCGAATAAGGGTTGATTTTTTTTTGTTTCGGTTGTTTGGAGAATTGGGATAAATTGTTGGGTTTCCTTGCGTCAACCCAACCTACAAGAACGGCGATCGCAACTACAGGCGAGCGCACTATATCGGGGGTCAAGCTCCGATCAGTACGTCGTCCACGGGTTGGAATGTAAGTGCTTTCCAACCTCCTGTAGCCATCGCTCTTTCGTCAAAGAGTCCGCTTTTTTAGACCAATAATTCCATTGGTCTTCTGTACTTCCACCTCCACATTTTGCTGGATCTAGAACAACTGATTCTCCATTTGGTTTTGTCACATTTAGTCCGTTGCTTCCTATAACTGATACTGTAAGGTATCCTGTATTTCCATCCAATGCATTCGCCAACGCTTGCGCAAATGGTGCCGAATTGCATCCATGGAGTTTTATTGTACTTGTGGTTGTTTTACCATCAAACAGATGAGCTTGCAACATTGCATCGGCCATTTCTTGGGAAGTATAACCTCCAAATTTCCCGTCTGCTTCTATATGAGAGACTAGGTGAAGACGTTTGCCCCCCTTCTTTTTTTGCTCATCAAAAGAATTAACAGTAACGGTGTCTTCATTCAAAAGTTTTGTCCCTTCCTTAATCGGTGGATCCTCGCCCATAGCCATTTTTCCCCGTTGAATCGTATGCGCAACACTGGTACGTCCCACTAAAATATTACTTGTGTGTTGTAATCTTCTTAACCTTCGTTGGGTTAGGGTTGTTGCTTCTTTCCTATGTATTGGTGGTAATGAATCTTCCTTCGAGCGATCGCCTGTGCTTACCGACTCCTGGATAGAGGTTATCGCTGATGATAAATCCCCGGTAGTTTCTACCTCGGAATGGCTCTTGCGTTGCACCGCGACCCCATTCTGCTGCACCACATGGGTCAACTCATGGGCAATCAACTCCTGCCCCCCCCGACTCGAAGGCTCATACGCCCCCTGGCGAAAAAACACATCCTGCCCCGTGGTAAACGCCTTCGCCTGTATAGATTGATTCAACTGATCAGACTGGGCATCGGTATGCACCCGTACCCCACTAAAATCTGCCCCCATCGCCTGCCCCATCTTTTCCTGCAAGCCCTGATCTAACGGTTGCCCACTCCCGCGTGCACTATTGATTGATGATTCCAAGTCCCCAGTCGCTTCCCCACCTCTGTACCCATTCATTCTGTTTACCGCAGCTCTTCTCAATAACACACCCTCTTCTATCCCTTTCCATTGCACTATCGGCTTTTTTGGACTATACCCTAAATCCTTCTCTCCTGTCTTTCCTTGGAGCTTAATGGCACTTAACTGGGGTTCCCTCTGTAACTCTTCTTCCCCTGTTTGACGTTGTATTGGTGCAGGGGCATTAATTTCATCTACCACCCTACTAGCTACCCGATCCGCCTCCTGCTCGTAAGCATCATTAGATTCTCCTATAGTTAACTTCGGCTGGATGGTCATACTACCTAACTTAAATGGGCGAGGTGCTCTTAATTGATTTCCCAACTCCCCTACATTCCTTGAAGGGGGTCGTCCTACAGTTAACTTCGGTTGGATGACCATACTACCTAACTTATCTGGGCGAGGTGCTCTTAATTGATTTCCCAACTCCCCTTCATTGAATGTAGGGGGTCGTCCTACAGTTAGCTTTGGCTGGATGCTCATACTACCTAACTTATCTGGGCGAGGTACTCTTAATTGATTTCCAAAGTCCTCATCTTTCGTTGAAGGCCGATCGCTCATACCCGCAAGTTGTGCAGCCATCACATTTTCTATCATTGCCCCTACCTTAGGCTGCTTGTATCCCTGTAATTCAAGAGTTTCGGGTGAGGTATATTCTCTGTTTGGTTGTACTGGTTGTTCTGTTTTTGGAAAACTGGCTTTTCTTTTATCCTTTGTCAAGGGTTGGTATGAAGATGTGGCTCTGTTGAGTGAAGTTTTAATCATAACCGACTGCTCTATTTAATTGCTATACTAATTTTAAGCATAATAAAAGTTATCTCAACGTTGGTTGAAGACCCGCGCTGTCTCGTAGAGCAGCGTCGGGATGAAAACCAATCAATTTTGCGGCGCATGCCAATAGTGTGTTAGACTTAAAAAAGGCTGCTGGGCTAGCAGTGTCAGTCTGTGGAGCGCGCCTTTAGACCGAAAAGAGGCTTGACCTTGGAGGCTGGTGCATTGAAGCAGAAAGAACTAAGAGCGCGATGGTTAGGAATCCCGCGCTGTCTCGTAGAGCAGCGTCGGGAGGATGTCAAGACGTAAGCTATTAACTAAGTCAATTCTCTATCAAAAAATGTGGAAAGAGGACTCCCGTTATCATCGCGAGATTTAGCGGCAGATGAATTTCAAGGGCGAAAATATACTCTGAGCGAAGCGCGAAACATTTTCAGGACTTACGCAAATTGACTTTTAAAGTACCATATGTAGGGGCGAATGGCATTCGCCCTCCCTATATGTAGAGCCTCTGCGTAAGTCCTGATTTTTTTTGTTATAATTGTATTAATCATAAACAATTTTAACAGTAGTGGCGTGACACAGCTAATTTGGTGCATCGGGTAGGGGCGGGTTCCGCGGTAGGGGCGGGTTCCGCGTTAACTGAATGGTTTTACCAACAACGAGCGTGAACCCGCCCCGGTTTTACCCAGGACTTGGTAAACCCGCCCCCGCACCAATAATCTAATGCACAGTTTTAGCTGTGTCGGTCCAGTAGTAATTGTTATTACTTTAACTTATCAGTATATATTTTTTTTATCAACAGAACTTACGCAAATTCTTAAACAGTACGCTATCAGTAGGGGGCGAATGCCATTCGCCCCTACAATATATGGCGGTTATGCGTAAGTCGCGATCAAAATAATATGGGTCGCGCCACCCCGCCTTTTCAGGCGAAATATTTTTGGAGCGAAGCTCAAATCCCCGTTACAAAAATAACTTCTGTACGGGCGAATGCCATTCGCCCCTACTGACTTCTGACTTCGTTAAAGCCCTTCCATTGCTAAATCTTCAATAACTTGCAGACCTCTGGGGTCTCCTACTCGTAACAAAGATGATTTAGCATCTTCCCGCACTCCCATATCTTGCTCCTCTTCTAATGCTTCAATTAAGGCATCAATTCCACCTGCATAGACCACATTAGAAGGTAATTCTCGACATAATTGACCAATGGCCCATGCACAATTACTCCTAACTGCTGGCATTGAGTCTCGTCGCAAACCTTCAATTAATGGTGGTATTGCCCCTACTACCACTTCATAACTTACTTTGGCCATCTGCCCAAGAGAACTTGCTGCCCATAAACGCACTGCAGAAATATCTGTTCTGAGGACATCAACTAAAGGTTCCAAAGCACGGCGATCGCAACAATTTCCCAAGGCCCAAACCACTCCTTTACGGACATAGCCATTGAAGTCCCTATTCAATTGTGTAATTAGAGGTTCTACTGCATCTGGGCTAGGATTACGGCCCAAAGCATAAGCAGCACTCACTCGTATTAATGGACAATCATCTTCTAATAATTTAATTAATGGAATAATAGCCCGTTTTTCCTGGAGTTCACAGAAAGCTCGCGCTGCAATCATCCTTTGGGAGGGTTCTGAAGAAGTTAGCAATGGCAACATTTCCTCTGGATCTGGTTTTGGGGGATCTTCTCCTAAATGATCTAAAGGACTTTCTTCCATTGGCTGAATATTGAGTTGATTGAGGTCTTGATTGTCCATAACAGTAATTTTACTGTACTTATGTACTTTATAATTTTTTACTTTCTTTTGTGAAATTGTATTAGTACTATGACAGAATTAATTAAAAATTAATTAACTATTTGTCAAAATTTTCGTCCAAATATCACCTAAGCTTGGTTCATTTTCTGCCAACATTCACAAGCGATCGCCCAATCTTCTTCTGTATGTACTACCAATACTCGTACTTTTGAATCTGAAGTAGAAATTTCGGTATCCATCCCTGGTTTAATATTTTTTTTCCGGTCTATTTTTAACCCTAAAAATTCAAAGTTTTCACAAGTTTTTTCTCTGACAATTGCTGAATGTTCTCCTATTCCAGCAGTAAATACTAAAACGTCTATACCACTAAGAGAAGGGAGCATTTTTCCAATACAACAACAAAGTTGATGAATATAAATATCGAATGCTAATTGGGCAGGTTCATCTCCTTCTTGCATCGCTGTGGTTATATAACGCATATCTCCAGATTTTCCTGATATTCCTTTTAACCCTGATTCTTTGTTGAAAATTGTATTGAGTTTTTCTGCATCGAGACCATGTTCTCGCATTAAATAAATGAGAATTGCCGGGTCAATTGAGCCACTACGAGTTCCCATCATTAATCCTTCTAATGGAGTAAATCCCATGGTAGTATTAATACTAATTCCATTACGAACTGCTGCTAAAGAAGCTCCATTACCTAAATGACAAGTAATTATCCGCAAAGATTCTAGTGGTTTTCCTAAGATTTTTGCTGTTTTTTGAGCACAATATTTATGACTTGTGCCATGAAATCCATAGCGCCGAATTCCTTTTTCAAACCATTCATAAGGAATTGGATAAACAGCAGCTTTTTTTGGCATTTTGCTATGAAATGCTGTATCGAATACTGCGATTTGAGCTACATTTCCTAATGTTTTTTCAATGGCTTCAATTCCTTCTAAATGATTGGGATTATGGGTAGGTGCTAAAGGAATAAGATTTTTGATTGTTGCCTTGACTTTATCTGTAATTAATGTTGCTTCTGAATAATCTGAACCGCCATGAACTACTCGATGACCAACTACATCTATATCGGATAGTTTTTCTATAACTTTAGTTTCTCCTTTGCTAAGAGTTTCTAACATTTTAGTAATGCTTTCTAGGCGTTTTTCTGGGTTAAGTTTTACCTCTTTTTCCACTCCATTTGCTGCAATTTCCATCAGACCATAATTATCATTAGCAGTCCAGTCAATTGCTGCTTCCCAAATTGGTTTTGGTGGATTTTCTGGTAATTTTTCCCCAGTAATTTCATACAAGCAACTTTTTTGGGAACTAGAGCCTGCGTTTAAAACTAAAATTTTCATAGTTAATAATTATTTCTATTTTTTAAATTATATTTTTTGGTAATAATATACAAGTAATACCAAATCTCAAAAGTATTGCTATAGCAGTCGAAGCAAAGGTTAGGACAGATAAAAAGCTTAAAACTCAGATAACGTAATACTTTTCCTTCTTCCTTCTTCCCTCTTCCTTCTTTCTTCTGCTATACATCTCCTTGAGAGTAGGGAGTATGGTTCAAAGAAATAAGATATCTTGGCTTAATACCGAGAATCGTTACAAACATTACTGAACTATTATTATTACTTAATAAATGAAATTTTAATTAAGTATCGCATTATTTTTGGGAATTGGTATAACAATATTTCCTTGCAAAAGTCAATTAGTTGATATATATTTTTCCTGGAAAACTTAGAATTAAAAGGTTCCTTGTCACCTAATTTCAATAAATATCTACTTTTTTATAGCAGAAGGAAGAAGGGAAAATCTGGTATTGTCTGAGTTTTAAGCTTTTAATATGTCCTAATCTTTGCTTCGACTTCTACACCAAGAAACACAGAATAAAGAGGATAAAAAAATCAACTTAAATTCGATTATAAAGCCTCCTAATAGTTATAGGAAAATTTCATTTTATGATACATCTAGTGGAAGGGTATTCAACTATTCAAAAAACCTATAGCAATATGATTTGAGTTGTGAGATATTGGAAACTTTTAGGCAACAGGCAACAGGCAACAGGCAACAGAGAAGAAGAAAAAAACGTATCATATGAATGTAATAATTGCTATATTCTATACTTTTAAGGAACACTTGAATTCTCACAACTGATTCCTGATTGCTATAGTTATCTCCTAATTCCCAATTGCCGAAAAATTGTAGTTTAAAGCCTCCTCTTTTAAGGGGATAAAAAGAAAAATTTTCCTTTGAGTAAATCCTCTTCTTTTAAAGGGGAGGTAATTATTAATTATTAATTATTAATTATTAATTATTAATTATTTTAAGTACCCTGTAAAGACCGTAATTTTTCGTCAAGATAACAACGGTCTGATAAACAATGTAGCAATGGACCATGATCACCCATTTCTACAATACTGACTCCACCAACCAACATCGCAATGCGATCGCGATACCTACCAATATCAATTCCTAATAAATCACAAAGCATAATTCTAATAGTTGCTTTATGAGATACAACTAATACATTACCTGTTTCATGGTTGTCTTGAATTTCTTGAATTACCTGAGAAGAGCGACGAGCAATATCTATACCTTTTTCTCCACCAGTAGGTGCATTCCAACCAGGATCTGTTAACCAACGAACATATTCATCATGGTAGTCGCGATTAACTGTTTCTGGAGTTTCTCCTTCCCATTTTCCGTAAGCAATTTCTTTCAAACCATCCCGTATTTGCATTTCTAATCCTACTGCATCACACAAAGGTTTTGCAGTAGCAATTGTTCTTTTCTTCGGGCTAACATAGGTGGCAGTCCAATTTAATGAGCTATGAGTTTTAGCAAATTGTTCTGCCATTTCTAACCCTTCTGGAGTCAATTCTGGGTCTAAAATGCCACAGTAACCGCCAGTTTTACTGTATGTAGTTTCTCCATGTCGGATAAAATACAACTTCAAACTCATGGACTATATTCCTAATGATTTTTCTTTGATATACTACCACTTTCACTGATTAATCTCATGTTCAGATAATGAAGCTGTTTGAGAAGGGTACAAATTACCAATTACCCATTGCCGACCTTCAAAAATACTATAAGTATTTAACCTAATATTATCTAATTAAATATTAATAATTTCCAGCAAATATTTTCTGAAAATTAAGTAGTTAAAACTAGGTTAAAATCAGGTTAATTTTCGATAAAAATAATTAAAAAATTCAAAAAAATTAACTTTATAGAACCCCTGATCGTATCTTCATAAATATGCGCGTTTTTTTAGCCTTGAGTCAGGAGACAGGAGACAGGAGTTCAACAATGAATAATGAATAATGAATAATGAATAATGAATAATTACCTCTCCTTTTCAAGGAGAGGATTGACTAATAATGAATTTTTTTTTCTCTTGGTCGATTGGATATGGCTCCGAGACCTCGCCATCCCATCCTACGGAATGCTGCGCAAACGACCGCTTATTATTCCCTTAAAAGGGGAGGCGCATACCCACAATTTTTCGGGAAGAGGGAAGAGGGAAGAGGGAAGAGGGAAAAGGGAAGATGTGGGGAGAAATAATACAAAAAATTCAACACTTCAGAGCAGATTTTTCCTCAAAATTGATGCGCAAAAAGACTTGACTACCATAATTATATAGAACTCAAATTGGTTCTATATACTACTGATTGATTTTATGAAGTATAAAGCTTGGGATTTTAGGCAACAAAAAATCTAGGAGTATTAATGTATCTATATGAAAATTATAAATTAAATCATATATTGAATATTTAAGGTAGTTAATCACGCTTTGATGATAATCGTCCACAATCTTAGAGTCTATAACTTTAGGCAAAGTAGGAATCTGATTGTATAAATTTAGCCCAATAAATGGTAATTTGAAATTTTGTATCTGGTAATATCTTACAAAGCTGAAAGTCACAGAAATTTTAATGTAGAAATTATTAATTGATATGACTTTTGACTTTTGACTTTTGACTTTTGATTTATAAATTATAAATACTATGACTTTTGAACGTGCAAGTGGCATCATACTACACCCTACCAGTTTACCCAGTAGATTCGGCATCGGGGATCTAGGCAAATCAGCTTATGAGTTTATTGATTTTCTGGCCAGCAGTGGACAAAAAATTTGGCAAGTATTACCTCTAGGCCCAACAGGTTATGAACATTCGCCCTACACCATGAATTTCAGTGCCTTTGCGGGAAATCCTCTGTTAATTAGTCTGGATATATTGGCAGAAAAAGGACTATTAAATCCTGATGAACTCACACCTCTACCATCAGAAAGTGACCCAGCATACGCTAGAGTAAACTTTGCAGAAGTTATCCCCCACAAAGCTAAATATTTCCAGCAAGCTTACGATCGCTTCAAACAAGCCATTCCTCCAGAATACGAAATTTTTTCCCAACAACAATCATATTGGCTAGATGACTATGCTCTATTTATGGCTTTGCATGAGGCCAACCCAGATAAAACATGGAATCAATGGGAACCAGGTTTAGCTCGTCGAGAATCAGGTGCAGTAAAAATAGCAACAAGTCTATTACACGATAGTATTGAATATCATAAGTTCTTGCAATTTCAGTTTTTTGAACAATGGACAAAAGTCCGCAGATATTGTCATGGGAAAAATATCAAAATTATTGGCGACGTTTCGATTTATGTCTGTCATCATAGTGCAGAAGTTTGGAGTCATCCAGAAAACTTTGACCTCAACCCAGAAACTTTAGAACCCGCATGGAAAGCAGGAGTACCACCAGACTATTTTAGTGCAACTGGGCAGTTATGGGGAAATCCTGTCTATAACTGGGAAAATTTAATCAATACTAACTTTGCTTGGTGGATCGAAAGATTTAGAGCAACTTTACAATATGTAGATGTCGTGCGCGTGGATCATTTCCGTGGTTTTGAAGCTTTCTGGCGAGTACCCGCAGGGGAAGATAATGCTATTAATGGGGAATGGGTAAAAGCACCAGGATACAAATTATTTTCCAAATTACAGGAAGCTCTAGGAACTCTACCTATTTTGGCAGAAGACTTGGGAATTATTACTCCAGAAGTAGAAGCAATGCGCGATCGCTTTGAATTTCCGGGAATGCGAATATTATTGTTTGCTTTTGGCGGTGAGGCAGATCATCCCTACTTACCTCATAGTTATATTAACAACTGTATAGTCTACACAGGTACTCACGACAACGATACTACTGTCGGTTGGTGGTTACAAGCTCCTGAGGCAGTAAGACAGCACGTTGCTCAGTATTTGGGTTATGCTAGTGATGGTGATATCCATGAAATTAGTTGGTCACTCATGCGTTTAGCTTCTGCTTCCGTTGCTGATATGGCAATATTCCCTCTCCAAGATATTCTTTCCTTAGATAACGGCGCTCGCATGAATGACCCTAGTGTTACTCCTGGTAACTGGCGCTGGCGCTATACCACTTCAGAGCTTTTGAGTCAAGAATTGAGCGATCGCTTACTACAACTTACTCAACTTTACAACCGATAATCAATGGAGAAAATAGTATAATATGTTACTTTTTTTTACTAACTAGATGTAAAAAACAGAAAAAAAGATTATTATCTTTTCCCTTATCGGCTTAATACCCTACCTTGCAGAAAATGTCAATGGGGTTGGTGGCGTGAGAATTCCCATAGACCCCATTCTCAAAATTTTGACTATTGACTACTAAATATTGACTACTGACTACTTATTCAAAGATTTTTATCAGCAAAAAGTATGATTTTTTTCTGCTTGATTAATTATCAATATTAACAGGCAGGTTTTAGCGTCATAGAAAATAACCTGCCTCTTACGTAAATAAACAGAAAGCGCTATTCATAATCAAAGCTGGTTTCAAAAACTACCTATGTAAGTTATAGCAGTTTTATTCAGATAAAGCAAAGAGACCTTAGAGGTGTATTTCACAAAGCATAGAGCATAAATTATATGCTTCATTCAAGTGAAAAGCGCTATAAATTTGTACCAAGTTTTGATGAAGTTTATATAAAGTTTTGATGAAGAATTTTGATTTTTTTTCCTCTGTATATTCTCTATTGTCTTAAATTATAATATTCAGTTTTTTATACATCTTAACAAGAATATAAAATTCATTCTCTTACTTCGTTAAAATTGCTATACTATAAGAAAAAATCAATGGGTTAGACAAACTTAGTCTTATCCCCATATCATTCATAATCTGGAGGAACCAGGTAATGCATATTTACTTATCAAACAATGACAAACTAAAAGCAAGATTCAATCATTCCATACTCAAATTTTTTAAAATGAAAAAAACGAGCAAAATAGGGCTTAGTTGCATACTTAGTTTAGTGGCTAGCCAGAGCATTCAAACATCAGTAAGAAGTATAGTAATAAATGATACTGCGGGAGCAAGCACTGCTCAAGCCTTGGGTGCTCCTTTTACATCTGTCACCGAGATTTTATCACTAAATCTTGACACAGATGAATTTGAAAGTGCTTGTACTGGATCGCTGATTGCAAGTAATTATATACTTACTGCCCAACATTGTGTTCAGGATTTTTTCCCCGAAGACTTTAGTGTACTATTTCGCAGTAACGATCCTGAAAACAGTGTTTTAGCAGATATTGCCGTAACTGACATCTTTCAAGATGATACCTTTGGTCTATTGGATGGTACAGATATCGCTATACTTGAACTGGAGGAAGCTGCTCCAGACTCAATCGATCCTTTAAAGCTATTTGGTTACAACCCTGAAGACTTCATTGGCAGTGATGCAAGTGTAGTTGGTTTCGGTTTCAATGGTTTAGGCAGTGTCGGCCATGACTTTACTGCAGATGGCTTGCGTTGGGCTGCTGAAAATACAATCGATCTGTTTGATGGCGGTTTTGACCCAGCATTTAATGATACCTTTGGCTCAAACATTTTCAACCTTGACTTTGATGATGGAGCTGATGACAATAACACTTTATCCAGTTTTGGTAGTAGTTCTTCGCCACTCAAAAATGAAGGTACTACTGCTGGTGGAGATAGTGGTAGTCCTCTTCTGGTAGAAGTAGGTGGGGAATTATTGATTGCAGGAGTTCTTTCTGGGGGTACGAATGACACCAGTGAATTTGGTGATATCTCCTGGTTTACTGGAGTTTTAGAACATCGCGAATTTATAGAAGATTTTGGTGGTGAGTTTGTTGGTGATTTTGTCCCTGAACCTGCACCTACTCCCACACCTGAACCTAAACCTGTATATGGAATCAAGAATGGTAATTTTGATGATGGTTTCGATGATTGGAGTTTTATCGGTGCTACTACTATACAACAGAGACAGGGTCGTAACGCTAGTACTCCACTCCCAGAGGGTGATTATAAAGGGTTAATTATTAACGATACACTTGCTGTCCCTGCTGATGAGGTTGAAGAATTCTTAGGGTTAGCTCCAGAAAGTCTAACAGATTTATCACCAGACGTTGAATTCGTTACTCAAGGATCTGCGCTCAAGCAAACTTTTGAGGCAAAAGCAGGAGATATTTTAACATTTGATTTCAACTTTTTGACAGATGAATTGCTAGCTCCAGAATTTGATTTCGATCCTTTAAATGACTTTTCTTTTGTCTCTCTTTCCAGTGATGTATTAGACGATCCTTTCTTAGAAATATTAGCAGATGTTTTCTCCAGTACATTTGTTGATTCTCCAACTGCCTTCGATAAAGAAACAGGATATCAAAATTTTTCGTTCGAGATTCCTGAAACTGGAATTTATACTTTAGGGTTTGGAGTTACAGATGCAGATGAATTCGGATTTTTGTCTGGTCTTTCAGTTGATAATGTGACGCTTACTGCCAGTGCTGTCACACCAGAACCCACTACAACAATAGGATTATTTGGTACTGTTTTTGGAGCATTTTCTTTGCTAAAGCGTAAAAGAAAGTAATATCATGTCCGGCAAGAGGAGAAGAAGACAGTTTTTGATAGCGCTATGAAACGGACATGATATAATATGATGGCAATTAGCTATTAGTTTGTTACTTCCTCTGAAAATATCTCAGCTTTCAAGGTTAGTTAATCTACTTAACTTTTAAATGCAAGTGCTATATTTCCAAATATTGGAACTAATATTAATCCCTACTCTTAAAATTAGCTCGAGTGGGGATAATTTTTGTCAATTAGGGAACAGGGAATGAAGTCAGGAGTCAGGAGTCAGGAGGAAATATTGGAGGAAAGTAAAGATAATTTCAGTATTTCTTTAGTACAATCAGTACTGTCAGTCCTTAAATTTTATTTATAACTGACCCGTCCGAACATGATATTAGAACTCCCTCTTCTTCCCTCCTGACTCCTCCCTTATTATACCAATTTAAAAAAATAATGCTACAAAAAGGTAGATATTGATTGAATATGCTTAAAAATAGCTGCTCCAGTTCATTTTAGATAGTTATTTCTATCGTTTTTCCCTTTTTTTCAATATTTCCCCCTTATTCCTTCTTCCCTCTTCCTTCTTTCGTACGGACTATGCAACGTCCCTACCATTTGTAACAAACATTTATCACACTTGGTATTATTTATAACTATTCAACTGGACATAATATTACCCACAGCGGAAACGGGAGCAAGATGCTCCCACTGTAGAATTAAACCTTAGCTAATTGGAACACAGCTCCTAAACCAGACGCCATTTCCTCTGGAGAAATTTTACCATCCTGATTGATATCTAGAGCATCAAATACAGCATCAGTTCCTGCCCACTCTTCACGAGTGATGAAACCATCACCATCTAGGTCATAAATATGGAAAATATCTTCTGCTGCATGAGTGACTCCCTCTAGACGAGTCAAGCGTTCTGCTAACAGATTTTCCAATGATTCTAATGCTTTAGAGAAACCTTTAATGCCTTCATCCAGTTTTTGAGATGCCATCCGGTTTTCAGCGTGCATCTTATCAAATGTCTCTTTGTCTAAGGCAATTTTTTCGGCATCAGACTCAGCCGCTTTCTCCACAGAAAGTTTCGTCGGTAGGTCCCCTGTAGTTGATTCTAGCTCACCCAACAAACCAGGTGAAATAGTCAACAAGTCGCAACCTGCTAATTCTGTGATTTCACCAATGTTGCGGAAACTAGCTCCCATGACTTCAGTCTTGTAACCAAATTTCTTGTAGTAGTTGTAGACTTGAGTCACAGATAATACACCGGGGTCTTCCGCAGGAGGATAAGAGTCTCGCCCAGTTTCCTTTTTGTACCAGTCTAATATTCTACCTACAAAAGGAGAAATCAGAGTTGCGCCAGCTTCAGCACAGGCGATCGCTTGATGCAGACCAAATAGTAGGGTTAAGTTGCAGTGAATACCCTCTTTTTCTAACACTTCGGCGGCCTTGATACCTTCCCAGGTAGAAGCGATTTTAATCAAGATGCGATCGCGAGAAACTCCTGCTGCTTCATATTGAGCGATTAAATCTCGTCCTTGAGCTATTGTTGATTCTGTATCGTAGGATAGTCGTGCGTCAACTTCTGTAGATACTCGCCCTGGAATAATCTGTAAAATCTTGAGTCCAAAAGCAACTGCTAGTCTCTTAAATGCTAAATTTGCCACATCAGAAGGAGTTGCATCTGTTCCCAACTCTCCCCTTGCTTTTTTCAAGGTTTCATCCACAATTTCCTGATACTGTGGCATCTGAGCTGCAGCAGTAATTAATGAGGGATTAGTAGTAGCATCCCGTGGTTGAAATTTTTCAATTGCTTGAATATCGCCTGTATCCGCAACAACGATGGTTACTTCTCGTAATTGTTCGAGTAAATTCTTAGCCATTTATTTCTCCGTTTAAGAATTAAGTTGCTTACTTTTGATTTAGTCGATCATTTCCTAGCATTCAATATATTTTTGACATCTTCCCGATGTTGCCCATGGCATGACACTGCGAGATTATTCAACTTCCATGGGGAGTTGCTGTTTATACACCTGGCAATGCACTACCTATTATAGCATGGTTCTCTATTCCATATAATTTTCTTTACTGGAATTAGCGGGACTTTTTACTATTTCTGCTCAAAATATTCAAAAATATATTTCCAGACTAGGACAAGGCTACTTGCACTAATTTTCTACTATTTCCCATACAAATCTTCATCCAATTCCATTTATGATACCATACTTTGAGCATAAACTAATCTATCTGCAGCCGAGATAACATCATTTAGATAGCCAAAAAAAGACATTTTCTTAGTAACTATTTTCATTTCTTCAGTTAATTCTCCTTCTTATTTAGTATTATCTGAAGTTCTTAGTTTACCTAATAATTTATCCCTGCATTACTTCATAATAGGCTTGAGAATTTCTAAAGTATTCATGCAGTTCAATTACCAATTTGGATACTGAATAATCGCTAATGTCTAATTGTGGTTTTTTCTTGCTCATTCGGAGTATTTTTAGTTAATTACAACCTCAGTATTATCTCAGAACAAATTTTTAATTCATCATGGAATGGATGAAATTATCAGTACGTTAGTTTTGTGTTTGACTTTATGGATAACTTACCAGATTAACTTCTGGATTTCTGTGCCTTAACATACACTCTCAATTTTTCAAATATATTATTGTTAATAGCATACAGTTAATTTGAAAAAACTCGTAACTAAAATTATTTTAAGTATTTACCAAGTTTATGATAAATAGCTTAATGACTAGATAGAATGCTTAAGTTTGCGAAGACGATTGGAATAACTCCGAATTACAGACAGGGCAAATAAAGGTGTTTCTTGAACTACAAATAAAAAGCGTTTTTGGTCAAGATAAGCTAATTTACATTCTGTTTTGGCAATAGCAGTAGAAGCTCGAGTATGTTCTTCGTGAACTAGCGCTCCTTCACCAAAAACATCACCTTTTTTAATTGTTTCCACAACTTGACCATTAACAAATAATTCGACTACTCCTTCCATAATTCCATACATTACATCAGCTTTTTGCCCATCTTCAAAAATCACCTCTCCTGGTGCAAAAGTTTTTTGATCTAGATGTTTGTGAAATAACTCTACAGTTTTTGCTGGTTCTAACATAACTCTGTATCTCCGTATGTAAATTATCTTGAAAACTAACAGAAACAGGACTTACCCATGAGACACGAAAAACTAGGACTTGAGATTACTTTCCGTTCCGGACTGCTGCGCAAACCCTGTCGGTCGCTTCGGACAAAAAGACGTTGCAGGGTAAGCATTTCCTGCGGAATGCTGCGCAAACAGCTATTAGCTGTCAGCTGTCAGCTCTCATAAGGGGGTTTAAATAGAAAATAGACTGTTTCACCCGACTTTGGTAGTAAGATTTAAATCTACCTCAATTAGTAAAGCTTTTATCTAAAACTAAAAGCAATAGCTGAATGCGAGCGCATCCCGCAGGAAAATGCTGAAGTCCGCAGTTCCTCCGACAGGAGGCTAGCTGACGGCTGAATGCTTACGTTGCAGGTGCGTAATATCATGTCCGGATAATAGCGTGATCAAAAAACTTTCTCTTCATTTATAGCTTAAAATTCCCTCCTCATAACTCATAACTCATAACTCATAACTCATAACTCATAACTCATTACTCATTACTCCTCCATTTTTATTTATAACTATTCAACCGGACATAATATAAGTCCTATTAGACATCTCCAGAAAAGAGGCAACAGCTCATCTGCTCCTGAAGGCAACAGGAAACCCACCCCTAACCCCTCCTGGGAGCAGGGCTGTTTCATTATCGAGAGACACGGGGACGCACCAGACACACCAGACACGGGGATGGAGGCTTTTGAGTGGCGTTGAACAAAATATCCTCTCAGAGCTTAAAGCCACTTATTGGCGCTCAAAATCGGCAAATTTTGGCAAATTTCACTGTTCCACTATCCCCTAATCTCTGGTTCTCCCTAAATCTTTAATCTACAATACTTTAAAACAGCCCTGCCTCCTGGGAGGGGAATAATTGATAATTTAGGCGTTGCACAATCAGGAATGATTTCGGCGCTCCACGGGGACGCGGGGACGCGGGGACATGGAGGCACGGGGACATGGAGGCACGGGGATTATGGTTTCTGCTAGGAGTGACAAAATCATCCCGCAATTATGCAATCCCCGTATCCTCAATAATATATGTACAGTTGAAAATCTATTATCATTCTTTAATGTGCAACCCCATAATTTATGTACGATAATTGATTTTATTTTTGATTTTTGGAGATGTCTATTAAATCAACCTCTTGCCTCCTACCTAATTTTTTAGGTAATGACAGTGGGTTTTTCCCTACCTGTAAGATTTTTAATTTGAGCAATTTCGTCTGCTAGACTAATCAAAGGAGATAATGCTGCTTGAGTATCTTGGTCATGTTTGCTAGCATCTGGCTCATAACTTTCCACATATAACCTCAGAGTTGCACCTTGAGTACCTGTACCTGAAAGTCGGAACACAATGCGGGAACCATCAGTGAAACCAATACGAATACCCTGTTTTTGGCTAACACTACCATCTACGGGGTCAGTATAGCTAAAATCATCAGCATATTTTACCTCATATTGAGCATATTGCTTTCCTGGCAAAGAAGGTAATAGGGAACGTAAATTGTCCATCAAAATATTAGCTTTATCTGTGTTTACCCCCTCATAGTCATGGCGAGAATAATAATTGCGACCGTAAATTTTCCAGTGTTCCTTCACAATATCTTCTACAGACTCTTGCCGTGCTGCTAAAATATTCAACCAGAACAACACTGCCCAAAGTCCGTCTTTTTCCCGCACATGATTAGACCCTGTACCAAAACTCTCCTCACCACAAAGAGTAGCTTTGTCCGCATCTAACAAATTACCAAAAAACTTCCAACCAGTGGGAGTTTCATAACAGTCAATACCCATCTTCTGAGCTACTCGGTCTGGTGCTGCCGAAGTTGGCATCGAACGGGCAATTCCAGCCAAACCAGAACTGTATCCAGGAACCAACTTAGCATTAGCCGCCAATACTGCCAAACTATCGCTAGGAGTCACAAAGAAATTTTTTCCTAAAATCATATTGCGATCGCCATCCCCATCAGAAGCAGCACCAAAGTCAGGAGCATTATCTCCGAACATGACTTCTACCAAGTCGTGAGCATATACCAAATTCGGGTCTGGATGTCCTCCACCAAAATCTTCTAGAGGTATACCATTTTGCACTGTACCTGCGGGAGCACCTAAGCGTTGCTCAAAAATATCTTTAGCATAACCTCCTGTCACAGCGTGTAATGAGTCCATACACATCCGGAACTTACCAGACTTGAGTAGTTCTGATATTTTGCCAAAATCAAACAATGATTCCATCAACTCAGCATAGTCTGCCACAGAGTCAATAACTTCCACAGTCATTTCCCCTAATTTATGACTGCTCAATTGGTCTAAATTAATATCCGCAGCTTCCATTATTTTGTAGCTATCTATAACTTTACTGCGCTCATAGATGGCACTTGTGACCTTTTCCGGAGCAGGACCACCGTTACTAATATTGTACTTAACGCCAAAGTCCTCTTCTGGTCCACCTGGGTTATGACTAGCAGAAAGGATTATACCACCAAAGGCTTTATTTTTGCGGATAATGCAGGAAGCAGCAGGAGTAGAAAGAATTCCACCCTGACCCACTAACATTCGACCCACTCCATTAGCGGCAGCCATTTTCAGAATTATTTGGATCGCCTGACGGTTGTAATAGCGACCATCACCACCAAGCACAAATGTTTGACCTTGAATGTTTTCTAGACTATCAAAGATAGACTGAATAAAGTTTTCTAGATAGTGGGGTTGTTTGAAAGTTGGCACTTTTTTGCGGAGTCCTGAAGTGCCTGGTTTTTGGTCACTAAAAGGTTGTGTTGCAACTATTTGTATATTCATGGTTTATTGTAATTTAACAACTGTATCTACATATCAGTTATCAGTTTCTCTTGACATACTCCCGAACTTGCGCTTACGCGACAACGCGGGATTCTTCAGTTAGGGAGAACCTAACCGCAATTTTGACAGAGGTGATGTCCTCCCCCTGTGTTAACTTTTAACTTACTTCTGTAAGAAATCTATTGTTTCTGCTTTCATTTTTACACTAAATATGCCACGTTAGAAAAATTAATTTTTTGGTGTTGAGTAAATGTGCTTATAATTAAGATTAGGTTAATAAAATTAATCATTATGTGTGGCTCTTAAAAATATAAAATTTTAATTAAGAAAAACCGGGTTGCGATCGTGAAGTGTTTAAATTTGGCAGCATTGCCACAAGCATAATATAGTCATTTCAGTTATCAGTTATCAGTTATCAGTTATCAGTGAACCTCCGACTAAAGTCGGAGGCTTGAAATACTGAGTTAAATATTTTTTCATCCCCTTAAAAGGGGAGGCACATACCCTCATTTTTTGGTAAGAGGGAAAAGGGAAGATGTGGGGAGAAATAATACAAAAAACACTCCTTATAGCTGATTTTTCCTCAAAATTGATGCGCGAAAAGACTTGACTACCATAATTATATAGCTATCAAATGGGTTCTATAAACATAAGTTCCAATAAGGCCAAAGTTTCTCATTTGGTGGGTTCAACAATTAATAATTACCTCTCCTTGAAAATGGATAGGATTGACTAATAATGAAAATTTTTTCTTGTTTCTCCACAGCGAGTGAGAGGATTTTTACCTTAATTATTCGCTAAGAGAGTAAAGATAACAAGACATCTCCTCCAAAAGAGGGAATAGAGATAAATACTTGATAGTTTATGGATTTGAATGGATTTAATTTTTGAATTTTGTAGCTGTCTATGGAACATTACCTTACTATTTCAAAAAATAAAAATTCTGTAAATTTTGGCCTTTCTATTAGACATCTCCAATAATAAAAAGTCAAATCAATTATCCTACAGAAATCATCAATCTCTTTTCTGGAGATTTCTACTGTCAAAATCTGCATAACTTGCTAAAATCCAGATTTACCATAAGTAGGCGCAGTACAACGTATCTTCGTCCGAAGGGATCTACAGGGTTTGCGGAGCAGTCCAGAACGGAAAGCAATCTTAAATCCTAGTCTTTCGTAACTCATGCGTAAGTCCTGCCGATGTTAAGTATAAATTCCAACAAAAAAACAGAATCCAAACCATGAATCAAGCTAAAGTTTTATTCATAGACTACAGGGTAGACAACTACAATCACCTAATCTCACAAATTGACTCTCAGACAAGGGTAGTTATCCTTAAACCAAATCAAAATGGTATAGACCAAATATCTGAAAGTCTAGATGAATGCTGTGATGTGGACGCCGTTCATATTATTTCCCATGGGGCAAAAGGTACTTTGTACTTGGGTGATAATATCCTCAATTCTGAAAATATTCATCTATACGTTGAGAGTATTCAACAGTGGGGCAAATGTTTGTCTGCTGATGGGGAAATATTGATTTATGGTTGTCAGGTGGCAAGTGGTAATGAAGGTAAAGAATTTGTTCGACAACTGCATCAACTTACAGGAGCAAATATTGCTGCATCGGAAACACTGACTGGAAATGTTAGCAAAGGTGGTAACTGGAATTTAGAAGTAATATTTGGTCAACTCAAGTCAGCATTGGCATTTACTCCAGAAGTGAGGGCAAGTTACGCTGGCGTTTTGGCAGATATTGTGGTGAATACTACTAATGATGTAGTGGATGATAGTGATGGTGTGACTTCTTTGCGGGAAGCAATTATTGAAGCTAACAGTACCCCGGAAGATGACACTATTCAACTGACGGGAGGAGAAACATATAATCTGACTATTGCAGGGAGTGACGAAGATGCTGCTGCAACAGGAGACTTAGATATTGTTGCTGGTGGTGGAGAAATAACAGTTATTTCTGAGGGAGAGGAACAAGCTGTTATTGATGCTGGAGGTGAGAGTGGAATTAATGACAGGGTGTTTCATGTTTTGGAAGATGCTGCCCTACAGTTGGAGAATGTAGAAATCACTGGTGGTGGTGGTTTTTTACTTAATGGAAATGGTGGAGGTATCAACAACTCAGGTACTGTTGGTATTAGCAACAGCACTATTACTGGTAATTTTGGTGAGATTGGTGGAGGCATCTACAACACAGGTACTGTTGATATTAGCGACAGCACTATTGGTGGCAACTTAGCAACCATAGGTGCTGGTATAGGTAACTACTCATCAGGTATAGTCAACATCAGTAACAGTATTATTACTATTAATATAGCTGTTAATGGTGGTGGAGGCATCTTCAACTCAAGCACACTCAATGTCAACGACAGCACTATTAGTAGCAACGGAGGAATTTACGGTGGAGGTATCGAAAACACTGGTACAGCTACCATCAGCAACAGCACAGTCAGTGGGAATTTGGCACTTTCTACTGAAACTGTTGAGAATAGTGCTGGTGGAGGCATCTTAAATGTAGGTAGCATCAGTATCAATGATAGTAATATTAGTGGTAATTCATCAGATTTTGACGGTGGAGGTATAACTATTGTCTCAGGTACAGTTAATATCAGCGATACCACTATTAGTGAGAATACAGCAGGTTTGGGTGGAGGCATCTCCAACATAAATGGTACAGCTAATATCAGTAACAGTACTACTATTAGTAGTAATTTAGCACCTTTCGGTGGAGGTATCTTAAACTCAAGCACACTCAATGTCACCGATAGCACTATTAGTAGCAACGCAGGAATTTACGGTGGAGGAATTCAAAACTCTGGTACAGCTACCATCAGCAACAGCACAGTTAGTGGGAATTTAGCAATTTCTACTGAAACTGTTGAGAATAGTGATGGTGGAGGCATCTCCAACATAGCAGATGGTAGCATCACTATCAGTGATAGTAATATTAGTGGTAATTCATCAGATTTAGGTGCTGGAGGTATCTCTATTGTCTCAGGTACAGTTAATATCAGCGATACCACTATTAGTGAGAATACAGCAGGTTTGGGTGGAGGCATCTCCAACATAAATGGTACAGCTAATATCAGTGACAGTACTACTATTAGTAGTAATTTAGCACCTTTTGGTGGAGGCATATTCAACTCAAGCACACTCAATGTCACCGATAGCACTATTAGTAGCAACGCAGGAATTTACGGTGGAGGAATTCAAAACACTGGTACAGCTACCATCAGCAACAGCACAGTCAGTGGGAATTTAGCACTTTCTACTGAAACTTTTGAGAATAGTTCTGGTGGAGGTATCTACTCATCAGGTACAGCTAATATCAGTGACAGCACTATTAGTGATAATTTAGCAGATTTAGGTGGAGGCATCTCCTCATTTGGTACAACTAATATCAGCAACAGCACTATTAGTGATAATTCAGCAGATTTAGGTGCTGGAGGTATCTCCTTAGCAGGTACAGATAATATCAGCAACAGCACTATTAGTGGTAACTCAGCAAATGTAGGTGGAGGCATCTCCTTAGCAGGTACAGCTAATATCAGCAACAGCACTATTAGTGGTAACTCAGCAAATGTAGTTGGTGGAGGTATCTTAAACTTCTCAGGTACAGCTACTATCAGCAATAGTACAGTTACTGATAATGAAAGTCCTGCAAATCAAGGAAGTGGTATTTTCATCGACGATGGTTCTACTGATATAACCTCTAGCATTGTTGCCGGTAATGTTAACAGTGATATTGATGCCGCAAGTAACGATAACCTTACCAGTGGTGATAATAATCTAATTGGTACAGGTAACGCCATTGATGTTTTTGACGGTGAGAACGATCTAACAGGCATTATCGATCCTCTGCTTGGAGACTTAGCTGACAATGGTGGCCCAACTTTAACCCATTTACCTCTCCCCAATAGTCCCGCTATTGATGCAGGCAGTAATCCTGATGACCTTGATACTGACCAACGAGGGGAACAACGTTTAGTCGGTGATGGGGTTGATATTGGTGCCGTGGAATTAGTTTTACCAGAGCCTACGCCAGAACCTACGCCAGAGCCTACTCCAGAGCCTACTCCGGAGCCTACTCCAGAGCCTACTCCAGAACCGACTCCAGAGCCTACTCCAGAGCCTACTCCAGAACCGACTCCAGAACCGACTCCAGAACCGACTCCAGAACCGACTCCAGAGCCTACTCCAGAGCCTACTCCAGAGCCTACTCCAGAGCCTACTCCAGAACCGACTCCAGAGCCTACTCCAGAGCCTACTCCAGAGCCTACTCCAGAACCGACTCCAGACCCAGAACCAGAAGACCAGACCATTATTGGAGACAGCGGTGACAATATCTTCAATGGAGCAGGTGGTAATGACACCATGACAGGTTTAGCAGGTAATGACATTATAGATGGTCGTGGTGGTGATGACCAAATTATCGGTAGTCGAGGTAGCGACTCTCTCTATGGCAAAGATGGCAATGATACCCTTGAAGGTCGTCTCGGTAACGATCACCTCTTTGGTGGAAATGGTGAAGACTCTCTCGTTGGTGGTATTGGTCGCGATCGCTTCAATGGTGGTGCAGGCGACGATACTCTGACTGGAGGAGCAAGTATTGACAGTTTTATTTTTGCTACAACTGATGAATTTGACTCCGATGATATCGGTATAGATACCATCACTGATTTTGTGCCGGAACAAGATATCATTCTACTTGACAAAACCACGTTTAGTGCTATTACCAGTGACTCAGGAACAGGTTTTAGTGTAGATGCTGAATTTGCCATAGTTACCAGTGATGCTGATGCCGAAACCTCAGAAGCAGTCATTGTTTACAATAGCAACAACGGTAAATTGTTCTACAATGCTAACGGTATAGAAGCGGAATTTGGCAGTGGTGGTGAATTTGCTAATCTGACTAATATTGCATCTATTAGTGAGAATGATTTCTTCCTCAGAGGATAAAATCTTTATTACGTCTTACGCAGAAACCGGGTTGCTCGACAAAATTTTGCGATTTGACAATAGGGCAATAAACCCGGTTTCTCCTTTGGGTGTTTCAACAATTAATAATTAGGGTTTGCGCTTCACTAGTCTTTTAGTAGGGGTAGGAGACAACCCACCCCTGGCCCCTCCCAGGAGGGGGAGACAGGAGAAAACCCACCCCTGGCCCCTCCCAGGAGGGGAGAAATGGGAATGAGGGAGGAGGTAGGAGCGGGCGTTTTGTCCCAAGATTTTCTGTCTAGCTCTTGCCTAAAATACTGATTTTTTGAGCATGAAGAGCTGAAATAGGCGCACTTTTTTAGACCCCAAAAAGGCACTTGTCTTTATATGTCAATGCTTTTAGATTTAATCAGCAAGCCCTAATTAATAATTAATAATTAATAATTACCTCTCCTTTAAAGGAGAAACAAAAAAAATTTCCTTTTATTCAATACTCTTCCTTTTAGGGATAGGTAATTATCAATTATCCATTATTAAACTCCTGGGCGTTGCTGATTCTGGGTATGATTTTGCCCCCCTAACCCCCCAATTTTGGGGGGAATAAAACTCTAAAAGTCCCCCAGTTTGGGGATGCGCGGGGGCTTTACTAGAACTAAACAATCGCGCATTCATACTTCAATTCAGCAACGCCAACTCCTGTCTCCTAGCTAAAAAAAACGCGCATATTTATGAAGATACGATCTGGTTCTATATAATATCATGTCCGGATAATAGCGTGATAAAAAACTTTCTCCTTCAACTCCAGTTCTTCTTCTTCCTTCACTCTTTCCTCCTGACTCCTGTACGGGCGATTTCCTAAGGTCATGCTCCGCAAACGCGAATCGCCCCTACGACTCCTGAGGACTCCGTCGTTATTTATTTATCACTGTTCAACCGGACATGATATAAGTCCTGATTATGTGTGACTCGAAAAATATAAAATTTTCACAAAGAAGGAATTTGTGGCTATTGCATAAGTGTTAGCGTATTATAGCGGTTTTCAGAAAGATGGAATATACTCTTAATCACAAAAACTGTTGTAGAGACGTTCCATAGAACTTCCCTACTCTATTCTACTTAATTGAAAACCGCTATAATAATTTTTTTTCTGTACTGGAAAACCTTTATCAACTATGAATAAAACCAAACTATTATTTATCGACTCCAAGGTAGAAAATTACAATTACCTCATCTCACAGGTTGACCCTCAGACAAAAACAGTTATCCTACAACCCAATCAAAATGGTATAGACCAAATATCTAAAAGTCTGAGTGAATGCCTAGATGTAGAGACAATTCATATTATTTCTCATGGAGAAACAGGCACTTTGTACTTGGGAAATAGTATCCTGAGTTTAAACAACATTCATCAATATAGTGAGAGTATTCAAAAGTGGAGCAAATGTTTATCTGCTGATGGGGAGATATTAATTTATGGTTGTCAGGTAGCAAGTGGTCAGTCAGGTCGAAAATTTATCAGACAACTACATCAACTCACAGGAGCAAATATTGCTGCTTCGGAAACACTGACGGGAAATGCTAACAAAGGTGGTAACTGGAATTTAGAAGTAATATTTGGTCAACTTAAGTCAGCATTGGCGTTTACTCCAGAAGTTAGGGCAAGTTATCCAGGAGTATTGGCAAATATTGTGGTGGATACTACTAATGATGTAGTGGATGATAGTGATGGTGTGACTTCTTTGCGGGAAGCAATAATTGAAGCTAACAGTACCCCAGAAAATGACACTATTCAACTGACGGCAGGAGAAACGTATAATCTGACTATTTCAGGAAGTGACGAAAATGCTGCTGCTACCGGAGATTTAGATATTGTTGCTGGTGGTGGAGAAATAACAGTTATTTCACAGGGAGAAGAAAAAGCTGTTATTGATGCTGGGGGTGAAAGTGGAATTAATGACAGGGTGTTCCATGTTTTGGAAGGTGCTGCTCTACAGTTGGAAAATGTAGAAGTTACAGGTGGGTTGGTAACTGGTGATTCAGGTGGTGGTCTATTTAATAGAGGTACAGCTAATATCATTAATACTACTATTAGTGGTAACTCGGCAAGTGTAAATGGTGGTGGTATAAATAACTCAGGTACAGTCAGTATCAGCAATAGCACTATTACTAGCAATTCAAATAATAGCGGTGGTGGTGGCATTCACAACTTTTTGGGGATAGCTAATATCAGCGACAGCACGATCGGTAATAATTCAGCAATTTCAGGTGGTGGCATTCTCAACAACACAGGTACAGTCAGTATCAACAACAGCATTATCAGTGATAATTCAGCTAATAGTGGTAGTGGAGGGGGTATCCAAAACTTAGGCACTACAGATTACTTGTTAGGTATAATCAATATCTCTAACAGCACTATCACTGGCAATTTAGCAGATTCTGGTGGTGGCATCTATAATTTGGGTACAACTAATATCAATAACACCACTATCAGTGATAATTCAGCTAGTAACGATGGTGGTGGTATCAGGAACTTATCAGGCACTGCCAGTATTGATAATAGCACTATTAGTGGTAACTCAGCAGGTATTGGTGGTGGGATTTTAATCTCAGGCATAACCAGTATTAACAACAGCACTATAAGTGGCAATTCAGCAGGTTTATTAGTTGCTGGTATCTATATCTTCGGCACAGCTAATATCAGTAACAGCACTATCATTGGCAACTCATCTGTTTCTGCTGCTAATGGCATCACAGTTGGTGGAACCGCAACAGTAACCTCTAGCATTGTCTCGGGTAATGCTAACGATGATGTTGGCATTACACAAAGTGCCGATATCTTCACCAGTGGCAACAATAACTTGATTGGCACAGTTGACGGTCTCGCTATCAATAGCTTTAATGGCGATCGCGACCAAATAGGCATCACTGACCCCCTACTGGGAGACCTAGCTGACAATGGTGGCCCTACCTTAACCCATTTACCTCTGTCCAATAGTCCTGCCATTGATGCAGGCAGTAATCCCAACAACCTTACCACTGACCAACGAGGCGAACCACGATTTGCTGGTGCAGGAGTTGATATTGGTGCTGTAGAATTGCAGACTACACAAGAAATTATGGGCACTGCTGAAGCTGATTTTCTCAATGGTACAATAGAACAAGATAGCATTTTTGGGTTGGATGGTAACGATGTTATTAATGGTTTAGATGATGACGATGTTTTATTTGGTAATCGAGATTTAGATACTCTCAATGGAGATGCAGGTAACGACACAATATATGGTGGTAGAGATGACGATTTAGTTTTTGGCAATATAGGAGAAGATTTTCTCAGAGGAGATAGAGGTAGTGATTCAGTTTTTGGTCAGGAAGGTAACGATATTGCTTTTGGTGGTAAAGATAGTGATTTAATAGATGGGGGTTTTGGTAACGATTCAATATCAGGCGATCTAGATAGCGACACGTTAATTGGAGGTCAAGGAATAGATACCCTGACTGGTGGTGAGGATGCTGATATTTTTGAATTAGCTGTTGGCGAAGGTTTAGATCTGATCACCGACTTTGTGCCAGGACAAGATATAATTATGCTGGACAAAGATACATTTACAGCTATTACCAGTGACTCAGGAACAGGTTTTAGTGTCGATGCTGAATTTGCCATAGTTACCAGTGACTTTGATGCCGAAACCTCAGAAGCAGTAATTGTTTACAATAGCAACAATGGCAAATTGTTCTACAATGCTAACGGTACAGAACCAGAATTTGGCAGTGGTGGTGAATTTGCTAATCTGACTAATATTGCATCTATTAGTGAGAATGATTTCTTCCTCAGAGGATAAAATCTTTATTACGTCTTACGCAGAAACCGGGTTGCTCGACAAAATT
>NZ_JAAHGO010000007.1:288489-422024 GCF_010672455.1 Okeania sp. SIO2C9 | reverse complement strand
TTATCCTTTATTCTTTTTTGGCTACCCTGATTGATTGAGCCGATACGATCGCTCCCTTTTTTATCAATCCCTTTCATTGGCCTTGGCAGTTATCATCATTGCCTACCCCATCATATTGAGTGGATACATAGTTCTAATAATAATTAAATTGTTTTAGAGCTTTATATAACTCTAAAATAAAACCTAAATTATAACGCATCCTTCGCTCTCCAACCGAAATCGGTATTTTTGCAGAGGTATATTATCCATCATCCGTACATCCGTGCCATAATCAGTGTCTAGCTGTCCTAATTCAACAACCGAATCTGGGCCAAAACAAAAACAGCCGGAATCACACGGCCATAATTTGTAGCGATCGCTCTCCAACCCAAATCGGCCAAAAACCAAGTCCAGAGCATCGGGCCTAAGAATCCTAAAGCTGTCCGCGCTGCCCCATAACGAGCTGCACTTATGGCCATACCTCGATTGGCCATCTGCATAGTTATGTGACTTTGAAACTGAGCTGCTGCGGTTGCCCCACCCCTAACTAATGCTGCTTTTGTCACTTGATATTTAGCAAAATGAATGGCAAACTGACGGGCAAATTCCTTAAGTAAAATGGGTTTCAAAATCGAACTCACAGCCAAAGCACTACCACCTTTCAATAGTAAACTTAATGGATTTTTTTGTATTAATATTGGTAAAGGCTGAGGCACATTAGATTCGGCAAGGGATCTACATATACTTTGACTTAAGACCTCTTGTTCTGATTTTGGTAGACGTTTCCATGCCTGACCTAAAACATGGAGAAATACCTCTGCTTCTAAATCTATAGTTGAAAGCTTTTGAGAGTAGGAAATTTTCAGATAACGACAAATTTTGATTAAAGCTTGCCGATAGGTTATTTGTTGAGTGCGCCCTCGCAATACTGTCATGCCATCTGCCACCAGATAACAAAATCTTTGCTCTAGGGCGTCTAACCAGGCATCACGATCGCGACTTTGTACATCTATAGGTAGAGGAGTCTGGAAATAATCCAAAGGATTGATCCCGCGCCCAAACAAAAGTTCTGTTAACTGCTGTAACTCCTCTTCTGTTGCTAATTCTAGTGCTGCTCTTAGTTCATTCAACTTAAATTCCTCCACACCCACTAAGCATGAGTTAGTTATTTTACCAGGACTTACACAAATTGACTTTTAAACCACCATCTGTAGGGGCGAATGGTATTCGCCCTCCCCATCTGTAGCATTCGCCCTCTCTTTATGTAGAGTCTCTGCGTAAGTCCTGAAGCAAATTACCAAATTAAGGCTGAGTGCCAAGTTATTATAACATAACTATTTATTGTCGCCAGGAAAATGATGATGGGATCGCAACAATTTGATGTTACAGTAATTGGTGCTGGTATGGCTGGTTTAGTCTGCGCTCAACAACTCCAGCAGGCTGGTTATTCAGTGGTGGTACTGGAAAAATCTCGGGGAACGGGGGGACGGATGGCAACTCGCCGTGTATCAGGAACTCGTGTAGATCATGGGCTACGTTACCTCGAACCCACAGGTAAATTTTTGCAACAATTAATTAATTATCTAGAAAAAGAAAAAAATGGCCTTTCTTCCGAGCACATTCTCCAACTTTGGACGGATAAAATTTATGAACTAACTCAACCCCAGGGACGAATACTTCCTCTGACCAAAGATTGTTATATTGCGCCCCAGGGAATGAACTCTGTGGGTAAATTTCTTGCCCAAAATTTAGAGGTTTGGTTTAGTAGGCGAGTGGAAACTATGCACCCAAAAGTGGATAAAAATTGGCATCTGACTTTGGAAGTTATGAATGATGCTGCTACTGAAAAACCTATAGAAGTAATATCGAAAGCTGTTGTTGTAGCTATTCCTGCACCTCAAGCATTAATTATTTTAGATAAACCTGTTGCGGAAACACCACTGGAATTTATCAATAATTTACGTTTGGTGGAATATGACCCCTGTATTACTGTGATGGCGGGATATTCTTCTGCTCTACAGGAAAATTTACCAGAGTGGCGATCGCTTGCTTTTCCTCATGATGACTATCTTGCCTGGGTGGGTTTTGATAGCAGTAAACGTCTCAATTCTACTCAACCTGTATTTGTTATTCAAAGCAACGCCAATTTTGCCACTACCCACCTCGACACCACAGACTTACAAGCAGTGGGGCAAGAATTACTAGAGTATACAGCGCAACAGTTAATGCCATGGTTAAAATCTCCAGAATGGTTGCAAGTACATCGGTGGCGTTATGCTTTTTGTCGTCAACCTTTGGCTATTTCTTGTCTGAATACAGAATTGCCGTTGCCATTAGTAGGTGCAGGTGACTGGTGTGGCGGAGATAATATTGAGAGTGCTTTTGCTTCTGGGTTAGCAGCAGCAAATTGGGTAAATAGTAAACTACAAAATTTGTCGTTACCAGGAGAGAGTTTTTTGCAAGAAATTTAATCTTGTATAGCAGGCAACAGGCAACAGGCAACAGGCAAAAGTGGGAAAAACATTGCCTAATCTAAGATTCATCATTAGTCTATGTCCTAACCACCTCGTTCCTTGCTATATTATTATTTTACTTCATTAGTTATAGCACTACGCAAATAGGTTAGGACATTTTTAAATGCTCAAACTTAGTCAGATATTACTTTTAACTTTTAACTTGCGCGTAGCGCTATAGTCCTAACCGATAGCTAACCCGCTAAACTGTCGCCGATAGGTAGATTGAAAACCCAAAACTATATCTGTCTTGGGTACACCTGCTGCTAACAACTCGTCGGCAACACCGATATCCGTACAATCTTGTTGTATCCAGATTTTCCCATCCTTAATATCTACATGAACTGTGGTCCCATATACCCGTTTGTGGTCGTCCCAACCTAAATTAATGACTAGATAGCGATGGCGCACCGTATCGAAAACTGCTTCTACTTCTGTATCTGGAGAGATATCTTCTCCTAAGAAACTTTCGGTCAAAATTTTTTGCACCAGTTCGGGGTAATTTAGTTTTTCCATGTCACAATTTCCTCTTTGTTAGAGTCAAAAATTAGTAATTTTAATTGATGTTCGGCGATGACATCTCGAACGAATTCGCGACGAAAAAAGCCATCGTAAACCTCAAAGGTAATTGCCAGATATAATATTCGATTTGGATGTGTTTTTCTTAATGCAGAGCGGTAGTTAAGCATTTGACCGAGAGCTAAATGAAATTCTTTAACCTCGGATGTTCCTACAAAAGATTTAACTTCTACCGCTATTTTGCGATCGCCTTTTTCGGCAGCAATGATTTTTTCTGCACCTAAGTCTATTTGGAAACTAACGTCGCCGACTCTCATAAATAGAGGGTCGTGAGTTATAGTCCATCCATCTTTTTCGAGGGCGGAACGTACTGCGTCGTGAAAGATGTCTTTTGCTGACATAATAGCATTTTTTTGTTGAATTTCGGTCGAGTTTTGGGGTTATTTTTGACATTATAGCAATTAATATCAAATCCTGATAATTACTATATCTGAGTCATTGCGACTGGAACGGAGTGGAAGGAAGCAATCTCCTAAAACCCTTAGATTGCTTCCGGTCGTCGCAATGACAACTATTCAACCAGATTTTATATAATTTTTTCTTTAACGGTGTCCGGCGACGGATTGTTAAATACCTTTCATCTTCTAATTTTTTGCCGTCTAACGCATCTACAAATTTTGCTATTTGTTAGGCAAATTACTGTTAATTCCGAGAGATAAAATTCCCATGATTTTCTCTAAGTTATTAATAAAATATTCTGTTAGATCGATATGAACTTCTGTATTTTCTAATTTTAAGAATTTCCAAATATTTCCAGTGGTGACAACGCCGTAAATGGTGGAAATTTGATTGCCTTGTTGTTGATTAAATATTTGTGCTGCTATCATTTCTGCGAGACATTGCCCTAATCCGGCGTTTAAGTTTTCTTTTTTGGCTTCTACAATGGCAAAAACTGGAGATTTAATAAATAGTTGTTCTGGGTCTAGACTAATGAGAAAGTCACAAGTACCGTTTAATCCTCTGGTAGTATCGACGTTAAATTCTGTTCCGGAAAACAGGCTAATTTGATTATTGAGGGTTTTTCGGAATTCTATTAGAATCGGGGCAATAATCATTTCTGTTTGCGGAGCATTCCGTCAGGAAACGGGCTTTTTCTGTATTAATTGCTAAGGCTAATGGTAAGTTATTTTGTAATGTTTGTTTTAGAAAATCGCTTGGTTTAACTTCTGAAATATTGGCAAAAAAATCGACTTTTTCATTTATTTTTAAGGAAAATTCTTGTTGGATTTTTGGTAATGTTAAATCGCTGTAAGGCATTTTATTTTTGCTCCTTTTATAGCAATTCCTATAGTTATGAGGTATATTCACGATCCCCCTAAATCCCCCTTAAAAAGGGGGACTTTGAAGACTTTAGTGGTTCCCCCCTTACTAAGGGGGGTTAGGGGGGATCTGGGGGTCAGGGGGGGTTCTAAAACTGTACTTCATAGGTTAAAGAACTACTATAGTATTAATAATAATTATTATTATGTTTACCACTCCCCTACTCAAGTAGGTTTTGAACCATTACCTAACTTTTCTAATACTTCTACTAAAGAGGAACGCACTGTTGAATCATCATATTTAAGTAGAGTTAATAGAGCTTGCACAACTGGCTCTGAAGAGTTGCTTAATTTACCTAACACTTCTACAGCAGAAAAACGCATACTTGAATTGTCGTCTTGAAGTAAAGTTAATAGAGTTTGCACAACTGCTTCTGAAGTATTATAGCAATTCTTTAATCCGTGAGGTACAGATATTCGATCCCCCCTAACCCCCCTTAAGAAGGGGGGAGCTTCAAAGTCCCCCTTTTCAAGGGGGATTTAGGGGGATCGTGAACATACCTTATCGATTCGATAATTGCTATATCTAATTTATCTAATGTTTCTGGTGCTGAAAAATTGACTTCTGAACTATCATCTTGTAGCTGATTTTTTTGTCGAATAAACTCTTCAAAATCCTCAAACGTAGGTTCCTCTAATTGATATTTTTCCTTGGTATAATCTCCATAACCTGCATCAAGTTCTTGGAGAAAACGTAACATTCCCACAACACCTAATGAATCTATTAGTGCTTTGTATCCTTGTTGTCTAATTTCTGTTAATTTCATCATTTTTTCCTCTGAAATATTTATTAATATAACAACAGAGTTTTCTACTTTTCAGCTTCTGAATTAATGCCTAACTTTTCTAATGCTTCTGCAGCATAGGAACGCACATCTGAATCTTCATCTTGAAGTAAAAGTAAAAGAGCTTGCACCACAGTTTCAGAAGCATTGCCTAAGTTACCCAACGCCCGTGCAGCAACAAGACGCACGATGAAATCGTTATCTTGAAGTAAAGCTAAAACAGTTTGGATTACAATGTCAGAAGTATTGCCTAAGTTGCCCAATATTACTAGAGTAGAAATACGTGTTGCTAGATAATCATCTTGAAGCAAGGTTAAAAGATTTCGTACCACTGGTTCAGAAGCATTACCTAACTTGCCCAATACCTGTGCAGCAGATTGACGCACGCCTGAATCTTCATCTTCAAGTAAGGCTAATAGAGCTTGTACTGCTGGTTCAGATAGTTCAGAAACATTATCTAATTTGCTCAATGCTTCTACAGCAGAAAAACGCACCTCTTCATCATCATCTTTTAGACATTTAACAATATCAAGGGCAACAAATTTAGCTACCGAACCACTATCTCCTATTTTTCTAAGATCGTCCATCCTATCTTTTACCGTTGCCCATGGAGCAAACAAATTACGGACAAACCTTTTAATCCTTTGCCTCTCTAACTCTTTTTGTAAAGCCTCCAAATCCAATCCTGCCAGTTTCCCAATTTCATCTGCTACAAAACTAGGTACTCTAACCTCCGAACCTTTTGCCAAACAACAATCTCTCACTGCCAACAAAAAGCCTTTAATTTCTTCCTTTCCCAACTTTTCCTCTGCTGTTACCACGAACTTCCGCCACTTTTCCTCATCATCCTTATTCTCCTGTACCAAATATAGTGCAGCCAAATATTCCGCCAACGGATCGAGAGCAAAGCGAATTTTGTTTCTGTCTTTTCTTTCACCGTATCCAATAGACTTAAGCAGTCGCAGATGTTTCTCAAAATACTCAAGACATAATGTTGCATCATTTCTCCCCAACTCGTCAAAAGCTTTAACCACTGCTTCCCGTTCCGCATAGGATGGTTTATAACTTTGTTCCAAACATTTCCAAGCAATTAGTTGAGCATCCTTTTTAACCGTAGGATATTCACTCTTAGTCTCTCTTTCACCTTGATGGTTCAACTTTTCTAAGTGGTTAAGTATCAGATCGGGAATATTGTCCAGAGAACCCTCGGAGGTAAAATTATTCTCCTTACTATTAATCATCTTCTCAGCATAAAGCTTTGCCAGCAAAACAGTAATAGTCTTCTGTTCCCCAACAATGCGTGCAAGTTGAGCGCATTCCTGTAAAAACTCTTCTTGATCTGCCTCAAATAAATGCCATTTACCGCACTCCTTCAAATACTGCTCGATAAAGTAAGCTAACTTTCCTCCATCAAACCTGAGAGTTTTAATTTTGATATCAATACCCCGGAAATCTTCCTCTATTCTGGAAGTGACAATTAAAGCATTTGCCGGAAACTCTTTCGGGTTAGGATTAATTTTTTCTTGAGTTTCTTGACTCATCTCCGAATAGCGGTCAACTATCAATAAAATTCGGCGTTGTCGCAGGAGTTGTTTAACTAATAATTCATCAACAATCATTTGTTCGTTGTCGATCAACTCCTGAATTTCAGCCATCATTGCCTCCATTATCGGTTTGATGCCATCCCCAGTATTATCAATTTCCTTCTCAATTAAAACTGGTAACATCAAATGTTTAGCTAAAGCTTTAGACTGATGCTGTTTTTTCATTGCCCATTTAGCAATTTGACAAGCAATAGTTGTTTTTCCTGAGCCTCCTTCACCCCAAATTAACAGTCGCACTCGCTTTTCTCTGTTAAAAGGTTCGCTCAAGGTTTCCGCTGTCAGCTCATCAATTTCCTGAGTATTTAATTCCACCGGAAGTGAAACATAATCTTTTCGTTCGTCAACAGTTTCATTCTCCAGAAACTTCTGTTGAAAAGTCTCCAGATGTTTTTCCACCCAAGCATCTAATACCCTGGGGCGATACTTGAGAAAACGTAAGATACCAACAGGTAGTTTAACTTCTGGAGTTATTGGTGTTTTCGGTATCTTTAATTCCGCAGGTAGCAGCAATAACCATAGGGGGCGAAACCACAGAATTCCTAAATATAGACTTATCAGCACAGGTATTAAAATTAACCACCCTTCCCAGTCTTTCTCATCATCAGAATTTTCCGATTTTTCCTGTGTTTTTTGTTCAGTGGGTTGAGTTGTATTTTTTGGTTCAAGACTAGCAGTAGGTTGAGGGTTAGGCTCAACATTTTCTTGGGCAAATACTAGACTATTAATTTGCTTAGTGCTTGGGTATAATGGAGACAAACTTGTTACTATTAAAGGCAAAGAAGTAGACACCAGAGCTATTTTCAGCACAGCTAATAAGGTCTGTTTAGGAAGCTTGACCATAAATTAGAATACCCAAAAAGAGAATTTTTGAATGTCTATTATAGCAATTATTGTCAATAAATGAGTGATATAGAATCCGGGTAATTAGTCACTGCAAAGTCATTGCGACTGTAACGGAGTGGAAGGAAGCAATCTCTGGGACTATGGGATTGCTTCCCTGTCGGTCGCAATGACAACATATTGGCTTAAAATGTAATTTACACTCATTACCGAACCTCTTTTAGTTTCCTGCTAAATTTGGGAATATCCATTTTATACTGATAACTGATAACTGATAACTGATAACTGAAATGACTCCAAACACCCCTAAACACAAGAAAGCTAAAGCACTTAGACCAGGTGCCCGTCGCCCTGCCAAAGAACTCTGTAGCGAATGTGGTTTGTGCGATACATATTATATCCATTATGTCAAGGATGCTTGTGCATTTCTTAATCAACAATTTGACAACCTCGAACAAGAAACTCACGGACGCACCCGCAACCTAGATAATGAAAATGAGACTTATTTCGGCGTTCATCAAGATATGATGGCAGCTCGCAAAAAACAACCTATTGAGGGCGCACAATGGACTGGTATTGTGAGTACGATCGCCTGTGAAATGTTGAATCAAGGTATTGTGGAAGGTGTTGTCTGCGTGCAAAATACTAAGGAAGACCGCTTTCAACCGATGCCAGTTATTGCGCGGACTCCAGAGGAAGTATTGGCAGCAAAAGTGAATAAACCGACTCTTTCTCCTAATCTTTCAGTATTAGAAGAAATTGAAAATTCTGGCATGAAAAAACTGTTAGTAATTGGGGTTGGTTGTCAGATTCAAGCATTACGAGCGGTGGAAAAACAATTAGGTTTAGAAAAGCTCTATGTTTTGGGAACTCCTTGTGTGGATAATGTGACTAGAGAGGGTTTGCAAAAGTTCTTGGATACTACGAGTAAGTCACCAGAAACTGTGGTGCATTATGAATTTATGCAAGATTTTCGAGTACATTTTAAACATGAGGATGGGTCGATAGAAAAAGTGCCATTTTTTGGTTTGAATACTAAGAAATTAAAAGATGTCTTTGCTCCTTCTTGTATGAGTTGTTTTGACTATGTAAATGGTTTGGCAGATTTGGTCGTGGGATATATGGGAGCGCCTTTTGGTTGGCAGTGGATTACTGTTAGGAATGAGACGGGAAAACAAATGTTAGATTTGGTGATGAATCAGTTAGATACTCAACCTGTAATGTCTCAAGGAGATAGAAAAAATGCTGTTCAACAAAGTATTCCGGCTTACGACCAAGCTGTTACTTTGCCAATGTGGGCTGCCAAATTAATGGGAGTTGTGATTGAAAAAATCGGTCCTAAAGGTTTGGAATATGGGCGGTTTTCTATTGATTCTCATTTCACTCGCAATTATCTTTATGTAAAGCGGAATTATCCAGAAAAATTAGAGGCTCATGTGCCAGAGTTTGCCAAGAAAATTGTAGGGCAATATAAGTTGCCGAAATAATTTTTTGTTTGTAGTTTTGCTCTAGTCCTTTATACCAATTTGATAAATGTTTGCTACATTTTCTTGAGCGGGGGAGTGGAGCAGGGTCAATTTATTGTCACGCTTAGAAAAATTGATAGGGAGATGGGGAGATTCTTAATATTTGCATAATTAAATGTATTTCATATCCATATAAATATTCTCTGACGACAATGAATTAGCCCTGGGGTAGTGGGCAGGTGGGGGAGAAGTAAAAATAAGAATAATTAACAATAACTAGCTAATAATTATCAAAAAAAGTTATTCAGTCTGTGTTAATTACTTAATATAGCAATTCTCATATTGGTGAGGTACAAAATTCATTTGTTTTAGGGAGTAGGGAGTAGTAATTCGAGAGACAGGGGATAGAAAAAAAGAAAACCAACTGTATCTCACTAATTTGAGAAACGCTATAAAACATTTTTATTATGGCTAATTAATCAGACTTAATATTAGGGCTAAATAGGGCTTGCTGATTAAATATAAAAGCATTGACATATAAATAATTTAGCCTTTTTGGGAACGAAAAAAGTGCGCCTGTTTCAGTCTAAAACGCTCAAAAAGTTAGTATTTTAGGCTCATAGTTGGGCAGAAAAATCACTCTTACAATTCTTACTCCTACTTCCTCGCTCATATCATGTCCGGCAGCATCGGTCTTGTATAGCAAAGGTAAGGAAGAAGGAAGAGGGAAGAAGGAAGAGGGAAGAGAGAAGAGGAAGAAAGGCTACCCTCGCAAGAAAAAAACCATTATTTCCTGTAGATATTCACCCTTGGGTTTACACAAACGATATAAACGGACATGATATCATTCCCATTTATCCTGTCTCCTGTCTCCTACCCCTACTAAAATACTTTTTCAGCAAACCCTAAATATTAGGAATAGAGCAAAACTACGACCCTAATCATAACTGTTTTACCGGACATTATATAAAACTGAAAAATCAAGAAAATATAATGAATAATTATTTTGAATTTGAGCAAGACTTTGTAGAATCTCTACGATGTATTCCTATGATAGTCCGTTATAAATTAGATACCTGTGGAGTTAAATTAAAATTATCTCACTGGCATCAATTTAATCATTTAATTCGTCAAGAGCTAGTAGATAAATCTTGCAGTACACCAGAGGAAATTAAAAATTATCGAGAGTGGCTATATGAGTTAGTAATTCAACATACAGATACCCCTGCTAAAGAATTATCTATAGAACTAAATCCAGCTTGGATGGATAACACAAAAATTCCGGATGCTGTTCAAAGTAAAGCTCAAGAAACAGGGGTTGAAATTAAATTAGAGCAATGGAAAAATCTAACTCCACTACAAAGATTTGTTCTGATTAAACTTAGTCGCCCAAGTCATGAAAATAAAAACTTTTTACCTGCTATTAAAGAATTTCAGTTGATGTAATTTTTTAGGGAGCATCTCATATTTGCAAAAATACTTTTTTCCTATATATTCCCTGTTGCCTGTTGCCAGATGAGCTGTTGCCTAAAAGCGATAATTTTTTGGCTTTATCATTTTCTTTGTGGGTTTAATACCCCACCGTCTACACGGTGTTCAAAATTACTTGGGGTTAGAATCCCCATGTAATTTTCCTCCTGTCTCCTGTCTCCTGTCTCCTGTCTCCTTCTTCAATCAAAATTGAAATGCACCCATTTTTTATAAGTCAATTAACCCTAATGGGGGAAGAATTTCAATGATGCCTTTTTCAAAATCAACTACAGGAACAATTTCTTTAACAAAAGGAATTAATAAATTTTTAGGAGGGGAATATTTAGGCTTTTTTTGATGTTTCTTACGCCGACTTCTCCCACTTTCTTGTGGTGGTTTATCTTGAGTAATAGTTTCAGAAATAATAGGAGTATCTGTAGATATTTTTTCTACCTCTAATAAATCGTTTCCTGCTGAAATCATACTCACAACTTTACCAATAATTTCCCCATTTAATTGATTAAGAACTGTCAAACCAATTAAGTCTGGTAGATAAAATTCATCCTCTGCTAGTTGGGGGCGATCGCCTCGTTGGACGAACAAATGACTATTGCGTAATGCTTCAGCTTGTTCGCGATTTTCAATCCCTGCCAACTGTATTACATATAACTCTTTACCAGGAAGATAACGACCACCCAGTAACTCAATATCTTGGGGGTCTACCTGACCTGGTTGTAATAACCATCTTTTTCCTGGTTCTAAGAATCTTTCTGGAAAGTCAGAGTTAGGATATACTCGCAACTCTCCTCTCAAACCTTGAGGAGCAACAATTCTACCAATTTCAATCCATTCAGACATTTTTAAGTCAAAAGTCAAAAGTCAAAAATTTGCTATTTCTATAATAGACATCTCCAAAAATCAAAAATCAAATCAATTATAGTACAGAAATTATCAATTATTTCCCCCTATTCCCTATTCCCTATTCCCTCTTTTGGAGGAGATGTCTAATGCTATAGATAGAAATATTATTAGTTTATCATTTCCCTTATGGGTTTAATACCCCACCGTCTACACGGTGCTCAAAATTGTTTGGGGGAGCGAATCCCCATGCAATTTTCCCTCCTGACTCCTGACTCCTGACTCCTGACTCCTTCTTCAAGGTAGAAGGAAGAAGTAAAAATCTGATAACTGATAAGTGATAACTGATCTTTCCCTCTACTCCCTACTCCCTCATTTGGAGGAGATGTCTAATGCTATAGATAGAAATATTATTAGTTTATCATTTCCCTTATGGGTTTAATACCCCACCGTCTACACGGTGCTCAAAATTGTTTGGGGGAGCGAATCCCCATGCAATTTTCCCTCCTGACTCCTGACTCCTGACTCCTGACTCCTTCTTCAAGGTAGAAGGAAGAAGCAAAAATCTGATAACTGATAACTGATAACTGATAACTGATAACTGAAATAACGTTGTCTGAGTTTTAAGCTATCAATCTGTCCTAATATCATGTCCTGATAATTAGTGATAAAAAAACTTTCTCCTTCTTCTTCTCCTCCTCTTTCTTCTTCTTTATTTCCTTCTGACTCCTGAAGACTGACTCCTTCGTCGTTTATTTATAACTGTTCAACCGGACATGACATAATACCAAATTTCAAAAAGTTTGCTATATATAACATGGTAGAGTTTTGCCACAAGCAGATGTTAAAAAACCTCAGTAAAGGCTTACCAAAGTCAATTTATATTTTAATTATCACCCTAATATTTTCTATTAATGGAAATTCTGCGTATAGTCAAGGGACAAAGAATAAAATTAACGATAATTACCAACCAAAAAATGATTTAAAGTTATTATCTGTATTCCCGGAAAATAAAAATTTAGTAACTAATCCAATTGATAGTTTACTAGCTCAAAATCAGGAAAAAGTAGAAAATTTTCAACTGAAAGAAGAAATTCGTAGTCGCGTGCGAGAAGAAGTAGATTATACATTTCGTCATGCCACATCATTGCTCAGTATTTTTTTGATTTTGCTGACTTTATTTCCCGCTTCTGCCGCCATTTGGATTTGGTTTCTTCAGACAAAATTATCTAACAAAATTTTTATTACAGAGCAAGAAATTGAAAGTTTTAAATATGACACAATATCTCAGTTAAAAGAAATCGTCAATGAAGCTAAAATAATATTAGATGAACTGCAACAACAAAGTGAACAAGCTGACGAAAAAATAGAACAACTGCAAAAGGATACGTTGATTCAATATTCTGCTGCTAAAACTGATAATTCTGAGTCGTTAATGATGGCAAATGATTATGCTAAACAAGCAGATAAATTTTTCTTTGCAGGTAGACTCAAAGAAGCTGTTTCTTCTTACAATCAAGCCTTAAAAATTCATCCGGAAATGGCAGATACTTGGAATAATCGAGGGGTGGTATTGACAAGATTAAAAATGTATGATGAGGCGATAGTGTCTTATGATAGAGCGTTACAAATTCGCGCTGATTATGCTGATGCCTGGAATAATCGTGGTGTTTCTTTAATAGAATTGCAGCATTATCAAGAGGCAATTAATTCTTTTGAACAAGCAATTAAAGTTAAATCTGATTATGCTGATGCGTGGAATAACCGTGGTGTTTGTTTAGCAAAAATTCAAAAATATCAAGAGGCAGTTAAGTCTTATAATCAGGCAATTGCTATTAAAAATAATTATAGCGATGCGTGGAATAATCGGGGGGTTGCTTTGATGAAGTTGGGTATTTATGGAGAAGCGATCGCTTGTTATGATAATGCAGCAAAAATTAAACCTGACTTTTTTAGTGCTTGGTATAATAAGGCTCGTTGTTGTATTTTGAAAGGTGAACTTGAAGCAGGTTTAAAAACCTTGAAAAAAGCCATTAGTCTCAATGCTAGTAGATGTCAAGAAATGGCAAAAAATGAACCAGACTTTGACGAAATTAGAAATAACGAAATGTTTAATAAATTGATCAATTAATAGGTAGTAGATTTGAGGTAAGCATTTCCTGCGGAATGCTGCGCAAACAGCTATTAGCTGTCAGCTCTCCGCAAAAGAAGGGGTTAAATAAATATAGACTTTAAAGTCAGTTTTTGTAGTAAGTATAAATTCTGACTTAATTAGTAAAGTTTTTATCTAAAGCTAAAAGCAATAACTGAAGTCCGTAGTTCCGACCATAGGAGGCTAGCTGACGGCTGAATGCTTACGATTTGAGGTTTTCCATCAATCCGAATTTTACCAGCAAACCAAATCAAGAAACCCACATCTTATTAGCTTATTTATCACATTATTTAATCATGTTTGCTATAAAAACTATATCCTTCTATGCCTTCTGTCTTTTCTATGTTCCCTTTTGCTATTTATAAGTATTCAACCAGACTGTCTTAATCAATAGTTAAGTACCTGTGTTGAATTTTATTAGTTAATTACAAAACTTCCTATTTTTTTAAACATACATACATTCATTCATTGTATAATTATCAATGATAAATAAAATTATGTTTATCCATATTCAACCACAGGCAAAATAGTTATATTAATTTGAAGAAAAAATCTATGTCTGCTCAAAGTAAAATTTCCTGGCAAGAACGCTTTCAATATAAGTTTGACAACTTTATGTCAAGGGGTGGATTTTCTGTATTTCTAGCATTGCTCTCTGCTTTTTTTGGGGCATTTGTATTTATGACAGTTCTACGTTATATTTCTGAGTGGCTGTTCCCAAATCAAGATTTAGAAGGCGATTTACTTTGGGATGTATTTGTTCAACTTATAGGTCTCAGAGACACCGGAGACGAAGCAAATTTCTCCACTAAAACTGTAGGAGTGTTAACTATTTTTGTAGGTTTAGTACTTTTTTCTAGTTTAGTAGCTTTTATAACTCAAGAATTTGAATCGCGACTGACTTTACTGAAAAAAGGTAAAAGTTTGGTAGTAGAAAAAAACCATACTTTAATTTTAGGTTTTAATGACAGAATTGTAGATATTATTACTGAATTAGTAATAGCCAATGAATCAGAATCTGATGCAGTAATTGTGATTTTATCAGCACAAGATAAAGAACAAATGGATGATTTTCTCCGGGAGAAATTAGGAGACTTAAAAACTACTAGAGTAGTTACTCGTAGTGGAACAGTAACAAATATAAATAATCTGAATAAAGTTGGAGTTAAAGTTGCTAGATCGGTAGTTCTTTTAAACGATGCTAAAGGCTCAGATTCAAAAGAGTTTAAAAAATTATCTGATGCCAGAGTTGTCAAAGCAATTTTAGCCACTGTAGCAGCTAATGAGGAACAAAAATTATCTTTACCACCAATAATAGCTGAAATTCACTCAGAACAATATCGTATTTTAGCTAAAAGCATTGCCCCTGCAGCTGTAACAACTTTGAATGAAGCTGATATTTTAGGTAGAATTTTAGTCCAAACTTCACGCTCTGTAGGGCTAGCAACAGTATACTTAAATTTAGTAGGTTTTGCTGGAAATGAAATTTATTTTTATCGTCCTGAACATGATTGGCAAAACCTAAGTTTTACCGAATTACAATTTCATTTTTATAAAAGTATTCCTTTAGGTGTGCGAGATAAAAATGGTAATGTAATTATCAAACCAGATAACAATTACAACTTAATAGATGCTGAATCAATAATTGTTTTAGCGGAAGATGACTCCCTAATTACATTTCATCAGGAACCTTTCGTTAAACCTCAAGTTTTAGGTTATCTTGACTCCCGAAAAACTCTTGCTAGAAAAACAGAAAAACATTTAATTATTGGTTGGAACTCAAAGACTTCAATCTGTCTCCGAGAATATGCTAAATATGTACTTGAGGGTTCAGAAATTAATCTGGTTACTCACAACTTAACACCAGAAATTAAAGTTCAATTTGACGAAATTCGTCAAACTTATCCTGAAGTTTCAATGGAAATTTGGGAAATAGATGTAGATGTTGTTGAGGAACTCGAAACTCTCCAACCATATAAATATAACAGCATCTCAATTTTAGCGAGTAAAGGTAAAAACTCTGAAGAAATAGATGCTAAAACTCTAACAATATTACTAGAAATTCGGCAAATATTTTGGGAATATACAGAGCAAACAGGAAAGCCAGTTACAACTGAATTAGTAGCAGAATTAGCTGACTCCGAAGAAACAGATCTGGTAATTAAAGCTGGGGTTCAAGACTTCCTACTATCTAATCAATTCGTGTCGAAAATTTTAGCCCAAGTATCTCAAGAACCAGGGGTAATATTAGTCTATCGTTATTTATTTTCGGCAGAAGGTAGTGAAATGTATATTAAACCTATAGAACTTTTCTTCCCTACTGAAAAAATTGGTAAATTATCTTTTGCTGACTGTGTATTTGCTGCTCAATCTCGTAATGAAATTTGTATTGGCGTGAAGATAACTTCTCAATCTCAAGATAAAGAAAATAATTTTGGTATATATATAGCGCCAAGTTTGCATACTAAATTTGACTTAACCCTTAAAGATGAACTAATTACCCTCGCTGAAGATGAAACTTGAAAAGGGGAATTAGGTGATTGGCACTAAAAAGTGGGGCTGAAAAACTAACTTACATAACATTGCTAAAAATATTGATAATCAACAGCAAAATATTTGAACTTATAATTATAGTTTCATAAAATATAAGCAGTTGATAATTAATCAAAAATATTAGGAGGAGAGAAAAAAATCTAAGATTCTTTTTACTTGTAGTAATTTTCAGACAGATCGCCACAGATTAAAAACTATAATATTTGTCGGAATATACTATCGAATGTCCCTACTATTTCCAATATTTAAAAAGAATAATTCTACCAACTATTAAAAAGAATGCTACAACAAGGAGAGTGATCAATTTATGTATAGAAGAATCTTCTCCACAAAAGCTCACTATTATTATTTGTTCTTGATTTATTTGTTTTTAACTTCTTCCCTCTTCATTTATTAACTATAATTATAATATAAGACAAATGTAAAGTTTTACAAATAAAGGCCAAATATGCAAAATATGAGTTTAGAGCAAATATCTGTCCAATTAGATAGTGAAAATTCTCGCGATCGCCTCCTTGCCCTGGCCTATCTAAGAGAAGTATCTGCTACTGAGGCAGTACCTTTGATTAAAAAAGTATTGAATGACCCAAATTTACCAGTACGCTCCATGGCAGTATTTGCCCTGGGTGTAAAACAGACAGAGGAATGCTACTCAATTTTAGTAGAATTGTTAGAAAAAGATGCAGATTATGGCATTCGCGCTGATGCTGCGGGGGCGTTAGGTTATCTAGAGGATATTAGAGCTTTTGAACCCTTAGCAAGAGCATTTTATGAAGATACCAGTTGGTTAGTACGCTTCAGTGCCGCAGTTTCTCTAGGCAACCTTAAAGATCGACGTGCCCGTGATTTATTGATAGAAGCTTTAGATAATCAGGAGATGGTGATACAACAAGCAGCGATCGCCGCTTTAGGAGAAATTGGAGACTTAGAAGCAGTAGAACATATTCTCAAGTTTGCCCTTTCAGAAGATTGGTTAATTCGCCAACGTTTAGCAGAAGCTTTAGGAAATATGCCTACTCCTAAGAGTATATCTGCCTTGAAATATTTAGAAAAAGATAGCCATTCTCAAGTATCTCAAGCAGCAAGCATATCTTTACAACGTTTATCTACAAAGGAGAACAGTTAGCATTAGTAGACAACAGTGAGAAAAACATTTCTTAAGTAGGTCTAGTAACTGTTGGCTATAATCTGGTATAATCTATAATAATTTCTAATTATCTGTTTTATGCTACTTGGATTCAAAACCGAATTATTTATAGAAAATCATAGATTTTTGCAGATAATCGTAGGTTTCTAAGAACGGTACAGCGCTGCTCAATCAGGTCTTTACAACTTCCAGCTCAAAGTGCAGTAAGAGAAAAGGTTTACAAAAAAATAATGTCTAAATATGCCATAATGCACTTTTAGTCATGGCAAGAACATAGGGGCGAATGGCCATTCACCCCTACTAACTTCAGATATACTCAGGTTTAGTTGCTGCGATAAAAACCATGCGATCGCTAAATTTCAAAACTGATTTATCCTGATATTTCTCTTCCATTTCCTTTAAACCTGCTGCTAATTCAGTATCATTAAATTCAGAAAGCAAAAACATATAACGATTTTCTACCATTTCAAAATACTGACTTTTTGGCAATTCTAAAGGGTACTCTATAATATCAGAATCGACAAAAAAACCTACTTTTTGAAGTAAATCAATTAGTTCTTGATAGTGAGGTTGTTTTTTTTCGTACAATTCTAGTGCTTTAGCAAATAAAGGATACTCAATAGTGGGTGGTAAAAGCAATAACAAGAAAATTCCTCTAGGAGTTAGTCTTTGCCATAAATTCTGGAATAGTATAAATTTTTCCTCTATATAATGGATAGCTTCTTTTAAGAAAATTTTGTTATAAATTCCTGGGTTTTTAGAGAATTTTACTCCATCCATTTCTATGAGATTTAATCGACTATTTGCAGGAATTATTCCTAGCATTTCAGCAGAAGGATCGACGCAAATAATCGGTTGCTGTAATTGAATGTGATTGATAATTTCTTTGCTATAAATTCCTGTTCCACAACCAATATCTACCAAAGTATCTGTGGGAGTTAGGTGTAGATATTCGATGATTTTTTGAGTTGTAAATTTAATATATTCAGGAGAGTATGACCAGAGATTATCGTAAATATTGGCGATATTTTTGTAATGATTTTCGGAAGGGTTATTCAGCATAATTAAGATTTTTGCTCAAATTTTTGACAAACTTTTGATATTATAAAGAATTTAATCCCTGTTGTAAAATTGCTAATACTTGGGTTAAATTCCCTGCAAGTAAAGCCTCTAGGGCTAACCATAAACCAGGGAAATATTCACTACAAATAATACTTTTTTCATTTATTCCTTAAACTCCTTCAAAATGGTACTCGCCGCTCTCCAACTTTTGAATCGCAGCGGACTTGATTTCAGGCGGGCATAAACGAAACACTTTCCTACCGGGATTCTCAAAGTTCCTTCTTTCAAGAGTAACTGCCGACTCACCCAGTTTTTCTTCTCAGCAAATACCTCATGTTCGGTTCCGATAATCTCTTGCAAACGACGTAATATCATGCTTGCTCCTCTTGTGATTCAAACGATTGCTTAACTGATTTTTCAATAATATCGAGACCTTCAAGGAGCAACTCATCTTCAATAGTTAAAGGCGGCAGCAACTTTAGAACCTCATTGTACGGTCTGTACGAACCTTCATTATCACTATTCAACTGGATGATATAATTAAGCGAAACCCAATATGTGTTGTACCGGTATCAGGAGCTTGAGACTCTCTGGCAGCAGGTCGATAACGACTACAATAATTTTTAGCGCACAGGTAAGAACCACCTTTAATAACGTGTAAAGCTCCTTCCTGGGGTTTGATGGGATCGAAACTAGCGGTTTTGTCCGGTCCGAGGGGGTTTACACTATGGTCTTTGCCAGAATGTCCGACTTGATACCAGTCTGATGTCAGTTCCCAAACGTTTCCGGTCATCTCATACAGTCCGTAACCGTTAGGAGGAAAAGATTCTACAGGTGCAGTTCCTAAATAGTTATCTTCTTTGGTATTGAAAAAGGGAAACATCCCTTGCCAAGTGTTGGCTTTCTTTGCAGAATATTGATTTCCCCAAGTAAATTCTTGTTCCTGAAGACCACCCCGCGCTGCATATTCCCATTGAGCTTCTGTGGGGAGAGATTTACCCGCCCAATTAGCATAAGCAACAGCATCCTCATAAGCAATGTGAACCACAGGATAATTATTTTTCCCTCTGATGTTGCTTTTTGGACCGTAGGGATGTTGCCAATTAGCACCGACTGTCCAATGCCACCAGCTTAAGTAAGCAACTTGTTGGATGCCTTCGGAGGGAGGTTGAAAGACGAGGGAACCAGGTTGTCGTTGCTTGTCGGTTAGATTGGGGAATTGTGATTTTGAGAGGGGGCGTTCGGCAATAGTTTTATAGCCTGTTGCCTTGACAAATTTGCGGAATTCGGCATTGGTGATTTCGTGGCGATCGATGCAAAAACTATCTACAGTGACATCATTTGCCGAAACTTCTGATGGATAATGACTATCCGATCCCATTGTAAAAGTTCCTCCAGGAATAAATACCATTCCCTCTGGACAACTATTATCTGTAGAGGATGCTTGTGCTGGTGTGGAGAAAGGGAAAATCAGGGATATTGTTAGGAAACACAGAATAAGTGATTTTAACCAAAAAGTTTTCATAAAATGGTTGATATTTCGATAATACAGGGTATTACAGCGCTTTTCAAATTTATGAACCACATGGTCACAAACAAAATCCAGGGACGTTCCATGGAACGTCCCTACTTTGGTCTACTGACATGAAAACCGCTGTAATTTAATTTTATATCAGGTGAGCAAAGCTCACCCGAATGACGACTAACTAAAATTTAGGACACATGGGAGGTGTTCTTGATGGATTTGACTCAAAGATAGTATTGAAATCGTTTTGCATACTGACTACGATCCAATTTTCACGATTTTGGGCTACATAGAGAGATTCATTATCAAGTACTAAGTCATAATCTGTGATCTCAAAGCTTGTAGGATCGTCATTGTATTTATATTCTCGAACACAATCATCGTGATTAATTAGCACGATCAAGGATTGATCAACCCCAGTATCAGTGTATTGAAACATTTCAAAATCACCGCTAGAGTTACCCACTGCAATAATAGGTCGTTTGCCAATATGATTTTGAATCCCTACTGGTTTACCCTCTTGATCGTTATACTGAGCTAGCTGCTCATGGTCCACCATTCCTGCTAAAAAACCCGTATCACGTGTTACGTTTCCTCCAAACTCTCCATCGAAGCTTGTTTTGACGGCAGTACCAATCACTTGTTCAGGGGGAATACCATAAGCTTCGTCAGAAAAGGAACGTACAAAATCAATATCACCTCCAGAACAAATATAGACTTTGAAACCGTTAGCTTTGAGGTAGTTAACTAACTCAATTACAGGTTCATATACAAGTTCTCTATATGGAACACCAAAATCTACCTGATTTTCTTCATAGACAAATTGATGAGCTTTCTCTATATACTCGTCTGTTGTTAAGCCAACAGAACTCTCGTGATTTGCCAATATTGACAATTCAAACTGAATTGGGAAATACACAGGCTTTTCAGACCACAAGGTTCCATCATTATCGAAGACAGCAATGCGATCTTTTACTGGAACACCATCAGTAATAACTTGGTTCACGAAATTGGTGATCGCTTCTTTGGCTTCAGTATCATTCCAAGAATTTAAGTGCTCTTCACCAACAGCATGAGCAGGAAGACAACCTAAAGTACCGCCTAAACAAAAGATTGAGAGCAGAACCGAAAGAAAAAATGTGATAGTTTTTCTGTTGATATTGAGAAAGTTCATGATTGATTTACGCACCTTTAAATCAAGAAATAAAATAGGTCAAATTGTTGTTAACAGAAATAGGAGGATCTATCTTCAACAAAAGTCTTTAAAAGATCCTCCTAAATTCTACTTGTGTGTACACCGTAGTGTAGTCATGGAATTAATATCGCAGTCAATTTTAATTGCCTGGAAAATCACTGATGGGCAAAGTCCCCACGGACTAATCAATAGCACCCTGATATAAGTTAGTACCGACTGCTCCTTCCTGATTAGAGATTGAATCGATGATATCATCAACAATTATGTTAGGATTAGCCTGGAAAGGAGGCTGACTGGGGGGATACTTGTAAAAAGTATCTAGGTACTCCTTCACCAGTGTGCCCGCAGGTATCAGTAAGTAGCTACGGCGAATCCACCATTGGTTATAGTTGTTTGAATCTGTATCTGCTCGCTCGTAGGGATCCCGACGCAGGTTAAACAGCTTGGGAATTCGCAGGGGTACAAACTCTTCCCGCCAAACATCGAAATAGTGGGCTCGTTGCTCCAGATAGACGACTTTCCAGTCACCAACCCGAACCCCTGGCAATTGACCCTCATCATTAAAGTACATGAAGCCCGGACGCGCCCCCTCGGCATCGGTTTGGTCCGCATTTTCCAGATAGGCCAGTTGGTTATACCCATCCAGATAGGTATTGCAGAGATTGGGCTTCCCGATATTTGGAAGCACGGTACATGGCAGCTTCAGTTCTTCTTTTATGTCTGGCACGCCAGCTGCTGCCATCAGTGTTGGCACCCAATCCAGGTGGGAGAAAATTTCATGGGAGACAACGCCTGCCGGAATACGACCAGGCCAGCGCACTAAACCTGGAACCCGGTAGCCGCCTTCCCAGTTGGTGTTCTTCTCACCACGGAACGGACTCAGAGCACCATCTGGCCATTCGTTGTAATGGGGGCCGTTGTCTGTGGTATAAATCACAATCGTATTGTCAGCAATGCCCAATCCATTTGGGTTGTCTTCACTAGGCGGGTCTAGCAACTTCAGCAACTCGCCCACATGGCCGTCGTGCTCCAACATAGCATCGCCGTAGAAACCCTGACCGCTAAGACCATCCACTTTCTTGTTGATGTGGGTGTAGAAGTGCATACGGGTTGAGTTGAACCAGGTAAAGAAAGGCTGGTCGTTCTCAACAGCATTAGTAATGAATGTTTTGGTGCGATTAAGGAATTCGCGATCTACGTTCTTCATTCGTTGAATAGTCAGGGGCCCTGTATCTTTACAGAACTGATAGCCCAATTCACCGAAGCGTTGGAGAGATATCTCCCTGAGCTCTTGATCAGGAATCGGCGTTCCATCTTCCTGGTAAATTGGCTCTTCATACTCCTCATCCGATGCTATGCAATCAAGCACGCCACGAGGTCCAAATTTGTTGTAAAATTCTGGGTCTTCAGGGTAGTCCTCATTCTCCGGTTCTTCTTCCGCATTCAAGTGGTAGAGGTTGCCAAAAAATTCATCAAAGCCGTGAACCGTCGGTAGAAACTGGTTTCGATCGCCCAAGTGGTTTTTACCAAACTGGCCAGTCGTGTAGCCCAAGGGTTTGAGCATCTCCGCCAAGGTGGGATCATTGTCTTGGATGCCGAACGGCGCACCAGGGAAGCCCACTTTCAGTAGACCAGTACGCAGGCCGCTTTGTCCAGTGATAAATGTTGATCGACCGGCGGTACAACTCTGCTCGCCGTAGTAGTCAGTGAACAGCACACCTTCGTTGGCAATACGATCGATATTAGGGGTGTCGTAACCAACAATGCCTTTTTCGTAGGCGCTGACATTTGTCCAACCAATATCATCTCCCATAATCACTAAAATGTTAGGAGGCTCATTTGTTTGGGCTAATGCAGCAGATGTAGGAAACCAAGGCAGGATTCCCGACATTGCAAACACTAGGGAAATTGCGATAGCAATCCCTGTTTTCATAGCTTTTCGCATGAGGCAAAATCTACTTTTTTTATGTTAAGATTTTGTTACAAAGAATCAGAAAGAGAAAATTCAAATTTACTGAAAACTTTTTCTTCAAGTTCTTTAGTTAGTCATTATTCTAGCTAAAGTTATCTTTGTCAAATAGCTTGAGGAAGATTTAATATTTTTCTTATAATCAAAATAATTCTTAATATAAAGGCAATAATTATCATATTATGATATGAAATTTTTAATGATTATTGCTAATCAGTCGATTATACAAACCTATTAATTGACTTGATAAAAAATGAGTAACTTACCACAGTTTGCTGAGTTCATTCAAAATAAAGAGGCGATCGCCATTGCCAATAAGAAAGGACGATGGCCTCTTCGTAATCCAGATTAAGACTCAAACACGATTCAACTGAGTTTTGTGGCTATCGTGGAATGCAGATGATACAACTCACTACTGGTCCTCTCCAGAGTAAGTTTTTGTCGATCCGGATTGGTGAGTTACATTTCATATACAATCAGGCGAATCAAGGGATTCAAACTTGGGGTGAAGACTTGAAGAAATACCGAGATTTTACGATGGTCTGGTTTGAGAATGAAGGAGAATTTTACTCCCACCGTCGCCCTATCGATCCTCAAAGGACTATTTTTGGTTTCAATGGAGATGAAGTAGACTTCCTCATGCCTCAAGGTGGAACGATCGCAAATATTTTAATCCCTGTGGAAACTTTTCATGCTTATGCAAACCAACTACAACGCCACGATCTGGATGATTGTTTCCTGAGTAAAAATTATGTGAATTTGTTACCAACTGGGATGAAAGAAATTAAAGATTACTTGAAGGAAATATTTTGGTTAGCAGAACATAAACCAAGTTGGTTACAACAAGATCATGTTGTGGATCTTATTACTAATGATTTCCTGCCTTTGTTAATTAGTAAGATTCCCATCAAGTGGAATTCCAAAAGTTCCCTCAAACCTTCCCGACAAGCTAAGTTGATTGCCCAAGCAGAGCAAGAAATGTTATCTAGCTTTGAAGAACCTCTGACCTTAAAACAGCTAGCTCAAAATTTAGAGTCTAGCAGTTCCCCCTTATCCCGTGGTTTTAAGGAGTTATTTGGCATGAGTCCGATGCGTTATCTCAAGGTGCGAAGACTCAATGCATTACGACAACGCCTGAAGGCAAGCGATCCGGAGAACTCTACTATAACTATGCTTGCAGGTCAATTTTGGTTCTGGAGTGCAGGTCATTTTGCTAGAGATTACAAAGCCATGTTTGGAGAGTTGCCTTCAGAGACGTTGCGAAAGAAAGCATAGAGAGTGAAAAATCAGGGGATATGATAGTGGTCCGTTGTGTTACTCTAGCTAAATTTTGTAATGAAGCGATAACTTCAGATAATTCATAAGTTAGGAAAGAGATAATAAGTGATTTTAAGCAAAAAGTTTTCATAAAATGCTTGAGAATTTGATCATATAAGGTCTTAATTTAATTTGATATCAGGTAAGCAATGCCCACCCTACTGATTAAAGTTTAGTTACAGACTGGAGGTGTTCTTGATAGTTCTGACTCAAAAATAGTATTGGAGTCGTCTTTCATACTGACTACGATCCAATTGTCACGATTTTGAGCTTCGTCGAGAGATTCATTTAGAGAAGGGACATTATTGTATTCATATTCCCGATTGCAATCATCTTGGAAAAGAACCTCCCAAATTATACTTTTGCGTACACTGTAGGAACGTCGCGGTCGCTAATCAATATCGTCTTATATCATGTCCGGATAATAGCGTGATAAAAAAACCTTTTCCCTTCTAACCTTTTCTTTCCTTCTGCCTCCTGCCTCCTGCTCCCGCTGCCTTACCTCCTCTAAAGTGTAACTATTCAACCGGACATGATATTAGTATAGGCTATGGAGTGTCAAGATATCGACACCCCACAGCTTTGCCTAAAGGGGAAAAAGGAAAGTTAGCGTGCAATATAGAATCAACGATGTGGTTCATTCTATCTTAGATTTGCACCATCAAGTCCTAGTATTATTTTTCCAGCCTTTCAAGTATCTCCTCAATAATGCGCTCGGTTAACTCTTCAGGAATCAGATTATCCCCAGATGCTGGTTTTTCTGAAGACGTAAGTTCCTCCTCATTTAGAGCGATATCCAATACACAGCTTTGAGCAGATGCGAGTTCCTCTTCAGATGGAGCGATATCAATGGTCACCTTCTTAATCTCACCGTCTGTAAACTCAAAGGGTGGTTCATAGTTCTTGCTCACCGGAGCCCGCAGATCCATTCCCACATCTTGGCTATCCATATTAAAGTTACCGTTAAGGATTTCCCAACTCTCATCGGAATCGAACTTTTGACCATTGACACAGAGATAACCACTACCAATACGCTTGAAGTCTTTGGATTCCTTAAATTCCTCCGGGTCAAAGTTAAAGGAAAATGAAACCTGATTCAGACCATCCTTTAATCTTTCGTCGGAAACTATAGCTTTTCGTGTCCTATTGAGATACTTGTACTCGAAGACTGGATAATTGTCTTCGTTGACATAGAGGCTATAGCCTCCAGTATCTCCTCCTCCACTGGCTAAGATAACCCCTTGAACATTCTCCTTATCAGTAATATTCAGGTTTGCAGTAATGATATAGCCTAAGTTGTCGTCAGCGGCAATGTTGGGAGCAACATCTCCAGGCAGAAAGACTGCCCCAGGATAAAACTCAAATTTGGTACGATCTTCCCAAACAGTAGGCCGTGGGAGATTTGCCCGTCCGCCAAAGCGATCGTCAATGGGATAGACATTGTATTTTTCAGCTTCGCGATCGAACAGAGCCTTCATTTCCTCTAATTTGTCTGGATACTGCGTTGCTAAATTAGTATTCTGGGCAAAGTCTTTCTCCAGATCGAACAGTTCCCACTCATCCTCTAGCTCTGGATTATCTTTCAGGGTACTCTTTGCAAAAATATCCCAGGGTAGCTGTCCATGGAACGACGACGCCATCCAACCATCATGGTAAATCCCGCGATTGGCAAACATCTCGAAATACTGAGTATCCCGAAGTGGGATTGCGTTTGCTCCATCAGATCCGAAGGTGTTGACAAAGCTAGCGCCTTCCATTGGCTTTTGCTCAATGCCATTGACATACTCAGGAGGCTCGATGCCAACCAAATCCAAAATTGTTGGGGTAACATCAATAACATGGAGAAACTGATCTCGTAGATTTGCTGTGCGATCTTCCTCGACATTAATGTGACCTGGCCAAGAAACCACCATCGGATTGCGAGTGCCGCCAAAGTAAGAAGCAATTTGTTTAGTCCAGCGGAAGGGAGCATCCAGAGCCCAAGCCCAACCCACGGCATAGTGAGGAGTCGTTCCAGGATTTCCCCAGCCCAATTCTTCTTGGCACTTGAGGTTCTCTTCCTTGGTAAAGTCAAGGCCAGCATAGGTGGCGCTCATATTACAGCCACCCATTAAGCCGCCTTCTGCACTGGCTCCATTATCACCAACAATGTAGATAACTATGGTATTATCTTTTTCACCCAAGTCATCTATGGCCTCAAGCACTCGGCCAACTTGTTCGTCCGTGTATTCCAGGAAGCCTGCATAGTTTTGCATTTGCAAGGCCATTAAATCCCTGTATTCATCGTTTGGATAATTAAAATCGCTATTATCCCAGGCTGGAATCTCCTCTGGTCGCTCCGTACATTCGGCATCTTGAGGGATGATTCCCATATCTTTCTCATTTGTACAAATTTCATCATGTAGCTCGTCCCAGCCCTCGGTAAACATTCCTCTGTGTTCTACTCCTGCTGCAATGGCGTGTTCTCCTCTGGCCTGGTACTTCTGGGTATAAGAAGGAGGGGGTTGATGGGGAGCATGGGTAGCTCCTGGGGCAAAATAGAGAAAGAAAGGAGTGTCTGGAGACAAGGAGTGGTTATAGCTCACCCAGTTAATGGCCTTATCGGCTAGATCGCGGGTGAGGTTGTAGCTATTGTCAAGGTCTTCCTCATTAGGGTAGGAAGGTTGATTGATGGGATTGCGGTTTTCATACAGGGCGGGATACCATTGGTCAGTCTCCCCACCGCCACCGAGGAAGCCATAGAAGTAGTCAAAGCCAAGGTCATTAGGCCAGCGGGTGAATGGACCTGCGTTACTGCTTTGCTCGGCAGGTAAGTTGTGGTTTTTGCCTAACCAAGCTGTTTTATAGCCGTGGTCTTGCAAAATTTGGGCAACAGTAGCAGTGCTCTGGGGGATGAGTCCGGTATAACCGGGGAACCCAGTTGACACATCTGTAATAGCCCCAGTGGCAGCAGAGTGATGGTTGCGACCTGTTAGCAACCCGGCGCGGGTAGGAGAACACAAGGCCGTGGTATGGAAGCGGTTGTAGCTTAAGCCATCTGCTGCCAATTTCTCAAGGGTGGGGGTATGAACTGGGCCACCAAAGGTTTCCGAGGCACCAAAACCCACATCATCCAACATTATCAGCACAACGTTAGGTGCATCTGTAGGGAGGGCAGTAGGTGAGCTGAGAATGTCTGGATCTGGCTCTGAGTAGACGTAGGTTTTGTTAATTTTGTCAATGTGACCCTGAAAATCGGGTTCTGAGAGAGGCAGGTCTTGGGCCATGCCAGGGGGGACAGCGGTACCTAGCAGGAGAGAGAGTGCGATGGTAAACACCACAACTAACCTCCCAATACGGGTCAAAGTATGGTTGAAAAACATTAATTTACTTGAAAAAAGGGTTAACAGAACTCAGACCACATTCCAAAGCGGAATTGGGGTGAGTTATGAGTACATCATTTGGATTTGAGCAAAAATCAAGCCCACTATAACGGCCTAGTTAGTAAAGCAAATTACCCTGATTCATTCAATCCCAATGAGGAAAATAGGTTGTCCGGCGTAAGTCCTAAAAAAGTTAAATTTTAGCTGGAATCTTTGGGACACAACGACAATATAAACGATACAATTCTTCAAACCGATCTAAAAAACGCAAGTTTTTTTTCTTAACAAAAATTAACCTTAATGGTGGCTTAAGCCTATAGTTTTTTGACTTAGTTTGAATATCACAATATGTTTGAATTTGAACAAAAATCAGAGTTGCTTTTAGAACAAAAAAACATAACTTTTAGACATAATCATTTTCTGGATTTATCAGAACTTAGAAGTTTTGAGAAAACGTTTATTGGTGAAATATGCCACTTAGGCGATCGAAGTTTTGAGTGCTATGTATCCCAGGTTTTCACTGATAATATAAAATTAGGTTTATTCCAGCAAAATTCTCAGTTTTTATATAGGGGAGTTTGCCTAAATCACTTTACTTTTGCTTTTTCTGCTTTTCATTACGGTAATTTATTCTCCCATAAATACAAGACAGATATAAACACGATCACCATTGTTTATCCGGAAAAACAAGTAGCTGATTTACGACAGAAATTCCACGGTAATTATTTCCTCTTTTTTCAGGATGAATTTTTCAATAATATCTGTGAAACATTAGAATTATTTGAATTTCAAAAACAACTGAATAAGCAAAGTATTCCCCCAGTCATCAAAGCCGATCGCCAAAAAATTAACTATATACGGCGATTGTGTTATCAACTTTATCAATTATTATTTCAAATCAATGCTCAAACCTATTCTTCTGTTAATTCCTTATTAATTAACCATTACCTTAAACATAAATTAGAAGAAGAAATAGCTCAGACTCTGATCGTTGCGATCGCAGAAGCAACAGAAATTAGACTGAAAAAACCACAAATAAACCGAAGTCGTATTTTAAAAAAAGCGGAAGACTTTTACCTTAGTAATCTCAAATCATATATTACAACTCAGGATATATGTGAGGAATTAAAAATTAGTCAAAGAACCTTAGAATATATCTTTAAAGACTATTATCAGATGTCACCCCAAAAATATTTTAAACATCTACGTCTTCATGCTCTACATGAAGAACTTCAACAAAAAGATAAACAGGGTAATCTCAGAGAAATTACTCAGGAATTTGGCTTTTATCATCGAGGACAATTAGCAAGGGATTATTATAAGGTATTTGGTGAGGTTCCTTCAAAAACCTTCAGAAGATAACTATAGCTTTTTGGTGTGCATTGTCTACTCTAGGGATTAAGATTTAGTGACACATTGGAGGTGTTCTTGATAGGTTTGATTCAAAAATAATATTGAAATCGTTTTTCATAATAACTACGATCCAATTTTCATTATTTTGGGCATCACCAAATTTTCTAGCCTTGTTATCCGTCAAGAAATAAATTTCTTGGCTCACAACAGAAATATCTTTAGTTTAATTTGGTATTATCTAGTTACAGATATATCAATTACCTGAATATGACTAACTTGAATACCCAAAAAAATAACTACCGTAAATTAGCAATTTTATGCATAGTTATTTTAATATTTTTCCTCAGTGCTTGTAGACCAGCACCATCAAATTATCAATCTCGTATTGTTGTACCTACCCCTAGTGATGCCTCTACTTTCAACTATCCATTAAATCAGTCAGCATATAATGTTTTTGGTTATCTATATGAGGGTTTAATTATTGAAAATGGTATCACAGGAGAATTGGAGCCAGCTTTAGCTGAATCCTGGAAAGTTTCTGATGATGGACAAACAATAATTATTACTTTAAAAGAAGGCTTGAAGTGGTCAGATGGAGAACCTTTAACTGCTGATGATGTAGTTTTTTCTTATAATGAAATATACCTCAGCGATAAAATTCCTACTAGCTTTAAAGACATTCTCAGAATCGGTCAAAGTGGTGCTTTACCAACAGTCAAAAAAATAGATAATCGCCGTATAGAATTTTCCACACCAGAACCTTTTGCTCCTTTTATTAGATATGCCGGAGGATTACCTACTCTACCTATTCATGCTTTAAAAGAGTCAGTTCGTACTACTAATTCGGAAGGAGAATTAAACTATCTCACAAAATGGGGAACTGATACCCCGGTAAGAGAAATTGTTGGTAATGGTATGTATCGCCTCAAAAGTTATACACCTAATCAGCGAATTATTTTAGAAAAAAATCCATTTTACTGGCGTCAAGATGAGCAAGGAAATAATTTACCTTATATTGAAAATATTGTCTGGCAAGTCATCGAAAATACAGATAACCAACTATTAAATTTTCGTTCTGGAGAACTAGATACAATTCAAGTAGCAGCAGAAATGTATCCTCTGTTAAAACGAGAAGAAAATCGCGGCCAGTATACTATTTATAATGGCGGTCCGACATCTGCTTCTAGCTTTATTTCTTTTAATTTGAATGAGGCAAAGAATGCTCAAGGTGAACCATTTGTTAAACCCTTTAAATCTCGATGGTTTAATAACAAAGCTTTTCGGCAAGCGATCGCCTATGCAATTAATAGGGAAGCAATGACAAATAATATATACCGTGGATTAGGTGCGCCCCAATATTCACCAATTCCGGTCACCAGTCCTTTTTATCTATCTCCAGAAGAAGGCTTAAAAATTTACAATTACAACCCCGAAAAAGCCAAAGAACTTTTAGTGAGTGCTGGCTTTAAATATAATCAAAATGGTGAATTATTAGACAGTGAAGGTAATCGAGTAGAATTTAATTTATTATCAAGTGCGGGTCGGAAAGTTAGAGAACAAATGGCAACACAAATTAATCAAGATTTAGCCAAAATAGGTATTAAAGTAAATATGCAGTTTCTCAGTTTTAATACTTATGTAGAAAGACTATCTTTATCCAGAGATTGGGAAGGTTATCTAGGAGGTTTTGGAGGAGGAGGTATTGAACCTCATGGTGGTTATAATATTTGGTCTGTTAATGGTAGATTACACACTTTTAATCAAGGACCTCAACCTGGAGAAGACAATATAGAAGGTTGGAAAATCAATGATTGGGAACAAGAAATAGACGATCTTTATATTAGAGCTTCTCAAGTGCTAGATGAAGAAAAACGAAAAGAAATTTATGGTCAAGCACAGCAAATTATTGCTGAGGAATTACCTTTTATATATATGGTCAATCCTCTAGAATTTGAAGCTATAAGAAATCGGATTAAAGGAATTCAATATACTGAACTTTCCGGAGGTTTTTGGAATTTATATGAACTGCAAATTTCTGAGTAAAGAAGTAAGAAGGAAGAAGTAAGAAGGAAGAAGGAAGAAGGAAAATCTTACGTTGTCTTAGTTTTAAGTTTTTGATTTTTCCGCGCCCTTTCCTTCGACTGCTTATAGATAATAATTGCTTTGATTTTTGACTTTTGGAGATGTCTAATACCAATTTTATAAATGTTTGCTACAAATAGTAAGGGTATTTCTTAGGAGTCAGGAGTCAGGAGTCAGGAGTCAGAATGAATAATTTCAATAGCAGTTTTGAGCTAATAAATTCTATTTTTTGTCAAAGGAATACCTCCTGTAAAGTCTTTTTCTCATGCTTATTATTCGTAACATTCTTTTTTCAAAATGGTATAATATATCAATGATTAATTTATAGCACTTTGCAAAAATGATTAGGTAAAATTCTCAAAGTAATCAATCAGTATAGTAGTAAACTGTTTCATCTTAGAGGTTGTCTGAGAAATCCCATTTGCTACATTCAAGCCCCCTAAATCCCCCAATTTTGGGGGACTTTTAGAAGCAAATTGACTCTTGTTCCCCCCAAAGTTGGGGGGCTAGGGGGGCAAAATTCAGTATCAAAAAACTTTTCAGATATCCTCTTAAATGTTGCAATAGATGTAGGTTAGATTGAGGGAGGTTAGCGCCAGCTTATCCGTAGGATAAACCCAACAACAATCTTTCTCCCTTACTCCCTACTCCCTACTCCCTTATTTATTTAATTCTAATGAAATCAGAAGATTTAAAGCAGTTATTAACAGCAATTTATACAGGAGATATTACTCCAGAATCAGCTTTAGAAAAACTCAAGAATTTTGACTTTGAAAATGTCGAAAATTTTGCCAAAATTGACCACCATAGAAATATTAGAACAGGCTTTCCTGAAGTTATCTGGGGACCAGGAAAAACACCAGAACAAATTGTCAAAATCATGGAGGTAATGAGGAAAAATAATCCTGTAGTAATGGCAACAAGAATTGAACCAGAAATTTATGAAGAGTTACAGGACAAAATTGCTGGTCTTTATTATTATCGAGATGCAAAAATATGTGCAATTATTTCTGATTTTCCTACTCCAAAACATCAAGGTGTAATTACAATTGTCAGTGCTGGTACTGCTGATTTAAAAGTAGGAGAAGAAGCAGCAGTTACAGCTACTCTTTGTGGTTTTTCTGTAAAGCGACTTTGGGATGTAGGAGTAGCAGGAATACATCGTTTATTAAGTAATAAACATTTAATTGCAGAAGCGGATGTACTAATTGTAGTTGCAGGAATGGAAGGTGCTTTGCCTAGTGTAGTTGCAGGTTTAGCAGATTGTCCCGTTATTGCAGTACCTACAAGTGTAGGTTATGGAGCTAATTTTGATGGTTTAGCTCCACTATTAACAATGTTAAATTCTTGTGCTCCAGGAATAGGTGTTGTGAATATTGATAATGGTTTTGGGGCAGCTATTTTAGCAGGGCAAATTATTAGGACAGGAGAGAAATTGGTTAATAGGAGAAGTCAGGAGTCAGGAGTCAGGAGTCAGGAGTTTTAAAGTATAATGTTAAATCTGTTTGAATACCCACAATAAAAAATTTAGGGAATAAGGAAGAGGGAACAAGGAGAAATTTATCAGAGAAAACATTCTTATTATGGCTAATTAATGAGACTTGATATCAGGAGGAAAAAGTTTTTTTGTCGCTAATTATCAGGAAATTACATTACACCACTTTAAAAAAAAGAATTTTATGAATAATAAGTGTGATTAAAAGACACGTTCAAGAGATATCTCTTTGACAAAAAATATAATTGACGACATCAAAACTGGCATTAAATCTATTCATTCTGACAACTGATAACTGATAACTGATAACTGATAACTGAAATGAGCTATGCTAAATCAAATAAAAGAATTTCTGCATCTGACTTAGCTGTAATATCAACATCATTAATTTCGCTTAAAGCAGCACCATCACCTGCTTTTAAAGATAAATCATTAAGGTCTATTTCCCCACGAGCAACTTGAACCCATCCGTAACGTTCAGAATCAAAAGAATAAGACAAGCGATCTCCCTCTTTCAAAATACCTGCAAATAAATCAACATCCTGATTAATTTTTAGCGCCCCATTTCTACCATCTTTCGCAACTACTAAATTTAATTTACCAGAGTTTTTTTCTATATCAAAAGAACGTTGATTATAAATTGGTTTTAAACCCCTAGAATTTGGTAGTAACCAAATTTGTAAAAAGTGAACCTCCTCAGATTTTGAGTAGTTATATTCACTATGCATAATTCCTGTACCCGTACTCATGTGTTGTACTTCTCCAGGATAAAGTACAGCACTATTTCCTGCACTATCTTTATGTTCTAATGCTCCTTCTAAAACATAAGTAATAATTTCCATATCTCGATGTCCATGAGTTCCAAAACCATTATTAGGAGAAACTCTATCTTCATTAATTACTCTGAGAGAGCGAAACCCCATATATTCACGGTCAAAATAGTTGGCAAAAGAAAATGTATGATAACTATTGAGCCAACCATAATTTGCGTGCCCTCTTGCTTCAGCTTTTCGTATAGAAATCATTCTTACTACCTCCGATAAAATTTGATTTTTTTGTGAAAATTAAACTTTAATTACTAATATTAATTTTGACTAATAAAAAAAATTAATAATATCATTTCCGGATAATTAGTGGTCAAAAAAGTTTCTCTTTACTTCTTCTTTCTTCCCTCCTAACTCCTGACAACTGAGGACTGACTCCTTCGTCGTTTATTTATAACTGTTCAACCGGACATGATATAACTAGGTTGAATAACTGAAATTATTTGTTGAAGAAGGAGACAGGAGACAGGAGACAGGAGACAGGAGAGAAATTACATGGGGATTCGCTCCCCCAAGTAATTTTGAACACCGTGTAGACGGTGGGGTATTAAACCCATAAAGAAAATGATAATTTATGTTTGATTACTCCCAACTAATGTTGCATAATTGTGATTTTCCAGAAGTTAATTTTCAGTCAAAATAATTGTTTGATTATGCAACACTAACAAATGAATATTTTATTTATAATTTAGCGTGAGTCCCATCACAATCAGGAGGATTATTAGTATACTTACAATTACAAAGTGCTACACTCTTTTTCTCTGTTAACTCAAATTCCATAGGAGTAAACTCAGTTTCTGCATGGGAACCATCACAATATGGTTGCTTTTTCGATGCACCACATTTACACCAATAGTAATATCATGTCCGGATAATTAGTTATAAAAAAAACTTTCTCCTTCAACTCCAGTTCTTCCTCTTCCCACTTCAGTCTTCCCTCCTGACTCCTGACTCCTGACTCCTGACTCCTCAGTAGTTATTTATTTATCACTGTTCAACCGGACATGATATAAGTACTTGCTTCAAGTTCTAAAACGACATGTTTGTTATCTGCAATAATTGGTTCACTCATGGTGTTTTCTCTATTGCATTAATCTCTGGATACAAAATCTATAGGAGTTAATAACTGAGATTTTGTTTTGACATTTATAATCTAGCTTAAGTCAGGTTAGTATGTATAGTATGCACTTTAAAGTAAGATAGTACCCAAAAAGATACTATGGGTAGAGGTAGTAGACAAATGTGTAGAACTGATCAATATGGTTTTCCTAGAACCAAACCTAAACTTAGACACCAATAATCCTATGGTTTTATGAGTGGGGATATTTTTAAAGTAGTTGTCACCAAAAGCAAAAATATTGGTTTTTATCTCGGTCGAGTGGCTGTCATAAAAACTGGTAACTTTAATATAAAAACTGAGGAAAGCAACAATTTGAGATGAAAATTAAAAGTACAAATAAGAAGAAAAATTGCCCAGCACAGATGGCTATCAAAGTCATTGGTGGACGTTGGAAACTTTTGATTCTCAAGGAATTATTTGATGGGGTCAAACGTTTCAATCAACTTCATCGTTCTTTACAAGGTGTGACTCACAAAATGCTTACCCAACAATTGCGGGAAATGGAGGCAGATGGTATTGTTCATCGGGAAGTTTATTTACAGGTTCCTCCAAAAGTCGAATATTCTTTAACTCCTCTCGGAAAAAGTCTTAAACCTATGATTGATGAAATGCACGAATGGGGGATTGAACATCTGAATTCTCATCAGGAAAATGAAAAGATAGATGAATAATGTCAAATCCGTTTAATTCGGTATAAAAAAATGTTCCATCTTCAACCATTACCAAATATTTCCCCCCCATCTCCCCACATTCCCCTCCTGGGAGGGGCGAGGGGTGGGTCCCATCTCCCCATCCAATTACACCGATGCTACCGGACATAATATTACGACCGCTCTGAACTTAAAATATGGTCAGTTTTTAATGTGACAACAGTTGGTAAATTTATACTAAAAGTAGAGCCAACACCAACAGAGCTTTCTACCGTAATTTTTCCACCCATCATTTCACAAAATTTTTGACAGATAGACAACCCCAAACCAGTTCCACCGTACTTACGAGTCGTAGAGTTATCAGCTTGTACAAAAGGCTGAAACACTTTGTCAATCTGCTCTGGAGTCATACCTATGCCAGTATCAGTTACACTAAAAATTATCTGATTTAATACCTGATTATCTGAAAGATGACCTGACCCTATTTCCCATGTGCTGCTACCATTTCCATGCTGCTGTATGTTGTGTTCCCGAACTACCTTTAAAGTAATGATACCTTCGTGAGTAAACTTGCTAGCATTACTCAATAGATTAATCACAACTTGCTTAATTTTTGTTCGGTCAGCAACCATAGTTCCAATTTCTTTACTACAATGTATCTGAAAAGAATTACCATTTTTCATGATCAGTGGTTGTACAATGGATTGGACTTCTCTTATTAATGTCAAGATATCAAATTCTTCTTCATATATAGTCATCTCGCCTGATTCTACCTTAGAAATATCTAGGATATCTTGAATAATTGTTAGCAGATGTAAACCAGAGTTTTTAATTTGCTCCAGGTCTGGAATAAAATCTTCATAGCCTAAATCTTCAGCATCTTCTCGCAGCAGATCGCTATAACCAATAATCGCATTCAGAGGTGTTCTCAGCTCATGGCTCATACTAGCAAGAAACATACTTTTGGCTTTGTTAGCACCTTCTGCAGCCTCTTTTGCTTGTTTCAACTCTATATTAGCTAACTTACTTTCTGTAATATCTCGAACAATAGCCAAAACTTCATTTTTACCGCTTGCCAATATTCTTGCTTCAAAATGACGACGTCGTCCATGGACAAACCACTCATATTCAAATATTTTAATATCTCCTGTTTGCAGCGCTTCCTTAAAATATTGTAAATATTGTTTTGCAGCATTTTCTGGCAAAACTTCGGAAACTTTTTTACCTATTAATTTATCCCTAGACCAGGGTAAATCATTTTTTCTAGAAGGTTTATAGTAGAGAAAAACCCCATGATTGCTGAATCGCAAAATTACATCTGGGATAGCATCAAGCAGCGCTCTATTTTTAGCCTCACTTTGCCGTAAATCTTCTGCTCTTTGTTTTAAACTACGAATTAGCTTCTCCTTGCTATGAATTAGTTCTCTAAGTTGATAAGTCATACTATTAAAAGACTTTGCCAATACAGCTAATTCATCTCCAGTACAAATATCCATCTTCTGAGTTAGGTCTCCAGAAGCGAGACATTTAGTAACTACAGTCATTTCCTTTAGAGGTTCAGTAATAGAGCGACTAATTAACAATGCCAGAAAAGTTCCTGCAGTAGCAGCCATCGCTGCTACTATAAGACCTTGATTACGCACAGCAGCAATTTTTTGATTTAAAGGAGTTGTAGACAAACCTACACTCACAGCTCCCAGTCTTTTTCGCCCAATCACTACTGCCTTACCAGCAAGCAGTTGAGTAGACTGCCACTCAAAAATTGTTTCATCGCTCTCTAATAGACGCTGGCCAAATTCATCGGGTTTAATATTGTAAACCAAAACATCTTCACCATAAGCATCAGCAACTATTCTTCCATCTTTCTCATAAATACGGCCAGCAGCCAGCACTTGATCTTCTCCAAGCTGCTCCATTATTTCTTCCATAAAATCAGCATCTAGCCTGTAGAGAGAATCTCTAACTGTTACTGATATAGTATTAAGTAAGATTTCCGCCTGTTTTTTCAATTCAGTACGAAAATTTTGTTGCTGACGGTGAACGGATAGCCAAGTGACACCGGCCACTACCATGACAACCAAACCTGTCATGGCTAGCGTTAACTTGGTGGCTAGCGACCCTTGTCCAACCCTGAATAAGCCCATCTAATTCACCTGTTTTGAACAAGTTCATACAATTCTCGCATTCTTTCTATACTTGACTCTGGAGGAAAATCATCGAATTTGGCTGTCTTTTCAAACTTCTCTAAGACTTCTCGTCCCTCTGCCGTTTGATCCATTTTAATCAAAATAGCTTTGATGGCCTCAAGCATTTCCGGTTTCATCTCAGGTCTAACTAAAACTACATGGCGAGCTACTTTCTCACTTTTTGCTAAAACTATCATGGCTTGTCGGTTTGCTTCCGGAATTTCCATAAAAGTACCGATGTCAACTGCACCAGCAGCAACTTTTCCACTAATTACCCATTGGATAGTATTTTCATCATCATCAGTAAAAACATATCCTACTTCATTAGCGGATACTGTGGAACTAGCCGATCTCTTCTGTTGAGGATTTAAACCACTTTCTATTAGCAAAGAAGTGGGCAACATATAGCCTGAAGTAGAGCTAATTTCATCAAAACCAACTATCTTACTTTTTAAATCCTCTAAGGATTGAATTCCACGATCCTTCATGGTAAAAATAACAGTATAATAATCTGGTACACCACCTTTCCAACGACGTAGAATTGGTTTAGCATTAGACTGATCGCTCACAATCATTGCTGGGTAGGGACTATCAAAATAAATATCTACTTCTCCTGAGTTGAGTGCATTGGCCATTTCTTGTAAGTCAGAAGCTATTTCGACATCCCCTACCTTTACTCCAAATGGGCCTAGTCTTTCTGCTAAGTAGTCTGCTAAGGGTTGATAGCGTTTAATCTTTTTTGAAGGATTATTAGAAATATCAGCAATAACTATTGTACTTGGGTCTTGAGTACTAGCTAACAGCTTTGGGTTTAATGCTGATGATTTTAAGCTAGAGCTGACTAAGGCGATGACCATGCCAAAAAGTGATAGTTTCACAAAAAGCTTGCGTAACATTTTCTCCACTTCTCCATTCTTGATAGTTGTAACTTTAAGGATATAACTCAAATAAATTCACGAACAAAAGTTTTAATCAGGTAATTTTTCCACAGCTCTATCCCGGTTTGGCCATTGAGGTCTTATTAGTTCTATAAATTGCCAATAAATAATAGTCTAGTTACTAAACTTAAACACTTGACTGATTTTGTTGAGTACTTGGCCATCAATGTTAGGGATCTTTATTGTCACTTTTTTGAAAACACCACAGATATTTATACTATCCTAGCAAGATTATTGGAGGGCTGTAGGCCAGATATATATAGCCGCTCATTATATCGACTTAATACAACTATTGTTTGTGGCGTTGCTGAAGCACCTGTATGATACTAATCCTAATTACTTAGGAGTCAACCCACCCGCGCGCCCCTTCCAGGAGGGGAAGTCAGGAAGACCGAGTCAGGAGGGAAGAAAGAATCAGAAACCCCGAGTAGAAGGAGAAAGTTTTTTGCTCTCCCTCTTAGTCCTGAATAATATCATACCTCAAATTAGCAACGCCTTGTTTGTAAATAGCCACTCAAGATTGCTACTTTAATTAATCAACAATATATGAAGATTTGATGAAGTTAGCTCATAACTATTGCATATTTATAACTAATAATGCAATTATTTATAAAGTATCGATCAAAATTGTTTTTTTTACTCATACCAAATTCATTAGAGGTTGTATAAAATAATATCTTAATCAGAGTTGACATGAGATTAAGATAGATAAGTTAATCAATCTCATAATTTTGTGTAATATTACATCAAATTGTTATAAAATCTAAAACCTAATTCTGTGTAATATTACATCAAATTGGTATGACAACATGGATAACTGAGTAAAAATGTTCATATAAATTATTCTATCATTGAGATTCCATAACTATAGTTTAAGTGTTTTTATCAGGTAGTAAGCTTGTTGAGCACTGAAATTTGGCTATATGAATATTAACTTATTAAGTAGGGCTGATAGCTTAAAAGCCTCTCCCTATTAAGTATTGCCTTTAACAGTTTTATTTTGTCTTACCAAAATAAATACATCTTAGCTCATTAAACTTTACTAAATATTGAGAGAACGATCAGTAATAAAATAGGAAAATGTATAAAATTTTTACACATTTTCTTTGCTCTAAAAATACTAGCTGTCAAAGCTATAGCACGATTGAAAAAAAATTATGTAGAATATAGCGGAATAATTTCAAAAAGATATTTATTTAGGAGATACATAATCAATGAAAAACTATCAGGATAAAAGTAAATATACTAATACTAATGTATTAGAAAAAATCATTGAAGTAACTGTACAATCAAGTATGGCAATCGCCATAATGTCAGCACCAAGTACAGCTATTGGTTTAAATTTCACACCAGTAGGTACTTATGCTACAGGTGTATTTGATGATAGTGCATCAAGAATAACAGCCTTCGATCCAAATAGTGAAAGACTTTTTGTTGTTAACGACAACACAGTGGCAATAGATGTTTTAGATATTAGTAACCCCAACACTCCAAATCTAGATTTTAGTATAAATTTAGGTCAATTTGGCAATTTTGGTGGTGTCAATAGTGTTGCTTACAGTAACAGTGTATTTGCGGTTGCTGTTGAAAATGACACAATCACAAATCCAGGAGAAGTTTTATTCTTTGATAATGATGGCAATCTCATCAATCAAATAACAGTGGGTGCTTTACCCGATATGCTGACCTTTACACCAGATGGCACTAAACTACTGGTGGCCAATGAAGCTGAACCAGAAGGTTATCTAGAAGGAGATATAGATCCAGAAGGCTCTGTTAGTATCATCGATCTGTCTAATGGCATAGAAAATATCACGCATAATGTCGCAGGTTTTCAGGCTTTTAATGCTCAAGTAGATGAACTACGAGCAGAAGGTGTGCGGATATTTGGCCCAGGCGCAACAGTAGCCCAAGATTTGGAACCGGAGGCGCTCACTATTTCTGAAGATGGAAAAACAGCTTGGGTAACATTACAGGAAAATAATGCTATAGGTATACTCGATATAGAAACAGCTACATTTACAGATATTGTTGCTCTTGGTTTTAAGGATCATAGTCTACCTGGTAATGGAATAGATGGTAGCAATCAAGACGATCGAATTAATATTGATAATTATCCTGTATTTGGGATATACCAACCAGATGAAATTGCTAGCTATACAGTAGAAGGAAAAACTTACTTAGTGACAGCTAATGAGGGTGATAGTCGTGACTATGATGGGTTTAATGAAGAAACAAAAGTGGCAGATGAGATACTAGACCCAAATGCTTTCCCAGATGCTGAGATACTCCAGCAAGATGAAACTATAGGGCCTTTGGAAATTACAAATACCCTGGGTGATACAGATGGTGATGGTGACTTTGATGAGCTATATGCCTTCGGCGGTCGCTCTTTTTCCATTTGGGATGAAGAGGGAGCTTTAGTTTTTGACAGTGGGGATGATTTTGAACAAATAACTGCTCAATTATTTCCTGAATTCTTCAACTCCAATAATGATGAAAATGACTCCTTTGATAATCGAAGTGATAATAAAGGCCCAGAACCTGAAGGTGTGACTATTGGTATGGTAGGTAATAGTACTTTAGCCTTTATTGGTTTAGAAAGGATTGGTGGCTTTATGACCTATGATGTTAGTAATCCATGGGCTCCTAAGTTTATTAGCTACACGAATAATCGTAACTTTTTTGGAGACCCTGAAGCTGGTACTGCTGGCCTTCTAGGGCCAGAGGTGTTCACATTTATTAGTGCAGAAGATAGTCCCATTGGAGAACCCGAAGTTGGTACTGCTGGTGCTGGCGATCTAGGGCCAGAGGGGTTAACATTTATTAGTGCAGAAGATAGTCCCAATGGTATAGCTTTGTTAGTAGTGGCGAATGAAGTTAGTGGTACAACTACTATTTATGAAATTAATTCTGTACCTGAACCTGGTACAATTTTTGGTTTGTTGGTATTCGGAGCAGGAGGAAAGTTATTGTTGAAGCGTAAGAACAAAACTACTGAAGAAAATGCTGCCTTCTTATGATGTTCGGATAATCAATGATTAATCAAAATCTTCTGTAGGGACGTTCCATGGAGCGTCCCTACGCTGATATTAAAGATTGTTAAAATTAGCTGGACCTTTATAACCGGAATATTTTGCTAAATCCTCTAAAGAAACTGTACCTTCGTAAGAGTTACCATTAATTTTCCAAGTCGGATATGCGGTAATATTGGCTGCGATACATGAGCTTTGTTGAGGGTTTTTGCCTTTAGGATCGCACTCAATATAATTAAGTTTACTAACAGCTTCTTGACCAAACAACTTCTTTTGGTCTTGACAGTGACCACACCAATAAGCACCATACATTTTTGCTCCCACTTCTGTCAGATGTTCTGCTAAAGCAATTTTTGCCGGAGTCGAAGTAGTTGTAACTGCATAAATATCTTGTTTTTCAGCAATAGGACTATGAATGGGAGCATAAACCGCAAATGTTCCTACAAGAGTAACCATTCCAACAATAATAGCGGTAAAGATTAATTGCCCAATATCTTCCCAGTCACGACCGATTAATGCTAAAACAAATAAAGCTACAGAACAAATAGCCGAACCGATGCAATAAAAACACAGAGATTTAATCTCAAATGCCATGATGTACATCAAATAGCTACTGAAGATAGTCATGGATACGCCACCCACAAACATTAATAACCAACTCCAGTTTTCTAGTTTTGAGCGTAACTCCTTCTGAGAATCTGGGTTAATTACCCAAGGACCGATCGCCATTATTCCCATACCAGCATAAGCTATAAAGCCAAAGAGAGCTAGAGGTAAGCCAAAAATCATAGCATAAGGACTTTCAAGTACCTTATCGCAACCAGCTACAGGACAAGTCACGACTCCTCCCATAAATTTTTCTATAGCGAGATATGCTGTAATTACTGCTCCTACTGTGGAAATACCAGTAATAATAAAACGTGAATTACGATGAATCCAGGGTTTAGAGCGTTTACTACGCATTTATGCCTCCTTATTTAGTACAGTTTCTTTTCATGTTATTGACTTTCCGGTCAACTAGACAATCAAATATAAAGTTTCATAGTAAATAATTTTATCTGACTTTTCAAAATGTGCTTATGGCCATCTGTACATTGCCCTACTGACGGCTCCCCTACTTGACTTCTAATTAAAGATACTGGTCATTTGTAGCAAACATTTATCAAATTGGTATTACAGCAGTTTTCATTTGAAGAGACCATAGTAGGTAGATTCCATGATTAGTCCTGCGGAGCGTAATGGTATACAGCAAAGAGGAATATCTGGCACGGAAGCAAGATGCTCCCACTGTTTTCGTAACAAATATTGCCGGACAATGCACTACCATTACAATGTACTACCACCCGTTCCATAGAACATCACTACAAGTATTATTGTTAGGACTTACGCACCTCAACGTATTTCTGTCATTGCGACCCATAGGGAAGCAATCTCAAGTCCTAGTTTTTCGTACCTCATGCGTGAGTCCTGTTAATTTTTTGTTGACAAATAATCTCAAAGGGAAAGGTCTTAAATGTTTGCACTTCATGTACTTAGAATTTGCTGTAGCTACTCGTCTCGTTATGACGATCGCATTCCAGATATAACCTTTGCCTGAAAAATTTTTATCAATTGCTCTGAAGGTTCTTGTCTTCGGCAAATTGTATGAGCGATCGCTATTAATATTATTCATACTTTTGTTAGCAGCGATCGCTTCTACTTTAAGCATCTATGTTTTTTGTAGAGTAAAGATTGAAAAACCGCATATTCAATTATACCCGATCGACTTAATTTTGTAATTTTTTACTGGCAACACTTTTGATTTTGGCTTGTTCTCACTTTTAAAATTATCGATTGAAGCTAACATAACATCTGATAGTCATAGTTTTTCTCCATTTAATTCTCTGTTCAGTAACAATTAATATTTGTTTACTTTTGGTCTAAATAGCAACTTAAATGTTCGCTAATTTGGCAGATTTACAGATATAATTGTTTTGGGAAAAATTATCTTATTATCTTGACAATTTAAGTAGATGACTGTAAAATTTTACTTGCATAATCGCCGCAATAAACCAAGATTAATGATATCATAAAAAATAATTTTTTTTATTAATTTTTATTGATATTGAGACAGTAAAAACTAATATTAATAATGCCATTCTCTGGATTGAGAATTTATACTTAAAAAAACAAGCAACCGCTCATAAAATGAGAAAAAAGATAGTAAAAAGTATATTAGTTAACAATAAATGATCTGAATTTAGAGATATAAAAAGAATATAGATAGTAATTCACTATCCAAAAAGTAAACCGATTACAGGAGATTATTTATAATGAAAAGGTACTTAATCCTATCTGCACTAGCTTCTCTCGGTATTTTCTTACAAGCAGGATCGGCAAACGATCAGTATAGATGTAATTTTAGATATAAAGTTGGCGCAAATGATTGGGTTAATGAAAGTGCCAGTGCAACAACTCGTTCTCTTGCTAAAGGTTCAGTTGCCAGCATCCTAGAAAGTAAAGAAGCTAAAGCAAATAGAGAAGGTCAAAGTTTTGATTCAAATAACTTATTTTGTAGGGAAGTACTTGGGGATTAATGTGAGCGATCGAGTTAGTGAATTTCCCAACGAAAACGAATGTTTTAGTGAAATCAAGCTCTAAGAGTAGTTGCTATTTATAGGGGTTCCCTGTTTCTAGAGGGGACTTTTTTTTTGGCTTATATCACAAGGAAGAAGGAAGAAGGAAGAAGGCTTAATATCAAATCCGGTAGCATCGGTGTAATTAGATTCATAGTGTGGGGAGGGTGGGGAGTGTGGGGAGGTAGGGAGACCCAGAGATGGGGAGATGAAGAGATGGGGAGATGAAGAGATGGGGAAATGTTTGGTAATGGTTGAAGATGGAACATTTTTTACCGAAAAATTGTGGGTATGCGCCTCCCCTTGGATAGGGGATAATAAATAAAAATTTTCATCTCTTTGTCAATCCTCTTCTTTTCAAGAGGAGGTAATTATTAATTATTCATTATTAATTATTCATTATTGAAGTGCCGAATTAAACGGATTTGATATAAAAGCTTGAAAAAACTTAAACTTCCTGTAGATATTCACCCTTGGTTTTACACAAACAATAAAGTGCGGACATGATATTACGCAGGGACACTAAATTGAGTGATATCAAATCCGTTTAATTCGGTATACAAAAATGTTCCATCTTCAAGCATTACCAAATATTTCTCTCACTCCCCATCTCCCCATCTCCCCATCTCCCCATCTCCCCATCTCCCCATCTCCCCATCTCCCCATCTCCCCATCTAATTACACCGATGCTACCGGATTTGATATGAGGGCGCCATTCGGAGCTTTGCGGAACGCAAATGCCATTCGCCCCTACATTTTGAAATATCGATCGCCTCCTCATATCAATATCGGTAGTTTGACACTCCACGGACTAAAGTCGCGTGGATTCTTCAGAGGAGCTTTCTATCGTGGTAAAACCACAGTTTCCACATTGCTCGTTTACGAAGTATGCCGTTAGGCAAACAACCACATTGCCAGTACCGTACCGTAGTACATATACAGCAGCAGTCCACGCTTACGGTGCCAATTGCCACTACTCTCTCCGGCCAAAAGACCATTGAGCCTACTTTTTAAGTTATTAGTTAATTATAACACATTTTTTGACTACGGATTAAAATCCGTCGAGTCGTTTCCATCCACTGCTTAAAAGACGGTGGTTTCCCACTTACCGAAATTTTATGATTATAATCGATGACTACTGACTCTAATATCCAAACTATGTCCCAAAATCAATTGTTATTTACACCTGGCACTCTCTGGGAAAGACTGAAACAACAAACTGAATATGCTCTAGAATGTGGCGCACTTCAACCTATACCTACTGAGTACGAGTTTGTGCAACAGGATAATATTCGCTTCCTAGTACGCATTTTGTCTAATTTATCCCGGAAAGATGATGCTACAAAACAGCAGAAAAAAAAGAAAGCTGAGACTGGCAAAGATTTTAACCCTTTTCTACCTTATGAGCAGGATTTATTTGTTGCTGATATCTCTCAAACTCATCTGTGTTTGTTGAATAAGTATAACGTTGTAGATAATCATCTACTTATTGTGACTAGAGAGTTTGAGGAACAAGAAAATTTGCTGAATTTGCAAGATTTTCAGGCTTTGGGTTGCTGTATGGCAGAATTTGATGGTTTGGCATTTTACAACGCTGGGAAAGTAGCAGGTGCGAGTCAACGTCATAAACATTTACAAATGATTCCTCTACCAATGGTTTTGGATGGAGAGAGAATACCTATAGAAAGAGCGATCGCTACTGCTACGTTTGATAATGGTATAGGTGTTACGTCTGAGTTTCCTTTTCGACACGCTTTGGTTAAATTAGATTCTGGTTGGATAAATTCTCCTGTTGACTCTGCTGGTGAGATTTTGGCATCTTATTTTGCTTTACTCAAAGCTGTAGGAATAGAAGATAGTGATGATAAGAGTGGGAAACAGTCTGGGAATTATACAGGACTTACGCAAATCAACCTTAAAAATGCCATATGTAGGGGCGAATGGCATTCGCCCTCGCTGGATTTAGTGTCCGTGCCTAAGTCCTGTTATAATCTTTTGGTGACGCGAGAATGGATGTTAGTTGTGTCGCGATCGCATGAGAGTTTTAAATCTATTTCTGTTAATAGTTTGGGTTTTGCGGGTGCTTTGTTGGTAAAAAATCAGGAACAGATGAAAATTATTAAGGAGCATAAACCTTTAAATATTCTTCGTGATGTGGCTAGAAGAAGGAGTCAGGAGTCAGGAGTCAGGAGTCAGGAGGGAAGATGAAGGAAGGGTTGAGTTATCTAGGAGAGAAGTAAGAGGGAAGAAGAAAGGAGGAAGAAGGCTTGGTGCTGGTGCATTTTTATTGGTAGTACATTGTCTGGCAATGTTTGTTACGAGAACAGTGGGAGCATCTTGCTCCCGTGCCTGGTATTCTTTTTTAAGGAGTCAGGAGTCAGGAGGGAAGAAGAAGAAAAGGCTCGTATTAATTATTCATTATTCATTATTCATTATTTATCCCATTCCTTATCCAAGATTAATGGGATTTTTTATGGAGGTATAATAACGACTTTTCCATCTTGCAAAATAGCGATAGACTCTCCTAATTTTCTGTGTCTTTCTAAGGCTTCAGCAATGGCTTTATTAATACTTTAAGAAGTCTTTATTAAAATAATTTAGGTTGTTCATTATTCATGGTTTTATCTCCATAATTTGAGAATAAATTTCAGATTGATAAATAATCGGTGTGTGGTTAATTCTTTTTTTTCCTAATACAAACTGATTTATACAAACTGTTTAAGTATACTCTACCTAATTCTCTTACTTAATTTTTTTTAAGTTAACTTGACTACCAATAAAATTGAATCATTTATCAAAAATATTTTGTAGCCAAGTTAGTATGAACCTATTCAGTTATCTAATTGTTATTAGCCGAATTAGCTATTTGTTGAACAACCGACAAAGGCAAGTCTAAAGATTCAGCAATTACCTCTAAACTCAATCCTAATTTAACCATTCGAGCAACTGCTTCTTGTTTGGCCTTCTGTTGGCCTGTTTGTTCCCCAATATCTTCACCAATTAGTTGACCATCCGCAAAAGCATCTTGGTAAAATCTGGTTTGTTTTAAATCTCCTAAATTAAACATTGCTGCAATTTCCTCCCGACTTTTTTGTGGTAATTTGTAGACTATTATAGTCTCTATTAATTCGATGATATTTTCTTGTCTGACTGCATCTGTTAATTGAGTTTGAGTTTTTTCAACTAACGACTTAGCCAGATCGACTGCGGTTTCTTCTGGTTCTATTACCAGTTTAATAATTTCTACTCCTAACGAGTTTGTTTTTGCTAACTCATCTAAATAGATTCGTTGGACTCTTTCTAGAGTTAAAATATCTCCAAATTGGTGAGCTTCTTCTCTTTCGATACTACGAGTTGGATAAATAACTACTACTCGCCAAGGATTAATTGGTTGATATTGTCTTAAATATAGAAAAAGTTCGGAAAAGATACGATAGTATAATTCTTCTTTGGGTTGGAATTGTACTTCTACTAAATAGAATGGTTGGTCAGAATTAACATTAGTTGGTACAAATAATCCATCCATACGAAATGATAATTGTTTGACTTCACGGGAAGTTAATTTGTAATTTTTGGCTTCATTTCCAGGGATACCAATGAGTTCAAAAAAACTGGATGGAATTGTCAGAAATAATTTATAGAAGATGCTGTCTGTTTTCACGTTTTGTTGTGATTTTTTTTAGGTTATAGGTTTGGCTCCACTAACTTACCTAAAAGCCATTATTAATTATTAATTATTCATTATCCATCCCATTCCCGAACCAAGATTAATGGAATTTTTTATGGAGGTAAAATAACTATTTTCCATCTTCCCATTTCCCAGTTACTGCATTTATTGAGGGATGATGATTGGAGCGTCCGTTTTACAGCAGTCAAAGCAGTGGGTAATTTGGATTTAGAAGCTAAACAATTTATCCCTCAGTTGCAGCAGTTGTTGAGGGATGAAAATTCAGATGTCAGTTCAGCAGCAGCAAAAGCAGTGGGTGAGATTGGGTCGGAGGCTAAAAAATTCATTCCCCAGTTGCAGCAGTTGTTGAGCGATGAAGATTCAAATGTCCGTTCAGCAGCAGCAACAGCAGTAAGTCAGATGGGAAAATTGAATACTCAGGAAATTTTACCGATTTTGAATGCAGCTCATAAAAGCAGCTATGAAGAGGCAAGACTTCGTTTTATCGCTTACTTTGTCAGTGCCGGAGAATCTAACGCCGTTACCTTAATTCAATGGTTGGGTTCACCCAAAGAATATCCCTACGAAAACAATAAATTTGACGACACCCGCAAAGAAGGCAAAAAAGTCTTAAACCTCTTTGCCGAAATTTGGGAAGCAACCGAACTCCTGGAAGAATTACGCCCAGAATTAGAAAGACAAATTGCCAAAGTAGTCGATCGCGTCCAATGGCAACCCCAAGACATTAACCTACTCACCACCCACCACGAAAACCTAAAAGCTGCCAGCTCTACTCATGCTGATTCCATCAATACAAAAATCAAGCTATTAAAAGGAATACAAGTTTTCTCCTACATCTGGAAATTTCTACTCCTTCACGCCATAACTTGGTTCACTCTCCTCTCCCTCTATCCCAAATCTCGCGAAATTCAAACCCCTAGATTGGATTCCACCCTCTGCCACCAAAACCTATATTCTCCAACCATTAAAACGTCAGCAAATTCGACAGTTTCTCCAGACTCGTCAGTTTACCCCATCCGCAGAAACATCAATTTCCCAGTCTGAGTATGAGGAAGCTTGCGAAGAATACCTGGAAAAAACCTTCAATTCAAACAAACAGTCAGAGGAGGAGCGCAAAGCAGTACGTCGGTTATTATCGAATCCCATGGATTTAACTATTGTGGCGCAAATTCTTGCCCAGGGGAAAACCCCCGACTTGCTCAACCTGCAACAACAGCAGTATAACGTTATGGCAGCAGCATACGAGGGGATTAATTTTGATTCCTTTCCCCTAACAGAATTTGCCGAAACAGCATATCAAATGCGCCTCAACGATGAAATTAATATTCCGTCGGAGTGGAAAAAAGAGCTAAATTCCATGGAAAACTACAAAATGGTTTTGCGCCGTCAACGCAATGTAGAAGGTAATTCAGGTTCCCAATGGTATTTCCGCCATGATAAAATTCAAGAATATTTTATCGTCCAGACATTTCTTGGTGAGGAAAATCAAAAATTAGAACAACATATTAACGACCCCAGATTTCGAGGAGTTTATCTATTATTAGCAACTTTGTTACCCTATAACGAAGCACTGTTATTACGAGAGAAATTATTAATAAATGCAGCGGAAACCAAAGACCATGTTGTCAGCGACCGATTTATTCAACGATTAAACTCTCGGTCGGAACTATCCAAAGATGGTGAGAATTTGAATCTAGTGGAAATTATTAAATTGCTGATTGTTGAAAAAAATAATAATATAAATATTGAAGTTAATCCTAATATTGAAACTAAGCCTAATACTGAATTTAACCCTAATATAAGGAATGAAAAAATGAATGATTCTTACAGCTCAAAATATGACCAGAGACAAGCTGAACGTAATCATATAGTAGATCAAGAAAAAAGTCGGAATCTTAGTGGTAATGTAGTCGGGAACGCTGAAGGTAGTCCTGTAGTCCGGACTGCTGAAAGTAGCAGTCAAGTTGTAGGAACCCAAAATAACTATGGTTCCCAAGAAAAGCAAACCCTTGCGGAAGCTGCTGATGAGATTCAAAAATTGTTGAAACAGTTGGAATCAAATAATCCCGATGCGACAGATGCAGAAAAACAAGCATTTGTCACCGCCTCCATTCCCCCAAATAACCGTCAACGTTTTGTCGGAGCATTGCAAGCGGGAGGCAAAGAAGCGCTCAAAGAATTATTAGATAATCCTTATGTTAACGTTGGAGTTGCTATTGTGGAAGGGTGGCAAAATCCAAATTAAGAGGGTATAAAAAGTTGGAAACTTGTAGGTAGGGTTGAGTCAGGAAACCCCTCCGGGGGTGCTACGCTCGTAGTTGGGCTTTAGCCCTAACAATACTTATATCATGTCTCATTAATTAGACGTTATAAAAACGATATTCTCAAGATAATTGAAAATCTATCAAATTGCCCTCTACTACCTACTCGCTCATAAATGTTATTTGTGAGTATTTAAAGAGTAGTATTGGGGCTAAAGCCCAACTACGAGCAATTATAGCTGTTGCTAGCGCTTAACCAAACCTACATTATTTTTTAATAATTCTTACCACTTTTCCCCTATTCTGCCATTTCTAAATAGCAGTGTTAGAATTACCAGTGTATAGGGCAAAAGTCATTGGCATACAGTGGAAAAATATTAATAATAAGTTAAAAGTCTTTAACTTCCACATTGCCGTATTATCTTTTGTCTATACATTCTGCACTAATAATATCTAAAATCTAACATGAGTAGTACTATTACTCCTTCCCAACCAAATATTAGTCAGTTGTCTGACACTAAAACGACATCTTTAACCTCCGGTTCTGTAGTGGGAGATTTCTTCCAAGAAACCCTAGCATTAACCCGTCGATTATTTATCCAACTAAAACGACGCCCTTCGACATTAATAGCAGGAATTATCCAACCCCTGATGTGGTTAATCCTATTTGGGGCACTTTTCCAAAATGTACCTCAAGGTTTATTTGGTGAAAGTCAAAACTATGGACAATTTCTCGGTGCTGGTATTATTGTCTTCACCGCTTTTGCTGGTGCCCTGAATGCTGGTTTGCCAGTCATGTTTGACCGAGAATTTGGCTTTCTCAACCGCCTACTGGTAGCTCCATTAACATCCCGCTTTTCTATTGTCATAGCTTCAGCTACTTTTATTGTCACCCTGAGTTTTATTCAGTCAGCAATAATCATCGGTGCTGGTGCATTTTTGGGTGCTGGATTACCTGATATATTAGGATTAGCTACCATCGCTCTGATTGTCCTAATGTTGGTTGTGGGCGTAACTGGTTTAAGTTTGGGTCTGGCCTTTGCTTTACCTGGTCACATTGAACTTTTGGCAGTTATTTTTGTCACTAACTTACCTTTACTCTTTGCCAGTACTGCTTTAGCACCTCTATCTTTTATGCCTAATTGGTTACAGGTAGTGGCAAGTTTAAATCCTTTGACTTATGCGATCGAGCCTATTCGCTATTTGTATCTACATAGTGACTGGTCTATTGGTAGTATAATCATGGAAACACCTTTTGCTGATATTTCTTTTGGTACAGCATTGTTGGTACTTTTGGTATTTGATATAGTGACTTTAGTCGCAATTCAACCTTTATTACGTCGTCGGTTTGCCTAAAAATGTAGTAGCGTGACACGCCTAAAATGTTGCATCGGGTAGGGGCAGTTCCACGTTAATTTATATCATGTCCGGTAGTATCGTTTGTGTATAAAATTAAGGTGACAATAGAAGAAAACCTTCTGCCTTCTGCCTTTCTTCCACCAAAGTCTAATTATTCAACCGGACATGATATTAATTGTGTTACAAACTATTCAGATAAACCCGTCCCCTCCCTAATAGTCTAGTGCTACCCTCAAAAATTAATAATTAATCAGGACTTACGCAGGAACTCTACTTATGGCTAGGGCGAATGCCATTCGCCCCTACAGATGGTGCGTAAAATTAGCTCTCTTCTTCAGACAGACCAAAAAAGTTGTATGCTATATATCTAAAGTTTCCTAAAAAAGCTACGATATGACCTATGTCTACACAACTTTTGACAACAATCATTTTCAGCACCTTAACTACAGGAATAATCACTATATTCCTACCTCAGCCATCTTTTGCTGAATCTTATGAAACTAATACAGTTAATCCTCTAAAGGATTTGCAAACCGTAGATAACCCTGATCCTTTCAGTGGTTCCGGTGGGTTGAATATGTTCGACATTATTCATAACTCTAGACTGGGAAATAACCGGAATATGAAAGAGTATATGCTCGAACAACGTGACAGTCTTAATGATGCAGCGACGCAGTTTCGCAATAAACAGCAGCAACTTATACAACCATCACAGAATGCTGTTGGTGATACTCCTGCTTCTACCGTAGGTGAGAGTGAAATTAATCCTTAATCAACATAGTTATTTATTCGAGCGATCGCTCTGTTGTTCAAAGTAGCAACATGAGCGTTTTGTTTTTTTTCAAAGAGAATAGATAACAGGGAACGGGAAGTATATAGAAGTACCTTCTTTGGTCTTTGATATCAAATTGCACTGACTTAACCACAATATGATCAAAGATGGCATACTCCTCAAGAGTCATCTTAAGATGACTTATAGCGGTTTTCGCTCTTGATGAACCACATCGCCATAACCAAAACCCTGTAGGGACGTTGCATGCAACGTCCCTACAGTGGTCTACTGAAATGAAAACCGCTGTAAACTATTAGCCAAGGATTGAAATCCTTGGCTTTGATATAGCAACTTTTATTGTGATGAAGCAGAGTTATCAAAATAACATGGGTCTAAAACCCCACCTTATTAAGGCGCAACATTTTTGGAGCGGGGCTTAAACAAAAATAACTTCTGACTTCTGACTTCTGACTTCTGACTTCGTTATTCTGCGTCACTGTCGTAGGAACATCTGTAAGGCAGATTCCTCCTGGAACCTTGTGGGGCTATGCCCTCCCTGGAAGCAAAGCCAGTTGTCAGGTTTTCTTCTTCAAGTCCCTCTATAGGTTTTTCAATGTTCAAGCGAATCACAGGCTTTTGTTGTTGTGGCATCAGATTTTTCTTGGCCATCGGATTATTCCTCTGTGTATTTTTAGCTTAATTTGCTTGCATTTTAGATTTATGAGTCACTACTGTCAAGCTTGGCTTGGCGAGCCATCAGGTATAAAGTTGTGTGGCGTTGTCATCCGCCAAGAAATTTATTTCTTGGCTCACAGCAGAAGTCATCTTTAAGATGACTAAAGATAGCTGATTTATTATGGCTAATTAATGAGATTTGATATTATACTCGAAAACTCCCTCTTCTTCCCTCCTGACTCGGTCCTCCTGACTCCTCTATTATCTCAACGTTGGTTGAAGACCCGCGCTCTCCCAAAGGGGAGGGTCGGGATGAATGCGAGCGCATTCCGGAGGAAAAACCAATCAATTTTGAGGCGCATGTCAATAGTATGTTAGACTAAAACTCTGGCTGCTGGGCTAGCAGTGTCAGTCTGTGGAGCGCGCCTTTAGACCGAAAAGAGGCTCGACCTTGGAGGCTGGTGCATTGTTAGCGCAGCTCCTCTGCAAGAGGCAGCAGAAAGACCTAAGAGCGCGATGGTTAGGAATCCCGCGCTGTCACGCAAGTGCAGCGTCGGGAGGATGTCAATTCGGACATGATATTAAAATATGGCGTTGCTGATTTTGGGTATGATTTTGCCCCCTAGCCCCCCAATTTTGGGGGGAATAAAATTCTAAAAGTCCCCCAATTTTGGGGGATGCGCGGGGGCTTGACCAGAACCAAACAATCGCGCATTCATACTTCAATTCAGCAACGCCTAAAATATTATCGGCATTGAATTCATCTGTTCTTCCCGCAATGGTTCAGACAACCAACCCTTTTTCACAGGTACATCATACAACCTACCCCCCCCAAACCGCGGCCAAAAATGGCGTAACTCAGGCACAATAACTTTCACTACATTTAATTCAATATCTGGACGAGTCTGATCCAATACCAAAGTTTCCATTCCTGCTCCTTGAGCAATTTTCACACAGGTCAAAACATCCTCATAAATGTCATCGCTCCAAAGCAGAGGATAATCTCCATAAACTTTGGCTGGTATTTCTGGGTGGGGAGCTAAATAAGGTTGATTTTCTATAGTTGCTGTGGTCATCCATTCCTGTATCCCTTCTTCCATTTGACTAACATCTTCCTCATCTATTCCCAAACCAATTTGATTCACTTCTGTTACTGCCCGCAGCATGGCAATTTTGGGGTCAAAATGCGCTCCAAAACCTGTAATAATTCGTTCATACTCCCCATCAATTCGATGTGAAACTGCGCTAAAAGCTGGTATCCCCAAATCTGTGGTTAAATCTAACACCCATAACTCGCGATGATTTTGTTGATAAAATTCTTGTACTGCCAATAAATAGGGGTCGTCAAAACTGGCTAAATCTACCGATGGACGCTTCAGGCGATTGTACCACCAAATTGCTACACTATCGCGCTCTACTAATTCCATAAATCCTTGCAAAATTGCTTCTTCTATGGTATTGCCAGCAGCGTTGCCATTAGAATCAGCTATACAGAAATTATGGTTTGTGGGCAAGTTATAAGCATAATAACACCAAGCAGTAGGCAAGTATTTACGAGTATCTTCTGTGAGCGACCATACTGGAGTCCAATCAATTTTTTTGCTGGCATTAAAAGGTAGGGGAATCCAATCGCAGTCTACTTTACTTTTGGCATTCAACTTTTTGCGGTTTGCGTACTGAGTAGGACTGAAGTGCAAAATTTTTTCTGGGTGAATAGCTTTTTCTCCCAATTCAGCTAAAGTTGTTTTTTTCCGGGGTTCGTCTCCTTGGAATATTCCTGAATAACGTTCGATCGCTTCACAAAAACCACTAGCTTTAGCTTGGCGATCGCTTTTGCCTTTTCCTCCACTTTTATGACCAAGGGAACGACGCAAAGCACTGAGGGTTTTGGCACTACCGAAACTATGAATAGCATTGTAGGTATGAATTAAAGGATTATTTGGGTCGGAGGTTGGTACTAAAGCACTGACAACTCCAGTAATGGGACTTATCAGTTGTTCGTAGCGTTTTGTTGTTTGGTCGGGAGTGAGTGCGCGATGACCACCATCAGAGGTAAAATGTTTTTTGCTACTGGTAAGAGTCAGGGGATAAAATGCCATGTCTTTGAGTAATTTAGGATCGCCACAAGTTTGACATTGAGGTCGTTTACTCAAAATATGAGTTTCTGTAGTTAGGTTGGTCTGGTTAAAGGTAATTACTTTTCCAGCGAGGGTAGTAAAGTTAGGCATTTCCTCCCCACATCTTTGTACTATCCATTTGGCAACTTCAGTGGTTATTAGATTTATGGCAGTTGCTAAAGTTGAGGGTAGGAAACCAAAAGAGGTAGGGAGACATCCAGAAATTTCTCTTTTACTAGCACTAGATTTTTTGGTGGAAGGAGATTTCTGTTTCTGTCGCAAAACAGCAGCTTCAACTTCCCGATGACCGCGCAAACGTTGAGCTAAACATTCCCAACATCCGGTATCTTCTGGTTCAAATATTGGACCCAACCACAGTAACCCTCCCACAGGTTTTGCTAGTAACCAAGGTTGATGAGCGCAGACTGCGGTTTCATTGATTTTCGCAAGTTGTGGTTGTAAGTAGTCATCGGTGAGGACAACTAATAGTGCGTTGCGGTCTGATGTTAGTGGATAATTTTCCCAAAGCTTGGTTTTAATACCTATTGCTGTCAAATTTTCGATTAATAAGTTTGTGGTTGTTTTTCCGACTGAGGCGACATAAACTGAGATTTTCTGGAGATATTCGGAGGCGAGTTGTGGTTCGACATTGAGTAATGACCAAAATGCTGCGATTGGTTGGGGGAGTTGGGGAGTTGCTGTGGTTAAATAACCTTTGTTGTGGAGGCGATCAAGAACATATTCGATTTGTTCTGAGTCTGCTATTTCTGATAGGGATTGACAAATTTCTTCAAAGCTATGTTGACCGTCTAATAGGGGAATTAGGTGACAATAAAATTCTCCTGTGAGGGCGTGAGTGGAATTTTCTCCTAAGAGGTAAACGTGTTTTGGTTGGATAATTTCGATGCGAAAATGTGGTTTAATTTGTGGATTTTGCATAATGATTTTCAAGTTTGGATAAGTGATTAGTTTTATAGCAGAAAATAGGGAATAATAGGAAAAATATTTTCCATTCCAGATATTTTGCCATTCCAAATATTTTCCGTTGCAGATATTTTCCGTTGCAGATATTTTCCGATTCCAAATATTTTGCCATTCCAGATATTTTCCATTCCAGATATTTTGCCATTCCAGATATTTCCCGTTGCAGATATTTTGCCATTCCAGATATTTTCCGTTGCAGATATTTTCCGATTCCAGATATTTTGCCATTCCAGATATTTTCTCATTCCAGATATTTCCGATTCCAGATATTTTGCCATTCCAGATATTTTCCATTCCAGATATTTTGCCATTCCAGATATTTCCCGTTGCAGATATTTTGCCATTCCAAATATTTTCCCGTTCCAAATATTTCCCATTCCAGATATTTTGCCATTTCAGATATTTTGTCATTCCAGATATTTTGTCATTCCAGATATTTTGTCATTTCAGATATTTTCCGTTCCAGATATTTTGCCATTTCAGATATTTTGCCATTTCAGATATTTTCCGTTGCATATATTTCCCGTTCCAGATATTTTCCCGTTGCAGATATTTTCCGTTGCATATATTTCCCGTTGCATATATTTTCCGTTCCAGATATTTTGCCATTTCAGATATTTTGCCATTTCAGATATTTTCCGATTCCAGATATTTTCCCATTTCAGATATTTTCCGATTCCAGATATTTCCCGATTCCAGATATTTTCCCATTTCATACCAAATCCTGTTTAGTTAGACCACAAATAATTCAACTACAATTCATATATATCAAGCTTTTTTCAATAATAAATTGTGGTCTATAGTAATCTGATTTGGTATCAGATATTTTGCCATTCCAGATATTTTGTCATTTCAGATATTTTGCCATTCCAGATATTTTGCCATTCCAGATATTTTGTCATTTCAGATATTTTCCGTTCCAGATATTTTCCGTTCCAGATATTTTGCCATTTCAGATATTTTGTCATTTCAGATATTTTGTCATTCCAGATATTTTCCGTTGCAGATATTTTCCATTCCAGATATTTTCCCATTTCAGATATTTTCCGATTCCAGATATTTTCCGATTCCAGATATTTCCCGATTCCAGATATTTTCCCATTTCATACCAAATCCTGTTTAGTTAGACCACAAATAATTCAACTACAATTCATATATATCAAGCTTTTTTCAATAATAAATTGTGGTCTATAGTAATCTGATTTGGTATCAGATATTTTGCCATTCCAGATATTTTCCGTTCCAGATATTTTGCCATTTCATATATTTCCCATTCCAAATATTTTCCCATTCCAGATATTTTTCCGTTCCAAATATTTTCACGTTTCAGATTTTTCCCATTCCAGATATTTTCCCGTGGTAGATATTTCCCATTCCAGATATTTTCCCATTCCAGATATTTTCCCGTGGTAGATATTTCCCATTCCAGATATTTCCCCATTCCAAATATTTTCACGTTCCAAATATTTTCCCATTCCAGATATTTTCCCGTTGTAGATATTTTTATGTTCCAAATATTTTCACGTTTCAGATTTTTCCCATTCCAGGTATTTTCCCATTCCAGATATTTTCCCGTTGCGGATATTTCCCATTCCAGATATTTTCCCATTCCAGATATTTTCCCGTTGTAGATATTTCCCATTCCAGATATTTTCCCGTTGTAGATATTTCCCATTCCAGATATTTCCCATTCCAGGTATTTTCTCATTCCAGATATTTCCCATTCCAGATATTTTCTTATTCCAGATATTTCCCATTCCAAATATTTTCCCGTTGTAGATATTTTTCCGTTCCAGATATTTTCACGTTTCAGATATTTCCCATTCCAGATATTTTCACGTTTCAGATATTTCCCATTCCAGATATTTTCCCGTTGTAGATATTTCCCATTCCAGATATTTCCCCATTCCAAATATTTTCCCGTTGTAGATATTTTTATGTTCCAAATATTTTCACGTTTCAGATATTTCCCATTCCAGATATTTTCCCGTTGTAGATATTTTTATGTTCCAAATATTTTCCCGTTGTGGATATTTCCCATTCCAGATATTTTCCCATTCCAGATATTTTCCCGTTGTGGATATTTCCCATTCCAGATATTTTCCCATTCCAAATATTTCCCCATTCCAGATATTTTCCCGTTGTGGATATTTCCCATTCCAGATATTTTCCCATTCCAGATATTTTTCCGTTCCAGATATTTTCCCGTTGTAGATATTTCCCATTCCAGATATTTCCCAATTCCAGATATTTTCCCATTCCAGATATTTTTCCGTTCCAAATATTTTCACGTTTCAGATATTTCCCATTCCAGATATGTTCTCATTCCAGATATGTTCTCATTCCAGATATTTTCCCGTTGTAGATATTTTTCCGTTCCAAATATTTTCACGTTTCAGATATTTCCCGTTCCAAATATTTTCTCATTCCAAATATTTTCTCATTCCAAATATTTTCTCATTCCAGATATTTTCTCATTCCAGATATTTTCCCATTCCAGATATTTCCCATTCCAGATATTTCCCATTCCAGATATTTTCCCATTCCAGATATTTCCCATTCCAGATATTTCCCATTCCAAATATTTTCACGTTTCAGATATTTCCCATTCCAGATATTTTCCCATTCCAGATATTTTCCGATTCGAGATATTTTCTCATTCCAGATATTTCCCATTTCAGATATTTTCCCGTTGCAGATATTTCCGATTCCAGGTATTTTGTCATTCCAGATATTTTCCCGTTGCAGATATTTTCCCGTTGCAGATATTTTCTCATTCCAGATATTTCCCATTTCAGATATTTCCCATTTCAGATATTTCCCATTTCAGATATTTCCCGATTCCAGATATTTCCCGATTCCAGATATTTCCCGATTCCAGATATTTCCCGATTCCAGATATTTCCCGATTCCAGATATTTTGCCATTCCATATATTTTGTCATTCCAGATATTTGCCGTTGCAGATATTTTGCCATTCCAGATATTTTGTCATTCCAGATATTTGCCGTTGCAGATATTTTGCCATTTCAGATATTTTGTCATTTCAGATATTTTCCGTTCCAAATATTTTCCGTTGCAGATATTTTGCCATTCCAGATATTTTGCCATTCCAGATATTTGCCGTTGCAGATATTTTGCCATTTCATATATTTCCCGTTGCAGATATTTTGCAATTTCAGATATTTTGCAATTTCAGATATTTTGCAATTTCAGATATTTCCCGTTCTAAATATTTCCCATTCCAAATATTTTCCGTTCCAGATATTTTCCTATTTCATATATTTTCCTATTTCATATATTTTGCAATTTCAGATATTTCCCATTTCAGATATTTTGTCATTTCAGATATTTCCCGTTGCAGATATTTTGTCATTTCAGATATTTCCCGTTGCAGATATTTTGTCATTTCAGATATTTCCCGTTGCAGATATTTTGTCATTCCAAATATTTTCCGTTCCAGATATTTTGCCATTCCAGATATTTCCCGTTGCAGATATTTCCCGTTGCAGATATTTTGCCATTCCATATATTTTGTCATTTCAGATATTTTGCCATTCCAGATATTTCCCGTTGCAGATATTTCCCGATTCCAGATATTTTGTCATTTCAGATATTTTGCCATTCCAGATATTTTGTCATTCCAGATATTTTGTCATTCCAGATATTTTCCGTTGCAGATATTTTCCATTCCAGATATTTTCCCATTTCAGATATTTTCCAATTCCAGATATTTTCCGATTCCAGATATTTCCCGATTCCAGATATTTTCCCATTTCATACCAAATCCTGTTTAGTTAGACCACAAATAATTCAACTACAATTCATATATATCAAGCTTTTTTCAATAATAAATTGTGGTCTATAGTAATCTGATTTGGTATCAGATATTTTGCCATTCCAGATATTTTCCGTTCCAGATATTTTGCCATTTCATATATTTCCCATTCCAAATATTTTCCCATTCCAGATATTTTTCCGTTCCAAATATTTTCACGTTTCAGATTTTTCCCATTCCAGATATTTTCCCGTGGTAGATATTTCCCATTCCAGATATTTTCCCATTCCAGATATTTTCCCGTGGTAGATATTTCCCATTCCAGATATTTTCCCATTCCAAATATTTTTACGTTCCAAATATTTTTACGTTCCAAATATTTTCCCATTCCAGATATTTTCCCGTTGTAGATATTTTTATGTTCCAAATATTTTCACGTTTCAGATTTTTCCCATTCCAGGTATTTTCCCATTCCAGATATTTTCCCGTTGCGGATATTTCCCATTCCAGATATTTTCCCATTCCAGATATTTTCCCGTTGTAGATATTTCCCATTCCAGATATTTCCCATTCCAGGTATTTTGTCATTCCAGATATTTCCCATTCCAGATATTTTCCCGTTGTAGATATTTCCCATTCCAAATATTTTCCCGTTGTAGATATTTTTCCGTTCCAAACATTTTCACGTTTCAGATATTTCCCATTCCAAATATTTTCCCGTTGTAGATATTTCCCATTCCAGATATTTCCCATTCCAGATATTTTCCCGTTGTAGATATTTCCCATTCCAGATATTTCCCCATTCCAAATATTTTCCCGTTGTAGATATTTTCCCGTTGTAGATATTTTCACGTTTCAGATATTTCCCATTCCAGATATTTTCCCGTTGTAGATATTTTTATGTTCCAAATATTTTCCCGTTGTGGATATTTCCCATTCCAGATATTTTCCCATTCCAGATATTTTCCCGTTGTGGATATTTCCCATTCCAGATATTTTCCCATTCCAAATATTTCCCCATTCCAGATATTTTTCCGTTCCAGATATTTTTCCGTTCCAGATATTTTCCCATTCCAGATATTTTCCCATTCCAAATATTTCCCCATTCCAGATATTTTTCCGTTCCAGATATTTTTCCGTTCCAGATATTTTCCCATTCCAGATATTTTCCTATTCCAGATATTTTCCCATTCCAGATATTTTCCCATTCCAGATATTTTCCTATTCCAAATATTTTCCCATTCCAGATATTTTCCTATTCCAAATATTTTCACCGCAGGCAGAATAACAACCTTATATTCATCCCGCCCCTCAGCAATGCTGTTGATTGCTACACTTAATATTATATCCGGTTAAATAATTAGTAGTCCTAGATAGTAATTGCAGGTGGAGACAAGCAAAACTTAGAACGGAAGCAAGATGCTCCCACTGCCTATAGGCAAAATAATTAATAATTAATAATTACCTCTCCTTGAAAAGAAGAAGATTGACTCAAAATTCTGGCGTTGGTGATTTGAGGTATGATATTTTTTCCGGATAAGAGTGCGAACAAAAAATTTTCTCCTTCTACTACTCTTTCTTCTTCTTTCTTTCCTCCTGACTCCTGAGGACTGAGGACTGACTCCTAAATAATTAAGATTAATATCATGTACTAATTCACCAACACCAAAATTCTTTAATACTGAATAACACCAATGCTACTGGATTTGATATAACTGTATAAATATCAATTTGGGAAATAAATTCTATATTTAGCCATTCCATAACAACTGATAACTGAAATGACCCTATCCCCCTGTCAGTGTGTAAATTGCTATAAAATATTAGGTCTTTTGGTTATAGCTGTATAATTTTTTATATAATGCTTAAATATAGCTTTAACGGTAAATGAAATCTCTTTTTCCTCTGTAATTTTATCTATCAAACCTCGTCTTTCTAAAGATAGTAATGTCTGAAATAATTCTGGTGATGATAATTGGGATTTTTCTAATATTTGAGAAACTGAAATAGATTTTGGTTGTTCGCTGATTAGAGAAATAACTTGTTTTTCCAATTCAGACAAACGTTGAAAATGCTGCTGGAAAATATTGGTTAATTCACTGCACAAAAATAATGGTTGATAACTCAAATATTGAGCGACACTCCCACCAAATAAATTTTTAATTGTCTGCCCTACTAATTTTAACCATTGGGGATTACTTTGATAGAAATTTATCAAGTCTTGCCATTTTTCCTCATCCAATAATCCTTGATTTTCGAGCATCTCACGCGCCACCTTTTCCGTTAAACCAGTTAACTGAAATAAATGTACTGCTGAGTCATTATCTGTAAAGTTGAAAACTTCTAAAGGCGGCTCCCAACTATTAAGAATAAAACAACTATTGTGGGGTAATTCTCCGATAATTTTAAATAGGTTGCCGTAGTTTTCATATCCTGATTTATAGTTACCAATAAGTTGCCCACTACTGAATATTTGCTGTAAGTCATCTAGAATAATTAGACATCGGCGATCGCGTAATTTTTCAACGAGTAATGACAGTTGAGCATCGGTGTTATTGGAGAGGTTTATTTCTGTTACGTTGGAGATAATTTCAATTAAATTTTTGAGGGTTACGTTTAGGGGTGGGGAAGTGCGGAGGGTGCGCCAGATGATGTGGTTGAAATTAGATTCTATTTCTGGGATGAGGTGACGAATAAAGGTGCTTTTTCCGATACCGCTTATTCCTGAGACGGTGATGAGACGACAACGATATTTGACTATCCAGGTTTTGAGGGTTGTTAGTTCGGTGGAGCGATCGTAGAATGTTTTTTTGATATCTGGTGCGTCTCTGAGGTCGAGTTTTGGCAGTGGGGTGTTATTTTCGTTTGTTGTTTGTGTAGTGGGTAATTTTTGTTGAGTTTCTAATAGGGGGTGAGTGTTGTCTGTACAAAGATTAATATTACCTTTTACATAATTACTTTGTCGTCCAAAATTAAATACATTTGAAATATTAGAAACTTGATATCTTTCCATCGCAGCGCGGAAATTTGACTTATGAATTTTTTCATTTAATTCCTTGGAAATAAGTTGCCATAAATTTGAAGCGACATTGCCCACATGAAATTTAGTGCAGTGGTATTGTTGAGCAACCTTTGAGTATTTTTCCCCTTGCCAAGTAGCGCGTAAAATAGCTTCTTGCAGACTATCAAGGTGTTTGCCAGTTTTGTCAAAAACCACATCATCAACAAACCTTAAAACTTCATTAAGAGTCATTAGTCAAATTTAGTTAGGAATTTATTCCTATTATATCTGATGTTTTCTGATATTTCGGAAAAAAAATCTGATATTTTCTGATAATTATGTTTAGTTATACATTATTTTTTGTGAGTTTTATAGGTAGTAGCTCTGATTATTACTTGTAGTAAATTATTAAATATAAGATTACTTGGCGAAGCTATAACAATTTTTTTTACTTTTAAGCAAGGGTAGTCCCACATAGTAATGGTATATAGGAAAAAGAAATACCTGGCATGGGAGCAAGATACTCCCACTTTTCTTGTAACAAATATTGCCGAACAATACACGAAAATTACAATGCACTACCACCTAAATAAGTAATCTGAATCAATAAGTATTTGAAGAATATGTAAGCTATGAAAACTACAAATTTTCAATCTATTCTTTTATATTTAGGTGTTATTTTATTGCCACTGACAGTAAGTAATTTAGCATTAGCAAACATTTCTGCCCAAGCATTAAAAACCACCTTAAATAGAACCTTATCAGGTTCATACGACGAAGGAACTTGGGGAGGTAAAGGTAGGAACGACACATGGAATCATTCATGGACAATGGTAGGTGATGGAGTTGTTCAATTGAGTAATATTAAACAAGTAGATGATGAATTTACAGCTAATTTAAAAGTAGCTTGGAAATGTAAACATACTAGAGAAGACTATAATGCTTTTGCCGTCAAAACAAGTGAACATGACGATAGATATTCTGGTTATGTAACTGCAGAAGTTGCTGTGGGAAGTATCGCAGGTCAATCAAAGATTTTTGTAAACAAGATAAATAACACATATCGAAATTTTCGATGTGGAAATAGTCTGGTAAATAAACTTAAAAAGCTAAATTCATCTGAAATCTAAAATTGTAAATAAGCTAGTAGTGTATTTGGCAAATATTGATGGTATTAATAAATATAAAACTTGTCATTTTTGCTATTTATGAATAAAAAGTTTGTAATTAATCTTCCCGAAACCATTGATATTTCCTGATTCTCAAAACTGATGTTTTAGGAAATAAATAAATTAACAGGAGCGGCAAATGTTGACTATTTTATTATTGATTTTTTAAATGAATATAAAGCTTGTCATTTTTGCTATTTATGAGTAAAAAGTTTGTGATGAATCTTCCCGAAATAATTAATATTACCTAATTAGAAAAATTGATGTTTCAGGAGGTAAAAATCTTAGTAGATAGAGCAAAATTTGATAAATCTATATTAACAGTAAAGGTGATGATATTTACCGAATAATTAAGGTTTAAAGCCTCTCCTTTAAAGGAGAAACAAGCGGTCGTTTGCGGAGCATTCCGTTAGGATGGGATGGATGGGTTTCCTAACCATATCCAATCGACCAAGAGAGAAAAAATTTTCCTTTTATTCAATCCTCTTCCTTTTAGGGAGAGGTAATTATCAATTATCCATTATCAATTATCAATTATTGAACCACCTTACTTATTACTGTATACCAGTAAGCAGTAAATAAATTTAGCAAATATTGATTTGATTAATAAATATAAAACTTGTCAGGTTTGCTGAATATATTGGTTAGTTAAACTTTCTATCTCATCTATCAAATTTACAAAGGTTGAATCTATGTTTTTCAATAAAAAAAAGCGCCTAAAAAAACAAAAAGAAGAAGAACTTAAGGAAGTAATTAAATTACTTTCTCAAGTAAATAATGAAGCCTCAAAAGTTAGAAAAAATCGACATAATCCATCATTTAAAATAGCTAAAAATTTTCTAAAAGGTGTCCAGTTAGCTCTAATATTTTTACCAATAATTGGAGGGGCAGAACCAGCAATAGCAGGGGATTTTGAGGATTTAGATTTTGATGGAGATGAAATAGATATTGGTGAAATTGGTGAGACTATTCTAGATAATTTTATTGATCTAGTAGAAGGTTTAAACGATATAGATTTTGATGAGTTATATCTTAATGTTGAATATATTGATATGAGCGATTTAACCTTAGATGAATTACAGTCTGCTAGGTTTAACCTTGAGTTGATATTAAAAAAATGATGAAAAGTTTCAAAATTTATATGGCATTCAGACATATTTGATTGGCTGTTTACGAACACTAAGTTATTTACTAATAAAGGATAAACATGAAAAATAAATATTTAAAATTAATGCTCGTTTTGTTAATTATCTTTCCTTCATTATTGGGATGTAGCGAAGCAAAACAACTTCGTAAAGCAGGTGATGGACTATTAGATATTTGGAGAAAAATTCGAGGAGTGCCAACCCAAGTGATAGTACCACCATCAAAAGTCCCAAATCCAAAGGATGTTTCCGAGATTAAAAAGGTAGTTAAAGAATTATCATCTACAGCATCTACAAATCTTCTAGAAGAAGCAATTAGTAATGGGAATAAAATTTCAAAGCAGAAGGTAGATAAAGAAATTGAACGACAAATGAAAGAAATTAAACGACAAATGAAAAAAATTAAGCGAAACTTGGGAACACAGGAAGAACAGATAGAAGAAGAGTTAGAAAAAGAAGTAGAAAAAGACCTCGAAGAAAACGGAATAACTATAACTGCTTATTGAAATTGAAATTATTTGATAATGTTCAATCTATTCTTGTCATTATTGATGAATCTATCTATTAATTAAGTCATCCAGATTGAGGAGAAATATAATGCTTAAAGACTTCAAAAAAATAGGCTATTGTTTTTTAACAACAACACTATTAATATTCGGTATTAGTTCAAAAACAAATAGTCAAAATACTGCTCCCGGTTTATGTCTGAGACATACAAGAATAAGTGGTTCATCTGGAAATGTAGTAGATACTGATTGGATATGTTCAAGAGTAGGTAATTTTAGTCAATGAATTGGACTAGGAGATGATACTGGTTGGAAGGATCAAGAATTAGCTTTTAGAGCAATTGGTTGTGCATAAATTTGTTTAGAGCATACTAGAGTTAGCCCCTCTAGTGGATTGCGAAGAGAGAACAAATGTAGCAGTTCTGTTAATGATATTAAGTCAGTAAATTTAGGAGATGATACTGGTTGGAAAGATCAAAAATTGACTTTTACTATTTATACTCCTAGAGAAAATTACGAAATGTGTTTACAGCATAGAAGAAGAAGTGGTAGTTCGGGAAAAGTAATTAATACTGGTTGGAAATGCGCTTCTGAGTATAATACCGAAACTATTTATTTAGGAGACGATACAGGTTGGAGAGACCAGAACTTAAGATTTACAGTAAGAAATAGATAATGACTTCTGAACAGAAAAGATAGCTGTTTATTGAAATTTGAATTATTTGGCAAGATTCAATCTATTAATTTGGCATAAAGTAGATTTTTAATAGGAATAAAAATTATGAAACCACAAAAATTATTGAATCTAGCCACAATATTTCCAATAGTCAGGAAAAGAAAGTTGCTCAAAAACTTATTATTCTATCCTACTGCACTTTTAACAGCTCTAAGTTTAACTTTTTCTATACAGGAAAGAACCAACTCACAACTAAATATTAATACTGAAATATTTTACAATGTTAAAGTCTGCAACGAGTATAAAAAGAAAATATATGTAGCTAGGGCAAAAGAACGAATTTATACCGTAGCAGGAGCTAGCAATTATGGTAGTCCATATGGTGTAACAGTAGAAGCATCAAAACTGAGGGGATGGGGTTCAGTTCCTCCTAATGAATGTAAAAGTTTTCCCATTTTAAAATTAGATATTGATGCTCCACAAGGACGGTATGACCGCACAGAAGACTGGATATATCTAGAGAGTTCTGACAATAAAAAGTTTCCTCGACAAGACATAACAAGTTATAAAAATTCTCAGGGAGGTAACTCTAGAAAACCAGAATTTTGTGTAACTGATAAGGCTTTTAATTTATCTTCTAGAAATTATCAAAAAATGGGAACCAGAATTTGTCCTGGTTATAATGTGAATAAGAAATCTACCTTACCTGAAGGTACATACTTTGTCAGGTTTTATAGGGTTTCTCCTGAGAAAAATCAGATAGTTTTTCGCTAGATTTAGTTATGGTGGGCAAATTTTGACGAATTTATATCCACAGTAAAATTTATAATATTTGCCTACCCTACTTCTTACTTTAATTTCTAATTACAAAGACTTAACCGACCTAACCATTTCCACAAAAATTCCTATAATTTTTCTCGAATCTTTAATATAGTAATTCTCTACATCAATAAACACCACATTCTTTTCCAATTTCAAAAATTTCCAGACATGACCTGTCGTAACCGCACCATAAATAAAAGGAACATCTTTACCATCTTTTTGATTATATATTTCAGCCCCAACCATTTCTGCAATACATTGTCCTAAACCACCAACTATCTTTTCATTTTTAGCCTCTACAAGAACAATTACAGGAGTATCCAAATATAGTTGTTCCGGAGATTGACTAATAATAAAATCACAAAATCCATTCAATCCCTTATCTCGATCCACTGAGAAATCTATACCCGAAAAAAAACTGATTTGAAGTTGTCTCTTAATCTCCAACAAAATATTAATAATTATTAGTTCAGAACTTGCCTTTTCTGTAGCGATCGCTAAAGCAATAGGAACATTTTGCTTCAACATTTCAGCTAAAAGATTACTAATCTCTACAGGTTCAACTTGAGAAAATAAATCTTCTGTCTCTATAATTTTCAAGTTAAACTCAGCTTTTACTTTTTTTAAATCAAAATCACTATATGACATTTTACCTATTCCTGATTTCCTCTATCAGAATTTTTCCATTAATTACAAAGAATTTTATATCCTCAACTATACTCTTAATTACCCATAAAACTTCCTGTAAAAAACTGATAACTGAAGAGTTGCACCCACGGGAGCAAGATGCTCGCACTGGGAAAATTAAATTCTTAATATCTGTACTTCAGATACTTGGAATATGCTGTAATTTTTCCATAAATTATAAATAGTTTGATATCTAAAATTATACTCTATAATTACCCATAAAACTTCCTGTAAAAAACTAATAACTGATAACTGAAATGACGCGAACTCCCCACGACCAATTTGCCAAACAATATTTAGAAGAATTACTAACTCTATTAGGTAAAGTAGAAACCAGTCGCGATGTTGCCAGCGAAGTCCGAGAAATAGATGTATATTTCATCCCCGTTATTCCACCGCCGACAGATCCTCAAATTTTAGGGTTATTAGGCAAAATGGCAGCCACTGCTTCTATTTACGAGCCATTTCGTAATCAACCACAACGACTAGAAATACTCGACTGTCAAGCCAAACTTAACTTTATTATTAACCAAAAAAAACGTAAAGCTAGAAGGGAAAATACTCCCTATACTGAAGCCGAATGGCCTCTATTGTGGATTTTGTCCCCCTCTTGTTCGGCCAGAATAATTGACGGTTTTGGCGCTAAACTAGACTCAAGCGGTCAATGGCCTACAGGTGTTTATTTTTTACCAAAGTTTCAAAACACAGCAATAGTAGCCATTAATCAGTTACCAATTAACCAAGATACCCTCTGGTTGCGAGTATTGGGAAAAGGTCAAACACAACAGCAAGCCATTTTAGAATTGGAAGCTTTACCACCAGGAAACCCACTTAGAGAAAATTTGACCGAGCTTCTTGCAAGCTGGCACATCACAATTCAAGTAAGAGACAATATAAATGAAGATGACCAGGAGTTACTAATGAAACTATCACCTGTTTATTTACGTTGGCGCGAAGAGACCTTGGAGGAAGGTCGCCAAGAAGTTCGCCAAGAAAGCCAACAGAAAACAAAGCAACTAATTGAAAATTTCCTCAATGTCCGGTTCGGTTCTCTCGACCCAGAACTATTGGCCATTATTGAGCCAATGTTGCAGTTGTCTCCAGAGGAATTGACTCCTTTATTATGGAGTGCTTCTCGTGAGGAATTATTGGAGAGGTTTGGTGAGTAGTTAATGATAGGAGTTACTGATGAAGCGATCGCCTGTTTATTTACGTTGGCGCGAAGATCCCTTTGAACAAGTTCGCCGAGAAGTTTGGCAAGAAGGCTTTCAAAAAGGCTTCCAAGAAGGCCAACGGATAATGAAGCGACAAATAACTGAATGTTTTTTCAATGTCCGGTTTGGTTCTCTCGACCCAGAACTATTGGCCATTATTGAACCGATGTTGCAGTTGTCTCCAGAGGAGTTGGCTCCTTTGTTGTTAAATGGTTCTCGCGAGGAATTATTGCAGAGGTTTAATGGGTAATTTGATAAAGTTATTTTCTGTTTGTTTAAGTTGTGGCTAGGATATTTTCAGTTTGCTAAAAATTCCCATAGAAAAATTAAGAATAGTAGGAAGGTAGGCAAATATTTAGTTATCTATCTCAATGGTAAATATTGTGATTTTTGTCTACGCACTCTTTTCTTAAAAATAATGCTTAAAAATTTAGTTTATTGAGGGAAATTTCTAATTTTTCAACTCAGTCACAGAAATTATCTGACTTTTGACTTTTGATTTTGACTATATGTTACTAGAACTTGCTATTGGTGATGCCTACGGAGCGGGTTTTGAATATGCAGCACTGGATTTTATTAAAACACATAATCATCTTTTTACTTATGTGAAACATCCAAGACATAAACTTATTCCGGGTTCCTATACAGATGATACTCAAATGAGTATTGCTATTACCGAAATGATAGTTTCTCAGAAACTTTGGACGCGACAAGATTTAGCTGATAAATTTGTTGAAGCTTTTAAAAGAGATGAACGAGAAGGATATGCCAGTAAATTTTATGGCTTTTTAAAACGGGTGAAAAATGGTCAACAATTTTTAGCAGAAATAGGTGGTACAAGTGATAAGAGTGGGGCTGCAATGCGAGCTGCTCCCATTGGAATTTTTCCTACTATCAAAGAAGTGAAAGAAAAAGCAACTATTCAAGCAGCTATTACTCATAATAGTCCTGATGGAATTGATGCAGCGATCGCTTCGGCTTTAATGAGTCATTATTGCATTTATAATTTAGGTAAAAAAAGTAAATTAGGAAAGTTTATTGAAACTCATGTTCCTGGAAAACCTTGGTCATAAACTTGGGATAAAAAAGTAGGTTCTAAAGGTTGGATGAGTGTCAGAGCTGCTATTACTGCAGTGGAAAGAAATGAAAAAATGAGCAGTTTATTAATGGATTGTATTAATTTTACAGGGGATGTAGATACAGTGGCAACTATAGCTTTAGCTGCGGGTTCTTGTAGTGAAGAAATAGTTCAAGATTTGCCAGAAAATCTCAAATTATTATTAGAAAATGGTAAGTATGGACGAGATTTTTTAACTTCCCTGGCGGGAAGTCCCGCGCTCTCCCGCAGGGGAGCGTCGTATGGGAAAGCCAGGGCCAAGATTCGGATACCTTCATAAGCTAAACGTTCATATGCCCTTGACAAGCTAGGTACATTTTGTTGTGGTAAGGTCCAACACAGGGGGAGGACATCACCTCTGTCTAAACAGCGGTCAGGGTTTCCCAGACTGAAGAATCCCGCGTTGTCCCGTAAGGGCAACGTCGGGAGTATGTCAATAAATCTAGACCGACAATTAATGGGTATGAAAGTTTAACGAAGTCAGAAGTCAGAAGTCAGTAGGGGCGTTAACGATAGTTATGCGAAGCAAACGGCCGTTCGCCCCTACAGAAGTTATTTTGGTAACGGGGATTTGAGCCCCGCTCCAAAAATGTTGCGCCTTAAAAGGCGGGGTTGCGCGACCCATGTTATTTTGATAAAAAATATGTAGGGGCGAATGGCCATTCGCCCCTACTACCCTTATTAAAGGCAGAGGTCAGAAGGCAAAAGGCAAAAGAGAAAGAAAGGTTTCAAAAGCATTTACAGCAGATTTCGGGCAAATGACGTACAAAGTGAATGGTGAAAATATTGCAGTGCGGGCATCTTGCCAGCGATGGGTGTACCTCATAACTTCGGAAACCGCTCTAACAATCCTTCGTAGCGCACCATTTTAGATGCAACAAAATTAACCTCTAGTAGTAATAGAATCCTTTTTCAAAACATTCGGACTTTTCCCATTACCATGACCATTAACAGAAACATCTAACTGCGGGCGAATTTCCTTACCCCGGAATAATTTCTGTAACCAATGCATAAAATTATCAATATAAGTGAACCACACAGGTACTACCACCAACGTCAATAATGTCGCTGTCGAAAATCCACCAATTACAGCGATCGCCATGGGACTTCTTTCTGCGCCTCCTGCTCCTAATTCTAAGGCGATAGGTAACATTCCAGCAATAGTAGAAAACGTGGTCATCAAAATTGGTCGCAACCGGGAAATACCTGCTTCCCGCACTGCATGAAACTGAGACATTCCTTCCTTTTCATTTGCCAACGAACAGTCTACCAACAAAATTGCATTCTTAGTTACCAACCCCATCAACAACACTATTCCAATTAAAGCAAATAAACCCAACTCTTTCTGCATCACCAATAACCCTAACAAAGCGCCACCAATAGATAACGGCAACGCCACCAAAATAGCCATCGGATACAGAAAATTATTGTATAGCAATACCAGAATTGCATAAATACACAACACTGCAAATCCCAAAGCACCTAAAAATCCAGCAAATATCTCAATCATAATCTCAGCATCACCATCAGGTTGTTCCGTAACACCCTCCGGTAGTGGGTTCATTGCTGGCAACCCTTTTACCTGTTCTACCGCATCTCCTAGAGAAATTCCCTGTAAATTTGCCTCCAAGGAAACCTGGCGATAACGGTCAAAACGATTGATTTCAGCAGGCCCACTACCAATAGTAATCTCAGCCACCGCTGACAATGGGACTAACCCACCATTTTGACTAGGAATGCGTAAATTTTTAATTGCATCCAAGTCATTTCTAAATTCCTCCGCCAACTGTACTCGAATTGGAATTTGACGGTCTGGTAAATCAAACTTAGCTAAACTTGACTCACGATCTCCCAAAGTCGCCAATGAAGCTGTACGAGCGATCGCCTGTACAGAAACTCCTAAATCTCCAGCTCTAGCAGGTAATGGTTTAATCAAAATCTCCGGTTTCACCAAACTCGCGCTGGAAGTGACATCCACCAAACCTGAAATTTCTCGCATTTGCGCTTCCAAAGCATCTGCCGTCTGTTTCAAAGCAGTTGCATTTTCACTCTTCAGAACAAGGGTTAAATCCTTATTACCTCCTCTACCCCCACCACCAAAACTCACCCGCGCCCCTGGAATATCCTGAAATAGAGGTCGCATCTGTTGTTCAAACTCCTTTTGGGAAATCTCCCGCTCTTGCCTGGGTAATATATTTACATACAACTTGCCCTCATTTACCGCTTCACTATTGCCCCTAGTACCAACATCAGCAAACACACTGGTAACAATCGAATTTTGTTCTAATATTTGCATTGCCTGTTGAGCAACTTGTTCAGTTTCAGACAAAGTCGATCCAGGAGGCAACTCTAAGGAAACTATACTTACAGCATTGTCATCAGAACCCATTAACCCTTTAGGAATTAGTGGCACCAGTTGCAAGCTACCAATAAAGAAAGCTACAGCAATAATTAAAGTAGTAATTTTATGACGCAGTGCCCAAGTTAATAAGTTATTGTAGGGACGATTTTTGGGTTGTTTGACTCCCAATTTATCATTTAAAAATGAGGAACTTTGAGACCGTTTTGGCCTCAACAACCGCGCTCCTAACATTGGTGTCATAGTACAAGCAACCAATGTGGAAAACATCGTTGAAACTGCTACTGTTATGCCGAAGGGTTGGAAAAATTGACCGGGAACTCCACCCATAAACGCCACAGGTAAAAACACTGCCACAATAGTTCCAGTTGTTGCTACCACAGCCAAACCAATTTCTGCTGACGCATCCAAAGCAGCTTGGAATGGCTTTTTCCCCATATTAATATGTTGGTCGATATTCTCAATCATACAGATGGCATCATCTACCAAGTTTCCCATCGCTAATGCTAGTGCTAACAAGCTCATATTGTTGAGGGTGTAGTCTAAAATTTGCATTACTAAAAAGGTGGGAATAATTGATAATGGCAATGCTACTGCCGTGACTAGAGTCGGCCGCCAATCTCGCAAAAATACACCGACAACTACAACAGTGAGAATGGAACCAATAATTAGAGCGTCTACAGATGCTTGATAGGATTCTTCAATATCTGTTGCCCGGGTAAAAATTAGTTCTAAGTCTACATCTTCTGGTAATGTTTGTTCCAGTTCAGCAACTTTTGCCCGTACACCTTTTTCTACAGTCACTAGGGTAGTACCTGTGCTGCGAAGTACGCTAAAAGCAACGACGGGTTTACTTTCTATTGATGAGTCTTGTGCAAAACCCTGAGTTTCATCCTCACGATTTTTTTCTAATAACCAAGCTGTTTGTCTAGTTTCGCCAAAACCATCAATGACTTCACCTACACTGGACAGTGGTACTGCTCCACCAGAGGGCAGGATGATTCGATATTCTTTTAATGCTTCTACCGTGTCAGTGCTACCAATGGTACGAATACTTTTTTCTGTGCCTCCACCTTGAGAACGTCCACCAGGGATATTAGTGTTGAGGGCACGAATTTGATCGTTTACTTGAGTAGCAGTAATGCCAAGACTTTCGAGTCTGTCTGGGTTGAGATCGATGAGAATTTCTCGGTCTACTCCACCAATACGGTTGATTTCGGAAACACCGGGAACATTGAGAATGGTACGACTAATTTCTTTGTCTACGAGTTCACTGAGTTCTTTGACTGAACGTTTGTCTGAGGTGACAGCGTAGGTAATAATGGGACCGCTGCCAATAATTTCTAATCTTTTTACAATAGGGTCGTTGATATCTGGAGGTAGCTCCTCGCGAATTTCGGTGACGGCATTGCGAACGTCGTTAGTGGCGCGGTCGGTATCTACTCCCAAGTCAAAAAAGATGGTGGTTGTAGAAACTCCATCAGTTACTCTTGAGGTTAATTTATCGATATTTCCCAAACCTGCCACAGAATCTTCTATTTTTTTTGTTACCTGAGTTTCTAGTTCTGTGGGACCTGCCCCTTGTTGAGTTACTGTAACTGATACTGCTGGAACATCGATATTAGGAGTGTTGTCTATTCCTAGTTGAAAAAATGACATTAATCCTACTATTGTTAAGATTAAAAACATCACAATGGTAGGAACTGGTTTTTTGATTGACCAAGCTGAGATATGAAATGACATGATTTTAAGGAAGAAGGAAGAAGGAAGAAGGAAGAAGGAAGAAGTAATTAATTCAAAAGTCAAAACTCAAAAGTCAAAACTCAAAAGTAAGAACTAATTAATTCAAAAGTTAAAACTCAAAAGTAAGAACTAATTAATTCAAAAGTTAAAACTCAAAAGTAATAGGGAGTTAATTCAAAACTCAAAAGTCAAAACTCAAAAGTAATAGGGAGTTAATTCAAAACTCAAAAGTCAAAACTCAAAAGTAAGAACTAATTAATTCAAAAGTTAAAACTCAAAAGTAATAGGGAGTTAATTCAAAAGTTAAAACTCAAAAGTAATAGGGAGTTAATTCAAAACTCAAAAGTCAAAACTCAAAAGTAAGAACTAATTAATTCAAAAGTTAAAACTCAAAAGTAAGAACTAATTAATTCAAAAGTTAAAACTCAAAAGTAAGAACTAATTAATTCAAAAGTTAAAACTCAAAAGCAAGAACTAATTAATTCAAAAGTTAAAACTCAAAAGCAAGAACTAATTAATTCAAAAGTTAAAACTCAAAAGCAAGAACTAATTAATTCAAAAGTTAAAAGTAAGAAGTGATTATTTAATAGGATAATAAGCATGGAAGAGACATCTCAAACCCCTGAGATTGCTTCCTTCCACTGCGTTACATTCGCAATGACTTTATAGTTAATGTTTATCCGATTTTTATTGCTATGAAATTTCACCTAAAATCCAAAATGTACTAATTTTTCTCAATCACTTTCACTTTATCTCCATCTTTAAGATAACCTGCACCTGCAACTACCACACGATCGCCTAATTTTAAACCTTCTTTTATTTCAATTTTAGCATTAGCTAAATCGCTATTTTTACTCAGGATTTTTCCTACTTCTATAGGCACGGCTTTAACTTGATTATTTTCTGCCAAAACATAAACAATAGATTTTCCATCTGCTTGAGGTAATACTGCTTTTGCCGGAACTTTTAACCCTTGATTAGTTGCTGTTGTAATTGTTGCCCGCAAAAACATTCCTGGTCGTAACAAATCACTTTTAGGAAGGTCAATTTTAATTGTAGCTTCGCGACTTTCTTGGTCAACTAACGGCGCTATTTCTCTAACTGTTCCTAACATTTTTATCCGACTATCAGCATCAGAACTTATCTGAACTTTTTTGCCAACTTTAACTTGTGGTAATTGAGTTTCTGGTACTTTTAATTGGAGTTCTAATTGATTATCTCTAATAATAGAAAACAACATTTTACTACCAGAAGTAACATCACCAACGCGAGCTATTCGTTCCGCCACGATGCCATTTGCTGGTGCCCGGACTAAAGTTTGTGCTAACTGAGTTTTTCTCTCTTCCACCCGAGCTTTGTCACTGTTAACATTTGCCATAGCACTATCAATATTTGATAAAGCGCTGTCAACTTCTGCCTGAGCACTATTCACATTCGCACTTGCACTACTAACTTTTGCCTCTGCACTGCGTAGTTGAGCCATAACACTACTGACATTTGCCTCTGCGCTTTCAACTCTAGCTTCTGCACTGCTAACATTTGAGCTAGCAATATCAACTTTGGCTTTAGCACTACTGACATTAGCATCAGCAATATCAATTTTGGCTTCAGCACTACTAACGTTAGCATCAGCACTTTCAACTCTAGCTTTAGCACTATCAATATTAGCCTCAGCAACTCGCACTCCTTCCCTAGCAGTCTTCACAGCAGTGCTACGAGTTTCTAATTCTTGAGCACTAATAACCCCCTCTGACTCCAGAATTTGATATCGTTCAAACTCTCTGAGAGCTTGTTCTTTGTTAGCTTTTGCTTCTGCTAACTTAGCTTCAGTTTGAGCTACAGATGCCAGAGCTTCATTGCGACTTGCTTGTGCTTGTTTCAACGCAGCAATAGCATCATCTCGACTTGCTTGTGCTTGTTTCAATGCAGCAATAGCATCATCCCGACTTGCTTTTGCTTGTTTCAAACCAGCGATCGCCTCATCTGTACCTGCTTTTGCCTGAGCAATAGCAGCTTTAATTTGGTCGCGGTCAGCTTCAGCTTGTTCGCGTGCAGCAATAGCTTGTTCTACCCCTACCTTAGCCTTGCTGTAAGCCGCTTTTCTTTGTTTTACTCCACTGCTAGTAGATTCTACTTGAGATTTGGCCTGGTTAATTTGCGATTTCAAAACAGAGTCATCTAAAATTGCCATCACCTGACCTAAAGTAACTTTGTCTCCTTCTTCTATCAATACCTGTTGAATTTGCAACCCAGTCGCCTGTGGCAATACTGGCAACAAATCAAAGGCAACAACATCACCTGTGGCATCAAAGGTACGTTCTACAGTTGCTAATTCTACGGCCGCTACTGTGACACTCATAGTAGGAGCCAAGTTATTTTCGACCGCTTGTGTGGGAGAATTTCCCGGAATAGTTTCGTTCCCAGAGTTGTCCTGTGGTCCGGAAACTAACTGCATACTTGCCACACTAGCAACTACACCGATGCCAATACCAACAATTAATCCTTGCCATCTAACTCTATTCTTCTGGGGAGGAAATGCAACATTGTCACTAATGATTTCTTCGCCTTCCTCTTTTTGAGTATAGACACTCAGAGTATTTATATTGTAGCTCTCGGCTTGATGAGAGTTGTCTAGACGATCGCTATCTTGCTTTTCTAGTATATTTTCTGGTATAATATCTTGTCTCAATTTAGTTTCACCCATTTCCATCATCACTCAACAATTATATTGTAAAGAAAAATTATAGTTTTGTTAGATTTCTTTAAACCATGAAGTAACTCGAATATAAAAATGACCCTGATTTCGCTTTCTGTGTCTCATTACCTTTAGCACTATTTATAATATTAAGTAAGTAAGAATAAATGACGTAAGAAAGCAAAAAAATAATTCAGACAACTACAATATTTAGAAAAGCCTAAAAAAATCAAAACAAATTAAGAAAAAAATATGTTTAATGCCACTGAAATATTAATTAATTCATTTGTCGAAAAAATTAAAGATGGCTACCGTCGCACTTACGGCGGTTATAAGTCTAACTACGAAGAAATTATTGGTTGGGCAGGAAATATGGCACTAGAAAATATTGCCAATAGCGATGCTCTTTACCATAATGTAGAGCATACAATTCTGGTGACTCTTGTAGGCCAAGAAATTCTACGGGGAAAACATATTCGAGAAGGAGGAGTTGCCTGCGAAGATTGGTTACATTATATTATTTCCTTAGTTTGCCATGACATAGGATATGTAAAAGGAGTTTGTCGGGCAGACAAAAAAGGATGGTACGCTACGGGTAGGGGTGATGAAATGGTTAATTTACCATTAGGTTGTACGGATGCTAGTTTAACTCCTTATCATGTGGATCGCGCAAAATTATTTATTAATGAACGATTTGGCGGTCATAAACTAATTGATGTGGGAATAATTAAACATAATATTGAATTAACACGCTTTCCTGTTCCGAAAGAATCAGATCATCAAGATACTGTTAATCATCCTGGTTTAGTACGAGCGGCAGATTTAATTGGCCAGTTAAGTGACCCCCGCTACCTCAATAAAATTTGTTCTTTATATTATGAATTTGAGGAAATGGGTTTCAATGAAAAAGTAGGGTATAAAAATCCTAGCGATCTGCGCGATAATTATCCGCAATTTTTTTGGCAAGGAGTTCATCCTTATATCAAAAATGCTCTGAAATATTTGTCGCTAACACAGCAAGGTAAGCAAATTATTGCTAACCTTTACTCCAATGTATTTGTAATAGAGCATGATCCTTCTCAGAAGGTTGCTGTTTAATAATTAATAATTAATAATTAATTATTAATTATTAATTATTACCTCTTCTTTTCAAGAAGAGGATTGACTAATTATGAAAATTGTTCTTCACAGGAGTCGATTGGATATGGCTCCGAGACCTCGCCATCCCACCCAACGGGGAAGCTGCGAAGATCGACCGCTTATTATCCCCTTAAAAGGGGAGGCGCATACCCACAATTTTTCGGTAAGAAGGAAATAGGTGTTTAGTTATCTAGTGTCGCTACGCGGAAGTTAAAAGTCAAAATTCATGCATCGAGTGCTAATTGGCGAGGTTTCCTACGGGGCGCCTACTGTGCGGAAGTAATTCCGCACACAGCCCCTCCAGAATGTAAGACGCATATCTGACAGTCAATCATTTTTGATTTGTAATTGTTTTGGGATTTTGTAACTGGTCAGTTATTTCTGCCATCCTGCACTAGGCAATTATTTATCTACCAGAGAAGGAAAAATCTTGTTTTGTCTGAGTTTTAAGCTTTTGATATATCCTAAATTTTCCTTCAACTGGTATAATATTTTGTTGAAATAAGTCATTTCAGTTATCAGTTAACAGTACCTCTGCAATCAGGAGGCAAGAAAATACGGAATTCTCTTTTTTTATCCCCTTAAAAGGGGATACCTTAGACCACGATTTTTCGGCAACAAGAAAAAGAAAATATCTCTAATACTAAATTCAGTTATTATCGGCTAATTACTTAAATGTTAAAAACCTTTACCTCTAAAGATTTTAATTTTTTCAACACTATCTTATATAGCTAAAGGAAGGAGGAAAAATCTTGTTTTGTCTGAGTTTTAAACTTTTGATATTTCCGCGCCCTTTTCTTCGATTTTTATACTTTCTAACGGAAAAAATTATGTCTTTAGATAATATTAAAAATTTTCACAGACAAAAATCTCAGGTGACTATTTCCAATAATCAGTGTGAAGTAATTTGTGAGACGCTAGAATTCTACAAAACAGGAATATCTTAACGAAGTCAGAAGTCAGAAGTCATAAGTCATAAGTTAGAAGCGGTGCGACCCCGCGACGACGCCAGCTCGCTTGCGGAATGCGCACTCCTGTGAGTCAGAAGTTAACCCACCCCTAACCCCTCCCAACCCACCCCTAACCCCTCCCCTCCTGGGAGGGGAAGTAGGGGATTTACCCCGCTCCAAAAACCCGATCGCCTTAAAAGGCGGGGTTGCGCGACCCATGTTATTTTGATAAACTTTGAAGCTGCCTAAGCTCTGACCAATTACTAATACTAATTACCGACTTTATGGATGTCAAATTTTCACCTATTCAACAGTTTTTAATTACATGGTTATTATTATTAGTAGCAGGATGGTTAACAATCGGGGCAATTAGTTATGTAGGTGAAATAGTTAGTATTCTAATTACAGCAGGATTAGTAGCGTTTTTGTTGAACTATCCAGTGTCTAAACTACAAAAAATTTTGCCTCGAAGTTTGGCAGCAGGTTTAGTATATTTAACCGCTGCTTTAATAATATTAATTATCGGCCTAACTATTGTTCCACCAGTTCTTAACCAAGCTCGACAATTGTGGTTGAAATTTCCCGACTTATTAGAATCTGCCAGATGGCAATTAACAGAATTTCAAACCTGGAGTGAAAATAATAACTTACCCTTCGATGTTGGTATTTGGCAACAACAATTACTAGCAGAAACCCAAGAACAAATACAAGCGATCGCTACTACAAGTTTGGCTTTTGTCTTAGGCACAGTTAACTGGTTTTTCGACTTAATCTTAATCTTAGTCATTTCTTTTTATATGCTCTTAGATGGAGAAAGAGTTTGGGATAATCTAACAAGTATTATTGTTCCAAAAGTACGAGATGTATTTACAAAATCCCTAGAAGTTAATCTGCAAAGTTTTGTTTCTGGACAGTTGTTATTAGGTTTATTTATGGCAACTACCTTATCTGTTGCTTTTTGGCTTCTTGGTGTTCCCTATTTTCTACTATTCGCAGTATTTATAGGTTTAATGGAATTAATTCCATTTATTGGCGCAACTTTGGGCATTGGCACTGTAGGCAGTATAGTAACATTTATTAATTGGTGGTTAGCTTTAAAAGTCTTAATCGTAGCGATCGCTCTCCAACAAATTAAAGATAATATAGTTGCCCCTAGAGTCATGGGCAATTTAACCGGACTTAGCCCAGTAATTATTTTTGCAGCATTACTATTAGGTGGTAAAATAGGAGGACTTTTGGGAGTAATATTAGCAATTCCACTCACTGGAGTTTTAAAAAGTATTGTAGAAGTGGTGCTAAATCCAAAATTACCACCCCAAACTGGCTCTTTCTTTTATAATCCTATGGATGAAGAACATGAATTATCAGAAATAGAAATAAAACAATTAAATCAAAAAATTTCTCCTTAACTTATTATCTCTTACTTATTTTTTTTTCTATCCTTCCTTTTACCTAAATTATTTCTTCTTTCTAACTTAATTAGGCTCGTAGTTGGGCTTTAGCCCTGACAATACTGATAGTCATTCTAGTTAATCTTGAGGCACTTAACCTTGATATAATCTTGAAGAATAAGAGATTTATCCGTCTCATTTTTATTTTAAATTACTAGAACTTATGCAATACAACATATTTTAGTCATTGCGACCGATAGGGAAGCAATCTCAAATCCTAATTTTTCATACCTTATGCGTAAGTCCTGACTAATATAGTATTAGGGCTAAAGCCCAACTACGAACAAAAACCTTATTATCAGTAATTATCCGATAGGGTAACTCCCCTGGAGAGGAAATATAATATTATTTTCTTCCTTCTTCCTTCTTACCGAATAATTAAGGTTTAAAGCCTCTCCTTGTAAAGGAGAAACAAGAAAAACTTTTCCTTTGAGTCAATCCTCTCCTTGAAAAGAAGAGGTAATTATTAATTATTAATTATTAATTGCTGAAACCTTCCTTCTTACTTCTTACTTCTTAAATATGAAATGGTGGAAAAATCTTAAAAAAAATCCTCTAGCGAGATTTGGTGCATTATTACTATTAATTTTTTACATAGTAGTAATTGCTGCTGATTTTGTTGCCCCTTATGACCCCTACGCATCTCAACCTAATGGTTCCCTACTACCACCCACTAAAATTTATTGGCAAAACCAAACAGGTAATTTTATTGGACCCCATATTTATCCCACAACTCAAGGACCAGTAGACTTAGAAACTGGACTGCGCAAATTAAATGTAGACTTAGATAAACCATCCCCTCTCGGTTTATTCGTTAAAGGAACACCCTATAAACTGTTTGGCATCTTGCCGCTAGATCGACATTTATTTGGCAGTACAGGTGAAGCAAAATTTAACATATTAGGCACTGATGAACAAGCAAGAGACCAATTTAGTCGCCTAATTTTTGGCGGTCGTATTAGTCTATTTATTGGTTTAGTAGGTATTCTGATTTACTTTCCTCTAGGGATGATTATTGGAGGAATTTCTGGTTATTTTGGTGGTTTAGTAGATAGTATTTTGATGCGTTTTGCTGAAGTACTAATGACAATTCCAGGTATCTATTTGTTAGTAGCATTAGCTGCTGTATTACCACCTAGTTTAACTAGCGCTCAAAGATTTCTATTAATTGTAGCTATTACTTCATTTATTAGTTGGGCAGGTTTAGCAAGGGTAATTCGTGGACAAGTGCTATCCATTAAAGAACGAGAATTTGTCCAAGCTGTAAGGGCAATGGGAGCAAATTCTTTTTACATCATTATCCGTCATGTATTGCCTCAAACTGCAACATACATAATTATTTCAGCCACTTTAGCCATTCCTAGTTTTATTATCTCAGAATCAGTTTTGAGTTTGATTGGTTTAGGCATTCAACAACCAGACCCATCCTGGGGAAATATGCTATCTTTAGCCACCAACGCTTCAATCTTAGTATTACAACCATGGTTAGTATGGCCACCAGCATTATTGATTATTTTGACAGTATTAGCCTTTAATTTATTAGGAGATGGGTTGCGAGATGCTCTAGATCCAAGAAATTTGCAACGGTAATTTTCAGGAGTCAGGAGTCAGGAGTCAGGAGTCAGGAGTCAACCCACCCCTCGCCCCTCCTGGGAGGGGGAGGGGAAGTAGGGGCGAATGGCCATTCGCCCCTACAGGAGTCAGTGCAAAATTTGTAGGCTCAGTTAGACGGCTAAAATCTAGATTGTGAAAGGCATTGAAAAATCCGTCGTAAGGCACCATTCTAGCTGTGTTGTTCTACTACGTCTTATAATTTATTTGGCTTTTCCCTGTTCCCTGATATAAATCTGATGATTGGCAGAATAGAAAAAGATAAATTTTTCTTTAGGGTTTAATACTTCGCCGTCCACATGGTATTTACAATTAGTTGTGGTTTTAAGTCCCCATCCACTTTTTCCTTTTTCCTTCTTCTTTCTTCCTTCTTCAATTTAAACAATTTTTTTAAGGATAAAATATGACGTTTGCTCCGCATTCCGCAGGAAAGTTACGACCATAGGAAATTAACTGATAACTGATAACTGAAATGACTACTACTTTAAAACCTAAATCAGATATAGCAACACAATTAGTAAATGGAATTCTCTCCATTAAACCACTGGCAAAATTGGCAAAAACTCAAGCACGAAAGATGATTATTAAACGTGCTGAAAAAATTGGTGTACCTTGGCGCAAACAAGTAAAAGAACTTTCCGAACGTAATTGGGATAAAGAATGGGAAATAGTAAATAATCCTAATTTGATTTATCCACAATATTACCTTACTTCATTTCATGCCTATGAAAAAGGTAATATGAGTTGGGAAGCTGCTGTAGAAGAAGAAGTAGCTGCTTTGGCAGTTCATGCTGGCATTTGGCCAGAATCAGGTATTGCTGGAGATGCTAGACTTCGTAAAAGTTTTCTTGATATTCTCAAACCAAAAATTACTGCACCAAAAGATATTTTAGATTTAGGATGTGGTGCGGGGTTAAATACTTTTACTCTACAAAAAGTTTACCCAGAGGCTAAGTTGACAGGGGTAGATTTATCACCTTATTTTTTAGCAGTTGGTTTGTATCGTTCCCAACAACAAAATTTAGACATTAATTGGGTTCATGCTGCTGCGGAAGAAACTGGTTTGCCTGATGCTTCTTTTGATTTAGTTTCTATCTCTTTAGTCTGTCACGAACTACCACAAACTGCTACTAAAAAAATATTTCGCGAGGCAAGACGGTTATTACGTCCAAAGGGCAATATTGCAATTATGGATATGAACCCTAAATCAGAAGTTTATGCCACAATGAAACCTTATGTTTTTACTTTGTTGAAAAGTACGGAACCTTATTTGGATGAATATTTCACTTTAGATATTGAAAAAGAATTAATTGATGCTGGTTTTATGACTCCCAAAATAATTTGTAATACTCATCGTCACCGCACAATTATATCATGTCCAGTAGAACAATTTTAACGCGCGTCAGAAGTCAGAAGTCAGATAGGGGAGCCGTCGGATTGGCGACGTACAGAAGTTAACCCACCCCTAGCCCCTCCCCCGACCGTGGAGGGGAATTAGGGGATTTAAGCCCCGCTCCAAAAACCCGATCGCCTTAAAAGGCGGGGTTGCCAGACTCATATTATTTTGATAGTAGGGCTTCGTAGTTGGGCTTTAGCCCTGACAATACTTATATTAGGGCTAAAGTCCAACTACAAACAAACACAAATTTTATTATAACTAAATTATCCGATAGTGTAGCTCCCTCGGAGGGCAGGGTTAATTTATTCTCACTAGAGAATAATTGATAGGGAGTGTGGATACCCACCCCTAATATCAAATCCGGTAGCATCAGTGTAATTAGATGGTGAGTAGGGGAGTAGGGGAGTAGGGGAGTAGGGGAGTAGGGGAGTAGGGGAGATAGGGAGATGGGGATATCTAGAAATATTTGGTAATGGTTGAAGATGGAACATTTTTTACCGAAAAATTGTGGGTATGCGCCTCCCCTTTTAAGGGGATAATAAGCGGTCGATCTTCGCAGCTTCCCCGTTGGGTGGGATGGCGAGGTCTCGGAGCCATATCCAATCGACTCCTGTGAAGAAAAATTTTCATGAATTTGTCAATCCTCTTCAATTCATAGAGAGGTAATTATTCATTATTCATTATTCATTATTAATTGTTGAAGTGCCGAATTAAACGGATTTGATATAACCCCTCCCTGGAGGGGAATGTGGAGTTAGGGGGAGAAAAAGACACCTAGAAACCTCACGGGGTGACAAGCGCCTCAAAACTATTGTGGGGTAAGGGTTTAAAAGATATAATCCCTTTCAAAAATTCAATGTTTTTCTCATAATAATAATCATTCTTTTGACATCCTCCCGACGCTGCTCTACGAGACAGCGCGGGATTCCTAAACATACATTACAAAGTTTAAATTTATTTAATGAAATATTGAGATTAACGACCAGAGGGATTGATTAATTTAATAAGTAGGTTAATGTTAAATTAGCAAACAATTTGAATCAAAAAAAATGATTGAGAAAGAAAAAAATCTCCCACGAAATACTTTGAACAACGTAACTGAAAAACAACAAATTAACAATAACTTAAAACCTCTGGTAGCTGTGTCTGACGATCAGAGACTAACAAGAGCAGACCCTTTTGAAACTATGAGAGGATGGAACTATGGTATTCCTGGATGGTATGTAGAACGGTATTGAATAGCGATCGCAGGAGAGCAAAGTTGAACTTTCTATTTTTTCTTGTGAAACTGTTGGAGCGATAAATTGTTTCCCTATTTTTCCTTCTTCCTTCTTCCTTCTTCCTTCTTTTACCATGGCGAACCAATCATCGTAAATGCTGCCCAATAATAAGGATGAGATAAATCCCTTCTACCTCCTCTAGCTAACTCCCGTGGTAGAGGTAGATGTTTATTACCATTTCGGAGTATATGACCATCTTGTAAATGCAACTCTCCCCGTAACATTGCTAACTGGGCCTGTCGTAATGCTGCTGCTTTAATTGGTCTGTTAGATAAACTCTGATAAAACTCAGTCATTAAAGCTAATGTACCAGTATCACTAACGTACCAAAGACTTGCCAAAGCAGACTTGACTCCCGCTTGCACTGCTAACCCAGCAAAACCTAACTCAGCTTCTTCATCTCCGACTGCAGTAGTACAAGCACTCAAAACTAATAACTCTACCTGTGTATTATACAAACGTAACTGGCGTAATTCATTTAAGCGTAACTTAGTATCCCAGAATTGAATATAAGAATTGTCAGCACCCCCTGGATGAAATTCTCCATGAGTAGCTAAATGAATAATTTTGAATTTTTCTTTGCTACTTTGCTGCTTTAAATTTTCGAGAGTAAATCCTTGATTCAAAAAAGATTTACCAGGCCAAAGATTATTCACGATGCTTTTAAGTTCTACAGGTACTGCTGGCAGAGGAGTTTGCTCGGTATTACCAGGAAATTCAGATGCTCCCATTGCCAAAACTTGAGAACCATTTAATCCAACATACGTTGTATCAGTTAAAGTAAAACTAGGAATTAATCCCAAACTATATTTTTCGACCAGGAATTGTTGACCATCATGTAGAGCGGCTATGGGAAGAGTTCGCAAACCGCTATCCATCGAAAAAATGATCGTATTAATATTATGATTTGCCAATTCTTCAGCAATTGGTGCAATTAACCATTGATGTAATTTTTGAGCATTTGGTAAATAATTATCAGAATTTAATTGACTGGGAGTCCTAATCTGATTTGTAAATTTTTTGGCAACCTCAATCACTTCATCTCTTGTTTGCCCACTACTTCTGACGATAGGTTTACCGTTTGGCAAAAACAATTGCAGTTCTAAATTATTGGGTTGTGCAGATACATATATAATTGCTGGTCTGATGCCTATTTTTTCAACGCTACTGAGAGTATTTCGGATATTTGCTGCTGTGACAGTTTTTTTAGTAATATTTTTTCCTAAATAACCCGCGAATTCTCTGCCTCTGTTTAACTCTATTTGCGATAGGGTATCAGTTAAACTAACTTGATTGTAATTATCGTTGCGAGAAATTTCGGAAGCAGTGGTAGTCATATTTTCTTCTACGACTATAGTTGGAGTTTGTTTCTGAGAGGACTTACCTTGGACGGGATTTTCTATAGCAACAGTTTGTTCTAAAACTGATGCAATTGAACTGGAATTAGTATCTTCTACAAGAATATTTGTCTCCACATTTTCGACAACAAGTTGAGAGTTATTCGGTTGGTCAAATTCCAATGTAGTTTGATTTTGATTTTGATTTTGATTTTGATTTTGATTTTCCACAACTAATGGGATAATTTGTTCTTCTGAACTACTCATTGAGGATGCAATGTTTTCTGCAATAGGGGTCGTAGGTTCTTCTGAACTACTCATTGAGGATGCAATGTTTTCTGCAATAGGGGCAGTAGGTTCAGAATTATCTAAAATTTGTGAGTTTGATTCGGGGTTTTGAGATACTATCTGTATATCTTGATCTGTGTTTGAGGGTTCCTCGTTATCTACTTCAGGGGGAATTTGAGTTTGCGGTTCCTCTATATTTTTTGGCTCCTCAACTAATTCTATTTGAGTTTCGGTAATGGTAGTAGTTTGATTTTCCTCAGAATTACTAGATTCTGTCGATTCTGGTTGAGTGACATTTTGAGGAGTTGATTCTTCTGAGTGAGGTTGATTTTCTTGACTTTCTGATTCCGTTGTGGTTTCAGTAGTGTCAGAATTTTGTGGTTGAGAGTTCTCTACTTCTTTGAGTTGAAAACTACTAGGTAGAGAGCGATCGGGTGAAACTGTTGATTTTCCATCTGTTATTGCTCCTACAGAACCATTAGTTGTAGCATCTCCAACGATAAAAGGTGTATTTCCAGTACTAATAGCAATATTTCCCCCCACTACCTCTCCTGCGGTAGAAATACTAGCAATATTCTGATTTTGGTCTAAAAAAGTACCTCTTATCCTGAGAGTATCACCTGTAGTAATTTCTACATTACCTCCACTATTTCCCCCTTCTGCTTGTATAGATATGACTTCAATAGCGTTTTCCGCATTCAGTTTAACTTCTCCTGCATTTCCTGGTGTAGCGCTAGAATTTATTCTACCTATAGTTATACGATCGCCTGCTTGTAAATTAATATTTCCTCCTGCTGTTGTTCTTGTGGTGGTTAGTTTTCCCGTTTCGATAGAACCACTACTAGCAATATCAATATTGCCAATACTATTATCTGATATATTTGCAGTCACATCTCCAGTCTTAACATTGCCTTGAATGCTGGTAATACTAATACCTGTGGATGTGGAAATATTGCCAGTGGAAATATCACTATTAGCATTTATAGTAATTTGAGCATTATCTACCCCAGTTATTGTACCTGTACCTGTAATTGTTTCTGCTTGAATAGTTGTGGGGTCATTGAATACAACTCCATTGTTATTGCTGCTTTCTGTAGAAGCAATAGTAATATTGCCAGAGTTTTCAGATTTTCCGATAGTAACAGACTCAAAACCATTTGCCAAAGTTACCAAATCTCCTGTTGTCAGGTGTAGAGGCAAATTGCCGTCTGTCCCTTCTATATTTTCAAATCCTCCCAGAGTAATATTTTGATTTTCTGATGCTGGTTGTAAGATGAGTCTCCCATTACTACTGACACTGTTTTCTCCACCTAAAAGGTTGATTTCATTTCCAGTAATACTAATGTTACCAGTTTCTCGACTACCGCTTGAGGTTGATATTCCTCGCAAGTTTAGAGTATTTCCAGCTCTAATATCAATATTCCCACCACTTTGCCTACCTTCAGCATGAATGCTTTCTGTATCAATATCAGTAGTAGCATTTATAGTAATATTCCCACCCCTAGAGTCTCCACTCGCATCAATTTCTCCTGTAGTAATATCTCCCTGTGCTCTAATATCAATATTCCCACCACTTTGTTGACCTTCAGCATTAATGCTTTCTGTATCAATATTAGTAGCAGCATTCATAGTGATATTCCCACCCCTAGAGTCTCCACTCGCATCAATTTCCCCTGTAGTAATATCTCCCTGTGCTGTAATATCAATATTCCCACCATTGCTTTCTACTGTCATATTTGAGTTGGTAGTAGATAAGTTATTAGTCATCACAAAACCTTGACTACTGGTGAGATTAAGTTCTCCTCCTTCTGTATTAATATCTCCAGTATTTATCGTCGTGCCAGAAATATTAACTGCTGCTCCTTGAGTATTGATAGTATTTTCTGAGTCTATTGTCAAAGACCCCAAACCATTTTCGTCACTATCTGCGACAAATGAGATTTCACCTTTTGTCTGAGCAAAGCTTAATTGAGTTTCAGATAAATTGTTGATAGTAATATTATCAGACGCTTGAAAAGTAATATTTGTACTATCTGATATGCTTTCTATTGATGATTTTGATATTTGAGATTCTATTGCCGTTTCACCTCTTAAAGGATTATCTGCTATCTCAATATTTGTATCTACAATATTAATATTTTCAGCCTTAAATGATAAACTGCCCAACACATCTGGAGAACCTAAATTAACAGTACCATCAAAAATTAAATTTCCTTGACTAGAAACTTCTACTAGATTTTTACTGGAATTTTGTTCTGCCGATATAGACTGTTCCTCAATCCGACCAATAGCTTCTATTTTGCCAAAAAAGCTAGTTTCTTCATCACTCCAAATAACTATATTTCCACCCTCATCCCTAAAAGAGGTAGTAAATATTTCTGTATTTTCATCTACATAAGTACGAGTAGCACGAGGAGCTGTTCCTAAACCTTGAGAATCTCCACCAATTCTAATATTGCCACTACCATAGAGACCAGAAGCATTAAGCTTGGCATTAAATAATCCTACTTTTTCTCCAAAAATATTGATTCTACTTGTATTTGCCAATTCAGAATTTTCTGCCCAAGAAATATCAAGAGAACCAGATACAATCGTTGTACCTAAATCTGTAGGAATTACTTGATTAGAACCTGTCAAAACCACTTCATTATTATCATTAACTCTAACTCCAGTAGCCATTTCCATCACTTCACTATTACCTGTTAAAAGCTCTGGTATAGATAAGGGATTTAAACTGTGTAATTCTTCTGGTAAATCATTAGAAATTCCTCCATCCTCTGTCGCTATTTCTAAATTTAATAAACGTCCTTCTTGACTAATACGGACTAAATTTTCTCCAGGAACTGTAGAGATCGTAATTTCACCACCTGGTGCAGAAATTTTACCCGTATTAATAATTGTACCCCCCAATAAAATAATACTTTCTCCTGCTTCAACAGTTAGCTCTCCTTCATTTAAAATGACTCCAGGACTCGTCATCGGGAAAGAAAAAGCACTAGGATTTCCTGTTAAAATATCGTAGTTATTTTCACCTATGCTATTGAACCAACCAGAGTCAAAACCAATACCTGAACCAGTAGTCACGACAAAAGATGCAGGTACATCCAATCTAGCATTTGCACCAAAAATTATACCCGCAGAGTTCATAATCAGTAAGTTGGAATTGCCCCCTGTTACCTGAATTAGACCATTAATTACAGAAGCATCTCCACCAGTGACACGAGTCAGAATATTTTTGATATTTGGGTTAGAGATAAAGTTAACAATTTGGTTTTCTCCCAAATTAAATCTCTCGAAGCTATGGAAAAGATTAGTATTATCTTTTGATTGCTTCCCACCTGTAATATCAAAGCGAGTTTGGGAAGAATCTGGGGATGGTATTACCGGAGTTACTACTGTATTGGTTGAGTTTTCTTCGGGAACTATTGGTTGAGTTGATGTTTGAGCTGATGCGATTTTAGCGGACAAAATTTTCCATGAAATCATTCTTAATCTACCATTATTTTCCTTGTCATGGAATGGTAGGAGGGCAGCAGTATCCAATATCCAAAGTCCTGTTAGGGGAACAGCTATGAGAATCTGATAAATTTTATAGATGGGTGCATGGTTCATTGGTTTGTGATTTTTGATCGCTTATCATATAACTACTCTTTCGTCAATATTTTTTTGTCCTTTAATTAATGAGCTACATCTATAGCAGGAAACAGGGAACAGCGGTACGACCCCGCCTCGGCGACAGAGGCAAGCGGTCGATCTTCAAAGCGAACCGTAGGGTGGGATGGCGAGGTCTCCTCACCATATCCAATTGACCAAGATAGGGAACAGTGGGAAAAACATTGCTTAGTCTAAGATTCATCATCAGCATAAGTCCTAACCGCTCTGGCTATTGCCATAACATAAAATCAAATAAATATTATAGAGAAAATTTCTGTTTGAGCTATTTCCATTTCTACTGTAATCTAAAATTTTCATAACTTGCTTGTAACTTTTCAGTGAAGATAACAGTAATTACAAGGAAGAGGAGTTTTCAATCAGGGTTGCTCGCGCCTGTTTTCTACACCTACAACCTACAACTACCAGCAAAGGAACTAGCGACGATAATAAATGGTATAAATTAAGCTAAACTACTAAAAGTTAGGCTCTGTCTAAAAATAATTAACTTTTGGCTTTTAACTTTTGACTTTTAACTTTTGACTTTTGACTTATTTATATGCGTCTCATTGGTTTAACTGGGGGTATTGGTACAGGAAAGACTACTGTATCAAATTATCTGAACAAAACTCACCATCTCCCAATTTGGGACGCAGATATTTATGCTCGCAAAGCCGTACAACCAAATTCATTGATTTTAGATAATATAGTAGAAAACTATGGCACTGATATATTGTTAGCTAATGGTAATCTTAATAGGCAAAAATTAGGAGAGATTGTTTTTAACAATCAAGAGGAGTTACTCTGGTTAGAGAAACAAATTCATCCTTATGTACGCGATCGCTTCGAGCAGAATATTCAGCAGTTTGTCATCAAAAATAATGAACCTGGGTATCATAGCTCCGATAGATACCCCACAGCAGTATTAGTAGTACCATTACTGTTTGAAGCCAAAATGACTGATTTAGTAACAGAAATTTGGGTTACATACACTTCTCCTCAACAACAAATAGAAAGATTGATGAAACGGGATGGGTTAAGTCAAGAACAAGCTTACACTCGAATTAATCATCAAATGCCTCTAGAAAATAAGTGTCAACAAGCGGATGTAGTTTTGGATAACTCCTCAACCTTAGAAATCTTGTTGAAGCAAGTAGACTCAGCGATCGCTCATCCCTAATCACCTAAATAATTGATCATCTGGCCGCAATTTTCCTGGAATAAGTAAAGACACTGAATTATATCCTGAAAAGACTATATAAGTTTTGTATTTAATAGTAGAAACTCCTTGCATGAACAATGGACAACTCCTATGAGTCTCTACCTATTTATTTACATTTCCATCGTAATTTCGACGATTTTATTCCGTAATATCTGCAGTTTACAACTAAATTACTCAACCTCAAATACCCAACAATCTTTTGCTCAAGTTAGGGTGTACTGTGATGAACGAGGTAGTGGACGTGGCGAAGCATAGTGTATTGGTCGCAATAGATAAACCTTTATGTACTTTCATATCCACAGTACCAGATATATAAGTTTTCCAGCATCCTGACTTCTGCTGTATCAACTACTTTCTTATTTTCTAGTTATACCAAATCCGGTCATTGCTAGTATACTGATTACGGTTTTCAACAATTAACAATATTTTGAAAAGCGTGTAGTGCGTATTGATGGCGGGTCTGTAGACGCGGAGTAAACATTAGAGTTGTCGCTAAATAGAGGGAAAAAATCGCTCCAACCTAGACAGAGCAATAATTCCAATACTTTTTGGCTACCAATAGCTACAATCCTTACATAACAAAGTTTTTGGGGATTTTTTAAGTTATAAAACGACAAGTCTATTCGCTATCCTCTATCATACACTTGATATAGCAGAAGGAAGAAGGAAGAAGAAAGAAGGAAAAGTTTTGCGTTGTCTGAGTTTTAAGCTTTTGATATTTCTGCACCCTTTCCTTTGATAGCTATAACTGTTAACGTAGTTCCTCCAAAGAAGGCTAACTCTTAATCTATTTAAAAGTTATTCACCAGACATCATATAATTAATGCCACAATAGTCAAGGTCTTAAAACAGTCCTTTGTTATAAATTATATGCTTGGTTTTTTCATTGTTCTACTTGCATCATTCTGTTTATGTTTTCAAAATGTCATTGTCAGAGTTTTATTCAACGAACAGACAATTTTGGGAATTCTGCTTGGTGCGCGTTCCCTCTCTTCAGCATTCCCATGGCGAGGAAACCTTTCCCTACGGGACGCTGACGCAAACGCCGGGGTCAGACCGCTTGCGCCGTGTGACGGCGCGGGGTCGCATCCGCTTTTTCCCCTATTCTATTTCTGAATTTTCTGACTTCACCAAGACTGAGTTTTGAGGACTGACTTCTATCCCAAAAGCACATACCGTGTGTAAAGATACCAAATGATTCTATAGAAAAGAAAAGATAGGAGGATCGATTTTTTCATCACGCTATTATCCGGAATCGAAATAATATAACAATTTTCAACAATTAAGAATTAACAATTATTGATGAGATTAGGCTTTAAATCTTAATTATTCGGTAAAGGAAGGAAAGAAGGAAGAGGACAATATATAGATGTTAATTTTCTCTATGATTCGGATGCCAAATAATTAACTCTTAAAAACTTCCCTCGCAATAATTATCACAGTCGAAGAAAAGGTTAGGACATATCAAAAGCTAAAAATTCAGACAACGCCAGATTTTTCTAACTTCGGTCCTTATTTCTTCCTTCTTCCTTCTTCCTTCTGCTATATCACTCATTTGATTTTTGAACTTCAGAAGTATGACTGAGATAATTACCAAAAACTTGACTCAAAGCATCAGCTTTTAAATGGTAATTCCAACGACACATTTGTGTCATTACTTTCATCAAGCTATAGCCAATCTCAATACCATATTTTAAATGATAAAACTTGATAATATCTTGACCAGAAGTTCGCTCTTTTTGATGATAATTTAATAGTCTAAGTAGACGAGAGATACTGCCAATAACTCGCCGAAAAACCGAATCACCAAAACCCCATCTAGTGATTCCCCAAAACTTAGCCAAATGATTAACTTCATCTTGTAAAGGTTGAGCGATCGCCATTTGTAATGCCCCTGTAGAATGAGACATTAACCATATATAAATAGATACGGCACTCCATTCAGAACTTATTCTACTTACTCCATGATTATAGATTTCTGCCCGTACATTTCCAGTAGGTTTATAACCATGAACGGTATTAGGTTTTTGCTGTAATTTTTTCCCTGTAAGTTGTTGATAAATCTTGTTAAAAGTAGGGGCGTGTTGTCGTTCTTCTTTTTCCCAAGTACCAACTTCAATTATTTTCCCATTTTCATCAGTTACACCTCCCATAAATCTAGCTAATTGAGGATGAGCTGTTTGTAAATAACCCCAACTTTCTTGGGAATAGGAACGAATTGGTGCTTCAATTTCTACGGCGGAAGCAATTACTTGTAAAAATAATGTTGGTTCGATACCAATAATTTGACTATTGTTAATTGCTTGCAAATTAATTTTTTGCCATGGTCTTTGTTGAGGATTTTCAAATTGTTGAGGTAAGTCTAATAGTCTTTCTGTAAGAATGTCTTGAGAAAGATAGCGTTCAAGTAAATAATTAATTCTGGCTCTGGTTTGTAGATAATTAGGAGTGGAATGGCAATAACCAGCTAGGTCAAATTGGGTCTGATTAGTGGAATTAATTGTTGTTAATAAGTTCATGGTTTTTCAGTTAAGTTATTTTTGGTGTAATGATCTAGGCAGATTTGAGAAAGTGTTACCAAGTCTCTGACAGATTATTAATAGAAACTGACCAGATTAAAAAGTGTCACTCTTGTGTTCTTGCCTTTCTTAATACCAATCCTAAGCTAACTATTAAGGTAGAACTTAGTATGTAGGTGACAGTTATTTAATTGTCATAGAAGAGAGTAGACAGTTGTAGTGATTTTTCTAAACTGGCACAGTTGAAATTATTTCAATACAAATGATTAGCTAGCTAAATTAAATAACCACGCTTCAAACCAAAATTAATACCACCCTCCCAATCAGAGGTTAAATAATCTCGAATATTAACAAATAAATGTTCTACCACATCTACATATATAGGATTTTTAATATACCCTTTCTGATATCGGAATTCTCTATCCGTATTCTTTTGTTTTCTTAATACATATATTTGGTCGATTTTGAATTTTCGTAAATTTACCTAATAATTAAGGTTTAAAGCCTCTCCTTTAAAGGATAAAAAATAAAAAATTTTCCTTTTAGTCAATCCTCTCCTTGAAAAGAAGAGGTAATTATTAATTATTAATTATTAATTATTGAAGGCATCTGTTAATTTTAGCCATTCTGCAACTAAAATATAAATGGCATTAGAGTTTCTATGCTTAAGTTGTTCTGCTGCTGTTGCTGCGTCTTGAAGCATAGTTTTATCCAAATAAGTTTTACATTCTATAACTACAGCAGGTACATCCCAAATATGACTTTCTAATTCTTGAGAACCCTGACAATTCATTTGGGCATGAATTCTCACTCCTATGGCAAAATCATTATCTTTCAACTCAATTAAAGCATGAGGATAATTGAGCATATCTTGATAATTTTCAGACCGAAAAAATATATCTTTGAAAGTACGAGACTTACCAATTAAAGCTTGTGATGAAAATTCACTAACTAAATCTTTGAAAAGGTAATACATAAATTCTTCCAAGACAGATGAATGGAGATTTGAACGAGAATCAAATTTTTCAGCATAGTGTTGTTGTTCTAGAAAATCTTTGTATTTATTCAAAAATTCTACTCGCTTTATCAATAATTCGCTATCTTGGTTTGTTGTTTCAATTGATGGAGCAATTAGCCCTTCATCAGCCAATTTCCACTCATTATATTTTTCTCTTATTTCTCTCAAATATCTCCGATAATCTTCGTCTATATATTTCGTTTTATGATTTTCCTTTTGCTCTAAATTATGACCATAAACATACATCTTATTTAGCTCTATTTTACCGAAAGATTGTTGTTTAAAGCCTTCCCTTTTAAGGGGATAATAAATAAAAATTTTCCTGTTCGTCAATCCTATCCGTTTTCAAGGAGAGGTAATTCTAAATTCGCGCATTCTAAATTCTAAATTATTGAAAACTGTTTTAATATATTATCGGCAATAGCTTTAGCTAACAAAGGAGGAACGGCGTTTCCAATTTGATTGTATTGACATAAATGTTTTTCTGCTAAACGACCTTCTCTCAATAGTAGCTCATCTTTTTCTTTTGGGTTTAATACCCCACGGTAAACGGGGGTGCTTACAATTGGTTGGGGTTTGAGTCCCCATCCACTTTTTCTTCCTTCCTTCCTTCCTTCCTTCCTTCCTTCCTTCTTCCTTCTTCTTTCTTCCTTCTTCCTTCTTTAAGACTAACAACTGTTGGTTTACCCATGAATTTCAAACTATCTGGAAATGATTGTATTCTTGCACCTTCTCTAGCTGTGAAATTTCTATGTTGATAAGGATGAACAAAATTAGCATAAAATGATGCTGGAATTGTATGGCATGGTTTATCTGGATGGAGTCTTCTATTATTTTGGTCGTAGATTTTTTTAGATATTTTTGTAGAGTTTCTTTGTCGCGGTTGTAAATGTTTTGGTGCATCTTTTCCAGAATTTCCCCAACTCATTGTGGCAAATCTTTCTACCATTCTTTTAGTGTGATTCATTGCTTTGTGATTAAACAGAATTTTATTGCCATTTCTCAACAATTTTTGATATTCATTCGACGGTTGTTTGGAATAATTTGACTCTTCTTTTCCTTCACCAGCTTCCAAGGTCGGTAAGTCAGAAATAGCATCCCATAATGTCGGACAGAACTTTAAATTTTCTCCAAATAAAGACATTTGCTGATTGGTTAATATTCCATGAGTTGGCAAGGGAAAAGGATTTTCTAGTTCCCGTTTTGAAGCAACAATAAATAAACGTTTTCTGATTTGAGGTACGCCGTATGCTGTAGCTTCCAATATTTTTATGTAGACGTGATACCCAATCTTATTAAACTCCTCTTCAATAATGTCAATAACTTTGGTTTGAGAATGAGTCCTAATTTTTATCAGGTTAGGCACATTTTCCATAATTAATATTTCTGGCTCAAAAACTACAGCTATTCTGATTAATTCTCTAAAAAGATTATTTCTAGGGTCTTTAGGATCTCCAGAATTTTTATTACAAATAGAATATCCTTGACAAGGGGGACCTCCTATCACAATTTGTGGTTTATTATTACTCCAAATCCCTGCTATATCCTTATTAGTAATATTCGTAATATCTTGATTGATAACAACTGCATCTGGATGATTATAAGCAAAAGTTTCTGATGCCCATTTATCTATTTCTATAGCACCAATAATTTGACAACCTGCCCATTTAAAACCAAGACTAAAACCGCCTGCACCGGAAAAAATATCTAATATTAATGGTTTCATAAGTAATACTTTTAGCAAAAATAGTCAAGCAACTATTTCATTTTTAGTAGTTTCTCTGTCAATAGATTTTTCCTCAAAAGTTTCTTGAATAACATCTTTAATATCTCGATCAGGAGGTCGTTTTTCAAATTGTTGATGATTATAAATCCATAAAGGATTAATTACTCTTTTCATCTCGTAAACTAAATACATTAATCTGATTTTTCCTGATGTACCTTTACCAATAGTTAAAAGTAACTTATAAAACTGACATTCATCAGGTAATTCAAGACCTTTTGGTAAAGGTTCAGCCCTTGCTTGAGGAGGATAAGGGTCAATGATTAGTTTATTGAGGTATATACTAATATCCTGAGTAAACTTCTGTTTTTCAGACTTAGATTTATAGGTTTTCACTAACTTTTTAAAACTGTTTTCAAAGTTAGTATTCTTCTTAATCAAGAAGAGATTTGAGCCAGTCATTTACTTCTCCTTGCTGAATATATTCTGGTTCTTCCTTAGATTCTATTGCTGTGTTTAAAACATAAGAAACAATGGATGTGTAGTGAGGATGTTCTTTCTCAATTTCTAAAAGTTTTTCTTCTCCTAATAAACGCATATCTTCTAATAGTATAGGTTCGTCTGAATTTGCATCACTAGGTAAATCTTTTCTGGCTTTTTTCCAAGGAGATTCTGAGTGTGTTAAGTCACTTAAGTCGTAAGCATCATATTCGCCAAAATATTGCCAGACTTCCTCTAAAATATGCTTGATTTCTGAGGTTAAATTTGCCATATTTTCCTGAATTGGAATAGGTAATTGTTCGGCTTCAAATTTACTGTAAAATTTATAAGCAGGAGGACAAACAGGACCAGATCGCCAAGCTTGTATTTCATCGGCGAATAAAGGTTCATCATTAAGAGCTAAATATAAGCATTGGCTATAGTAGAGAAGTTTTTGTACTTTCATATTGGTTATTTCAGCTTCTCTACCATCTTCATAAGCCCGCATAATGAAATATTTGGCTATTTCTAAGGGGTTAATCATGATACTTTTATCTGTTTGTTTTTAATTTAACAAAGCTATAGATACTTATTATTTTAATACTAACTCAGGATTTACACAACTAGGCTTGGTTTCCTAGGAAAAGTTTGATTCTTGTTAAATAAAATATTAAACAGAGACTTGAGAATCTAGTGCAGGATAGTAGAAATAACTGACCAGTTATACCAGTTTGATAAATCTTTGCTACAAATATTTAGGTTACTGCTTAGGAGTCAGGAGTCAGGAGTCAGAATGAATAGGTTTAATACCATTTATTGTGTAGTAATTTATCTTTTTAGTCCAATATATATTTCCTACAAATTATTTTAATACTGCTTATTATTTGTAACATTATTTTTTCAAGTTTCTATTACAAAATCCTCAAACAATTACAAATAAAAAATGATTGACTTTTAACTTTTGACTGTCTTGAGTGTGTCTTACATTCTGAGGAAACCTCAGAATTACACACTCGCTTTTAACTTTTGACTTTTAACTTCCGCGTAGCGGCACTAGCTGTAGTTCACATTGTTGAAAAATATAGTTAACCACGGCAAATAATTGGTCTAAGTCTTGAAAAGAATAAAAAGTCATATTTTTGGTAAAAATATTTGCTTGTAGTTTACCAAATTGCCAAATTTTGCCATTTGAAACAATCCCAAAAACTATCATCTCTGGGTTTTCATTTAATTTTTGAGCAGCTACCATTTCTGCCAAACATTGTCCCCATCCTTCCTCAAATTTATCTTGTTTTGCTTCTACTAAAAGTAAATAAGGTTTGTCAAAGACAACTTTTCCTAGTGGAGAACGTTTCGCTAGAATATATTCTGGAAAATCCGCAAGATTATCGTTATAAATCAGCGACTGATGACTCCACAAAATCAACTTACTACAATAAGATTTCCAGACTTCTTTTAAAACTGGATAAATTAAATTTTCACAGATAGCAAATTTTGAATTATCAACTATTCCTTCCCGCATAACTATTTCTATATCATTTCTGAAATATTCAGGAATGCTAAATTCTGTCTCTAAAATAAAATCAGATTCAATGTAGGTAATTTGAAATTCTTGGATAACTGCACTAATACTTTTATAGTTACTAAAAGACATATAGTTTTTCCATTTGATTGACAAATAGGTAGGCAAATGTTGCTTCAGTTAGAAATATTTTCCATAACTGAAGATTTGCCCATCCTACTAATACTGATTTTAGCGATCGCCTACCTAAACTTTAAATTTCTCAGTTATCCGTTTCATCGCCTCATTCACATTTTCCCGACTATTAAAAGCGGAAATTCGGAAGTAACCTTCACCTGCTGCACCGAAACCTGAACCGGGAGTACCGACAACATTACAGTTGTGCAACAGTTTATCGAAAAAATCCCAACTAGACAAACCTGTAGGAGTCTGCACCCAAACATAAGGCGCATTCACACCACCATAAACAGTTAACCCTGCCGCTTGTAACTGGGAACAAATAATTTTGGCATTCTCTAAATAAAATTCGATCAACCCCTTCACCTGTGCTTTCCCTTCATCGGAGTAAACTGCCTCCGCACCACGCTGCACAATATAAGAAACTCCATTAAATTTTGTGCAATGACGGCGGTTCCACAACTTCCATAATTCTACATCGCTACCATCAGCAGCTTTCCCCTTGAGAGTTTTGGGTATAACAGTAAGCGCACAACGAGTACCTGTAAAACCAGCATTCTTAGAAAAGGAGCGAAATTCGATCGCGCATTCTCTTGCTCCTTCTATTTCATAAATGGAGTGGGGAAGACTTGCATCAGTAATAAATGCTTCGTAAGCAGCATCGAATAAAATAATCGCATTATTTGCTTTTGCATAATTTACCCAAGTCTGGAGATATTCTTTTGTGGCAGTGGCACCAGTAGGGTTATTCGGGAAACACAGATAAATCAAATCTACTTTTTGAGTGGGAAGTTCAGCAGTAAAATTATTTTCTGCGGTAATGGGTAAATAAACTAAACCCTCATATTCTCCTTTCTCATTCACATCTCCAGTATTACCTGCCATTACATTAGTATCCACATACACCGGATAAACTGGGTCAGTAACTGCAATAGTATTATCGTGACCAAAAATGTCGAGAATATTACCAGTGTCGCACTTAGATCCATCAGAAATAAATATTTCCGAGGCATCAATATCACATCCCCTAGCTTGGAAATCTTCAGCCGCAATTTTCTCTCGCAACCAACCATAACCTTGCTCTGGGCCATAACCTTTAAAAGTTGAGCGATCGCCCATTTCTTCTACAGCTTTAATAATGGCCTGACGACAAGCTTCTGGCAGGGGTTCGGTGACGTCCCCAATACCTAGTTTAATAATTTTGGCCTCTGGGTGAGCTTCAGCGAAGGTATTTACTCGACGGGCGATTTCTGGAAAGAGATAACCTGCTTTAAGTTTGAGGTAATTATCGTTAATTGTTGCCATAATAGATTGCCAAAAATGATTTACAACAGACAGTATGTCAGATTATCCTGATTTTTGTTAATTAGACAACATTGTTTCTTTTTTCCGCAAAACCTAACTATAGCAATCCTATTTAAGTTGTAATATTTTGGTGGCAGTTAGGAGTTAGGAGTCAGGAGTCAGGGTAAGCATTCAGCTATTAGCTGTCAGCTATCAGCAACAAGAATGTCTCCTTAAGGACAGTATTTAAATTAACAACTGACTTTAAGGGTAAAGGAGTCAACTTTTGTAGTAAGACAATTAAATATTGCTTTGATCCTAGACTAAAAGCAATAGCTGATAGCTGATAGCTGACGGCTGAATGCTTACGAGTCAGGAGTCAGGAGTTAGAATTTACTAATGTTTTCAGTTCAAATTAACTATTATAAAAATTTTCACAACCAATTTAGGATTACTATATTTAAACCTGTAATTTTTTTTGGTAATTCCTGTGAATTAACTACTGCTCATAGGTAGTTTTAACAGTTATTGAAGAAGGCAGAAGGCAGAAGTTAGAAGTTCATTAATTGATAATTACCTCTGGTTAAAACCGCTCTTGATTGAATATAAGGAGATCTGATTTCTTCACAGGAGTCGATTGGATATGGCTCCGAGACCTCGCCATCCCTCGACCGCTTTTTTCCCCTTAAAAGGGGAGGCTTTAAACCATAATTATTTAATTATTAATTATTAATTATTAATAATTCGGTAAGGATTCAGGTGTCAGCTATACAGGCATCAGCTATTAACTTAATTGCGCTTTTTTGAGGAATCAGAATTGAAATATTTAACAGAATTAAAATTATGAAATAAATTAGCTACTTGCTCACGACTCAAACTCAATATTACTCAAATCCTCAAACTATTAATTCCTGTTAACGTAGTTCCTCCGGAGGAGGAAAGCTGACCGCTAATGGCTGAATGCTGAGGTTATAAGTTAGATTTGATCGACTAAAAACTTTGATAAGACGATAGTTTCGGGCAATTATTTGAAATTTAAACTTGGAAACTATTTGTGACATTCCTAAAGTTAATTGGTATAAGAAAGAAGAAGTAAAAAGTAATAAGGCTTTAGTTATCTAGGAGAGAAGGAAGAAGGCAAAAGTGAATGGGAATAGTCTTCGACAAACCACTTTGTGTCTACAATTGATTGGGGTTTATAGACACCCTTTCAGGTGGGATATTAAACTCATAAAGAAAAAGATAATTACTTCTCCTAAAAACCGATAGGATTGACGAAGGGGATTTTTGGGATTTATTTCTTCTTTACATAAAAGCTTTTTTACCTTAATTATTCGGTAAAACTCTTGTTTTGCCCTAAATTAATATCAAGAACTGTTAAAGTATTTCTGGGAGATAAGTTAGTGCTAATTAAATTACGCAGAATCCTACCTGAAGCACCAGAGCAAGTAATTTAAATTACCTCGATAGACAGTGTGTTTAGATTTTCCTGATTTTTTCTAACTAGGCAACATTGTTTATTTTTCTCGCAAGACCCAACCATTTAAACCTGTAATTTTTTCTGATAACTCCTGTAGGTTAACCACTGCTAAAGTCTCCAGAACCTGTTGTGTAGAAACTCTGGGTTTGCTCTAGATTAATATCAATAACTGTCAAAGTATTTCTGGGAGATAAGTTAGTACTAATTAAATTATGCAGACTTCTACCTGAAGCTCTAGAACAAGTAATTTTAAATTACCTCGATAGACAGTGTGTTAGATTTTCCTGATTTTTTCTAACTAGGCAACATTGCTGATTTTTCCCGTAAAACCCAACCATTTAAACCTGTAATTTTTTCTGGTAACTCCTGTGGGTTAACCGCTGCTAAAATGTTCGGAACCTGTTATGTAGAAACTCTTGTTTTGCCATAAATTAATATCAAGAACTGTTAAAGTATTTCTGGGAGATAAGTTAGTACTAATTAAATTATGCAGACTCCTATCTGAAACACCAGAGTAAGTAATTTAAATTACCTCGATAGACAGTGTGTTTAGATTCTCCTGATTTTTTCTAACTAGGCAACATTGTTTCTTTTTCCGGCAAAACCCAACCATTTAAACCTGTAATTTTTTCTGGTAATTTCTGTAGGTTAACCACTACTAAAGTCTTCAGATCATAGGTAGCATAAAAACTCTTGTTTTCCTCTAAATTAATATCAACAGCAGGACCCCACCTAAAGCTCTAGAATCAAGTAATTTTAAATTACCTCGATAGACAGTATGTCAGATTATCCCAATTTTTTTAACTAGGCAACATTACTTCTTTTTCTCGTAAAACCCAACCATTTAAACCTGTAATTTTTTCTGGTAACTCCTGTGGATTAACCACTGCTAAAGTATTCATGTCATAGGTTGTGTAAAAACTCTTATTTTGCTCTAGATTAATATCAACAACTGTCAAAGTATTTCTGGGAGATAACTTACTACCAATTAAAGTACGCGGACCGCTACCTAAAGCACCAGAATAAAGCAACTTCAAATTACCTTTATAACCAGGAAAATAAGCATGATGATGACCGCTAATATATAGGTGAACATTATACTTTTCTAGCATAGTTCGTAACTCATCAGCTTTCGCTAAAACATCACCCATTTTATTTTTAGTAGGAGCAACAGCATAAAAAGGTAAATGCCCCATGACAATTCGCATTTTTGCTGTTTGTGCTTGACTACTTGCGAGACTTTTTTCTACCCATTCTAATTGTTGTTTAGGAATCCGAAGCATAGAAGCATCCCAAATTAAATAAAAAATTTCTTTATGGAGAAAGCTGTAATAAAAAGGAAATCCATCTGCTTCTAGAAAATTTATGTTTAAATCATTTTGATGTTTGCTCCAATAAAGTTGTGCTTGTCTGCGCTCTTTTTCATATTTATATCCATCCCCAGATTTTTTGAAATAACCTGAAGCATCATGATTGCCAATAGTAATAGCAAAAGGTTGTTTTCTTTGACGTAATCGTGTGGCAATATAACGGTCAAAACCATCCCACATAGCTTGAATATTTTCTTCAGTAAGTGACTGTTTTTGTCCGGCGATCGTATCACCTGCACAAAGCACGAAATCTGGTTGCCATTCAGGTATTAAAGGAATAGTTTTTTCTACTTGTGGTTGGTAAGTTGTGGAGCCATAACTACTGTTTAAATCACTGATAACTACGAGTCGAATATCTCCTCGTTTTGGTGCAAACATTCCTGGAGGAGCTGGTGTTGATGGAGTTGATATTTATGAGGGAGAAATAGTCTGATTTGCGGGAATTTGAGAGTTAAAATTTTCGGCGTTTGTAGTCTGGGTTTGCTGGAAATTTTTGCAAGAATTAAAAGCTAATCCTAATGCACTGCCGAGAGAAATTAGGAAATAACGACGGTTAAATTTCATTTTTTTTCTCCACAATTATAGTAAGCATTTCCTCCGGAATGCTGCGCAAACAGCAGTCAGCTATCAGCTATCAGCTATGGCTTTTAGTTTTAGATAAAAACTTTACTAATTGAGCCAGAATTTATACTTACTATAAAAGCTGGCTGAAACAGTCTATATTTATTAAGACTCCCTGATAAGAACTAACAGCTAAATGCTTACGAATTACAATTAATTAGGTTAATTATATCTCAACTTTAGGTAAAGGTTTGATGAGGCTGGTGTAATTTCAGTTATCAGTTATCAGTTACCAGTACCTCTGCAATAAGGAGGTAAGAAAATACGGAATCTTCTTTTCTCTTAGTCCATTAGATATGGGGAGGATAACTCGCCATCGCTTGAGGGCTTTTTATCCTCTTAAAAGAGGAGGCGTAACTACCCAAATTTTTCGGTGAAATATCAAAAATTATTAATCTATTGTTAACTTTTTTTTAAACACTTAATTCCTATTTTTGTTGGCTGTTATACATTGATTAAAACAAATAAAAGTATTGATAAACTGTCTAAAAAATCTTGCTATTCTTTTTATTGGTATTTTTCAAATATCTAGATGAATTCAAACTAGATTGTCATTTTTTATCTTTTTATTTTGGGTTTAATTCCCTTGTTCCCTTCGGTCACGGGCAGCGAGAGCTGGAGTCAGAATTCTCTTCTGCCTTCTCCCTTCTGCCTCCTGCCTCTTGCCTTCTGCCTTTCTTGATAATTTGCTTTTTCTGTTCCTTAAAAAAAATATTAAAAATGGCTAAAAATCACAATCGATTCAGTTTATATCTGAGTTTAACTCTATTAATCGGAATATTTTCAGAACCAATAGTTGCTCAAACTACTTCTAATTTAAAATCTCTTCAATTTTGCAACAATGACAATATTCAATTATCAGAAATATCAGTCGATAATTCAGTAAATAAGTTACTAACTATTTCTAACTGGATGACGAATCCAGAAATGGGATTAGCTAACTTAATTACAACACTGGGAGAACAAACAATTGTTGCTGCTAATACTATACCCAATCCTTGGCCGATAATTCACGAACGAGCAAGATTAGGGAAAGTTCCTGTAATGATGTATCACGATATTTTGCCCAAGAAAAAAGTTTCTTTTGATGTCACAGTAAAACAATTTGAAAAGCATCTTGAATTAATTCAAGAAAGTGGAGTAACACCCATTAGTTTAGACCAACTAATTCAGCATTTACGCACAGGAGAAGCATTACCAGAAAAACCAATAGTTCTGACATTTGATGACGGATATATTGGTCATTATGAAATAGTTTATCCCCTACTCAAAAAATATAATTATCCAGCAGTTTTCTCAGTATATACAGACAAAGTAGAAGGCAAAATAGTTGGTCGTTCTACTCTCAGTTGGTCACAATTGCAAGAAATGGCAAAAAATCCATTAGTCACAATTGCTTCCCATAGTGTTACTCATCCCAAAGATTTAACTAAATTATCTGACCGAGAACTACAAGCAGAAATTTTCAAATCAAAGCAAATTTTAGAGAAAAAATTAGGAATAAAAATTAACTATTTTACTTATCCAGAAGGTAAATATGATGAGCGTGTTAGTGCTTGGGTAAAAGTAGGGGGATATGAAGCAGCACTAACAATGGAAAATAATAGAAATATCTTTAGCAATAAATCAAAAAGTTTATTGGCAATAGACCGCTTTGGTCAATCAGGATTAAAAAAGGCAATTGCAAAAACTTTTGGTGGATTACAATTACCTCCCTGGAAATTTGGGTTTGATTTTACTGGTCAAATTATCAAAAATGAAATAACTCTTCAAGGAATTCCATTAATTTTAATTTCTGGAGGAAAACCAATAACTATTCATGCAGATAGTCGGTATCAAGTCAAAGATATTCTGGCAAAACATCAGGCGATCGCTGGAGTAGATGGAGTATTTTTTTCTCTGGAAAAACTAGATTATAACGAAGTAATTGGTTCGATTTTTAGTCAGAATACAAAAAAATTTGTGCCTGGAGATAGCTATGACAATAATAAATTAAAGAATAGTCCGCTAGTATTAATTAGTAATGCTCAAGTAAATTTTATTCCTTTTAATCCCGAAAATCACAATACAATCAAAGGCATAAAAGCAGAGATGCAAAATTTTACAGATGCTTTTGTGGGAGCTGCATTTTTAGTGAGAAATTATCAACCACAACCAGCAGAAACTTTTGGTGAACTATTCAAGTTTAATGAACCTCGTCACCGAGCATTTTGGGGCATTCATCGTAGTGGTTAACCTATTATTGGCGTATCCTATCAAAGAGTTGGTTCCGTTAAACTTGCTCAACTTTTAGCACAAGTAAGATTTCGGGATGCAGTTATGTTAGATTCTGGAGCTAGTACGTCTCTAGTTTATGAAGGTAAATCTTTAGTCAGGTATACTCCACATCCTGTTCCTCATGTAGTTGCTTTAGTTTCACCAAAGTCAGCTTCCAAATCAACTTGTGTTGTAGCTCAGTATTGATAAATAATAAATAAAAGTCAATTATTAGATTGAAAAAATGATTAACTAAATCAATATAAATTCATATAGCAGTCGGAAATTATTTACTGCTACATAACTAATTAGCATTCAGGATATTGCTAAGGCAAGGCTACCTCATCAGTATTAAAAATGCTATACTTGTTAAGCTGACAGTTAAAAAAGTTAATAAAGTAAAAAATTAAGCCCTATTTTCATCCTCTTATACTGATGTCCTCTAACCAAAAATTAGTAATCAATCAACTATATGAAAGCTGATTTTAGAATTTTCTGAATCTAATACAAATCATTCATATAAAATTGGCAAAAATGGCTGTATCTTTAATTCCACAATCAAAAATCTCGATCTGCTTGATTCCTTGTTGCTTTTTCCTCAAAAGTATTTTCACCACTCAAATGAAAATGCTATATTAATTAAAGTTAAATATTTTTATATTAAAGTTATGTTATACATGAAGATAGCAATTTTTATACTGATGGGGTGCAAAAATTCAGGTTTTAGAGACCACCAGATATAGGAACAGAAAAGAAGAAAAACTGGTAGTACCTCACTAAACTGAAAACTGCTATGTTTAAAACACTTCAGGGTACATGTTACAAAAAATGCTTGTAGCTTCCTTAAGAGAGTAGATGAAATTCAATTAAACAGCTATTAATTATTATTTGACAGAGTTAATATGACAACTCTATACCCTCCTAAATATGACACAAATTTAATTTTCTTAAATTTGGCCAATAGCTACACCAAATATTCAATAATTAATAATTATCTCCCTCATTTTAGGAAGAGGATTGATACAACCGAAGAAATTGTTAAATTTTTTATTCTTCAAAAGAAGAGACCTTAAAGATTAATTAATTAATTATCAATTGTCAATTATCCATTGGTAACCATATTTACTCTACCGCAACTCAATCATGTATCAACAACAAAATTCTATACTTAGAGAAAGTATCTTAATTATTAACGATAATCCTAAAAGTTTAAAGCTGTTGACTGAGTTGTTATCTGTACAAGGGTATAAAGTGCAAATTGCCACCAGTGGAAAAGAAGCTCTAGAAAATATTTATTTTGATCTGCCAGACCTGATTTTATTAGAAGTTAAAATGCCAGAAATGGATGGCTATCAAATTTGTGAATGTCTCAAGATAGATAAACAAACTGCTAATATCCCTATAGTTTTTATCTCTGCTTTGGATAGAGCGATGGATAAAGTTAAAGCTTTTACTGTGGGTGGAGTAGATTATATTACAAAACCATTTGAATTAATTGAAATTTTAGCCAGAATTGAAAACCAATTACGTCTTCGATCGCTACAGCAGCAATTACAACAACAAAATGCTTTATTACAACTATTATTAAAAGTGACTCATGCTATTAGTGAAGCATCTGATATTGAATCAGCATTAGAATTAACTTTAGCAGAAGTTTGTCAAACAATGAATTGGGATTTTGGAGAAGCATGGATTCCTGACCCAGAAGCTACAATGCTCAAATTTAGTAGAGGATGGTATTCTAGTAATAGTAATAATGGTACTTTACCCGCAGCTCTAAAATTTCGACAACAGCATCAGATTATTACCTTTAACTCTCAACAAAGCTTACTACAAAGGGTGTGGAATTCTCAGCAAACAGAATGGGTCAAAGATATTTATCTGGAAAAAGAATCGGTTTTGATTGGTTTTCAAATTGCTGAAAAAATAGGTATTAAATCTGCTTTAGGAATACCGATTATTCTAGAGCAACAGGTTTTAGCTATCTTAGTATTTTTCCAGAAATTTTCTCAAACATTAGATCAAAATTCTATACAGTTAGTTAATGCTGTGGCAACTCAGTTAGGTGGATTAATTCAACGGAAAAAATCTGAGATAGCTCTTAAAAAAGCAAACCAAGATTTAAAACGAATTGCCAGTTTTGATAGTTTAACTTCTCTAGCTAATCGTCGTACATTTGATGAATATTTTCATCAAAAATGGGAGCAACTTAGACAAGAAAAAAAATATTTATCTCTCATCCTTTGTGATGTGGATTATTTCAAATATTATAATGATTGTTATGGGCATCCAGAGGGAGACCAATGCCTCAAAAAAGTTGCTCAAGCTATTAGCAAGGTAGCTAAATTTTCTACAGATTTAGTCTGTCGTTATGGTGGCGAAGAATTTGGAGTTATATTACCAAATACAAATATTGAGGAAGCTTTACGAAGAGCAGAATTAATTAGGAGAGAAATCAAAAGGCTTGAAATACCTCATGCTTGTTCAAAAGTAAGTCCTTATGTAACTGTAAGTTTAGGAGTAAGTAGCGTAATTCCTACGTTACAATTATCTGCTCGTACATTATTAATAGATGCCGATCAGGCACTTTATCAAGCAAAAGAACAGGGACGAGATTGTGTTATTGCTCATAGAATTAATTATGTTTGTTAAGATTAGGGAATAGGGAATAGGGAATAGGGAATAGGGAATAGGGAATAGGGAATAGGGAATAGGGAATAGGCAACAGGCAGAAATTTATCAGAGAAAATATTTTTATTATTGCTAACTAATCAGACTTGATATTAAAACTAATTTATCCAAAATCAATACGAGATATTTCAATACACTCTTGAATTTAACTATTAGATTTAGTATATATTTCCATGATAACTCCTACAAATGAGCCAAATATTCCTCCAATAATTGCTCCCCAAAATGGGATAAGTAGTGGACTGAAACAAGCATACAGTCCATCTAAACCATCCGCACAATTTAAAGGTTGAATTTTTTGATGAGCTACAACGAGAAAAATGAAGGTACTCAAAAGTGAAGTAAAAGTTGCTGCATTGAATATTCTCATCGTGCATCTAAATTTAGTGATTAAGTTGGTAATTGCACCAACAATTCCCCCAATAGTACCTCCAATAACAATACCTAAACAAGCTCCAAATAGTGCTATAAACCATACAAAAATAACAGGAATTATACTACTCATCAAATCCTCCTTCTTTTATTAATAAATATTGGTATAGCAATTCCCAAGAAGAGTGAAGTACAAAATTCCTTTGCTTTAGGGAGTAGGGAATAGGGGATAAAAAAAAAGAAAAATAACTGTACCTCAGTAACTTGATAAATCCTATAGTACTGTACAAGTAGTAATATTCTAATATCCAATTAAAATGAAGCTGCATAGAATTAAGATTCAATTTTGAATTTACCGAAAAATTGTGGGTATGCGCCTCCCCTTTTAAGGGGATAATAAATAAAAATTTTCTTTTGAGTCAATCCTCTTCTTTTCAAGGAGAGGTAATTATTAATTATTCATTATTAATTATTCATTATTGAACGTAGCTCGACGGAGATAAATGAATTAGTTTCATCATTATCTATATTTTAATATTAGCTTTAAGGCTTTCACTACAGCAGGGCACAGTAGGAAAAAAAATTCTCTGTCTTAAGCAATTTTGCCTTCTGCCTTCTGCCTTCTTCAATGCTGTTTTTAAGTCCTCCAAAAAAGCTTGGATTTGCTAAAAATACTTACGATTAATGCCACTATGAATGTATAAATAAATCCCGTAAATAATCCTAAATTTGTGGTTTGAGTCATTTGTGTAATTTCTTCATACCATCCAGTTAATTTTAAGATAGGTAAGAGTAAGTTACCAAAAACCACATAAGCTATCATTGGATTTTGACCATTATAGATAAATAATTTGAGAATATTTTTCTGCTGAAAATAATCTCTAACAACAGTGAATAGAATTAACAAAAAAATAGACATTCCTGTGGTAATGAAAAAGTAACTTAGGGTAGCACTGTCTTTTTTAACTCCACCTTGAAAAGGCTCAAAAGCTAATCCTAATGCTAGCCAATAAATCCCCCAACTATAAAGTTTATTGAGTAAACTTTCTATCTGATTACTTGGTTGCTGGAATAATAACCAACCAGAAGCACATAAAACTCCACTTATTAAACTCGTTTCTAAAACAAGCCTAGATTGTAACCCAATCAATAACACCAAGTCAATAGTTAGCATTAATACTGCAATAATAAAAAAACGACTAGCTGGCCATTTTTCTAAGTTTGAATTGCGATCGCTACTTTCATTATTTCTCATCCATTTTAAAATTAAATCTCCGCCAATAGTACCTGGAATAACAATAAATAAGTACTTTAAATAATCAAATCTAAAAATCCAAGGTAAAGGAGAGTTAAACCAAAAATATTTTACCCATCCATCATCAGCAGCAGAAAATCTTAGTCCTAATAATATTCCCAATAATCCTAAACGTAACCACCAATTAGATTTAGTAAATAACCAAATTATCGAACCAAAAACTGCCATATTAGTTAAAACGATGAGAATAATATCACTACGTTCTAATGAAAAGTTACTACCATCTGGATATGTTAATCTACTCAGAACTAAAATACATATACTCCACCCAGCTATACTAATAAATTGATTTAGAAACTTGGGGAAAATTTTAGGTAAACGACTGAACATTAAAAAGAGGATTAAAAATCCCAATAAAGCAAGTTTCCACTTTTCGGGAATTTCCTCTGCATTATTAATAATGTGCGGTCGAAAATGTTGAAGCACTATAGCAAATGTGCCTAGTAAAAAACCTCTTTTCAGGATGAATAAAAATATTGAAATGTATCGCCATCCTTTATTTATTAATCGAGATAAAGCTAGGGGTATAGATGCTCCCATTGCAAATAAGAAAATTGGAAAAACAATATCTACCCAAGTCAGTCCAGGAATATTAGGATTAAATACATAATTTGGTGGCGGTGTTTGAGCATGATACATCCAAGCAGGTAATGTTCCATCACGAGGAATTATGCCAGATAATACCATCATTAAAATAGCAAATCCACGCAAAGCATCTAAAGCATCGGCGCGTTTTTTAGAGGTTGGTTGTTTTTCCATAGTTATATAGTCATCCTAATTTCATTTGTAATATTTTAGTGTTGGTTAGGAGTAAGAATTGCTGGAGTCAGCGAGTCAGAATATAAAGGATTTTTAATAGATATCTACAGAAAATAAACTTGCTCTTTATTTAACATAAGGTAAAGTTGTAAAATTCACTTACAAAATCATTTTTCCTATCTTTGGATTGAAAATTTATTCCCTATTCCCTGTTCCTTTTTCTCTACTCTTACAAAAATTCTATATATTTATATTTTTTTAGAGATGTCTAATGGCTATTAATTATAATTAGGGTTTGCTGAATAAAGTTTTTTGGTAAGGGTAGGAGCCAGAATCCAGAATCGGTGAAGTCAGGAGGAATGGGAATTATAGAAGAAGTAGTCAGAAGAATCGTACCTTGACTTTTCTGCCATAATCCTCCCAAAATCCTAATTTTTTGAGCATTTTAGACTGAAACAAGCGCACTTTTTTCGACCTAAAAATTCTCAAATCTTTGTCTATAAATGCTTTGATATTTAATCAAGAAGCCCTAATTCAATTTTTCACAACCTATTTAGGATTGTTATATAGGAAATAGTTAGATAAAAATGTCAAAATTTTGAATTACAATACACTCGCTACTTGACATTAGATTAATTAGAAAACTTTAGACTGTAATTAATTTTTGCTAATTCTCTATTTCTAATTTTTTAAAGCTATACCCATAATTTTACCTCCACCTTTAGCTTTAGATAGACGCATTGCTAAAGCAACTTCAGGTAATGTTTTACCGAATAATTAATAATTAATAATTAAATAATTCTGGTTTAAAGCCTCCCCTTTTAAGAGGAAAAAAAAGACAATATTCCTTATATTCAATCAAGAGCGGTTTTAACCAGAGGTAATTATCAATTATCCATTATCAATTATCCATTAATGAACATATCCTATAGTGCCAGTTAATCCAGTTCTCTCTTTGTAAATTCTCTGTAAATTGTTTAGTAAACTTATACCATTTATCCATGAAGTTGCACTTAATATCAAAGATTAGAATAGTCCGTTTAATAAGGTCTGAGCAACAATTATTAAGCGCATTGTTACAGAGAAATGATATTGCCTGATAAGATGCTTTAAATAGAATATTGTCTCCTTCTGCAAAAAGTACACTTTTGTTATCTTTTGTTGCTTTGTAGATTAACTTTTTCAACTCCCCAATAACTTCATGTAATATCTGACTTCGTTGTCTTACTTCGTCTTCATTTGATTTTTCAAACGCCATTTCTAAATAGTAGTCAGTAGAATCACCATCGAACCCGAAATAAAAAATTGTCTGATTTTTATCTGCTGGGGTTTCTAGAATTTGAACATTTACAAGTTGACCATTTTTATCTAGAAAAGAACTTAGTGTTTTAGTCGTAAATTGTATAAATGCAAATGCTAATTGAGAAGACAAGCGAGATTGAATAGCTATTATATCCTTTGAATAACTATTTTCTGAAGAAGGATGAGCAATATCATTTCGTACGGAGGTGATTAGTCTAGTGATATATTCTAATGTTTCAGTCTTAACGAAGTATTTTGGATTTTGAGAAAAAACATCCCGCACTTCATCTAACTTTTTTCCTAGTGTTTTGTTTTCCAAATCAGCACTTTTTATAATCGTTAAAATGATATTTGCGACTTCTTCAACTCCAGCAGAGGAAGAAAAAATAGAATGACGATCACTATAGGTTTCTTCAGTTACTTCGCCAATTAGACAAGAATTTACTCCAGATAAAAGTGATTCTCGTAAATGTTCAATATCAAATCCAGAAGGTAATAAATTTGTTAGGCAATTTACAAGATAGTTAATATTTGAGCGATGGCGTAAAACTTCTGTGTAATTTAATTTTCCGAAATTATCAAACTCCCTTATCGGCGGAAATTTGCGATATTTTATATTTAGGGTTTGCTCAAAAAGTCTTATGGGTGAGGGTAGGAGTCAGGAGTTAGGAGTTAGGAGTTAGGGGAATTATATAGGAGCTAGGAGGAAGAATAGTCCCTTGATTTTTCTGCACAACTGTTGCCTAAAATGTTAATTTTTTGAACCTAAGCGACCTAAAAGCTTAGACTTTTTTTAACTAAAAAATGCTAAAACCTTTATATGTCAGTGCTTTTATATTTAATCAGTAAACCATACTTACACCTGCTTTTTCTAAATCATGAGAAAAAAGACTAGCTGGCTTTTTTCTAATATTTCTAATAACTGTATATTTAGAGAAATCTATTTCCAACGAATAAATATTTTCTATATCAAGTACATAAGCAAAAACAGCAAGTATAGACTTAAGAGATGAAATACCACCTGTCAAGTCAATATAGTTTTGTGGGTTATCAAAAGGGTTAAATTTTTTCGTAGTTGCTCTACAAGATCCCTAAATCTATCAATATTAGAATCTTCTATTTTTGTGACATGATGAACTAAACTTGTTGAAGAAATTTTATAGTTGCTTAGAGCTTCTTGCCAAGTTACTGAAGTTGTCAAAGCTTGTAATGATTGTTCAGAATGAAAAATGTGTACTTGACGAAAAGTTAAATCACTATTTTTAGTATCACTTCGTGCTTGAAGGGTAGCTCCAATAATAGCGTTAATCATTGCAGGAATGTTTGTATTTCCCGCTAAAATTAGCTTGAATGATTTTTGATAAATGTTCATTTTTGCTTTGTTGAATTCCCGATAATATAATTTATCTACTGTATAGTGGAGTTTAAATTTTATACTAATTCCAGTTATTAAAAGATACTTTTTCCAACTCTTTTTTAATCATTCTGCCTTTTGCTTTCCCCTCTTTAGAAAGATACTAATTAGGGTTTGCGTATGGAAAGTCTTTTTGCTCGGGTAGGAGACAGGAGACAGGAGACAGGAGAAATGGAAACTATAGAGGAAATAGTAGGAAGAATCGTCCCTTGATTTTTCTGCTCAACTCTTGACCAAAATCCACTCATTTTTGAACCATTACCACCTAAAACCTCGCATTTTTTGATACTTAAAAAGGCTAAAACCTTTGTCTATAAATACTTTTAGATTTAATCGGCAAGCCCTAATTAGGGTTTGCGCTCAAAAGTCTTATAGTTGAGGATATAATTCAGGATTTATAATTTATAATTCATAATTCATAATTTAGAGGATTTAGGAGGAAGAAATATCCCTTTATTTTTCTATCCTTATCTACTCAAAACTCTAATTTTTTTAGCTTTTTAGACCAAAAAACTTGCACATTTTTTAACTCTAAAAATTATCAAGTGTTGACAGATAAAGGCTTTGACAGTTAATCAGCAAGCCCTAATTAAATTAAATTTGGTATTATACCAAATTGAAAAAATAATTTTACAAATAAACTGGCTATAATAATCCACCTAAAACCTAAAACCTAGCATCTAGTACCTAACATCTACCACCTAATACCATTTTCAAAAAATACTGTTACAGTGCTTTATTTTGTTGGTAGGAGTTTTGAGATTAATACTGTAGCGACCTTTTTTGAATTTGGTATAACACCTAGAAAATTATTTGTAGCAAACATTTATCAATTTGGTATTATTGCTCAATTAAGCCTCCATTTTTTGATAAAAAAATTAGTTGCCAGTAGAAACTTTTCCTACTAACAACTAATAATAATTAACTATTAAATAACTAGGGATTGCTGATTAAATCTAAAAGCATTGACATATAAAGACAAGTGCCTTTTTGGGGTCGAAAAAAGTACCTGGTTTTCAGCTCTTCACGCTCATATTTTAGGCTCATAGTTGGGCAGAAAAATCAAGGGACAATTCTTACTCCTACCTCTTCTAAATTCCTATTTCTCCTGTCTCCTGTCTCCTGTCTCCTACTCCTACTAAAAGACTTTTTCAGCAAACCCTAATTAATCAACTTACCTTGGAATAGGCAAAGAAAGTTGAGGTTTAGTATCTGGTTGATGACCATTACCATTACCATTAGAATGCTCTGGAGATAATAATACTTGACGAATCAAACGAGCGATCGCCCGTTGAGTCAAACCACTTGCCACTTGTTGCCCCATCTTTTGCATTTCTGGTTTAACCAACAAATTTGGTACTAACTGCGCTAACTGCATAGCATCAAAACCAGGAGTATCTTGAATAATTTGCCAAATACGTTGAATATGCTCTGCTCTTTTTTCTTCTGGAGAATTTGTAGATGTAATTCTGGTCGGTTTTTCTTCCTTCATACCCAACAATTCACCCACTCTATTTCTCATATTAGAAAAAGTATTTCTGGATGCTAGGTCAAGACTATTAATCAACTCTTCAACTAAACGCACCCGAATAAAATCACCACGTTCAGACAATAAGAAATCTAGAGCTTGGTCTAATACCTTGCTAATATCATAATCATCACTATTACTCGCATTTCTTAATAGATTTTCCAATCTATTCCAACGAAAATCACCATCCTTAAAAAGTAAATCTTTCAGAGAAGTTCTTAACTCAGGAGCAGGGTCAGTTAGTAAACGTTTCGCCACATAAGGATAAGCTTTACTCAACACCTTAAAATTAGGCTCGACATTAATCGCAATACCTTCCAAAGTTACCAAAGAACGAATAATCAAAGCATAATAAGCAGGCACAGTAAATGGATACTCATACATTAAAGCTGATAATTGGTCTATAATACTCTTAAAATTAAGTTCTGCCACACTAGCACCAAGAGCATTATTAAACACACCAGCCAAAGCAGGAATAATCGGAGTTACATCAGTTTCAGGAGTCAAAAATTCCAGCTTAATATAATCCTGAGCTAAAGCTTCAAAATCACGATTTACCAAATGTACAACTGCTTCTAATAAACCATATCTCTGATAAGGTTTAACCTCACTCATCATGCCAAAATCTAGATAAACCAACTTACCTTCTGGACTAGCCAATAAATTACCAGGATGAGGGTCAGCATGAAAAAAACCATGTTCTAACAACTGTCTTAAAGAACATTGCACGCCTACTTCTATCAGATATTTGGCATCAATATTTTTAGCTTTTACAGCTTCCAAGTTAGTTAGTTTAGTACCCGTTATCCACTCCATTGTTAATACACGACGACCCGTATATTGCCAATAAATTTTAGGAACGTAAATATCTTGAAGATGACCGTAGAGTTGTTTAAATTTTTCCGCATTACGACCCTCTTGGGTGTAGTCCATTTCCTCAAATATTCGAGTTCCAAACTCATCCATAATAGCTACTAAATCACTGCGGAGTCGCTTAATACTTTGATGTGCCCAAATAGCTAGTGTTCTTAATATATAAATGTCTAAAGCAATACTTTCTGCTAAACCAGGACGTTGTACTTTTACTGCTACTTGTTCGCCTGTTTTAAGTTTGCCTTGATAAACTTGTCCAAGAGAAGCTGCAGCAATGGGATTAGGTGTTAATTCTGCATAAATTTCTTCTGGACGGGAACCTAATTCTTCTTCTATAAAACGATAGGCTAATTCATTAGGAAAAGGGGGTAATTGGTCTTGTAATTTAGTCAACTCTTCTAAATATGTGGGAGAAGCTAAATCTGGTCGAGTAGATAGTGCTTGTCCCACCTTAATAAAAGCAGGACCAAGATTTGTCAAAATTTCTCTTAACCTAATTGCCCGTTTTAGTTCATTTTTAGTGGCATTACCTGTAATTTTGTCCAACCATAAGCTAAAAGCAAATGATAAAAAAGTCCATAAAACACTGATGCGTCTTTTCCATACTGGCAAAGGGCGTTTACTGTATAAGGCTGTAATTGCTTCTGGGTCATAGCGTAGAGCATTACTTTCTACTGGTTCTGAATAATCTTGAGACTTAACCATATCTATATTTGTCACTGGCATTGCCTCTACTTCTAATGTGTCTAATTTCTTAGTATGTGAATTCAAATATTCTTTTTGGGTAGCAGATGATATTGTTTCCAGATTCATAAAATTTTAGATTTTTTTTATAAAGGTTGTTAAATATTGTAACAATATGGCTGTCGTTTCAATGAAGTCAAAAGTCAAAAGTCAAAAGTCAAAAGTCAAAAGTAAGAATTTGACTATATCCCTCCCTAACTGGAATTTCCTCTAGTCACATAAAAATTGTTAGTAAATCAAGAATCGAAAAATTAATTGGAAAATTTCACTGTTGCCACATACGCAATAGTAGAACATCAAACCTAGAGAGCAAGGTAACTCAGAGTTGATTTCTACATCCCAGAAAATATTTGACTATTAAAAATTGTTAGTAAATCAAGAATCAAAAAAATAATTGTAAAAATGACTATTGCCACATACGCAACAGTAGAGCATCAAACCTAGAAAGTCAGGAAACTGACAGTTGATTTTCACATCCCAGAAAATATTTGACTATCTTTCTACCGGAAACTTCCTCTAGTCACAAACAAATTATTAGCAAATCAAGAATCAAAAAAATAATTGTAAAAATGACTATTGCGACATACACAACAGTAGAACATCAAACCTAGAGAACAAGGTAACTCAGAGTTTATTTTCACATCCCAGAAAATATTTGACTATCTCTCTATCGGAAACTTCCTCTAGTCACAAACAAATTATTAGCAAATCAAGAATCAAAAAAATAATTGTAAAAATGACTATTGCGACATACGCAACAGTAGAGCATCAAACCTAGAGAGCAAGGTAACTCAGAGTTTATTTTCACATCCCAGAAAATATTTGACTATCTCTCTATCGGAAACTTCCTCTAGTCACAAACAAATTATTAGTAAATTAAGAATCGAAAAATTAATTGTCAAATTTCACTGTTGCGTATGTCGCAACAGTAGCAATTAAGCCTAGAAAGTAAGGAAACTCAGAGTTGATTTCCACATCCCAGAAAATATTTGACTGTCTCTCTAACCGGAATTTCCTCTAGTCACAGAAAAATTATTAGTAAATTAAGAATCAAAAAAATAATTGTAAAATTTCACTGTTGCGATATACGCAATAGTAGCAATTAAGCCTAGAAAGTAAGGAAACTCAGAGTTGATTTCCACATCCCAGAAAATATTTGACTGTCTCTCTAACCGGAATTTCCTCTAGTCACAGAAAAATTATTAGTAAATTAAGAATCAAAAAAATAATTGTAAAATTTCACTGTTGCGATATACGCAATAGTAGAAATTAAGCCTAGAAAGTAAGGAAACTCAGAGTTGATTTCCACATCCCAGAAAATATTTGACTGTCTCTCTAACCGGAATTTCTTCTAGTCACAGAAAAATTATTAGTAAATCAAGAATCGAAAAATTAATTGTAAAAATGACTATTGCGACATACGCAACAGTAAAACATCAAACCTAGACTGCAAGGAAATTGAGAGTTGATTTCTACATCTAAGAAAATATTTGACTGTCTCTCTAGCCGAAATTTCCTCTAGTCACAGAAAAATTATTAGTTAATCAAGAATCGAAAAATTAATTGTCAAATTTCACTGTTGTGACATACGCAACAGTAAAACATCAAACCTAGACTGCAAGGAAATTGAGAGTTGATTTCTACATCTAAGAAAATATTTGACTGTCTCTCTAGCCGAAATTTCCTCTAGTCACAGAAAAATTATTAGTTAATCAAGAATCGAAAAATTAATTGTCAAATTTCACTGTTGTGACATACGCAACAGTAAAACATCAAACCTAGACTGCAAGGAAATTGAGAGTTGATTTCTACATCCCAGAAAATATTTGACTGTCTCTCTAGCCGAAATTTCCTCTAGTCACAGAAAATTTATTGGTAAATCAAGAATCAAAAAAATAATTGTGAAATCTGACTATTGCGACATACGCAACAGTAGAAAATCAAACCTAGAAAGTCAGTTTCCTGACAGTTGATTTTCACATCCCAGAAAATATTTGACTATCTTTCTAGCGGAAACTTCCTCTAGTCACAGAAAAATTATTAGTAAATCAAGAATCAAAAAAATAATTGTAAAATCTGACTATTGCGACATACGCAACAGTAGAACATCTAACCTAGAGAGCAAGGAAACTCAGAGTTGATTTCTACATCCCAGAAAATATTTGACTATCTCTCTACCGGAAACTTCCTCTAGTCACAAACAAATTGTTAGCAAATCAAGAATCGAAAAGTTAATTGTAAAATCCGACTATTGCGACATACGCAACAGTAAAACATCAAACCTAGAGAGCAAGACAACTCAGACTTTATTTCCACTGACAGAAAATATCTCAGTGTATTTCTCTAGGCAAAATTTCCTCTAGTCACAGAAAATTTGTTAATTAATAAAGAATTAAAAAAACAAAAATTTTGTATGAATATTTCCCCACCTGCAACATTAGAATATCTTTTATATAATTATTGATGTACACCTAAAAATAGAAAATTTCTCAAGCTATTAATAAACTATTCTTTAATTTCTATAAATTAGATAAAAATGGTAAATAATAAACATAAGCCAAAGTCTCCAGAATCTGAATTTTCTCCTTTAAGATTCATCGCTAATTCAACTCAATCTTTCTTAATTTGGTGTACAGGTGTAGACAATCAAAAGTTACCCCAGCACTTAAAAAAATCTTATGCTGGTTTAGGAGCAATGGCTATGGTATCAACAACCCTTGCTACATTTGGTGGTTATACTTTTATTTTAATTTCTCTTAGTTCACCTGTAGGAGGTATTTTTGGAGGACTTTTAGCGGGGTCTTTTATGTGGGGTATGGATCGAAGTATTCTTAGTTTTTCAACTCAACAAGAAACTAAGAATAATAATCCTTCTAATAATATCTTCACTCGACCTTTCTTGGTTAAACTTTCAGTTAATATCGCTTTTTCAACTGCTCTAACAACACCTCTTACTACACTAATGTTAATGGGAGCAGTTCAAGTCAAAAATGTTGATGAAATAGAGTCTAAAATTGAGATAAAACAACAATCAATAGAAAAGAAAGAAGAGGAAATTAGGGAACTTAGGGGAAACTATGACAAAATTCGTGGTCAGTATCTTCAGAGATATCATGCCGATGGAACAATTAATCAAGGCTATGTAAAAAATGAAGAAAATGCCAGAAAGGCAGTTGAAAAAGCGGTAAAAGAAAAAGCTGAACTTCAAGAAGAAAAGAAAGAACTAAAAGAAGAAAAGAAAGCTTATGAAAGTGGAGATCTGACTAAAGCCTCTTTGAAGTTTCCCGATCAATTTAACTATGTTACGGGAGAAGCACGTCCTAGCGATCAATTACTTAGTTTATTGTTTTTTATTGTTACTGCTTTAATGGGTTCGGGTGCTGTTTTAATAAAGAGCATTATTTATACTAATGATTCATATAGCGAAATATTACAACGTTTAGAAAAAGAGGCTAAAGATCAAGAAAATCTTAAATATGTTACGAACACTTCTGCTAATCAAATTTACAGTTCTATCTTTAATATGGATGCAATTGACCATAACATTAGAATTAAAATAAAAGGGCTTCAAGATGAGTTTTAATCTGATGTAGTCGGAATTTATAAGTCTTTACAAAATCAGCGTTTAGCTAAAATACGAGAACAAGCAGAAAAACAGGCATTAGAAGAAAATATTGCTTTAAATTTTCAAACAATGCCTTTGAATAATGGTCATAAAAGTGGTCACCAAAAATATAACCAAACTAATGAAAAATTTGTGTCAACTGCTTCTAATACCCGACAAAAAGATGATGCAATTTCAGGAAATAAAATTTCTCAAAATGGTAATAACAATCAATCAAATGGTTCAGATGAGTATAGATTGAAGAATCAAAATTTTATTTCTCAAGAAGAGCTTCAACAATCAAATCTAGATAATCCTTTTGAGCAACAGTCTGATAATTATTCCCATTTTGTCAACGAAAAACCTTTCTCACCTAATTCTCAAAATTACCAGGTTAAAAATTGTCAGTTTCCTGACCCTTGGGTAGAGAATAATCTAATTTTAGGAAATAGTTTGCCTCAAGGTAATAATCAAAATAAATTAACCAACTCAGATGATGGAGAGACAATTAAACCAATAGAAAATGGGGAAAATTGTAATCAAAAATTTGCTACTAACTAGCTAACTTCAGGAGATAAAAATACTTCAGGTAGTAATCAAAATAAATTAACCAATTCAGACGATGAAGAGACAATTAAACCAATAGAAAATGGGGAAAATATCAATCAAATACCCTCCACTCAAGAAGAGATTGTAAATTTTTTACGTCAACAAAAAAGAAAAAACTAAAGTACCTATGAATATTTATGCTCTCAACGTAAATATTTTTCTTGGAAAGATAATTAGGGTTTGCTGAAAAAGTCTTATGGGTGAGAGTAGGAGACAGGAGACAGGAGACAGGAGACAGGAGAAATGGGTACTTATAGAAGGTAGGAGTAAAAATTGTAAGAATGATTTTTCTGCCTAACTATGAGCCTAAAATACTAACTTTTTGAGGGTTTTAGACATGATACAAGGCACTTTTTTAGACCCCAAAAAGGCTAAAACCTTTATCTGTAAATACTTTTATATTTAATCAGCAAGCCCTAATTACTATACTTAAAAAAAAGCATCTATATTTCATAAGGTTTATCAAAAGTCGATCTTGCTTCCCTAAAATATATAGCTTCCTACTTCAGCAAGATTAAGAACTGCTATAATATCTACAAAAATTATTTAAAGTTAAATCATTCAGGAAAAAAAATCATGTCAGACCAAAACAATTCTTCTTTAATTCCAACCTACAAATACAATTCATCTGATGAGATAATTAAAAATTGGCGTTGGTAATTTGAGGTATAATATCTTCCCCAGATAAGAGTACAAACAAAAAACTTTCTCCTTCTATTCTTCTTTATTCTTCTTTCTTTTATCCTGACTCCTGACTCCTGACTCCTGACTCCTAAATAATTAAGATTAATATCATACACGCGCTTTACCAACGCCTAAAAATTTAACTCAAGAATATCTCCAGTTACAACATCAAAACTCTAATTTCAAATATAATAATTCTGGAATATTTGGTCGCTTATTTCCTACTCAAGAAGTAAGACTTGAGAACCAACATCATCTGGAAAAAATGAGTGAATATCACAAACATGAGATGAGAATTTTTTCAAAGATGTGTGCAGCTAAAGAACAAGAACTTGAAATGCAGATAGCAGCTGCACTATCTCAAAAAAGAATAGTTTTAGATGCACAAACAAAAGAGCATATTGCTAGAATTTATGAACAATTTAGTGTGACTATGGATGGGCGTATTAAGAAAGCAGTGGAGTTGTATTTACAAGGTTTACAATATGCCGAAAATATTCCTAACGAACAAGCTAAACAGAAATTAATGAGTTACGCTGAAAACAAATTTCAGCAAGATTTTGATTTGATTCAGGATTTAATAAAAGATTTGTTGAGAAAGATTTATTCTGGTTTATAAGTCACCAACTACTTGAAAGTACTGTCTCAATAAATATAAGTACAGAAGTTATAAATAATAAAAAAATGTTTATATGCAGATATTCACACAAATCTTGTTGGTTTTAATTGTCGATAAATGTTTCCAAAGTAGAATAATAAAAGACAAAAGCAACAAAGTTTAGTTCTAGTACAAGCTAGACCAAACTTATACATTATCAGCAAGTAGAGGTTAAGTATCTATATAGTTGATAAAAATATAGTCAAATATGACTAATCCTTATTTTGCAGGCGTTACCCTGACTGGGTGAACTACAACACCACGCCAGTTGCTTTAAGTCGGGGGACCCGCCCAACGCACTGGCTCCTCTATCCCATGGTCAAAGACATTTGGGACTGCTTTTTTCATAATGTTCAAGGAACCGTTCACATCAGCATTGATTAATCCAATGCTTGCGGTACGATACAAACCTCTTGTTACTCTTTTTCCTGAAAAAATGATTTGATTTTTTTGGCCTTTCTTGTACACAGGAAGAAAATCATTATCTATAAAACTTGATTTTGAGGTATAAGATTCTTCTGTAAGAATGACATTTATCCCTACCATCTCGGCTTTATAAGATAACATTTTGATTAACCTGTTATGGGGCACACATACAAAATTTTGGTTGTTTCTTTTCCCTAAATTTATCTTCTGCTTCCACTCTTCATTGTGCCCTATTATCAATGTTCCTATTTTCTGATTAATTAGAGTATCAATAATCAAACGAGAAGCTTTATGAAGATAATCGTTGATTTTAAATTCTCTTTTTAAAATAAGTTTTTTCAGCCTCTTACTTGATTGATTTTCCCGGAGTTTATATTGTAAGAAGCTTTTAACTTTATTATAGTATTGATTTATAGATTTTAACGGTCTGCCATTTATCAATAGCGGTTTAATTCCGGCTTGATTAAAAGTTAATGTAGCTAAGTTGTTTAATCCTATATCAATACTGGCGCAACGATTTTTATCTAGCTCGTATTGTTTTTCGCATTTCTCATAAATGACCTCTATTACATAATGGTTAAGTCTAGGGACGAGACGAACTTGTTTGATTTGTGAAGTAGGTACTAATGTTTTTAGATAAATTCCTGTTTTGCTAGGATTAATAATTCCTTGTTTTAATTGCCTCTTGCTGATAGCTTGTGTTGTATAAACTACAATATTTCTTCCCGGTATTTTATTTTTGTATCTAGGAAGACGAGGACGAGCGTTAAACTTTGATGGGTTCTGTTGATAAACTTCGTTCGCTGCCAAAAAACTCTTCCAGTTTCTATCTATTATAATCAATATTTGTTGAGATACTCAATTCTGGCATTGCTTGATAATCTTCTTGAGATTGCAGTTGCTTTTGCAAGTCCAAATAGTGACAATAAGTATTTTCAAATATCCAAGACTGGCGAACTAAATAATTAGCATGAGTTTAAGATATTTTTAGACAAGAAACACAGTCGGTCAATCTCAGAATAAAACAGATTATTTTTCTGAATAATATGTCTTTCAACTAATCTCATAAATCAAGGAGTTAAAATTACTAAATGCTCTGAGCATTTATAAATCTTTATCATTATTTAGTCTGGAATTATCAGCCAATTTCATTATACTTTTAAATAAACTATAGCCATCCTAAATAGGTCGTGAAAAATCAAAAAGTAAATAAAAAAACTGAAACTCTTACCTGTTCCCTGTTCCCTATTCCCTAAAAAGCAGTAAGATTTTTGACACGAATAAAATAGGATTGCTATATCTCACAGAGTTATTAAATTTTATCAAATATTTAGTAGGTGGTTAGTACAAATGAACGAATATATTTGACTATATTGTAGAACTTTTACTATACACAATAATTTAGAAAAATACACCTATCTCCCCATCACCCCATCATCCCACCTCTCCACCTCCCTATCTCCCTTTCAGCTATAATTACCTCGAATCTCTAACAATAGAAAGAAAAAGCTTTACCCCATGCTAAAAAACGACCCACTTTGGTTCAAAGACGCCATAATTTATGAAGTACCAGTTCGAGCTTTCGCTGATAGTAACGGTGACGGTATTGGAGACCTTCAGGGACTTACAGAAAAATTAGACTATTTGCAAGACCTGGGAGTAACAGCAATTTGGACTCTACCATTTTTCCCCTCTCCCCTCAGAGATGATGGTTATGACATTGCTGACTATAGAAGTATTAACTCCATCTACGGCAATATAGAAGATTTTCAACAACTTCTAGATGCTGCCCATGACAGAGGAATTCGGGTCATTATCGAACTTGTAGTTAACCATACCTCCGACAAACACCCTTGGTTTCAAAGAGCACGTCGCGCTCCTAAAGGTAGTGTAGAAAGAGATTTTTATGTTTGGAGTGATAGTGCTGATAAATTCCCAGAAGTTCGGATTATTTTCCAAGACTTTGAAAATTCTAACTGGGCATGGGATTCTGTGGCTCAAGCTTACTATTGGCATCGCTTTTTTTATCATCAACCAGACCTCAACTACGAAAACCCTGCGGTACAAGAAGCTGTTTTAGAATTGGCAGATTTCTGGTTGAGCATGGGAGTTGACGGAATGCGTCTTGATGCAGTTCCCTATCTTTGTGTTGAAGAGGGTACTAACTGCGAAAACCTGCCAGGAACCCACGTCTTTCTCAAAAAGTTACGGGGGCACATAGATTCTAAATATCCTAATCGAATGTTATTAGCAGAGGCTAATCAGTGGCCTGAAGATGCGGCTAAATATTATGGGGCGGGAGATGAATGTCACATGAATTTCCATTTCCCTTTGATGCCTCGTTTATTTATGGCTTTACGGATGGAGGATAATTTTCCAATCTCCGATATTCTCAAACAAACTCCTTCCATACCCAATAACTGTCAATGGGCTTTGTTTTTGCGTAACCATGATGAGTTGACTCTGGAAATGGTCAGCGATGAAGACCGAGATTATATGTATAAGGCTTATGCTCAAGACCCACAGGCTAGAATTAATTTGGGTATTCGTCGCCGTTTGTCCCCTCTATTGGGAAATGACCGTCGGCAAATAGAGTTGCTGAATAGTTTATTGTTGTCTTTACCTGGGACTCCGGTTTTGTATTACGGGGATGAAATAGGTATGGGAGATAATATTTATTTGGGCGATCGCAATGGGGTGCGGACTCCGATGCAATGGACTGCGGACCGGAATGCTGGTTTTAGTCGTACAAATCCACAAAAGTTATATGCTCCAGTTATTGTAGACCCTGAATACCATTACGAAACAATTAATGTGGAGGCTCAACAGGCTAATTCTAATTCTTTGTGGTGGTGGATGAAGCGTTTGATTTCTACGAGGGAACGTTTTCAAGCTTTTGGACGGGGTTCGTTTGAATTGTTGCATCCGGAAAATAGGAAGGTCTTAGCTTTTACTCGTACATATTCTGGTCAGCATATTTTAGTAGTAGCTAATCTCTCTCGTTTCGTGCAAATAGTAGAGTTAGATTTATCAGCTTTTAATGGTATGGTTCCTGTGGAAATTTTTGGTCGAACTAAGTTTCCAGCTATTGAGGAGAATCCATACTTTTTTAGTTTAAGTCCTTATGCTTTTTACTGGTTTACTTTACAACCACAACAATCTTATATTGAGACTCCAAAACCTCTGAGTAAACCTCCTGTTTTGACTGTAGCAGGTAATTGGAAAGATATATTTTCTCAGGCAGAAATCAAGAGTAGATTAGAGTCAATTTTACCTAATTATTTGAGTAGCTTCCCTTGGTTTGGAGGTAAAAATAAGGTGATTCAATCTACAGAAATTACAGAGGTAATTTCTATTAATTATCAACAGAAAGAAACTGCTTTAATATTTTTAGAATTAAATTATACAGAGGGGTCGCCAGAAACATATTTGATTGCTTTGAGCTATTTAATTCCCACAGAAATAACTCCTCAAATTCCTCGGGAAAAGATTATTGCGGAGTTGCAAATACAGCAGCAAGAAAAGTCGGGGATTTTGTTTGATGTGTTGGGAGATAGAGAATTTTTAAATATGCCTTTTGATGCCATCGCCCAAAACCAAAAATATCAAGGAAATAAAGGTGTTCTTCGAGGAAAATATACCGATGTATTAGCAGAGATAATGCAGACAAATACAGGAAATATTAATCCTCATATTTCCTCAGAAAAACATGATAAAACTCTGATTAATTTCGGTACAGGATTAATATTTAAGTTATTACGAAAACTAGAAATTGGTATTAATCCAGATTTAGAAGTAGGCAAATTCTTGACAGATAAATCTAGGTCTCAAAATTCAGAAATTGCAGGAAATATTCCTCAAATAGCAGGATATCTAGAGTATCACCAACAGGGTAATAACTTAATGACCATTGGCATATTAGAAGAATTTATTCCAGAAGCAAGAGACGGTTGGTCTTATACCTCTAGTGTTCTGAGGGATTATTTTGACAGAATAATGGTAGAAAATACATCTGTAAATGAGTTAGAAATTCCTCAGATTACTGTTAGTAATAGTTTAAATACTGAGATTACTGAATCAGTCTACGACGTGATTGGTTCTTATATCAATGTAGCCGAAAACTTAGGTAAAGTTACAGCAGATATTCATTGTACTTTAGCCTCTGATTTAGAGAACCCAAATTTTGCTCCCGAACAGTTTACACCTTTTTATCAAAGGTCGGTTTATCAGTATATGAGAAACCAGACAGGAAGAATTTTATTAAAGTTGAAAAAACACTTATCAGGATTTTCACAAGATAAACAACAATTAGCGAAAAATGTAATTAATCGTCAGGACCAAATTATGAAACATTTAGGTTCTGTGGTAGAACGAAAAATTACCGCGATGCGTACTCGCTGCCATGGAGATTATCATTTAGAAAACGTTTTATTTACAGGTAAAGATTTTGTAGTTGTTAATTTTGAAGGGGAAGGTGTTCGACCTTTAAATGAACGTCGCATGAAGCGTTCCTTACTTCGAGATATAGCAATAATGTTGGAGTCATTCTATTATGCAGCTAATGTTGCTCTCCGGGAAGAAATTAAAAATGGAATGATTCGTCCTGAAAATTTGCTTGCCATGGAACAATGGTCTACATTTTGGTATAGCTGGACGAGCATATCTTTTTTAAAAGCTTACCTCAACAATACAATGTCAAGTTCATTCTTGCCTAAAACCGAAGAAGAAATACAGGTACTTTTAGATGTTTATCTCTTAGAAAAAGTTGTCTATGAACTTGATTATGAACTTACTTATCGTCCTGAATTTGTGGAAATTCCTTTGGCAAGAATTCAACAATTAATTCCATGATTTATCAAGAAAGAATTCAGTCCTCAGTCCTCAGTCCTCAGAATTCAGAAGTCAGATAGGGGAACCGTCGGATTGGCGACGTACAGAAGTTATTTTTGTAATACCAACTTGAAAAAAGAATGCAAATTTTACTTCAATTATTAAGTAATTAACACAGACTGAATAACTTTTTTAATAATTATTAGCTAGTTATTGTTAATTATTCTTATCTTTACCGAATAATTAATAATTAGACATCTCCGAAAAAGATATAGGTTTTTTGCAGGAGTAGGCAACAGCTCATCTGGCAACAGGCAACAGGTAAGATATTTTTACGCGCAAAGGCACGAAAAAAGATTTTTTAGGGTGAATTTTTCCTATCCTTAGCCTGCTCTAATTAAAATATTTATTTTCTGGAGATGTCTATTAATAATTAATAATTAAATAATTCGCGCCTTGAAGCCTCCCCTTTTAAGGGAAAAAAAGCGGTCGATCTTCGCAGCTTCCCCGTTGGGTGGGATGGCGAGGAAACCTGCGCCATATCCAATCGACCAAGAAAAGAAATAATATCTCCTGATATTCAATTCCGTAGCGGTTAAAACCCGAGGTAATTATCAATTATCCATTATCCATTATCAATTAATGAATTCTCCCCTACTCCTCCACTCCCCTACTCCCCCGCAATGGGAAAATGTAGCAAACATTTATCAAATTGGTATAAGGGGGATTTGAGCAAGCCTCCAAAAACATTTTGCCTTAAAAAGTGGGGTTGCACGACCCAATTATTTTGATAAATTAAAGATAAATAAATGGGTTTAATATTCCCACTAAGTTTGATGATTTGCTGGTATTCAATTAGTGGTATTCAGAACTGCCACTAATTGATTCTGACTCCTTCTTCAAAGAGCCAATTTAGGAATAATAGCTGTGAGTTTACTTTTCGGTAAATTTATTGATACTCAATCACAAATTTTGGTGACATACTCCCACACTAAGCTGGTGCTATAGTGTGAGCTTCTCGTTTCATAGCCCTGCCATTACATCGGGCTCCACGAGCTTTAAGAACGGAATGCCCTACCGCCCTATTTTTGATATTTATCGCCGCGTTTACATCGCGGTCTATTACTATGCCGCAGTGCGGGCAAGAATGGGTTCGTATGTTTAATTCTTTAGGGACTTTTTTGCCACAACTTGAGCAATCTTGGCTAGTATTTTTGGGGTTCACTCCTATAGTTTTCTGTCCAGCATTTTCAGCTTTGACAGTCAAAATAGACAGGAATTGACCCCATCCAGCATCGTTAATTGATTTACTCAAACGAGTCTTTGCTAGCCCTTTAATATTTAAGTTTGCCTCCGGCACGCCGCTCCGCGTCTACATGGGCGATCACTTCAGCTTTTAATAACAATTCATTGGCTGTTTTAAAATGGAAATCTTTACGTTTATCAGCTACTTTTTTATGTTGTTTCGCTACAGCTTTAACAGCTTTGATCCTCCTTTTACTTCCTTTTTTCTTTCGAGATAAACGTTTTTGCAAAGTCTTTAATCGCTTCTGAGATTTTCGATAGTATTGAGGTATGGGGACAGATTCTCCAACACTAGTTACTAAGAATTCCTTTAGCCCCATATCGATTCCCAGAGTATTTTCTAATGTAGGTTCCACTTCACTTGTCAAAGCTGGAACTGATTTGTCTTCTAGGGATACAGTTACATAATAACCATCAGCTTTACGACTAATAGTCACAGTTTTAATTATAAAACCTTCTGGTATTGGACGATGTTGAATTAACTTTACCTTGCCAATTTTGGGTAAGTTAATCTTGCGTCCTTCAATACAGTCTTGTTTGATTTGAGGATAAGTAAAACTACGATAACGGCTTATTTTCTTAAACCTTGGTTTTCCTAATTTATGTCCACTCTTGTCTACCTTAAACCATCTATCAAAAGCAAGTTTTACCCGTTTTATGCAATCTTGCAAAACCTGAGAATGAATCAGCTTATACTCAGGAAACTTGTCTTTGGTATTGAGCAAATCTCGTTTTTGAGAGTAATAATCTGGATTATCCCTGAGTTTTGGAATTGGCATTACTAAGGGGCAAGCATTAACCGGACAGCGATTTTCTTCCCACCATGAGAACCTTTCACCTAACCGATAGTTATACTGCCGACGCAACAATTCCAACCACAATTCTATTGTGGCTATTTGATCTGAGTTGGGCCTTAATTTATATTGGTAGGCAGTGCGCATGGTGGAAAATTTTCGGGGTTATAGCAACATCATAATACAAGTTTTTCAACTAGGGCGAAAGCTTCTACTGGGATAGCATGCAAATTGAATGGGCATCCAACCTGTTCAATTTGCCGCCGATTCAGCTAAATTATATCCTTAATGAATGCTTGATTTTACTGTAAGCATTCAACTATTAGCATTTCCGTTTGTCATGCTACGCAAACAACTTTTGAAAGAATCAAGCAACGACTAAGATTCGCTGATGACCAATTTCATTAATAACTTTTCATTATCCTTCGAGACTAATTCTTCCTGTCAAAATAATGAGTTATATCATGTCCGGTTTTGAAAGAATTAAGCAACGACTAAGATTCGCTGATGACCAATTTCATTAATAACTTTTCATTATCCTTCGAGACTAATTCTTCCTGTCAAAATAATGAGTTATATCATGTCCGGTTGAACAGTGATAAATAAATAACTACGGAGTCCTCAGGAGTCAGGAGGTAAGAAAGAAGTAAGGAACAGGAAGAACTGGAGTTGAAGGAGAAAGTTTTTTGTAAGCATTCAGCATTTCCTGCGGAATGATGCGCAAACAGCAGTCAGCTATCAGCTCTTGAGAAACATCTACATTTCCCGCTATAGAACCCCTAAGCGTATCTTCATAAATATTAAATTTTTTTAGCTAGGAGACAGGAGACAGGAGACAGGAGACAGGAGATAGGAGACAGGAGACAGGAGACAACCCACCCCTAACCCCTCCCAGGAGGGGAAGAAGGAAGAGGGAAGATGTGGGGAGAAATAATACAAAAAATTCAACACTCCTTTTCAGATTTTTCCTAACTCATTGATGCGCGAAAAGACTTGGCTACCATAATTATATAGCTATCAAATGGGTTCTATAGAATTGTATGAATTGAACTCAAACTAATAGTTCTTATGGTTCATTCTCTGATTAAAAATGTAATATAAGTTAAACAAATGCTTGCTTCATTCATTAAAAAGTTAAGAACTGAATACTTACAGTTTTTTTATAACTAATTATCCGGACATGATATTAATAACTCATAGCTGATAACTGATAACTGATAGCTGATAGCTGACCGCTGAATGCTTACATTTTTCGAGATTCATACAGCCATTATTTTGAATCAGATGTTTGAATTAACCTGATGAGATAAAACTTCTCAATAAAATACAGCAGTTTCCTACTTGATGAAATACTTATCTTGATGATTTTAGGGAGTAGGGAATAGGGGATAGAGAATAGGGATGATGAGTCCAAGGATAGAGAACAAGCAAAAAATATTTACCGAAAAATTGTGGTCTAAAACCTCCCCTTTTAAGGGGATAAAAAAAGAGAATATTCCAGACTTTCAATCCCAATGCTTTCCTAGGTCATGCTGCGCAAACAGCTAGAGGTACTGATAACTTATAATTGAAATGACCCCGTCAATTTCAGAACATTAATCACCGAATCTGCTGTAATTTTCTGGCAAGATATATACTGTATTAATTAGCAGCATTGTAGTGCTAGAATAAAAGTAAAGTATATAAAAATTGGGATATTAAATATATAGGTGGATAATAAACATAAAAATGGGACAAAAAGTGTTCAACTAAATTCTATGAAATTGGATTTCGCAGGTACTACTGATAAAGGTTGTATTCGCTCAGTTAATCAAGATTCTTACTACATAGACCCTGAAGGACGATTTTTTATTGTTGCTGATGGTATGGGAGGACATGCAGGTGGCCAAGAGGCGAGTAGAATTGCTGCGGAAGTAATTAAAAATTATCTTGTTAGCCATTGGCAGGATGTTATAGAATCACCAAAGTTGTTAGAAGATGCTTTTCTCAAAGCCAATGAAGCCATTTTATACGACCAACTAGAAAACCCAGAACGTTCAGATATGGGTACCACTAGCGTAGTAGTTATATTCAGAGAACAAGAACATTGGTGTGCAAATGTAGGTGACTCTCGCTTCTATCGACTTCGAGAGCAAAAGTTAGAACAAATTACAGAAGACCAAACTTGGGTAGCTCAAGCAGTGAGACAGAATGCTCTAACTCCTGAGCAAGCTAGAGTACATCCTTGGCGTCATGTACTGTCTCAATGTTTAGGTAGGGAAGATATGGGTAAAGTAGATATCTTGCCTGTTGATATTCAAACGGGCGATCGCCTATTACTATGTAGTGATGGATTGACAGAAGATTTATCCGACACATTAATTGCCCCTATATTAACTTCTAATGATGATTGTGAACCTATTGCTCAAGAACTTGTAGATGCAGCTAAAGATCGAGGAGGTCGCGATAATATCACAGTAGTAATTGTCATTGTTGGTAATGAAAAATGACCAAAATTATTGGTTTGATTAGTGGTACTTCCGTTGATGGTATAGATGCCGCTTTGGTTGATGTTGCTGGCGATCAAACAAATTTAAAAGTTGAACTGCTAGCAGCAACTACTTATCCCTACTCAGAAAAATTACGCTCGCAAATTCTGAGTGTTTGTGGGGGTACATCTCTGTCAATAGCTGAATTGGCAGAACTTGATGATGCTATTGCCCAAGAATTTGCCCAAGCAGCATTTACAATTAATCAAAAAAGTGATAGAAAAGCAGAAATTATCGGTTCTCATGGTCAGACTGTTTATCATCGTCCACCATCTCAACAATTAGGTTATAGCCTTCAGTTAGGACGTGGTGAAGTAATTGCTAACATAACAGGTATTCCGACTATTAGTAATTTTCGAGCTGCTGATATTGCTGCAGGAGGTCAAGGTGCACCCTTAGTTCCTTGTGTAGATATTCATTTACTGAGCCACTCTAAATATAGTCGCTGCATTCAAAATTTAGGTGGAATAGGGAATGTTGCTTATATTAAAAGTCAAAAGTCACCAGACTTCAAAAATAGTATTTTAGGTTGGGATACAGGTCCGAGTAATACACTATTAGATTTAGCAGTACAACACCTTTCTCAAGGTAGAAAAACCTACGATAAAAATGGAGAATGGGCGGCTAGTGGAGTACCATGTCAAGACTTAGTAGAAAAATGGTTAAAACAAGACTTTTTCCAAAAAAAACCACCAAAATCTACAGGTAGAGAATTATTTGGCAAAGACTATTTATTTAACTGTCTTGCTGATGGAGAAAATTATAATTTAAGTGCTGCTGATATATTAGCAACTCTCACAGAATTAACAGCAGCTTCCATTAATCATAGCTATCGAAATTTTTTGCCAAATTTACCAGATCAAATATTATTATGTGGCGGCGGTAGTCATAATTTATATTTAAAAGAACGGATACAGAATTTATTAGTAACTATCCCAGTAATGACCACTGCTGAAGTAGGGGTAGATGTAGATTTCAAAGAAGCGATCGCCTTTGCAGTTTTAGCATATTGGCGTTCTTTAAAAATTCCCAGTAATTTGCCAGAAGTTACCGGAGCAAAAGCCAAAGTAATGTTAGGAGAAATTCATCAACCGATTATTTAGAATTCAGAATTTAGAATGCAGAATTTAGAATGCAGAATTTAGAATTCAGAATTCAGGAGTTATATAAAATCGGGTTTATATAGTTAGAGGGAGTGGGAGAGTAGGGGAGATTGGATATTGAAGTAATTATGGACATACTAGAACCAAAATCTACAGGTAGAGAATTATTTGGCAAAGACTATTTATTTAACTGTCTTGCTGATGGAGAAAATTATAATTTAAGTGCTGCTGATATATTAGCAACTCTCACAGAATTAACAGCAGCTTCCATTAATCATAGCTATCGAAATTTTTTGCCAAATTTACCAGATCAAATATTATTATGTGGCGGCGGTAGTCATAATTTATATTTAAAAGAACGGATACAGAATTTATTAGTAACTATCCCAGTAATGACCACTGCTGAAGTAGGGGTAGATGTAGATTTCAAAGAAGCGATCGCCTTTGCAGTTTTAGC
>NZ_JAAHGO010000007.1:255804-288389 GCF_010672455.1 Okeania sp. SIO2C9 | reverse complement strand
GCGGTAGTCATAATTTATATTTAAAAGAACGGATACAGAATTTATTAGTAACTATCCCAGTAATGACCACTGCTGAAGTAGGGGTAGATGTAGATTTCAAAGAAGCGATCGCCTTTGCAGTTTTAGCTTATTGGCATTCTTTAAAAATTCCTAGTAATTTGCCAGAAGTTACCGGAGCAAAAGCCAAAGTAATGTTAGGAGAAATTCATCAACCGATTATTTAATTAGAATTTATAATTTAGAATTTATAATTTAGAATTCAGGAGTTATATAAAATCCGGTTTATATAGTTGGAGAGAGTGGGGGAGTGGGCGAGATTGGATATTGAAGTAATTATGGACATACTAGAACCATAGATATATGGATATTAAGTGTAGACCTGACAAAGTAGAAGTTTGGACAAAAGACTTTCAATATTTTGACCTTGGGATAGGATTTTTACAGTCTTTGACATCGGCTTTTACATCAATTAAAATCGGGTATAGACTACATTAATTTGTTTTAAATACACATGAATAAGATACTGAAAAACTGTTTTGCTCTGGGTGTCAGTTTAAGCGTCTTACTAAGTATGAGTGAAGCTCAAGCTTTTTCATTAATTAATGACGATCAAATTGTTCCAACTTCTGATCTAACAGAAAACTTCAATGATTTTTTTCTAGAATAAATTGCTGATGGAAGCACGGCAAATTTTAACGGATTTTCTTCGGGTTCTGCAAGTGGTACTATTACCCTTGACTTAATTGGCAATTTTGATCTTCATAGTTTTATCCTATGGAATGATATCAATGTCTTAGCTGAAGGAATTAAAGATTTCAGACTGGATTTTTTCACAAGTTCTGACAGTTTTATTAAATCTTCAAATATATTTGTAGGTCCCCTTGGACAAGTTGCAGGGGAAGAGTATATTTTTGATGAAGTTGTTAGTAATGTAAGCAAAGTCAATCTAGTAGTACTTAGTTCTCATCCCGGATTCGGTAGCGATATTGAAATTCGTGAAGTGGCATTCATGGGTTCAGAAACAGTATCTACTCCAGAACCAAGTTCCATTATTTCTTTATTGATTCTAGGAACAGCTAATTTAGGATACTGTTTAAAAAGAAAAATCCTAGGTTAATACTTCTTTTTAACTATTCCGGATTTTAGGTTTTCATATCAAATCCGGTAGTATCGGTGTTATTCAGTCTTTAAAGAGTAGGGGCGAATAGTATTCGCCCTTACCTGTGGTATTATGATAAACCCGACACTGAAAAATTTAAAACTATAATTTCATTGATTTTACCTCTTTTAAAACTTTTAGAATTGATATTTCGTGCTGCCTTAACTATGTGAATTTTATCCTGATAATCTTGATATAAATCCATAATAAAATCAGTCTGAGAATTACTCAACATAACTCGGCAACCTCTCGCTGTTAAATCATCAACAACTTCCTTCAATCTTTCCTGTTCATTCCGGTTAAAACCATTAGCATCATATCCAGTAAAAGATGCTGTATCAGAAACCGGGTCGTAAGGTGGATCGAAATAGATAAAATCACCTTCTTTTGCCTTCTTAACAGCCTCTGCAAAATCCGTATTTAAGAGTTTTACTTGAGGTTTGTTTAAATATTTACTCACAGCTTTTAAAACATCTTCATCCAAAATATTAGGTTTTTTGTATCTGCCAAAAGGAACATTGAATTGCCCTTGAGAATTAACCCTAAATAGACCGTTATAGCAGGTTTTATTCAAGTAGATAATTCTAGCTGCTCTTTCTACTGCTGACAGACTTCTATATTTAGAAATACGGTCTAAATTTCTTACTTCATAATAATAATCCGAACTATTTTTTTCTTGATGTTTTTTTAACTCCACAATTAAATCATCCAATGAATCTCTAACTACCTCGTAACAGTTAATTAATTCCGGATTTTTATCATTAATAACTGCCCTAGTTAGTTGTAACTCAAATAAAAGCGCTCCACCTCCAATGAAAGGTTCATAATAGGTATGCTTTTTTAGGGATTTTTCATCAATATATTTGATTAACTCAGGTAATAATTGTCTTTGTTAGAGTCGAATGGAATATCACTATCCCAAACTCTCCTTCAGAACCGAACATGAAAGTTCCCCTTCATTCAGCTCCTCCTAGCTAGTTTGACTTGCGATCGCAACCTGTCTTCACTGGTAAAATATCCTCCAGATAAGGCACATTCACCTTTCTGTCTTTTCATCAGTATTGTGACTTCTCTTTATTACTTATAGGACTTACGCAGATACGCTATATATAGTACTCATAACTATTGTCCAATAGTTACTGGACTCTATAAACAGTGTCTTTGCGTAAGTTCTGACTTAGAACTTATGCAGTAGAACTTATTTCACAGGACTTACGCAAATTGACTTTAAAACCACCATCTGTAGGGGCAAATGGTATTTGCCCTCACTTGATTTAGTGTCTCTGCGTAAGTTCTGTTTCAGTAACCCTGCTCGCATAATGGTAGGTGGAGACAAGGAATACCAATTAAAAAAAAGAATGTTACGAATAATCAGGGCAATTAAAATACTTTGTAGGAGATGTATCTTCGACGAAAAAGATAAATTCAGACCTAAAAACTGTTATTAAAGCTATTAATTCTGACTCCTGACTCCTGACTCCTGACTCCTCAGAAATACCCTAACTATTTGTAGCAAACATTTATCAATTTGGTAGAACACTTAGAACGGGAGCAAGATGCTCCCACTGTGCCATTACAATGCAGCACTACTCGTATTTCGGTCATTGCGACCGAGAGGAAAGCAATCTCAAACGTTACTTTTTCGTGCCTCGTGCGTAAGTCCTATTACTATTGTCTAATATAGAATCCGGTTGAATAGTCGTCATTGCGACTATATGAAGCAATTTCCGCGCACCTCTGAGATTGCTTCCTTCCACTCCGTTACAGTCGCTGCGGACTTGAATATAGTAATTATCCGGATTTGATATAATCAGGACTTACGCAAAGGCACTATGTATAGAGTTTAACTACTATTGGACAATAGTTACAAGCGCTATATATAGTTTATCTGCGTAAATCCTAATCATAAGAAAGTCATCATCTCCAGTACACCAAGTCTTCATCAAATAACGATTTCTTCTCTTGGAGTCCGATCGCTCTTTTGATGGGAGTGTCTTTATGGTTTCGCAATACTTTCCCGTCTGGTGTAATGAATTTCCATCCTTTTCCTTTATCAACTCCCCAATATTTGTTTACTATATGCTTTTTACCCTGTGTGGGCCCACGATAGTATCCCCATCTGAGAAGTTGATGAAATAAGATATTATCCATCTTTGCGAAGACTCTTGAACTTATCACAGAGTCATAATAATTGCTCCACTCCCTAATTTTAGGTGTTAGGACTTCTATTAATTTCTCTTGCGGTGCATTGCGATACAGTCGAATTGTATGTTTTAGGACTCTGGTATGGCGTTTGATAGCTTCCTTTGCAGGTTTTATCAGAGTTTTAAACCCTAATTTTTTACCATTTCCATCCGTTGCACTATTTATATCTTTGACTGAATATTGCCTGACATTAAACCCTAGATAGTCAAATCCTGTCTGAACTTTTCCATCTCCTAGAGTGTGAGCAATTCTTGTTATTGAGTCTTTTAGTTTTAGACCCATATTTTCCAACCAGTCATTGATAATTTCTTGGCATTCCTCTATCACCTTTTTGCTTTTGTGTAAGATGACAAAATTATCCGCATATCTATGGAATAGAGGTAGATTGAAATTGACATCGGGTTGTATCTCATAGGTAGTATATTTCTGGGAAAATACCTCTTGTAATACCTCCCGCATTCCATGTAAAGCTATATTGGCTAATAACGGAGAAATTACACCACCTTTTGCAGTACCATTTTCGGTTTTGTAGAAGACATCCTTCTCAATAACCCCTGCTTTGAGCCATACCTTAATTTGACGGTGCATAGCTGGATAAGTATTGAGTTTATCCAATAATCTTCTATAGTTTATTTGGTCGAAGCACTTTTCTATCTCAGCATCTAGAACGTAATAACTCGTTCTTTTAATGTCACTATAGATAGCTGCGATCGCATCTTTGGCACTTCTTCCCGGTCTAAAACCATAAGAATTCGCCTCAAACCTTGCTTCCCATTCTGGTTCTAGAGCTATTTTAGCTAATGCCTGTTTAGCCTGGTCTTCCATTGCAGGTATTCCTAATGGTCTTTTCTCCTGTTTATTTAGCTGAGGAATTTCAATCCTGCGGATAGGTTTAGCTTTGCCATCCAGTTGAATTTTTTGGGCTATTTTAGCTATCCCGTCTATTCCTGGAGTATTTTTACCCCTATTGTCCTGTGTTACTTTCCTGACTGCGAGTAGTTTAGCTGATTTAGACTTTACCAGTAATTTCTGTAATTTCCTGACAGTTTTGGTATCACCATTTAGCGACGCTTTGTAGATTCTTTTCTGAAGGCGAAATACTGCTCTATTAACCGATTTCCAGTTAACATCACTCCATTTCATTTCCACCGTAGTTGTTTCACTCGTATTGGTCATTTTGCCTCTTACTTAATACCAATTCACTTCAAAAATGTCACAAATAGTTTCGCTCCTTGTTTTGAGCTGATAAAATCTGACTTTATGACTTTTGAATTTTGAATTTTGGCTTCCGTGATTAGTTTCTACATCTCTAGACTTAGGGATGTCCGTCTGCATATCCTGGAAATTACTCCAGACATTAGCTTTTGACATCATCCTTCCCCAATAAAATTTATAGCTTGGCTGCCTACTCAATGAGAACTTTATTCGGGTTACTTCGTTCCGTAGAGGTTTTGTCTGGTCGGGTCGGGTTCTGACTATACGCCGAGGAATGCTCTTATCGGTAAGAGAAGGATGTTAATCAGAAAGAGGAAAATCTCTGATTCTCATTCCTATAGCGCTGTGCGCAGCTCATCTGGCAACAGGCAACAGCGGTCAGACCCCGCGACGACGCCAGCTCGCTTGCGGAATGCTGACCAACAGAGGCAATAGGGAGAATAAATTGCTGTTTGCGTTTGCGTAGCATCCCGTAGGGAAGCATCTCTGTAAGACTTTTTGCTATTGGACAGTTCCTGTAATTTGTAAATATGCCAGCGCACATTGCTATATTTGGATAGAGACTTGACCTATCGTATCTCCATCTTGGACTAACGACGCTTCCAATCATCAGTTCACGAATGTTAACCCTTTCGACCTCCCTCGCAGGGATTTAACCTAGATAGGTTGGTTATTACCTGCTTTTTATCCCGCTTCACTAATTCGAGCGCCACTCTCCTTAATGGGGATAATGGATTCAATCGAACATCTCGATGCTAGGACTTAAACCTAGAAACTCTCTACAGTTGTAGTTGATCTAAAAAAATCAACCCAAGTCATCCCCTGCTCCTAGAAGCAGTTTCGACCTAACGAATCGCACTACCTCCTGCCCATTTTAAGAAAGGTTTAGCTACTGGATTTTTGTTCACTAAAAAATACCTCCATATCTCAGAAAAAAAATTATATAGCAGGGAACAGCGAACAGGGAACAGGGAACAGTTGGAAAAACATTTTCTAGTCTAAGATTCGTCATTAATCTCCATTTGAGGTCTATATAATTATGGTAGTCAAGTCTTTTCGCGCATCAATTTTGACCGAAAATCATCTGAAGGAGTGTTGAATTTTTTGTATTATCACGAACCCACATCTTTCCTCTTCTCTCTTCTCTCTTCGCTCTTACCTCCTGTCTCCTGTCTCCTGTCTCCTGACTCCTAGCTAAAAAAACTTGATATTTATGAAGATATGATCGGGGGTTCTATCATCTATGTCCTAACCAAATTAAATGTTTGTAGTGGGGGCATCTTGCCCGCGATGGGTGTATCTCATACCGTTTCACTAAAGTCAGAAGTCAGAGTTATTTTTAGGTACTTAAAACCTTTACTCTACAGTAATTTCAGCTTATTATGTTACTTCATCAGTTACCAACTATTTGTGACATTTTTGAAGTGAATTTGTATCACTAAGCTTTTGATAAAGCTTAAAACTCAGACAATGCCAGATTTTTCCTTCTTTCTTCTGCTATACAATAAAAAAACAGGGAATTTATCTGCTAGTTCCCTTTCAATTCCCTGATAATTTTTATTTGTTATTACTGAGTTTTTATGTGAAATTGTGATTTTACGGGTCTACTGACTTGTTTTTACTATCCTTTGATAAATCCGATTCTAAGTTACCAGTTTCAGATTTTTTCTCAGAAGAAATAGGAGTATCTTTTACTTCCAATTTTTCACTATCTTGAGTCGTTTTTTTGTCTGATGACACCGAACTATCTTGAGTTTCAATATTTTCTGTATTAGTCTCTAAAATAGCTTTTTCAGAATCCGTAGATGTAGCGTTTATATCTGAAGATAAGTTTGATTCTTCTCCAACTTCTTCCAAACTATTAGTCTCTTTTTGCACATCAGATACAACAGGTGCTTCTTTCTCTACTAAAAATTCTGGCTCAGATGAATTTTCTTTTCCATCACTAACTAAATTATCAACTTCAGAAGTAACCTCTTCACTAGAAGCTAATTCTTCTTTCTCAACTTGATTTTCTTTGGATACTAACTCAGAATCTGTATCTGTATTTTTACTATCTTTACCTTGAATTGCATTTTTAATATTACTCAATAAACCACTAACAGGTGTCAATAACTGAGAAAAACCACCACCTTTTTTAGATGAACTTTTCTGTGAATTCTGGGGTGTTTCTGAAACATCTTTCGTCGTATCTGTTATGACATTTTGTTCTGCTGTACTTTCAGTTGTGTCTACCTCAGAATCTTGTGTGATATTGCTTGAATCTAAAGTAGTTTCAGATGATGCTAATTCAGATTCAATTTCTGCAGGTTTGACCTCATTTTCTTCCTCTTGAATAGAGGTTGCTATTTCCGTAATATCTGATTTTTGGATAGCGTCTACTTCTGTTGTAGATGACCCTTGAGGAATAGTAGTTGATTGTTCTTGAGTTATGTCTTTAGTACTTTTCTGAGTAGATACTTTTGTTTGCTCTGCTACTGGAGTAACTTGGCGACGCAATGTCAGGGTTTGCCAACCAAAATAACCCAATAAAGCTACACTTGCCACTTGACCCAATAACACTGCACCTGTAATTCTACCTGCACAGAACCATAATACTAAGGCATAGAAAAGACCCACACCACTCCAGATAAAATCATTTTTTCGATGGACTTCTGGAAAGAAAAAGGCCACCAGATATAAGGCTAAACTACCAAGACCAACAGTTAAGGCCAGTATTTTTGTCAGCATAAGTTGAGGTACTCCCACTATATGTTTGGTATATGGGGTAATTTTATCGTTCAATAACTCCTGCTATAGCAGAAGGAAGAAGAAAGAAGGAAGAAGGAAGAAGGAATTTGGTTATCTATAGCGCTACGCAAATATATTAGGACATTCATCTATTTCCTCTCTTGGTCAACATTCCCTTGTGTCTGTCGCACCTCGCGGGGTCGCACTGTTGTTCCCTTACAACTAAAATTTATTGTCAAAGGCCAAAAGACGTAGTGCTATAGGACAGACAGGACTTACGCAAAATATTAAATTATACGCCATTTGTAGGGGTTAACGGCCGTTAACCCCTACTATATTTGGTGGTTATACGTAACTCCTGACATAAGGAAGAAGCAGAGAAGACTTTAGTTATCTAGGACAGAAGGAAAAATCTGGCGTTATCTGAGTTTTAAGCTTTTGATATCTTCTAACCTTGTGCTTAGACTGCTATAACTTTTACATTTTTAACTTCAACCCCTCGGAGTGGACTAACTAGGAATATGTCGCCAGAGTCTCCCCAGCTTACATCTAAATAATTTGAACTAATTGATCTTGATTAATTTGTTAATTAAACAGTGATTAAACTCACGATTTTACCTACTTTCAAGTCACAGACAATTAGTAAATTTGTTTTGTAATATGTATTTATTACGGTAGCCTCCAAACTAATTGTTCTGTATTTTAATTAAAATTAAAGGAGGGTGTGAGATGTGGGAAAAAATTTGGTTAGCACTTGCTGTTACTTTATCTTTACATATATTTGCAGGCATAGATTTATCTCATATTAAATTGCCTTTTACTTCTCTATATTCTGTGGTTAAAGCAGATAGTGAGATGCCAAAGACATTATTTGTGGAAAAAAAAATTCCATCTTCAAATCTAACAAATATCAAGGTTTTGATTAACCGATAATCAAATTTTATTGCTTCAAATAATAAATAATTTTGTATTGATATTATTAGCAGCGATAGAGTAATTATGAAGTTACAATAAATTAGAATAAATTAGAATAAATGTGTTTAAGATTTTACTAATTTTTTTGATGGGTATGACTCCTTGGATAGTTTCTTTATGGGTACTTAACAAGTTTAAAGCACGAAGTAGAGAAAGACTTATATCTATTAGATTGGCAGTAAACTATACAGGAGTACCAACTATATCTACCCAACCAGAACAACAATATATTGAAGGATTAGGATATATCATAGGAGACCTAAGTTGTAAGTTCAATGCTAGGTCTCCCCTCATCCGTTGTGCTGTTAACCCTTTCGGTCTATGTAAGGATTGTTCTCATTATGAGTCCATAGATACCTAATATTAATAATTTAATACCAAATTCATTTCTAAATTCCATAGAATCATATCTCGATTGGGGTTGACTGTAGATTGAGATAGACAAGTTAATAAATTTTTTCAAGAAGGAAGAAGGAGGAAGGAAAAAATAATTGTGTGCCACCTCACATAAAATTGTTATAAGACCTAACACCTAATTCTGTGCCACCTCAAATACAATTCGACTTATGCAAATATTCCAATCCTAAAAATATTGCTGCTACAGTTCCAGAAACACTTATTTCTCCTATCAATACTCTCTTAATAACTTCATCGACAGGTATTAGCACTACTTCAATTTCTTCTGTAATATCAAGTTCTTGTTGCTGAGATTTGATAACATTTTCTGCTATAAATAAGTGAATCGAATTTGTATCCTTAACCGGATTATCATATAGAGTTGCTAATTTAATTAATTTATTGGCAACATATCCAGTTTCTTCAGTAAGTTCCCTAGAAGCAGCAATCTCCCCTGTTTCTTCTATTGGGTTAAAAGCACCTGCAGGTAGCTCTAATAAAACTTCTTTGACTCCATGTCTATATTGACGCACAAATACAATTTCTTGTTGAGGTGTTACAGGAAAAATAAGTGCAATATCTGGTCTAACATTAATAAAAAAATCATCTATAATCGTACCATTTGATAACTCTACTTTATCCTGTCTGACCAGACACCATTTATTATTAATTACTAACCGAGATTGTAAAAGCTTCCATTTTTTTAAATTAGTCATAAATCAAATAGATATGAGTAACCATTTAATCAATTCAACTAGACCCAGAAAGGGTGCAGTGGACATGGCAAGAATATCAAAATTCTTATTACCGAAAAATTGTGGGTATGCGCCTCCTCTTTTAAGGGGATAATAAGCGGTCGTTTGCGGAGCAGTCCGTTAGGATGGGATGGCGAGGAGACCTCGCCATATACAATCGACTCCTGTGAAGAAAAATTTTCATGAATTTGTCAATCCTCTTCAATTCATAGAGAGGTAATTATTCATTATTCATTATTCATTATTCATTGTTGAAATCCGACTTTTAGAGATTATCTGGCAGTAACTCTTTAAATAAATTATTTAACTCTTGAGGATGAATCGGAGAAAGTATAGCATCATCTAAAATAACAGCAGCTCCAAAATGTCGATTGTGTAAAATTTCCCAGTCAATAATAGTTAAATGATTGCGTGTCATAAAGGGCAGTTTTCTATGCCAATGTATCTTCATTTCTAATACTGACCCCCCACCTTCTCTCTCTGCTAACGAAATTGGTTCTGTTCTGTCAAACTCTCCGTGGGGATGAATAATTAATATAGCTAATTTCCCAATTTCATTCCTTTTGCAGTTGAGACTTTCCTGTAAATCTAAAGCTAATTTATCGGCTGATTTTTGGCTTTCCCCTACGGTAATTTGCCAATCATTTTGTGCAGACAAGCTAAATCCTGAGAGAATATTTCCTGCATTAGCTACAGGTAGATTAAAGTTAGGTATTGCAACTGATAATAAAATCAAAACTATAGCAAAAATGAGATAATTTACCTTGTTAATCATTTGTTTGAAGACAAAATAACGCATAAATAAATAAAAGATGAAGATTGAAATAAGTCCTAGAAATTTATAGCATTTTCAAATAATATGTCAAACAAGTGTTGGTTATTTTCTAACATTAAAAAGTCCCGGAAACCTTTTTACCGAAAAATTGTGGGTATGCGCCTTCCCTTTGAAACTATCCCTGATAAGGAACTCCTGAAAACCTTGTGGGAAGCAGGGGAGTAGGGGATAAAGGAGAAAGAATCATAGTAGATAGGAAAAACTACTTAAGTTATCAAAAAAAATTTACTTTTGAATACACTTTCTCTCTGACAAAAACCTGTTAAAGACTTCTACATAACTTGTATATTTTGTCAATTTTTATGTTAAGAAAGATGTTTATAAAGCATAGCCTTTTAAGGGGATAAGAAAAAAGATAATTCCGTATTTCAAGTCTCCTTATTGCAGAGGTACTGATAACTAATAACTGAAATGACACTGATGTTTTTCTTTTCTTTTATCTATCAATTTATGCTGTATTTTTTTCTCGTTCCAACTTAAATAAATTATCTTCCAGATTAAGTGGAATTAGTTCTCTAAATCAATCATTTAACTCTTATACCAATTTTATGTGAGAGTAGGTGTTAGGTGTTAGGTTTTAGGTCTTAGGTGTTATACCAATTTTATTTTAGGTGGCACACAATTATTTTTTCCTTCTTCCTTCTTCCTTCTTCCTTCTTCCTTCTTCCTTCTTCCTTCTTCCTTCTTCCTTCTTCCTTCTTCCTTCTTCCTTCTTCTTAAAAATTTAACCACTGTATAACCATCTTTGGTGCAGGCAATAAAATCATTACCAATAAACCTAACATCAATAATCCTAAAAAGTCGCGTTTGTCATCTAATTCACTAACATCATTTAGAGCAGGTTCATCAGCAAGAGGCATTAAAAATAAAAAGATTGCTAGAAATAAAAATTCCTGATTTATAAAAGCTAATAGTAATAACAAAAACCGAGAAATTTGACCAATAACCATACCAGTTCTTTGCCCAAACATTGCGTGTACTATATGACCGCCATCAAGTTGCCCAATAGGCATTAAATTGTATGCAGTTACTACTAAACCTACATAACCTGCTACTGCTATTGGATGTAAATCTATGCCTTTGTTATAAGTTAATTCTGTACCTAATGCTAATTTACTTAATACAGCTAATAAAAAAGAAAAAGTGGGATTTAAAGAGTCTATGGATAATATTCCTGATTCCTCAGATAAAGGAACTATGTTAGAGTGGGACAAACCCCAAATTAATAGTGGTATTGTAACTACTAATCCGGCAATTGGACCTGCTATACTAACGTCAAATAGAGATTTGCGATTAGGTACAGGACTTTGCATCCGAATAAATGCTCCAAAAGTCCCTAAGAAAAACGGTACCGGGATAAAATATGGTAGAGTAGTACGAATTTTGTATAAATGAGCTGTTATGTAGTGGCCAAATTCATGTAATCCTAGAATCACGATCATAGCAACTCCATAAGGTAAACCCTGGATTAATAAATTAGGGTTAGATTGTATGGCATCTTCAGAAATACCAACTATTTCTCTAGCTCCTACTAAAGTAGTGGTGAATAAAGTTATCAGCAATAATCCTAAAGCCAAGAGTATAGGTTTTTGAGGTTCCTGAGAAACTTGAGTTTGGTCATTTTGGCCACGGGGGTTAGGAACTAGAGCAAAAAAAGGCTTACCTTGAAAGCTATTTTGAAATACTACTAGGAAGCGATCGCCAAATTTTCCTTCTATATTTTCTCTTACTGTTTGATAAGCTTTTTCAGGATTTGAGCGTAACTGACCCCGACAAATAACTGCTTGAGGTCTATATTCAAGATTCCTGAGATAGTAAACTGTCCAAGGAAAACAATTTCTCAGACTAGCTTCTTCTGTTTTATCTATTGTTAGTTTGGGTGGAGTTTGATTGAGAGTTTGAGTAGGGGCTATTTTTGCTTTAGTCTGGGAATTACTATTATCTTTTGTCGATCGATCTGATTCTGATTGACTGGGTTGATGCTGTCCCCATTGCACCAGTAACCAGTATAAATAAGGACAGAAAATAAAGGGAATGATGATTAATGCTGGTGGTATTTGTCTTTCACCATAAATTAACATCCAAGTTGTCCATATTAAAGCTGGTGTCATCATCACTAGCCATAATATCCAGATAGGAGTGCGAGTAATTTTACTTACGCTGCGTTGTAACATGAAGTATGTCATCAACCCTAATAAAATCAATAAAAAGAGCATAATAGTTTAATGAGTTCAGTTTATTTTTAATCTAAGAATACTGCTTTGACACAACAGCCTTTTGTCTCTAAATCTCCCCAGTTTGTCCTAGAAAATATTTTTGCCTTTTCGCCAAATCGGGATACTTTAGGAGGAACATCTTATTTTATTGTAAATAATCAGACCAACATTCTCATTGATTGTCCTGCTGATAATGAAACCAATCAAAAGTTTCTAGCCGAACAGGGAGGAGTAAAGTGGTTGTATATTACTCATCGTAGTGCTATTGGTAAGGCACAAGAGATTCAAAAAGCTTTCAACTGTGAGATTCTGATTCAAGAACAGGAAGCTTATTTGTTGCCTAACCTCAAAGTAACAACCTTTGAGCAAGAGTTTAGTTTAAGTCAACATATTACTGTTTTATGGACTCCTGGCCATTCTCCTGGTTCGTCTTGTTTATACTATTCAGAAAATGGTGGGGTCTTATTTACAGGTCGTCATTTATTGCCTAATAGTCAAGGGCAACCTGTGCCATTGCGTATTGCTAAGACTTTTCATTGGCCTAGACAGCTTCAGAGTGTTAAATTTTTGATTGACCAATTTTCACCACAGACTCTACAGTACATTTGTCCTGCTGCTAATACTGGAGCTTTGAGGGGTAAGCGAGTAATTGAGTCAGCTTATGATAAGTTGACATCTTTAGATTTAGAAGTTTTTTCTGAGGTTAAACCATAACTTTTAACCAGTCGCTCGGATATTTTCTATTACCCAATAATTAGGGTTTACCGATTAAATCTAAAAGCATTGACAGATTAAAGATAAGTGCCTTTTTGAGGTCAAAAAAAGTGCGCCTGTTTGAGTTCTTCATGCTCAAAGAAGGAGCGTATTTTAGGTGCATAGTTGGGCAGAAACATCAAGGGACAAAACTTAGCTCCTACCTTCTCGCTCCCGAGCCATTTCTCCTGTCTCCTACCTTCACCCATAATTTTTCAGCAAACCCTAATTTAAGGTTTAAAGCTTCTCCATTAAAGGGGAAAAAATAAAAAATTTTCCTTTTAGTAAATCCTCTTCTTTTCAACGATAGTAATTGTTAATTGTTAATTATTAATTGTTGAACAGTTACTCGTCATAAGCTAGGAAAAAAGCTTTGCATTGGTGAAAAGAGGTATGATATCCCGTCCGGATCGGAGCGCGAACAAAAAACTTTCTCCTTCTACTACTCTTTCTTCTTCTTTCTTTCTTTCCTCCTGACTCGGTCTGACTGACTCCTAAATAATTAGGGCTTACCGATCAAATCTAAAAGTATTTACAAATAAAATTTTTAGCATTTTTAAGTATCAAAAAGTGCGAGTTTTTAGGTGGTAATGGTTCAATTAGGAGCGGATTTTGATCGAGAGTTGGGCAGAAAAATTAAGGGACGATTCTTCCTACTATCTCCTCTATAATTCCCCGTTCCTCCAGTATAGCTGTCTCCAGTATAGCTGTCTCCTACCCCTACTAAAAGACTTTTTCAGCAAACCCTAATTAACATTAATATCATACAGGTGCTTCACCAACGCCAAAAGCTTTATCTAGCAACTTTTTAGCAATTAGAAATTCCGAAAATTTGTAAATATATAGCACTACGTCTTTTGGTTAGGAAAGTAAATTTGGGTTTTAGAGGAATGTCAAGAGGGTATTTGTCTAGAGCTATACCAATTGCTACCCATGTAGTATCTAAATATATTTTTAGTCAAAAAATAGCCCAGATTAGCTTACATAAACTTATTTTTACACAAAATTTTGGTTTGCTCAATTTTAGTATCAGATTTTTTTGAGGGCTGAGTTCCCTAAGTTGATAAAATAAGACTTAGTATCTAAAGAATTAAAAATTAGAATAGCTTATGGCAAATGTTTCTGCTTATCCCAATGCCCCAGATTTATCTACTGATGACTATTTAGTTATTGGTTTGGCAACTTGCTTTATCAAGGAAGATGGTGAAGTTTCTCAAGTAAAAGTTGTTGAACCAATACCCTCAGCAGCTCTCGAAGCTATTGTTAAAGGAATTCCTACTTCATATCAAATGGCTTGTGGGACTACTTTGGGTGCAGTTTTATCTGGGGACACACCTCTACTACCTGAAGATTTTCCTCCGGAAGCTCAATTCTCTGATAATTTTGCCTCAAGAGCGATCGCTACTACTCGTACATATAAAATTCACCCAGAAGTTAAGTCTTTAATTCCTCTGGGAACTCGTCGTGATGATTTGAATTATTCTTTGGAGCGTAAGCGGGTACTAAATGCTGAAAATATTGTCAGTTCAGAAGACAATGTGAAGCAACATGAATATACTCACAAAGTTCTTTAATATTTCTGTTGATTTACTTGGGTAAAATTGTAGAACTCACAGTTATCAAAAATTAGGTATATAGTCGTGCTAAAACTTTATGGTGGCGCTCGTAGTCGAGCATCAATTGTTCATTGGTATCTTGAAGAAATAGAAGCTGATTATGAATTTATTAATCTCGATATGCAGTCAGGAGAGCATCTCAAATCAGATTTTTTAGAGATTAATCCGATGGGAAAAGTTCCTGCTATTGTTGATGGAGAATTTAAACTTTGGGAGTCAGGAGCTATTCTGTTATATGTTGCAGAAAAATATGGCAAAATGCCTGATTCTTTAGAACAGAAAGCTGAAATTTTTCAGTGGGTATTGTTTGCTAATGCTACTCTTGCATCGGGCATTTTTGTAGAGGCAAGTCGTGAAAAGGAAACTCCTCGCTTATTAACTCCATTGAATAAAATTTTTGAGACTCAACCTTATTTAATGGCTGAAGAATTCAATGTGGCAGATGTAGCAGTAGGTTCAGTTTTAGCTTATATTCCTATGATGCTAAAGTTGGATTTAAGTTCTTATCCTCATGTTTTGACTTATATCAAACGTATATCTGAAAGACCTGCTTTCCAAAAGACAATTGCTAATCCTTCTTAGATTTATCTAAGTTTTTTTACTAATGATAATCAAATAATTTTCAAGTAAGAAGTATAGCAGAAGGAAGAAGGAAGAAGAATGAACCGAAGTTGGAAAATATTACCGAAAAATTGTGGTTTAAAGCCTCCCCTTTTAAGGGGATAAAAAGAAAAAAAATCTTTTTGATCAATCCTCTTGTTTATTAAGAAGAGGTAATTCTAAATTCTTCATTCTAAATTCTTAATTCTTGAAGTAGTCTGAGTTTTAAGCTGTCAATATTTCCTGATCTTTCCTTCGACTGCTATAAGTAGAAATTAAAGATATATAGCAACCAGGAATCAGATGTGATAATTTTATTGCTTCGGTACTTCCTATTCTCTGTTCCCTATTCCCTATTCCCTATTCCCTATTCCCTAAAAATCTAGAATATCTCACATCACAACTCAAATAAGACCGCTATAAATTTAAGAAAAATAATCAGTGTTGCATATTAAATAGATAATTGGTAATAGCTAGTTTTCAATAAGCAATTAATTCTTCCCTAAAAGTAGTTTTATCCTCCTACTATGCAACACCAATTTAACTTATACTCCCATGATGTTAAAGTTGGATTTAAGTTCTTATCCTCATGTTTTGACTTATATCAAACATATATCTGAAAGACCTGCTTCCCCTAAAAAAATTGCTAATCAGTCCTAGATTTATCTAATTTTTTTTTAGCGACGATAATCAAATGATTTTCCAGTAATAACTAAGTATAAATAAGACATAAATTAAGAAAAATCATTAGTGTTGCATATTAATTAAATGGATAATTGGTAATAGCTAATTTTCAATAAGCAATTAATTCTTCCCTAACAGTAGTTTTATCCTCCTACTATGCAACACCAAATTACTTTGGAAAACAAATTATCTTATCTTATAGATGAGTAACCTAAATTGTTTTTATAGGTCTATTTAACTTATGCAATTAATACTGGTTAAATAGGTTAGGTTAAGCACCGTGTGCTGTGGGATGGTACGTTAATTGACATCCTCCCGACGCTGCTCTAGGAGACAGCGCGGGATTCCTAACCATCGCGCTATTAGGCCTTTATGCTTCAATGCACCAGCCTCCAAGGTCGAGCCTCTTTTCGGTCTTAAAGTCGCTCCACAGACTGAAACTGCTAGCCCAGCAGACAGATTCTAAGTTTAACACACTATTGACAAAACCGCAAAATTGATTGGTTTTCCCATACGACGCTCCCCTTCAGGAGAGCGCGGGTCTTCAACCAACGTTGAGATAAAACGCTTCGCACTCCACGCTTTCTAAATATTTATTTGATATTTATTTGACAAACACTCTATTATAAGTTTATCTTTTCTGTAGTGGGTTTAATGCTCCACCGTCTACACAATGTTTAAAATTTTTTGGGGTTTGTAGACACGGAGTGGCATGTCGAAGACTATCCATAAGAAATTTTCCCTTCTGCTTTCTTCAATGAACTTATGCTATTAATACTGCTTAAAGCAGTTAGCTATCAGCTGCCAAATTATTATGTCGAGTAAATTCTGATCGATAATTAGAATGGTAACTGATAGCTATCTTTAAGATTAGTCTTTATTTGAAACCAACTGCTGCTTGCCACACAAAAGCTAACAACAAGAAGAAAACAGGAATTACTGGTAAAACATCAACTAAAGGGTCAAAAACAGAGTAAGCTTCTGGCAGTTTTGCCAATAGCATTGCTAATTCCATAACATCAACCTACCTTTTTCACAAAATTTTTATGATATTTAGTATATCTTAACTCGAGCCATTAACATCAAAACTTATCTCTTCATATTTAAATCTAAACTAATGGAAATATTGGTGTTGCTAAATCCAGTAATGAATATTCGAGGGACAAAAACGTTTCAAAACTTCGGGTAGTAAATTAACAACCTACTAAAATGTTTGAGCATTTCTATGGACTAGGAATAGCACAAAGTTTTGGGATTTAATTAAAGTAGAATTTCTACTATTGATGAAATATTGAATAACAAAAGAATGTCTGAGATAGAAACAAACCAGTGGTTAAAGTGGATCTGTTCTAGTCAAAATATTGATTAGTTAGTGGAAAACTATGATCAATGGCCAGATATGTGGCCAATAAACATGATACAATTCTTGATGTTGGGGCCGGAACAGGTCTAGTTGGTGTGGCATTAGCTGAATTGGGATTTGAACAAATAATAGGTATGGACATATTACCTGGTATGTTGACCAAAGCAGCAGAAAAAGGCATATATAAATCCTTAGTTTGTTGCTCTATAGGTGATGAGTAATTCAGAAACTTAGAGAAGGCCAGTGGTATTATTGCTAGAGGAGTATTTGCTGAAAGCCATGCTGGTTCAGCAGAACTGAATAAACTTCAATAGAATATTTAACCTCAAGGTGTCTTGGTGTTTATGGCACGTCAGAGTTTCTTGGCTAAACTTGAGAAAGTCCTAGACTAGCCAGAATGGACTCTTATTGATTCCAAGTGCGTACTCTCAACTACAAGACCGTGCGCTACGAAGGTCATCAATATCTGATGAAATTTTTAACTCAAGAATTGGGTTTAAGCGATCGCCACGAACTCCTGCAAGAAATATTGGAAAATTCCATTCCTATTACTAAGCAAGATGTGGTAGTTATTTTCTGTTTTGTAACTGGTTGGAAAAACGGCTATCTTCAACAAATCAGCGATGTCCGCAAGATTTATCCCCTTAATTTGTATGGAGAAACTTGGAGTTCTATCCAGCTGACAACTTCTGCTTCTCTTTGTGCTGTCTTGGATATATATCTCCATGGGGAAGTTCCACATACTGGTTTCCTCAAATAAGAACAGATTAGCCTAGATGCCTTTCTGGCAAATCGTTTTGGTTGTTATTATAATCTGTAACTGTTACAGGATTTTTGCTCCTAATTAACACTGGTTTCCACTTGTCGAGTTTGATATTTTTTAGACCATAAACTTTGTGAGTTAGACCATTTCAAGCATATTTTTTGTGACATCCTCTCTAGCTGTTAGGCGCGGATATCCTATTGAATCATAGCTTTTCGGTGGGTTGACGTTTTGCTGGCGCAAAGCATCCGATGTTAGCAGAAGCTGCTAACTAATACGGTAGTCTCACACTTTCCTCCGCGTCCGTTTAGAGTTTCCGGGTGCCGCTCGGCAACTAATATTAAACCTTAAATTATCAACCTGTATTTTCTTTTCCTTTCTTCAAAGACTCTAACCCAATAGGAATCAAAATCCAAGCTACCAATAGTACCAAAGCAGCTACACCAAATTGTGCAACCCAAGATACTAATTTTTCTAGAGGTACAACTTGTCCCAAAAAGAAGGATAAACTGACCATTGTCAATGCCCAAATAGTCGCTCCACTAGCATTACATAATAAAAATTTCCAGTAAGGCATTTGAGCAATTCCCGCTAAAGGGCCAGCAAAAATCCGTAGTAATGTAATAAATCGACCAAAAAATACTGCTTTAGCTGCATTTTTACTAAACTGATTTTTTGTATCTATCAGTTTTTCCTCTTTAATCCGAAATATTTGACCTAACTTCAACATTAATGGCCAGCCACCATACTTGCCAATCAAATATCCACAACTGTCGCCGAATACTGCACCTATAATTGCACAGCTAAGTACATATCTATAAAGTAATTCCCCACTACCTGCAAGGAAACCACCTACGAGTGTCACTGTTTCTCCAGGTAAGGGGACTCCTGCATTTTCGAGGGCTATTCCTAAAAAAATGGCTAGATAGCCGTATTTATGGGCTATTAATTGAATTGTTTCTAATGATACAAATTCCAGGTGCATAATACGGTAATCTTTAATCGAACTAAATCGAATTTATCATTTTTTTATATTTTATTGCCAGATAGTGATCTGTAAAGATGGTTTTGAGGAGTGGCTAATCTTAAAAAGCATTACCCAAAAATCACAGGTTACAAAATCTATCCATCATTTCAAAGTTGATAGACCAGTAGTTATATTTAAAGGAAACTTATTTATGACTTAAGCGGTCTTTATAGGTTATAGATAATTAATTGATGTACGCAATAACTATTAAATATATAACAAAAGCTAAAAACTTGCACTATAATTGACAATAATTACTGTCACTGTCAATTTTGTATTTTATACAGGGAATTCTATTCCTAGTAAAGTGAATTTCCTGAGTATCATTACAACTTCTAGATTGTTGATAATTAGGGTGTAATGAATGATCTTCAATCTAAAACAATTTATATTTCAGAGCAAAGTAAAAAGTAATTTTTTTCCTTTTAATTAATGGTGATACCTATGAAAGCTATTGATGCCAGTCAACATATTATTCTCGTTCCGAATCACCGCTTAGACTTAGCTGGAGCAAATGCGATTAAGCAGCAATTCATATCTCTACTAGAAAAAAACTACAATCTTTGGATTATTGATATGGCTAATGTGGAGTTTATAGATAGTTCTGGTTTAAGTGCATTAGTTATTGGCTTAAAAAAGGCTCGTGAACATGGCTGTAGTTTAGCTATCTGTAACCTTAACCCCACAGCTAGATTGGTTTTTGAAATTACTCAGTTAGATAGAGTTTTTCAAATTTTTAACACTATTGATGATATTTTTTTAGATTCTCATGCAAAATTAGTAACAGCTTAAGTTAAACTGTAAGCTGATTTTTAAATGCTCGGCTCAGATGCTAAATTTAATAGTAACTGAGCCGAACTTATAAATGAACATCAATAGAATTTTATTGCAGTTCACTAATTATCAAAACACTACTCTCTTTAGATAAAATTTTATACTAATGCTAAGATAGAATGTTGTACCTATCTCAGCAAATATTTATTTAAATTAAGCATTTCCAAACGTCGGCATTTCTACAGAAGAACCAGGTTGCCCGGGTCCAAAAGCAGGCAAATCTAGACCATTAGCACGACGATTTCTAACTGCTAGACGATAACTAACACTTTGTAACTCTGCATGTAATTGACGATTTTCCTTTTGTAAAGTTTCCACTTTTTCAAGCACTTCTGCCAGGCGTTCGGAGAATTTTTGACGATAGACTTCTGGTAGCTCTTGTACTACTTGTTCTAACATTTGTGAGCGGTCTGTTAATTCTTGGACAGAATGACGTAAATTATATACTTCTGCATCTCGTTCAGCAATTTGTTCTTGATAAAAATTTACTTGTTGTTCAACTTCATTGAGTTGTTCCTTTAAGCTTTGCATTTGAGATTGATAACTTTCAGGAACTGTTGATGTTGGTACTATACTTGTATTTCCCTTAACTAATCGAAAAAGTTCTTGAGACAATTGTTGAATTAATTGGTCTCGCATTTGTAATTCTTCGTTAAGACGAGATACTTCAAGTTGAAGTTGTTGTGAATTTAACTTTTGCATCTGCTTCACTTTAAGTTTGCTCCTAAATTATTCAGTAGTTCCTATATAATTTATATTTTATATTTAGAAATAGTATAGCTTCATAACTCATATAATTAATAATCGGTATTCCTAAAGGTCGCTTTTCATCCATCCCTGGTTTGGGAATCCATACTCTCCGAGTTGGTCTGACCTTTGTACCCAGCTTTAATTTATTTGCCAAGGCCAGACCTTGCTTTGGGGTCAGCGATTTAACGCTATCCACACCTGCCGTCTTTCGGCCTTGATTGTCTTGGGTTACTCGACGCACCGCGATAACTTTTGCAACCCAAGACTTTGTTAGTCATTTTTGGAGTCTGCGAACTGTTCTGACATCTCCAGGACGTGACGCTTTGTAAATCCGCTAAAACTATTACTTGGTTTTCGTCCATAATTTCAGTAGATAATTTATGCAGAAAATCTGTCAAGGGTATCTTTCAGTGTGGCATGTTTGCGCAGCATGACCTAGGAAAATTTAGCAACTCTTAGCCTCGCTTTTTCATATGATTTAGACCCTCTAGTTTTCTGAGATAATGACTGACTTAATTTTCCTTAGTCTTTGCGTAGCATTCCGATAGGAAAGCTTCTCTGAAAGAGGCTACTTCTTAATTCGTTTTTTCAGTGACTTAGGAGCATCAACCTTTTCACCATTACTCAAAGTAGCAAAAGTTTTGATGCCTAAATCTATACTTACTGAATTATCAGTTTTAGGCAAAATTTTTGGTAAAGTTTCTACTACAAAACTTAAGAAATATCTATGAAGTGAGTCCTTGATAACAGTTACTGAAGAAGGTTGACTAGTTAACTCTCTAGACCAAACTATTTTTAACTTCCCAATCTTGGCTAAATAAACTTTATGTTCACCAACTTTAAACCCTCATGAGTGTAAATCTTGCAGTTTGTTTTGACTTTCTACGTTTTTTGAATTTAGGAGGTTTAACAAGTTTACCTTTTTTCTGACCTTTAGTTGATTTAAAAAAGTTTTTTAGGGGCAAACAGTCCTTCGCCTCTACGGTTTAAGTCATTCAAAGATTGCTGTAATGGTATAGCAGAAACTTCTGATAACCACTCTCTATTTTCAGTCTTTTTAGCTTGAGTAATAAAAAGCTTTTGTAGCTCAGGATTAATGGTTTTTTTTTCTCCTGATTTGTACTTTTCTTGGCAGCAAGCTAGACTATCATTCCAAACAACACGGACACAACCAAATACTTTGGCTAATCGGTATTTTTGTCCCGGTGTTGGATAAATAGGATACTTAAATCTAGCTTTTATAATTCTGATATAAACTAATAATATGATAGGATAATTATTACTATTTTTATCTATAAAAAGTCGCCCTAGAAGGGCGAGGCTTTAGACCCACTTTTTTGGTAAAGGAAATAGGGGAAACTCTCCTATTTCAGATTTTCAAATTCTACTTTTTTGTTGAGTTTGCTTTTTTTGGGTGAATCAAAGCTCTCAAATCTTTTAGTCCAAATAATGTGGGTTGAGGTGAAATATTACTATTCCACTACTGCTGCTAATGGTTCTGGTTGATCTTGAGTATCTGGTGCAGTAGTATCTGGTGTAGTATTTTTGGGTACTTCCTGTTTAATCGTTAAGTAACGAATAACCTCTTCACTCAAACGCATTGCCCTCTCCAATACAGCTATTTGAGTGGGAGGACCTTGGTAGTTCATCTGAATATATGTACCTTCTCGATGATCGTTTATCTCATAAGCTAAACGACGCTTACCACGATGTTGAATTTCTAGGTCGTAAGCGCCCTGTTCCTGCAATAAATCTTTATATTTTGCAATTGTCTGTTCTACCTGTTCTTCATTCAGGTCTGGACGCAAAATATACATTGTTTCGTAAATGAATGGTTTCATGGAAATAATCTCCTTTCGGACTACATGGCTTCTAGCAAATTTTATGCAGAAGCAAGGATCTTTTATCTTACAAAATTTTCACCACAAAAACAAAATAAATAGTGTTAGTGTGAAAAATATTTAGCGAACTTGCATATAAACAGCTTCAGAAATAGTAGGTATTTCTGCGTAGCGACCCATGACTGACTGAACTACTGCATAGATAAATGATGCTAGAATTCCGATGAATATCATATTAGAGAGAGTTTCCAGAATAAATCCTCCTAAACTTCCTCCCAATATTTGCAGAATTAGACCACACAAGATTAAAATAATATCCAGTAGAATTGCTTGCATGGTATTGAAACGAATAAAGTGAGATATATTTTCATTTCTCACAACTAACAAGAACAGAGCAAAGAAAACTATTAAGCCAAAGAAGGGTATACCTCTATAAATCTGTAACAAAGGGCTAAGAAGAACTGGTATTATCTGTATGGGAGGGAACTGTTGGAATAAATATCTGCCATACACTAACCCATCTAGCAAGGGTAATAGATAAGGTAAGCTAGCAAAAATTCGGTCTTGAACAGTTGTAGAACCGCGCCAATTCATTGTAAAATACTCCTGAACTTGATGATAAATAGCTATATATAAATTCAGGATAGCGCAGTAGTGAGATAACTTCAGTCGTTGATCATATTTCGTGAGTCAAAAAAATACTAAATTTATCAAATTTTAGGTGATTTCAGCAAAATTTTCTATTCGAGCGACTAAGGTCTCGGATATTTTACTTAAGCTTAACTGACTCAACCAAGTAAAGATTCTTTGGGCACTAACTAGTAAAACTTTTTTACATACTTAAGCATAGTAACAATAGTTATATATTAATAGTAGTCCTAAATAATTTATCAAAAAAACAAAAAAGTAGATAATAAAGTGTTAAGTGTTTAAAACTATTTTTGGCTCACTGATTAAGATATTTTCTACACAACTCAAATCTGAGTGCTATAGCTATTTTGTTTACTTTTAAGCTACATTTAAATTATTAGCTTAAAGGCTAAATGTCGCACTTTAATCTACTTTTAATTTTTATGCTTGCTTCCAAAACACATTACTATCAAACTGATTTTTGTAATTATTCTATACTGGCAACGCGGAAACCCATTTGACACTCATACTGATCTGGTTGAGTATCTGATAACTTAGGAACTGGATGACCACAACGTAATTGACCACCTTTCCATCGGGGTTGACCAGTTCGATCGGCTAACAAACAACCTTGACAAACTTGTTGAGGAGCAACTAGCTGATTTTCCATTAAAATAACTAACATAAATTACACCTCCAGGAATATCCCATATGGTGTATCTATTTTAAGCTATTATTATACCAGAAGTAGGTATATTGGTACAGAAATTAACATTTACTGAAGATGCTATTGAAGAGATAAGGAGAGAAGGAAAAAAATATAAGAGAAAAAGAGGACTTAAAATACAGTGAGTTAATGATTAACTCAAAAGTTAAAAGTCATGCATTTGATGAAGTCAAAAGTCAAAAGTCATGCATTAAGATTTTATAGGCTCGAAACTTTAATCCCACGAGCAAGTCAAAAGTCAAAAGTCAGAGATTAACTCAAAAGTATGAAAATTTTGACTCACTTCCACTGATTTAAAAATAATTTGTGCTAATTAACTATTTATTTCCCCGCAATAGACCAAATTTTATTAATCCTCGTTCATATCCACTACTCATTAACTCCAGGGAAAGGGCAGCTTGAATTGTTGTCCAACCACTAAAGAGTAAGTTCATAATTACTTTAGGGTCAAAAGCTGATTCAATCACAACATTCCAGAAGGGAGCAGCAGCAGTTGACCAGTCAGCAGTGCAAATATTTTGAAAGCCGATATTTTGGGCGATCGCTTCATACTCTGGCAAAGAAATAACATAAGGCAGAGCATAGACCCGATAAATTTCGGCTAGATGTCTCCTTTCATCGTCAGTTAGTTGTCCATCGGGGCCACCAACTGGACGATGACACCAAGTAGCCATAATTATAGTTCCACCTGGTTTCAGGACTCTATAGCATTCTTGCAAGAATTTTTGTTTATTAGGCATATGTTCTCCACTTTCGAGAGACCATACTAAGTCAAATGATTCATCAGCAAAGGGCATTTCTAAAGCATTTGCCACTATAAAGTTAGTAGATTGACTTAAGTTGGCTACATCAGCTCGTTCTTTAGCTCTTTGGGCCTGGACGGGAGAAAGGGTAATACCTGTGGCAGTGGCATTAAACTTTTCGGCCAAGTACAGTGTACTACCGCCTATACCACAACCGACGTCCAGGATAGAGGTAGGAGACCAAAAATTTGATTTTTCATTTAATGCTCCCCATTGAAGTAGTTCTTCAATCATGTCTATTTGAGCTTGTCGTCTATTTTTTTTCTCCTTACCATCTTGTCCATAATGGCCATGGTGCATATGTTCGCCCCACGCTTGTTCCCACAGACTGGAGGAAGCATCATAGAATTGTTGAATCTGTTCGATTAAGGTTGAGGTCATTTCAGTTATCAGTTATCAGTTATCAGTTATTAGTTATCAGTTATCAGTACCTCTGACTAAACCCAGAGGCTTGAAATAATTAAATTTATTCTTTTCATCCTCTTCAAAGGGAAGGCTTTGGACTTCATGTTTTGGTCATAATTATTCATCAAGGTTGAAGATTTATTTTTCTGGACTATTATATATTCAATATCATATCTGGCTGAATAGTTAATAAATTAGTAGGGAATAGAGGGTAGGGAGTAGGGAGAAATTTGGTCTGCAAGTGAAAGGATAGTTTTTTCATAACTAATTATCTGGAAATAATATAACACAAAAATTCAAGATTAAAAGTTATTTTGTCTAAGGAAAAAAATTGAAGTATTTGTAATTTTAGATGTTAATTTATGCCATTATTAATGTACATGGCCAGAAGTTATTTGTGATTGAAAGTAAGTATTTCCTGCGGAATGCTACGCAAATAGTTTTTGAAAGTACAGATTTTAATCAGGTTAGTTTGTTACCTTTTTCTTTTCTGTGGAATTCTGCGTAAACATAATTTTGAATTCTCCTTCTAAGATAATAGACATCTCCAGAAAATAAATCTTTTAATTAGAGCAGGCTAAGGATAGGAAAAATTCATCCTAAAAAATATTTTTTAGTGCCTTTTTCGTAAAAATATCTTACCTGTTTCCTGTTGCCTGTTTCCTGTTGCCTACTCCTGCAAAAAACCTATATATTTTTCGGAGATGTCTAATAAGCTGATAGCTGATAGCTGACTGCTGTTTGCGCAGCATGACCTAGGAAATGCTTACTAAATATACATACTAAAAATTTGAAATGAGTGTAGCTAGAACTGTATGTCAAGGTTTTATTGCTGTTATTATTATTGGTGCGATATTACTCATGTTACCTATTTCTATGAGTAATGGGAATTGGAGTAATCCTGTGACTGCTTTATTCACAGCAACTTCTGCTGTTTGTGTGACTGGACTTTCTGTTGTGAATGTGGGGGAATATTATTCGTTTTGGGGGCAACTCTTTTTATTATTATTGGTTCAAGTTGGAGCTTTGGGTTATATGACTGCTACAACTATTCTTTTGTTGTTGTTTGGTCGTAAATTTCGGCTTCGGGAAAAAGTTGCTCTTCAGCAATCTTTGGAACAGGTAGGATTGGCTGGTGTAGAACCTTTAATTAAGTCTATTTTGGCTACAACTATTGTGTTTGAATTGACTGGTATTTTGTTGCTTTTATTTGTTTTTGTTCCAAATTATGGGTTTAAAGATGGTTTTTGGTATTCGATTTTTCATAGTATAAATGCTTTTAATAACGCTGGTTTTAGTTTATATGCAGATGGGTTTATTAAATATGCAAAATCTCCGTTACTAAATTTGGTGATTACTGGCTTGATTATATTTGGGGGATTGGGTTATCAAGTGATTATGGAGATATATTTATGGCTGAAAAGTTGTTGGAAAAAAGAGCAAGTTTTTCACACTTTTTCTCTACATTTTAAAGTGGTTACTAATACAACTATTTTTTTATTGATTTTTGGTGTTATTACTTTTTTTATTGCTGAATTTAACAATCCTCAGACTCTAGAAAGTTTCAACTTAGGGCAAAAATTAATTGCTGTTTGGTTTCAATCTGTTACTACTAGAACGGCAGGTTTTAATACTATTGATATTGGGCAATTGACTGATGCTGGTTTATTTATCACGATTGCTTTAATGTTTATTGGTGCTAGTCCGGGTAGCACTGGAGGGGGTATTAAAACTACAACTTTTAGAATATTATTTAATAGTACAAAAGCAGCTTTACAGGGTAGGGAAGAAGTTTTATGTTATCAACGTAAGATTCCAACTCTCGTTATTATTAAAGCTATTGGTGTGGTTTTTGCCTCAGCTTCATTAGTGGCGATCGCTACTACTTTAGCTGCTTTTGCTGACCCAGAATTAGAGTCAATTCAAGTTTTTTTTGAAGTTGTATCTGCTTTTGCTACAGTTGGTTTATCTACGGGGGTTACTTCTAATTTTACAATTGCAGGGCAATTGGTATTGATTTTAACTATGTATATAGGTAGGGTGGGTGTCTTACTATTAGTATCTACTATTTTTGCTGAACAAAACCCTAGTGCGATTCAGTATCCAGAGGAAAATTTATTTGTATAATTGTTTGAGTTATAGTAATTCCCAAAAAGCGTGAGGTACAAAATTCCTTTGTTTTAGGGAGTAGGGGGTAGTTCAACAATTAATAATTAATAATTAATAATTAACAATTACCTCTCCTTGAAAAGAATCTGAAACTAAACAATTTGCAGTAATTGGTTTGGGTCGATAGAGAGTAGGGAGTAGAAAAGAAGAAAAATAACTTTACCTTAGTAACTTGAGAAACGCTATATTGATGCTAAAGTTAAAAACACAGCAAAAAAACTAAGAGAACAAATTTAGTTAGTTGTAAAAAATTTTTCTCAGCATTGGTAAAATCGGAAAATAGAAATTTTGGAGGCAACCTTATTTTTACTATTTACAATATAGAAGCTATAACGTTGAATTTTTAGTGAAATTATCGTCTGAGAATTTTTGGCAAAATTTAAAATATGAAACTAAACAATTTGCAGTAATTGGTTTGGGTCGATAGGGAGTAGGGAGTAGGAAATAGAAAAAGAAGAAAAACAACTGCAACTCAGTAATTTGAGAAACGTTATATTGATGCTAAAGTTAAAAACACAGCAAAAAGAACTAAGAGAACAAATTTAGTTAGTTGTGAAAAATTTTTCTCAGCATTGGTAAAATCTGAAAATAGAAATTTTGGAGGCAACGTTATTTTTGCTATTTATAGCAATGTGCGCTGGCATATTTACAAATTACAGGAACTGTCCAATAGCTAAAATCTTATATTATCAGTTTTTTATTCCCCTCCTGGGAGGGGGAGGGGCGAGGGGTGGGTTCCCTATTGCCTGTTGCCTTCCGGAGCTGTTGCCTGCGCGCAGCGCTATACAATATAGAGCTATAACGTTGAATTTTTAGTGAAATTATCGTCTTGGAATTTTTGGCAAAATTTAAAATCTGAAACTAAACAATTTGCAGTAATTGGTTTGGGGAGATTTGGTAAAGCAGTATGTTTAACTTTGCATAATTTAGGCTATGAAGTTTTGGCTATTGATAGAGAAGAAAAAAGAGTAAATCAAGCTTTAACTGACAAAATATCTTCTCATGCTTTAGAACTTGATGCAACAGAAATTAATGCTATTAAACAAGCTGGTATTTCAGATTTTGATACAGTAATTGTCGCAATTGGCAATTATTTGTCGGAAAGTATTATTACTACTCTAAATCTTAAGGAAGTGGGAGTAAAATGTGTAGTAGCTAAAGCTTCTTCAGAGACTCATGTTAAACTTTTAAACAAGATTGGAGCAGACTATGTGGTATTTCCAGAGAGAGAAATGGGTTGCGAACTAGCACGATTATTGAGTAAACCTAGAATACTCGATAAATTTGATATAGACCCAGATAATAGTATCGTAGAAATTATTGTACCAGAAAAATTTGATGGTAAAACTATTGCTGATTTAGAACTACGGAATAAATATGGTTTAAATTTACTGGCAGTGAGCGACCGAGGTGAAAAATTTCAAATTAATCCGAAGCCTAGTACAATTTTAACTAAAGGAATAATAATGATTGTACTTGGTTCTAATCAAGATATTAATCGCTTGCCAAATTAATGGGTGCATCTCAATTTTGAATAGAGCCAAAAATTTATTGCTTTTAGGCAACAGGCAATAGGAAATATATAGGAAAAAAGTATTTATAAAAATACTTAGATGCACTCAAATTAATAATTAAATAATTCTGGTTTAAAGCCGATCCTTTTAAGGAGAAAAAAGCGGTCCTTAGCGGAGTTTTCTGAAGGGTGGGATGGATGGGTTTCCTAACCATATCCAATCGACCAAGAGAAGAAATAATGTTTCCTTATATTCAATTCCGTAACGGTTAAAACCAGAGGTAATTATCCATTATCAATTAATGAAAGCGCTTTTCATTTAAGTAGACTACAAAATTATTTTTGCTTAGGGAGTAGGAAGTAGGGAGTAGGGAGTAGAAAAATGCTTTTATTACCGAAAAATTGTGGTTTAAAGCCTCCTCTTTTAAGGGGATAAAAAGAAAAAATTTCCTTTTAGTCAATCCTCTCCTTTAAAAAAAGAATAATTATTAATTATTAATTGTTGAGTGTAGTCTATCTATGTGAAAACCACTATAAAATTATCGTAAATTAAGAGAAAAGTTATTCAAGGTAGTTATGGGAGAAATTTCACATTATCAGGAAGCAAAAATCACAACTAATTTGGTGCAAAAATATTTCCCACAGCTATATAGTTTTTGGAAGTTTGCACGTCCCCATACAATTATTGGTACAACATTAAGTGTATTGGCAATATATCTAATTGCTTTGAGTGATCGCTCTGATTTTTTCAATCAATCTTTTTTCATCTATAGTTTAATTCTGTTATTGGTAACTTGGATAAGTTGTCTATGCGGAAATATTTATATAGTAGGATTGAATCAATTAGAAGATGTGGAAATAGACCGAATTAATAAACCTCATCTACCTATAGCTGCTGGTGAATTTTCTCGGTTTTCTGGTCAAGTAATTGTGGCAATAACGGGAGTTTTGGCTTTAAGTTTGGCTCTAGTTGGCGGACCTTTTTTATTAGGTACAGTGGGCATAAGTTTAGTAATTGGTACATTTTATTCTTTGCCTCCTATTAGATTAAAAAGATTTCCTTTTTGGGCAGCATTATGTATTTTTACTGTGCGGGGAGTAATTGTTAATCTAGGGTTATTTTTAAGCTTTGTTTGGGGATTAGAAAAAGTTGAGGAAGTCTCAGGAAGTTTAAATAAATGGATAACAGAAGTAGGTGAAATAATTCTCCTCAAAAAAAGCTTGATAATTCCAGAAATTCCTCCGACAGTATGGGCGTTAACTTTATTCGTAATAGTCTTCACTTTTGCTATTGCAATTTTTAAGGATATTCCAGATATTGAAGGAGACCGTAAATTTAATATCACTACATTTACAATTAAATTAGGAGCATTCGCTGTCTTTAATTTGGCAAGGTGGGTATTAACAATTTGCTATATCAGTATGGTTATATTTGGTATAACTTGGTTGGCAAATATTAATTTGATTTTTTTGGTAATAAGTCATGTATTGACTTTGGGTATAATGTGGTGGCGTAGTCAAAAAGTAGACCTGGAAGATAAAAGAGCGATCGCTGATTTTTATCAATTTATTTGGAAACTATTTTTCCTAGAATATCTAATTTTTCCTATAGCTTGTCTTTTTTAAGTTAAAAGTCAAAAGTTAAAAGTTAAAAGTAAGAAAGTTGATAATTTTGGCAAGGTACACACATCGCGGGCAAGATGCCCGCACTGGGAATATTTAATTTTTAATATCTGTACTTCTTATGGGAGGAATATGCTGTATAAATCATGCAATTACTGATTTTATTTATCGGTAAAAATGAACAATTTGACCAAAATAAACTGGTAGATATTGTTAAAAATATCCCAGGAATTGAAAATATCCGAGAAGGAGAATTTGTCGGTTCTATCCTGGAGTTTTAATTTAGGAGGGAGAGGATTTTACCACAGTGCGTTTGGTTTGAGTGGCGCTCGCGAAACTATTAGTATTTCTGGGCTAAGAGATGCTAGTTTAAAAATTGCTTTGTCAATTCAAAAATGCTATCCTCAACCAATTATCGCCGTGGATTCCGATTACAGTTTTGAGCTAGTTTTAGATAAGATAAACTCCCTGGAAAAACTGTGTCAAAAAATCTTAGAGTCGTCTTATCAAACAGTCAGTTAAGATTAATATTTTGAGTAATATCGTCGTATAAAATAATGTACAAAACACAAGCAGCAGATACAAGAATAGAAGCTGAAAAAATCTGGTTTTAACTCATAGGTAAAATGCCTATAGAAACTAGAATAATGCAACATCATAGAGCATCTATTCAGTCACAACAAATCTGGTGGGATTTATTTAGACAGCAACATAGTAATTTAACCAATAAACAACTAAAAATAGAGTACATAAAGTTAAAGTTAGGAGAGGAATATTGCTCAATAAATAAATTAATATATCGGGATTTTATGATTGTTTATGAAATAGATTTAGCTGTAACCCTTGGTGAAATATTAGATAATTTGAAAATTCCTTACTATTTAGGGTTTGCTGATTAAATCTCAAAGCATTGACATATAGAGGTTTTAGCATTTTTTAATTAAAAAAAGTCCAAGCTTTTAGGTCGTAATGGTTCAAAAAATTAGCATTTTAGGCGAGAGTTGTGCAGAATAATCCCTTGATTATTCTTCCCCCTACCTCCTCTATAATTCCCATAACTCCTGTCTCCTGTCTCCTGTCTCCTGTCTCCTGACTCCTACCCTCAACCATAAGACTTTTTCAGCAAACCCTATTTAGGTGGTGGTCTTGCTAGTTCCTTCTGGGGAGAACGGATACAAACAGAAGAAGCTGATATTGCAGTAATTTTAGAACCAGAAAAAGTAGAACAATTAATAGCAGCTTTAGCAACAGAATTTTATGTAAGTGAAGTTGCTATAGATGATGCTATGAGGGGTAGTAATAATACCTTTAATATTATTCACACAGCATCAGTAATCAAAGCTTATATCTATCCTATTAAACAATCTAATGATTTTGAGTTTTCAGCAATGTCGCGTCGTCAACAAGTACAATTATTTTCTACAAATAAATTGATTTATATTGTTTCCCCCGAAGATATTGTTTTACAGAAATTAAGATGGTACAAAATTGCAGATAATTATTCTCAAAAACAATGGCGCGATGTATTAGGAGTTTTAAAAGCTAGACGAAAAATATTAGATTTTAACTATTTGAGGCTGTGGAGTAATTATCTAAAATTAACTCCAGAATTAGAAAAAGCTTTTGATGAAACAAACTTGACTTAATATTACTAAACTAGGAAACTCTATATTCACTCATATATTACTTTTAACATTTAACTTTTTACTTGTGCGTAGCGCTTCGGAGAGATTATAAGTAGGTAGATGGGAAAATTTACAAGTACGTCAAATGTGGTGGCATAGTCAAAAAGTAGACCTGGAAGATAAAAGAGCGATCGCTGATTTTTGTCTATTTATTGGGAAAGTATTTTTCGCAGAATATCTAATTTTTTCCATAGGTGGTCTTTGATATTAGTCAGATTTTGATTGTGTCAAGAATTTCTGGGAATTAGGAAAAGTCTACTCTGGGAAAAAAGGTAATAATTTCAGATTTTCTATTTTTGTTCGGGGTATTTTT
>NZ_JAAHGO010000007.1:201732-255794 GCF_010672455.1 Okeania sp. SIO2C9 | reverse complement strand
TTTTTCTGAGAAATATGGGTATAGGGGATGGCAAGTCAAATTCTGATAGATGAGATGATGATTTGGATTTTTGTCTATTTATTGGGAAAGTATTTTTCGCAGAATATCTAATTTTTTCCATAGGTGGTCTTTGATATTAGTCAGATTTTGATTGTGTCAAGAATTTCTGGGAATTAGGAAAAGTCTACTCTGGGAAAAAAGGTAATAATTTCAGATTTTCTATTTTTGTTCGGGGTATTTTTCTGAGAAATATGGGTATAGGGGATGGCAAGTCAAATTCTGATAGATGAGATGATGATTTGGATTTTTGTCTATTTATTGGGAAAGTATTTTTCGCAGAATATCTAATTTTTTCCATAGGTGGTCTTTGATAGTAGTCAGATTTTGATTGTGTCAAGAATTTCTGGGAATTAGGAAAAGTCTACTCTGGGAAAAAAGGTAATAATTTCAGATTTTCTATTTTTGTTCGGGGTATTTTTTCTGAGAAATATGGGTATAGGGGATGGCAAGTCAAATTCTGATAGATGAGATGATGATTTGGATTTTTGTCTATTTAGGTGGTGGTGCATAGTAATGGTAGAGAGTGTGTGGGGAGATTGGGAGTGCGGGAGATGGGGAGATGGGGGGATGGGGAGTGCGGGAGAAATTAAAAAAGATATATCTTCACCATTACCATGCAGGACTACCCTAATTTTTTCCATAGGTGGTCTTTGATATTAGTCAGATTTTGATTGTGTCAAGAATTTCTGGGAATTAGGAAAAGTCTGCTCTGGGAAAAAAGGTAATAATTTCAGACTGGACTAGATAACTAAAGTATTCCTTCTTCTTCTATATTAGACATCTCAAAAGCTTAAAACTCAGACAAGGCAAAATTTTTATTTCTTCCTTCTGGACTAGATAACTAAAGTATTCCTCCTTCTTCTATATTTTTCCGAGAATATTGAATTTTCCTATGGGTTGTTTTTGATAGTAGTCAGATTTTGATTGTTTCAAGAATTTCTGGGAATTAGGAAAAGTTAGCTCTGGGGAAAAAAGGTAATAATTTCAGAGTTTATATTGTTAATGAGGGGATTTTTTCTGGGAAATGTGGATGTAGGGAATGGCAAGTAAAATTATTACAAATTAGATGATGATGAGAATAAAATGTAGCGTGAAACTTATCCGGAAAGTGAGTAAAATAAAAAAGCTAAATAATTTTATTTTTGGTGACATCTTTTCTAAGTAATATGACTATAAATAGGAGCAAATAAATTTAAGCATTTAGCAGATCGCAGACAGCATTCAGTAGCAAGAATAAATCACAGACTGTATGAGTTATGGGGTAGCTATGGTACTTTTATCCATACCTTTTTTACCTCAATCTCTTTACCTTTTCATACTAATTCCTCTTTTAAAGGTAATGAAGCTTATTGCTGATAGCTGACGGCTAAATGCTTACAAATAAATTATCTCAAAAACAGATTTACTTAATAAAAGTTGAGCATCCCCAAAAGATAAAAATTTAGGATTTTTTTTTACCATAAAGTTATGCCGTTAAGAGCTATTTTAGATAATCAAGAATTATTAGCACCATTACTATCTGATGAGGAATGGGAAGAATTAAAACGTAAAAAAGTTCAAGTTATTTTACCTTGTTGTGAAGCAAGAGGACATTTAAGAACTTCAAAATTGGGAACTAAGCATTTTGCTCATAATAAGAAAGATGGATGTAATTAGGGTTTGCTGAAAAAGTCTTATGGGTAAGGGTAGGAGACAGGAGACAGGAGACAGGAGACAGGAGAAATGGGAATTATAGAGGAGGTAGGAGGAAGAATAATCCCTTGATTATTCTGCGCAACTATACGCCTAAAATGCGCTCTTTTTTGAACCATTACGACCTAAAAGCTTGGACTTTTTTTAACTAAAAAATGCGCTCAACCTTGATATGTCAATGCTTTTATATTTAATCAGCAAACCCTAATTCTAAATCAGAAACATGGCAACATCTTTTGTGCAAAACAGAAATTGCTAAAGTCTGTAAAACTATTGGTTACGATGTTAAAACTGAAGGAAGTGGAGTAGATTGGAGAACCGATGTTTTAGCTACTAAGCAAGTAAAAAATCAGTTAGTTAAACTTGCTTTTGAAGTTCAATGGAGTCCTCAATGCTTAGAAGAAACTGAACAACGTCAACATAAATATATCAGAGATGGGATTCGTTGCTGCTGGTTATTTAAAAAATTACCAACATCCGAAGCAAGACAAGATATACCTATATTTCAATTACAGTTTGACGCTTCTAAAAATCCTACGGTAATTACCGATCAAAACATCTATCTTTTAAAGAATTTTATTACTGAAATTTTATCTGGTCATTTTAAATTTTATAAATTTTATCGATATAAAACACAGCAAGATATTAAAATCATATTTTTTCCTGTCAATTGTTGGAAATGTGGCGGAAAATATTATATTTATCACGTTCACAATGAGTCTTATGAAACTTTATGTGGCTGTAATTTTAATTTAATAGACTACATTGTATTAACAGACAAAGTTATAAATGAACCTCAATTTCTTCCTGAAGTTGTAAGTAAAGCTTATGAATGCTTGAAGACTGAAAAAGCTAAAGGTCAAAATATGAAAATGGGCAAAATTAAATCTCGCTATAGCAAAACAGTTAGAAACTCATATACTTCATTTAGTTGTCCTGATTGTAATGCAATATTTGGAAATCATTTTTATTTTCAATAAATTTGCAATGTTTAGTATGAGGATGTTCAACATATTGATTTTGAAACAACAGTTAATATCTCTTAATAAAAACAAGATTTTCCTCATTGGTGCTATTCAAAAAATCGGAATTTTTGTTGTAATTGCTAATCTTTAATCTTATTAATAGCAATTTTTAAAATATTGCTACAGTCATTGAATTATTAATAGAAAAAAACAAAGATAAATTTATAAAAATGGTTACCCCGTGTCGGTGTTAGTTCCTCTGTAAAAGCCTAGACATACCTGGTAGGGCACTAATACCATTTCTCCATGAAGTTGCACTTAATATAAAGATGAGAATAGTGAGTTTAATAAGGTCTGATCGACAATTATTAAGCGCATTGTTGCAGATAAATGGTATAAGATAAAAGAGGAAAAAATTAAAAAAATTACAATATTAGCAAGGGAGGAAATTTTATACTATAGGCACAAAACATAGATAATAATATATAACTCCTTTGGGGTTAATTTTGTATAAAACCTATGTGGTAAGAAGCTAAACGTCATCGACAGTGTTACCTTTGTTTCAGATTGAAATAATACTGAATTGAAATAATTTTTCTATCAAAATATTTGAAAGCAAAAAAAATGTATCAATACTTTCAATAATTAAGAATTTAGAATTAATAATTTAGAATTACCTCTCCTTGAAAAGAAGAGGATTAGGTTAAAAGGAATTTTTTTCTTCTCTTGGTCGATTGGATATGGCGCAGGTTTCCTCGCCATCCCTCGACCGCTTTTTTCTCCATGAATGGAGAGGCTTTATACCTTAATTTTTCGGTAAAAATATTGGTAGTCCTGTATAGTAATGGTCAATGGTGGCTGAAATGCTTGCTATACCGTTACCGAAAAAATTACAATGCACCACTACCAAAATATTTTTATATAGCAGTGGTCATTACTATATTTATTTTACTTATGAAAAAGCTTCAAACTTGAAAAGATCAATAATCAAGCTTCCTTCAATTTCAGCCCTTCCTTCTTGCTTTTGCTATATCAGCTAAAAATTTGGAAGGTAACTATTATATATGCCATATAATATGGTCGATTAAACTTTCTGATAGAACTAAAACCCAAGTATATTTATTGATAATCCGGCTAATTAGTTATCATGCAATCAAAGAGTAATAATTCAGGAATTAGGAATAATTTTTAGGTGGAAATTTGCAGGGATACTCCTTCAAAAGTCTATATTTAATGGAGAAGCACAAGTACAATAACTGTATAACCGGATTTTATATGACTAATATAAATATGACTAAATCACTAGGAAAAGTATATATAGTTGGAGCTGGACCCGGAAGTAAAGAATATTTGACCGTCAAAGCACATTCCCTAATTACTCAAGGGGAAGTCTTAATTTATGATGCCTTAGTTGATGACTCAATTCTACAATTAGCACCAGAAAGTTGTTTGAAAATAGAGATGGGTAAACGTGGTGGTAAACCCAGTATTTCTCAGTCAGAAATTAATAGCTTGTTAGTAGAAAAATGTAAATTAGGCAAACAAGTAATTAGACTAAAAGGAGGAGATCCTTTTATTTTTGGTCGTGGTACTACAGAAATTCAAGCATTAATTGAAGCTGGTTGTGAATTTGAAGTTGTACCAGGAATTTCTTCTGCATTAACAGCACCTTTACTAGCAAATATTCCTTTAACAGATGCAGTAATGAGTAGAGCTTTTGTCGTCTTGACTGCTCACGATATAGAAGCATTATACTGGGAAAGAATTTCTCAAATTGAAACTTTAGTAATTTTAATGGGGGCACGAAATTTAGATGAAATTGTACATCAGTTATTAAGACATAAAAGAACATCTCAAACTCCTGTGGCAATTATTCAAAATTGTGCCACTCCAAAACAACAAATTTGGATTGGTAGTTTAGGGGATATTGTTCAAAAAACCTATGCCGAATATTTGTCCCCTTGTGTGATAATAGTAGGAGAAGTAGTCAGATTACGAGATTATTTAAAATCTCCAAATAATATGGTTATAGAAAAGTCAGTAGCAAAAACTGAAATAGTCCCTTTAGCAAATAAAACTGTTTTAGTTACTCGTGCAGCAGGTCAGTCTAGTAAGTTTAGCGATCGCCTACAAAAAGTAGGGGCGAAAGTAATTGAAATGCCAGCTTTAGTTATTACTCCTCCTTCAAGTTGGCATGATTTAGATGTGGCTATTAATAATATAGATAGTTTTGATTGGTTAATTTTGACATCTACTAATGGGGTAGATTACTTTTTTGAAAGGTTGGCAAAGAAAGGTAAAGATAGTCGTGCTTTATCTGGTGTAAAAATAGCAGTTGTTGGTAAAAAAACTTCGGGAAGTTTGAATGCTCGTGGTTTGAAACCAGATTTTATTCCACCTAATTTTGTTGCTGATTCTTTGGTGGTAAATTTCCCTGAAAATTTAAGTGGAAAAAAGGTTTTATTTCCCAGAGTAGAGACTGGTGGTAGGGAAGTATTAGTGAATGAGTTAAATAGTCAAGGTGCCCAGATAATAGAAGTAGCTGCTTATGAGTCTAGTTGTCCAGAAAATATTTTACCAGAAGCTTTATTCGCATTACAAAATCGTCAGATAGATATTATGACTTTTGCTAGTTCTAAAACGGTGCGAAATTTTTGTTATTTGACGGCTGAAAATCAAGATAATTTACCGCAAAATTGGTTAGAAAATATTTGTATTGCTTCTATCGGACCTCAAACTTCTCAAAGTTGTCAAAGTTTGTTAGGTAGGGTAGATGTGGAAGCTGAAGAATATACTTTGGATGGATTGACTGAAGCTATTATTAAGTGGGTAGGAATTCAAAGTCAAAAGTCAAAAGTCAAAAGTTAAAAGTAAGAAAAAAGGAATTAAAAGTCAAAATTCAAAAGTTAAAAGTTAAAAGTAAGAAAATCTGACTCCTGAGGACTGACTCCTGATTCCTTCCCTCACTCATAAGACTTTTTCAGCAAACCCTAATTAGGTGATTAAATATGAAAGGATTGACTGATATTGGTTGTAGCATTTAAGGAGCGAAAAAAGTACCATATTTTCGGCTAAGAAGGCTCAAAAAGTTAGTATTTGCGTAAGAGTTGGGCAGAACAATCTTGGGATAATTTTTCTGAGTACCTCCTCTATAACTCCCTATTCCTCTTGACTCTTAACTACTCCCTGCCTTGGCAAAAAGACTTTTTTTCAGCAAACCCTAATTAGTATATAGAGGGATATTAATTATTGAATTGCTATTTTATCTTTTAAATTAGCTAAATTGTATGTGATATAAAATCCGGTTATACAGTTATCGCACTTTCTAATTCCATTCAATGCAGACATAAAACGCCGGAATATCCCCAGATAATTCCCACTCTCATCCTTTCTTCCTACTGACTCCTGAGAACTGACTCCTCTTATCATAAAACTTGAAGTAACGTAAAAATATCCAAGTCAATGTACAACCTAATATATAGTACAAAAAATCCCACCAGACAAAAGTATTTCCTAACAACAGTCTGCCAATTAAAGTTGCTCGAATAGCTTGTAAAAAAGGTGGTTTCCATAACTGCATAAATTCTAGAAAACAGGTGACAATAAATACCCAAAAAGCCACTAAACCTGGTTGAAGTCGAGGTCGAATAAAAATCACTAAAAAAATCCAGAATGCTTCATAAAAAATTGAACTAAAAGAATTATTCAGCCATTCCGAAAATAGTCCTTGATAAAATTTAGTTACAAAACCTAAAATTAAAGTCAATATCAAACAAATTAGAATTGTAATTCTATATCTTTTCATATTTTCATAAAAAGTAGCAGTTTTACAGCACTTTTTAGGAAGCGTGAGGTACAGTTTTAAAATTAATCTTTTTTTCTCTACTCCCTACTCCCTACTCCCTACTCCCTACTCCCTAAAGTCCTAAAATTTTGTACCTCATCAACTCCAAAACTGCTGTAAGCTTAACAACTTTCTTCCAAAATTCTACTCCTGGACTCTAAAAAAACTAAAATAATGAAGTTCAATACCCTGTTTAACAAGTAAAATTTATTCCTTAGTCATAGCAGTTGTCATTACTGTATTTGATTTATCAAATAACTAAAACAACCGAAATGAATATCAATAATAAAAACTCTACCTTTTTCCTTCTACTATATCTAATATGGTGAAGGTATACAAGAATAAGTCAACAGCCACCTAGTATAACCCTGTTGATAGGCATCAAGATAAATTAACTGTTCTCTTAATTCTTCGAGTCCTAATTTATTCATACCTATTTCTGGAAATTCATTCAGTCCTGTTTGTGCCATCAAACAACCATCTTTAAACGCAATAACTTGTAGCTCATGTTCATTCTGATTAATACTTATGTACTCCCCTAAATCTATTTCAAATTGAGTATAGCCTTGTAGATAAGCATCTGCATAAATATTATTTTCAATTTTTTCTGCGATGTTTAATTTTTCAAATTCTGTTTCTATAGATGGCTCTAAACCAGATTTAGACCTTTGATAACCATCAATAAATCCCTTGATCTCTAGTTTTTTTCTCAATTCTGGAGACATAATATTACTTCTAATTTCTCCAGCAAAAACTAGGGGATTTAGAACTATTACAGCACCTAAAAGTAGAAAAAATTTTATGACAATAATAAATAATTTATACAATTTATTTTGCATTTTTATTTCTTTGTTTAACTCATCAATAAATAGTGTCAGAATAAAGCAGAAGAAAAAGATAAATAGTATTCATAAATAGTAGTAGTTAATATATTAATTCTACGAGCAACTTTTATCTTAATAATAATTATACCAATTTAATAAACTAGTGCCCAGGGGAGAGTTACCCTCTACAGTGATTTATACAGAAATTGATGTATAGCAATAATCCATGATAAATGCTATTACTTAGTCTATTGATGTCTCCAGGGGTTAAAACACCCTGGATTCTAAGCGGATGTGATGGGTGCGGGCGCTATTGCCACGCGACGCACTGCTTACGATATTTTTTAGTTAGAGAATCTAACTTATATCGTTGTGGGAGCATCAAGACTCCCCTACAGACCTTGACTAGATTAATTTCTAGCTGTGTCGATACTTTTCTTAAAATATTGGCTGCTCCATTAGTATCAGCATTGATTAATTGACCTGTTGCTGAACGATACAAACCACGATTGACACGCTTTCCTGAAGCTTCCCACCTTTTCCTACGGAATGCTACGCAAACGGGTTTTTCACCAAATGTCGGTAAGAAATCTTCCGATACGAAAACTAGCCTTACTCGTGTAACTCTCCTCAGTCTCAACAAACTTAATTCCATACTGCTCAGACAATTCAGCTATCCTGGCTTTTAACTTGGCTGTTGGTATTTGAACAAACTGTTGGTTATTTTTCTTGCCAATGTTAATATTATCTTTTTGGCGTTGATTCCACCCAAAAACTATTGTACCTATTTGATGCTCAATGCACCAGTTCATAACAAATATAGCTGCTTTGTTCACATTATCCCGCATCTGACGGTTACGCTTTTCAGTGATAGCTGCTAACTTATCATCCCAATAGTCACTAGGCTTACCTGCTTTGATTTTGGCTACTTGCTTGTTGTACCATGGATTTTGGGATTTAACCTTTTTTCCATCAATTATAAAAGCTTTGCCCACATTACTCACACAGATCAACCAGTTGTTTAATCCAGGATCTATACCTAATACATTCCCTGCCATTGCTTGAGTCTTTTCCGGTTGTGGTTGTTCATAAGCAAACTCCAGATAAAAACATTTGTTCCTGGGGGTAGTCCTGCATAGTAATGGTAAAATTTAAATTTAAATTTGATTTTCTAGCTATGCACTGTCCTAAATGCCAATCTACTAAAATCATCAAATATGGACATACTCACTACGGTAAGCCTCGGTTTCGTTGCCTAGATTGTGGACGACAATTTGTCGAGAATCCTAGCAGACAGCCTATTGATGAGGCAACAAGAGTGATGATTGATAAAATGTTGTTAGAGCGATTAGCATTGGCTGCGATTCCCTACGGGACGCTACGCGAACGCAAGAATTACTGGTGTTTCAGAAAGATGGCTACGGATTTACGTTAATAATAAGTATGAGCAAATTAAACAAAAAGTTGATGTTACTCAAAAAAAAAACGGGTAAATTAACAATTCAACTCGATGAAATGTGGTCTTATGTTGGGTCTAAAAATAATAAGAAATGGATTTGGCTCGCTATAGATGTTGGCGATCGCTCAGTTGTAGGAGTATATATTGGCGACCGCTCCCGGCAGTCAGCTCAAGGTCTTTGGGAATCTTTACCTGGAGTATATCGTCAATGTGCAATTTGCTACACTGATTTTGGGGAAGCCTACGCAATGGTATTACCATCAATGGGACACAGGGCTGTCGGGAAAGAAACTGGTCAAACTAGCTATATAGAAAGGTTTAACAATACGATGCGACAACGTATCGGACGTAAGGTACGAAAAACGTTATCGTTTTCTAAAAAGTTAAGTAATCACATTGGAGCCATATGGAACTTCATACATTACTATAATGCCACAATTTTTACTTGACCATTACTATGCAGGACTACCTATAAATTTTCTGATCGCGATTAAATTCATCAAGACAACTACACTGTAGATAGCGAAAATGATGAATAATTAACTATTACTCACATCTTGCTAAAAAAAATTTAGGATGACTATAAAATAGTAATTTTGCCAAGAAGTTTGATTACGTCAAAACTGAATCCAAAATTGCTTGAGCTGCACGACCACAAACTCCTTCTTTTCCCAAAGCATGATGCATTTCCTGATAATTTACTATCATTTTTTCTCGGTGCTGATAATTTAATATAAGTTCTAAACTTTCAGAAACAATCTTTTCAGGAGTAGCATTTTCTTGAAACAATTCTGGCACAATAGCCTTCATTTGTACTAAATTTGGTGGCGACATAAATGGAATCGAAAATCTCAAAATATTCCTGGCAATCCAAACAGTTATTGGATTAACTTTATATACTACTACTTGCGGTACATTTAGCAAAGCTATTTCCAAATTTACAGTACCAGATTTAGCGATCGCTAAGTCGGCTGCAGCCAGAATTTCTAAATTTTTACTTTCTTGTATTTCTTGATTATTTTGTAGAAGAGATGGATAAATTTTTGCCTGTAGTTGATACTTCTTAATTGCCTCTTCAATAGGATGACGATAACTTTCTAAAGATAGAGGAATTAGGAAATGAACTTGAGGTAATTTTTCCTGGATTATTTGTGCTGCTCGAAATATTACTGGCATTAAATATTTAACTTCTTGTTGTCGAGATGCTGGTAATAAAGCGATCGCTATTGTATCTGGATTTATACCCAAATTATGACGTGCTTTTTCCCTACTAGGAGCTATTTTTATTCTGTCAATTATGGGATGACCTACCCAAGTAACTTTAGCTCCTTTTTGTCGAAAATAATTTGCTTCTTCCGGAAAAATTGCCAAAATTTTGTTTGCTAAATTTACTATCTTATTTGTTTTACCCTTTCCCAGAGACCAAACCCATTCTTGAGGAGCAATGTACCAAATAATCGGTAAATTCGGCCAGGTTTTACGGATATAACTACCAATACTAATATTAGGTCCCATATAGTCAATTAAAACAACTATATCAGGGGATTCATTATGTATATATTCTTTTGCTTTTTGTTGTAATTTCAGAGTAGGAAAAACAAAAGGCAAAGATTCAATAATTCCGACAGCACCGATTTTTGTCGTATTTCCTAATAAAGTAGCACCAGCAGCAGCCATTCTATCGCCCCCCAAGGCAACAATATCTAAATTTAAACCTTGAAATTGAGCTTGACGGTAGAGTGCTTCAACTAATAGAGACCCTTGTAAATCTCCAGAAACTTCACCTGTACTAATAAAAATTTTCATAAGACATGGGGGACTGGTTATTTCAGTTATCAGTTAGCCTCCTATCGGAGGAACTGCGTTAACAGTTATCAGCAAAATAGGTGCAAATATAAAAATTCAAACCTCAATTACTTCATTGCAACTGAAATAAACTATATAGCAAAAGATTCAGATATTTCTAAATGATTGAACTCAATCATAGATTATTTTTTACTTTTACCTTGTCCATAGCGCAACAAGACTTTTAAATAATAGAATATTAACTAAATTTATCATTAATTGATTAATATATTGATAATTTAAATTGATTTTGACAAAAAAAGTTCAAATGAGCTATTGAAAGGCAAATTTGAGGGAAAAATCGAGATTTCGCGCCTGTATGAGCAATCTTTTCATAAACGCTATAAGTCTTGATATGCAGTAGATACAGATTTTTTGCCACTCGGTCAATTTTGATGTATATTGATAACAAGTCTGTAGCTCTGCGTAGGTGCTCATTAAAATGAATTGAAATATTATCCATAATATAGCAGTTAAAGCAAAGGTTGCAGATGTTAACTTAATATCAAGTCCAGTAGCATCAGCATTGCAAGATAAGTGTAAGGAAGAAGGAAGAGGGAAGAAGGCTTATAGCAGAAGGAAGAAAAAAGAAGGAAAAGTATTACGTTGTCTGAGTTTTAAACTTTTGAGCTGTCCGCGCCCTTTGCTTCGATTGCTATGATTATGGATATAAATGGAAGAAGTCTAATAGATATTATAGAAATATCGTAATGTACCATTTTAGATTTTTCAGTCTAATAGTGCGGGCATCTTGCCCGCTAATAGTGAACTGATTGAGATGAAATTCGCAATACAACAGATTCCCAGTATGTGAGGTACAAATATTAAAGTTCAAACCTCAATTACTTTCTGTCAGCTCAAAAAGACTATAATTCTCGATATCAAATGACAAATCTTCCCTATTTTTAATAGCATCACGAAGTGCCTGCTTTAAATTAACATCTGTGTCTCTATCTGTAATACTAATTATAATAACTCTACGTTGAATGACTGTCTCTTTTTCAGTCTTTTCAGTCTTGGATGAACATTTTCTTTCGTATTTTTTGTATTGTCCTAAATTCAAAGTATATCTTTGCTCGTCTCTAAGATCCTCATGTTTTTCTCAGGTTTGCTTCAACTCTTTAGTAACTCTTTTGTAGGCTTTATTGTTTTCTGAATTTTTTGGTCTTTCGCATGAAGCAGTACCAACAGTGACATACTCTCACACTAAGCTAGTGTTATAGTGTGGGATTCTTGTTTCCCAGCCCCGGTATTCCGTCGGGCTCCACAAGCTTTAAGGACGGAATGCCCTACCGCCCTATTTTTGATATTTATCGCCGCATTTCCTACGGAATGCTTCCCTACGGGATGCTGCGCAAACGCAAACAAGTCGCGGTCTATTACTATGCCGCAGTGCGGGCAAGAATGAGTTCGTATGTTTAATTCTTTATCGACTTTTTTTCCACAGTTTGAGCAATCTTGGCTAGTATTTTTGGGGTTCACTCCTATAGTTTTCTGCCCAGCATTTCCGGCTTTGACAGTCAAAATAGTTAGAAATTTGCCCCATCCAGCATCATTAATTGATTTACTAAAACGGGTCTTTGCTAGCCCTTTGATATTTAAGTTTGCCTCCGGCACGCCGCTCCGCGTCTACATGGGCGATAATCTCAGCTTTTAATAACAATTCATTGGCTGTTTTGAAATGAAAGTCTTTACGTTTATCAGCGACCTTTTTATGTTGTTTGGCTACAGCTTTAACAGCTTTTAACCACCTTTTGCTGCCTTTTTTCTTTCGAGATAAACGTTTCTGTAGAGTCTTTAATCGCTGCTGAGATTTTCGATAGTATTGAGGTATGGGTATAGATTCTCCTTCACTGGTTACTAAGAATTCTTTCAACCCCATATCGATTCCCAGAGTGTTTTTTAATGTAGGTTCAATATTACAACTCAAAGCTGGAACTGATTTGTCTTCTAGGGATAAAGTCAGATAATAACCATCAGCTTTACGACTAATAGTTACAGTTTTTATTTGAAAACCTAATGGTAGCGGCCGATGTTGAATCAATTTTATATTGCCTATTTTGGGCAAGTTTATCTTGTTTCCTTCTATGCAGTCCTGCTTGATTTGAGGATAAGTAAAACTGCGATAACGTCCTTTTCCCTTAAACCTTGGCTTTCCTAATTTCTGTCCACTCTTGTTTGCCTTAAACCATCTATCAAAGGCAAGTTTTACCCGTTTAATGCAATCGCGGTAAAACCTGAGAATGAATTAGTTTGTACCCCCGAAACTTGTCTTTGGTATTGACCAAATCTCGTTTTTGAGAGTAATAATCTGGATTATCTGTTAGTTGAGGAATTGGCATGCACCTTGGGGCAAGCATTAACCGGACAGCGATTTTCTTCCCACCACGAGAACCGCTCACCTAACCTATAGTTGTACTGCCGACGCAACAATTCCAACCACAATTCTATTGTGGCTATTTGATATGAGTTGGGCCTTAATTTATATTGGTAAGCGGTTCGCATGGTGGAAAATTTCCGGGGTTATAGCAACATAGATAATGCAAGTTTTTCAACTAGAGCTAAAGCTTCTGCTGGGAAAGCAATTTTCTCCCTCTATTTGGTGGCAAAAACGTCTATCAATTATCAACTTCCTCTAACTTCACTCCCTTAGACATTTTTCCCGGCATCGGTCCACGACGTTTAGACCCAAGAGACATACTTAAGAACTGATGTAATTCTTGGATATACCTATTCTCTGAAAGTAATTCTAATTCCTCTAAAGCTTCACTAAAAAGTTTACCCGAACGATAGAGAATCCGAAAAGCATTTTTCAATATTGCTAAATCTGCACTGGTCAAACCAGCACGCTTTAATCCTACTAAATTAAGCGATCGCACCAAACAAGGATGCCCTTCGACCAACATAAATGGTGGTACATCTCTAACTACCTTGCTCATACCACCCACCATTGCCATTTTACCAATATGGACAAACTGATGAATACCCAATACTCCACCAATTACAGCCTTAGACTCAATTTTGATATGACCTGCTAAAGATACAGCATTAGCTATGACCACAGAATCTTCAATAATGCAGTTATGAGCCACATGAACATAAGCCATTAGTAAATTACCATTACCAATCACGGTACTCTCTCCTGCATAAGTAGCACGGTTAACCGTAACAAATTCCCTGATTTGGTTATTGTCGCCAATTTTTACCATGCTCGGAGCACCCGCATATTTTAAATCTTGTGGCTCTATACCAATAGCTGCCCCAGGAAAAATTCGATTACCAGAGCCAATTTTTGTTGGCCCTTCAATCACAACATGAGCGCCAATGGTAGTTCCCGCACCTACCTCAACCTGTTCCCCTATTACAGCATAAGGACCCACCTGTACAGTAGGATGCAGGTTTGCACTTTCAGCAATAACAGCTGTTGGGTGAATCAGAGTAGGCATATCTCAATCCATTATTGAAAACATCAAATTTCCTTCTGCGGCTTTTTGACCATCCACTTCTGCAAGACCTTGCACTTTGCCAAACCTGCCACCTTTAACAGATAATAATTCTGTCTTTAATATTAGCTGGTCTCCTGGAACTACTGGGCGACGAAACTTTACCTTATCCATACCTGCAAATACAAATAATCCTTTCTGAATATTTGGCATTTGAGCAAAGACTATACCTGCAACTTGAGCCAATGCTTCTATGATTAACACCCCTGGCATAATTGGTCTTCCAGGAAAATGTCCTTGAAAATGGGGTTCATTAAAAGTCACATTTTTAATACCAACTGCTTTTTCTCCCGGTATATATTCTATGATGCGGTCTACTAAAGCAAAAGGGTATCGGTGGGGTAATATTTTGTGAATCTCTTCAATAGTCAGAATATTTGCCCCAGTAGTCCCAGTATCTTGATTTACCTGAGTTGAAGCATTTTCTGTTGTTTGTGCTGAATCTGTTGTAGTTTTTTCAGAGGTTGACATTATGTACAGTTCTTGATTTGCAGTCTCGATTTTACCATTATTGACTTCTCGCTGCTCTAAATAGACAGAGATTCTAAGCAGATGCTACGCAACGGGATAAATAAACATTGCTCGCTTCTTCTTAGCTGTCACCCAGAAATTTATCCGGGTGGGACGAGTCAAAACGCCCCTAGAAACTCACTTGTATTGACATTAAGTTATACAGATTGTGCTTACTTTTTGTTAGCTTTCGGGAGCTGATTGCTAGTATCAATATCTATGGCAATTTCCGGCAATAACTGACAGATATGATGGGGATTTTTTTGACAAGGCCAAAAAAATAGTTGACAATGTGCTTGGAGGTGATTTGATTGTACGCCAAAAAATTTGAATTAAAACTCAGTAATCAGGAGCGATCACTTATGGCTCAATGTGCTGGTTATGCTCGTTTCGTTTACAACTATGGTCTCAGTATGGTTAATGGAACTTCTGCCATGACCAAAGTTAACAAACGTGGTCAGAAAGTTAGCTTGAGTTACGCATTACGCATTTTAGAAGCTAAAAAAGTCTTTACTAACTATGTGAAAAAGCAATCAGAATATGCGATGAAAACAAGGGAGTCGTTTAGACTAGACAACTTTAGTTGTCCTGTGCTATTATCTGAATATACAATTTAGACAAAAGTAAGCAGAAAGCTAGAGTTAAACTTAAGCCGACTGTATAGGGGGACTTTGACTTGTCCCCAAAGAGTATATCTTTGGTCAGCGCTCGAAAAAACGAAGCAACATGGATTTATCCTGTTGGGTAGTATAAACTTAGAATCCCCTCGGCAACAGCTGCGGGGAGTAGTCAAAAATAGAAGTTTCTGTGCATCATCTGCACTTCTAACTGGTCTAAATCCATAGCTTCTTGCAATGAGAAACTTTTTTAGGACTTATTTTACCGAAAAATTAATAATTCAATAATTCAATAATTCGCGCCTTGAAGCCTCCCCTTTCAAGGGGAAAAAAATAAATTTTTTCGGAGTTGGTCAATCCTCTTCCTTTTAGGGAGAGGTAATGATCAATTATCCATTATTGAATCATATTATCCCCCTATGAGCGCCAGTGTAACTATCTGCTTTCGTTATGATTGCGCCCTGTTGCCAGCTTCGACCTGTAAGATTCCGAGCTTACTCATCGTGGCCAAGTAAGGAGTCACTTCATCCCTAAAGGGTAGGACTTTCACCTACATCGATATAAGAGTTAGATAGATTTCTCTATCCCCAGGCTTAGATAGCTTTTAAGCTATTTCAGGCCAAGAACGAATCGCACGAGCTAATTGAATATGTAATTTATGGCTAGCTTTGTAAGCCAGATAATGAGCTTGAGGAAAACTACCTAATAAACTCAAATCTCCTACTAAGTCCAAAAGTTTATGACGTACAGGTTCATTTTCAAATCTTAAGGGTGGATTTAACCATCCAGACTCATTACAAACTAGAGCATTGTCTAAACTACCACCTTTAATTAAACCAGCTTCTCGTAATTGGTCAATTTGATGTCCTAAGGCAAATGTACGAGCTGGGGCAATACAGTCAGCAAAACTTTCTGTTTCTGGAGACCAACTATGCCACTGATTACCAATAGCTGGTAGATTAAAATCTATTCCGTAAGTAAATCGAGTTTCTGGACTAGGTAAAGCAGCGACAAAAGCATCACCTTGATTTATCCAAATTGGTCGGTCGAGGGAATTTTTTGTCTTTAATTTTGGGTTGAGGGTGTGGTTTATTGGCTGTGGATGATAAGTATTGTTAATATTTTTTTGCCCCATCACCCTATCACCCCATCCCCCTATCTCCCCATCTCCCCATCTCCCCATCTCCCCATCTCCCCATCTCCCCATCTCCTCATTTTCCTCCTCTGGTTGAGCAACTAATCCTACAGAAGCGATCGCCTCTACCCAGAATTTAGCCGACCCATCCAATAAGGGGACTTCAGGGCCATCAATTTCAATTCGAGCATTATCTACTCCCATTCCTGCCAAGGCAGCCAATAAATGTTCTACAGTACGAATACGAATATTTTCAATACCAAATTCAGTAGAGAGAGTGGTAGAGACTACAAAATTTATGAGAGCTGGAATACTAGGAGTCTTAGGTAAGTCAACTCTAACAAAATATCTACCTGCATTTTTGGGGGCAGGTATAACTCTAATATGAGATTTAATACCGCTATGCAGACCTATTCCCCACTGTGAAAATTCTGCTGCCAAAGTATATTGGTTATCCATATTTTTGTTATAATTATTGTTAGCTATTAACCTATATTTAAACTGTGCTTAAATTTTACTTATTCTCAAAGAATTATACTGAGACTCTAAATAACAATTATTATTTTTACATTATATAAATGTTTAATTGCCTATATTTTTGATAAAAACTCTAGGAAAACAAGAGTATGCTAACTACCAAAGTAAAGAATTTGAAGCTGAATAAGTGGAAATTAGCTAGTGTCTTTGCTCTAGTAGCTACAACATTAGCTATAAGTATTCCTGTAGTTAGGTCTCAAAGCCAGTCTATAATTAAAATTGATGGTTCTAGCACAGTTTACCCTATTACCGAAGCAGTAGCAGAAGAATTTCAAAAAGAGAAAAGAGGTGTTATACGGGTAACGGTTGGAATTTCTGGAACAGGGGGAGGCTTTAAAAAATTTTGTTCTCTAGAAGATTCCGTTAGAACAGATATTTCTGATGCTTCCAGAACTATTCAACCATCTGAAATAGAAAAATGTAAAGCTGCAGGAATTGAATTTATTGAATTACCTATTGCTTATGATGCTATTACTGTAGTTGTTAATACTGAAAACTTTGTTGATACTATGAGTGTGGAGGAGCTCAAAAAGATGTGGGCACCGGATGCCCAAGGTAAAGTTATGAAGTGGAATCAGGTGAACTCTAATTGGCCTGATGTAGAACTTAGAATGTATGGACCAGGTGCAGATTCAGGTACATTTGACTATTTTACTAATGAAATAGTTGGTAAGTCTAAGGCTAGTCGTTCTGACTATACACCTAGTGAAGATGATAATGTTTTGGTTCAAGCTGTTGCTAATGACCCTAATGCTATTGCTTATTTTGGCTATTCTTATTATGAAGCGAACCGAGACCGAATAAAAGCAATAGCTATAGACAATGGTAATGGACCTGTTAAACCTTCACTGGAAACAGTGCGAAGTGGAGAATACCAACCTCTGGCCAGACCAATTTTTATTTATGTTAATGCTAAAGTGGCAGAGCGTCCTGAAGTTAAAGAATTTGTTGAATTCTATCTCAAGAATGCTCCTCAATTAGTTAAAGAAGTAAATTCTGTACCTCTTTCCGAACTAGAATATCAGGAAGCAATGGAACGTTTTAAAAATCGTGTTATTGGGAGTGATAGTTAAATTTTAAATCTTAATAATGAAGACTTAAACTATTTTTAAGTAGAGTAATTCTTTGATTTTTCATACTAAACTAGATTCAAGTGGCAAATATATTTCATTATGTAAATTAGTGCTGAAAATTAGGGATTGCTGAAATGTAATGGTAAGTAGCTGAAGGTAAAATTGAAAAACTTATGTTTCGCGTTGATACTTAATCTAAAAATCATTACCACTCAGCAACACCGAAAATTAGATAAATTATCGGCTAATGTCTAAGTATCAATTTTATGTGAGGCTGTACAGAATTATGAAATTTATTAACAAGTCTTTCTCAATCTACAGTGAACTCTGATTTAAATATTATTCTATGCAGATTCATATTAATTTTGTATAAGCATCAATTATTATTGATTATTGTTAGTAAGCATTCAAAATTCAACCGTATAGCAGAAGGAAAAAGGAAGAAACGAAGTTGGAAAAATATGGCGTTGTCTGAGTTTTAAGTTTTTGATATGTTCTAACTTTTCCTTCGACTGCTATATAAGTAAGCGTTGAGAGAATGAGGCAGAATTAAAAGTATTAAGAAAAGCAGATAGGCTAACTTTAGCTATATAACAAATCATCACCCTAATTCATTTTTACTACTGAATGTTGACCGCTAATAAGTAGGTAAGCATAAATAAATGCAACAAGTGTACGGCGGGTTTTTAGGACTATATAGCTAATTTATCAAGGCTTTCGGCTAAACCCACCCGTACAATTTTTTTAACGTTTAATTAGAAATACCTACTTACTTAACTGAATGCTGACCATTATTATTTACTTAATCACTGAGTATTGAATGAGAAAGAAACTTTTAAAATCAATAAAATTACCAAAATTTTCATCAAGATTAGTTCAAGATACACGAGAAAAAATAATTGAATATATTTTGTTTTTAGCAGCTTTTTCCTCTATAGCAACTACAATAGCAATTTTGTTTATATTAGTCAGAGAATCAGTTTTATTTTTTCAAGAAATATCCATATTAGACTTCCTGACAAGTACACAATGGACTCCCTTATTTCAAAATCCACAATATGGAATTTTACCTTTAGTTTCAGGAACCTTAGTAACTTCAATTATTGCTTTAATGATAGCTATTCCACTGGGCACTATAGCAGGAATTTATCTGAGTGAATTTTCCCCAATAAAATGTAGAGAAACTATCAAACCATTCTTAGAATTATTGGCTGCTATTCCCACAGTAGTTTATGGTTATTTCGCACTATTGTATGTCACTCCACTATTACAAAAAATATTTCCAAATTTGCCAACTTTTAATATGTTGAGTGCAGGATTAGTAATAGGAATAATGATTATTCCATTTATTAGTTCTATAAGTGAAGATGCTATGCGTTCTGTGCCAGTAGGTTTACGAGAAGGATCTTTTGCTATGGGAGCAACTAGGTTTCAAACATCATTATTAGTTGTATTTCCGGCTGCTATTTCTGGTATTTGTTCGGCTTATATTCTGGGAGCTTCCCGTGCAGTAGGAGAAACAATGATTGTTGCTATTGCGGCTGGCTTGCAGCCCAATTTTACTTTGAATCCTACAGATCAAGCTGCTACTATTACAGGGTATATTGTCCAGGTTAGTCTTGGTGATTTACCTCATGGTACTTTAGCTTATCAAACAATTTTTGCTGCTGGTCTAACTTTAGTATTGATAACTTTAATATTAAATATAATCGGTCATTTTCTAGCTAAACATTATCGCGAAATATATTAAAAGAACAAAGAAGGAAGAAGGAAAAAGGAAGAAGCTATTATGTTTTTAAATTGGTTATTGATACTAGCCAACATATTTTCATAAAATTCGTGCATTCAAAAGAAGGAAGAAGGAAGAAGGAAGAAGGAAGAAGGAAGAAGTAAGAAGGAAAAAGTAAGAAGCTGTTATGTTTTTAAATTGGTTATTGATACTAGCCAACATATTTTCATAAAATTCGTGCATTGAGAGGGTAACTATCAAGTTATATTTGCGTTCTAAATACTATGATAATAGAATGTCAAACAAATCCAAGACATTCAAAAATATATTAAAAGAAGGAAGAAGGAAGAAGGAAGAAGTAAGAAGGAAAAAGTAAGAAGCTGTTATGTTTTTAAATTGGTTATTGATACTAGCCAACATATTTTCATAAAATTTGTGCATTGAGAGGATAACTATGAAGTTATATTTGCGTTCTAAATACTATGATAATAGAATGTCAAACAAATCCAAGACATTCAAAAATATATTAAAAGAAGGAAGAAGGAAGAAGGAAGAAGTAAGAAGGAAAAAGTAAGAAGGAAAAAGTAAGAAGCTGTTATGCGGTCGATCTTCGGAGCTTGGATGGCAAGGTCTCGGAGCCATATCCAATCGACCAAGAGAAAAGAAAAAATTTTCACGCTACGCTTCAATCCTCTCCTTGAAAAGAAGAGGTAATTATTAATTATTAATTATTAATTATTAATTGTTAAATATATGTCGATGAATTATAGGAACTTAATATAGATGTCAAATCAAGATTTTACAAATATTTTTTTACCTTTAAACTATCTTAAAAATAATCTTAATAAACGAAATTTGGTTAATAGTATTTTTGCCGTAATTGGTTTGTTAGTAATTACGGGTTCAATATTAATATTAGCTGCTTTAATAATTAAAATGATGATTGATGGCTTACCACGCCTAAATTGGAACTTCTTATTTTCTTTCCCTAGTAGAAAACCGGAAGAAGCCGGAATTTTATCAGCTTGGGTAGGTACTTGTTTAGTGATGTTAGTAACTACATTAGTGGCAGTTCCTCTAGGAGTTGCTTCTGGTATTTATCTAGAAGAATATGCTCGAAAAAATTGGATTTCCAATCTAATAGAAATTAATGTGACAAATCTTGCAGGTGTACCTTCAATTATTTATGGTTTGTTAGCATTAGGATTTTTTGTTTATCAGTTAAATTTAGGGGAAAGTATTCTCACCGCAGGCTTAACTTTAGCCTTATTAATTTTACCTATAGTTATTGTGACTACTCGTGAAGCTCTCCGCTCCATTCCAACTAATTTACGAGAAGCTGCTTATGCTCTTGGAGCAAGTAAATGGCAAATGATTTGGGACCATCTTTTGCCTTACTCTTTTGGTACTATTCTTACTGGTATAATTATTGGTTTATCACGAGCAATAGGAGAAACAGCTCCAGTTATTACTATTGGTGCATTGACATTTATTGCTTTTTTACCAGAATCTCCGGTGAAAAGTGAATTTCCGTTTATTTCTTTTTCCTGGCTCCAAGCTCCATTTACATTAATGCCAATTCAGATGTTTAATTGGGTTTCTCGCCCACAAAAAGCATTTGAAATAAATGCAGCAGCAGCGGGTACTATATTAACTATTATGACTTTGACAATCAATACTCTAGCTATTTATTTACGTTATCTAGTTCGTAAAGGTATCAAATGGTAAATTTTTATAGAAAAAAACAAGAATTAATTACTATAACACCCAAAGCAGAAGTCAAAGAACTGAATTTTTATTATGGTTCATCCAATATTTTAAAAAATATTAATTTGGTTGTACCAGAAAAACAAATTACTGCATTAATCGGACCTTCAGGGTGTGGAAAAACTACTTTATTACGCTGCTTTAATCGGATGCACGATTTGTATCCAGGAAATTACTATGAAGGAGAAATTTGGCTAGATTCAGAGAATATTTTGGCTAAAAATATTGACCCGATAGAAGTAAGAATGCGAATTAGTATGGTATTTCAAAAACCCAATCCGTTTCCCAAATCAATTTATGAAAATGTGGCTTATGGTTTGCGGGTGCGTGGTGAAAAAAAACGGAGTTTAATTGATGAAAAAGTAGAGCAAGCTCTTCGAGGTGCAGCTTTGTGGAATGAGGTTAAAGATAGATTAAAAGAAGTAGCTTTTAATTTGTCTGGAGGTCAACAACAACGTCTATGTATAGCTCGTGCTTTAGTAGGAGAACCTGAGATGATTTTATTGGATGAACCTACTTCTGCTCTTGACCCAATTGCTACTGCTAAAATTGAAGAGTTGATGAGTCAATTAAAAGAAAAGATAACTATTTTAATTGTGACTCATAGTATGCAGCAAGCTGCAAGATTATCTGATTATACGGCGTTTATGTATTTAGGGGAGTTGATAGAATTTAGTGAAACTAAAGATTTATTTGCTGACCCTAAAAATCAGAAAACAGAAGATTATTTACATGGCAGAATTGGTTAATTGAAGAAGGAAGAAGGTGTAGGGGAGTAGGGGAGTGGGGGAGTAGGGGAGTGGGGGAGTAGTTAAGAATTGTTTGACCGATACAATATCTCAGTTTTATGTTACTTTTGCAAGAGACTAATACTTGAAGTTTCAAACAAAATTTTAGTGAAGGAAGAAAATAAAATGTCACCAGAATATCTTATGGTAATTACGACAACTTCCAGTAGACAAGATGCGGATAACATAGCTAAATACTTGCTTGAAAAAAGACTAGCTGCTTGTATTTAAATTTTCAGCTCTATAACTAGCAGTTATTGGTAGAGTGACGAAATCTGTACAGACGAAGAATGGCTCTGCTTGTTTTAATCAAGCCAGAAAAATTATGAATCTTTAGAAAAAGCCATTAGAGAAATTCGCCCTTACCGAAAAATTAAGGTATAAAGCCTCTCCATACCAATCTTGATCGCACTCGAAGAAAAGGTCAGGATATCAAAAACTTAAAACTCAGACAACGCAATATTTTCCTTTGTTCTTTGTTCCTTCTTCCTTCTTACTTCTTTCTTCTTCAACCAATAAATGTAAAGCTATTTGTTCTAAATATCTGTGATAAATTGGCTGAATAAATTTATCTAAGGGATTCAGATAAACAATATAGTTGCCTACTTTTATTCCCACTGGTTCTAAATGTTTTCCCTGAATTTCTTGATGTAATAAGCCTCGATTTTTCAAGGTATTTACTAACCAAAGTACATCACTTTTATCTTGAATTTCTTTACTTTTTTCTCGGTCTGTGATACTCCCTGCAATAGTATCTTGAGTAAAAGAAATCATGGAAATTAACTGAAATAAATCACTATGTTTAATCAAAGATTGGGTTTGTTTTCGATTGGGTTTTGCTCCTAAACCAATTCGGTCTATTAATTTTGCTAAAGCAGGGATAGGTATAGCGCTATTTGTGTCACTAATATCTGGAGCTATTAACAAAGAATGCTGATTTAAAATAGTAGTTATACTAGGATGAATTTGATGGAAAATTCTTTCTATTTTTTCTACTTCTCCAGCATTAACATATTTTCTGAGTTTGTTTTGCCATCCATTTTCACTCAAGAATTCTAGCAGCATAATATACTTGCATCCTAAACTATGACCAACCCAAAAATATTTTGATTTGTCAGTATAGATATTATTTTGATAACCCAATTTTTCAGCAAGTTCTGGCATGGCTTTTGCTAAAACACTTTGTTCTTTTAATAAACTAATAGCAATAGGCCAATGTTGGAAACTAAAGCGGAAAGGTAAAGCAATAATGCTGTATCCTTCAGCATACATTTGACTTAAGAAATAGCGATAAAAAATCGTTGGGAAACTGCCAAAAAAAGCTCCGCCGATAAATTGGATAATTCCACAAGGTTGAGGATGAAGTGCTACCCAACTGAAAGAAAGTGGTGTGAATTTTAAACTCATAATTTTATAACAGGGAAGAAGAACGAAGTCAGAAGTCAGAAGTCAGAAGTCAGAAGTTATTTTTGTAACGGGGAAAAATATCAGGAACGGGCAAGATGCCCATTCCACTTCCACAAAACTATTAAAATCATCTCGCATTTATGCAACACCGACTTTTGACTTATAACTTCCGTAAATTACTGTACAATTAAACTTTTGCACCTCTATAAAATCTGACTTTTAACTTTTATTTGTAGTTCTGTAAAATCTGACTTTTGACTTTTGATTTTTATTTGTAGTTCTGTAAAATCTGACTTTTGACTTTTAACTTTTAACTTTTAACTTTTGACTTATAAAGTCCCGATGCCAATAATCTAGCTATGGCATTACTAATAGGTTGATTTGTTTCTTGCTGATAATATGTAAATCCTGGAGAAGGATTAACCTCAAAACAGTACCATTCCCCCTCTGGAGTTTCTCGCAAATCTATGCCAGCTAAAGATAATTCCATTTCTGCTGCCATTAATCTACATTTATTTTCTATATCTTCCGGTAAACGACAACTAAAAATTTCAGGAGCATTGGCAACTCCCGCGTAACGATAATCATCCGCAGCAGAACTAATAGCACAGGCAAATACATCTCCACCCACTACATGAACCCGATAATCTCTACCAGGTATATATTGCTGAAATTGAGTTGGACAAGAAGCAACATTATCTAAACGTTCGGTGTGTTCTGGACGTAACTGAGAAACCTTACTGCGGGTACTACTAACAGATTTGTAAATCACACTGCCATGGTCTTGCCAAAACTCATTTACCGCATTAGGACTGGTAGTAACTAAAGTCTCAGGTACTTGAAACCCAAACTTACAAATTTGCTGTAACTGATACGGTTTAGAATTATTCGCTGCCATTGCTGAAGGGCGATTCAAAATTAAGGCAGAAGTCATTTCTACCCATGACAACAAAGCATTGTCTACTGCAGTCGCGTGTTGCCAAGCATAACTCTCAGGTCCTGCTTCCATGATTTCTGGAAGTTTGTAGGAGTTGTGGGGACGCAAATAAACTCCTGTGACTGCACTCAAGTCTATTTTGTGAGTAGAAGTCCAGATTTCCCCTGTAATTTTTTCCCCTACAGAAAGCTTAACTTCAGTTTCAAGAATTTCTCGTTGGTTCAGCAGTACATGAGGTATACCTAAATTTTGTAATTCTTTCTGTACTGCTGCTAAAGGTGAATCTCCGGGTAAACCCCATAACAGAATTAACATTTTTTTTCCTCGTTAAAAAAGTGGTCATTTCAGTTATCAGTTATCAGTTATCAGTACCTCTAGCTGTTTGCGCAGCATGACCTAGGAAAGCAAAGTGAATTGAAATATTGAATATTCTCTTTCTCTTGGTCAATAAGATATTGTTAGGTATCCCATCCATCTCTCGACCGCTTTTTATCGCCTTAAAAGAGGGAGGTTTGAGACCAAAAGGTAAGCACTCAGCACTTAGCAATCAGTACTAATAACTGAAATGGCCCCGACTCAGCAATCCTGCGTCATAGCTCAAAGTATGGGCGAATGCCATTCGCCCCTACAAGTTAAAATACTCTAGAATAGCAGTAGCGATCGCTGGTTGAGAAATATCTGCCCACAAATTAGCATCAATAAATTCTGCATCAGCATCAGCTTTACTAAATTGAACAGTTAATAAATCAACTCCAGCAGCATCAGCAAGATATCTAGCTTGAGTTGCTAAGGTGGCATCAACTTCACCAATACAACTTTTACCAACAACAGTTACTGTTGCGGAATATTTTGGAATTACTTCTGGCAAATTTTCCTTCCCTAGAGCAATATGTTGATGCAGAGGACGCACAGACATCCCCACTTGAGCAGCAGCATAAATCCATTGGGGCGATCGCCAATTTGGTCCAAGTAGACAAGTTGGTGTCGGTCTGTTGAGCATTGGGCATTTTAATGTATTTAACCAGGAAACCAAAAATGCTGTCATTTCAGCAGCTACATAAGTGCGGTCATTGGGAACAATATGAAAAAGTTCCTCTGGAAAAACTGCTGGGAGGCGAGTTAACACACCTGTTATTTGTGCAACTTCTATAATTTTTCCTCCCACTACCGCTGTGGAATTTTTGGTATTTCCCAGATGGTGTCGCCACCCAACCACTGATAAATCTTCAGGGGTGAGTAGCGTTACACCATCAGTTGCCGAATGTTCAACAAAAGACCGAGCAGACTTGTCATATTTACTAGCAATAACAACAAGCACTACTCTACTCCTTTTTATCCGTTGTTAACAGCAGTTTCACCAACAGCAGGACGCTCTTCAGAAGATATGAAAGCTTCTTGTGTTGCTAGACGTTGTTCGATGTTATCAATACTTTGAGCCATTAAAGCTAGTGTTTGTTGCACTTCGCTTGTTAGGTTAGCCGTAACTGTTTCGATATTTTCTTTGGGTAGTTTGTCGGGAACGTCTTTGATTTCTTTGATTTCTTTGATTTCTTTGGTTTCTTTGGTTTCTTTGACTTCTGGTTTTACTTCTTTAACATCCTTATCTACTAGCTCTTGTTTAAGTGTAAATAGACTACCTCCATTAGAAGTTGGTAGGGCATAAACCAGTTGGTCAAAATCAGAAACAATAGGTGGGTTTTCACTGACAAATGTGCCTCGATGTTCGGGAGTTAGTAGCACATTAAATTTACCACCAGGAGCGCGCAAAAATATTTCGACAAATCCACGAAATTCGACTTCATCTACCTGTGGATTGAGAGTAGTAATATCTGGCTGTAAAATCACTAATCCTGTATCGTGGGCGGCTATTCCTACATCAAGAGTGAATTTACGAGGGTCTGGGGTGGGAGTTAAATCGCCAAATACGTTAATACCAGCTACGTCACTAATAGTAATAGTATCAGCTAAGTTTAAGTTAGGTGTTGTAGCTGTAAATTGGAGTCGAAGCCTCAAGTCAGTGTTATTAGGATTAGCAATAGTTAAAAAGTAACCTTGGAGAACTTGACGGTCAGAATTAGGAATATTTCCTACAGTAGGAGTGATAGGTTTTAAAAGTAGTTCAAAAGTTGAAACTAGCATTATTTGTCCTCAACAAAAAGTAGTTGTTTTGTCATCAAATATGATTGATAACTTTGATTTTTTTTGGTGTTTTTTGTTCACCTGTATCTACCTTAGCCTGATAATTATCAAGTGTGTAGGACAAAAACCTAAAAATGATTTACATTTTTCGCTCCGTAATGCGATCGCGTTCCCAACGTGCCAAAATTTCTGCAGCAAGACGACGAATAGGCCGAGATGGTTGCCTTCTTTGTGCTGCCCATTTGTCTACTGTATCTCTGGTTACTCCTAACATTAAGGCTAAAGAATCTCTGGTTAATCCTTCTCGAATATTAAGCAATGTTAGAGGGTCTATTTCCTGAGTTTCTGCTTCTATTCGTGAAATCGCTATGGTTTTGGACATAAATTTTTTTCCCCAACTAGAACCTATCATTTATACTACTCAGGACTTACCCAAAATTCCGGTTTTATTAGCCGCTGTATAGACTGTCCTGTAGGACACCATACAAGTTGAGTTACAGTGTAAGTCCTGTTAGTTTTCATATTTCTGAGACTGTCATAGGTTATGCAGTATGATTTCAATGGTTAAATAACGAAGTTTGGCGTTGATGATTTGAGGTATGATCGGGACTTACGCACGGATACTAAATCCAGTGAGGGCAAATGCCATTTGCGTTCCGCAAAGCTCCGCTTTATATGTTGCGGAGCAAAACGCCCCTACATATGGTGTTTTCAAGGTTAAGCGTGCGTAAGTCCTGATGATATCATGTCCGGATAATTACGGATAGAACTCCGTTCCGCTTACGCGACCAAAAAACTTTCTCCTTCTACTCGGGGTTTCTTCTTCTTTCTTCCCTCCTGACTACTGACTCCTGACTTCCCCTCCTGGGAGCGGTTAGGGATGGGTTTGCTCACCTCCTGGGAGGGGCGAGGGTGGGTTGGCTCCTAAGTAATAATGCAGCTTGCATATCTTCGAGACCTTGTATAGCAGTCTAGACAAAGGTTAGGATATTTATAAAGGCTCAAACTCAGTCAGAGATTACTTTTAACTTCAGGACTTACGCACAGACACTAAATCAAGTGAGGGCGAATGCCATTCGCCCCTACATCTGGGGTTTTCAAGGTTAAGCGTGCGTAAGTCCTGACTTTTAACTTTTAACTTTTAACTTTTAACTTTTGACTTTTGACTTTTGACTTTTAATTTGTGCTATACTCTCCTACTCCTGATTCACGATCGCCACTTGATATTTATTACCAACTTTTTTCAAATTAAAGGCGTTAGAAGACTTTAAAAAGTCGAGAAATTTACCACTTAATTTTAACTGTTTCAGGATTGTAGTAATAGAATGACGATATTGTTTTTTAAATTCTGTGCCAATAATAGAAATGCAAATGTAGCCATGAGGAGCATGAGCAGCTAAAACTTCAATAATATTCACCAACGCTTTTTCCAATTCTTTTGGAGTTCTAATTATCTGTGAATTTACAGTCGGTACATTTTCAGCAGGTTCTGGAGAGCTAATTATCTGTGAATTTACAGTCTGTATATTTTGGGCAGCGATCGCCACTTGATATTCTTTAGACCTTGGTTTTTTTTTCACTCTAAATTTAGGAGAGAATTTGAAAAAGTTATCCAGGTCGTTGTTAATTTTTAAATCCTTTAATACCTGCCCCATATCCTCCCCAAATATTGCCATAAATTTTTCATCAACTAAGTTCAAATTCACAAAAATTTGATTCTTCTTGAGTGGAATATTAGAGATGATTTTCATCACTTCTTTCTCAAATTCTACTCGAGAATTAATCTCCGGTAAATCAACCATCTTTGGCTGAATATTTTCCTCATTTTCAACTAATTCTGTAGCAATATTTTTAGCTGCCAAAATCTCCGAATCTTCGGAAACTACCTGTGATAAATTTTGTTTAGACTCTCGAACTAGAGAAATTTCACATCGTTTCTCCAATAAACTAGCAATAATAGATAACTCGGAGCTGCGCGGACTAATTGACTCATTTTCCACTTGCAACAACTCTTGAATTTGTTCCACAAACTCTTCTAATGGTGGAATTTCTGTTGCCATCTTCAGAGAATAATGCCTTACCTCCAAAGTATTTCGATTTTCTATGCTCAAAATATTATCTGGTTGTCTTCTCACCCGATAAACAATCAAACCTTGATTTTGTAAACTATTACAAAGGTGAGTCAATAACCAATCCGAAGAACAAACAAAAACAGCTTTAGCATCAGAATATTGCCTACCAATAGCTGCCCCCATAGACATCATTTGAGCATCAGCACTATTTTTACCTTCCGGAACATGAATAAGTTGATATCCACGCTCAAAAAGTTCTGCATCATATTTGCTCAAACTAGAATTTTTCCAGTTAGCAAAAGCAATCTTAACTTGTAAAGAATATTCAGAAATACTAGCTAAAAATTGCTCTGTATTAATATCAATTTTCAGATTTTCAACATCTAATAATAAAATTGCAATTCCAACTTCGGGTGCTTCAGTTAAAGTTGTCGGTTCAGATTTACTAACAGAAATTTCCTGCCCTATCCTTGATGTAGGCAACTCTGCCATAAACTGCCGACCACAATCTTTGCAGCGATAGCGTTGACGATTGTTGGGACGACCATTTTTGCGTAAAGATTGAGAACCACAACTGGGACATTTCATTTATAAGTCAAAAGTTAAAAGTTAAAAGTCAAAAGTTAAAAGTATCAGGACTTACGCAGGTGAACCCAGAAACCTGGTTTTTTCCTAATGTCTATTGTTAAAAACAACGATTTACCCTAAAAACTGAGTTTCTTTGCATAAGTCCTAAGTATTTGATTTCATCTTCAATAATCTTATGGTGAATTACCCATTAAATCAAAAGTCAAAAGTCAAAAGTATTTAATTAGCAGTGGGAGCATCTTGCTCCCTTGCTCGTATCTTGCTCCCTTGCTCGTATCTTGCTCCCTTGCTCGTATCTTGCTCCCTTGCTCGTATCTTGCTCCCTTGCTCGTATCTTGCTCCCTTGCTCGTATCTTGCTCCCTTGCTCGTATCTTGCTCCCTTGCTCGTATCTTGCTCCCTTGCTCGTATCTTGCTCCCTTGCTCGTATCTTGCTCCCTTGCTCGTATCTTACTCCCTTGCTCGTATCTTGCTCCCTTGCTCGTATCTTGCTCCCTTGCTCGTATCTTACTCCCATGAAGCGCCGTTGTTAATTCTCATCTACCATTACTATCAGGACTTACGCATGAACGCTATTAGTAGGGTGTGTTAGCGGTAGCATAACTGAGCGAAACTCTATATCTATTGTCAGTGCATAACTCCTAACTATGCATAACTACCTTTCTATTTATAAATACATGATATATACCAGTAGAAGGAAAGGGTGCGGACATATCAAAATCTGGAACAGGGAATGGGGAACAGGGAATAGGGAACAGGTAGGGACGTTGCATGCAACGTCCCTACAGATTATTTCGTTTACGGGTTGTTCGGAAGCAAGTAATGAAAGGGGTATTCATAATTCTTATGTTGATTCACCAACGCCCAAAATCTTAAAACTCATACAACGCAATATTCTTCCTTCTGCTATAAAAAAACTCCTTTCTAGCTACTGACAACTAATAACTGATATGACTCCTGTGATATCATACCGTTGTTTAACAAAAGTTAATAAAATTATGGCCCGCGACTTAAGAGGATTCCTGAAAATTTTAGAAGACCGAGGACAACTATGCCGAATCAAAGCTTTAGTTGACCCTGACCTAGAAATAGCAGAAATTTGTAATCGGATGCTGCAAAAGGGTGGCCCTGGTCTCCTGTTTGAAAATGTCAAAGGGTCTGACTACCCCATAGCAATAAACTTGTTGGGTACAGAACAACGAGTATGCTGGGCAATGAATATGGAAAAACCCCAAGAATTGGAAACCTTGGGCAAAAAACTGGGGATGCTCCAACAACCAAAACCACCAAAAAAGATTTCCCAAGCAGTAGAATTTGGCAAAGTTTTGTTTGATGTTGTCAAAGCAAAACCAGGGCGTGACTTTTTCCCTCCTTGTCAACAAGTCGTTGTTGAGGGAGACGCTCTCGACTTAAACAAAATTCCGATGATTCGTCCCTATCCTGGAGATGCGGGTAAAATTATTACTCTCGGTTTGGTTATTACAAAAGATTGTGAAACAGGTACACCAAATGTAGGGGTTTATCGGTTACAGTTACAGTCGCGTAACACTATGACTGTACATTGGTTATCCGTCCGTGGTGGAGCGCGACATTTGCGAAAAGCAGCAGAAAATGGGAAAAAGTTGGAAATTGCAATTGCTCTTGGTGTAGACCCATTAATTATTATGGCTGCTGCTACTCCAATTCCTGTAGACTTGTCAGAATGGCTATTCGCAGGACTTTATGGTGGTTCAGGTGTCAAGTTAAATAAGTGCAAAACCTTAGATTTGGAAATACCCGCAGATTCAGAATTTGTCCTTGAAGGTACTATTACTCCTGGGGAAATGTTGCCTGACGGCCCATTTGGCGACCACATGGGTTATTATGGTGGGTTGGAAGATTCTCCGGTGGTTAGATTTCACTGTATGACTCACCGCAAAGACCCAATTTATTTGACCACTTTTAGTGGGAGACCGCCCAAAGAAGAAGCAATGATGGCGATCGCTCTGAACCGGATATATACTCCTATTCTCCGACAGCAAGTTTCAGAAATTGTTGATTTTTTCCTCCCCATGGAAGCTCTGAGTTACAAAGCTGCGGTAATTTCTATTAAGAAAGCATATCCAGGTCAAGCGCGACGAGCAGCGTTAGCTTTTTGGAGTGCTTTACCACAGTTTACTTATACAAAATTTGTAATTGTGGTGGACGATAAGATTAATATTCGCGACCCTCGTCAGGTAGTATGGGCAATTAGCTCTAAAGTCGATCCTTCTAGAGATGTGTTTATTTTGCCGAATACACCTTTTGATAGTTTAGATTTTGCTAGCGAAAAAATTGGTTTGGGTGGTCGTATGGGAATAGATGCGACTACAAAAATTCCTCCTGAAACTGACCATGAGTGGGGTGCAGCTTTGGAGTCCGATGCCGATGTTGCTGCAATGGTGGATAGACGTTGGACTGAGTATGGGTTGGATGATTTGAATTTGGCAGAAGTTGACCCGAATTTATTTGGATATGATATTCAGTAATCCTACTGAGCAGCATGATCATAATCATATTCGGTAATTCTACTGAGCAGCATTTTGCAACTTTCCGGAGGTACAAAATTCTGGGAAAGTAGGCAACACAGAAGAGCAGTTGGAAGAGGTAAAAAGCAAGAGGCTTGATTATCGATCTTCTTTGCCGGAATTTATATCCCCCCCACCCCCTTTTAGGGGGCATCAATGACGGATTGAAGCACAACTTTTTGATTGCCAGTAATTAGCCGAAATGATCTTAAAAGGGGTCAAACTAGCTTAAAATCGGGGGGACTAGCGAACGCCAATAATACGAATAAATCAAGTATTTATGCCTTTATTTGTTCCTGATGATTTGATTTTGAGAAAAGGCCAATTAAAGATGATGAACGAAAGTGTAAGTAGCTGGCAACTGATATAAATTGACGTGCCGAATTTATAGTGGTTCTAAAATAAATAGACTACAGTTGCCAAAGCATTTTTCTACTCCCTTCCCACTACTTCTGACTCCTACAGGTAAAAAGAATTATTGTGTAGTCTACTTAAAAAAAATGTTGTAGGTTATGAAAATATCTATTGACAACTTAATATAAAGATTGTTAGATTATTATTGTTCTGACTCATCAAACGAATATATCCGTTAAAGTACTGACTTCAGAATTAAGTGTGAATCACTTAGTTAAAATTACTATTGTTCTGATGAATCAAAGGAATATATCCGTTAAAATACTGACTTCACATGGGAATAAAAAACATACTCAAAATTAAGTTTGAATCAGTTAGTTACGATTACTATTGTCCTGATGAATCAAAGGAATATATCCGTTAAAATACTGACTTCACATGGGAATAAAAAACATACTCAAAATTAAGTTTGAATCAGTTAATTTTCAGCGGTCTTTGTGATACTATTATTTTAGCTAAAATTATAAATTAGCTGAGATTAAGTTAGGCTTAATGAGTTATACTATGATTTAGTTACTTACTCATAACTTAGACCCAGAAAATTATCATCCCCACCTAAAGTCCACTTTCATCAGTAAAACTTCATTTAAGTTAGGTAGTGTGTAAATACCTTTTCAACAATGAACTCTACTAATCAATAACTCCTAGATGCGCCTGTTTGTGTTTTAATTCTTTGTACAATCCAATAAATAAAAGTCTGCTGAGAGCGACCAATAGAGAACACTGACAATATCTTCTATTGGTTACTCAATCACAGACTGATTGATGCCTTTAGCTTTTCAAATATCGAATTGCTGTTTCTGGTAGCAATTCTAGAGTTAGTTTGTGGTTCAGTTTTACTCAACTTAGCCACTCAATCCAACATGGATACGTATAGACATCTATTTTCATTATAATAGATTCTTTCTGTCCTGTTGGTGATATGAGTCATGTAAACTTGTGATTTCGATCGCTCAAGAGGAGAAAATACAATTGAGAAATAAATTACTGAACAATCAACCCCTTCAAGAATCGGTAGGGGATAAAAGTTCTTCATCTCTCCATAATCAGAGTCTCAAACTTAAAACTTCATCTAGTATTGAGAACCATTTATCCATCAGAAAATCTGAATCTGATCAAATATCAAACCCAATAGTTGTTGGCGAAGACAATCTCACTCTCAGACAGGTAGCGAAGGTAGCAAAATTAGGAGCGCCAGTTACACTAACAAAACGTCAAGATGTCTGCCAAGGTATCCAAGACTCTTGCAACTATATTGCCAATGCTGTAGAAACTGGAAAATCAATTTACGGAGTCACTACAGGATTTGGTGGTATGGCTAACACAGCTATTTCCTGTGAAGATGCTGCTGCCTTGCAAGAAAACCTAATTTGGTATCACAAAGTAGGAACAGGAAATCGACTCCCTATTGCTGATGTTCGTGCTGCTATGCTGTTGCGGATGAACTCTCATACCAAAGGTGCCTCTGGTATTCGCTATGAATTAATCGAACGTATGGCGATATTCCTCAACGAAGGAGTTACCCCTCATGTTTATGATTTAGGTTCCATTGGTGCTAGTGGGGATCTAGTCCCTCTGACACATATTACTGGAGCATTACTAGGTTTAGATCCAGCGTTTACTGTAGATTTCAAAGGCAAAGAAATGTCAGCCGTTGAAGCTCTTAAGCGACTTGAATTACCAACCTTGTCTTTGCGTGCTAAGGAAGGGTTGGCAATGGTTAATGGTACTTCTGTGATGACTGGAATAGCTGCCAATTGTGTAAATGATGCTCATTCATTATTTGCTGTAGCTATTGCAACTCACGCATTAATGATACAAGCACTGGGCGGTACAAATCAGTCATTTCATCCATTTATCCATGGTTTGAAACCTCACCCCGGTCAAGTCTGGGTCGCAGAACAAATGGTAAATTTGCTGTGTGACTCCCGTTTGAGTTACGATGAATTGAATGGTGATAATCACTTTGATGGTGGCGATTTGATTCAAGACCGTTATTCTATGCGCTGTTTACCGCAGTATTTGGGTCCGGTGCTGGATGGTTTGTCGGATATTGCTAGTCAGATAGAGACAGAAATTAATTCTGTGACTGATAATCCCTTAATTGATGTAAAACGTCAAAGTAGCTATCACGGCGGTAATTTTCTGGGTCAATATGTGGGAGTCGCAATGGACCGACTGCGCTATTTTATGGGGTTAATTGCTAAACATTTAGATGTTCAAATTGCTCTGTTAGTTACTCCTGAATTTAATGGTGGATTACCTGCTTCTTTGGTGGGGAATGCTCAACGAAAAGTGAATATGGGATTGAAGGGTTTGCAAATTGCTGGCAATTCAATTATGCCGTTGTTGACTTTTTATGGGAATTCTCTAGCTGACCGTTTTCCTACTCATGCCGAACAGTTTAATCAGAATATTAATAGTCAAGGATTTGGTTCTGCTAATTTGGCACGGACTTCGATTGATTTATTCCGACAATATTTAGCGATCGCTTTGATTTTTGCTGTCCAGGCAGTGGAGCAAAAAAATTATCTGGTTTTTGGTAATTATGATGTTGAAAAAAACTTGTCACCTGCAACTAAAATGTTGTATAATAAAGTCAGAGAACTGTTAGGAAAACCTGTGTCAAAAGAACAGTCTTTGATCTGGGATGATGATGAACAAAGTTTAGACATTTATATTTCACGAATTGTAGATGATTTGAGTGACCCTGGTCAGATTAGTCAAGCTGTTTCTGATATTTTTTCTGAATTACTGAATGAAAAATAATTAGAAAACTCTTCGTTTTTATCTTTTCAAAAAATTATGAGTAAAGTTTAGGGTGTACAATACTAGATTATCTCCTATATCTTTACTTATAAGAAGGTTACTTTGAGTATTTAGGATTACCTTTCAACAATGAATAATGAATAATGAATAATGAATAATGAATAATGAATAATTACCTCTCCTTGAAAGAAGAGGATTGACAAATTCATGAAAATTTTTCTTCACAGGAGTCGATTGGATATGGCTCCGAGACCTCGCCATCCCATCCTAGGTCATGCTGCGCAAACGACCGCTTATATCATGTCCGGTTGAACAGTGATAAATAAATAACGACGGAGGAGTCAGGAGTCAGTCCTCAGGAGTCAGGAGGAAAGAGGGAAGGAAGAAGAAGAACAGGAGAAGAAGGAGAAAGTTTTTTATCACTAATTATCCGGACATGATATTATTATCCCCTTAAAAGGGGAGGCTTTAAACCACAATTTTTCGGTAAAAAACACAGAGAAAAAAATAGGTAAAGTTGCAAGGTAAAGCGAAATAATCGTTACTCAGATTGATATGAAATACCGATTATACAGTTACCCTTAAAACTACTTTCATTAATCGGGAATTAAGGAAATATCTGATTTATATGCTACCCGTACCGTAGTTTAAAGTGCTTTGCAACGTAAGCTACTAATTATTTTGGCACTCCTGCAACTGTATCGGTTTCTTTCCTACTCCCCCACTCCCTCACTCTCCCACTTCTTCAAACATTTGTCTGTGCCTAATCGTTAAAAATTAATAGTAACTAATCAACAATAATTAGTTTGTTCTTGTTTTGATTAGTTAAGCCAGAAAAACAAGGATATTTCGATGAAGATTCAAACTTTTTTCCCAGAAGTTTGTTGTAGATGGTTGTGTTTTTTTCAGAAAACTAAATTCTCCAAAAAACTACAATTTTGGGTAGAAACAATCGAGCATTGCCGAAAAATTTTTCAACTAGATGCTAGTGATTGGCAACAAATTTGTCAAATCATAGCTCCGGCTGATTATATTGCTGAATACACTACTAATTTGGCAGTTAAAACTTACGGTTTTTGTCAAATAATTTGATTTTCTTTGATACATTACTCCAATGTATAAAACGTAAGTATTCCTTGTAGAAAATGCTTACTATAAAACTACTTTATACACCATGGAAAAACAAATATTTGGGGTAAAAAATTACAATGAATATTACACAACATATTGAAAGAGGCGCTCAATTTTTTCCTCACAAAACAGCTTTAATTTTTGAAGAAAAAGCTTTTACTTATGGGGAACTAAATGAGTTAGCAAATCGTGTAACTAATGGTTTGCGGTATTTGGGAATAAAATGTGGCGATCGCATAGCTTTGTTTTTGCCAAATATTCCTGAATTTGTCATTACTTATTTGGCAATTCTCAAACGTGGTGCCGTGGTTGTTTCTGTTAATTCAATGCTGAAAAGTGATGAAGTTCGCTTCATCCTAAATGATAGTGAGGCAGTAGCAGTTGTGACAACAGAATCTTTGAGGGAGCAAATACCCCATCGGGATTTAGCTTTTCTCAAAAATGTTTTAATTGCTGAGGGTGAAACATATACAGATATCAGCTTATCTACTCTGCTCGAAAAAGGGAGTGCTGATTTCAAGGCAGTTTCCATGGAACCGAAAGCTCCTGCTGCTATTGTTTACACTTCTGGCACCACTGGTTTTCCTAAAGGAGCAACCCTATCTCACGGGAATGTGTGTTCTAATATGCACTCAGTTAAGCATTCTTGTAAGATCCACTCTGATGATAAATTGTTGCTTTTTTTACCCCTTTTCCACTGTTTCGGTCAGAATTTTATTCTCAATGGTGGGTTAAATGCTGGCGCAACAATTATTTTGCAGCGACGGTTTAAACCAGAAGATGTATTGAGAGCTGTTCAAAATCATGGCGTGACCATGTTGTTTGGAGTTCCGACTGTGTTTTTACGCTTGCTGGAGATGGGTGTCTCGCAGTCAGATTTTAACTCGGTGCGCTATTATTTTAGTGCTGCTGCTAAAATATCTGTAGACCTTGTGTGTCAGTGGCAAGAATTTTGTGGTAAACTGATATATGAGGGTTATGGATTAACAGAAACTTCACCTTTTGCTTGTTACAACCACGATTTGAGATATAAATTGGGTTCCATTGGAATGCCAATTGAAAACGTAGAAATGAAGGTTGTGAATGAAGCTGGCAACGAGCTTGAATGTGGGGAAGTTGGAGAGCTGTTAATACGCGGTCCGAATGTAATGCTAGGATATTGGAATCGTACAACAGAAACACAGAAAGTCTTGGATAATGGCTGGTTTCGTACAGGCGATCTAGGCAAGATGGATGAAGATAACTATTTCTATATTGTCGATCGTTTGAAGGATATGATTAATGTTTCTGGGTTCAAAGTGTATCCTTCTGAAGTGGAAAAAGTGATTCTGGAACATCCATCTGTAGTTGAGGCAGCGGTTTATGGTATGAGCGATCGCCTGAAAGGAGAGGTGGTTAATGCTAATATCGTTCTCAAACCTAGTAAATTTGCTTCTGCTGAGGATCTGAAAAGTTTCTGTGCTCAGAGAATAGCAAATTATAAAGTGCCTCATACATTTCGCTTTGTTGATTCTATTCCCAAAAATGCTACGGGGAAAGTTCTCAAGCGTGTTTTGTGCCAACAATAATTGACTAAATATAGCACCGCACGTTAGTAATAGTGTTTCATATCAAATCCGGTAGCATTGGTTTCAAGAATGCGCGAATTTAGAATGCGCGAATTTAGAATTACCTCTTCTTATAAATTAAGAGGATTGGATCAAAGGATTTTTTTTCTTCTCTTGGTCTCATGGATATGGCGAGGAGACCTCGCCATCCCTCGACCGCTTTTTTCTCCATGAATGGAGAGGCTTTATACCTGAATTTTTCGGTAATTAGATAAAGAGTGTGGGGAGGGTGGGGAGGGTGGGGAGATGGGGAGATCAAGAAAGATTTGGCAATGGCGCTCAGATGGAACATTACCATATCTAGATCAGAATCAAAAGGCATCAATTGAGAGTTTGACGATCGTCGAACTGACAAATCAAGTTTTTCACAAGTACATAATTAAGGAATAAATCTATCATGTATCAACCTGTAGGTATTCGTTCTCTTGCCGTTAGTTTTCCTAGTGTTGTGCGTACTAATGATTATTGGCGAAAAAAGTATCCTGAGTTAGTTGCTCAAGCAGAGCAAAACAACTTAGCAAAGCTTTTTTCAGCTAGTAATTCAACCAGCAGCAATGAATTCAGTCAAGCGATGAAGCCATATCTTCAAGACCCTTTTCGTGGTACCGTAGAACGTAGGGTATTAGGCCCTGGTGACTCCTCACTAAGCTTAGAATATCGTGCTGCCACCGATGCTCTCAAAGCAGCAAATATGTCTATTGACCAAGTAGATTTAATGCTTGTCGCTTCAATTTTTCCTGAAGAAATTGCCCCTGGTAACGCTGCCTATCTTTCCCAAAAATTAGGATATACTGGAGCTGCTTGGAACGTTGAAGCAACTTGCTCTAGTGCTATGGTAGCGCTCCAAACTGCCAACGCCATGGTGAAAGCTGGACTGTATCACAATGTATTGGTTGTTGTTTCAAACACTTATACTCGTTTTGCTGATGAGCGAGATAGTTTCTCGTGGTTCCTCGGTGACGCTGGAGGTGCTGTGTTGGTTAGTAAACTAGAAGCAAATCAAGGTGTCCTGGGCACGAAAATTTTAAATACAGGTAATACCTGTGGTGCTTTCTTTAACGAATTCATTATAGAAGAGCAAAACAAGGTGAAAATGTTGATCCGCGCTGGCAATAATGCAGGTAAAGTATTAAGTGAGAGTTCAAATGTGATTCGTACTTGCTGCGAAGGTGCTGTTGCTGAAGCTGGTTTGACACTAGATCAAATTGATTTTTTTGCTTTCAATAGTCCTACTGCTTGGTATGTAGATGTCTGTGCGCGAAAATTAAATATAGATCCAAAACGCACTATTAATCTACATTCTCAGTACGCTAATATTGGCGCTGTTTTACCTCTTGCTAATCTCTATCATGCAACTCATTCTGGTAAACTTCGAGAAAATGACCTAGTTCTCATCTACACCTTAGGTACTTCATCAAATGTTGGTGCAATGGTGATGCGTTGGGGTGATGTAGCTTTAGGAGTTGCTCCTACACCATCAGAAAGCCTGATGAAAGTAGGAGTTTAAGTTCATCAGAGCTTACGCAAATTTTTTATTATACTCTAACTGTGATTTAGGGTACGTTGCGACGTGCCCTACAAATAGAGTTACTGTGGAAGTCATATCAAATCCGGTTGTAAATAGTATCTTTACTAATTATCCGAACATGATATTAGAGATAATTTGAAAAAAGTACCTTTTCATCAGCGGATTTATATCATGTTCGGTTGAATAGTTATAAATAAAAATGGAGGAGTAATGAGTTATGAGTAATGAGTAATGAGTTATGAGTTATGAGGAGGGAATTTTAAGCTATAAATGAAGAGAAAGTTTTTTGCGAAGCGCTCTGATCCGGACATGATATAACTTGTTTCCATTGGTGGCCTCAAACTAGGGCTGTTCAGTTATAAGCGATCGTCAGAACATAGAGGTAGTTGGCGAACGCCATCTTTTGGGCCATAAAATTTGAAGACTTCTACTGTAATGATTCTGGCTTTATTATAAGTGATCATCCGAACATGATATTAGTATCATTTCCATTTGAGAGTGAAGTATTTGTTAGTCAAGACAAACTTATTATTTTGTATAAAGACTTCACCTTCTCAACAAAATTTATTATTGATAGCAACAAGCAACAAGCAAAAAGGAAAAATCTTGCGTTGTCTGATTTTTAAGCTTTTGATATGTCATATCAAATCCTTTTAATTTAGGTATAAAAAAATCTCGATATTCACTATTACCAAATCTTGTTTTATCTTTTCCATGCTGACTTCTGTACGTCGCCAATCCGACGGGGACTCTACCTAAGGAAGTCTTCCTATTACCTAATATCAAATCCGTTGGCTTCGGAGCAATATAATTCTGTCGTCGTCATACAATGGTTAGGGGCGAATGCCATTCGCCCCTACAATATGGACTCTTATCTTTAAAATACTGAATAACACCGATGCTACCGGATTTGATATAACTCATTGATACCGAACAATAGTGGATTTGATATCAAATACAGTAATGGCAACTGCTATATTTTCCACATTTCCAGATTATATAGCGCTACGCATTAAGGTGTTTGACATAAATAGAAGCAGCAAACCCTTTTGTATTCGCCTGCTGCCTGTTGCCTGTTGCCTGTTGCCTGTTGCCTTGCGCGTAGCGCTATATTTATTGAAATCAAAGGAGTGTAAAGATGTTATTCTCAAAAGAATTTAACGGAAAAGTTGTGTTAGTTACAGGTGGCTCATCAGGCATAGGTAAAGCAACAGCTCTGATGTTTGCCCAGGAAGGAGCCAAGGTAGTCATCGCAGGTAGACGAGTTGCTGAAGGAGAACAAACAGTACATGAAATTTGTGAAATAGGTGGTGATGCTATTTTTGTGAAGACTGATCTGTCTCAGGCTAGTGAAATAGAAGCATTGGTTAACAAGACCGTAGATATTTATGGTCGTTTAGACTGTGCATTCAATAATGCTGGTGTTAGCAAAATCTGTTCATTAATCGATTCTTCAGAAGAAGATTGGGACTATATTATTAACACTAATCTCAAGGGAACATGGCTTTCTCTGAAGTATGAGATTCCACAAATGTTGAAACAGGGTAGTGGTACAATTGTAAATATGGCTTCTGTTGCTGGTGTAGCTGGTACAGCAGAACTGTCTATTTATTCAGCTAGCAAAGGCGGAATTATAGCCTTGACTAAAGCAACAGCTATTGAGTATGCAAAATCAGGCATCCGCATTAATGTTGTGAGTCCTGCTGTTATTAAAACTCCAATTCTAGAAAAAATATTACCTGGTAGTCAACTCGATCGGTTCATGGCAGACCATCCTTATCCTATAGAGCGTTTAGGTACTCCTGATGAAGTAGGTGAAGCAGTAAAATGGCTATGTTCTGATAAGACTTCCTTCATTACAGGACAGAATATGATGATTGATGGAGGATATACTGCCCAATAAAAGCATTATTTAAAATCGACCACTTACTGCCTAAAACCTACTTACTTGTAGTAATCTTTTTTTCAAATGGTTACCCTTCAATAGGAATTTCTATAATAAATTCTGTCCCTTGTCCCAGTTGAGAAATACACTTCAACTTTCCTCCATGTTGCTGAGTCACGATTTGGTAACTAACAAATAATCCCAATCCTGTTCCTAGACCGATCTGCTTGGTGCTGAAGAAGGGTTCAAATACTCGTTGGCAAACTCTGTCGCTCATTCCTACCCCGTTGTCGGCAATACGAATTATGACAGTTTTTGCGTCTCGCACCTCAGTGGTGATCGTAATTTCGGGGCAACTCTCAATCCTCGAAGTTGTTAGAGCGTCGATCGCATTACTAAGAATGTGCATAAATACTTGATTGAGTTGACTTGCCCAGCAGTAGACTGGGGGGAGTTTTCCGTATTTTTTAATTATAGCAATTTCTCGGCGGGAGCGCTCTGCTTTAAGGCGATGTTGCAGAATCATTAAGGTATTCTCTAATCCTTCGTGGATATCTACCTCCTTCATGTCTGATTCGTCGAGGCGGGAGAAATTACGCAAACCGAGAATAATTTGACTAATGCGACCGCTCCCTTTTTCCATAGAATTGAACAGTTTTTCTACATCCTCAGACAAAAATTCTAGTTCAAGCTCTTCTAATTTTTCTGTGATAGCTGGACTGGGTTCAGGAGAGTTTTGTTGGTACAGCTCAAGCAACTCTAGTAAGTCCTGGAAATATTTGCGAGCATGAATGATATTACTGGATATAAAGGTGATGGGGTTGTTAATTTCGTGGGCAATTCCTCCTACCATTTCTCCTAAAGCAGACATTTTTTCGGTTTGGATCAATTGAGTTTGAGTTTGCTGCAATTGAAATAGGGTTTGCTCTAAGTCTTGGTTTTTCTCTTGAAGTGCATGAGTTCTCTGTTTAACTTGGGTTTCGAGATTGTAGCTGTGGTTTTCTAGACCCTGATAAAGTCTAGCGTTTTCGATGGATATTGCAGCTTGAGTCATAAGTAGATGAAGAACTTTTATGCGATCGGGAGTAAATGCTCCTGTAGCAAGGCTGTTTTCTAGGAGGAGGAGAGCAATAAATTTTCCTTGCTTGATGATAGGAGTACACAAGAGACTTTTTGGCTGGTGTTCAATCAGGTATGGATCTCCAGCGAAGGTAGTTTCTGTTTCAAGCTCATTGATGAGTACAGTTTTTTGAGTCTGTTTGACGGTATTGATCACAGTATGGGGTAAATTAATCTGACTCACAGATGTGATGCATGAATCATAGCCGCCGCTCAGGCATTGAATAGGAATTTCCCAATTACCAGAGTTGTTCAAAACTAAAGTTCCTTTATTTGCTCCAGCGTTTTCCATGAGAATTTGCATCAATTTATCAAGCAAGCTATTTAGTTCGATTTCCTCTGAGATAGTTTGGGAAGCTTTAATAATAGTATAGAAGTCGAGATTTTTACTAGTTGTGTTGGTGATTGAGGATATAGTTGTTGTGACATCAATTTTTGGCATTTCTGGTGTTTGGGTGCGAATAATTAAGTTAGAGTGGCGTTCTTCTAAGTTCTTGATTTTGCCAGTAGCACCCCAACTAATATAGCAGTAATAGGCTTCCGTCATGTAGGTTTTGGCTACTTTTTCTCTGGCAATAGACAGATAAAATTCTGCCGCTCGTTCGTTGGCGATCGCTTCTTCGTGGATGTAGTTGTTTTCTGAAGCTCCTGAAATTGCTTTTTCGTAGTAGGTTGCTGCTGTTTCATTTTCACCTAAAACTCTGGCTATTTCTGCTGCTATCAGGTCGTATTTGTGTTGGAAGTTCATCGGGGCGTGCTGTGCCCAAGTTTTCATTTGTTTTTGGTTGGATTTGACTTGCTTGAGGTATTGTTTTTGTTCTTTTGCGGAGACGCTTGGATAGTTGCCTAGCAGAGAAAGAGAGTAGTAGAAGTTGTATTGCACAATTTCAATTGACCCCTTCATTCCTTCTAGATATTCTGCCATTGCTCCCACCTTTTCTAGAGCTGCCACATAATTTTTCCACAAATAAAAGTAAATTAGTTGCGATAGGTAAATATTAATTATCCCTCTACTATCATTTGCCTGTTTTAAAACAGATAATTTTTCTCCTAGCTTCAATAAATCATCTGTTGCCTGCACTTCAGCTTTCAACATTGACACAAGTTGGTTCCAAGTTGTCAAATGATCGCCAACAAGTTTTTGTTTATATTTAAATATCACATCAATAGATTGTTTTTGGGTTTGATCGACAGTATCTAGATGCTCACCCACCCAAAATTTATTATTCGTATAAAAACAAAGACAATAAGAAGCAAACTCTAAATCTCCCACTGATAGACCACTTTGAAATCCCTCTAGTAATGAGTTAATCGTTTCCTGAAGATGTTCTTTCCAGTGTCGAATAAAATTATTAAAAGCAAAATATACTTTCGCTTTAATTTCTCTGGCATTGAGTTGGTCTAATAAATCCAAAGCTAATTGACCAAATTGATAGCCTGAATTAAAGTCTCCCAAAACACCGCACAAAATTAAACCATAATTGACATATCCAAAAGCAGATAGATGAGATTTACCATATTTCAAAGAGATTCTCACCATTTTAAATACAGCTAAAGGAAACAGAGCCGGATTAGCATTAAAAGCAGCCGGAATCATTGCCATTAACAGTCGCATAGTTGCTATCCGTTCAGAATCATTCATAATGGCAATATTTGCTAAATCCTCGATTTTTTTATGACTTAGAGCTAATTTAGTTTTTGCTAACTCCACTAAAATATTGACCTTATTTGGTTTTGCAGGTAGGTGCGCTCCTAAATACTTTAACGCTAACAATGCAATATCTATAGCTGGCTGTGATTGATTCTGAGAATAATAATATGGAATTTGTAACTCATAAACTTTCACTTGTTCGAGATTGCTTTGAATCTTAGACAAAAGTAGTTCCGACAATTGTTGCGCCGACTCAAAGTTCACATTCAAGTATTCAACTTCTAGTATCTCAAAATAAACATCCCGCGTCAATTCATAATTACTCTCCCAACTATTTGTGGGTAACAACTCTAGCCCCACATTCAAATATCTACCTGCAGCCTCATAAGCTGTAGCTCCTTTGGCTTTTTTCCCTGCCCATAAATTTAATTTTAGTAACCCTTCTTGTAACTCTGTTTCTGTGATAAAATCTCGCCCTATATTCAACTGATTTACAAGGTCAAATATGTTCTCTTCTATTTGCTCAGAGGGCAGACTTTTCCACAACAACTTACCAATTTTTAGATGGATTTTTTTTCTATTTTCTTCGGGAATAATTGAATATGCTGCTTGCTGGACTCTGTCATGTAAAAAACGATAACTTACCCTAGATTCATCAAATAATAATTCTCGGGAATTGTCATTTTCAGAAAATAATAAGGGGATTTTATAATCCTGAGTGAGTGGTAATATCAAACCTGTTTGTAAAGCACTCCATAAATCTTTTGCTGTCTGAGTCGAAGATTTTTCGTTAACAACTGCCAATACATCTAAACTAAATTTATTGCCAATACAAGCTGCTAGTTTTAAAACTTTTTGAGTAGTTGTTGATAGTTTTTCAATATTCCTAGCAATTAATTCTACTACTCCTAAATCTGCTATTCCTACACTTTGAATCTGTTCAATATCCCACATCCAAAATCCCACTGTAAAATCAAATGTTAATAATTTGTCTGTATACAATGTTTTGAGTAGTTGAGTTAAGAAAAAGGGATTACCTTGAGTTTTACTGTATAGTAGATCTGATAATTGAGTGAGTCGCTCATTAGTTGTAGTAATTTCTTCTGCTAATGTTTCTGCTACTAATTGTCTGATGTAATTTATTTTTAGGGGTTTTAATATAATTTGATTAACTGTTGTGCTGGTTTTTTTGATTTTTTCTATGGTTTGGATGGTCGGATGTACTGGGTTAACTTCGTTATCTCGATAAGCTCCAATAAATAATAAGTGTTGGGTTTCGCTGTCCGTCATTAATTGTTCGATCAGGTTTAATGATGCGAGGTCTGCCCACTGTAAGTCATCGAGAAATAAAACTAATGGATGTTCTAGTTGAGCAAAGACACGGACAAATTTTCCAAATAGTTGATTGAAACGGTTTTGTGATTCAGTTGCTCCTAACTGGGCTACTTTTCCTTGTTTACCGATGATTAATTCTAATTCTGGGATGACATCAATGATGATTTGACTATTTTCTCCTAATGCGGTTAATAGTTTCTGCTTCCATTCGCTAACTTTTAGTGTAGTTTCTGTAAGTAACTGGCGGATTAACTGTTGAAAAGCTTGACTGATAGCAGCATAAGGAATGTCCCGTTTGAATTGATCGAATTTGCCACCAATGAAATAGCCTCTGGCTTTAACTATGGGTTTATGTACTTCATTAACTACTTTGGTTTTACCGATCCCAGAGTAACCTGTAACTAGAATGATTTCTTTATTGCATTGACTGATGCTATCGTCATCCGTATTGCTTACACGACCAAAAGCTTCCAAGAGGAGGCTAACCTCTGTTTTTCTACCATAGAGCTTTTGAGGGATACTAAATTGACCTTTTTTATCCTTTTTCCCTGGAGTAAAGACTTGAATTCTGTTAATGGTTTGTAGTTTAGTCAAGCAATATTCAAGGTCTGCTTTTAATCCCAGGGCACTTTGATAGCGGTCTTCGGCATTTTTTGATAGCAGTTTCATCACTATTAAGGATATAGCAATAGGGATTTTGGAGTTGATTTGGTTGGGGGGGATAGGGGTTTTAGCTATGTGGGAGTGGATGACTTCCATTGGGTCATTGCTATAGAAGGGAAGCTGTTTAGTGAGGATTTGATAGAAGGTGACACCCAAGGAGTAGAAGTCACTGCGATAGTCTATGCAGCGGTTCATGCGTCCAGTTTGTTCTGGAGATATATAAGCTAGAGTGCCTTCTATATAATTTGGGTTGATGATGGTCTGAGTTTCTGTTTTTAGACGGGTGGCGATGCTGAAGTCGATGATTTTTGTTTCTTGTGTGCTGGGATCGATCAGGATGTTGTGGGGTTTAATATCTTTGTGGATTATTTGTTGTTGGTGTATTTTATCTAGGGTGTCACTAAGTTGGATTGCTATGTTGAGAAATTGAGGAATTGCGATCAATGAGTCTGTTATATGTTGTTTGAGAGATAGGGGATTGAAGTATTCGAGGATGAGGATGAGACGATATTCCTGGTGGATCAGGTCTATAGATTTGACAATTCCTTCAAAGTTGAGGTTGTTAAGGATGTTGTATTCATGTCTGATGCGCGCAATTTCTTCTGGGGCTGGGTATTCAGAAACTTGCGTTTTGAGGACAACTAGGGTGCGATCATACTGCCGTAATGCCCTATATATTATACTGTTGTTGCCTTGATATAAGGTTTGTAAATTTGAATAGTCAGGGAGATATAGCATAATTTTTATTTTCTTCAGAATTTTCCAGCAGGAGTATTTCAAAGTAGCTTGAAAAAGAAAAAAGTGACTCAGACCTAATAGTCTTACAGCTAATAAATAAATAGGATATATAGCCTCACTTTTGTTCTTCGTATAATATAAACAATTATAATATCAACAATTGTCAAAAAAAACTCTGGTGGAGAAAATTCGGAAAGAGTCAATAATGGAATATGCATAGAATTTTGGCTCTAGTACACTATAAACACTAAACACCATTTTAGCTATCAGTAATTATATGGTTGTATATTAAATATTAATACTTTGAAAAAACATATATACGGTTGGGCATACAAACAGATTGAAGAAAGTTGTAGGTTTAATGCGATTGCTTAAATCCCCATCGACCCCATTCTCAGTTCTACTGATACCATGTCCGGATGATTAAATATCATAAAAATGTTCTATTGAAGCGATGTTGAAGGAATATCCCAAATTTGTGCTCCATTTCCAGTGTTCTCACTTGAACAGGATTTACGCATGAGGTACGAAAAACTAGGGCCTGAGATTGCTTTCCTGTGGGTCGCTTCGGACGAAAATACTTTGTAATGCGTAAGTCCTATTGAATTTACACCTACCACCTAAGAACTTTATTATAATACCGTTTCACGGAAGTCAAAAGTCAAAAGTTAAAAGTTAAAAGTAAGATTTTACAGGCTCAAAACTTTGACACTACAGTAATTTCAAGAAATAGTTTCACATCTAAGATGTGAAACTATTTGTGACATCTCTAAAGTGAATTGGTATAACTAATTAAACGGACATGATATGACTACTTCTTCAAGGCTCATTGACTGGACATAATATAACCCAAGAGTTATCATTTTTGAAGTCTCCCTTTATCTGATAGAAAAACGAGAGTAAGATTAATTTGGGTATCTATGAATGTACAGATTATTTCGATCTGTCTAAATTTTGCTAAATTAATATGTTTACAAACAGGGTGATAGATGGTCGCTATAGGGAAAAGCGAGAATGGTTGACGGTTATTCTGCAAATGCGATATTCGGTCATTCCGGCTATTATTTTTCGGGTGACATTCTGCGGATTTTTTGGTTGCTTGATTTCTTTACTTAACTATTTTAATTTTCCTGTGACTTTGCCGGCGAAAAGTAGTATTGTTCCTAGTTTGGTTTTGGGTTTACTATTAGTTTTTAGAACAAATACTGCTTATGAAAGATTCTGGCAAGGTCGGCAACTATGGGGCAAAATTGTTAATACAGTTCGTAATTTTGCCCGACAAATTTGGGTTTCTGTTGAAGAAAATGAACCAGCAGATAGAAAAGTAAAAGAGGAAATAATCAGGTTATTAGTAGCCTTTGCTATTGCTGGTAAATTATATTTGCGCCGTCAGAGTGTAAATAGAGAATTAGAGGGATATATGCCTAAAAAGTGGTATGAAAAGCTCAAAACAATGAATCATCCTCCTATTCATATTGCTTTTTGGATTAGTGATTATCTCCAGCATCAATATGAACGTGGTTGTATTAATCCTTATCAACTTACTGCGATGTTTAAGTTGTTGGATAGAATGGTTGAAGCATTAACTTGTTGTGAGGGAATTTTAAATACACCAATTCCTTTAGCCTATTCAATTCATCTGAGGCAATTATTGTTAATTTATTGTTTATCATTACCATTTCAAATAGTTAATGAGTTTCATTTTTGGACTGGTGTAGTAGTTGCCTTAATCAGTTTTACAGTATTTGGAATTGAAGAAATTGCTCTAGAAATAGAAAATCCTTTCGGTTACGATCCTAATGATTTACCTTTAGATGCTATTTGTATTGCAATGCACCGCAATATTGAAGATTTAATTACTTTAGCTCCTAGTGTTAGACATTGGAAACGTACACAAGTTAATTTAGAAACCCATAATTTTTAACTAGTTCTGGACTAAAAGCTTTCAGTTATCAGCTTGCGTTGAAATCCTCTTTGAAATTGCATTTCTCTCGGTCTCAGTATAAATCTAAGCTGTTTGCAGAGCATGACTTTAGAAAATTCTGATTGCAGCAATTGCTGTTTGCGGAGCATTCCGTCAGGAAACGCTTTTTTTTTTAATCTATTATAATATTAGTATAATATTATACATAAATAATTCGCATTTTGTGGTATAAGCGATCGCTATTAATTATGTTTGATAATTTTGCCTAAATTGCAACAAAAAAAAATTTTATGTTAAGATTTATATAGTACGGTCACAGATTAAAGTTAATAGCGCTCTAAATCCAGAGTGGCGATTTTATCTATCTTTTAGGGGTGAAATTCCTGTGGTCAGGAAACTAGTAGGACGTATTGTCGCTACCAAGACCAAGGCAACAGACAAGCAGGCAGCAAAGATAGGGATTTATAGCTCGCTCTTTGAGTAAAACCACTCTGAAAGGATAATCGTAAAAGTAAGCGCAAAGCATATGGTTTAATCATCAGTATGTGAGAGCGTCCAGGTGGTATATGAGCTGCCACCACTGACTAATCGTCGGTGACAGTTAAGTGTGAAACGTGGAGAATCGTGGTTTTAACCCGATTTGAAACATCCGCTTAGAATCTCTCGTATTTTAACCGAGAGAGAAGTCAAACACATGACTTTAATGCTGTATCTGTTTAATTTTCAGGACTTACGCATCAGGTACAAAAAACTAGGATTTGAGATTGATTTCCGTTCCGGATTGCTGCGCAAACCCTATCGGTAACAATGGCGAAAATATGTTGCAGGTACATAAGTCCTAATTTTAATATCCGCAATAATTTATCGACTTTCACTCATTAAATGATTAACAATATTAATTCGACCTTGAGTTTACGGAGATTAGCTACCATTGTAGCTATCTCAATTTTGACATTAACTATAATATCTGCCTTGTCTGGAACATTGCTAGCGTTTAATTATCAACCCACCGCTGGTGGTGCTTACAAATCTCTAGAAATGATTACCAGTCAAATTCCTTTCGGATGGATAATTCGAGATTTACACAATTATGCTGGTAACAGTATCATTATTCTCGGCTTAATTCAAATAATAATTATGTTTTTAAGTCGGCAGTTTCGCTCTAGTTGGTTGATTGCTTGGATTAGTGGAATTTTCCTTGTTTTAGTAGCAATTGGTTTGGGTTGGACAGCAATGATTCTTGACTGGTCTCAAGAAGGTTTTTGGAGATTTTCTATAGAATTATCTACTGTAGAAACTATTCCTTTTATTGGTTCTTTACTACGATATATTTTAACAGGTGGTAATGGTATTAGTACAATGACTGTATTGCGTCAGTACACTTTACATAGTTATCTTTTACCCGTGCCAGCGATCGCTTTAGCATTTACTCATTTAGGTGGATTGATTTGGCAGTCAGTTCAGGATCAAAAAAATCAATCAGATAATAATGAACAGCAGGAAGCAGGACAAGGTTTCAATGCTTCAGCATCATAGATAGAATCAGCACAAAACTGTTCCCTGAAAAAATAGTAATTCAATCATTTATTTCGTCTCTTCAGATTGACCTCTGGGGAGATTTTTCTTTTGAAATAGAAATTGCTGGTTGTTATTTCAAAGCAGGCAACAAGCAATAGTTATTGGGAAAAACCTTTCTTCATTTAAGATTCATCATCAATCTCTGTCCTAAACAACCCATTCTTTGCTATAAAATTAGTCCTACTTTGAGAACTTGTAGATGAACACCTTTGAGAGAAAAGAGGGTTTAATATAATTGTTTTCCTTCTGTTGATTTTGAATTATTTATATCAAGTCCGGATAATTAGTGATGAAAAAACCTATCCTCGTTACACAGGGCAAATCTCTCTATTCTCCCCTCTCCTAGCTCCCCCCTCTTTAATCCCTTATTTATAAGTATTTCACCGGACATGATATTACCATCTTTTTATTTGTTCAAAGTAAAATATTATTATACTATTAATCATAGTATAAGTATTATAAAAAATGGGAAAAAGTTTGGCCAATATATAAATTTTTTTGACATTGATAAAAAATATTGAACATAGATGATTTACTATATGGTAAAGCATAAAAAATTGATTGAAAAAATTTAGTAAACAAGATGGAAAATAATCAAATTGATATCGCAGTTATTTATGAGCAGGCACTAGCTCGTTACCAATGGGGAGATTATTATGGGGCGATCGCTGATTATACGACAGTGATAGAGATGGAATCAAGTAATGCAGAGATTTACTACAATAGAGGTATTGCCAAGCATCAAATAGAAGATTATCAAGGTGCAATTTTTGATTATAGCGAAGCGATTAAAATTAATCCCAGTAATAGCGATTTTTATAATAATCGTGGTTTAGCTCTTTCTCAAATGGGGTATTATACCGAAGCGATAGCTGACTTAGATGAAGCACTCCGACTTAATCCTAATGATGCTGATAGTTATTACAATAGAGGTTTTGTATATGAAGCAATGGCAGATTGTGAAAAAGCTATTGCCTCATACACAGAAGCACTAACAATAAATCCTGATTATGATGAAGCTAATCAAAAGCGAGAGTATCTGCTTTCTCTGATAGAGAACCAGTCTGCAGCAGTAGTAGAAGAAACGACAGCAGAAGAAACGACAGCAGAAGAAACAACAGCAGAAGAAACAACAGCAGAAGAAACAACAGCAGAAGAAACAACAGCAGAAGAAACGACAACAGAAGAAACAACAGCAGAAGAAACAACAGCAGAAGAAACAACAGCAGAAGAAACAACAGCAGAAGAAACAACAGCAGAAGAAACGACAACAGAAGAACCACAGACTGAAGAAACGACAGCAGAAGAAACGACAACAGAAGAAACGACAGCAGAAGAAACGACAGCAGAAGAAACGACAACAGAAGAAACGACAGCAGAAGAAACGACAACAGAAGAAACGACAGCAGAAGAAACGACAACAGAAGAAACGACAGCAGAAGAAACGACAGCAGAAGAAACGACAACAGAAGAAACGACAGCAGAAGAAACGACAACAGAAGAACCACAGACTGAAATTGAGATGGAGAAATCTCCAGATGTATCTGCTGAGGATAGTTTACCACAGAAATCCAAAAATGATGTGGAGATGAAAAAATCTCCTAATTCAGCTAACTATCCGATAAGAAGTGTGTTACATCACTATTTGCAGAGAGGTCGTTCGGTTGATAAGAATGTACCGCAGAAACAAAAAAATGATGTGGAGAGAAAGAAATCTCCAGATGTATCTTTGGAGGAAACAACAGCACAAAGACCACAGACAGAGACAGAGAAATCTCCAGATGTATCTTTGGAGGAAACAACAGCACAAAGACCACAGACAGAGATAGAGAAATCTCCAGATGTATCTTTGGAGGAAACAACAGCACAAAGACCACAGACAGAGACAGAGAAATCTCCAGATGTATCTTTGGAGGAAACAACAGCACAAAGACCACAGACAGAGACAGAGAAATCTCCAGATGTATCTTTGGAGGAAACAACAGCACAAAGACCACAGACAGAGACAGAGAAATCTCTAGATGTATCTTTGGAGGAAACAACAGCACAAAGACCACAGACAGAGACAGAGAAATCTCCAGATGTATCTTTGGAGGAAACAACAGCACAAAGACCACAGACAGAGATAGAAAAGGAAAAATCTCCAGAAACATCAGACATCTCCAATAATTCAGCTAACTCCCTTGTGAATAATTTGTTAAATCGTTATTTACGGAGAGATCTATCAGTAAAGGAGACTTTACCACAGACATCAGAAACAGAAATAGAACAGTCTCCACCAGCATCTGTAGAGGAACCACAGACACCAGAAACAGCAGTCTCGCAGTCTACACCAGCAATTTTGAAGGATGCTTTGCTGCCGGTGTCAAAAAATGATATTTCTAATTTTAAAGATAGTGATGGTCGCTACAAGCAAAAACAAATTCAACCTCAAGAACAAGTTATTCAAGAAACCATCACTAATTTAACAGAAGCACTTCGAGTTAATCCCAATGAAGCTGAACTTTACTACCAGCGAGGTAAACTCAGGTCTCAACTAGGAAATTATCAGGAGGCGATCGCTGATTTTACTGAAGCTCTCACATTTAATCTCGATCCCTATCAAATTTATACCTGTTATAATGAAAGAGGTGTTGCTTATTCACATTTAGAAGATTATCAAAAGGCACTTACTGATTTTACTACTGCGATTAAAATCGATCCTAGCGATCCTAACGCTTGCCACAACCGAGGAAGTCTTCACTCTGTCATGGGAAATTATCAGGAGGCGATCGCTGATTTTACGGCAGTTATCAAATCTCATCCCAAAGATGCTGATGCTTATAGTAATCGAGGTATTTGTCTTTATGAAATAGGGGATTATCAGCAGGCAATAGATGATTATACAGAAGCAATCAAGCTTGAACCAAAAGATGCTAAAATTCATTATAATCGTGGTATACTTCGTTACTTTACTAAAAAATATCAAGAGGCAATAGATGACCTTGAAAAAGCAGCCGATCTTTATCAACAACAAGGAAAAAACGAAGATTATCAGAAAGTGATGAAAATGATTAGAACATTGGAGCAGTCTACACCAGCATCTGTAGAGGAGACTTCACCACAGACATCAGAAACTCAGATGGAAAAATCTCCACCAGCATCTGTAGAGGAGACTTCACCACAGACATCAGAAACTCAGATGGAAAAATCTCCAGAAGCAGTTTTTAGGGATGTTTTGCCCCTGACATCAAAAAATGATGTTTCTAATTTTAAAGATAGTGATGGTCGCTACAAGCAAAAACAAATTCAACCTCAAGAAAAAGATCCTCAAAAAACCATCGCTAATTTAACAGAAGCACTTCGAGTTAATCCTAATGAAGCCGATCTTTACTACCAGCGAGGTAAACTCAGGTCTCAACTAGGAAATTATCAGGAGGCGATCGCTGATTTTACTGAAGCTCTCACATTTAATCTCGATCCCTATCAAATTTATACCTGCTATAATGAAAGAGGTGTTGCTTATTCACATTTAGAAGATTATCAAAAGGCACTTACTGATTTTACTACTGCGATTAAAATCGATCCTAGCGATCCTAACGCTTGCCACAACCGAGGAAGTCTTCACTCTGTCATGGGAAATTATCAGGAGGCGATCGCTGATTTTACGGCAGTTATCAAATCTCATCCCAAAGATGCTGATGC
>NZ_JAAHGO010000007.1:72696-201632 GCF_010672455.1 Okeania sp. SIO2C9 | reverse complement strand
AAATCGATCCTAGCGATCCTAACGCTTGCCACAACCGAGGAAGTCTTCACTCTGTCATGGGAAATTATCAGGAGGCGATCGCTGATTTTACGGCAGTTATCAAATCTCATCCCAAAGATGCTGATGCCTATAATAATCGAGGTATTTGTCTTTATGAAATGAAGGACTTTTATGGGGCAATCGCTGATTTTACTGAGGCAATTAAGATTAATCCGGATTATGCAGATGCTTATAATAATCGAGGCATTTCTAATTATGAAATAGGGGATTATCAGCAGGCAATAGATGATTATACAGAAGCAATTAAGCTGGAACCAAAAGATGCTAAAACTTATTATAATCGTGGTATACTTCGTTACTTTACCAAAAAATATCAAGAGGCAATAGATGACTTTGAAAAAGCGGCCGATCTTTATCAACAACAAGGAAAAAATGAGGATTATCAGGAAGTGATGAAAATGATTAGAAAATTAAAGAATTAGGCGTTGCTGAAGTGCGTGTATGATATTAATCTTAATTCTTTAGGAGTCAGGAGTCAGAAGTCAGGAGGGAATAAATAAGAAGAAAGAGTAGTAGAAAAGAAAGTTTTTTGTTCGCGCTCTTAATCTAGATATGATATCATACCTAAAATCACCAACGTCAAGAATTAAAGAATAGACATCTCCCAAAAAGATATAGACTTTTTGTAAAAGTAGGGAATAGGGAATAGTTATGTCACTCCAGTAGGGTGTGAAGCGCGCTAGCGTAACACACCAAAACTCTATATCTATTGTCAGTGCGTAAGTCCTGACTCTTTGAGAAGTAAATATTTATACAAATGAGTTAAATATTTTTATCCAAAACAAAATGCAATTTAACACTTTTGTCTCATCTCTCAATGATTTAAAACGGTGTGCCAACGCTCCTAAATTACAAGAGGTTTTATTAGAACCTACCTTACTTGCCAGACAAGGAAAACTCTCACAAAAAGAATTACTGTTGTTAGCATCAACAGCAGTAGAATTAGGTTTGCGCCCGGTGTTGGTGTGGGATATTCTGATGCCAGAACAGGTAATGAATAGGATTTGCGAACAACTGATTCAGTGGGACTTGAGCAAGTTTGAGGCAGTTAGGGTTTGCGATCCAGGTGCTGCCTGGTGGTTGAAAACTCATTATCCAACTATAGCGCTACAATTTGTTGTGGAAACAGGTAATCACAACTTGGAAGCGTTACGGGGTTGGTGCGAGATTTTTTCTGATTCCTTGGAACGTTTAATACTATCCATTGAACTGCCAGAACAAAAACTAATTGAATATTGCCAAACTCTTCCTATCAGTTGCGAAGTTTTGGGAGTGGGGCAAATTTTGTTGTTTTATTCGCCACGTTCCCTACTATCTCAACATTTATTATACTCTGAGTCTCAGCAAAAAGTACCTCTGCAAACTACAGTGTCATCAGAAGATAGCAATAACCGACCTTTCCCTACTTTGGAAACGGTGCATGGTACGTTTATGTTTTTGGATAAAGACCAGTTTATTTTGGATAAACTCGATCGCTTACAAGAAGCTGGTCTGCATACTGTCTGTTTGGACTTGCGACATTTGGGGAAAGATGCTGATGTAGCAGTAGATATTGAGCAAATTTGTAGTCAGATTTTAACTGACCCCATTTCTTTGCGAAAAAATTGGCCAAGACCGACGCGGTCGCCTTTTTTTAATGTCAACCGCACTACTTCTATATTTTCTCGGATGAAGTCTAAGCATAAGTTAATTCAGTATCGACAAGAAGTTGGTTTAGCAGAGGTTTTAGCTGGAGAGAGTGGAAATTATGTGGTGTTTCACTCTTTGCGACCTTTTGCCGTTTCTCAACTTGAGAAAATAATTGTACCTACTGGGGAAGAAATAGAGATTCCAGAAGAAATAGTATTTCGTAACTTAAATGGTCAGGTAATTGAATCATGCGATCGCGAACAAATTATAATTACAGACTGGATCAAAAAAGCGATGCCAGGTTCATTATTGTTAGGAAAAAATGGGGAGTAGGGGAGTAGGGTAGTGGGGGAGTCGGGGAGCATTTTTTTACCTTTTTCCCATATCCTATTTCTGAATTTCTTGAGGACTGATTACAGCAGTTTTCATTTGGGTAGACCACAGTAGGGGCGAATGGCCATTCGCCCTTACAGGGTTTTGGTTGTGGCGATGTGGTTTATCAATCTGAAAAGCGCTGTAAAAGAGGAGAGTAATTATGATGATTTATGACGCGAGCAAGATGCTCGCACTAATTGTCAAACACCAACCTGGTAGTTGCTATAAATGGGTTCTATAAATATGGGACATAAAATAAAAACTACAAGTATTATAGGGACATTCCATGGAAAGTCCCTACAGTGGTCTAACAATAATGGAACTGTATAACCAAATTTGATATTATTTACTGAAAAATTAAGGTATAAAGCCTCTCCATTCATGGAGAAAAAAGCGGTCGAGGGATGGCGAGGTCTCCTCGCCATATCCAATCGACTCCTGTGAAGAAAAAAATTCCTTTTAACCCAATCCTATCCGTTTTCAAGGAGAGGTAATTCGCGCATTCGCGCATTCGCGCATTCTAAATTCTTGAAGCTCTAATTAAAACTCCTGGTTCTTTCTGCATAGGCAAAATATCTAAGGTGTCAGTTTGAGAGCAATATTTGAGGTCTTCATAACATTCTAAGCGTTGGAGACGTTTGCCGTGACTGGCATAATTTAATAGTTCATATAATTTTTGCTCCCACTGAAGATAGAGGGATATTGCACCAAATACTTCATCATTTCCTACAGTTTCATCTGGGAGAGAATTAGTTTCTGTAATTAGGGTATGAGCGATCGCTCCTGCACAGACCGTATCTTCCAATGAATAACTACCTTCCCACCCAGACCCCAAGATCCAAATAGTTTCTGGTTTATTGGTTTTGAGATATTCAACTACGGAGCGACGGTTAACAAGTGCTGCTGCTAGGACAACTTTAGCATTTTGAATGCGCTGAAGACAACGGGTGCCATTAGTAGTAGTCATAAATAGGCGTTTATCTTTGACCACTTCTGAAGTAAAGTTGAGGGGTGAGTTACCTTCATCACAACCCTCTACTTTTTTGCCTCCTCTTTCCCCTACACGAATGCGTTTGTCAGCAGGCCATTGTTCGCTAACTGCCATTAATTCTTGAACGTCGCTAAATACTTGTACTGCTTCTGCACCTGCATCTAATGCTGTGGCCATTGTTGTTGTAGCTCTGAGGACATCAACGGCGATCGCGCAGTCTGGCATATTTTCTGTGGGAGTTTCTTCGGGAGTGTGGTAGATGAATATTTTCACGGTTTAGTTATAAGTAATAGTGCCGATTTATTATTGTATTCCTTTATGCTGGCATTTCCATATTTCTCACTAATGATTTGAAAGTTTTAGTTTGGATAGTTTCCACTCCTCCTTGGAAGTGTAATATAGAATCCGGGTAATTAGTTATCGTATTACTGAGGAGTAATGAGTAATGAGTAAGGAGTAAGGAGTAAAGAGTAAGGAGTAAGAAAGGAAATGAAAATGCATAAATTTTTAAATTCGTATTCATGCTTAACATATTTTAGTTGAGAAAGTAATTTGGCGATTACTGTATCACCTGATTTTATATGATGGGGTGATTGAATAATGAACATATACTATATAACCGGATTCTATATAAAAGCTCGTGTGTCGGTTGACTCTGAGTGCTGCAAGTAATTTAATTCTTCAGGACCCTCCCTAGACTCCTGGGGTAAAAGGTATTCATTCACATCAGCCTATTTTTAGATTAGAATAATGGTTGTAAATTTTTATGAACAGGGCTTGCACATTACTGCATATAGTTTATAATTCTCTTTGTAGGTGTTACAAGTATAATTACTGCCTTTGGGTAATACCTGATTCACCCAATATTTAGCTACGTTTTTCACTCAATCGCATAACCTCTTTCAACTCATAAATATTTAATCATCAGACAAAAAAATAAAGTACAGCCTTGATTTGGCGTGTAAGGTACAAGTTTTAGACAGTGCATAAATCAGAGGATAAGATCGATAGTTGTATCGGTTGTATTTAAAGGTGAGATTTTCATTATGGCGATCGTCTGATCCAAAAAGCAGAAGGAAATTAACAATGTTAAAACAGTTAATTGCTATTAGTGATGTCGTAACCTTTGCTTTAGCTGCTATCAACGTCAATTTTTCACTTTATGTAGCGTATTCTATCAGTTTTATAAAGTAGGTAACCATGAATTATTACGTTAAAGCGCTTCTATGTAGTCTTGGGGCAGCAGTTTCTTTAAATAGCTTAATGGCAAATAATGCCTCTGCTTTTACTCTTTCAGACAGCGTAAGTGGTAGTGTCTCTCCTCCAACTGTACTTGCTCCAGATACAGTTACGAATGGTGACTTTTTCATTACTCTAGGGGGACGCGGTAGTGTAGTTGGAGATGGAGCAGATGACATAACATCTTGGATATTTGACTTCACTGATTCCCCATTTGATATTCCTTCTCCTTCTAACTTAGAATCGGCAATTTTCACCCTAACAATTACCCCTCGCAGTAACGGTATTATTTCCGACCTCTTTAAGATTGCTGGACTTGACTTCAAAACAAGTCCAGATATCAGAAGAACTCCTTTGGGTGAAACAAATACTGTAATTCTTGAGCTTTTGGATTTTTACAGCTCCGATCAGATTCTTGGGGTATTCACAGGGGACATCAGCGGACAGATACCTTTTGAATACAGGGACGATGCAGTTGTATCTTTTGCAAGTCTCGATCTAACTTTTAAGCAAGTACCTGGATCTTCTTCAATTCCTGAATCCACTTCCACTTTAAGTCTTCTCATTCTTGGAACTCTTGGTGCAGCATCAAGCCTGAAATTCAAGCTAAATGCTTTCAAATACATAGAGTAAAGAAACAGAAAACTCATTGGGCAAATGCTGTTAAATTAAAAACTTGTTGCGTAGTCCGTTAGAACTTGGAACATTTGGACAGCATTCCGCAGGAAAGCAATCTAACATGAGTCTCTAACAGCTATTTTCAGATAGAAAATATTGCCAATATCAACTACCCCCAAAAACAATAAAAAGTGGCGTTTTTATCTCCTGAATTGTTAATCAGGTAAATGTTAATACGCCACTTTGTTCAATTAATTTATTGACCTAGACTGATAAAAAAACTAGGCTTCACTCTCAATGTAAAGGAATAATAAACCCATAGTTACAATGGGCATTAACCAACAAACTACGGGGATTAAAATCCAAGGTAAGTAAGCTGCTGCATAAGAACCAGTCATTTCAAATTCTCCTTAAATTACACTATTTCAAAGTAGGTGATTATCTGATTTAATCAAAATTTTACTTGTTTTTTTGGCAAAATTTGACTGTAATTATTTCACCCATTAAAGCAAGATGTAAATATAAAAATCAGATTTACATCTTCAATTATTAAGAGATATTTAGTTATTAACTAAACCACGGAAAATGGAATCTACAACTTCAAAGTTTTCTAGTAGGAAAAATGCAACAACGGCACCACCCATGGCACCGATGAAGAAACCACCAGTAAACTGACTCCAACCTTCAGAAGTTTTGAGTGGGTCTGCACCTTCAGGACTATCTCCTTGGAAGGAAACTATACCATAAGCGGATAGGCAAATAGTGGCAATTAGAATTAGGGCGATCGCAGAAATCAGCCCACCTAAGTTGGCTATAGCAGAATCTCGTAATGGACCAAGCTTTGTCCAAGGGCCAACGATAAAATAACCGTGGGCCATACCTACTTCTAGACCCCGTAAAATTGGGGATAGACCTGTGCGGTAAGCAGGTAGATTACCGATAAATGCTCTGGTAAAGTCAGAATCACTGATTGGAGTAGATAAATGACCAACGAAAGGGTCTCCATTATAGGGTTGAACAAATCCTGTATCTGTAGCTTCTGGCATACTTAGCTTTCCTCTGAATTGAAGTTCAAAAATCTTTAGAAGATATTAAGCTCATATTTTACGAGGTAGGTGCATTCTATTCTCAAAATTGGTTTTCAACTTTAAAAAAATTAATCTAATCTGGTCTTTATTAATAAATTTTTAATTTTTGTTTATTAAATATTTTGTGATTCTTCTTTGGTAGTAGCTCTGAAAGTCCAAAACCTTCTGATTGATTCCTTAAATATGGCTACGGTAAAATCGCGCTAGTCTTTTTGGAGATACCCCAAGTAGATAAGCAATGATAACTATTTGATTAATCAAAGTAGTTTTGAGTATTCCTAATTTTTGCCACCGACGACCAGAGGTGAATACTGGAGTTGGTACAATTGCAATTTTTCCTCTTTTTTTTAACTGTCGTATCAATTCAAAATCTTCCATAATTGGTATTTCTGGGAAACCACCAATTTCTTGAAAAATTTTGGCTGGGAGAAAAATTCCTTGGTCTCCATAAGGCATTTGCAAATAACGCGACCGCCAGTTTACCATTCTTTCAACTATTCGTAAACTTTTTTTTGTTCCTCTAATACTTAATTCAAAAGCACCTGCAATAATTTTCGGTTTGACCAATATCTCTTCCAACATTCGGTCAAAATTTGAAGGTAAAAGAGTGTCTCCATGTAAAAATAAAAGAATTTTTCCCCTTGCTATTTTTGCTCCACAATTCATCTGAGTGGCGCGACCAGGAACAGAAGAAATAACTTGGATATTTAAACATTTAATCAGCTCAATTGTCCCATCATTACTGCCTCCATCAACAACTATTATTTCTATGTCTTTATCTTTTGCCGTTTGGGCTGTTGAAATTGTTTGGGTAATCGTACTAACTTCATTTAAAACAGGAATAATAATCGAAATACTGGTCATTTCAGTTATCATTTATCAGTTATCAGTCATCAATTTTTAATACCATTTCTCTGTAAGAATGTGCTTAATAATTTTTGCTCATACCTTATTATGCTGACTATTCTCATCTTTATATTACAGCGCTTTTAATTTAAGTAGACTACAAAATTATTTTGGTTTAGAGAGTAGGGAGTAGGGAGTAGGGAACAGACAGTAGGAGAATGCTTTGGCCACTGTAGTCTATCTATTTGAAAACCGCTATAAGTGCAACTTCATAGAGAAATGGTATAACCTTGCTACCCTCGAAGGAATATTGAAGAAAGGAATCAAATTTATTGACTTAAAATATCAGAAATTGAGTAAGCATTCAGCTATTGCTTTTTTATCCTTTAAAGGTAATACAGCTAATAGCTAAAGTCTGCATGGCGTGTAGGAGTATCCATCAGCAATTTTCCCTTCTGCCTTCAGCATAGCTGCCTTCAGCATAGCTGCCTTCTTCAACATCCTTACTATTCAAGCGAATTAAATTTAAAATTTAATGATAATTAGATGTGTATTAGTTAATTTAAAACTGTAAATTTTCTAAATCTTCTGGACGGTCAACATCAGAAAGCTTAGGTAAATAGTCAATAACTAACTTCATACTTTGAGCGATCACTACAGTTTTTGACAAGACTTCAGAGGTTCCCCAATTAATACCTTGAAATAATTCTGGAGTAATTTTTCTCAGACCAATTAAATAATAACCCCCATCTGTTGCAGGACCAATTATCACATCAGATTGAGTCAGTTTAGTAAAAGCTTGTAAAATAATTTCAGGAGTTAAACTAGGGCAATCTATACCAATAATTATCACATATTTCATCCCTCGATTAAAAGCAGATTGAAACGCTATTGCCATACGTTCCCCTAAATCCCCTATACCTTGTTCTTGATATTTTAAATCTGAACCTAACCAATTTTTCATTAATTTTAAATCGCCACCGACAAATCGAACTTCAATCGATAATGAAATAAAATCAAATAACTTATTAGCTTTTTTGACAGTTGTTTCAGTCATCTGACGTTGCAAATTTGCTGCACCTTCAGCCCCCAAAGCAGGTATTAATCGTGTTTTAGTTTTTCCTGGTTCTGGATAGCGAGTAAAAATAATTAGTTGTTGATGTTCCATCGTGATACAATATGACCTAGATTTAAGTCTATTTTTGAGAATAAATTTGAGTTAAATTCTACAATAAATAAGTAAAGAAAACTTCCATATAGTTATTTACTATGTCAAAAAAAATTTGATTGGATAGATTAGATTTAGCAAATAGCAGCTAATCTTTAAAAGATTCCAAATATTTCTAGTAATTCAGACAAAATAATATTGGCAAAAGAAAGCAAAAATGAAAGATAATCTAGAAAAATTAAGTAAAATTGCCATTGTTGGAGATGTTCACGATCAATGGGAACCAGAAGATGAAAAAGCCCTCAAATATCTAGGAATTGACTTAGTACTATTTGTGGGAGATTATGGCAATGAAGCAGTAGAGGTTGTAGAAAAAATCGCTGCTATTGATATCCCTAAAGCAGCAGTTTTTGGTAATCACGATGCTTGGTATACCGCAACAGAATGGGGCAGAAAAAAATGCCCTTATGACCAAACTAAAGAAGATAGAGTACAAAAACAAATAGACTTATTTGGAGAAGCTCATGTAGGTTATGGAAAGCGAGACTTTCCAGAGTTAGACTTGACAGTTATTGGGACTCGTCCTTTTAGTTGGGGAGGTCCAGAATGGAAATATCAAGATTTTTATCAGCAAAGGTTTGGAGTTAATAGTTTTGAGGAATCTACTAATTTAATAGTCAAGGCAGTAGAGAACGCAGTATGTAACAATATAATTTTTCTTGGTCATAATGGACCTGCCGGTTTGGGAGATGCTCCTGAAGATCCAGCCGGACGCGACTGGCCACCCAGGGGAGGGGATTATGGGGACCCTGATTTTAGCGATGCCATTGCAAAATCTCGGCAATTGGGCAAGAAAATTCCCTTAGTGACTTTTGGTCATATGCACCATAGATTGAGACATACTCAGGAAAAGTTGCGTAAGCGTATTGATGTAGATACCGAAGGGACATTATATTTGAATGCAGCAAGTGTGCCACGCATTATAGAAATTGAAGGCCAGAAAAAACGGAATTTCTCAATTGTATCTATGAAAGCAGGTATTGTATCTCAAACTGCTTTGGTTTGGGTTGGCCATGATTTTACAGCAGTTGAAGAAATTTTATATTCCCCATCAAAATCTGTTGTTGAGCCTGTACAAGTGCTATAATATATAAATGTCAAAACAGTTATAGCAGTCAAAGCAAAGTTTAGGACATTCCTAAATGCTCAAACCCAGTCAGAGATTACTTCTGATTTGCGCGTAGCGCTATAGAGTATTCCTACTTTTGACTTTTGACCTTTAACTTTTGACTTTTAACTTTTGACTTATTAATGGAGAGGTGGCAGAGTGGTCGAATGCGCTCGACTTGAAATCGAGTGAGGGTCAAACCTCCGTGGGTTCGAATCCCACCCTCTCCGTTTTTTTCTAACTTAAAATCCTGGACTTTACAGTTTGATAGTGCGTCTATGAAAGTCATTTGGTATCTTGACCTTGATGACAATTTTGCTCCATGGATTCGTTTGTGGGATAAAGGCAATAGGAGAAAAAAGTAGAAAAATATTCCCATACTCCCCGATGATGAATATCCATATCTTCTCAGCTATATCGCTACTTTCATGCAACAAAGCCGAGATTTAGTACAATCAAATAGTATATTTTCTGATACAGAAAACCGTTATTCCTTGATTAAGTCAATTACTCTTTTCCACCCATAAGGATCTGCAACTAACCAAGCAGCTGCATCTATTGTATCAGAAGTCAGAAAACAAACGTAGAGTAATTGACGACCAAAGATGCGTTTGCCTAGGTGACTATCCACTAGGCGAACTTCTTGGATGCTTTCAGTGGGAATACTAATATCGTCGCGTATGACAAAGCGACTAAACCACAATTCTTTCCTAGTTAATGCTAGCACTCCATTGCCACGAATTTGACCGCGACCGCGAGATTTCAGACCCAGAAAGTTGGCAGTTTGCTCCGAGCGCACTATTTCCTCTGTAGGGAACTGTTCCTGTATGCGTTCCATACCTGCCGACTTCATATTTTGAAAAAAGACGCTGAAAACAATTCCTAACCCCACTCCCACAACAATTATCACAGCTGCCGCGATCGTCAATCCTAATGTTAATCCTTCCATTTTTCTTTTCCTACTTCAAAAAATCTGCACATATAGTCATTCTGAATAAGACTGAAACACTTTTTTAGCTGAAACTCTTTCAAGTTAAGAAACCCTTGTCTCAATCTTAACTGGAATGACTATATGTAGCTCGGTGGATTTGTTCCCCATCGAAACCAAACCCACCGTATTCATAGAAATTATCCGGATGGCAAACGAGAGCATTTACAATTTTATATCATGTCCGGATAATCAGCGATCAAAAAACCTTTTCCCTTCTAACCTTTTCTTTCCTCCTGCCTTCTGCCTTCTGCTTCCTGCCTTCTGCCTTCTGCCTTACCTCTTCCAAAGTGTAAGTATTCAACCAGACATGATATTACTCATTTTGCCGATATTCTCTCCAATTTCCGACTCTTAGCTGAAAGCTGATTTGCAGGTTCGTAGCCAAACTGACGACACCGGAACTCGTAAGGCGGATCGACAGTGCTAGAAGCGTTCGCAATCCCCAGATAGAAGCCATCGCTTTCCAAAGCAAACTCCCCATCAATAAATTTTGCCAACACCCCCGAAACTTCTTCTTTGGTCAAATATCCAGCAGCAGTTCCCCGCAGTTTTTTCAACAGTTGCTTGCCCGTAATAGGAGCGTCAATTGCCTGATAAATGCTAGCTTCTGCTGCATTCAACTGCCAAACCTGGAAACGACCCCAGCGGGTATCTTCAATTAATAAATTACCATCGGCAGTGAACCGATAAATCAGGCGCGGCAGTTCCTGAGATTTTCGCCAAACTCGAATCCACTCCAACACCGCAATCACGACTTCATCGTAGACTTCATCTTCTAAAGTGTCCTTCCAGACTGCATCGAAATAGTAAGCAATTCGAGACAAATTGATGCGATCGCTGGGAAACAACCCCCCATACCAAGCCGCCGGTTGCATACTTTCTAGCCAACGTTCTTTTTCGCTAAAATAGGGACTAAACCGATGGCACTCTACCTTCGGAGAGCCTCCTGGTGGGGGAGCGAAATGCACTAACTTGGGAATCAACTCTGCCATCTGGCGGTAATCCTCCTGGGTTTCTCCAGGAAAGCGAATCAGATTGTTCCAGAGTACCATAACTCCATATTCCCGGCAGCACTTGAGAAAGAAAACATTCTGTAAGGTGATCGTGCCTTTATTCATTAACTTGAGAATATGACTCGACAGGCTTTCGATTCCCGGTTGCACGCAGGTAATCCTCGCATCTGCCATGGCCTTAATCTGTTCTCTAGTCATCGTCACCCGCACTTCATAGAACAGTTGCAAATCTTCTCCAAAAGGTTTCTCTTGCAGCACTGGCAGCAACGACTCAAAATAATCGTTTTCCAGAATATTATCCGTAGCCCGGTAAGTGCGGGCGATGGGGTAGCGTCGGGCAAAATACTCGAAAGTATTCAACAGGTTTTCCGCAGACTTAGCCCGATAGTTGATGCCGTCAGCATTCAACCCGCAGAAAGTGCAGTGGCGTTTCTGTCCCCACCAACAGCCTCGGGAACTTTCGTAGGGAAGAAATAGCGCTTTTTGCCAACTGGGAGCTTGAGTTAACCCGACGGCTGCCGCATCGGTAAAAAAGTCATCGAAGTTAGGTGCCGGAAGGGCGTCGAGAACTTGCGCCGTCACCGGTTGGTAGGGAGCCGCAACCTGGACTTCATCGCTGCCGTGGCGGTAGAGAATTCCTTGCAACCCTTCGGGAGGTTTATTTGCCAGCATTGCTTGAAAAAACGGCACGATGACATCATCGGTTTCCCCCACGGACACCGCATCTATCCAGGGAATTTTTCTTATCAGTTCATCACCCATTTCGTCGTGGAAGCAGGCACCGCCATAGGTGAGTTTGACCAGGGGAAATTCTTGTTTCAGTCGGCGTCCGAGGGCAACGGAAGCAAGAGTTTGGAAGAAAGTGCAGCTAAAGGTGACGACTTCCACATCTCCAGCATCCCGGAGGCTTTGCACGCATTCGTCGAGAAAGGCGGGAACAATTTCTTGGCGGATTTGGCGCAACCAAGTTTTCATATTGGGGACGTGAGGAACGTTGCCCAGTTCTTCGCCGCAGAGTTCCAGGAATTCCTCGGCGTCGGGTCCGATGGGTTCGCCCCAAGCTGCTTCGGCAAACAGCCATTCACTAATTTGAGTCTGAACACCTTTGAAAAGGGCTATGGTTTCGTAAGCGCCGAAGTTGATTTGTTGGGCAAAGCGCAGGTTGAAATGGTGGACGCGGCAGGGGATACCCGCTTGTTGCAGTTGAGCTTTGAATAAACCCAAAGCTAGGGGAGGATGGGTGATGGAGCCGAACGGCATGTAGACCAGGTGAATCATAATTGGCAGCCTTGATGGAGGTTTAGTGCGATTTTCCTCTTTGAAAAAGGGGACAACGATCACCCCCAAAACTGGGATTGGGGGAGAAATCGATTGCAAAGGAGCAAACCAGTCTAAATTCCCGGAACAATGGGAATCACGTCTATAGCGCAAGCATCTGCTGCGCAAACATCTGCCGGACAGAGATTCACACCGCAGACGTTAGCGCCGCAGAAATCAGCAGGACAAGCATCTATGCCACCTGCATCCGCACCACATAAGTTCTCAGCACAAGAACCTGAATGAGAAATTGCTGCACCACAGGCATCCGCACCGCAAGCTGCTGCACCGCAAGCTGCTGCACCACAAGCTGCCGCAACGCAAGCTGCTGCACCGCAGGCATCGGCACCACAGGCACCGACAAGAGCAAAATCTGCACCGCAAATGCCAATGCCGAGAGCTGCTGCACCGCAAGCTGATACCAAGTTAATGTCAACTCCGCAAGCTGCGGCACCACAGGCATCGGCTGCACAAACACTTATAGAACCAGCATCTTCTCCACAGGCTTCTGCAGCGCAGCTAGAGGTTCTCTGGATGTTGCTAGAAGCAATAGAAGTACCAAAGCTCGCATCGCCATAGGGGTAATTGTTGATGTAGCTGTCTACCAGCCAGTAGGCGCGAGATTGAAGCGTGGTCACGTTCGATTTAACATCAGTTCCATCAACGTTAAGGAAGGTATCGTGGGCTAAGGACCTCAAGGCAATGAAATCTCCTTGAGCGACAAAATCTTTGCTTTGAGTGTCTCCGACTCGCACGACAACAAATTTTTCATCACTCCCGATATCATCTTGGTTGGCGTTCGCACTGCCGCTCGATGAAGCAGTCACGTACTTATTATGAGACTGACTTTTCAAGGCAACAATATCGCCGTAGCCAACAAGTCGGGAGTGCTTAGTATCCCCAGCTCGAACGACGATGAATTTTTCCCATCCTTGATCTTGACTACTCGTGTACAGCGAACCATTGTCTCCTCCAGCCATCCAATCGTTGTTGTAATCAGACTTGAGACTGATGGTATCGCCAAAATTGAGAGCATTTTTGGGAATGAGAATGCCGATCGCTTTAATAATGATACTAGAAGTCAACAAGTTGAAACCGTAGGCTCCTATCGCCGGGGTGTCCTCAAAGAAAACCTTGTAATTACCAGCAAAGTTTTCATTTTCGTAAAGAATCGCCATCAAACCTTGAGGAATTATCATCGAGCTAAGAGTGTTGTTCCCCACAGCTATATCTCCCATGCGGTAGCGTCCGATGCCTAATTTTTCGCTGGTTCCTTCGTAATCTGCATCCCTGTAGAGTGTGACTACTTTTTCTACCACAACAGACGAAGTCTTGTCGTTAAAATCATCCCCAACCGAGGAGGTATCCTTTACCGAAAAATTGGGTTTAAAGCCTCGCCCTTGTAGGGCGACTTTTTATTTTTATGTTAAGTCAATTGAATATATGATATAGTGTTATTAGTTGCCGGGGGGCACTCGGAAACTCTAAACGGACGTGGAGGGAAGCGTTAGACTACCGCCAAGGAAGCAGCACCCTGTGAAGCGTCAACCCGCCGAGGAGCTACGGCTCAGTAGGAATCCCCGTGCCTTTAGGCCGGGGAGGATGTCAAATACTGGTTGCCTTTGAAAAAGTAGGCACTGTCCCGCTGGGGCCAGTGAAAAATTGCATCAATGTCTTGATGAAAATTGCTCGGCATATAGTCCCAGTATCCTGAAATCGATTTTGGGTAGCCAGACTCGGCATGGTCGTCCTTCAGGTTGTATTTTACATACCGGCTGCCTTTGAAAAAGTAGGCGCTGTCCCGTTGAGGCCAGTAAAAAACTGCATCAATGTCTTGACAAAAATCGCTGGGCATTCCCGGCCAATAATCTGCGATTGGCTTGGGATAGCCAGGCTCTGCTCGGTCGTCTTTCAGATTGTATTTGACGTACTCGCTGCCTTTGAAAAAGTAGGCACCGTCTCGCTGGGGCCAGTACAAGATTGCATCGATGTTTTGAGAAAAATTACTGGGCATACCAGGCCAGTAATCGAAAATCCGCTTTGGGTAGCCAGAGTCGGTTTTATCGGATTTCAGGTCGTAGCGGATGTATGAGTTTTTTTTGAAAAAGTACGCATCATTCCGACTTTCCCAGTTAAAGACAGCATCAATGCCACTAGGTCCGTAAGAGGAGCTGAGAAACTCCATTTTCCAGCGCTGACGATCTTCCTCCGCCCATGTTTGTTGAACGATACTGTTGTCATCTTTGACCGTCATGGCCTTACCACTATGGACAGCAGTCATGCTATAAACCCGGTTGTCGTTGATTTCCGGTCCGGGGGCTACCGCACATTCTTGAACGAGGGGTTGAACGAGATATTTCATGAGTTTTTTCCTCCAAGTGTTTTTTGAGATTAATTACTTAGCAGCCACCGCGTAGGCAGCTTTCATCTTGTCTGGCAGCGACTTGCCGGGAATATGCACGTCGGCGCACAGTTGAGCAGGATTCGTTTTCACCGCATCAAAGTCATAGTCATCGGAGGTTATCGCCCCCATTTTCAAAGCTCGCAACACCAACCGCTCCTTGATGTTGTACTTCCAACTGGGACAGGGAAGAATGGCCGCTTCGCCTCGGGTTTCTTCCGCGTGAACGAACTTGAAAGCACAAGCACCAGCACAGTTTGGCAAAATCTTGCAGTTGCGACAAGTGTCATTTTCAAAGGGATTCCACTTCATCCACTTCATGGCCTGCTCGTCTTGGCGAATGTCTTCCAACTTGAAGACCGTGCCGATGCGTTTCTCCGGCCAAGACACCGTATCCCAGCACTTGTGGATGTCCCCGTTGGGCACCACCACGAAACCACGCGGGCGCACGGCACCGCAAGTTCCTCGAAAGCGCGGCGGATAGGGTAGGGATGTCAGACCCTTCTCGAAGGCGTAGCGGAATAGATTTGTTTCCAGATCCGCATAGCGAGACTTCTGCATGGTCACGTCGGCGACGATGTGACAGCCTTCGGTCATCGCTTCGACGGGGGCAAAGTAGAGTTTGAAGTTCTTTTTATTTGCCAGACCTTGGGCTGCCAGATCGTCGATCAGGCCGTGGATGTTCTCCCGGTTGCGATCGTCGATATTTATCCGGACACTTACTCCCAGAGGCACGTCATCGATCCATTCTTTAACGTTATCGATGATGCGCTGAAAAGTCCCTTTTCCTGTCAGCAGGGTGCGGCGAGTATCGTGGTAGTCCGCCATGCCATCGAGGGTGATTTGCACTTGCTTGACCCGACGCTGGTAAAGAGATTTCGCAGTTTCGGCGTTCAACAAATAGCCATTTGTCACCATCATGGCATCGTAGCGGACCCCAGTGGAGTCGCAGACGTGCATGAACCGCTCCGAAAGGGATTCAATAATTGATTTGCGCAGTAAGGGTTCCCCCCCGTACCAGGCCACGTGCAAATGCTTAATCCAAGGAACCATCTGCACTGCCATATCAAAGAGGGCATCCTGCACTTCCTGACTCATGGCCTCTTGAGGTTTATCTTGGCCTTGGAAGCAGTAGTCGCAGTTAAAGTTGCACCCGAGAGTCGGGGCGATAGTCAAGATGGCGGTACTCGCATCAAAGCGATGCTTTCTGTATTGCTGCCAGAGCACCGCTAACTCGTCGATCTGGTCGTTGACTAAATAGCCGCCTTTAGCAAGTTCGCGCAGAGCATCGGCATTATTAGGAGGCTTGCCGTCAACAACCTGTTGATAGGTTTGGTAGTCTTCTTTTTCCCATACTGCCAAGCCACCACTCATACCATTGTAGGCGAGGATACGATTTTGATGTAGCGGTACAAATATATTGTAGCGAGATACTTTCATTATTTTCCCTTTCTACCTATATTGATAGCTTGATAATAGATGAAACCATAGACACTGGTATATAAGTTTTTTGAAGTTTGTTGTGTAAAATTGTTATCATCTAATAAATTTTATTAAAGCGCTTTTCAATTGATCGGGACTTACGCAGAACTGCCATATATAGGGAATGGCATTCGCCCTCTACAGATAGCGTATGATCTACGAGTTTGTGTAAGTCCTGTTGATAATATTCTGGAACGGAGGTGGCTAATCTTCTAGTATCATGGCTGTATTTCCTGTTAAGTAGCAATATTTTTCAGAAATGCTATTAGCATAACTCCTATAGAGTCTTGGTTACCAAACCTCTACCCATTTTCCTACCCCTAAAAAGTAAAGTAACTACGGCGTTGGTGAATGTAGGGTATGATACTAATCATAATTACTTAGGAGTAAACCCACCCCTAACCCCTCCCAGGAGGGGGAGTCAGGAGTCAGGAGTCAGGAGATAAGAAAGAAGAAGAAACCCCGAGTATAAGGAGAAAGTTTTTTAGTCGCGTAAGCGGTAACGAAGTTCTATCGCGCTCTTATCTGCACAGATATCATACCTCAAATCACCAACGCCGTAACTACTAATAACCATGAAAACAAACATCCACAAAACACCTGAGAACAGCAGTACAAAACTCACCGCCAAACAAAAAAATCGCGGTATGTCAACTACAACTAGCATCCTAGATACCTTACAGCTAGTTTTTCAGGCAGGGGGCCAGGATTCTGTCAATTTGCCATTAACAATGTTTGCAACGCTAATTGTGGTTTCTGTAACTTTGCACGAGATACTTTTCCTAAAGAGCAAACACAGTTTGTCGGACTCAATGAAGGATTAGACTCAATTAATATTCTGTTTCGAGAAGGTATTAGATATCTAGTTTTTACAGGTGGGGAGCCTACTCTTAATCCCAATCTCATCAAATTCGTTGACCATGCAGCAGGATTAGGAATAAAACCTATGGTGGTGACAAACGGTGGGTTGTTAACGCCGAGCAAAATTCACGAATTGGCTGATGCAGGTTTATCTAGTTTAATCATATCGGTTGATGCCGCAACTGAAGAAATTCACGAGAAAAATCGTGGGTTGCCTGGTGTATGCAATAAAATCAAAGAAGCTAACAAAGTGCTAAAAGATATTGGGATGTATTCGACTGCTTCTGTCACCATGAGTCATTTGGTTGATTATAATGCACTGCCTGATTTTTTGACATCCCTTGGTTTTGAGTCAGTGGTTTTTTCTTATCCATTAACTAAACTTGATTCTAATTTTCTGGGATTTTCTGATGCTGGTCTGGTCACTCACACAAATGAAAGTCTCTGGCAAGCTTACGAAAAGGTGAAGCAATTGAAAAAGAAATTTCATGTAGTTAACCCGACCCTTTCTCTGGAGGAAATGCAGAGGTTTGTACAGGATGAGGAACAGCGTTATCCTTGTTTGGCGGGTTATCGTTTCTTTTTTCTGGACTGGGATTTAAACTTATGGCGTTGTCATTTTTGGCATGAACCGATGTGTTCTATTTATGAGTTTGATAGTTCAAAGTTGGTAAGGGATGGTTGTACAAAATTTATGATTAATTGTTATCGAGATTCGAGTTTAATGCAGAATATTGCAGTGTCGATGCAGGATGCTTATCAGTCAATCAAGAAAGGTAAGTTGTTAGATACGGCAAAAGCTTTAATAAGAAAAGGTAATGTAGATTCTCTGCGGGCAGTGATGGAAGAGTTGCCTTGGATTATGCGGTTTTAATTATTCAGAACTTACACAGGAATTATACCTGTAGGGTGCGTTGCAACGCACCTTCAACCAAAGCTAGTCTATCGCCCACATTTCATATCAAATCCGGTGAAACAGTTATAGATTGGTTAAGTCAAGAGGAGTCAGGAGTCAGGAGGAGAGAGAATCACTTTGATGAGCGTAGTTATGACGATTTAAGAATTTTTTTATGTCCAATTAAACGGATTTGATATCACACTTCAAAATATAGCCTAAAAAAATACAAAAAACTAATCTATTTAAAGTTTATAGAAGAGTTTTTGATCTACTACAGCGCTTTTGCTGATTGATGAACCACATCAAAATCCTGTAGAGGCGATAGCGGAGCTTTGAGTTAGCAAATGGCCATTCGCCCTGTAGTCTACCGAAATGAAAACCGCTGTAAATGTAAATTAGACATCTCCTATAATAAAAAATCAAATCAATTATCACACTAGATATATCAATTCTTTCCCCTCCTGGGAGGGGGAGGGGCGAGGGGTGGGTTCCCTACTGCCTACAGCAAAGCTGCCTACTGCCTCTTTTCTGGAGATGTCTATTGATGCTTAAATCCACCAAGGTTTTTCTCCTGTTCGGGGATCATTTTTTGTCCAAGGAAAAATCCAGATGACATCTTCTTGTACTTTGACCTGTACTAGCTTCAGAGGAAGAGGAGCAGGACCTCTTACAACAGAACCATCAGCAGCATAACGAGAACCATGACAGGGACATTGAAATTGATTGTCATTGGGATTCCAGGGAAAAGTACAACCGAGATGGGTACAATTATCGACAATTCCCATGGTGTCTAACTTACCATCTTCTGCGATCGCCAGATATGTTGGTTCTCCAGCTATTCCTGCGACTAAAGCACGAGTTCCTTTTGGTTGTGCTAAAATCTGGCTGGCAGGAATGGGATATCCCAAGCGGTCTCTGGCAATAATTGAACCATCCTCGTTACTTTCTCCTGGGGTGACAAAAAATTTTGCTGCAGGATAGAGTGCGGTACTGGCGGTAGTTGCGACAACTGCACCAGTTAGAAAGTTAAGTAATTGTCGGCGAGAAATTGAAGGGTATTCTAGAGGGAGACTTTCTTCCATAGTGATTTTGACCTCCTAATAATTAGTCATCTATGAAAAACAATAGCCAATTTATCTCTATTTGTTCTGTGATAAAGTCACATATTGAAGAAGGAGTCAGTCCTCAGGAGTCAGGAGAAAGGAAGAATGAGAGTGAGAATTATCTGGGGATATTCCGGCATTTTCTGTCTGCATTGAATGGAAGTAGAAAGTGCGATAACTGTATAACCGGATTTCGTATTAGGAGTCAGAAGATTTGGGTTGATGAGGATTCTCACTTCACCTACCAAATTTGCACCGTGTAGACGGTGGGGTATTAAACCCATAAGGAAAAAGATACATTTTCTAATTAGGGTTTGCTGAAAAAGTCTTATTGGTGAGGGTAGGAGACAGGAGACAGGAGACAGGAGAAATGGCTTGGGAGCGAGGAGGTAGGAGCGGGCGTTTTGTCCCAAGATTGTTCTGCCCAACTATGCGCCTAAAATACGCTCCTTTTTGAGCATGAAGAGCTAAAACAGGCGCACCTTTTTCGAGATCAAAAAGGCTAAAGTATTTATATATCAATGCTTTGAGATTTAACCAGCAAGCCCTAATTAATATTTTCCTAACTGGGCAATCTTCTCCAGTTTTTCCCAGTTATGTAGTTCAATCTTTCCTCTGGAAAGAGATAATAATTTTTGTCTTTCAAAAGTTTTGAGAATTCGACTAACTACCTCTCTGGAACTTCCTAATTCTTGAGCGATCGCTTCATGGGTTATCTGTAAATTTTTTATCTGACTATTGACATTATGTAAAAGATATGATGCAATTCGAGAATCCATGCGATGAAAAGCAACCTCTTCAATTATTTCAATTACATTAGCTAATCGTTGGGAAAGTAGTCCGAAGATATATTCTTGCCAAATGGTGTTGTGCCTTACCCATTTTTTGAGGCTATTTGCAGGAATAATCAAAGCTTCAATTTCCGTCTCGGCAATGGCAAATGCCGGAAATACTTTTTGACTGATGATACAAGAAGCTGTCATAATACAACTATCACCTTTTTCTAGATGATAAAGAGTAATTTCTCTGCCACTTTCTCCTATTTTGTAAACACGAACATTTCCAGAAATTATGAGTGGCAAATGATAACAAATATCTCCCTCTAAACAAACAAATTTACCAGGTGACAAACTGATGTGTTGACATTCGTTAAGAAATTTTTTTTTTGCTTCAGAATCTAGGTTTTCCCAAAAGGGAAATGTAGAAGCAATGGTTTGAGTTATTGCTTTATTCATCAGTATTAAATCTCCGCTATTTATCTAATTTAACCCAAAATATAGTCCAAATTATCCCCTCATTCTCAATCACCTTTTTCTTGTAGTTGAATAATATTCCGGCAATTCATTAAATCTCTTTCTATATCTATACTTTCAGTTTGCTCACAGGGTGAGCTGGATTTACAGCGGATTCTACCTTGGTGAAGTACACCCCGAAGCGGGCAAGATTCACGCACTTGTATTCATTTAATTGTTAATATTTGTACTTTATATACTTGGAATCTACTTTCATTAACTGATAATTGATAATTACCTCTGGTTAAAACCGTTACGGAATTGAATATAAGGAAACATTATTTCTTCTCTTGGTCGATTGGATATGGTTAGAAAACCAATCCATCCCACCCTACGGGAAGCTCCACTAACAACGGCTGTCTTGGTTGATTGGATATGGCGAGGGGACCTCGCCATCCCTCAACCGCTTTTTTTCTCTTAAAAGGGTCGGCTTTAAACCAGAATTATTTAATTATTAATTATTAATTATTCGGTAATATAATTTCTTTATTCTTCCTTCTTCCTTCTTCCTTCTTCCGTAAGCATTCAGCCGTCAGCCATCAGCTATCAGCTATTGATTTTAATTTAGGATAGAAGCTTGATTAATTGTCTTACTATAAAAGTTGTCTCCCTTGCCCTTACAGCGCTTTTCAAATTGATGAACCACAATCTTCACAAGCAAAACATTGTAGGGACGTTCCATGGAACGTCCCTACTGTGGTCTACCCAAATGAAAACCGCTGTAAAGTCAGTCGTTAATTTAAACACTGTCCTTAAGAAGAGAGTCTTGTTGCTGTTAACGCAGTTCCTCCGGAGGAGGCTAGCTGACAGCTAATAGCTGTTTGCGCAGCATTCCGGAGGAAATGCTTACCTTCTTCCTTCTTCCTTATCGATTAACTATCAGACCAATAACAATAAAAATAATTCCGATAAATCTACCTTGAGAAACCTTTTCTTTTAACCAAATTTTCGCTCCTAAAATACTACAAACATAAGTCAAAGCTGTGGCAGGTCGGACAAAACTAACATCTGCCCAACTTAAGACTGAAATTAATGATAAAAAAGCAATTGTTTGACAAAAAACTCCACCAATAATTAAAGGATTTATGAGGATTTTACCTACTTGTTTAATGAGATTTTTCATTGATTGTAAATTTACTTCTTCGATTTATTTCATTCCTCTGGCAAGACATAAATCTCCTGTGGAATCAGCTAAGGCAATTATCGCGATCGCCAAGCAAGTTTTAGACCGATAAAAACTCAAATCTAATGCCATTAATAGGAGATGAAAATTATGGTATCGTCGGTCTTCATAAAGAGTTTTACTTAAACCCACAATCAATAGACCAATAGTTATAATTAGAGTTCCTATCCACCGCATATTTGAAATTGTTTCGCCTAAAATCAACCAAGCAAATAAAGCATTTAATAAATAAGTGTAAGAGTGTATTGATAGTACATAACTCAGGTCAAGTTTCTAAATAACAGTGAGGTATAACCCCAGAGAAAGCATGAGAAAAATTACTCCTAACCAAATCCAAAAATTTGTCAGTAAATAAGATATTAATGGTATCCAATTTTCAGAATTAACTAGATTAATTTCCCCAAATTGTTTCATGGCTTTACTTAACCAAATATCTCCTAAAACCTGAGTAAGACTTAACAGAAATAGTAAGATTAAACTTGCCATTATTAAATCAAAAAAAATAGTAATATTATATGGGATTAATTATATCAATTATCGGTGAATTTAGGAAGTTTTTGAATCTAGATATTGAGGAGTTTCTGCTTTACCGACAAATTGATATTAAATCTGGTTTACTTCAGTTATCATGGATGGCAATACGATAACACTGGAAAAATAGCAAAAGTTTTTTATTTACCGAAAAATTGTGGTTTAAAGCCTCCCCTTTTAAGGGGATAATAAGCGGTCGATCTTCGCAGCTTCCCCGTTGGGTGGGATGGCGAGGTCTCGGAGCCATATCCAATCGACTCCTGTGAAGAAAAATTTTCATGAATTTGTCAATCCTCTTCAATTCATAGAGAGGTAATTATTCATTATTCATTATTCATTATTAATTGTTGAACAACAGGTTACCCTTTACCAAAAGGAGTAAAAAGTTATCCTTGTCAGGAAGCTTATGGTCATATTTTTGTCTTTTCTAGAAAAACATAATTAGCTAAAACCGTGCCCTTTCCAGACATTAAAAATTGGTCTAATAATGAATATAAAACCATGTATTTTTCCCGTCGGGTAATTTTCATTATTCATTTATTAAAGAAAATTTAATTGATATGAATCATCAATTTTTACAGCGAAGATTTATGGGAAAAGTCAAACCAACTCTTCTGGAAACTTCTAAAGGAGAAAATTGGGTAGAAGCTAAATATAAATTCAGCGGAGAACCCTATGCAATTGTTAATACCAATTTGATCAACGTTTGTTACAAATAGTAGAGACGTTGCATGCAACGTCCGTACGAAGGAAGGAAGAAGCAAGAAGGAAGAAGAATAAATATTGAAAAAAAGGGAAAACGATAGATATAACTATCTCAAATGAACTGGAGAAGCTATTTTTAAGCATCTCCGATTGAGATGCACTTTTTATAGCATTCTTTTTTCAAACTGGTATAACTTAGTATTAGCAGCAGTCTGACACTAGTTGTCTTAAGTCTAGTTCCGCATTTGTCAAATGACTAAACCTTAGTTTCCCAGATTTTAATGGTTGTAAATTTCCATCTGTTTTTTGTTGAAGATATTAGTGACCAATATAAATTTACCTGTTTTAATTTTTTGAGATTAAATTACTTCTGGTATGGTTTCTATTAGGATGCTATAAGTCAGAATTTCAAAGAGATAAATTGATATATTTTTTTTAAATATAAGCATTTTTTTTACCTAAAAAAACGGCAAATAGTTCATCAAATCTACTTCCAGATTTCGAAAATTATTTTATCTGATGTATATTATTTATTCAATCTTAAATAGTAATAAAAATTTTGGTCTTGGTATTGTAAAATGTAACGGTTATTTAATAGGTTTAAATTCTGATAAACTTGTAAATTTTCTTGAAAAATTGGGTCATAATCTTTTAATTCTATCAATTCTATTGTCACTTTTTTTTCTACTTCTCGTAATTCATGTAATGTTTGGGGTAATTGCCAAATTACTTGAGTTGGATAATTAGCGATCGCTAGATAAAAGTTTTTTTCTGATATTACTACTTGTGGCTTAATTTGCAATTTTGAAATAACTTTTTGCACCCGGGAACTATAAGTATATAAACGTTCAGACTGTCGTCGTTGCAGATTTTTTAATTTGTGAAATGTGACAAAATTTGAATAACTTAAACACACCAAAATTCCTAATCCTATAGCAAATATCTTTTTAGTTGGTAATTGTGAAATTAATAAACTAAGGCAAAAGTCATCATTCTCTTCTGCCTTCTGCCTTCTGCCTTCTGCCTTTCCTAATAGCCATAAACTTGTCGCTGATAATATTGCCATTAATGGAGAAAAAACTGCCAGTCCTCGAATACCCATATCAATATATTGATAAAGTAAAAAAACTGCTAATAAAGCTGGCATAAAACTAATTAGGCTAAAAAAACATAAATTTCTATAAGCTTGAAAAGATGTAGATTTATGTCGCTCAATTTTGGTAGTAAATACAGCTAAAGAAATACTCCATAGCAGCAGCATTGATAGAGTAATTGTTGCATAGACTGGAAACTGTTTAAAGTTAATGATGAGACTGCAATTAAATAAAAAATTGTCGCCCATCATTCTGAGCATATTAGTAAAATTAGATTGGGATAAAATTCTTGTTGCTGCATAAGGATAAATTTCTTGATTTTGGGAAAGGGGAATTAAGAAAGCGATTGATAATAATGTCAAACAAAACAATAAACTCAGTAAAGTTCGTTTGTAATATTGATTTTTATTTATCCATAAAACAGTAATAATAGCAGGAAGTAAGGTTAAAAGAAAAGGTTTGATTAGATATGCCAAAGCTATTACTAAACTTAAAAGTATACCTTTTAACCAACCCTCTTTTTGTAGAAATAATAGAACTACAGCCACCATAATTACAGTAGCAGCAGATATTTCAGTCATTACCGAATGAGTCAAAATTAGAGTGTAAGGATAAATTAGGTAAATCAAAGCAGCACCAAAACCAACCCATTGATTAAATATATTTTTGCCAACTATAAAGATGAGAAACATAGTTATCATCAGTAGCAAATAATTGACAAAAAACGGCGTTCTTTCATTAATGCCACCAATCAAAAAACCAATAGCTAAAATTAAAGGATAACCAGGCAAATGAGTATCCTTAGTAGGATAACCTTTTTCGATAATACTACTAGCTAAATAATGATGACTATTAAAATCAAAATTACGCACAATATTTTGAGCCACAGTATAGTAAAGTGTTTCATCATTCCAACGAATTTGTAAAGAAACTGGTCTCGTAAAATAAAGAGCGATCGCCGTCATCATCAAAAGTAATAAATAAGGAAAAAAAATTGTTAATAAGTTTTTACAAGTCTTCATTTTTGAATAAATTAATCAAGAAGAAAAAAAATATCTAAAATTCCCAACCTTTGGCTGTATATTCCTCTTGGTAGAAGGAAAAATTGTTTATAGTTAGGAGCCTAGATTTGATATTTTAAAATAAATAGATAAATTTTAAATTATCAAAATTATCTTTTTTCGATACAATAATTAATAGGTATAGCAAAAAAACAAAAATCAAAACAGCAAAAAACTAGCAAAGTTAATATAAACAATGCTTTTTTCACACGCTGAAACTAAATATAATATCATGGGAAAAGCTAAATCTAAATCTGACTTACCAACCAAAATCTGCCCTGTATGTAATCGCCCTTTTACCTGGCGAAAAAAATGGGCTGAGTGTTGGGATGAAGTTAAATATTGTTCTGAAAGATGTCGGCGACGCAAGTCAAATCTTCACAAACAAATTGACATATAGCCTCATACCGAAATTTAATTATTATGTAGTTAATCACAACAAAAAATGCAACCAAAACTAATTATTCACGGCGGTGCAGGTAGTTCCCTTGAGGAAAAAGGAGGATTAGAAACAGTTCGTAAATCTCTCCATAAAATAGTAGATGAATTACATAACTTACTTCTGAGCGATACAAAGGCCATTGATGTAGTTGTCCGTGGTTGTCAACTATTAGAAGATGACCCAATATTTAATGCTGGGACTGGTTCAGTCCTACAATCTGATGGCCAAATTCGGATGAGTGCTTCCTTGATGGATGGTTTAAATAATCGGTTTAGTGGGGCGATCAATGTCTCCCGGATTAAAAACCCCATTGAGTTGGCCAAAGCACTGCAAACATCACCCGATCGAGTACTATCAGACAATGGAGCAGCCGAATTTGTGCGGGAACTACAAATGCCAGTTTACAACCCCCTCACAGATAAACGATTAAACGAATGGCTAGAAGACCGCAAAAACGACTTTAGTAGAAAGATGGCAAATGTCGTGGCAGAATCTCCAGGCACTGGCACTATAGGGGTGGTAGTCTTAGATAAAGAAGGGAGATTAGCTGCAGGAACTTCTACTGGTGGAAAAGGTTTTGAAAAGATTGGTCGTGTAAGTGATTCGGCCATGCCCGCCGGAAATTATGCCACTGGCAGTGCTGGAGTTAGTTGTACAGGCATTGGAGAAGATATTATTGATGAATGTTTAGCTGCCAAAATTGTGATTCGGGTAACAGATGGTTTTTCCCTCAAAGCAGCTTTTGAGCGTTCATTTGCTGAAGCTCACGAACATCAGAGGGACTTAGGAGCGATCGCTATTGATGCCAACGGTATAATTGCTTGGGGAAAAACTTGTGATGTAATTTTGGCTGCTTTTCACGATGGGCAAAAAATTAGTGATAGTTTAGAAGCAGCAAAAGGGACATTAATTTTTACTGCTGAATAATTCATAATAGGGGCCTGTGGCCCCCGATATCAGCCCAAGAATGATTTCTCTACAATTAACAATCTCACAGTTAAATCAAAGATTATAACGGGAGATTCTTGTTTTGCTGGCGCAACGCTACGCTAAAATGGATTCTTGACTAGGCAACAAATCAAATAAACTGAGTTGTACTTCCGTTAGACCATCTCCACACTCACGGCAAATTGGAGCCACTCAAAAAACAGATAGATATTGATTATTGATTTAGGTATATAATATATAAAGTAAACTTAAGGTAATATTATCTTGCTGTAATATCAAGTCTATTCAATTAGTGATAAAAACTCTCCTTCTCTGTATATTTGGTCAAATATCCCCTATATTGAACTGTTTGTCAACTTTCTCCCTGTTCTTGATTATTGATTAAATATTCAATCAAATAGAATCTAAATTCATAATTCCTTTTGGTAGCCCAAGCTAATGATTCTTAGTCTGACTCTGAAGCAATTATTTATTCAGTATTTAACCGGACATGATATGACGGTTAGCCAAACTTGATATAACAAAACAAATAAGTATATTTGCCTTGTTTAAACTTATTGAGTAACTTGATATAAATTAGTATTTAGTTATCAGCTTTGTTTGTTTCTCTTTAAGAAGAAATAAAGTATAAATTCTCCATTCTACTTTTGCTGGAGAAAAATTTATGGTGTATATTATGAATTTCTATATCATTTACTCTGAAAATTAGTATTGAAAAACTAAATAGGAACACAATGAACTTTTAATATCTGTAAATAATCAAATGGTGTGAAGATCATAATCACCCACTTTTAGGAAGCGTTTGAGTTGCTGTCTGTCTTAAAATTAAAACAATAGATATAGATAATTAACAAGAGGCTAGTACTCTACTCTCTAATATATTTGGCTTAGTATCTGATTCAGAGAAACACCAAGTTAATAAAATCGTCTATATAGTCTATATAATAGACAAGGTTCACAAATAAACATCTATCTACCATCCATTTTTAAGGAAAAAATTCCAATGTCTACAATCAACATCTACCAATCCTTATCTACCAAAAAGTCGATCGAATTATTTGATTTTTCGACAGAAGCAAAAACAGAGCAACAAATAGTCTTTATAGACTCTCATGTGGAGGATTATCAGAGTTTAGCTACAGAAGTTTTGTCAGGGACAAAAGTAGTTATTCTTCATCCAAATGACGATGGTATTCAGCAAATTACCAAAATTATCAAAAAATATCCTCAGATATCATCCATACATATAGTTTCTCACGGTGCGCCGGGATGTTTATCTTTGGGTAATAGCCAATTAAATACTAATAATATCAACAATGATTATGCTGAAGAATTAGAAACTTGGTCGGTTACTAATATATTGCTCTATGGTTGTAGTGTTGCTTCTACAAATGCAGGTACAGAATTTTTGGAAAAGCTACATCAGTTAACAGGGGCAAATATTGCGGCTTCTGCTAGACCAACAGGTAGTGCTGCTTTGGGTGGTGACTGGGAGTTAGAGGTTACTAAAGGTGAGATAGANTTTCGACAAACATCTTCTTTTCTACAGTATTTATGAGACAAGGCGGGTACATAACCAATTTCATTATAGCACAATTATAGAAAGTCGCCCGCGCCTCGGCGAGGCGCCTACCCCAATTTTTCGGTAAATTGCCCTTTGCACTGGGAGCAGCAAATTTTTGAGAAACACCCAAAAGACTCAAACCAATGAAACCAAAAATTAAACCAGGCTCTGGAACACTGACTCCACTATTGATTGTAAAAGAAAAATCTATAGCAGGAGATTCAGGTACAGCAATTCTTTGAGCAAAAGCGACTTCATCAATTCCGAATTCTCCATTATGCAAAAGCATTTTGGTTCCATTAGCGAAAATAGTTATATCGAAGATGTCCGATACACTGTTAGCTAAATCCCAAACAGCATCTTCACCTGGTGCAATAGTATACAAGATATCTGTTATAGCAAACCCTGTATCATTTTCAACAATTCTTGCAGGAGCGCTCGTATCCAAGCTGATAGTTGCTCCAGGAGAACAAAGATTATTATCAGCACAAAGATTAATCTCAGCCGGATCGGTAGTTGTAGTAACTACATTACCAACTAAAGTAGCAGCTTTAACTGAGTCAATTCCTATAGCGGAAAAAGTTAATCCTAGGGCAGAAGCAGTCAACATTCTGGGCAAAATCTTAATGGAAAACATTTGAGAAATTCTCCTTTATTAATGATTTAATTTCAAGCTTCTTTTTGGTAATTTTAACTCATCATACATCGTTAAAATTACGGATACAAGTAAAAATGAAATCTTTACTGAATCTTCATATAACAGAGAAATCTTTACTGAATCTTCATATATTTTTGGTACTTTTCTGCTAGTATTCCTGACTGCAATATTTGGTAGTGGGTCATAGCACTACGCACAAGTCAGAAGTCATCTATGACTGGGTTTGAGCGGCTTGGTGTGGCTTTGAGTGAAGTGCGTTGGGCGGTTTCCCCGATTTGAAGCAACTGCATAACCCGAAGCTGGGTTACATCCGCATTTAGGAATGTCCTAAGCTTTGCTTCAACTGCTATAAATAGGGTTTGCTGAAAAAAGCAAAGCGTGGGGAGCGTGGGAAGTGTGGGGAGGGTGGGAAGATAGAGAAAGTAGGAGGAATAATAGTTAGAGAGATTTTTCTGCCATAGCCACCGCAAAATCCTCAAAAAGTGAGAATTTGAGATTAAAACAGGCACACTTTTTTCGACAAACTCTTTACATATATACCTTATAGCTAGCTTGTCAGCCCGTGAGTATTAGAAATCTCCTCCAAAAGAGGAAATAGGGAGAAGTAATTGATAATTTATAGCTCAGAATAGATTTGATTTTTGATTTTTGATTTTTGGATAGGTATAAGGTATATTAGTTATTGATTTATTGATTTAATTCTAGGACTAATTAATGTTACCCGACTACTATCCACAACAAAAGCTAAAAATCCGCGATCGCTTAAGTTGAACAAACTATTTGTAGCAGCTCTCCTATTCTCTGTATATGTAACCAATAAGAAAGGTTTTTGTCCATAGGCAACTAAACCTACGTTGCGTCCTAAACTTCTTTCCAACTGTAGAGCAATTTCTGGTTGATTATTATAATCGACTAAAACTGCAAAACCCGTACCCAGAGGTTGAGGATTAAATCCTATTTCTGGAGGCGCTGGTAATGGAGTATCTGATGGAGTTGTTTCTCTACTAGGTCTAACCACATAAGCAGACAACCCTACAATGTCCTGAATATAACGCGCCCAATCACTAGCCACATCTTTGTCATCAAAACCTCGGATACTACTAACAGTCTGGTCAATGTAGCGACAGACTTCGATGATAATATCTGGCGGTAGACTCCGTCTAAGTATATCTTGAGCTGCTGATGTCTCTGTAATTATTACCAGTAAGTATTCGTCACTAGCAGGAGATTGACAAGTTTCTAAAGCAAAAGCATAGTTAGTATCAATTGTCAAGGATGACAAAAACAAAAAAGCTGAGGCCATAAAAGTTTTCAAGCCCCCTAAGCAGAATTTATTGAGTTGCAGTTGAGTATGATTCATGGCCAAAAACAAACCAGGGAGTAGGAAGTAGCAGGGACTTTGCATACAACGTCCCTACAGAGGAAGGGGGAATTAGATATATTCTCAAGATGATTGATGAAGATCATTTTTCTCTTTTCTTTTGCAAGTTTAATACCCCACTGTTAACAGGGATACTTAAAATTGTTTGGGAATTGATACCATAAGGAATTTTTCCTTCTGCCTTCTTCAAAATGAAAAGCGCTCTGCCTTCTTCAAAATGAAAAGCGCTGTAATTTCTGCATCAAGGCTATTGAGATTGAAATCTTCATCCAATTGATTCTGATATAGAACCCGATTATATAGGATATGTTAATAATTCTATAATTACTCCTCTACTCCTCCACTCCCCTACTTCTATGTCCTGACTTTTTCTTCAAGAGTCTTTCAAAGAAGCATCCTCAAGAGAAGCTAAAGGATCAGGGATAGAATCCGAAGGTGCTTGAAATTCTCCTGTAATTACAGATTCTAAGCGTAACTTTAACCAAGTAATAAATTTAGAGTTAGTAGAAATGATCGCTGCAGCAGGTTGAGGACATTTTGCCTTAATACTAGATAGTTCCGGAGCTTCTAAAAAAGCAGGTTGAGGAACCAGCCAAAAATCTATTTCTTTTTCTTTTTCGTGATAATCTCTGGTGCGTTCCCTAAAAACTTCTTCCAGGGGTTCTTCCTCTAGTAAAAATTTTTTACTAGCTAAAACGTAATAGTAAGTTTGCATTTCAATCAATAAACAGAAATTATTGACTTCTCCTCGGACTCAAGTCACGGGGATTCCAAGTATATACCAAGCAACACAGATTTATCCTGTTGCTTAGTCTATTCTTAGCTGACCAAAGATATATTCTTTGGGGACAAGTCAAAGTGCCCCTACACAGTCTGCTCAGGCTAATGCCTAGCATTCTGCTTACTTTTTATTGGTAACAGTAGCACAGGACAACTAAAATTGTCTAGTCTAAACAACTCACTTGTTTTCATCCCCCGGTTAAAACCTATCCCTTATAAGGAACTCCTGAAAACCTTGTGGGGAGGGTGGGGGGTTTGGGAAGTAAGAATTTTGTCTACAGTCCTCAAAAAAGTGTATTTTTCAATATAATTTTCTCCCGAAAAAGTCGCTCCCAGTCTTATCCATAACTTGTCTTTTTTGTCAAGTTTTATGTTAAGAAAGATATTAATAAAGCATAGGTTAAAACACAGGGGGCTTCAACATCGCTTTTCTATTATAACTGGTCATTAATGGCTTGTTTCATTTCGCGGACAGCTCGCTCCATACCCACGAGTACTGCCCTAGAAATTATTGTATGACCAATGTTTAGTTCTTCCATACCTTCTAGACAAGCAACTGGATAAACATTCCCATAAGTAAGGCCATGTCCAGCATTAACTCGAAGTCCAGCAGCGATAGCCATTTTGCACCCATCTGCCAAAATCGTCAATTGTTGATAGCGAGTGGCCTCATCAGTAGCTTCTGCATAACATCCCGTGTGGAGTTCGATAAACTTAGCCTGAATTTCTGCGGAAGCTTCAATCTGGACTTTTTCTGCATCAATAAACATACTGACAGGAATATCCGCTCCTTGCAACTGAGCTACTACTTCTCTCATACGAGAGATATTACTAGCAACATCTAAACCGCCTTCGGTCGTTACTTCTTCTCGACGTTCTGGTACAAGAGTAATATAATCAGGCTTAATTTCCAGAGCGATCTCCACCATTTCTGTAGTAGGTGCCATCTCCAGATTCAAATGAGTTCGCACTGTTTGTCGCAGAATATGGACATCTCGTTCCTGAATATGGCGACGGTCTTCCCGCAGATGAACAGTAATACCATCAGCACCAGAAAGTTCAGCTAAAATTGCTGCTGCTACTGGATCTGGTTCTACAGTTCGTCGCGCTTGTCTAATTGTGGCAACGTGGTCAATGTTGACACCTAGAGTGGGCAATTTTTGATTCTCCTGATTATGTGAGTTAATTTGCCATATTAGTTTAGTTGGAAATGTTCACTTGAGCAACTGTTTCTCAGGAATCTTGCTGTCCAGGCACTTAAAAATTTTACATAGGTAAGTCAATTCAGTTAACAGTTATTCAGTACCTCCGGCAATAGGGATGGGAGAAGATACAGAATTTTCTTTCTCTTGGTTGATTGGATATGGCGAGGTTTCCTCGCTATCCCACCCTTCGGGAAGCTACGCTAACGACCGCTTTTTATCCTCTTCAAAGAGGAAACTTATATAATGTCCGATTGAATACTTATAAATAAATGACAGAGTCCTCAGGAGTCAGGAGTCAGGAGTTAGGAGGGAAGAAAGAATAAAGAGGAGGAAAAGGAGAAAGTTTTTTGATCACTAATTATCGGGATATGATATTAATACCTTATTTTTTTGCTCAAACTAATATATAAATAAAATAGTTGTGATGAGGCTTAAAGTTTTTCTTCCACTTCACACCTATCTCTTAGTTTTATATTGATTTATGTCTACTTATTAGAATCCCTGTAAATTTAATTCACAGAGCAGTAAATGATTAGTCTTTAAATCAACTATAGCTAAAAAATGTTATTGCTGTTTGCATATCAGTTAATTTATGGGTTGCTAAATCAATGTTTAAATTGATGAAAATTTAGATTTTTTGATAACTATATAAATAAAGATTCAAAAAGTGTAAATTGAAAGCTTATATCCTATAGAAACTAATATATTACAGGACTTCCGCAGAGACTCTACATATAGCGAGGGCAAATACCATTCGCCCCTACAAATGGTACTTGAAAAGTCAATTTGTGTAAGTCCTGATATTAGTTTTGAATCAATGTATTAGTTATAAACTCAATAATTTGGTGCTTAATTAAAATTGCAAACAGCTATAACTAACATAAAATATGACTGTTTAGTTGTAAATTGGAGCTGTAGCATGGAAATATCACAAAATTGTCTAAACTTAGTCAAAAAATGGGAAGGACTTTTTCTGAATGCTTATCTAGACCCAGTAGGAATACCAACCATTGGGTATGGAACCATTCGTTACCCCAACGGAAAAAAAGTTCAGCTAGGAGAAAGAATTACAGAAAGAAATGCAGAATTCTATTTAAAGTATGAATGCGAAAAAGCAGCAGAAGTAGTTTCGAGGCTGGTTAAAGTTCCTTTGAATCAAAATCAGTTTGATGCTCTTGTATCGTTCTGTTATAACGTTGGAACTGGTGCTTTTGAAAGAAGTACTATGTTAAGAAAACTCAACCAAGGAGACTATCAAGGAGCAGCAAATGAATTTCCACGTTGGGTAAACGGAGTAGTCAATGGTGTTAAGCAACCACTGCCAGGTTTAGTATCCCGTCGTACTGACGAACAAAAGCTATTCAACACTGCTAGCAATAAAGGAAAACCCTTAGTTCAAGAAGAATCATTGCAAGATCAAGTAACTTGGCTAGAAGGATACAGAGATGAAAATAAAAAAACTGTAATTGTAGCTTGGCAGGGAGGTGAAGTAGGAGAAATATTAACTTTAGAAAAATTTGACAAAGAGTATTTAGCTAATGTTTTTCCTCTATACAAAAATGCCAGATATTTTGTAATTGCTCCGGCGAATAAACCAATTCCAGCAGGGGAAAGAATCTCAATTTTTGGCATCTCTGATATCTTCAAGAAAGGCAAAAATCCCAGTCTCAATCGTGTCTTAGTGCGAGGTAGTCAAGGGGAAGATGTGAGGATTTTACAGGTTAAGTTGAGAGATTTAGGGTATTATAACGGAAAAATTGATGCTTTTTTTGGTAATAAAACCGAATTAGCAGTTATAGACTTTAAAGAAGATTATTTTTTCAATACCAATGCTGACGGTACAGTAAACTTAACAACCTGGCAAAAATTGTGGGGAGAAAAGCCTGCTCCAGTTCCTCCTACACCCCCTGGAACCACAGGCAAAAATTATTTGCTGCTAACAAAAACAGATCGTAAAGATGTCTATGGATGTTATGTGCTGAACTTAGACTATTTTAAAAATGGGAAACTACAGGAAAGATTAGAAGTATGCTGTGGGGCTCCGGGAAGACAATATTTCCGTACCGCAGTTCAAAGTCGGGCAATGACTGGAGAACCACTGCCAGAGGGAAGATGGTACGTTAACGATATTATCTGGGCTGATGGGAGAGATAATTATTACGGTAATATTTTTCAGAGTGGTATAGGTCCAGTAACTGTTCCGTTAGATTATTTAGAACCTGGTACTACAGAAAGAAGCGCGATCGAAATTCATATTGACTGGAATCGCTATTATGGCTCCCCTGGCACTGTGGGTTGTATCGCTCCCTACAATATAGATGACTATAAAAGGTTTATTATTTGGCTCAGGGACACAGACCCTCGCGATCTCTATGTTGACTGGAAACTGGGGACTTGTCCTAAACCTTAGATTAACCAGCGATCGGTATTTTCCGTAGCGGAATGCGGAGCTAACAGCATTTCCGTACCGGAATGCTTTTTAATTTTGCTGTTCTCAGTTTTCTGTGTTTTCAACAGGCATCTTCAACCTACTGGACCGATACACCTAATTTTGTGCGGAGCGATTATTGGGGTGGGGGCGGTTTCATTTAATTGCTTAAGACTCATTAATTTAACGTGGAACCCGCCCCTACTATTGCACTATTTTAGCTGTGTCGGTCCACTACAGTGTTAAGGTAGCATCGATGTAATTTAGATAAAGAGGGTGGAGACCCACCCCTAAACCCTCCCAGGAGGGGAATGTCGGGAGATGGGTAGATTCGTATATTTGCACAATTTTTTGTATTTCATATTAATATTCTGTGACAACAAAGAATTAGCCCTGCCCTACTCCCTACTCCCTCTTTTGGAGGAAATGTCTAATGCACCACCACCGTTCATTTTACTAAAGAATAAATATGGCTTACAGAATAAACCGTCGTGCCTATGCTGAAACTTATGGGCTAACAATAGGCGATCGCGTCCGTCTAGCTGATACAGAATTATTCATAGAAGTCGAGCAAGACTACACTACCTACGGCGATGAAGTAAAATTTGGTGGAGGCAAAGTCATCCGTGACGGTATGGGGCAATCTCCTATTGCTAATGCCGATGGCGCAGTGGATCTAGTCATTACCAACGCTCTCATTCTCGACTGGTGGGGAGTTGTCAAAGCAGACATCGGCATCAAAGATGGTAAAATCTGCAAAATTGGCAAAGCAGGCAACCCCTACATCCAAGATAATGTAGATATTATCATCGGTCCGGGAACTGAAGCTGTAGCGGGTGAGGGCATGATTTTAACGGCAGGTGGCATTGATGCCCATATTCATTTTATTTGTCCTCAACAAATAGAAACAGCGATCGCTTCTGGTATAACAACTATGTTAGGTGGAGGAACAGGTCCTGCCACAGGTACTAATGCGACTACCTGTACTCCCGGTCCTTGGAATATTCACCGAATGTTGCAAGCTGCTGAAGCTTTCCCGGTAAATTTAGGTTTCATGGGCAAAGGTAATAGTAGTCAACCCCAAGCTTTAGTCGAACAAGTATTAGCAGGGGCGATGGGATTAAAATTACATGAAGACTGGGGAACTACCCCGGCGGCGATCGACACCTGCTTAAATGTTGCGGACGAGTACGATGTGCAAGTTGCTATCCACACCGATACTCTCAATGAAGCAGGGTTTGTAGAAACCACTATAGAAGCTTTTAAAAACCGGACAATTCATACTTATCACACTGAAGGTGCGGGAGGCGGTCACGCTCCAGATATTATCAAAGTCTGCGGTCAAGCAAATGTTTTACCTTCTTCTACTAACCCCACTCGTCCTTATACTCTCAATACTTTGGAAGAACATTTGGATATGTTAATGGTGTGTCATCACCTAGACCGAAATATTCCAGAGGATGTGGCTTTTGCAGAATCTCGCATTCGTCGAGAAACTATTGCTGCTGAGGATATACTGCACGATCTGGGAGCGTTTAGTATGATTGCTTCTGATTCTCAGGCCATGGGACGTGTGGGAGAGGTTATTATTAGAACTTGGCAAACAGCTCACAAAATGAAAATTCAGCGCGGACCTTTGAATGGAGAGTCTGGGGAAAATGATAATTTGCGTGCTAAACGTTATGTGGCAAAATACACGATTAATCCGGCGATCGCTCATGGTATTGCTGAGTATGTGGGTTCGGTGGAATTGGGAAAGTTGGCAGATTTATGTTTGTGGCGACCTGCGATGTTTGGGGTGAAACCAGAAATGGTGATTAAGGGAGGAGCTATTACTTATGCTCAGATGGGAGATGCCAATGCAAGTATTCCTACTCCACAACCAGTGGTTATGCAGCCAATGTTTGCTAGTTTTGGGGGAGCGATCGCTGCTACTTCTTTGACTTTTGTTTCTCAAGCTGCTCTGGAAACTGATATTGTGGCTCAACTACAGTTGAGAAAGTCAGCAGTTGCAGTGGTAAATACTCGGCAAATTAGCAAACAAGATATGAAATTAAATGATGCTTTGCCAGAAATAGAAGTTGACCCGGAAACTTATGAAGTTAGAGCTGATGGGGAGTTGTTGACTTGTGAACCTGCAACAGTTTTACCCATGGCACAGCGATATTTTCTGTTTTAGGAAGTTCGCTCAAAAAGGCTGTTATATCAAATCCGGTAGCATCGGTCTTGTATAGTAAATAGGCAACAGCTCCGGAAGGCAAGAAAAAAACTTAAATTTCCTGCAAATATCCACGCCAACTTTTACACAAACGATTGCCTTCGGACATGATATTATATCAAATCCGGTTGAATACTTATTATCAGGACTTATATCATGTCCGGATAATTAGTGATCAAAAAACTTTCTCTTTTTCTTCCTCTTCCTTCTTCTTTGTTCCCTCCTAATATCAAATCCGTTTAATTCGGTATACAAAAATGGGTGGTGGTGCATAGTAATGGTAAAGGAAGTGTGGGGAGATGGGGACCCACCCGCGCACCCCTCCGGTGGAGGGGAATGTGGGGAGATGGGGAGTGTGGGAAAAATTAAAAAATATATATCCTCACCATTACCATGCAGGACTACCCAAAAATGTTCCATCTTCAACCATTACCAAATATTTCTCTCACTCCCCATCTCCCCATCTCCCAATCTCCCCATCTCCCCATCTAATTACACCGATGCTACCGGATTTGATATAACTCCTGTACGTCGCCAATCCGACAGCTCCCCTACCTGACTCCTGACTCCTTAGGACTCCGTCATTTATTTATAAGTATTCAACCGGACATAATATTACGCAAAGACACTATATATAGCGTATGCTAAATGATCGCTATCGCTTACAAAATTATAGCGATCGCCCAGCTTTGCTGATTGTATTCCTATTCATAAAAACTTAAACGACTATCATTTTAATTTTAGTATATTTGAGTTCAGATACTAGATATTTAGGCGTTGCTAAAGCGCGTGTATGATATTAATCCTAATTACTTAGGAGTCAACCCACCCGCGCGCCCCTCCCAGGAGGGGAAGTCAGGAGGAGCGAGTCAGAAGGGAAGAAAGAATAAGAAACCCCGAGTAGAAGGAGAAAGTTTTTTGCTCGCCCTCTTATCCTGAATGATATCATAGCTCAAATCAGCAACGCCGATATTTAGATAAAAATTGATGTTTCAGTTGATCTTCCTGTACATTTGACCACAAAATTTTTGTCCCGTGTTTCAATATTTTTGAAGCTAACGATTAATTTGATTGCTGACGCAAAGCTACGCTATCGTGGCTAACTTTTTCCAGATGGTCAGCAAGATTTGTGAGAGTGTAATTTTTCTGGCTACTTATTAGACTTGTCGCTTTATAAACTAAAAAATTGTAGAAACCCCCGTTATGTAAAGCTTGTAGGTATTTATCGATCAAAAGAGTCGAAATAATTACCCTGTCTAGGTTTTGGATATTTTTTCTATCTATTTAGCGACAACTCTATTAAATACTGACAATATTTTATATAATTAAAGTCCATGAAAAACTCTTCATAAAAATTTAATCTTATTCACCATTAGAATGCCAGATAATCTACATCAACGTTAGTCAACCTCAATCGAATTTTTCAGTTGATGATAATTTTGTGGTTTAGGCGATCGCCAAGGGAAACTTAGTTTAGATCGCCAATTTAGAGAGAGACTTACAGCAGTTTTCTAGTTGATGAGGTACAAAGTTTTATTGCTCTAGGCAACAGCTCCAGAAGGCAACAGGCAACAGGGAATATAGAAATAAATAGTCTTATAGCTGTACCTCACGCTTCCTCAAAAGTGCTGTAAGTCTATATAGAACCCATTTGAGAACTATACAATTATGTAGTCAAGTCTTTTCGCGCATCAATGAGTGAGGAAAAATCATCTGAAGGAGTGTTGAATTTTTTGTATTATTTCTCCCCACATCTTCCCTCTTACCTCCTTCCCCTCCTGGGAGGGGTTAGGGGTGGGTTGTCTCCTGTCTCCTGACTCCTTGCTAAATTTATGAAGATACGATCGGGGGTTCTATATAGTGCGTTTGCGTAAGTCCTGATTTCAAAGCCTCCATTACTGGCATCCATATATTTCATTTATTTTTTAATCAGTAAATGAATGAAGTATTATCACTAGTTATATTTACCGAATAATTAATAATTAATAATTAATAATTAAATAATTCGCGCCTTGAAGCCTCCCCTTGGATAGGGGAAAAAAAGCGGTCGAGGGATGGCGAGGAGACCTCGCCATATCCAATCGATCAAGAAAAGAAATAATATCTCCTGATATTCAATTCCGTAGCGGTTAAAACCCGAGGTAATTATCAATTATCCATTATCCATTATCCATTAATGAACGTATATTTTTTTTTATACAATTAATCAAAAAAAATTGATTAGGTATAGTTTTAATTTAATTTTTCTCAAAGATTTTAACTATTTTTTTCTGCAAATTTTTTGGCTTCCGAAGTCAGAGGATTTTTGCCAAACAGTTGAGGAATAATTAACCCAGAACTAGCTTGATATTCTACAAATTCGGGATAGCGAGATAGAGACTTATCTTTTTTCAGCATATTAGGGATAAATATTCCAGCAAAAAATGCTCCTAGAATTAAATAAGGCAACCAATGTTGCACTAACATTGCAAAAGAAAGATAGATAAATATTTCTCCTAAATAGTTAGTATTTCGACAGCGAGCAAAGAATCCTTCTGTAATTAATCCTGACTTATATTTGAGAGTATAATATTTTTGAGCATCGCTACTGTAATGGAGGAAAATGCCAAAAATATTTAAAGAAATTGCAGCAGCTACTAAAGGTATTGGAGGTTCAGTTCCACTACTAATTAAAATATAGGGAGCTATCCAATATAAGCAGACTATTCCAAAAATTATAATACCTTGTAGAAAAGGAACTTCTTGTTCCCATTGCTTATCTGGATAAATACGGTCTTTCAGTAACCATAAAATTCCATAAGTACCATGTAGGGATAGATATAACCACGCAACTAAAGAAAAATTTTGATAGGCTATCATCAGCGTCAATATAAATATAAAAGTTGTCGCTTTATATAGATTAATTGGATGTTTTACTTTCATCATTAGTGCTATTTTTCTTTTTAAAAAACTGCTTATAGCTTATATAGGAATAGAGAGGTAGGGCACTGACATAGAGTGATGACTATCCGAATCAGTGGAAATGTTTTTCCCACTATTCCCTATTCCCTACTATATAATACATAGGATTAATTTAAAAGTCAAATTATATTAGAGAAAACCAACCTTTCTAACCAGCAATAAAAGCAGCAATAACAAACAGAAATAAAATCACTAAAATCCCAATAATTACGGCACTTGAAATTAATAATAAAGAGATAATCGACCATATTCTCTGATGCTTTCTAAATTCAGCAACATTTTTCCATTTGCGGCTTTTCCAAGCCCACTCATTTCCTTTAAGACCTAAAATTATTCCTGTCAGCAACCATCCCATACCTAAGGTAACAAAACTTAAATCGATCCAGGCAATTAATCCTATCCAAACATGATTAGTTAAACACCACAAACCAGGCAAGAAAAATGCCCCCCAATTCCAACCAATAATTTCTGATGGTACGTCATTTGAACTATGAATAATATTTCCGAGTTTTGGAATAGAAGCTATTGCTGTTTTTGTCTCTATTTCTTGATTCTTTGACTCAGTTTTACTGATTTGAGTTAGTGCAATAATTTCCGGTTCTGGAGGTTGTAACTGCGCTAATATTTCCTCTGCGGACTGGAAGCGATCGCCAGGAATAAAAGCCAACATTCTATTTAAAATACCATCAAACTTCGGACTTAATTTTAGTTCTTTACTCCATTGCCACTGCATTGTTTTTGTATTAATTAACTCTGAGGGAAGTTTACCAGTCATCAATACTAAACAAGTCACTCCTAAAGCATACAAATCACTATGTGGAGCAACAATTCCTAGGCGCATTTGTTCGTCAGGAGCATAACCAAATTTACCTAATTTAGTGCCAGAATAAATAACATTTTCGGAACTATCAGCTTTGTGAGAAACTTCGGCAGCAATTTGTTTTACTCCACCCAAATCAATTAAAATTGGTAACCCATCTTCTGCCCGACAAATAATATTATCAGGAGCAATATCTCGATGAATAATTCCTCGACTATGTAGATAATTTAAAACTGGTAAGATTTGACGAATAAAGTCAATTATTTCAACTTCGCTAAAAAATTTACCTTGTCGCCGACGTTGACTAAGCAGAGATTCATAAGTTTGCCCTTCAATAAAATCTTGCACCAAAAATAAACATTTATTTTCCTGAATAAATTCCCAAAAACGGGGAATTTGAGGATGATTAATTTGATGTAATATCATTGCTTCTCGGTGAAAAAGTTCCTCCGCTTTTTGTATAAATTCAGTGCCTTGGTTTCCTGGTGTTAATTGTTTTAAAACTACTGCTTGCTTAAATCTACCTGTATCTTCTGCTAAGTAAGTTTTGCCAAATCCACCTTGACCTATTTGGCGAATAATTATGTAGCGATCGCGTAATTTTGTGCCTGGTTTTAATTCCGTAGATGCTGTTTGAGAGGGTATTATTTCCTCTAGAGGAGCACCACAATTAGAGCAAAAACGGGAGGCAATAGCATTGTTATGTCCACAGCTTGTACAAATAGTCATATTTATTAATTTTAAGAAATAAGGAAGAAGGGTAACTAATAATCCCAATATTAACTTTCTGCTTGGCCAGCATCTGAATACAAGCATGGTTTATGAGACATTGACATCCCTTGATATGGCAATGGGTAGTTACCAATATTATAGCTTTGCCTATGGGTTTATCTATTTTAGGGGTCGTTACTTTTGCTGCATTTGTTATTATTTTTGAAGTGCCTTTAAAAGAAAATGACTGGCCTCCATACCCATTACCATTAGGTTATTTCTTGAAAATTTTGATAATTTGAGTAATTTTAACTGCTTTACAATGGTTTTTGCTACGACAAAAAATTGTTTATGCTCCGTGGTGGACAGCATTTAACAATTAATAATTAGGGTTTGCTGAAAAAGTCTTTTAGTAGGGGTAGGAGACAGGAGGAATGGGAATTATAGAGGTGCTAGGAAAAAGAGTTTTCCCAAAATTTTTCTGCCTTTGTTTGCTCTCAATACTAACTTTTTCAACTTTTTATACCAAAAAGCTAGCACTTTTTTCTCTCCAAAAAGGCACTTACCAATATCAGTCAATGCTTTGAAATTTAATCAGCAAGCCTAATTAATAACTATCTCTCCTTGAAAAGAAGAGGATTAACTCAAAGGAAAATTTTTTCTTCTCTTAGTTGATTATATGGCTCCGAGACTTCGCCATCCCACGACCGCTTTTTTCTCCTTTAAAGGAGAGTTTTAAACCTTAATTATTCGGTAAATATTAACCTAAATTCCGCCACCTATTACTTTCATTACTAGGGGAAATTGGATTCTCTTTACTTTTGTTCATTAAATCTTCTAAATCTGGAGGAAGAAATCCTCCGACCACACTTTCTAGTTCATGTTCTTGTAATGCCACTAAACTATTCTCTACTTGATTAATTTTTTTGATTCTTCTTGGCTTTAATCTTAATTTGTTGTTTTGTTTTGGAGTCAATTTTTTTCATATTTTTCTCTTTGTATTGAGGAATTTAAGCTCAGTAGAGAAGCTAGAGGGGTCATACAAATTTGGCGATCAAAGATCCTTTATAAGGATGTACAGCAGATTCCACTGTTGTAAAACACACCTATTGCGCGCATATTGCCCGCACTACAAACATTTAATTGTTAATATCTGTACTTCACAGATACTTGGAATTTGATGTAAGATTAAACCTTTTGCGTATTTCCCCTAAAACTTCTCTCCACATTTGCACAATTATGATAGTCTATAAACTGGATTTAGTATCAAGAGAAAAGAAAATAGTAAAGGCGTAGAAATATTTCTTCCCTACTATCAGTCTGATAATTTTATTTGTTGCTAATTATTCAAACTTAGTATCAACAATCCTTATAGCTATCAAATGAGAGTTTAAGCTTCAATTAAAATTTGCAAATCTCCCTGTTGCTTAACAACAGTACAAGTAGTTATCTCACCGATTTTTTCTAGATTGAAATCAACTAAATTATCACCTACTTTGAGGTTTTGCACAGATAAATGATTAATGAATTTGGGTAAAGCAGGATTCTTGATCGCTAGACAATTATTAGCAGCATCAGGAATCAAATTCACCATCATTTGTAACAGTTTAAATATCGTACCTGTTGCCCAAGCTTGAGGAAAACAAGCTACTGGATATTTAATAGGGTCTCTATTAGCTTCCCTTTCAAAACCACAAAATAATTCTGGAGGTCGATTATTCGGCTGCACTTTAGTCATATCAATCAAACCTTCCGCAATTTCAAATGCACTATTTATTCGCCCCATATTGCGCAATCCTACAGCAGCGAAAGCATTCTCGTGAGGCCAAACTGAACCCAAGTGATAACCCATTGGGTTGTAAGCAGGAGATAGACTACTGAGAGTGCGAACACCCCACCCACTAAACATATCTTCTGCACAGAGGCGATCGCTCACTGCCTCTGCTTTTTCGGCGGTAAAAATGCCTAATTGTAAACAATGTGCTGGATTAGAGGTAATACTATCAATGGGATTACCCTTTTCATCTAGAGCTAAGGCACAATAGTTTTCTGATTCTAGCCAAAAATCTCGATTGAATCTTTCTTTGAGTTGGGCTGCTTCTAACTCCCATTTTTCCGCCAATTCAGGATATCCCAAAACTCTGCCAATCTGACTCGCTCCCAATTTTGCAGCATAGACATAAGCTTGTACTTCGCACAAAGTAATAGCTCCATCCACTAATTTCCCTTTACTGTTAACAATGCAATCATTGGAATCTTTCCAACCCTGATTTTGAATTCCACCAGGCGATCGCCTCAAATAACTGATATATCCAGTTGCTTGGCATTCCTGGTCTATCCAGTCCATGGCAGCGAGAGCATTCGACCACAAACTTTTTATAGTTTCTGTATCCCCTGTCCATTTGTAATAGTTGCTATAAAGCATCAACCATAGAGGGGTCGCATCGACACTACCATAATAAGGAGTATGGGGAATTTCTTCACACCGAGCTAATTCCCCTAAACGTAGTTCATTTGACATCCTCCCCGGCCTAAAGGCACAGGGATTCCTACCGAGCCATAGCTCCTCGGTGGGTTGACGTTTCACTGACTTCTGCTACCTTAACGGTAGTCTTATGTTTGCCTCCACGTCCGTTTTTTGTCTCGGACTGCCCGCCCGCGACTAATATATTTCTTGCTGCGTTTTCGTCTCTATCATGTTTACTGCCACAGTTTAGACACTCCCACTCCCGAACTGAAAGGTCTAACTTTCCACCTTTAAAACCGCAACATGAACACTTTTGTGATGTTGGTTCCCACCTGCTAATTATTCTAAAATCACGACCGTATTTTTCTGCTTTTCCTTCTAGGAATGTTCGGAAAGTTCGCCATCCTAAATCAGAAATAGCTCTGGATAATTTACGGTTTTTAAGCATTCCAGAAACATTTAAGTCTTCTAAAACAATTGTTTGGTTTTCACGAATTATTTTAGTAGATAGTTTATGAAGAAAATCTGTCCTTGTATCTTTCAGTTTGCCATTAAATTTTGCAACTCTTAGCCTGGCTTTTTCATATCGTTTAGAGCCTCTAGTTTTATGAGATAATGACTTACTTAATTTTCGTTAGCGAAGCTCCTCTGAAAGAGGCTACTTCTTAATGCGTTTCTTGAGCGGTTTTGGTGCGTCAACTTTTTCTCCATTACTCAAAGTAGCAAAAGTTTTGATTCCTAAATCTATACCTACTGAATTATCAATTTGAGGCAACTCTTCTGGCTGTATTTCTACTACAAAACTAAGAAAGTATAAGATTAAGCTACGATTTAGCTGACATAATAAAGACTCCTTTAGAGATCCAGTATGAAGTTGAATTTAAAGCTCGAACTTAACAAGATTGTTATTAAGTGTTATTAAATAACTTGTAAACATTCAGCCGTCAGCTATCAGCTATTGCTTTGAGTTTTAGATAAAAGCTTTAGTAATTGAGGCAGAATTTATACTTACTACCAAATTAGGCTGTAAAGTCTATATTAATTTAAACCCCCTCATAAGAGCTGAGAGCTGACAGATAATAGCTGTTTGCGCAGCATTCCGTAGGAAATGCTTACAATAACTTAGTTCTATAATAACTGTCTTTAATAGTTATAGATACTAAATTTATGGGAATTTTGATACTAACTAAATAGCCGTTTACTCTCTGCGATAAATTGACTACATAGTTCCTAAAAAGTGGGTTTTTCAACCAAATAAAAATAGGGTAAAGCTGCATAATACACAGGATAATTGATGATATTAAATTCATTAGCACCTCCATATATTTTCTGAAGTTGTAATGTTAAATAAGCGTTGTATTGTTTAACAGTAAAATCAGTATAAATGAGGTATATATCAACAAACGTAATTGTTAATTATTCATTATTAATTCTTGAATAGGGGCAAATAAAGTAACTTCATACCCACGGCAGACTAATTCATATGTCAAGGGAGCCACTATTAGTTCAATGCCACTATAGGCAACGGGAAAAACTTTTTTCCATAAAGGATTAACTTGAGAAATCCGCATATAAAAATCTCCTAAGTCCTGAGATTAAAATTTTTAGAAGTAATATTTTTGGTACACAGTTTTACTCAGCTATGAGCTGTAAATCTTTATAACAAAATATTAATTAAAGTTTTTGGTTATTGCCAAGGTAGGTATAGCCGTTCAAAAGTTAGGGATATCTACACTCATTTGTGACGTTTAACTAAAATGACTACTTCTTCTAGTGCAGGATGGCGGAAATAACTGACCAGTTACAAAATCCTAAAATAATTACAAACCAATACTTTTGACTTTTAACTTCCGCGTAACGGCACTAGGGTATTTTTGATGTGAAATTATCCTGTAGAGACATTCCAGAGAAAATCTCTACTAAAAACTAAAATAAATACTTAATTTAAGCTTCTACTGAACACTTATAATCATTTTTTTTCCCATAATTTCCCATAGCTCTGCTTGTACTTTTTCAACTACTTCTTGCCACTCTCTTGACTGAGACTGACGGAATAATCTCATTGTTGGATACCAAGGAGTATTTTCTCCTTCCTGTAACCAACGCCAGTCAGGGTTAAAACATAATAAAGTCCATACAGATTTACCTAATGCTCCTGCTAAATGTGCCACTGAAGTATCAACAGTAATTACTAAATCTAATTGATTTATTATTGCTGCTGTATCGGCATAGTTATTTAACTGAGGACTCATATCTTCTATCTGAATATTGCTGGAAATTTGAGCTAATTCTTTGGTTGCTTCTCCTTTTTGCAGACTGTAAAATTTTACTCCTGGCACTTGTAAAATCGGTAAAAAATTAGTTAGCTTGCAAGAACGGTTATGGTCATTTTTATGAGTAGGACTACCTGCCCAAACAATACCTACTTTGTATTCAGAATCGGAGATATTTATATGGTTACTGTTTGTAGATTGGAGATAGGGAATATTGGCAGGAATTGTTTCTAAAGTTGTGTCAAAAATATAAGGTAAACTCATCAAGGGTACATAGATATCAAATTCTGATAATTGTAGTTCTCCTGGTGGCATTAATTTATCAATTCCTGGCACACTTTTAAAGATAGGAATTAAATCTGGCGTACAGACTAAAATAATCCGCTTACACAGTTTTGCCACTAGAGGAATATAGCGAATAAATTGAATAGCATCTCCTGCTCCTTGTTCGGTATGAATTAACAAAGTTTTATCCCTAATATCTTCCCCTTTCCATCGGGGATGAGGACATTGAAAGGGAGTAAATTCTGAAGTTTGCCAACGCCATTCACATTCAGAAAATCCCCTTTTAAAATCTCCATTTTTTAACAAAATCATGCCTAAATTAAAATGAGCTTTGGCAAAACTACCATTAAGATTAATTGCCTCTTCATAATGTTTAATTGCTCCTTCTAATTCACCTTTTTGACTATAAGCATAAGCAAGACTGTTATGAGCATCCGCATTATCTGACTCTGTCCTAATTACCTGTTGTAAAACATTAATGGCTGCTTCATACTGTTGATTGTCTCCTAAAGCTACCCCCAAATTGTATTTAGCTCTTGTCAAATCTGGTTGTAACTTCAGACATTCTTGATACTCAGCGATCGCTTCTATTAATTTACCTTCTTGATAGAACTGATTTCCTTTGACTAAATGAGTTTCTGATATAGCTATTTCTGAAGCTGGTTGTACTGTTTCTGCCAAAGCTTCATCAGGTAAAACATAAGAACTAGCAAGTAAATTTTCATTCCATTCAATAATTTCAGGAAAGCGAATATTCGGCAAAACTGCTACAGAAAATATTTCCTGAACTCCTTCTTCAAACCTTAAAAAAGCAAGAGTTTCTCCAGTTAAAATATTTACCACCCATACCCCACAAATTCTTTCCTGAAGTTGAGTAATTGGCATCCCAGTAAAAACAGCAGTTTCTCTAACTTGCGATAAACCAATAAATGCTAAATTTCCCCAAAAATCTATACCACGAGTAAACCCAGGCAACTTAGCAACTGTTTCTAATTTTCTCTGGTTTAAATCGACTTTTGCCAGACTGCCATTTCCCGATTCTAATAACCATAATTGTTCCTGATACCATCTCGGAGAATGAGGCATAGATAAACCCCGCATTAATATTTCATTTGTTTCTATATCCATTAATATCCCACCATTAGCTTTATTCTTTCTCCAACCAGCAGCAGTATCAGTTTCTCCTAAAGCTGTGGCATATTTTGGCAGGTCATTTTTTAAACATAATCCATTCAAATGACAGCGGTCTGTTAAATCATATCCACTAATAAAAGGAGGTCTCCATCTAGGGACAAAACTATTAGGATGACCGAGAGTACAGAGACAAGAAAAACGAGTATTAATAAACCATAATTCATCCTTTGCCCAAGCCATTTCGTGAATATCAATATCCCCAGTTATATGAATATTTCTCGGTAAAAAACAAGCATCATGTTTACCAGCAGGTTCTAATTTTTTTGCTACTGCTGGAACGTTGCGAAAATCCCAAATTTGATAAGCAGTTCCCAGGGCAATTTTTTCGTGAGTTGCTGCTAATCCCATGGGTTTATTAAAGGTGCGAAAGTGAGTATTAATTACTCCATTATCCGCACGCAAAACAATTAATTTTCCCGCTTGATAAGTAGAAACAACTAAAGAGACGCCTAACTGGTCTAAAATTTGGGGAAAATTGTTTGTATGTACACTTCTTAATAAATAGTTGTCAGTATTAACAGGAGCATTAGCTTGATTATTCATGGTCTTTTCAGTTATCAGTTATTAGTTGTCAGTTATCAGTTATCAGTTATCAGTACCTCCGGTTTCAGTCAGAGGGTTGAAATCTGAAATTTCCTTTTTTATCCCCCTGAAAGGGAAGGGTTGAGACCTTATTTATTGGTCAAAATAGGTATAAATGTATTAAACAACCAAAAGAGCTAAAAATCCGGATTTTTAGGAGTCAGGAGACAGAATGGAAGAAGGAATGCAGATGTAGAGGCGGGTTCGGTGTTAAATTGGGGGCGACAACCAGAAATCAGCTAAACCCGCCTCCGGCTCAGGTAAGGATATTGTTGACCTAGAAGTTGGAAAACCAGGAAAAAAAGCGAGTGCGTAATTCTGGGGTCTCCCCAGAATGATAAGACGCACTCAAGACAGTGACATAAATTTTTTTCGTGAAACACAAAAAAAATTATCTCGAAAACAAAAATTTACTGGGGATAAAGCTGAGGGAGTAGTCCAAGAAAGATTTAGGCTAAATACTGATAAATATTTGCAAATAATGATGACTATTTGTGGTCTTGTTAGACTGCGAATAGGGACCGTTATTTTGTATTAGTGAATTTGGCTAAAATCTATCAAAAAATTATTGATTTTTTGAGGCGGTGGTGATTTACCTTATGCGTTGGAGTTTGGTAGACCGCTGGACTTGTTACGATGGTGAGGTGCTAGTTAAGCGGTTTCGGTAACTATTTGATGAAGGAATTGAGCAGTTTAGTTATGTCTGACTACTTATAACTTTTTAAGTAACTTATCATATTCACTATGGGTTCCAATCCAGAACCAAACAATTGTGTCTGGTGTTTTCATGACTCCCACAGCACGCCAACCAATGCCTACTCTTACCGAATATACGAGTTCCTTGGTGTTGAGTTTCTTGAACTCTAAACTTGGATGATTAGGGTTTTGTTTCCAGAGTTTATAGTTTTTGCGGGCAGTTTGTTGGACTGTTTCAGGTAACTTAGCAAAACACTTCACGAACTCATCTGTTAATTCTGACTTCATAGTTCATCAAAACCCATAACTCTTGTTTTTCCTTCTGATGACTCATTTAAAGCTTTGCGTGCCAATTCGTCTAGGATAGAATTTTGGGGTTTCGATAAGGTTTGCTGCCATTGCAACTCGCTCTCTATATCTTCAATTAACTGTTTTGCCAGTTCCTCTTGGATATGTTCTGGCAAGTTTTGGGCTTTCTTAAACGCCTCTGTTAATAAATTTGTCATCACTAAGAACATTATTAATTATTTTTATTGGATGCTCAAACAGTCTAACTTAGATAATAAATAGGCTTTGGTGATTTTGGCTATGATTTCTCTTGAAATGGCGATTGCATAACTCCTAATTTAAAAGCATTTTATATTTTACCAACTTGGATTTCATAGTTTGATTAACCAACGCCAATAAATATTACAGTTGTTGGGAAATAAAAATTTACAGCAGTTTTCAGGTGAATGAACCACATTGAAAAAATGATAATTCTTTAGGGACGTTGCATACAACATCCCTACCTGCACTCTACTAAAATGAAAATCGCTGTAAAATGCTCAAAAGCTTACTCTATAAGCTTTTCAGGATTTTAGGACTGAAAATACCCATAAGGTTTGACTAATAAGGGTTTTAGCCATTTTTCTCCCTTAATTCCCAACAACTCTATTATATCAAGAAAACCTAACATCGCTTATTGATTTAGTTATAATTGTCAGGTTTTGTACATCAATCACAAATATTGATGATGTAGCACTACGCATTAAGGTTAGGACATAGGTAATGGTTATAGCTCTGGCGGGAAGAACCAAAAAGCTTGTAAAGTATATGTATTGTCATCCGAACAATTCGACATGATTGGTCGTAATGTGATTGGATAAATACTATGCCGTTCTTAGAAACCTATGATAATCTATAGAAATCTATGATTATCTGTTCTATTCCTGTTTCTATCTGGCAACGTCGGCGTTATCCAGTCCACAGGCATTCACGGTCGAACTGACCGCCATAGCTAAATTTAACCCTGCATTCAAGTCTCGATCGCAACTGAAACCACAGTTTTCACATTCAAAAACACGCTCTGATAACAATAGAGACTCTTTAACAGTTCCACACCTGCTGCAGGTTTTAGAACTAGGAAACCATCTATCAATGATGATTAACTCTGAACCATATAACTCACACTTGTATTCTAACTGTCTGCGAAACTCGTAAAAACTCATGTCAGCAACAGCCTTAGCTAACTTGTGATTTGACATCATTCCTGATACATTTAAGTCTTCTATTACTATTTGACTGTGGTTTTTAGCCAAATAGGTCGTTAGTTTATGTAACGTATCTTTCCTGATATCAGCTATCTTTGTGTGTAGTCTCGCTATTTTTAGCTGTGCTTTTTTCCAGTTGTTGGAAAACTTAGTTTTATTCCTGTTAAGGTATTGCAGTCGTGATAGTTTAGACTCTAACTTTTTGTAAGATTTTGCACCAACAAAAACCTCACCAGTTGACAGTGTAGCTAAAGATTTTACACCTAAATCTACACCAACGACATCAACTGATTTATCAGTGACTTGAGGTTCTGTTTCTATCTTGAAACTAATAAACCATCTATCAGCTTTTTTGCTAATAGTTACAGACTTGGGAGTAACATTGTCTGGCAAGATTTCAAAGGTTTTAACCCAGCCAATTCGAGGTAACTTTATACGATTAAAACCGACTGTAATTGAACCATCCAAAGTAAAACTATCATCCCTACCTTTTTTCTTGAATTTAGGTTGACCAGAAATTTTGTTAAAACAACGCTTCCAAGCTGATGACAAATATCTCAAAGCATACTGAGGCGCTGTTTTAGAAACCTCGTAGTACCAATAGTTTTTAGGTTTGACCATTGCTACTAAAAGCTTATGTAAATCAATAGCAGTAGGAAATTTAAGTTTACTATCAGGATGACGCTGATTGTGATTAAGGATGTTTCTGGTAAGCCATAATCCCCAGTTCCAGGCATGACGAGCTACACCAGCGTGTTTAGCCAATAAGGTTTTTTGCTGATTATTTGGGTGTAACTCAGTTTTGAATCCTAGTAGCATAAAATGAAATATAGATATTCATAGATTATAATAGATAATCATAGATTATGTCAAGCTGTTAATTACCCTCCAGGATCTCCATTCTCAGTATCGACGGGAAACTCGTCGTTGTTCCTGACACCAGTATACCATCTAGTGTCTTCTTCCTTCTTGTCATGATCAATGTTGAAAGTTGGCTGCCCTGCAGGTGCATGATGAACAACCCATCTCAACCATGAGCCGTCAGGGGGGTCCCTGTTTGAAAAATTATCTGCTGAACGTGCGTTTTGTCCAGGTTTTGGACCATAGCATACCTCCAGCGTCCCCATGCTGTGGTAAATAGGTGCTGCTATAGCTTCAACAGGTAAAATCCAGAATTGGATAAAGAACAACTGAATGAGTATTAGTAGAACTGAACCTATACTTCGAGAACATTTGACATAACTGTTTCTCACTTTTTCTACCTTTCTTCAATTAGACAATTTTAGCTAGAACAATGGAAGTCATTTAGACTTACATCAAGATTAATTTTAGCACGGTGCGGACAACGGCCGCAACAATAATAACTATGGCAGAAACATTCAATCCGGCACGGGTCATGCACAAAAGAATACATAAATTATACCACAAGGAGGGGAGTATGAGGAGATAACCTTCATATTTGGCAATTGTGCTTATGGTGCGTTACGACAGATTGTTAAATTCTTCTCACAGCGAATGATTGTAGTTGTCTAACGCACCCTACTTGACCGTTTCATCTAAAATGGTGCATTAGATAGGGAGTGTGGGAAGGGTGGGAAGGGTCGGGAGAAAAAGACACCTAGAAACAAAAATCTATTGCACAGTTTTAGCTGTGTCAGTCCACTACTGGACTGTTTCATCTTAAATGTTGCTTAATGTTGCTTTAGGAAAATGCTGCGATCTACCTATAGCAAGAATTTAGCTCCAAAAACTAATGCCATATTTTAGATGAAACGGTCTACTAAATTAATCTGTGGCGGGCAAGATGCTCGCACTACAACAATAAGACAGCAGAGCGATCGCTACTCCCTCTTAACTCCTGACTCCTGTAAATACCCACAATGTCCTAAAATCAATAAAGTCTATTACAAATAAGGGACATACCAGTGGCCAAATCAACACAATCTCTTTCTCGCACACCTCTATACGACTTAGCAGCAGAACTCAAGGCCAGAATGGTAGAATTTTCTGGCTGGGAAATGCCAGTACAATACACCAGCATCAGCACCGAACATGAGGCAGTACGCACAAAAGCAGGAATGTTCGACATTTCCCACATGGGCAAGTTTATCGCTCAAGGCCACGACTTAATCGAAAAAATTCAACTTTTAGTACCTTCCGACTTGAGTAGCTTAGAACCTGGTAAAGCTCAATATACTGTCTTATTAAACCCCCAGGGAGGTATTATTGATGACTTCATTTTCTATCGTCAAAGTGATGACCCCCTTACCAACGAAGCACGGGGTTTTATGATTGTTAATGCTGCCACTAAAGCTAATGATAAAGCCTGGATCTTAAGTAATCTAGAAAATAGTGGTGTTAAATTTCAAGATATTTCTGAGGAAAAAGTGTTATTAGCTGTCCAAGGTCCGGAAGCAGAATCTTATGTGCAGCAATTTGTCAAGGAAAATTTGGCATCAATTGGATTTTTCGGGCATTCAGATATTACTGTATTAGAACAACCTGGTTTTATTGCCAGAACTGGCTATACTGGGGAAGATGGGTTTGAAATTATGGTTGACCCGTCTGTGGGTGTGGAGTTATGGCGTAGTTTGTTGGATGCTGGCGTTACTCCCTGCGGTTTGGGAGCAAGAGATACTCTACGTTTAGAAGCTGCGATGGCTCTTTATGGTCAAGATATTGATACTAAGACTACTCCTCTAGAAGCGGGTTTAAGTTGGTTAGTTCATCTAGATAAAAAGGGAGAATTTATTGGTCGTCAGGTCTTGGAAAAACAGAAGGTGGAAGGAGTATCAAAACGGTTGGTAGGTTTGGAAATGCTCGATCGCTCTATTGCTCGTCATGGTTATCCTGTTGTCAGTGATGGCAAAGTGGTGGGGGAAGTTACCAGCGGTACTAAGTCTCCAACTTTAGGGAAAGCGATCGCTTTAGCTTATGTACCAAAAAAATTAGCTAAGGTAGGTCAAAAATTGGAAGTAGAAGTTAGGGGTAAAAATTATGCAGCTATTGTTGTTAAGCGACCCTTTTATAAAAGTCAAAAGTTAAAAGTTAAAAGTTAAAAGTTAAAAGTAGTGGGAGCATCTTGCTCCCTAAATTTTTGGGTACTGTAGTGTAGATAGTGTGTAGGGTGCGTTAGGCGCAACCGTGTAAATGTGGTTGTACCTCAAAACTTAAAATTACGCCGTAACGCACCATTTTAAAAGTCAAAAATCAAAAGTTAAAAGCTGGAAATGGGGGAAAATTTACAACCTTCTTACTTACAGTAGATTCGGTGATTAATGTGGTACAACTAACAAGGTAAATATTTTTTGCTTATTCCCTATCTTGCTCCCCATCTTCCCTACTCCCTACTCCCTACTCCCTAAAACTAAAAATGAAACATCAAGAATTACCAATTATTGGCTGGCGGGAATGGATAGCATTACCCGAAATTGGCATTACTAAAATCAAGGCAAAAATCGATACTGGCGCTCGTACCTCTAGTTTACACGCTTTTGATATTGAGACTTTTGAAATTGATGGTAAACCAAGAGTAAAATTTAAAATTAATCCCCAACAACGAGATACGAATCAAACAGTAATTGCTGAAGCAGAATTAATAGATGAACGTAATGTTCGTAGTTCTAGCGGGCAAGCAGAATTACGCCCTGTTATTTTCACAGAAGTAAATTTAATGCAAAAAAAATGGCAAGTTGAGTTAACATTAACTAATCGTGAATTAATGGGTTTTAGAATGTTGTTGGGACGACAAGCAGTGCGGGGATTTTTCTTAATTAATCCAGGCAAATCTTATTTAGATAAAAATGCAAAAAATAGTCAAAAAGAAGAGCAAAAAATGGTAGGAAAACAACAAAATGAAAATCGCTATTTTATCCACTGAACCAACTCTTTATTCAACTAGAAAATTGCTAGAAGCCGGAGAAAAAAAAGGTCACAAAGTGCAAGTTATTGATTACTTGCGCTGTTATATGAATATTACTTCGATGAAACCTCAAGTTATTTATAAAGGTGAACCGTTGGTAGGATTTGATGCTATAATTCCTCGTATTGGTGCTTCTAAAACATTTTATGGGACGGCTGTAGTTAGACAGTTTGAAATGATGGGGGTTTTTACCACAAATCCTTCTCAGGGTATTTCTCGGTCTCGTGATAAATTACATTGTTTGCAATTATTAGCTAGAGATGGAATTGGATTACCTGTAACTGGGTTTGCTAATTCTACTAAAGATATTGATGGTTTAATTAATACCGTGGGAGGTGCTCCTTTGGTAATTAAATTATTAGAAGGAACTCAAGGAATCGGAGTAGTTTTAACCGAAACTTATCAAGCTGCTAAGTCAGTTATTGAAGCTTTTCGTGGCTTGGATGCTAATATTTTAGTTCAAGAATTTATTAAAGAAGCAGGTGGTGCAGACTTGCGATGTTTTGTAGTAGGAGATAAAGTAATAGCATCTATGAAAAGACAGGGAGCTGAGGGTGAGTTTCGCTCCAACTTGCACCGGGGTGGTAAAGCAGAAAAAATTAAATTAACTCCTGAAGAACGTTCAACTGCTACCCGTTCAGCTAAAGCAATGGGGTTGAGAGTTGCTGGGGTAGATTTATTACGCTCTAATCATGGCCCTGTGGTGATGGAGGTGAATTCTTCTCCCGGTCTAGAAGGAATAGAAGCAGCTACAGGAGTAGATGTTTCTGGCAAGATAATTGAGTTTTTAGAGAAAAATGCAGAAAAAGGTTAAGTGTGCGATCGCATTGAAGATTGACAAGCTGTAGTTATATCATGTCCGTTTGATTTGTTATAATAAAGTTCTTAGGTGGTAGGTTTCAACAATTAATAATTAATAATTAATAATTACCTCTCCTGGAAAAGAAGAGAATTGACTAAAAGGAAAATTTTTTCTTTTTCTCCTTTAAAGGAGAGGCTTTAAACCTTAATTATTCGGTAAATTCAACGGGGAACACTGGAGCTAGCAGAAATTTCGGATATTCCTTCGAGATCGATAGAATAACATTTTGGTGGTGGTGCATTGTCCGGCAATGTTTGTTACAAGGCACGGCAGTGGGAGCGTCTTGCTCCCGTGCCAGGTATTTCTTTTTGCTGTATACCATTACGCTCCGCAGGACTACCAACATTAAAACTCAGACAACAGATTTTTCCTTCTTCGTTCTTCCTTCTGCTATATAATTGGCCAAATTTTTCCCTGATGTACTAAGTCAGAAAATGCCTGTGCAGAAATAGGGGGACTAAAAAGATAACCCTGAATCATATCACAATGGTGTTTTTGCAAGAATGCTAGTTCATCTTCAGTCTCCACTCCTTCAGCTACAACAGTAAGATCTAGTTGACGTGCCATCTGAATCATTGCAATTACAATAGCTCTGTTCTTAGAATGCTTGTGAATATTGGATAAAAACGAGCGGTCGAGCTTGAGAGTATCAAAAGGAAATCGATAGAGATAACTCAGAGACGAATAGCCAGTGCCAAAGTCATCGATCGCTAGATTCAGTCCTAGACTTTTGAAAGCCTCTAACTGTTGCTGGGCTAGATCGATATCTTCCACCAGAGCACTTTCAGTCAACTCCAACTCTATAAAATTAGCACTGAGTTGGTGATTTAGTAATATTTTGGAAAACTTATGCTGTAACTGAGGCTGTCGAAGTTGATAAGTTGAAATGTTAACAGCCACTTTAAAGTCTTTGAGCAGCTCATCTTTTTGCCATACTTGGAGTTGTTGGCAGGCATTTTCTAATACCCATTCTCCAATAGTTTCAATCAAACCAGTAGCTTCTGCTAGAGGAATGAATTCTGCTGGAGATATGAAACCTGACTGTGGGTGCTGCCAACGCAAAAGAGCTTCAGCACCAGAAATTTTACCTGTTTTTAGGTCTATTTTTGGTTGATAATAAAGCTGAAGTTGTTCGCGCTCTATCGCATAGTGCAAATCTGTTTCTAGAGCTAACCAGTTAGTATTGCGGGTTTTACCCTGTGAGCTATGGAATTGATGACGGTTACCTCCTTGCTCTTGGGCTTTTTGCATTACTAAATGACAATCTTGTAATAAAGAGAGAAAACTGTTGCTGTCACGAGGATAGAGCGCTCCACCAAGACTTGCTGTGAGGAAAACTTCTCGCTCTCCAATAATATAGGGATTGGCGATTGCTGTTAATACAGAGTCAGCAACTTCGCTAGCTTGACCCAAGTACTCAACAGGCTCCAAAATCAGGGTAAACTCATTGATATCTGTACGGGCAACAACATTATTTTTTCCTACTACCTCAACAATTCGCTTGGCTACAGTTTGCAGTAGATAGTCTGTTTCTTGACGATCCATGTATTGGTAGGTTCTATAGAAGCGATCAAGACTCAGACAAAATACTGGTATGTAAAGAGATTGCTGGAAATGAGAAGAATTGTTTACTATGGGAAGTGAAAATCTATTTACTATCTCTTCAAACATACTTTGCAAAACTTTTCTAGTGGGTAGGTTGGTCAGTGGATCATACTTGTGCAAACGCTCTAACTTTTGGTAAGCATCTTCAAGTTTTCCAGTATATTCTGCTTTAGCAGCAACAACTGACTGGTGCTGTTGCAAGGTAATCTCTATAGTAGTTTTTAAGTCTATGATTTGAAAAGGTTTGATTAAATAACCATAGGGGTTTGTCTGTTTTGCTCGTTCAATGGTATCATCATCAGCATAAGCTGTTGTAAAAATTACTGGATACTGGAATTGTTGATAGATTTTTTCTGCTGCTGTAATTCCGTCAATCTCGCCTTGAAGCATGATATCCATGAGTATCAAATCTGGATTTTTTGTCGCAACTTGTTGTATTACTTCTTCTCCAGAGTGAATAACCCCGACAATTTCATAGCCTAGTTTTTGTAAAACCATCCTGAGGTTTTCCGCCACAATTAATTCATCTTCAACAATCAGAATTTTAGTAGTTGCACTGTAGTTAACTTGATTATTTCTTGCAGAATGGGTAGGGATTTTCATTGTAATACCTCCAAAGATAATATAATTGACATTTTAAAACCGTTTTTTGTACTTTAACTCTGAGAAAATTAAGCTAATAGATGTACCGTTAGAAGTATCAAAAGTAATAGTTCCGTTTAACTGTTTCGCCAAAAGACGGACGAGTTTTAGGCCCAGAGAGTTAGAAGTTTCCCAATTAACTGTTGAAGGTATTCCAATACCATTATCACATACTTCTAAAACTAATTTTTGATTGACATCTTTGAACATCGCAATCTGAACCTTTCCTACTCTTTGGTCAGGAAAACCATGTTTGAAAGCATTCATCAGAAGTTCATTAATCAGTAATCCACAAGGAACAGCTGTTTCTAAATTGAGCAATATGGCATCAACTTTGACAATAGGATTTACTCTGTTATAGTTGCTTTTACAGGAACAAAAAATGTTATTAACTAACTGTTTTATATATTCACTAAAATCAACCTTTCCTAAATTATTACCTTTATAAAGCTGTTCGTGAATTAATCCCATAGTCTGGATACGTTTTTTAGTATCATTAAATAGATGAAGCAGAATTTTATCAGTAATTGAGTAGGATTGCAAATCTAATAAATTAGAGATAATATTAAGGTTATTTTTAACGCGATGGTGAATCTCCTTCAGTAGTACTTCTTTTTCTGCTAAAGATTGCTTTATTTGTTCCTCAGCTTGTTTTCGTTCGGTGATATCTCGCACAATGATTAACACTTCCTCTTCTCCATTGCCGACAATTCTGAGCTCTTCATAATGTACCTCACCATACCTGATAATTTGTCGTTCATAGACTTGCAGTTTGTCTGTGAGTATTGCTTGATTGATATAGTAAAACTGCTGCTCTAATAAATTTGGTGGTAAAGGTTGATCATTAGGCGAAAAATCTACCATATCTAGACTTTCAGGAGGAATAAAATCCAAACAAGTGCCATCTCGTCGCACCCGCATAATTAAATCTGGAATTGCCTCTAACATTGCCCGGTTTCGGGTTTCGCTCTGATGAAGTGCTTTTTGTGCTAACTGATGAGCACGCTCTGCTTCAACTCGCTCACTTGCTTCTAGTGCTAAGGCTACTAAATCTGCTAGAGTAGTAATAAAATTTTGTTCTTCTAAAGTCCAGGTACGAGGGGTACCAATATGCTCCAGGCAAATAACTCCAATGACTTTTCCGCCAGAATAAATCAAAGGAGCCAACATGGAAGTGATACCAAACGGCATCAGATATTCCGGAAGCAAATCTTTGACTCTTGTATCAGAATGTACGTTGTCAATCACCAGTACACGACTATTTTCTAAAGCTTGGAAGTAGCCTGGATAGTCAGCAACCTGCAATTCTAATCCCTGAGTATGTTCGTCTGTAGTAATTCTGTAAAAATCCACACATCGAATGAGAGTGTGAGCATCATCTAGCAGCCAAATACCTACCTGTTTGACTTCTAATGTCTGCGATATGACTTCATTAATTTTTTGGCAAGCTGCCAAGAAATCTCCTTGAGTTAATACCTTATTTTTAGACAGCTCAATCAGTGCCTGATTGTGGGAAATTAACTGTCTGCGACTCCTTTGCAGTTGTACAGTGCGTTCCTCTACCTGTTCTTCTAAGGCCTGATTCATTTCTGCCCATGCTTCAAAAGCAACTTTTAACTGAGCAGCCATCAGATTAAAAGCGATCGCTAATTCGTCTAGCTCACGAATATTTGGTAGCCAAGAGGCAATACTTTTTAATGGCACTTTCTGGTCTAAGTTTCCATAGGCAACAGATAAAGATGCTTGATGAACGCTGAGAATAGGAGCAGTAAGCCAACGCGAAATCTTAATGGCTAATTGTATTGCTAGTATGAATGCGACTAAAGAAACTGGGACGATGGTTTTCAGCTTGGCATAGACACCTGTCATTAAGGCAAACTCCGGTGTAGCTACAACGACCAGCCAGTCCAAACCTAAATTTTCTCCCCAACTTGAAGCGTGAACAAAATATTGCTCGCCTAGTAATTCCGTATTAAAATGTTGATCTGACTCAACTGTCTCTATGTTGTCAAGCTGTTGCTGCAAAGATCGAGCAGTTGCTTGAGTCAGGGGGTCAGGACTATTAACTGCTGCCAACCGTTTTGCTTTACCATTTATCACTTCAAAAGAAGGTGATTTTGAGGAGCTAGCAACCAACATTCCAGAACGTTCCATAATCATCACTACCTGAGATTTATTAACTTGTAACTTCTGTAGGAAATTGGAAATATCAGAAATCGCTTGATCTACTCCCAAAACACCAATTAATTTTTGGTTGTCGTCATAGAGGGGGTAACTTGCAGAAATTGCTAAGATATCGGTTATTCCATCGCAGACATAGATGTCGCTCCAGATAGCTTTACCTGCTTTAATCGGCTGAGTATACCAGTCTTCTATTTTGTAATCGTAGGCATAAGTGCTGCGAACATCTCCCAAGTTTCCTTCAGAGTCAACAGCATACTCATATACGATTTGAGGATGGGAGCGAGTTGTAATATCAATACTTATATTATTATTGGCTGTCCCAGCACCCACAAATCCTCCCGCCTCATTGGCAAAATTAATATAGCTGACATCAAATATCTGGCTTTGCTGGAGGAAAAAACGTCCTGTTGTTTCTAGATCGGATAAATCCAATAAACCTAATTTCACAGCATTGTGGTTCACCTGATTAATTAATAGAGGTTGACGCAGGTAGCTTTCTAGTAAGTTAGTAACATTATTGATAATTTCTTCATGGAGAATTCCTGCTAAGTTATAACAAGCCTGATACCCATTCCAAACTGTTACCCATTGCAGTAGTAACATTACTACTGATATTTGTAACACAAAGAAAATAACTAAAAAACTACGGAGAGAAATTTTGCGGGAAATACTTTGGAGATAATTAGAACCTTGTCGTCTCCAGAAACGTCCCCCCCTTTTTATGAGATTATCTACTAGAAATTTTAACATGAATTAAACTCCCTTTTATCTGAAAGCAATCTCTTTATATCCTACTTGAATTAATTAAAACTGCTGATATAGCTTTACTCAAAGATGGTCTAAGAGGTAACTGGTCATAGTCTTTGATTACCTGAATTTCTGAAGCACCTGGTTTTGCCCCCAGGCGGTTATGGAGGATAGTGAGGGTACTATCAAATGCCACAAACTGTTCTTCTATATGCTCTAAATGTGAGTTTTGTCTTTGATAACTATTTTTTTTATCAGCAAAATATTCTCGTATGTCTGGTGGTTTAGCTAAACTTTGTAGAACTAAAATAAAAGACACAAATGAGTTTTTATGAGGATATTTTTTACTTATACAACTCGCTTTTATTCTAGTTTTATTACTTTTTTTGTTGCTAAATTATATGTAGTAACTGTTAGCAATGACACCTCCTATAAGAATATATGTAGGAAAAAATGTCAGTGCAAATTGTTTGGTAATTGCACCATAATGTTGCCTTAATGGTATAAAAATTAATATTTTCTCTTGATATTTATTCAGTTGTATTTTCTGATAAACAACTGAGTAAAAAAAAAATTACAACCCAAAAAATATGCAAAAATAATATATATCATAGTTATAAAATCCTATAAGTGAATCTTTATAGTATAATTATACTAATAATTATCTGTCTTACCTTCATCTGTCTGGGTAATTTGAAATTAATTTTATAACTAACACAACTGGGTGATTGCTGCATTAAACAATTGTTAAATTACTTTCAAAAATAAGAAAAAATATAAATATAGGTAAAATTATTATGAAAAATAGAGATGATTTCGATCAAATAAAATTCATCCCTTATACAATATATTTTATTGATTAACATACTGATAATATGATTATTAGTTAATAAAGTTGAACCGATGGAATAAATAAATATAGTAGTTTTCATATTTATGAAGTATACTAACTAGCTCCGAAAATTATACAGGGAGAGAAAAATAAAAAACTAATTGCAATATCAGACTAAGAGGCAAATGTCAAATGGGATAAGAAAAATTGTTTAATTTCTGCTCCCTATTTCCTGTATCCCTCCCAGAAACTATTTTCGTAAGCATTCAGCCGTCAGCCATCAGCTAGCCTCCGGAGGAGGAACTGCGAACTTCAGCTATTACTTTTAGTTTAGGATCAAAGCAATATTTAATTGTCTTACTACAAAAGTTGGCTTCCTTACCCTTAGAGTCAGTTGTTAATTTAAACACTGTCCTATATGAGAGAGTCTTGTTGCTGATAGCTGACTGCTAATAGCTGTTTGCGCAGCATTCCGTAGGAAATGCTTACCTATTTTCTATTTAATTTGACCCACCTCCTTAATATATTATATAAAATTCGGTTGAATACTTATCTTATGTTTGGGGGTGGGAAGTGTGGGGAGGGTGGGGAGTGTGGGGAGAAGGGGAGGTCGAGAGATTGAAGGCTCCGAAAGTGTGGATAGAATTATAAACATATACTGTATAACCGGATTCTATATTATCTCAAAAATTATATTCAGATGGGGAAAAGATTACTCTTTTTACTAAAAGACAACCCAGTTGAAATGTAATTTTCATCTTTATACTTAAAAATTACATTTGATATTCTTACCCATAAACTCAGTAAAAAATGATCGAAATCGGTGGTTTAATTATTCCTCCAGCACAAAGACAACGCATAGAAATACCAGTAGCGCGTCTGCCTACTCAAACTTTAATTACTTTACCAGTTACAGTTATAAATGGTAGTCATACAGGGCCGATACTTTGGTTAAGTGCTGCTATTCATGGAGATGAAATTAATGGTGTAGAAATTATTCGTCAAGTATTACAAAAAATTTCTCCATCTCTATTAAGAGGTACAATAATTGCAGTACCAATTGTTAATATATTTGGTTTCATAGAACAATCACGTTACTTACCAGACCGTCGTGACTTAAATCGTTCTTTTCCAGGTTCAAATAGAGGCTCCCTTGGCAGTCGTTTAGCTCATTTATTCATGGCAGAAATTGTTAGTAAATCTACTCATGGTATTGACTTACATACCGCTTCAGATCATCGCAAAAACTTACCACAAATTCGGGCAAACCTCCATGACAGTAGAACTTATGAATGTGCAAAAGCATTTGCTGCACCAGTAACAATTCATTCCCAAACCAGAGATGGTTCCCTACGCGAAGCGGCCACAAAACGTGGCATTCCTGTCTTATTGTACGAAGCAGGAGAAGCATTACGGTTTGATGAAAATGCAATTAAAGTAGGGGTAGAAGGGATTATGCAGGTAATGGGAGCATTAAATATGTATCAACAAGAAACGTACATAGATCCACAACCAACGGTACAAGTTTATGAGACTAAGTGGGTGAGAGCTTCTAGTAGTGGGATTTTGAGACTATATGTGAAACTAGGTCAGAAAGTTACTAAGAAGCAAGTTTTAGGTATAATTTCAGATGCTTTTGGAGAAAAAAATACTACTGTTAATGCTTCCTGTGCAGGAATAGTTATTGGTAGTTTACAAAATCCTCTGGTTAATCAAGGTGATGCGATCGTGCATATTGCTGTTTTATCTGCGACGAACTCTCAAAAAGCTTAAAAATCATATTCAAATCAAGTCCGGTAGCATCAGTATTGTAAGAGAAAGGAAGAAGGAAAAGAGAAGAAGGCTTAAAAGGCTGAAAAAAACTTAAATTTCCTGTAGATATTCACCTTTAGGTTTACACAAACCATTGCCCTCGGACTCCATCTCCCAATCTCCCAATCTCCCAATCTCCCAATCTCCCAATCTCCCAATCTCCCAATCTCCCCACCCACTACCAGTTTTAAAATAGGCGTTGTTGAATCAAGGGATGAATCTTTTTGGAACAGGTACATTTGATCTTTAATACTTCTAACTTCTTTTTTCTCCAAGACTACAATTTATCCCACAAATATGCAACGCCTTAAAATAAGTATGGGGTATGAGGGTGATAGGAGTTCAACAATGAATAATAGAGTTGTTGGGAAATAAAAATTGAACAATGCTCAAAAGCTTACCGTATAAGGTTTTCATGATTTCATAGATTAAAAACGCTATAAACATTGACTAGTAAGGGTTTGAGCTATTTTTTTAGCTTAATTCCCAACAACTCTAATTAATTATTAATTATTAATTATTACCTCTTCTTTTCAAGGAGAGGATTGACTAATAATGAAAATTTTTTCTTCTCTTGGTCTCATGGATATGGGGAGGAGACCCGCTCTTATCAGAGTCGCTCCAAATTGCGCCATCCCACCCTTCGGGAAGCTGCGAAGAGAGAACTCCGTTCCGCTGTCGCGTTTCGCGTCAGCGTTGCGAAGCAAACGACCGCTTGTTTCTCCTTTAAAGGAGAGGCTTTAAACCTTAATTATTCGGTAATAAAGTCACCCAATAATTGTGATCTCTATCATTGTCAAAGAAAAACAGAGTCAAAACTTGAGGAAATGGTAGTCCTATAAGTGCTTTAACGGTTTCAATTATATTTCTTGAAACTAGAAAAATTAAGTATTTCCCCAGTAGCGGATCAAAAAAAAATCAGTAATGATGGAAATGTTAAAGAAAGTAAAACAAAACAAAGATATTCTTCATTACGTTTTTTTGCAATTTTAAAATGACTGATATTCAGTCTAAATTAAGAAAAAAAATGAGGAATAAAAAGTGACTTTAATTCCATTATTTGCAGTTATTTTTATAATGTATTATTTTTTATAATTTATTGTTTTTATATACTTTAGGCTGTTTTATGACTTTTATTAGCCTCAAATTAACGATTTATGCATCACCCAAATGGGTGAATTAAGTATTGCCTAATTAGAGGATATAAAATACTTATTGCTTCTCTTATATTAAAGGTATTGATAGTTATAGCCTAATAATAAATAGCAATTATAAAGCCTCTCAAAAATATTTACCATTAATAATTCATTCATCAGGAAATAAATTACCATGACTAGATTAAACATCTGCCAATCCGCATCTAGCGAAAAATCCAACAATTTCGTTGAATTATCTACTAAATCAGGCACCTCACAACAAATAGTTTTTATAGACTCTAATGTAGAAGATTATCAGAGTCTAGCGAATGGTGTTTTACCAGGATTCCAAGTAGTTATTCTCGATCCTAGTAAAAATGCTATTCAGCAGATTACTAAAGTTATTCAAAAATTACCTCAGATATCATCTATTCATATAGTTTCTCATGGTACCCCTGGCTGTTTGCAGTTGGGGAATAGCCAATTAAATATTAAAAATATTAATGACTATGCTGCTGAGTTAGAAACTTGGTCAGCTAATAATATATTGCTCTACGGTTGCCGTGTCGCAGCGGGAGATGCAGGAGCAGAATTTATTGAAAAATTACACCAACTCACAGGCGCAGAAATTGCTGCTTCGACCTCTAAAATTGGTCATGCAGCACAAGATGGAAATTGGGAATTAGATGTAAAAACTAGCCAATTTGAAGCGGTTTTAGCTTTTAATTCTGAGGTTCAAAACCAGTGGGAGCATGTACTAGCAGATACCGACGGCGATTTAGTTGACGACGCGGACGATATCGACGATGACAACGACGGTATCCTGGATACAGAAGAAGGTTTTGGAGTTGTCACTACAGTCGCAGTCATTAACGACGATCAATATGACTTTGATACAGACTTATCAAATCAAACTCTCAATAGTCTTGGAGACGCGGGTAGTAACTCTTTCAACTTCACATCATCGTTACAGGGAGGTGCGACGTGGAAAGATGGTGTTGAGTTAATTGAGGATGGCAGTAGCTTTGATACCCCCATTAATAACTTTATTAGAGTACAGCCAGAGAATACTGATATTGCCAATGGCAAGACTGCCTTATACGTCTTTGAGTTTGAAAATACCACACCTTTCAGCATGATCATTGGGGGACTCAATAACGATGATGCTGTGAGTATGAAAGCCTTCAATGGGGATACAGAAATTACATTAACCTCCGATAACTTTGTCGATCTAGCTGACGGTGTAGAATTAATCACAGGAGCAGGAATTCCTAACAATACCTATGGTTCAGCCAACAGTAATGGTGGTGTTGACCCAACAGTTAACCAACTGACCTTCACTATCGATCAGTCTATCACTCGACTGGAAATTACCTCCGGAAAAAGTGATGGTGATGATGGGACTGTTACCCTTGGCTTTCATACCTTAACCTACGGTACTGCAACATCAGGAAGGGATACAGACTCGGATGGCATTGAAGATCACCTTGACCTCGACTCCGACAACGACGGCATCGCTGACCTAGTTGAAAGTGGCGCACCCCAAAACATACTTGATTTAGACACCAACAACGACGGTACTATCTCAGACAGCGAGTCTCCCGTCGGCACTAATGGCTTAGTGGATGCGATTGAAGGCACTGATGGCAACGGAACAGGCACTACCCCCGTCAATAGCGACAGCCCTGCCGACAGCACCCCCGACTACCTCGACCTCGACTCCGATAACGATGGTATCCCTGATGCTGTTGAAGCCCAGCCGACAACAGGCTACACCTCCCCTGGTAATGCAGTCGATGCTAATGGCGTTACCACTGCAGTTGGCCTGGTTACACCTGAAGATACTGACAACGACAATACCCCTGACTACCTTGATGCTGACTCTGATAACGATACTACTGATGATGTAGATGAGTCTGGGCAAACCCTTTCAGGTAATGATGACAATGGGGATGGAATTGATGATAGTGTTAATGCCAGCTACGCCTTTCCTGATGGAGATATTAATAACCCAATCAACAATCTGCAAAATACAGATTCTGATACAAGCGATGCAGATTATCGGAGTTTAAATGTTGAGACTGATACCGATGGTGACAATGTTCCAGACACAGACGACATCGACGACGACAATGACGGTATTCTCGATACTGTAGAGTCTTCTGCGGGGTTAACGTTCAACGCAAATGATGTACTGATTAACAGCCGCACATTCACGGCTGATGGGACAGCGGTAATTCTGTCTGATGTCTCCGACATTCTTACCTTTGGACCAAACATATACAACAACTTTGATCAAGGAACATTTGGAACAGCTGTTGTTCCTGCTGACGACGGTAATTCAAATACATCAGAAACAGTTTCACCCACCGTGAATCCCTATCCGGGGTTCGTCATCGACCAAGATGGCAACAGTTTGGATGCAAACTACAGTGAATACGACAATATTACACATGGCGATTGGTCAATCGTTGCGAACATTGATCTTGAGGGCCGTCGTAACGGATCACAGGCAGATCCGGTCATCGACCCTGTTTACGGAAGGAATGGTCGGATGTTTACAGCAGATCCGGACGCGGGCGAAATTCCAACCCTTTCGGATACCATAACAGATCTTGTGCCTGGACAACTCTATCAGTACTCATTCTGGGCAGCAAATTCTGAAATATCGGGAGATCCTAACTCTATCGGGGTGCAAATTGGACAGCCTGGCGGTTCAATGACGGAAGTGATGAATACGGGCGGACTTCCTCGTGGCAATTCTGGGATAACGAATGAAGGCGGTGATGGTGCTACCAGTGGAGTCATTTGGACAAACTTTTCATTCGTTTTTGAGGCACCAGCGTCAGGGCAACTACAGGTTGATCTAGCATCAACAGGAAACTCACCTGGAGGAAATGACTTTTTGCTCGACAATATTGAGTTGCGTGCAGCGTCATTCGATAAAGACGGGGATGGTATTGCTAATCACCTCGACCTCGACTCAGACAACGACGGCATCCCCGATAATATCGAAGCCCAAACAACTCAAGATTACATAGCTCCCAACCCTGATGATGATGCCACCTACACCACTAATCAGGGTTTAAACTCCGCTTATCTTCCCACCACTGATGGCTTAACCCCTGTTGACACCGACAGCGACGGTAATGTAGATTACCTTGACACTGACAGTGATGACGATGGCATCAATGACATCACTGAATCTGGTTTGGGTCTCACTGATGATGGCAGTGGCATGACCACAGGTACAGTGGGAGCTAATGGTCTTGATGATACCGTTGAATCAGCTGACGACTACAGTGATGTTAACGGCGACGCCCACGATGGTACTAACTTCAACCTCGACGACAGCGATAACGACACTGCGGACGATGGTTCCAATGCTGCACCCACCACTACAGACTTTGATTATCGGGATGACAAGGACGCACCAACAGCCACCAACAACAGCAATAGCACAACCAAAGACGGAGGCACCCCAGCCAGCGGAAACATCATCACAGACGACAACGGCAACGGAGTAGACAGCGACCCAGACTCTGACAGTCTAACTATTAGTGAAATTGAAGGAACAACCATCAGTGCCGCAGATACAGAAATCCCAGGCACTTATGGAACATTAACCATCAGTCCAGACGGAACCTACCAATATAACGTAGACCAAAGCAACCCAGACGTTCAGAGTCTAGCCTCCGATGGTAACCTTACAGAAACCTTCAACTACACCCTCAGCGACAGCAACGGAGGAGAAGACACAGCCGAATTAGTCATCACAGTTAATGGCACAAACACAGACCCAACAGCCACCAACAACAGCAATAGCACAACCAAAGACGGAGGCACCCCAGCCAGCGGAAACATCATCACAGACGACAACGGCAACGGAGTAGACAGCGACCCAGACTCTGACAGTCTAACTATTANTAGAAAGAAATTCCCAGAGGCATTTCCTCCCGAGGGAATAGTGAGCTGTGCCGTACAGCCTGTATTGGTTAATCCAATATCAAGATAAAAGCTGTTACGATTTTCTACAGTTTTTTTCGTACGGTTGAGTTACCATGATTCCCAAGGCAATATTCACCATACACCAGAACGAGAATTAATTCATGACTGGGATGCAATGCCTAGTGTTTTTCCTGTTTATGCAGAACATCTGGATATTCGCAAATATCTAATTGGTTATTTACTCGCTCCCTACATCTCCTTATATACAGGTCGCGGTTGCCCTGCTAAATGCACTTTCTGTTTGTGGCCACAAACTATTGGCGGACATCAATACCGAGCCAAAAGTCCCGAAGCAGTAGGGCGAGAAATGGCAGAAGCAAAAGCTATTTGGGGCAGCTCTGTGCGAGAATACTTTTTTGATGACGATACCTTTACTATTGATAAAAAACGAGCGATCGCTATTAGCGAACATTTGAAGCGACTGAAGCTAACCTGGAGTTGCAACGCTCGTGGAAATTTAGATTATGACACTCTTAAAGAATTGAGAAATAACGGTCTACGTTTGCTTTTGGTAGGTTTTGAATCTGGAAATCAACAAATTTTGGATGGAGTCAAAAAAGGAATCAAATTAGAAGTCGCCCGCAAATTTATGGAAAATTGCCATAAGTTGGGGATTAAAGTTCATGGAGCTTTTATTCTCGGTTTACCCAATGAGAGTAGAGAAACTATTGAGGAAACTATCCGTTTTGCTTGTGAAGTAAACCCTCATACGATTCAAGTCTTGATCGCTTCCCCCTACCCTGGAACAGAATTATATAGTCAAGCTCAGGAAAATGGTTGGTTTACTGGCGATGCTTTGGTTGCTAATTCTGGAATTCAGATGTCAGCGTTGCAGTATCCTAATTTGTCAGGTAGTGAAATTGAAGATGGAGTAGAGCAGATGTATCGTCGGTTTTATTTTAGACCGAAGTCAATTATTCCTATAGTTGGTGAAATGCTAGTAGACCCGCAAATGTTAGTGCGTCGTTTGCGTGAAGGTAAAGAATTTCTTTCTTATCTGAGAGAACGTCATCAGAGAGCAGCGAGTCATTAATCGGCTAAAAGAAGTCAGATTAATCTACCTGTTTCTCAGTCAAAGCTTTATTCTAATTTTCTTTCTTCTAATTTTTTCAGAAATGCTGTGTTGTTACCATGCACCAGCATCAATTAGTACGATTCCAGGTCGATAACCTCTATCTAAACTACGCTGCTTCATAAAACCGACATAAAACTATAGTCAGGACTTACGCAAATACACTATATATAGCGCATAGTAAATAGAGCGATTGCTGACGCAAAGCTCCCCTAACGCTATAATTTTTTCAGCGATCGCCCAGTATTTCTGATTCTATCTCTATCCATAAAAACTTAAATAACCGTCATGTTAATTGCAGGATATTTGAGTTCAGATACTAGATATACTGAACTAAGCACCTAGGTATCGCCAAAACTCTAATCAATAAAATCTATAATTATCTGATTGCTAATTTATTAAAACAATCTTATATTAAGTTTATTATTTAAAAATATTCTGAGAATAGACATAACATGAGTATTATCTTAATAACAGGAGCAGCTGGATTAATAGGTTCTGAATCTGTACGTTTTTTTTGCGCCAAAGGTTTTACTATTGTTGGCATTGATAATAATATGCGTTCTTTTTTCTTTGGTGAAGAAGCATCAACAGATTGGAATCGCGATCGCCTTTTAGAAGATTATGGAGAGCATTATATTCATCATAATGCTGATATTCGAGACCAACAAAAAATCTCTAGAATTTTTCAGACTTATGGTCAAGACATTAGCTTGATTATTCATGCAGCAGCTCAACCTTCCCATGATTGGGCCGCTAAAGATCCCTACACTGATTTTACAGTTAATGCTAATGGCACTTTAGTTTTACTAGAAAATACTCGTCAGCACTGTCCAAATTCTGTATTTATTTTTTGTTCAACGAATAAAGTTTACGGAGATACCCCAAACTATTTACCCCTTATTGAGCAAGAACTACGTTGGGAAATTCAGAAGTCACATCATTACTTTCAAGGTGTTGATGAAAATATGAGTATTGATAATTCAAAACATTCTCTATTTGGAGTTTCTAAAATAGCTGCTGATATTTTAGTGCAAGAATATGGTCGCTATTTTAACTTAAAAACAGCTTCTTTTCGAGGTGGATGTTTGACAGGATCAAGTCATTCCGGAGCTAAATTGCATGGTTTTTTATCTTATTTGATGAAATGTACTATGACTGGAGAACCCTATGAAATTTATGGATATAAAGGCAAACAAGTGCGTGATAATATTCATAGCTATGATTTAGTCAATGCTTTTTGGCACTATTATCAAGCTCCTAGAGTAGCTGAAATCTATAATATAGGAGGCAGTCGTTTTAGCAATTGCTCAATGTTAGAAGCCATTGATTATTGTCAAGTAATTACAGAAAAAAAGCTTGATTATAGTTATGTAGAATCTAATCGAATTGGGGATCATATTTGGTGGATTAGTGATATCCAAAAATTTAAAAATCATTATCCTGAGTGGGAATTAACCTACACCATTAAAGATATATTAGAGGAAATTTTTATGAATAATGTAAATCGTTGGACTAAAAAATAATTAGTTTGTCCCCAATCTTTTTACTAATTATTCCAATTCCCTCTCACAATATTAATCGTGTCATTTTCTCAATCAGAGACTGATGTTGGGGATAAAGTTTATTTAATTTCTCTTGCTTACCCAACTCAAAATCATTAAAATCAAAACTAGGAGCTACTGTACACCTCACCAGTGAATAGGATTGTGGAACATTCACCATAGCGCCAAACCAATATCCTGCTTTGACTACAGCTTGAAACATTTCCCAGAAATCTACAAAAATCAATAAAATCTATAATTATCTGATTGCTAATTTATTAAAACAATCTTATAGTAAGTTTATTATTGAAAAATATTCTGAGGATAGACACAACATGAGTATTATCTTAATAACAGGAGCAGCGGGATTAATAGGATCTGAATCTGTGCGTTTTTTTTGCGCCAAAGGTTTTACTGTTGTTGGCATTGATAATAATATGCGTTCTTTTTTCTTTGGTGAAGAAGCATCAACAGATTGGAATCGCGATCGCCTTTTAGAAGATTATGGAGAGCGTTATATTCATCATAATGCTGATATTCGAGACCAACAAGAAATCTCTAAAATTTTCCAGACTTATGGCAAAGACATTAGTTTAATTATTCATACGGCAGGTCAACCTTCCCATGATTGGGCAGCTAAAGACCCCTATACTAATTTTACTGTTAATGCTAATGGCACTTTAGTTTTACTAGAAAATACTCGTCAGCACTGTCCAAATTCTGTATTTATTTTTTGTTCAACCTGTAAAGTTTACGGAGATACACCTAACTATTTACCCCTGGTTGAGCAAGAACTACGCTGGGAAATTCAGAAGTCACATCATTACTTTCAAGGTGTTGATGAAAATATGAGTATTGATAATTCCAAACATTCTCTATATGGAGCTTCTAAAGTAGCTGCTGATATTTTAGTGCAAGAATATGGTCGTTATTTTAACTTAAAAACAGCTTCTTTTCGAGGTGGATGTTTGACAGGGCCTAGTCATTCAGGGGCTAAATTGCATGGTTTTTTATCTTATTTGATGAAATGCACTATGACTGGAGAACCATATCAAATTTATGGATATAAAGGCAAACAAGTGCGTGATAACATTCATAGCTATGATTTAGTCAATGCTTTTTGGCACTATTATCAAGCTCCTAGAGTAGCGGAAATTTATAATATAGGAGGCAGTCGTTTTAGCAATTGCTCAATGTTAGAAGCCATTGATTATTGTCAAGTAATTACAGAAAAAAAGCTTGATTATAGTTATGTAGAATCTAATCGAATTGGGGATCATATTTGGTGGATTAGTGATATCCAAAAATTTACAAATCATTACCCTGAGTGGAAATTAACCTACACCATTAAAGATATATTAGAGGAAATTTTTATGAATAATGTAAATCGTTGGACTAAAAAATAATTAGTTTCTCCTCAACCTTTTTACTAATTATTCCAATTCCCTCTCACAATATTATAGGCATCTAGACGACTAGCAACATTTAGCTCTTGCCAATCAGGAAAATATTTCTGAAGGCGAAGTGCCATTTCTGTAGTGGTATCAGTCGTCAAATACTTATACAGTCCTTTTCTACCAAAAGTAATAACATCTTTATGAGTTGCGGCTAACTCTAAATATTTTTCCAATAGTTTTGCATTTTCACTATCGTTAGAGGGATAAAATTCCTGTTTATGAGAAGGCTTTTCTATGGTGATTATAGTTCTTCCTTGATATGTTTCCAAAGTTTCCTTTTTTTGAAAGCTCTTATAATCAGTAATTCGAGCTTGTATATGATCTTTTTCAGGAAAGTAAGTCATAGAAATAGGTTTACTATTGAATTCACCATAATAATCCCTTTCTAAAATAACAGGTTCTATTTCATAACCGGAATATTTTAATTTGCCATACGGATACCCGAACAATTTATCTATACTCATAGTAGAAATCAACATATCATAGGAAATAGTCGTTCCTGAATCTAAAATAACCTCTTTTTTATCCAAATCTACTTTTGAAACTAGAGCATCATAGACGACATTTATCCCTTGCAAAAGATTCTTAAACAATTCATTCCAGTCGCTCTTTGGATATGCACACCATCGTTTATTAAAAAACATCTTTTCATCTTTTAAAGATTCACCTAAATGTCGCATTTTTGCCCATTCTGCTGACATTGTTTTCGGAGGAATTCCCCAAAATTTTTCGGTAAAATCTTTAAAATATATTTCATAAAAAGTTTTTCCTACTTTATCAATTAAATAAGTTTCAAAGTTCTCTTCATTAGGAATATGGGGTAGGTTTTTCCATTCTTCTTCTACAATTTCTTTAATACCCAAAATTTCAGCATTTTTCTGATGAGGAGGATAATAGGTAAATTTTCCTTTCACATAAGATGCGGAGGTTAATCCAGTCTCCACACAATCAATATGTTTAAGAATAAAGGCGATCGCTTCATCAGAGCAATGATGATTAGCTAAAATATGAGGACCATACTCATAAACCATTCCCTCTTTATAATAGCTTTTACACAATCCTCCCGGACGTTTAGCACTCTCCAATACTATGATTTGAGCCTGATCGTTAAATAACCTTGCTAGACTTGCACCAGCATAACCTGCACCAATAATAACTATTTTTTTCTTCATAACTTTTGTTATATTTTTGTGGTTAATTTTTATCTTAATTAAATCAGGACTTACGCATTTTTGAGTTCTAAACACTACATATATCTAAGATGTTATTCCCTAAATATCTGGTTCAATGAGTTAAAACCTGTCTGAAAAACACCATCACCTACTAACTTAATCAGATTCTGTTCTTCTTGGGGATCGCAATCGAATATAGCTGTCCATTCAGCATAAGTTAAATCTCCATCTGTGATTGGCTTAAGCTGCAGTGTTGCTATATAGTTCTTTAAGGGCATGGGTGATTCTAGGATTGAGTAGGAGTATAAATAATCTAAGTCGCTGAGAACCAATAGCTTCTCGCGAATAGTACCCCCTTCTTTAAGATTGAAATTACGAATACAGCCAACTTTATCGCTATGCTCACCATTTTCTATGGAACTGTTAGCAATAGCTGGATGCCAATTAGGTAGAGCATTAAAATCTCTAATCTTCATCCATACTTTATCAACATGAGCATTGATAACAGAACTTGTAAAAACTCTAACCATAAATGTAATGTGGGAAAACCGGGTTTACTATAATATATTCTACAGCAATTTTGATTTAAACGATCGACTTTATCTCAAAAAATCATATTACAAAACAATGATTGTTATCAATACTATCAAACATCTCAAATTATCCGAATATCATACAAATAAAAGGAATTTATAATTACTAACATTCTGATTTTATTTGCTTTTGATTACCCCTAATTCCAGCTTTTAATACTATCATTTTTCAATTCCATTAATACCATATCTGCTAGCTCTCCGTTAGGCATTGGCCATGATTTGTACATAATTTCTCTAACTACAAAACCAAGATTTTTAACCATATTAATTGAACTTTTATTTGACAATAAAATTGTTGCACCAATAGTTTTAATCTGTAATTCATCGAAAGCATAAATGATTACTCGTTTTAATGCTAGCTTCCCATATCCTTTATTTCTATATTTTTTATCCAGAATTGCTACAGCAGTTTCAGCAGTCAACAAATCCATATTAAAGCCTTTTAATAGTACATATCCAATAGGCAAACTTTCTAGAGCTAAGTAAACTCCAAATACTAGAGGCTGACTTTTGCGAGAATAAGAGAGAGTGCAATCTGAAATTGCCTCTATGAATTGTTCTGTATCATCAGGTTCAAAGAATGTGTTCCAACCCATTAAATCTATTAAACTTTGGTCTTGAGCAAGCTCGATTAAGTGCTTAATATGAGTATCTTCCATAGAAGTCAAGAAAACCTTAAATCCTGTTGGTTTATGTTCTTGCTCTAATAATATTTTTTCATTCATAATGCTTTTATAGCTTCAATTTTAAAAAGCCGTCAGCGGTCAGCACCTCAGCGGTCAGCAAGGTCATTTTTCTAAAGTTTAAAAGGGGGGCTTTCAACTCCTCCTAAACAATCCTGCTTACAGAAGTAAGGGATTTTAACCCAGACCTCTAAAAGCTGATAGCTAAATGCTAAAAGCTGATAGTTATTTAACCATTAAAGAAATTTTATGAAATTTCTTGATGTATGATACACTAAAATATTATAGATTGATGTTAAAAATTGATTTATTGGACATAATTGATGATTGAAGTAAAAAAAATTCCTCATAAAGGGCGAGGAATTATTGCTACACAAGATATTCCTGAAGGAGCATTACTAGAAGTTGCTCCTGTAGAGATTTTTCCATTTGAACCAAAACAAACTATAGATGAAACAGGAATCTTTAAGTATTACTTTGTATCCCCATCAGAATATAGCAAAAGTAAAAATGCGAATAGATATCTTGTGTTTGGTTTGGCTTCTTTTTGTAATCATGCAGAAAAGCCTAATGCTTGTGTAGAATGGGTTGAAAATGAAGTAGGTTTATGGGCGCATTTGATTGCCGATAAAGATATTAACAAAGGTGAGGAAGTAACTTTATTCTACACCAATATTAACGAGTATAGTGATGCACAGAAATTTGTTTGATTGTTGAGTTCTACTATGGAATTACAGCTCAATACAGGAGCAAGGATAAAGTTTCTTACTTCTTCCAGTTACAGGAGTTTTCCACTTAATAAGGTACAAAATTTTATAACTCTAGGAAACAGGAAAAAGAATTCATAAACTGTACCTCATTATCCAGGCAAAGTGCTTTAAACAATTAATAATGAATGATCAATAATGAATAATTAATAATTACCGAATAATTAATAATTAAATAATTAAATAATTAAATAATTAAGTAATTCACGCCTTGAAGCCTCCCCTTTCAAGGGAAAAAAAATATATTTTTTCCTTTTATTCAATCCTATCCGTTTTAGGGAGAGGTAATTATCAATTATCAATTATCAATTATCAATTATTGAACTCTCCTTAATAAAGAAGAGGATTGACTAATAATAAAAATTTTTCTTCTCTTGGTCAATTGGATATGGCGAGGAGACCGCTCTTATCAGAGCCGCTCCGCTGTTAGCGCAGCTTTGCGATAGCAAACGCCATCCCTCAACCGCTTATTATCCCGTTAAAAGGGGAGGCTTTAAACCACAATTTTTCGGTAATATCAATTTTACTAACGGCGATCGCCTATCGTCACATCGGTAATAAAATCTATCAATAAGCTATTAAATTTCTCTGGTGTTTCCCAATGTGGAGCATGTCCCGCATTGGAAATAAATTGAATTTTTCCATGCCAAAGGGTAGGCATTTTCAATTTTGCGATATGATCGGCGTTTACTAATTGCTCTTGTTCCCCATGAATAATCATTAAGGGAATCTTCATATTACCCACAATTTCAATCTCGTCTCGATAACCACCAGGGGTAATACTTGCACCTAAATTACCACGCGCTTGACCATCAGTTAAAGCAATATCTTCTAAGAAAAGCTCAGGAATTTCTACCATATCCGGTCTGAAGAAAGTTGTCACATAGGCTAACATATTCTCTTGACTTAGCTCCGCAGTTAAACCCAAGCTCAAAGATGGATGTGGCAAAAAAGCATTTTCTAGACTGGGAGGGTTGTCAGCAATTGGTGGCGTACCAAATATAACAATACCTTGTGCATCAGTGAGTCGATCGCTAGCTTCTAAAAGAATATGTCCGCCTAGACTCCAACCTACAAAAATTGCATTAGAAGCATCTAAAGCTTTAGCTACTTCAACGACAGCATCAGCATAACCAGGCAGACTATAAGTTACTTCTGGGTTAGCAGCTACATCTGAAAGTCCATGACCTGGTAAGTCCATCGCGATCGAGCGATAAGTCTCACCAAGCTGACTTTGTAATTGATGTAGGTAAGAGCGTCCGGATGAAGAATTACCATGAACGAGGAAAATAGTTTGCTCCTTACCTGAACTTTCATAATAAGCGATATTTTGAGTGCTAATTTCAACTTTTTGTGGTTTAAGTTCCATTTTAGAGCGAAAAATTATAGTAAAAATTTATTTGTACATTTTGCTGTAGTTGATATAGCAGGGAACAGGGAACAGGGAACAGGGAACAGTGGTAAAAGCTTTTCTGGTGTCTCAGGTTCATCATCAATCTTTGTCCTAACCAACTCTTTCCTTGCTATATCAGTCACGATCTATAAAATTTATATGAAGAGAAAATTAGAAAGTCTCGTTTCAGAGTGAGGCGATCGCCACCGGACACAATTAAAAAAATAGTGGGATAGACTCTTACCTACCCCACTATAACTAAATCAATTTAGCAATGAATTTAGTATCTTCTCTGATTTGGCTTATGTACGATGAAGCTCAATACCTGACACTGCTTCACGTTATCAAAACCCATCACGCGAATAAAGCAATCAGGATTTTCAGAACGGCAAGCATCGATCTCACTTAAAACTTCTTGAACTGTTTTGGCATGGAATAGAGGTAACTTCCACAAAGTCCAGTAGTGCATTTCTGGTGCAGAAGACTCACTAAATTCTACACCAGCGATGAAACCTTGATCCAAAATGTACTCAAGTTGCTGACTAATTTGCTGAGGACTCAGAGGAGGCAAATAGGAAAGGGTTTCGTAACGACGCTCTTTTGGTAATGTTCTCATTGATTTTTTTACTGTTGAATAAATGTGCTAGGGAGCCAAATTTTGAATCAATCAAGATTTTATATCTCAGCCCCCCGGTCTCTCCGTGGAGGAATTTTTAACCGCAAATTTTCGTGGCTAATCTGTTTGTTGTTCTGGATCTAGACTAGGGTCTGCTATTTCCAGTTGCGTTATCTTTTCCAGATACCGACGGCGATGTTCCATATTATCTTTCTGAATACCACTGCGAAGCATTTCTGGTAAATACTCAGCCACTTCCTCTGCTAAATGTTCTCGAACGGTCATCACTCTAAATGCTAATTCTTTATTTTCCTGGAACAACTCTTGTAGGTAAGCTTCTCCATCTTGAATTTTGCCTGTTGAGGAAAAACCACTTAACCAAATTGCTAAGGGAGGGTTCGTCTCTCGTAACTGAGCAGTTACAGTCCGCACAGCTTGATAGGTCAGGTAGCTCGTCAGTACCTTTGCAGTATCTTTCGCAACTTTTTTAATATCCATTTTTGACCCCAGCCTGAATATTGTTGTTAGACTTTAGATTTTAGATTGAGGATCTATCTAATCCTTTAGCAGACAAGTGTGACATATCTATCTCATAATTGCCATCTAAAATCTAAAATCCCACATCTCAAAGACAGACTTAGAGGGTATCCATTGCCTCGAACTCGAACTTGATTTCTTTCCATAGTTCGCAAGCAACGGCCAAGTCAGGAGACCACTTAGCAGCTTCACGAATTACATCGCCACCTTCTTTGAAGAGGTTACGACCTTCGTTACGAGCTTGGATACAAGCTTCTAGAGCTACACGGTTAGCAGTTGCACCAGGAGCGTTACCCCAAGGGTGGCCCAAAGTACCACCACCGAATTGTAGGCAGGAATCATCACCGAAGATTTCAACTAGAGCTGGCATATGCCAAACGTGAATACCACCAGAAGCAACTGGCATTACACCAGGCATGGATGCCCAATCTTGAGTGAAGTAAATACCACGTTCGCGGTCTTGCTCGATGTGGTCTTCGCGCATTAGGTCAACAAAGCCCATAGTGATACCTTTTTCACCTTCGAGCTTACCAACAACAGTACCAGAGTGTAGGTGGTCTCCACCAGACATTCTCAAGCACTTAGCCAAAACGCGGAAGTGAATACCGTGAGCTTTTTGACGGTCAATTACAGCGTGCATTGCACGGTGGATGTGTAATAACACACCGTTACGACGACACCATTTGGCCAAGGTTGTATTTGCAGTAAATCCACCAGTTAGGTAGTCGTGCATGATGATTGGAGTGCCAATTTCCTTAGCAAACTCAGCACGCTCCATCATTTGTTCAACGGTGGGGGCAGTTACGTTGAGGTAGTGGCCTTTAATTTCACCAGTTTCAGCTTGGGCCTTTTCAATAGCTTCTTGTACAAACAGGAAGCGATCGCGCCAACGCATGAAAGGCTGAGAGTTAATATTTTCGTCATCCTTTGTGAAGTCTAAACCACCGCGCAAGCATTCATATACTGCTCTACCGTAGTTCTTAGCAGATAGACCCAACTTAGGCTTAATAGTACAACCTAATAGAGGACGACCATACTTGTTTAATTTGTCACGTTCAACAGTAATACCGTGAGGAGGACCTTCAAAAGTCTTCAGATAAGCTACTGGAATGCGCATATCTTCCAGACGTAGCGCTCGTAATGCTTTGAAACCAAATACGTTACCTACAATAGAGGTCAACATATTAGTTACTGAACCTTCCTCAAATAAATCTAGAGGATAAGCTACATAGCAAATGTATTGATTATCTTCGCCGGGAACCGATTCAATATCATAGCAACGACCTTTGTAGCGATCAAGGTCAGTCAACAAGTCAGTCCATACTGTTGTCCAAGTACCAGTAGAAGATTCAGCCGCTACTGCAGCACCAGCTTCTTCTGGAGGAACTCCAGGCTGAGGAGTCATCCGGAAGGCTGCCAGAACATCTGTATCTTTTGGTATGTAATCAGGGGTGTAATAAGTTAGTTTATAGTCTTTTACTCCAGCCTGATATCCAGACTTAGACTGACTTTGTGTTTTAGCGTAACTCATATATTCTTTCCTAAGAATCTATTCACTTTTCTGCTATACAGCATACTATTTTAGATAATATCAATAATTAGAACTTTTCCACTTTAAAGATTATTTTTTTATTAATAACTTTTTTTAATCTATTTGTTACATTTGTTAATTTTAAAATAATAGTCATCGCAAATAAATCAAGTGAATAATTGCTCATTGACAAAAAAACACAGATATGCAATATAAAAACAATCTTAATTATTTAAGATTAAATACTAAACAAGTACAGGGGATCATCATTTCAGTTATCAGTTATCAGTTATCAGTTATCAGTAAACAAATGATAAATTCACCAAAAGTATAAGATTATAGCTAACTAATAAGGAAAATTTTTGACTCTAGTTTTATGTATAAATTATTGCTAGTATCAAAATAATATAATTACTTTTTCTAGAAAAAATAAGTATTTAATACAATAAAAAATCGGTAAATTAATTTTTCAACAGCACTAATTATTCAGCACCTTTCTATCGATAACTACTACCACTATCGGACTCAATTAATGTACATTTAACTTGCATTTTTGCCCGCAAAATAAAAATAGTTAGGGTTTGCTGAATAAAGCTTTTTGGTAGGGTTAGGAGACAGGAGACAGGAGACAGGAGACAATCCACCCCTCGCCCCTCCCCCGACCGTGGAGGGTCATTTCAGTTATCAGTTATCAGTTATCAGTGAACCTCCGACTGAAGTCGGAGGCTTGAAATACTGAACTAAATATTTTTTTCATCCCCTTAAAAGGGGAGGCACATACCCTCATTTTTTGGTAAAACAGGAGAAAAGGGTCGGGAGCGAGGAGGTAGGAGTAAGAATTGTTCCTCAATTTTTCTGTCCGAAGGTTTGCCTTTTATACTAACTTTTTGAGGGTTTTAGACTAAAACAAGCGCACCCCCTTGGCAATTAAAGAAGGCTAAAACCTTTACCTATCAATGCTTTGAGATTTAATTAGCAAGCACTAATTAGGGTCTGTGCCACAATTAATAATTAATAATTAATTATTAATTATTACCTCTCCTTGAAAAGAAGAGGATTGACTAATCATGAAAAAATTTTCTCTCTTGGTCGATTGGATATGGCTCCGAGACCTCGCCATCTCTCGACCACTTGTTTCTCCACGGCGAGTGAGAGGCTTTAAACCTTAATTATTCGGTAAAAAAGTCTTATGGGTGAAGGTAGGAGTCAACCCACCCCTAACCCCTCCCCTCCAAGGAGGGGGAGTCAGGATAAATGGGAATTACAAAGGGTGTAGTTGGAAGAATTATTCCTTAATTTTTCTGCCCAACTCTTGCACAAAATGCTAACTTCTTGAGCTTTCTTGAACGAAAAGCTGGCATTTTTTTTTGAACCTAATAAGACTGAAAGCTTTATATTTCAATGCTTTGATAGTTAATCAGCAAACCCTAATTAGACCTAATTATCCTTAACTTTGAATAAATGTTTTTCCCACTGTTGCCTGTTACCTGTTGCCTGCTATATATGTGTGAAAATGTAAAAATATAAATAATTTTCCCATTGTCCTCCATCTATAAACTAAACTGTAGATGACTGTACATCAGTCTGTTTTATCAAAAGTCCACTGTATCAATCCCCATTGTCTAAGTCCAATTCAGGCATGGGGCAATAACTTTTGTCAAAGTTGTGGAACCCCACTTCTACTTAACGATCGCTATATTCCCCTGCGAAAATTAAGCGCTGGTGGATTTGCGAAAATCTACATTATTTGGGACCAAGAAACTCAAACCGAACGTATTCTGAAAGTACTATTAGAAAGCTCTCCCAAAGCACTCGAACTATTTGACCAGGAAGCCTGGGTACTAGCCAGTATGCGTCATTCAGGTATTCCTAGAGTCGAAACAGGAGACTATTTTCATCTACGCAAGCGAAATAGTCAGCCACAAGTTGGCCACTCTAGTCAATGGTTTCTCCCATGCCTGGTCATGGAAAAAATTGATGGCTGTACCCTAGAGGAAATTCTGGAACAATATCCCCAAGGATGTCCAGATTTCTATGTAATCAATTGGCTTTCCCAAGCTGTAGAAATTTTATGGGAATTACATCGCCGGAAAATTATTCACAGGGACATTAAGCCTTCTAATTTAATGTTGCGGGAAATCCAACCTTCAACTTTGACAAAATCTTCTTTATCCTATTCTTTTCATCATCAACGAAAAAAAAGAGGTCAACTGGTCATAATTGACTTCGGTGGGGTAAAACAAATTAGTAATTATAGAATCCAACCTAGAGAAACTGTAGCAAAACGCAGCACAACCAGATTAGTTTCTCCTGGATATAGCCCTCCAGAACAAATTAATGGAGATGAAATAGGCCCATTCACAGATTTTTATGCTTTGGGTCGTACTTGCATTCATTTACTAACTGGTCAATATCCAGCAGAATTGGAAGACCCTTTAACAGGTAAGCTAAAGTGGCGTCAACTTAAGCCTGTTCATCCAGCTTTGGCTAACTTACTTGATGATATGGTGAGCTTAGATGTGGCACAACGACCAGCAACAGCGGCAGAAGTGCAAGTCCGTTTAGCCAAAATTTATCGACGGCAAAAGAGATCTCTGAGAATATATTCCTTAGCTACATTCGCTACAACTGTTAAAAATTTATTAATAGCTCAGTTGAAAAATCTCAGTGAGAATATTAATAGGTTATTTTTTACGCTGTCTAAAATTTTTCATCAAATAGTTTCAGGTTGTGTAGATACAATTTGGGAAATGGTACTGGGGGCAATTGGGGGGAGTATTGGAGCAACATTCGGATTAATTTTTGCTTATTGGTCAGGAATAGGCGATCGCCTCGCTAGTATATTTACGAATCTGATTTTTCTTGTGTGGGATGTTCCCCTAAATATTGGTCCGGAAATACTTGTCTTTGGTTTAGCTGGTTTGGGAACGGGAGTTGGTTTAACAGATGTGGGAGGTTTAGGTCAACGTCGTCGTTATGGGTTGGCTGCATTTATGGGAATTATTGGTTACATTTTGGGTGGTTTATGTTGGCAATTTTCCCAAGTTGGCAGTAGTGTCTATACGACAAAGGAAGATTTAATTATCCTAGAAATTATGGGTAAATTATCTGTGGGGGTAGCTACTGGCGTTATTACTTTAGGACTTGGTTTAAGAAAGCATAATTATATTTATGCTTTGATAGTTGCTACTTTGACGGCAATAGTTTTTGTTGGTTTGGAGCAATTTAATATTTTTCCAGAGTTATTTTTACAGTTTAGTGCTATTAATCACAGTCAACCTAATTTATTAGAATTTTTTGCAAGCATAACTTTTTTCAGTTTATTAGGTTGTATCGGTGGTTTTTGTTTGGGAGTGAGTCATTATGTGATTATTCCTATTTTACGGTGGTTAGGTTTAAGATAGTTGATGTTCAGCAAAGGTTTATTAATAAAAGTTTTCGATTCTTGGAGATACAAAATTTTATGCTTTTACGAAATAAAGAATAAAAATTAATCTATAATTTTTAACTTTACCTCACTATCCGGAAATTTCCTATAAGTCGAATTTTTGATTTTCATGTCCTCAGCTAGTCATTTTAAAAATATAGAAAAAATGCTTGATGATAAAATATATTAAATTTATATTATTCTAAAATAACTACTTCTATTGATTCAAAATGAGCTTAGAAATTTTTCTATTTCACTTAGAGCTTTTAGCAACATCCCAATCTCAAAAAAACTTAACTCCTGATTGGGGCATGATAAGTGCAATAATTGGTTTTGCTACATTACTTGCAGCCATAATAATTGGTATTATTCAGATCGTAATCACAAAATTCCCAAAAAAAGAAATTAAAGAAATTAAATGTATTGAAATTTCCAGTGTTTCATTAGTGAAAGTTGATAAAAAAATCGCAAATGAACTAGAAATATTTTTTCAAGGTAAAAAAATTAAATATCTTACTTTCACAGTTTTAAGAGTTTATAATTCAGGTGATTTACCAATTACTCCTAGTGATTTTGTACGTCCAATATCATTGATATTTACTCCAATAATTACAACTACAGAAATTATCAAAGCTGAAATATTAAATGCAACTGAACATCTTCAGCCGATCATTGAAGTCAAAAATAATATTATAGAATTAGAACCTTTATTAATGAATTCTGGCGATAGCTTTGATATATCTATTATCACAAATTTAGAAGAAAATAACATAAATATAGATGGTAGAATAGTAGGTATTCAAAACATCAAAATAGAAGAGGGAAGAGTTGAAGAAATTGATAGTTTTAGTTCGAGAAGTAAGCAAAAACCACAGTCTCCACCAAGTCAAGACTTTGTAAGAATATTGCTCATAATTTCATTAGTCATGTATTTAATAATACTGTCTATATAAATAATAGAGTTGTTGGGAATTAAGCTAAAAAAATGGCTAAAACCCTTATTAGTCAAGGTTTATAGTATTTTTTGAATCTAAACCCCTCTTTAATTTCCCTTCTTTTTCTAGTTGTTCGTGGGTTTGGCGATCGGCAATAAAATCTTCTTCATCGTAATCTAAATCAACTCCTTTAGCTTTCAGAAATTTATCGGCTTCTAAAAGAGTAGAGAAACCTAATAGTTCTCGTAATTTACCACTACTAATAGAACCTTCGCGATAAGCTTCTACTACAATTATTTCCATTAATTTACGTTCTAAATTGCCCCATTTTTCCTTTAAAGAAAATGCTAGTTCGTCTGGCAACACAATCTGAATTTGCTGCATGAGTACCTCCTTTTGTTATTAACTGATTATACCATTTATAGATTCTTTTCAAACTATTCTATCAGACCATAAAAAAGCGATCACTCATAAAATATGGTTTGTTTGGGAAGGAGCGATCGCTCTTATTTAATAGGTGGGAGATGGGAGCGATTACTATGTTTTGAGAATAAAAAAAAGCTGATTTTTTCGATAGAAAGTTAAGATAAGAAGTTTAATTTAGCTGTATTGAATAAAAGGCAATTCCCTCTAAAACTAGGTTAGTTTGGGAAGGAGCGATCGCCTTCTTTTTCATAGTGAGGTAATAGCGAAGTCATTTTTTCCCACCAACCATAGAGTGAGCTTTACCATCATAAATTGGCTATAAACTCTTCTGGCATAATTTTAGCTTGTCTGAGAATTCCACTAAGAGTACCAGTTTTTAATTCTTTGTGCATTGGTACAACACAAACAATTTCTCCATCAGGCAAAGGTTTTTTGAGAACGACATGACTACCTGTTTGCCTAGCTTGGTAGAATCCCAAACGCTGTAAAACACCAATAGCTTTTTTGCTGGAAATTATTGGTAATCTAGGCATAACTAACCTCTATACTGGTGACCAATCTTGGGGTTGTTTCAGGTATCGGACATTCTTCCAGATAGAGTTTTGTAGCTTCTTTGAGATTCGCTAAAGCTTCTTCTATTGTTTTACCTTGGTCAACTGTGCCGACTTCTGGGCATTCAGCTATGTACATATCATCTTCTTTATAAAGGATAGCAGTAAAGCTTTTAGTTTTCATCGTATATAATTTTTTCTATATAATTGGAATTATTTCCAAAATCTAGTCTACCTAAAATGATTGATTTTAGCAACCTTTTTTATAGCGATCACTTGATTCTGGTTCTAAAATAAATAAGTTAGTTAACGGGTATAATTATGAATATAAAATACGCCGAAATTAAAATTATTAAAGGAGGTAATTTGTACCATGTTATCCCTCGTACAAAACCTCGTCGCCCAAAGTGATGATTGGGAGTTTATTGAGTTATGGGTAGATCCCATTGTCTTTCCCCCCCGAATTTTGGTGTTAGTTGGGGGCAAACAGGGCTAACTACTGAAGCCGAATAATTGGACATGCGTTGGAAAAATCTTAATAAATCTTGAAAACAATTACGATTATCTGCTATGGTATATTAAACTCTCCTAAATTATCAAATACTTTTTTTTCATGGTGTGCGTGTTTAAATGCAATCAATTAAGACCAAATTAAAACTTAACAATTACCAAAAAACCATACTTGCCAAACACGCAGGTGTTGCACGTCATGCTTATAATTGGGGATTAGTAACTTGCATAAAAGAGTACGAAGAAACTAAAAAACGCCCAAGCGCTATCACCCTGCATAAGCGTTTAGTAGCCGAAGTCAAATCAATTAATCCCTGGTACTATGAAGTATCAAAGTGTGCCCCCCAGCAAGCATTAAGGGATTTAGAGAGGGCATTTAAAAACTTTCTAACTATTCCTGAACGTGGATTCCCACTCTTTAAGAAAAAAGGTAGAAAAGATAGCTTTTACTTAGAAGGAAGTATTAAGATTTTCCAAGGAAACTACATACAATTACCCAGAATAGGAGTCGTAAAAACATACGAAATCTTACCGAATTGCAAAGTAAAAAATGTCAGAATATCCAAAAGAGCAGATAATTGGTACATCAGTTTTAAGTATGATATTGAATCAGCTCCAACAGAAAAAGTTGAAGAAACTATTGGTGTAGACATAGGCATAAATACATTAGCAACCTGTTCTGATGGCAGTAAATTTGCCAATGTCAAAGCCTACAGACAAGCCAAAAAACAATTAGTTCGTCATCAACGTGCAGTCAGCAAAAAAGTTATTGGTTCCAAAAACAGACGCAAAGCAGTAAAAAAACTAGCAAAGGTTCACAAAAAAGTAGCCGATATTAGAGCAGACGCACTACATAAACTCACAACATGGTTAGCTAAAAACCACAGCACCATAGTAATTGAGGACTTGAACGTAAGTGGAATGTTGAAAAATCATAAACTAGCAAGTGCCATAGCAGACTGTGGTTTTTATGAGTTTAAACGTCAAATTACATACAAATGTGAATGGTACGGCAGTGAATTAGTCATAGCTGATAGATTTTATCCAAGTTCTCAAATATGTTCAAACTGTGGGCATCAACAGAAAATGCCGTTACACTTGAGAACTTATGAGTGTAGTGAATGCAGTTTTGAAGCTGATAGAGATTTGAATGCTGCTATCAACCTGAAAAACTATGTGAATCAGTAGCTTGAGTTTCAAGCGAATTTAAGCCTGTGGAGAAGATAAGTTGCAGACTGCGGTCAGTGGTCTTCTGTGAAGCAGGAAGCTAGCTCCAAAGCTCATGCAATCATTCATGGGTAAGTTTGGGTAAGTTTAGTAGAACGGAAACTATTGTATTTATGATGCGACTGCTAGCTACAAACCTTTGTTTGAAAGTGCTATTTATGATGAAGCTCACTCATGGTTAGTTGAAGATGACTATGAGCGGTTGGATGGTCGTCTTTTATCTGGAGAAATTTTTTAGTATGATATTGGTAAGATTCTATCTGTCGAATCACTATAACTTCTAATTCTTGGAATTGTATTATGGAAACAATCAGCTTTAGTCTGAATTCTGAAAAAAGAAAGGCCATTGATAATATTGCTTCTTTATTGGAACGCTCTCGTTCTGAGATTCTTAATGATGCGATCGATGCTTATTTGCAAGTCCAGCAGTGGCAGTTAAACCACATTAAAGAAGGTTTACGTCAGGCGGATGCAGGTGAGTTTGCTAGCGATGAAGAAGTTGCTGCTACTTTCGCCAGGTGGCGACAATTTTTCTAAATATCCATTAAAATTAAGCAAATTTAGTAAATATTTATAGTAATGGCCAGTACAATAGTTAGCGCTCGAGGGCAAATAACGATCCCTCAAGAAATTAGGGACTACCTTAAACTGAATGCAGGTACTAAAATAGAATTTGTCATTGATGAAGAAGGAGAGGTTAAAATAATTCCTCTGAAATTCTCTGTGGAAGACTTGTCGGGTATCCTACATTATCCTGGAATTGAGAAAGCAACTTTTGATAGGAGCGATCGCTCGCCAAGCAGGTTGTGTGGAAACTGTGACGTTTGACAAAAAATTAAGAGGAGAAGCAGGGTTTAACTGTCTTGAATAAAAGGCGATGTTGCATCCGCAATGCTGCGCTATCGCTCCTAAAATATGCTTTGTTTGGGAGGAGCGATCGCAAATTATTTATTTTTCAGATTGCTCTATTGGAAAATTTATACGACTTGGTTTCCATTCTTGGTTTATTTCATAACCGGATTGTAATTCTAATAAAGTATGCATATTATCCGAATTTTTGGCAGGATTTGCTTGATTTGTTGTTAATTCATCGAGCCACCAAGCAAGAAACTCCTGATATTTTTTTGAATCTAAAAAATGGTAACATACTTTGTTAGGGAGCAAAGGTTTAGTTAGCCATGTGTTAGGGAGCAAAGGTTTAGTTAGCCATTTGACTCTAGTATTTTGCATTATATCAATAATTAATACGGTAGCAATTTCAAATCTTTGTAGTTTTTCTCGATCAGTTAATTGTTGATTCTCAGATCCAGAACTTTGTTGAACTGATTCTGATCGATCTTTTTCTGATTTTTGATTGGCTTGATTGTCAGAATTGGAAATTTGATTAACCGAAATCTTTTTGTCTTCCATATCGATATTTCGATAAAAAAATAGCAGAAAATCTTTTTTTTCTTGATCATTTAATCCTACAGCAGACATTGATTTAGTTAACTTATTCTTGATTTCATTTTGTAAGTTTTTAGTAGTGCCTATAGGTTCTGTAAGAGCCGACCAGATTTCAACTCTTGTTTCTTTGAGATTTTCAATCAACGTGCTTATTGAACGAGAAAACTGACCTAAAGCAGTTTTATTTTGTGGTTCATTATCATTTTTTATATCCTCTTTGACATCATTGCTATTGCCTTTGTATTCAGTTTGAATGCCTCCTAATAACAATGGAATTATTTCTAGAAAAATTGAAACAGTAATTGCAAAAATAAGAAAACTAATTTGTCTTTTGCTGTTCGGGTTTAAGAGGATTTCTAGGGGGACTAAAAATGTCGGAGTTTTGACATAATTATCATAATTAGGAGCTTGAAATAAATTTTTTCCAAGTAAATTAGAGTCAAATCCTTGGATATTTTCAAGAGCTACCTTTAGATCTCTGAACAAGCTATCATCTTTGGCAAAAAGCTCTGAAGAACTTTGATTGGACTCTATGAACTCTTCGACGCTCAAATAACTGTTCAGTTGAGATTCTTTTTTCTGCGACAGTTGATTTAATTCTTGATGCACTTGATATTCATAGGATGATTCTACGGAACTAATATTTTGAAGGCGATCGTTCCTTTTTTTTATTTGTTCCGCAATTTCACCCTTTACATCTTTGTCTCTTGCTTCTTCCCGCTTTTGTCTGAGTTCATCTATTTCTTGCTTGAGCAAGTTAACAGTTCCTATATTTGGATTTTCTTTTTCGATATTGTTGATAGTTTGATTTAAAGAAGTGCGGAGGTCGTTGATAAATTGATTGTGTGCATTGACTGTTTTGGTCGCAGGTTGGTATTTAAGTTGACCCTCGCTCAGTTGGTTATAAATCGCAAAAAAGCTTGTATATATACTGCCGATACATAAAATTAAAATTAACAAAAATCGGCGGAGTGGATGTTCTTTTTTTATTTCGATAAGAACCACCGCAAAAAAATAAATTGTTGACAGTATTAAGCCGACGACAATTCCAGTACCATAAGGAAGTATTTTATTCGCACCTATAGTCGTCGTAATTCCATTAAAAATCATTAATGGAAAAGCAGTTACAGCACCAAATCGATTAGTTGCAAAAGTGATGCCACCTCTTGCTGAAGATTTTATTTTTGTTACCAGATTATGTTTGTCATCTTCATTTGCTGACTCTGTGTTGGTGGCAAGACTACCATTGGGAGATTCTTCGGTCTCTAAATCTAGACTAGACTCGTCAATTTGATGTTCATCCATGTTGTAATGTTCCATATTTTGGGCATTGTACTATTACGGAATAATTTGTCATTTATTCCTATATATAAATGTCTTTTTTATCTTTAACTACTTATTACTATTTCTACACTTTCTTGATGCACCACCAATTAATTTTTTTAGCTCTAATTCTGACATTTTCGCTCAATAGTTAAATTCCATAAAGTTCATAATAGTTTGCTATCAAGTCTAGTCATAAAAACTTTGTATAATAAGCAAAACCTAATAAATCTCAAAAATCTATAAAGTTACTATTTAGCATGATTTTGAGTTTCTAATTTTAGAGCTATGAGCTATTTTTTTATAATTTATCAGATGCTTACCGATAATTTTTCTTCTCGATTATTTTCTCCTATAACTTGTGTTTTGTCTAATCAATAATGTCTGTTTTAGTCACAAGTAGTAATTTTTTTTTGCACTAATTTAGTATTAAACTGTGCGATTTAGTTGCTTTAGTAGGAAAAAGTGTGATACAGTCAGATGAAACATAATGAAGCTACATTTTTACCTGTAGATATGGATGTTCAGACATTAGTTGAATTAACGGATAGGTTAGTGTTCGCGAAAACGGGGAAACACTTAGATTCTCTCCAGAGAGAAGTATTGAAAAGCACTTTGTTAGGTAAGAAATACCCGGAAATAGCTGAGGATAGTCATCGCAAGTACAATCATGTGAAACAGGTGGGTAGTGATTTATGGCAACTTTTAGAGGATGTTTTAAAAGAGGATGATATTAAACAATCTAATGTTCGTTCTATTTTAGAAAAATGGCATTTTTCACATATTTCAAATACAGCTAATGAATGGGTAAATGTTAACAATAATCATATAAGTATCTGTGGAGAAAACAGAGAATCTCCTACCCATAAAAACAAATCTTCTCCTACTCCCACTAACCAAAATCAAAACCACACAAACCCAGAAAATAATTATGATTTATCTGAAGCTCCAGATTTATATTGGTTGTGCGATCGCCACACCGAACTTACCACCCTCAAACAATGGATAAACGAAAATCACACCCGCATCATCACCATATTAGGATTAGCTGGCATCGGCAAAAGCGTACTTGCCCTACAATTAATTCCACAAATAAAAGATAAATTTGATTATATAATTTGGCGCAATATTGATAACTACTCTACTTTAGAATATCTGCAAACAAGCATTGTTAATTTTTTATCTCCACCTGATTCTTCTTCCCAAAAAACAGCAGATTTTTCTCCTGCCAAAACTACCAATAATCAATTAATAAATTACCTCCGTAAATATCGTTGCTTACTAATTTTTGATAACCTACAATAAATTTTTGCCAGTGGAGAATTAGCAGGCACTTACCTGCCAGACCATGAAAATTATGGCAAACTTTTTAAACAAATAGCCACATCATCCCACCAAAGTTGTTTATTACTCCTGAGTCAGGAAGAGCCAAAAATAGAACTAGGAAATCATTACTGTCATACTTTAAAAATTCATGGTTTTTTGGAGGCGTGCAAAATGCTTTTACAAGAAAGAAATTTAACAGATGAAGATAGATGGTTAGAGTTAATTAATCTCTATGGCGGAAATCCTTTATGGTTAAATATTATTGCCGATGCTGTTGAAGATTTATGTGATGGAAATGTAGCTCAATTTTTATCTTGCTCAACCCTATATTTAGGAGATTTAGAACCAATATTAGAGAGAATATTTCAGCGTTTATCAGAGTTGGAAAAACAAGTAATATTTTGGATAGCTAATCAAGAAACAGCAGTGGATATTTCTATTACTCCCGCAGAATTTCCACTCTCTCATTCAGATTTATGGAAAGGAATACAATCATTAAAAAGACGTTGTTTAGTAGAAAAAGTGATAGAAACAGAAGGTTTGTTTGAGGGCGAATGCCATTCGCCCCTACATATATGGAAAGGAACACAATCATTAAAAAGACGTTGTTTAGTAGAAAAAGTGATAGAAACAGAAGGTTCGTTTTTTACAATTCAACTTGTTGTTAAATCTTTTGGCAAAATGTTACAGCGCTAGGCGCTAGGGAACAGGGAATAGGGAATAGCAAAAAATTCGGTCGTATATGAAGTACAGATATTGAGGGAATCTTTCTAGTGCGAGCATCTTGCTCGCAAGGCGCACCTCACGCCTGATGAAATTTGCTCCATGAATTGATTTACCGAGAAATTGTGGTTTAAAGCTTCCCCTTTTACATTACAGCCCTTTTCAGATTGATAAACCACATTGTCATAACCAAAAACCTATAAGGGCGAATGCCATTCACCCCTACATAGGCGTTTTAAAGGTTAATTTGCGTAAGTTCTGTTAATATAAACTATACTTTTCTTGCTATAACTTTTAACTTAATTAAAATGACGGTTACTACAAAACAACTAATTCAATGGAAACAAAAAGGTCGCCCTATAGTAGCTTTAACAGCTTATGATTATGCGATCGCTCAAATTTTAGACCAAGCAGGAGTAGATTTAATTTTGGTGGGAGATTCTCTGGCAATGGTAGCATTAGGCTATGATACAACTTTACCAGTCACTCTTGATGAAATGATTCATCATGCTAAAGCAGTGCGACGAGGTGTGAAACAAGCTTTAATAGTTGTAGATTTACCATTTTTAACTTATCAAGAAAGCATTCAACAAGCCATACATTCCGCAGGGAGAATACTCAAAGAAACAGGCGCTCAAGCTGTGAAATTAGAAGGTGGAAATGAAGCGATCGCTCAAACGATAAGTAAATTAACATCAGTAGGTATTCCGGTTATGGGTCATATTGGTCTAACTCCCCAATCTGTACATCAATTTGGAGGTTATCGCAAACAAGGCAAAACTCCCGATGCTAAGGCGCGTATTTTAGCAGAAGCTGTCGCTGTGGAAGAAGCTGGTGCTTTTGCCATGATTTTAGAACATATTGGAGCAGATTTAGCCAAAGAGATTACTGAAAAAGTTTCTATTCCTACTATTGGTATTGGTGCAGGTGTGTATTGTGATGGTCAGGTATTGGTTATTAATGATGTTTTAGGCATTTCTGATTGGCAACCTCCTTTTGCTAAATCTTATGCTAATTTGCGAGAAAATATTACTCAAGCAGTAAAAGAATATAGTTGGGAAGTTAGGGAGAAAAAATTTCCTCAACCACCATCATAAGGGGAGATGGGGAGATGGGGAGATGGGGAGATGGGGAGATGGGGGGATGGGGAGATGGGGAGATGGGGAGATGGGGAGATGGGGAGATGGGGAGATGGGGAGATGGGAGATGGAGAGATTATTATATTAGAACAAATGGCGGCGGATGTAATTGCGACAGAGGGAAAGATAGGAAAATAGGAAATAAATAACTAAAGCACTAAGGATAGAGAAAACTTGACCACGCAAAAAACTTTCTCTTCATTTATAGCTTAAAATTCCCTCCTCATAACTCATTACTCATAACTCATTACTCATAACTCATTACTCCTCCATTTTTATTTATAACTATTCAACCGAACATGATATAATGCACCATTTTAGCTGTGTCGGTCCACTACAGTCCCATATTGTCTCATCAATTCTGGCTTTGTCAGTAGGAATTGTTAGAAATTTTCCCTGAATTTGTTTGTAGGATTTGTAGGAAATGTAGGATTTGTTTGCTATAATTCCTAAAATCCCTAACATTTTCCAATCTATGGATATTCAAGAACAGGAATTAGGAGACGGAATTAATTAGTGGTGGATTAATAGAGTCAGGACTTACGTAAATTTACTTTTCAACCACTATCTGTAGGGGTGAATGGTATTAGCCCTCGCTATATATAGAGTCTCTGCGTAAGTCTTGAGAGTAATAATCTATATCTATCCACTCGACAAATGGCAATGATAAAGCTGATATTTATAACCATCTATTAATGGAAATTCACCTTGATCGACCTGACAATTTTCTACTGCTATATTAAAATCACTCGCAAAATTTACTAACCATAAATCAAAAGGATATTCTAGTTTATTTAAAATTTTATAAAGTGAATTTACTTGATTTATACTCTCAAGTTCTTCATGTAGCAAAATAAATTTTACTTGAGCAATATTCATACTATGATTAACTAGAAATTTTTCCTTATAAATACTCTCTTCTCTACATTCATATTGCAATTTTTGCTTAATTTTTTTTCTCATATTCCAGGCTATTCCCATCATTTCTCCAGTTTCAACATGAGTATAATGAGTCGTGGCAATAACTATCGGTTTGTCAGATTTTTTTTCTATGAGAGAAACCAATAAATCTGGTCGATAATATTTTTGATAGCCTAAATTTGAAACAACAGTTAAGCCACTTAATAAAGCCATTAACCAAATTAAAATTACTGCTTTTTTGCCAGTAGTTGTACAAATAGAGATATTCAAAAACTTACTTTTAACAAACTGCAACTCAAAAATTTGGGCGAGAATTACTGCTACTAAAATAATTACTGCTGGAAAATAAACAAAACTGTAACGAGCACCTCTAGTTAGGTCAATACCGAAAATATAAGTAAAACCAAAAAATAATAATATACTAGCTAATATGACTCCGGCAAAAGTAATAAGAGAAAAACTAATATCGGAATTTTTTAAGCAATTAATAGTGCCACTAATAAATAGAGGAAATAGCCATATTAAAAATAAAATCATCACCACAGCAGCCATAATTGCTATGGGAAAAATCGGAGATTCTATCGGCAATAAAAATAACATAGTAATCCCTGTAGCCAGGAATTGAAAAATCGGACTGAGCAAACTTTTTAAGTTACTATCACTAATCGAAATCCATGCTGTTAATTCACTGCTATAACCATTTTTCCAAAAAGGAAGCCAAACTAAAGCACTAGCTAAAGTTCCCAAAATTACTATGTAGAAACTAGCAAATGATTTGATGAAAGTATGGAGAGAAATTTTACTTGATTTTTTTACCTTAAAACTAGAAAAATCATCTTTTTCTTTTGAATTTAATACCCCGCCATCTATAGGGTTTTGAAAATTGGTAGAAGTTTGAGTCCCCATCAAATTTTTCCTTCTTCCTTCTTGCTTATTCCCTCTTCCTTCTTTGGTAAAAGTTTGATTCCACATTAAATTTTTCCTTCTTACTTCTCCCCTATTTCCTCTTTCTGATTCAACTTTTTCTTTTGAATTTAATACCCCGCAATCTATAGGGTATTTAAAATTGGTAGAAGTTTGAGTATCCATCAAATTTTTCCTTCTTCCTTCTTGCTTATTCCCTCTTCCTTCTTTGGTAGAAGTTTGAGTATCCATCAAATTTTTCCTTCTTCCTTCTTGCTTATTCCCTCTTCCTTCTTTGGTAGAAGTTTGAGTATCCATCAAATTTTTCCTTCTTCCTTCTTGCTTATTCCCTCTTCCTTCTTTGGTAGAAGTTTGAGTATCCATCAAATTTTTCCTTCTTCCTTCTTGCTTATTCCCTCTTCCTTCTTTGGTAAAAGTTTGAGTATCCATCAAATTTTTCCTTCTTCCTTCTTCCTTCTTCCTTCTTCCTTCTTCAAAAAAAAATAGAAAAATTAATACCATTGCTTCAGCGCAGAGAGTTAAAGAAAAAAAATAGTGGGTGGCAATACCTAAACTATTAACTACTACCCAAATAAATGCTGTAAAAAATGGCAAAGATTGACCTTGCTTAAAATGGCGAATACTAATAATTAAACAACAAAAAGAAGCAATAACAAATAAAATAGCTAAAGTATAATGACGTGCCTCTTGGGCAAGATAAATACCATAAGGAGAAACAGCCATGATTGCAGCAGCAAATTGCCCTACTAACCGAGAATGAAAAGCCAACCTAGCCAAACCATAAATAGCAGGAATAGAAACAACGCCAAATATCATACTCAAAGACCGCGCACCCCATAGAGAAACTAACTCTCCTTCTTTAGAAAAAAACTGCATCCACCAATGAGTCAAGATAAAATAGATAGGAGGGTGGTTACTATGAGTTAATAAATTATCAACTACATGATTAATATCAGTATTGACATTAAACTGTAGGGGTTGGAGTAAAATCTCAGGAGCGATCGCTCGATCTAGCGGTATATCCTGGAAACTATTACCCAAACTAAAAACCAAAGTAGAAAATTCATCTGTCCAAGGTGATTTACCATCTAAATTAGTCAGACGTAAACAAGTAGCGATCGCTATCCAAACTAGCAAAAGTAACCATTGACTGTGTAAACTCCTGCGCCAAAAGTTGACTATTTTCTGATTAATATCTCGATTAAACTTTCTCACTCTTACTTTTAACCTAATAAATATGACCGCTTTCAACTTGACAAACCAAAACCTAGAGACAATTTTAAATCGCGCCTTAGAAGGTTATGACCTATCTACAGCAGAAACACTATTATTGTTATCCCCAACTTCTCAAGCAAATTTCGGAAACCTTGCCTTAACTCAACTTCCTACAGAAATAACTACTATCCAGAAAACCGCAGACAAACTCCGACAACAACAAGTAGGAGATACTGTTACTTACGTTATCAACCGCAATATAAATTTCACCAATATCTGCGAACAACATTGTAGTTTTTGTGCTTTTCGCCGAGATGAGGGAGATGGGGGTGCTTTTTGGTTAGATATTGGTCAAATTCTGGAAAAAGCTAATGATGCAGTACAACGAGGGGCAACAGAAATTTGTATGCAGGGAGGATTAAATCTTCAAGCTAAAGTTGCAGGTAAATCTTTATCTTATTATTTGCAAATAGTAAAAGGTATTAAAGATGAGTTTCCTCAATTACATTTACACGCTTTTTCTCCCCAGGAGGTACAGTTTATTGCTAGAGAAGATGGCGTGAGTTATGAATATGTAATTGCTGCTTTGCGGGATGAGGGGGTTGGGTCAATGCCAGGTACTGCTGCGGAAATTTTGGATGATGCAGTGAGAAGGATTATTTGTCCAGAAAAAATTGATACGGCGACTTGGTTAGAAATAGTCAGCACAGCACATCGTTTAGGAATGCCAACCACAAGCACAATGTTGTGCGGTCATATTGAAACCCCTCAACAACAGATTTTACATTTGGAGAGATTACGATCGCTCCAACAAACTGCCATTGAGAAAAATTATCCCGCGAGAATAACAGAATTTATTTTATTACCATTTGTCGGGCAAGAAGCACCTGCACCTTTGCGTCGGAGAGTGGGACGCGACCAACCTGTTTTGCTGAATGTTTTGTTATTAACAGCAGTGTCGAGAATATTTTTAGGAAATTGGATTATTAATCATCAACCAAGTTGGGTAAAAATTGGTTTGGATGGAGCAAAAGAAGCGTTGAAGTGGGGTTGTAATGATATTGGCGGTACGTTAATGGAGGAACATATTACAACAATGGCAGGTGCTGTTGGAGGTACTTGTATGGAAGTCGAAACTTTGCAAGAAGCTATTAGGAGTTTGGGGAGAAATTGTCAGCAGAGGGACACACTTTATCAAAAAAAAGTTAAAAGACATCTCGAGTAAATAAATCAGCCTTTGATGAAATATTTGTAGGGACGTTCCATGGAACATCCCTAAAGTCTTTATGGAAGATATCTAAAAGTAGGATTCTACTGTAAAAATTCAGACAGCAAGTCAACAACTTTGTCCTACAACTGTTGTTCCTACAGATGGAAATTGAACGGAAGAAGAACGGAAATTCTTCTCTTCTGAAAGTGTGGTGGAAGCTATTTCCGGATTAATATCTAGCGTAAAATTCTCTTCTTCTACCTCATTGTTTTCTTGCTGTTCAGGTACATCTTGGTATTTAATTGGTTTGAACTCTTTCTCCTTGTTTTCTTCCTTATCCTGAATTTTTATTGGTTCAATTTCCTTATAGTTGTGAATTTCTGAATGATAAAAGTTATTCTCTTGATTTCCAATTTCTATTTTTTGAGCTACCATTGCCCCTTTTTCTGCCTTGATTTCCTCTGCAAGTTTTTGATAATTCTCTACTTTTTTTTGAGCTACCATTGCCCCTTTTTCTGCCTTGATTTTCTCTGCAAGTTTTTGATAATTCTCTACTTTTTTTGAATTTCGGGATTTTAAGGCTTTTGTTATTTCTTCTAGAAATTCATCAATATTTAGTAGCGGGTCAGCCTTTGCTGCTGTGACTAATTCCTTCATTCTCCGCTCCACAACATCATTAGCTTTTGCTGCCTTCTCCACCTCTAAAACTGCTTGACCATAATCTCAAGGTTGCTCTGCACTTTTTTCAAGAGCCGTCACAGTATCAGGAGACTCTTTTTTAAGAGATTTCAGAAACTTCGCACTTTTATTCCAAACTGCCTCCCCAACCTTTTCCCCAGTTTTTTCTAAAGCTTTTGTACAAACTACAGTACATACTGCCATTGCGGCCATAGTCAAAGGGTCCATAGTGTCTAACCTCTTAAAATTGGATTCAGATTAAGTTAACTTTAGATTATAGCATTTCTAAGAAACCCTTTTTTATCCGGAAGCTATACCAATTTAAAAAAATGTTGTCATACTTGTATATAGATTTTTTGGGTTGCGCTATCGTTTAACCCAACCTACAACTACAACTTGTATGGGAGTCGAAAGTTTGCAAGAAGCTATTAGGAGTTTGGGAAGGAGCGATCGGCAGAGGGATACGCTTTATTTAAGTCAGAAGTCAGAAGTCAAAAGTTAGAAGTTTAGATGATATTTGTAGATCTAAAAGGGAGTTATATCATGTCCGGATAAGAGCGTGATAAAAAAACTTTCTCCTTCTTCATTCTTTCTACCCTCCTGTCTCCTGTCTCCTGTCTCCTGACTCCTTCGTCGTTTATTTATAACTGTTCAACCGGACATGATATTATACATTTTCTGGCCAGCAATGCCTAAAAAAACAACTAGATTTTTGTTAAAATCAGACAACATATCAAATATGGATGGGTTAGTGATGACAGAAACAAAAATTCAAACTGAACTACCACCGTCTTTTCCAGACCATACCCAACTGCCAGAGTCAGACGGTACATTTGTGAAAAACTTTCAAGAGCATCCCCAAAGCATTATTCTTACAGATTCCATTACTCCTGTTTTGCAGCGTATTCACCCTGATGGAGAATATGCGATCGGACAAGACTGTGGCATCTATTGGCGGGAAACAGACCCTCCCGAACAAGGTGCAGTTTGCCCAGATTGGTTTTATGTTCCTAATGTACCCCCTTTACTGGATGGTCAATATCGTCGCTCTTATGTTATCTGGCGAGAACATCTTGCACCATTTATTGCTTTAGAGTTGGCATCAGGTAGTGGTGCAGAAGAACGAGATCGAACGCCTGTATCCCGAACATCTGAGGGAAAGAAAATTAAACCTGGAAAGTTTTGGGTATACGAACAGGTTATCCGAATTCCTTATTATGGCATTTACGAAATTACAAGCGGTCATCTGGAAGTTTATCACTTGGTAGATGGGTATTATCAGCAGATGTCACCAAATGAGCGGGGTCACTATCCTATTGAGCGTTTGGGGATAGAACTAGGACTTTGGGAAGGTAATTATGACAATCAATTTATGTTGTGGTTACGTTGGTGGGATGCAGAAGGTAATTTGCTGTTAATGGGAAACGAACGTGCGGAAATAGAAAAAGCAAGAGCGGAACGTGCGGAGTCTGAACTAGAGCGTGCTGAATCTGAACTTGAAAAAGCTTTGCTTATCCAAAGGAATGCTATTTCTCGGTTGTTGGCAATAGGTTTAAGTATGGAGGAAGTTTCTGAAGCTCTCAGTTTGAGCGTTGAGGAAGTTCAGAAAATTTTGCAGTAATAGATATAGCGGGCGTCATATCAGTGAAGTACACCTGTAGCGGGCAAGATGCCCGCACTGGGAATTTTATTAAAAATCTACTGATTTATCAGATATATAGTTCGTAGGAAAATTAGGGTGATTAACTGTTGAATGAAAATTGTATAAAATAGTTGCTATTTGTAACAAATGTGTGTTAATATTAAACAGGTAACTAAAGAAATGAAAGAATTCATGTGAATGCGACTTGTTGACAGACATATTATTAAACGAACACATCAATATTGGGCTTGGTGTGATGAGTTAGCCTTTAAGTCAAAAAACTTGGTCTTATTTGGCTAATTATTACTGTCGTCAGCATTTTTTCAAGTCCTCAAAAAGTCTGGATTTAACCACACTATACCATGCAACCAAAGATAGTGATGCGAAAAGAGCCTTACCAACCAAGGTATCAAAACAAATAATCAAATGCTTGATTGCAACTTGGCGTGGTTATTTTCAGGCTATAAAAGAATGGTCACGCACGTCCAGAGAAGTTTTTGGGTCAGCCCAAAATACCCAAATATAAGGACAAAACCAAAGGTAGAAATGTAGTTATCTATTCAAAGGAATCAGTCTATAAAGCTCCTTTGAAAAATGGTATTTGTCACTTATCAATGAGTGAAATCAAAATACCTGTAGTTGTGGAAACTGTAGTTGAAGTCAGTTGGGGTACCTGCCACTGGTTGCTATATAATTGAAGTAGTATATGAAAAAACATCTCAACCACCGATGGAGTCCACATATGTAGCAGGAATAGATTTAGGAATTGACCGTAAGGTAGCTCTAGCTATAAACAAGGCTGGTGTCAAACCTATGCTGGTTAATGGGAAGCCACTAAAAAGCGTCAATCAGCTTTACAACAAGCGAAAAGCCAAGTACCAAAATCATCTCAAAGGCAACAGAAAAACCAGTCGGATATATTGAAGCATTGAGTTATCATCGAAATCGTTTTGTCGAGAATTACCTGCATAACACCAGCAAGTTAGTGGTTAATTATTTAGTGACTAATAATATTGGTACTGTAGTAATTGGAAAAAATGATAACTGGAAACAAGGTGCAAACTTATGTAAAAAAAACAATCAAAACTTTACCCAAATACCTCACTGTAAGCTAATTCAACAGATAACTTATAAATGTGAACTTGCTGGTATCAAAGTTATGGAGACAGAAAGATTGTTACACCAGTAAAACTGCTGCACTTGATTTAGAACTACCCAGGCGCCATGAGAATTATCTGGGAAAACGAGTCAAACGCGGTTTGTTTAGAAGTGGAACAGGTAAAGTGATTAATGCCGATCTTACAGCGGTTTTCAGATAATCAGAAAGAAATTCCCAGAGGCATTTACTGCCGAGGGAATAGTGAGCTGTGCCGAGAGCGCCTATATTGGTTAATCCAATATCAAGAATTTAACAACTGCAATTTTCTACAGTTTAATTCGTACGGTCTTAGTATATATGAAAAAAAGCACAATTTCGTTATCTTCTCAGTATTTAGACAGCCAACTACAAGCGATCGCCTACAGTATGGATGCTCTTATTCCTGGTCTTTACATTTGGTTGGGATGGTTGAGAATTTCTTTGGGAGGGAGTTTAGCTGAAGAAAACTATCCGGGAACTGTTCATAGCTTTTGGGGAGTTAGTTTGATTTTGCCTGGATACCGCATTTATACTACAACCCTTGATCGACAAGATAGTATTCTTTAGCTGTACCTCACTATTCTCAAAAGTCCCGTCAAGATCGAGAGAATTCAAAAATTAGGAAAATCAAAATTTTCTACCTTAATACTGTGACGATTTCCCACAAACAAACAGCACAAAGCCTGCTGAAGTTATTGTCAGTTGAGCTGCTGTGAGCTTGGAAATATTTTTTGGTGATGATCGGAGTGCCTTTGAAACCAGACTAGATGAAAATTTGTTTGCTAGATTGCCTTGCAGTGGCTGGATTGGATTTAGTATCTATAAATTGCACAGAATCAAAAGTATTAATCCATAGATGAGCGCCACAACTTGCTGGTTTATAAGGTCGATAGACAATTTGGCAAGGACCTGAAATATATAACTCATAACCATAATAGTTATCATCGCCATGCTTGACTGACACTACAGCTTCCAATTCTGTTGGAGGCTTCTTTTTATTACTTTTAATTTTGTTTTGATTGACATGAATCATTTTTGGTTTAGTAGTTTCTTTCTTGCGCCACATACCTTTCGGACCCCGCCGAGCCGGAATTATTACAGGCATTCCACTTTCTGATACTGGTATTTCCCAGAATCTACCTTTTTTCTGTGCTCCTTTGACTCTTCCTTGAGCGAGTAAAACTAATAAACGTTGACGGGAGATACCTAATAAAAAAGATGCAACTCTAGTACCCATGATTTTTTTCCTTAACTGTTGGACAATAGTTAAATATACTAGAATGGGAAGATATAAAAAAAATAATTTACCTGGCCATAAGTATAAACAAAATTATTGGTTTTGTCAACAAGAGAGTTTGCTGAAAAATTATGAGTGGTTAGGGTAGGAGGTAGGAGGAATAATTGTCCCCTAATCTTTCTATGGTTGTCTGCCCAAAATCATAACTTTTTGGCCACTCAAAAAGAGAGAACAGGGAATAAGGGAGAGTATTGACTTAATCAGAGAATAACGATATAATACATATTTAAGCATACTATTTAGACTGGCTGCGCTCACGCATACATGAAATCCATTAGAACAAAGCTCAAACTTAATAATAAACAGAAAACTCTGATGGCTCAACACGCGGGCTACTCTCGATGGTGCTATAACTGGGGTAAAAGGTTTGTGGAATGCTGCATACATTGATGGTTACAAACCCAATGCTTCCTGCGGAATGCTGCGCAAACGTAAGCTAAGAGTTGTTTTTACTAATCACACAAAACCTCTTTATCCCTGGATGAAAAACTTGTCGTCTAGAGTTTATCAATATGCTTTTCCTACGGAATGCTGCGCAAACATCAACTTAGGTGAAGCATTTAAGAGGTTCTTTTCCTTCGGAATGCTTCGCAAACAAGGGTTGGGTAAACGCCCAAAATTTAAGAAGAAGGGTAAATCTGATTCTTTTCCTTCGGAATGCTTCGCAAACACAATTGATAATTGTGGAAAGCCAATAGAGTTAAACGGATGGAGTCACAAGTTACCTTTTATTGGTATTGTCAAAACTTATGAACAAGAGTGAGGCAACAGTAAAAAAAATAACTATTAGCAGGCAAGCAGGAGATTGGTATATTAGCTGTAGGGGCGAACGGCCGTTCGCCCCTACGAATGAATTTCATCCTCACACCATACCCAAAAAAACTAATGTAGTAGGTGTAGATTTAGGTGTAAAAACCTTAGCTACTTTAAGTGATGGCAAGGTGTTTCCTAGTATCAAACCATATAGAAAAGCTGAGAAAAAACTGACTAAGTTGCAACGTCAAATTAGTAGAAAAGTCAAGTATTCAAATAATTGGTACAAAGCTGTAATCAAGTTAGCCAAGCAGCATAGACGAGTAGCTAATATCCGCAAAGATGCACTTCATAAACTGACAACTTACGCAAGCTTTGAACCACGGCAGTGTTGTCATTGAAGTATGACAATGTGTCTGGAATGCTAGCCAACCATAGGCTAGCTAAAATCAGTTAGCAGATAGTGATTTTATGAATTTCACCAGACAGCTTAAATACAAGTGTCAATGGTACGGAAGTGAATTAGTAGTAGTAGATAGATTCTTTCCATCATCAAAGACTTGTTCTAACTGTGGTCATGTTCAAGACATGGCCTTGCATCTGAGAACTTATGACTGCAAGAAGTGTGGGTTGTCAATAGATCGAGATTTAAACGCAAGTATAAATTTGAGAGATGCGGTCGGCTCGACCGTGAATGCCTGTGGATGAGCAACCGCCGACGGCCTCACAAGAAGCAGGAAGTAAACCTCAAGTTGTCACGCTATGTGACGCTTTGTATCAGTTTTATAGAGCAGTATTAATAATTTTGGCGTTGCTGAATACTGGGATGATTGAGGCCGACACGGGGACACGGGGACAAGACACGGCGATTATAGTTGCTCCTTCCCGATCAAATCATCCCGTAATAACGAATTACTCTACCAAAACAGTCTTTGAGAATACCATCTCCAGAAATACCTATATCTGTTTTCACAGCTTTAATAACTCGGAAAGCTAATGTTAAATATCCCACTTTAGAGTTAATAATTCTCCGGTAGTATATAGTACCCTTGTAAGTTATTTTTTTAGTTCTTTCTTCTTCTGTTGCGTTAGCAAGTATGAGCGTATAATTCTCTTCGCACATAAAATCAGGAGCCACAACTACTAATATAGAATCCGGTTGAATAGTTATTGTATCGTAGGGAGATGGGGAGATGGGGAGATGGGGAGATGGGGGGATGGGGAGATTGAAGTGTAGACACCAATTATGAACATATACTATATAACCGGATTGTATATAAATAGTCAATCTATTGATTTCTACTGGCTAAAAAACACCAAATATCTTGATTTATAATAGAAATATCCAAAAGTCACAAAAACATTAATTTAAACTATTGTGGTAGGGCGATCGCTGTTGTTCTGATTAATTCACTCTACCCAATTAATGTTTCCTAGCTCTTCTACTGCTTGAACTTCTTCCCATTGAACTTGTGATAGTGGATCTAGTTTTGCCTCAATACCTACTAACATTTCCGGTTCTAACCAGGAAGTATCTATAGTCATAAACTCTTCTGCATTTGTAACATCTATATTTAAAGCACGACACTTATTAATTATTTCGGAAGATAAGGGTAAAAATATTGTCTGACATTCTAGGATTTCAGCTATATTTATTAAACCAAGCATATAGCGATCTATAGGATTTCTAGTATCTAAGTCGCCAATTGGTTTGGCATTAATTTCTTCGTTATAGAAATATATGGTTCCTTCAGAAATTGTCTTGAATATTAGTAGATTAGGTATTTCTTGTCTTTCTAAAGAGTTGATAATTTTTTCAGCAGCTTGTGTCGCCTGGGTAAAATCTCCTTCTGTTAAATAGACTAACTGATTGTAAAAATACTTAGGTAAAATTACGTCTTTATTATTCCAGATAAGGATATCAGGGTTGCTAATACATAAATCTGGTTCTATGCCGTACAATGCTTTCATGTTTTCTACCTCTTTGTGCGCAATTTAGTAAATTTAACAGAGACTCTAATTTGTTAAAATATATTTCTCTTGTAGATTTTTATTGCTCTATCCGATTTCTGATAATGTTATTCCACTGAAGAGCGAGCGGCAAAGTATGTTGTCTAGTATGGGTATCACTCCCACAATCTCTACATTTACAATCCATTTCTATCCAGCTATCTTCGTGGTACGCTAGTCGGCAGCGACGACAAAAATAAACGGTTTCTCCTGGACTGAAAACTTCCTGACTATAAGGGTCGTTAGATCCTATTACAGTTGTTAATATGTTGTTTAGATCGTCAGGCACATTTTGATTGAAAAAGTTTTCATCTGTAACAGTTTCAGGTTCATTAACATTACTATTACTAGAAGTGTTAACATCAACTTCCACCCATCCAATTTGATTTGTTTGTTCAGGATGATTGACATCTGTCCATTGAATTCCCCTTGCCTCCCTTTGGTAAGAGTGCCTATTTGAATATGAAGTTGATGTTTGGGAGTTTCTGTTTGGTGGTGATGGAGGAAGTCTAGACCTACGGTAAAAAAATGCCCCGATAGAAGCAATTACTCCTAACCCTATTAAAATTAACCATTCCATATTAAGTCTTGCTTGATTTTCAGCTATCTACATACTTGTTATAATCTATATTTCATCATTTCAGGTCATCCCATTGAATTAAATCATTTGTCTTGTTTCCTGTTATTTGTATTGGAGTTGGCAATATGTAATCTCGAGTATTTCTATTATGTCCGCACACCATACATCTACATCCCATTTCCTGCCAACTATCTTCGTGGTATGCGAGTCGGTGGGTGTGACAGAGATAGACTTTTTGTCCTGACCTAAATGTTTCTTGAGTTACAGGATCTTTAATTTCTCCTTGACTCAGAGATTGAAGGATGTTATCTAGATCGTCAGGTACTATCTCAGGGTTCTTGGAAACAGTCTGGGAGGAAGAGGAAGGTTTAGAAGCTCTACCAATAAACAGAAATAAAACAGCTAATACCCAAAACCCCCAATTTGCAAATCCGAGAAGAAAAAAAATAAAAGATAAAAAACATCCCATGATAGAAATTCAATCCTCTAATGTCTTTATTTAAGTATTTTCCTAACTTTTATTCTATTTTCATTACCTTCATTATCCTCGTAGATAAGACGACGTGGAATATTAACTATGTCGCGTACTACTATTTGAGAAGAAGGATTTTTAGATAGATAACTAGAGGAAATAAGAACTAATACTGCTTTGCCATTACTTAGATTTCCCAAATTTTCTGTTATTGGTTCGAGTGTTTTAGAAATCATCTCATCTGGAATATTGTCTGGAATTTTAACAGAATCAATTAGTTGAATTTCTTTATCCTTGAGAATGACTCTTTCGATCTCTAGAGTAACATTTTTGGCTATAGAATTAACATCTTGCTCAATAACTAACACAATTATTTCGTCCCCATCACCAATATTAGTTTGTGGCTTGATAATTGGAGAGTGTAAAACATTTTGATTAGCTTCTAACTTTTTGTAGGTGGCAATAGGCATTCTTATGTACTCAGCGTTAAACTCATAATTACCTTCAGTAGAAGTGTCAGAATTGCTCAAATTTCCACCTGCTTCTGGTTGATTAACTGATGAGTTAGAAATATTTGGATTAGATTGACTGATAGCGTTATTAAATGCCGTTTTCAACACAAAGTCTAAAAACATTCCTGCCATCAAAATGAACAAAAGACCAAACAATAAAAGCCCTAAAAAGGTACTGCTATTTCTTTGGTTTGTAGATTGCTCTTTCTGCTCAATATCTTTATCCTTATTTGTTTCCTCTTCTGGTAAATACTCAATCCCTGAATCTAGACCTCTATCTGCTGGTTCGGGGAACAAAATATTTTCTGCATCTCCACTACCAAACTCGACTACTTGAACCGATTCTGCATTTTTGCCCAAGAAGTAACCAATTTTACGCCGTACAGGATCGCAAACAATTGAGACACACCAAGGATGGTGAAAAAATGCTCTTTGTGTATTCATATCTGTACCTGACATGAAAACTCCAAGATTTGGATGGGAGTGATACCAACCTACAATGTTCTCTTGAGGATGGGTAGTTTTAGCATAATCCATAATTCCTTGCCAAGAATCAGATGTGAACTCTAGATGTGCTCCGGTTCCAATAGTTGATGGAGCTGCTACTGCTGATTTAATCTCTACATATATCCCATACTGGGGATCTTCATAAGCATTACCAAAAAGAATACCACCTTGCTCTACCGTTGTGTTTGAACCCAAATGTCCTGTTAGATGTTTAACAGCAGTTTTTGTGATATATACTTTTTCTTTTTGAGTACGACTGCTAATATCTCGTTCAGATTTAAAATCTTCGATTGATTTCGGTATGGGTTTGTAAACATCTTCACTCTCAACCCAGACAATTTTGTTTTGTTCTGAATTTTGATTGGGTGATGAGTTATCAGGACCGACATCATGTAAATCTGACATGGCTATTTCCTCAATAGATGTGGTGTATAAACGAAATGCTGAGTTGATGGGAAATCCTAACTTTCCTATTAGTGATAGCTATCAAGTATAGGATTTCCTGGGTCAAATCAGTTCTAGATCGTGTTGATTATTACTTAATATCATCCCAGATAATCTGAGACTTAAAGGTTTGAGAGTCAACAGGAAAGAGTGACATATTTTTTGCCGCCCAACTTTTTGCCTCCAAATTAGCTGGACTGTTCAAATTGAGTACATCTTTTGAATACTGAATAATCTTGCCAATTCTGATAACCAGTTGAGGTACTGTTTCTGCCATTGTCCAGTAACTACCCAAACAAACATTTTTGTTCAGATAAACATTAGGGTGGAACATGGGAGTCAAAAATTTAGCACTGGGTGGTTCTCTTGGATACTGACTGCCAAGGGAAATTTCAACGCTATGGTTACTGCGGAATACAGGTTTATTACCCTGTAATTTTTCTATGCCTCGACAACGATAGTCAATCACATATTGATACGGAGGATTTCCAGTAGCTGAAGTAATTATTATAGAACCGCCAGCATTACCAACAAGTTCTAATAATGCTTGATGCTCATTTCGCAATCGTTTTTCTCTTACACTCATTTTTAACCTGCCTCCAGAATAGGATAAACTTCTACTACATCATCTGACTCTATTCCCACTGAGCTTAAAGTTGCAGAACTATCTAATTGTTCACCTGTACGTTCCAAGCGTGCTGCATAATCAGCATTTGAAGGTAAATTCCACCTTTGTTGTGCGCTTTGCAAAACCTGTCCCACTGTTAGAGTAGGGGGTAAGCTAATAGCTGCTTTTCGAGTACCGTCGGCCATACGGACAACGAGAGATACAGAATCACTCATATTATTTCCTCCTATGTTTAGTTGTTTAGCAAAATTGAATGGCTATTTTACCTTTGCTAGTATCACAGTGTAGAATTTCGTTCTGTGTTAAACACAAATCTGCTAACAGAGTTTCGGCAGATTTATCCTGAAGAGTAAAATTTCTAATCACTTCAAAATCCCTTTCCTCATTTTCACACTTGGGGCAAGGAAGTTTTGATTCTGGGTATTGTCGCAGAAGTTGATTCACCTGTTCCTCATATCCACAATCATCACATTTCATCTTGCCAATAATTTCATTGCGCAGCCACAAAACTGGTTCAGAAAACCCTGATTTTTCTAGATGTTTCAGAATTTCTACAACTGGTTTATTTGCCTCGTACTTAATACTAATAGTTGGTTCTATGGGCAAATCGTGAGCTGGACAATATTCCTGACGCTGAATTTGAACTTTAAAGGATGTCCAAGGATTTAAACTCAGAAAAATTTTTTCACCAGGATTAAGCATTCCTGCTTTGCCATGTAAATACAACAGTGCTTGGTGAACTTCCATCGCTGCTACAATAGAAGCAATAGGAGCTGTTGTCGGCATTGCCCTATCTGGAATATTGCGTTTCACACCCTGACAGGAATATCGCTGATTACGCCTTTCCCACATTTTGTCACTGATACTACAGTCATAGCAAGCTGCTTCGCTTTTAGGATCGAAAAAACTTACTTCTCCTTGAGCAACACCTATACCACCATTAACCCAGGGAATCCCTGCATAGTAAGCTGCTTGATTAATTGCCCACCGTGCATTAACACTATCAAGACAACCAATAATAATGTCATGTTCTCTAACATTCCCAATCCCCAGGTCAAATTCTAGGTCTCCCTGAATTGCCTCAATAGAAATATCTGGATTAATTTCCAGCAGTTGCTGACGAGCTGCTTCTACTTTTGGTAAGTCTACATCTGACTCTCGAAATAAGACTGAGCGAGTTAGGTTAGTAATTGACACTGTGTCAAAATCAATGACAGTGATTTTACCAACGCCAACAAGTGCTAGGTTTTTGAGAACTTCGTTACCTAAAGCACCACATCCTGCTACCAATACTCTGGCCTGTTTGAGTTTTTCCTGATTCCACCAGTCAATTAAGTGGTGACGAGCGTAACGAGTTTCTGGCTCTTCGCTAATATCAAAAAAATCTATAGATTCAAGCATTTAGCATTTTCTCCCTACCCTATAATATGGTTGCTACAACCTAGAGTTTTTCTTAACAAGACTTACGCAAAGAAACCCGGTTTCTACGATAAATCGTTGTTTTGAGCAATAGACATCTACGAGAAACCGGGTTTCTGGGTTCGCATGGCTTTAGTCTTGCTTAAAATAAAAGGTACTGATTAAGCGAACAGGGTGACAGTTGTCTCTCCAATCAACTTTCTGCACTTTCAACTTTCACAAAAAAGCCGAGTTTCCCCTGTGTAGATAACTTTTTGTGCATAATTGCTAAAAACACAGTTTTCCCAGATCCACTTGGCCTAAGTATAATAACTGAGTAACTATTCATAAGTTCCGAATTAGTCTATTTGTTAACGTCCTAATTTAGCTTTTCTCATAAGTATGAGGTACATCTACTGATCCCCGACTATCCCTCTCAAAAAGGGGGGCTTTTTGTTGGCTTCCTTTTTAAGGGGGCGGGGGGAATCTAAAACTCTACCTCGTAGATTAAAGAACTGCTATAATCCATCTTTCCTCATAAATTCTGGCTTTGTCAGTAGGAATTGTTGGAAATTTTTCCTTAATTTGTTTGTAGGATTTGTAGGAAATGTAGGATTTGTTTGCTATAATCCCTAAAATCTCTAACATTTCCCAATCTATGGATATTCAAGAAGTTTTGAAGTTGGCTGAAGAGCTAATTTATGACCATACTGGAGAAAATTTAGACTACTTGCAAAAAACTATATTGCAACGTACTTTAGAAGGTCAGACTTACAAAAAGATTGCTGAGGAAACTTACGCTAGCGAAACTCATGTTAGGTATATCGGTGCTAAATTATGGAAAATTTTATCGGAAATACTGGGTGAAAATATTACTAAAGCAAATTTTAGAACAATATTAGAAAATACAAATATTCACAATTTTGTACCCGTTTTTTGTAGAGATAACGCAACAAATAACATTAATATCTGTCCGTCAAACCCCCCCGCTTCCCCAACAAAAACCAACTCTCAACAAACACCAACTCAACATATTATCGACCTAGACAAAGCACCAGAAATTATCAACTTTTATGGCCGCACAGAGGAACTTTCTACTTTGTCAAAATGGATAGTGAGCGATAGCTTACGCTTAACCAGAGGTTATCGCCTCCGTGTTATCTCCCTTTTAGGAATAAGTGGTATTGGCAAAACGACTCTTTCTCTACAATTAATCCAGCAAATCAAAACTAATTTTAATTACATCATTTATCGCACCCTCCGCTTTTCTCCCAACCTCAACACAACTCTCACTAACCTCCTGCAAATTTTTGCACCAGAAACAGAAACTTCAGACAATATCGAAACTCTATTATCACAACTACAAAAATACCTGGAAAAATATCGTTGCTGCATCATCTTTGATGACGTACAAAAATTATTTGCTCCAGGAAAACTGGCAGGTCAATATAAATCTTGTTATGAAGATTATCAGGATTTTTTTCAACTACTTGTCACAGTCTCCCATCAGAGTTGTTTGCTATTAATAAGTAGAGAAAAAATTCCAGAAATTACCAAACTAGAAACAGAAAATTATCCAGTACGAACCTTAACTTTAGGAAGTTTAGGAGCTTATGCAAATGAAATATGCCAAAAACGTCAATTAGTAGATCGAGAATCTTGGGAAAAATTGATTAATAATTATCAAGGAAATCCCCGATGGTTAGATATGGCAGCAACAACAATTCAAGAATTATTTAGCGGTCAAGTAGCAGAATTTATGGAATATCAAACCCTAATTTTACCAGAAGCATTACAAGGGGAATTAGAACAACAATTTGAGCATTTATCTCCTATGGAAATCAGAGTTATGGAGCAAATTGCCAATCAAAGCCAACCAATTTCAATAGGAGAAATAATTAGAAAATCAGAACTATCTATTCAGGAATCTGTAAACGTAATTCAATCCCTGAAAAAACGGTTATTATTAGATGGAAAATTAGAGAATAATTTGACAGTCTTTACTCTTAATCCTGTCTGGAAACAATATTTAAAAATCAACTCGAACAATTTGAAAGTATCAACAAAATTAGATAAAGCAAATGGAGAAATTTAAACCTAAAATATCATGTTTTTTTTCTTAACTAGCTATCAGCTTTTATAGCTCTGGGTAAAAATTCCTGGCTCGGATGGTTGAGGAGGAATTGAAATCTCCTTTCCGTTCCAGAATCCTCTGCAAACGAGGGCGTCTCAAAAAAATCTGCTGACTGCTTCTTTAACTCTGTTAATGCAACACGGGCAGGTTTTGCATGACCTTGTTCAAAAAAAGTAATCAAGAGCGTGGAATCCTCCTCTTTTTAAAGAGTGGAGTCAAGACGAACGGAGGTTTCAACTGCCAGGAAAGTTAAACAACACACAATTTATTAGACCTACGAATCAGTTGTACTTTTTTAGGAGAAAATTGCCCAATTCGTTTCCAATTATGGTCATAAACGCTAACATTTTTGGTTTTAGCGTTAGTGAAACCACCAACCCATCCAGTATAAGTTTTTCCGGCTTTTTCAGCTAAAACTTTATCGCCTAAGCGTTGATTAAATGGAGTCATTGTTCCACCCTTGCGTTTACGAACACCACCTTTTTCCGCATTATCAAAGTGCAATGCACGACGAAAATAAGCAGGTCTAGTTATTACTCGAAAAATGGAAGGAGTAATGTTAACTGATATTCCTTGAGGAATTGCCGCAACTGATTCAGCATAATCTAATCTTTCTAGTAATTTTTGATAGGCAATTGCATCTTGAATAACTATTTCTGCTTTACCATTAACTGTTAAGACTATGGATTTTTGTGTTTCTTTAATTTGCTGCACAAAATACTTAGAGTTATGCTCGAAATCTGTGAGTGAATGGTTAGTCATATCATTTTTGTAATTAAACATTAACTAGCTGCCTCACAAATTCCTGTCATTCTGGGGCAATTTTTCCAATTACAATATCATAATTATATACTAAAAGTAGAAAATAATTTGCAATAAAATTTCCTCAAAAACTATGACTCAAACTCTTCCAGCTAAAGACATAAACATCCGCTATCTTATTGATAACTTCGGACTTCAAAAAAACCAAGGCGAGGAATTTTTCCGGGAATGGCAAGATAATTTACCGGAACTTACTGACTTAGAAAAACAACTCTTAGACTAAGTAAAAGCTGGATTTATCTCAACGTCGGCCCTTGACCCGCGCTCTCCCGCAGGGGAGCGGAGGGATGGGAAAACCAATCAATAAGAGCGGTTTTACAGATAATCTGTTAACATACAAATATTGCTTGACCAAAAATCAAGGTTAAGATTACTGTAACTGTTCAATCAAGTCGCCGAGGGGCACTCGGAGAAGTTAAACGGACACGGAGGAAGTATTAGACTGGCTTTGCCAGCATTTTCCAGTGAGGTGTCAACCCGCCCTGAATCTTTCAAACGGCTTAGTCTGTTTGATTGATGGATGGGAATCCCGCGCTGTCTCGTAGAGCAGCGTAGGGAGGATGTCAATAACCTAACAGATTATCCCCCAGTGCTAGAAAATGTTGTGAGGATGGCAGTAGTTGACCCAATTTTATTTATTGGGGGATTTTTTCTTTATCCATTTTATATTCGTTCCGAACCTGCAATTAATTTAGCAGTCGAAGATCAGGATATTGTTATTAAAGGTAAGATTGATACTTTGGTGTTAAAAAACCAATTCTGGGCAATGGTAATTGAGTCTAAAAAAGCTGAATTTTCTACTGAAGCTGGGCGCGGTCAAATTCTTGCTTATATGTTATCCAATCCTCATCCAAATCGCCCTAATTATGGAATGATTTCTACGGGTGGCGGTTTTATATTTGTTAAATTCATGAATAGAAAACCACCACAATATGCTCTTTCAAAAACGTTTATTACTATTAATCCTGGTAATGAACTTTATGATGTACTTCGCATTCTCAAACGCTTAACTCAAATTGCGTTAGAAGGAATTGATTGAAAAAGGCACAAGGCAGAAAGGAAAATTACTCATTATTGAACTCAGAAGTTTGAAGTTTGAAGAAAGACTTTTGCAAGAGATATAAAAAAGGAAACGGGAAAGGTGAACATCATCTCAATTCATCGATCCCGTTTTAGGCAAATTAATATAAGACTTTAGTACAGGGTGGCGAAGCAGATACCATAAACCATAAAGTTTTCTGCCTTCTAGTACTAAATAGGGCTTGCTGATTAAATATCAAAGCATTGACTGATATTGGTTGAGCGCATTTTTTGGTCTAAAAAAATGCCAGCTTTTCAACGGAAAAAGCTCAAAAAGCTAGTATTTTGGGACGATTATGGCAGAACAATCTTGGGACAATAATTCCTCCTACCTCCTCTATAATTCCCCGTTCCTCCTGTCTCCTGTCTCCTGTCTCCTGTCTCCTGTCTCTTCCCCCTACTAAAAGACTTTTTCAGCAAACCCTAAATAGACAGCCGAAATTACATCATACCCATACCAGGCATACCCATGCCGCCCATGCCGCCCATGCCGCCCATGCCGCCCATGCCGCCCATGCCGCCATCCATATCTGGCATCGCAGCTTTCTTCTCAGGTTTCTCAACAACCACAGCTTCAGTAGTTAACACCATACCAGCGATGGAACCCGCATTTTGCAACGCAGAACGTACTACCATTGCAGGGTCAAGAATACCAGCAGCAATCATATCTTCATATTCACCACTTATGGCATTAAAACCAACACTGAAATCAGTAGAGCGCACTTTCTCTACAACTACCGAACCCTCTGCACCAGAATTATCAGCAATCTGACGCAAAGGTCCTTCTAAAGCACGTTTGACAATATCAGCACCAATCTGCTCTTCCTCACTTAAACTACCTTTCAACTCATCAACCTTAGTTGCCAAATGAATTAAAGTAGTACCACCACCAGGCACAATACCTTCTTCTACAGCAGCTTTGGTAGCATTCAAAGCATCTTCTATTCTTAACTTGCGGTCCTTAAGTTCAGTTTCTGTTGCTGCACCAACCTTAATCACTGCTACCCCACCAGCTAACTTAGCGATGCGCTCCTGTAACTTCTCCTTGTCATAATCAGAATCACTCTCTGCAAGCTGTCCGCGAATTTGGGCAATGCGCTTTTTCACTTCCTCTGCTGTATCCCCAGCAGCAACAATAGTGGTGTTGTCTTTGTTAATAGTGATTTTCCGACCAACTCCCATCATATCTAAATCTGCCATCTCTAAATTCAGACCTATTTCTTCAGAGATAAGTTGACCACCTGTAAGAATAGCAATATCTTGGAGCATAGCTTTACGGCGATCGCCAAAACCAGGAGCTTTCACAGCAGCAACATTCAATACACCCCGTGCTTTATTCACCACCAAAGTAGCTAAAGCTTCCCCTTCAATATCCTCAGCAATGATTAAAAGAGATTGACCCGCACGAGCAACTTTTTCTAGTACAGGTACTAAATCTTGAATAGAGGAAATTTTCTTATCAGTAATCAGAATGCGGGCATTTTCAAACTCAACTACTAACCGCTCCTGGTCAGTAATAAAGTAGGGAGAAAGATAACCACGGTCGATTTGCATCCCTTCAACAACTTCTAAATCTGTAGAGAGAGACTTAGATTCTTCAACAGTGATTACACCATCTTTAGTGACTTTATCCATTGCCTCAGCAATCATTTGCCCTACTTCTGCATCGCCACCAGCAGAAACCGTAGCTACTTGAGCGATCGCTTCTCCTTCTACTGGTTTAGCAACTACTTCTATTTCTTTGACTAGCTGATTAATAGTTTTTTCAATCCCTTTACGCACTGCTACTGGGTTTGCACCAGCAGTTACGTTTTTGAGACCTTCTCTAATCATAGATTGAGCTAAAACTGTAGCGGTAGTTGTGCCATCTCCAGCAATATCTTTTGTTTTGGATGCCACTTCCTGAATAAGTCTAGCACCTGTATTTTCGAGAGGGTCTTCTAGTTCGATATCCTTAGCTACAGTAATCCCATCATTGACGATGTGTGGTGCGCCAAATTTTTTCTCTAATAATACATTTCTACCCTTTGGACCCATAGTGATTCGGACTGCATCAGCTAGGGAATTTATTCCTCGCTCTAGAGCGCGTCTGGATTTATCATTAAATTCTACAATCTTGGCCATATACTTTCTCCTATTGCTTCCAAATAAAAATTTAGCACTCGGTGAGGTAGAGTGCTAGTTCGTGGAAACCGTACATAGTTGAGAAAATTTGAGAATTATGGCCATGAACCAAGATATTAGGTGTTCATACCATTTTGATCGATTTTTGGGGCAAATATTTCGGATGTTTTTAGTACTTATAGCAATAGACCTCTCTTTCAACAATTAATAATGAATAATGAATAATGAATAATTACCTCTCCATAAATTGAAGAGGATTGACAAATTCATGAAAATTTTTTTTTATTATCTCCTTAAAAGGGGAGGCGCATACCCACAATTTTTCGGTAAATTAAGATTTTATCGCCTTTTTACAAGGCTTTAAAGTGAATTGTCGCAGATATCTAATGATAACTTTTACTATTAGCCATTAATGTAAATTATACTAAATCCGGTTTATAAAGAACTTTTATTTATGAAGGTAAAGTTTGATAATCTTTAGATTTTTTGGTGTTGTTGAATGTGTAATATTTTTTGTCTGGAATTTATCTGAAAAAATCCCAGTTGTACATTCCATAAATACTCAATAGACATCTCCACCAAAAGAGGGAGTAGGGACTAGGCAGTATGTGGAAATAATTAATGATTTCTGTACTATAATTAACTTTATTTTTTATTATTTGGAGATGTCTAACAGGAATTGCTGATTAACTCTCAAAGAATTCACAGATAAAGGAAAGTGCCTTTTTATGTAGAAAAAAGTGGTAGCTTTTCAGTCTGCTCTGGGTCATGTATGTTATACCAATTACCATGAATTAATGCTTAACTTAGGTAGCACTTCAATTAATTAATTTAAACCCCGTCCTTAAGGGCGGGGTCTTATGTTTACTTCTCGCTCTCGGACTTTGCATACAACCTCCCTACCCACTCCCCTGCTCCCCTACTCCTGAGAACTGACTCCTGACTCCTACCCTTGTAATTTTCAGAATTTTTGAAACAAAATTACAAAATTAACTTGTTTTTTGCCTGGCTGCAAACATTCTTTCAAAGCTCATCGCAGCAACTCCAATAATCACCAATAACATTCCCAAAATTTGTTTGAATAATAAAAATTCTCCAATAACTAAAAGAGCAAATAAAGCAGTCAATGCCGGACCAGAAGTACCAATTATAGATGCTCTTGCAGCTCCAGCAAATCTAATAGCAAAACTATTTAATACATAGCTAGAAAGTGTTAATATCCCCAGAATAATACCACCAACAATTAAACCAGACCACACATTTACAGTAGGGTCTATATTAATATTAACCGACCATTCTGTAGGTAAAGGCATCATCAAACCTAAAGCAGAAAATACAAAAATTCCGGCAAAATTCACTAAACTAAAAGGAATAGGATGAAGTTTTCCTGCTGACATTTGTGTGAGAATAACATATCCAGAAAAAGTAATTCCAGCACCCACAGCAGCCAAAATGCCTTGTTGATAATCACCCTCTCCACTAGGAAGAACTAAAAACCCTCCTATAACAATCAAAACCATAGCAAAAATTCTGACCATAGAAGGGCGATCGCCAAATAATCCCCAAGATACTAAAACAGTAATAATTGGATAAATAAAGAAAATTGTAATAGCAATAGCAGTAGGTATATTACCTATAGAAATATATATCAATACCTGAGATAAGAACAAAAAGAAAGCACTACCAATAACCTTCCACCATAAAGAAAAATCTTTGGATTTGATCAGGCGCTCAATATCGCTCCAAACCGCAGGATAGAGAAATGTTGCGACTATAGGCATCAACAACATTACTACAATGAGTCGTAATAATAAAATTAACAAAGAATTACCAACATTAGGATTTATCAACCCTTCCACCGGAAATAAGCCGAAAATTGTACTAGGTTGTGGAGACGTATTGAGTATAACTTTAATACAAACATTAAATAAAGATAAAAGTGCTGCAGAAAGTAAAGCCAAAATCAAACCTACCTGAACTTGAGAAGCAGATTTTTTAGGTTTGGCAGTAGAATCAGTTTTGGACTTAGGGGATTCTGGAGACTCCGCAGGAGATGTCGTCAACATTGATTTTCCTGAAGAAGTGGTATTTGCCGAGTTATTAGGCCCAGGTTGAGAAACTTCATAAGTTCCAGATGAAACTACACTACTATTTTCCAGTTGTGCCTGAAGGCGACTGACCAAAGCTTCTAAAATGACCTCACCTTGCTGCTCCATACTACGCATACTATTTAACTGTACAGAAAGGTCACTTTGGTAACTATCCAACTCCTGTTTTAATGCCTCAAATGTTCCAGTCACAACACCAGATAAAGAATCTCCAAATTCATTAGCAGTCCCATAATAGTTATTTGAAGGATGAGTCATTGGTAACTCTCCCCCTGGTATACCAGCTTGTTGTAGTCCCGGATCGACACTCTCCGTTAAATCTCTAATTTTTTGGCCTAACTGTTTTTGTAAGTTATTAGCCAAAACCTGGGCTAATTGTTTAAGCCATAATTGTTGCTGGGCTATTTGTCGCTGAGATAAAGATTCGAGTTGTTTAGATTGCAATTGTTCATATTGCTTTCGTAATTTACTTATATCCTCATTAAGCTGTTCTTTCTCGACTCTCAGTCTGTATACATCTTGGCTTAACTGATTTGTCAGATTTTGACGAAAACTATCTAAGTCTTGAATTACTAATTTCAGGACTTCTTCTGGTGATTTGGGAGTTTCGGCTCCCTGATTTGGGGGTTGAGTATTCATTTTCCCTATAGGTCTTTTAACTAATACCGCGAAAAGTCCCACTCCATAAGGTACGTTGGGATTGGGGCAGAACTAATAAATATGTGGCATTGACTACTCCCCGGACTCAAGTCACGGGGATTCTAAGCAGATACTACGCAACACCGATAAATCCATGTTGCTTCGTTTTTTCTTAGCTGACCAAAGATATATTCTCTGGGGACAAGTCAAAGTGCCCCTACACAGTCGGCTTAAGTTTGACCTTAGCTTTCTGCTTACTTTTGTGATGATATTTGCAGCCCCATTACAGTCTGCATTAATACACCAATTATTACCTGTTCTATACAAACCACGCTGTCTTGATGCAGTCGCTCATGGGGGAAATCCCCTTTGGCGGCGCTGCATCGCTTTATTCTCTTTCCTGACGGTTTCCAATCATTGGGTTTTTCACCATAATTAGGTAGATTGTCACCATCTAAAAATGTAGGGGCGAATGGCCATTCGCCCCTACAAGTATAACTTTCTTCGGTTTCTATAAATATTATTCCATATTCATCGCACAACTGAGCTATTCTTTCTTTGAGTCTGGCTGTGGGAATTGGTACAAATTCTGAATTCTTTTTATTACCCTTATCTATTTGATTTTTCTGACCTTTATTCCAACCAAATACAATTGTACCAATAGAATTTTTGTGCGCAATGATTAATGACTATTTTGGCTGCTTTATTTATACCCAAATCGAATTTGGCGGTTACGCTTTTCTGTAATTGCAGCTAGTTTATTTGACCAAAATCCAGTCGGTTGATTTTCTTTAAGAGTTGATACTTGTTTGTTGTACCAACGATTCATTGATTTTATCTGTTTCCCATCTACAACCCGCGCTCGTACCTACATTAGATACACAGGTCAACCAATTATTTACACCATGGTCAATTCCTAAGACATTTTCTTGATTTAATTGAGGTTTAACTATTACTTCTTTTTCATAGATAAATTCCCAAGAAAAGCATCTATTTCTCGGTAATATTCTCAGTTCTTTGAGAGTAGAAAATGCTCTTGTACTGGGCATTGGTATTAAAAAGCTATCTACTCCAAACCAGGGTTTACAGGTATTCTAAGCGTGGTACTCTAAGAAGATTATCTTTAAGTTTTAATGCTTGCTTGGGGTAACTTACTGTAGCTATTCCCCCTTTTTTTTTGTAGTTAGGAATCCTTGGTCTTTCTGATATTTTTTCTTCATTATAGGCAATAATGAGACCATCCTGAAGACCTAAATGATTCAGCTATAGTTCTCAATATTTGTTGTGCTGAAGAGCGAATATAAAACTTTGTAATGATAGTTGTGTTTATAAACTTTTTCCTGCGTCAAACTTGCCCAGAGTTTTGTGAGACTTAAAAAATAATTGCCGACCATAATATATTCCCATGTTAGTGAGCTTGTGAGACTCTGAGATACTTTTCCTTGACTCAAATACTGACGAAGATGTCCAAGGTATAATCATCAAACTAGCAAAACTAATATTTTATCGGGAATGGGCAGTCTTTCATCATTTTGTGGCTGCTTGCATTGCTCATAATAATTGATATATACTAATAGATTGTGAGTTTTAAAGATTATTATGACAGCCCAAGAAATTATTCGCTCAATTGAAGCCGAGGAAATAGAAAACCTCAAACAAGGCTCAAAAAAGAAATTGCCTCAAATTTATGTAGGTGACACTGTAAGAGTCGGAGTCAAAATTATAGAAGGAGGAAAAGAAAGAGTCCAGCCCTACGAAGGTACTGTAATTTCCATGCGGAATGGAGGAATCAATGAAACTATTACAGTCCGTCGTGTTTTCCAGGGTGTAGGAGTAGAAAGGGTATTTCTGCTTCATTCTCCTAGAATTGCTAGTATAAAACTAATCCGTCGAGGTAAGGTGCGTAGAGCTAAACTTTACTACTTGAGAGAACGTATTGGTAAGGCCACCCGTGTCAAGCAAAGATTCGATCGTCCTTTATAGTCTCCAAGATAGTTTAAGAAATTATTTGGAACTTGATGAAAAGTTATGTTATACTAGATAAAGTAGAGGTCATTAAGATTTAATCTAAGGCCTCAACGATGCGCTCTTAGTTCAGTTGGTAGAACGCAGGTCTCCAAAACCTGATGTCGGGGGTTCGAGTCCTCCAGGGCGCGCTTAATACTGAAAATTAATTAAAAATATTCTTTCATCGTAGATATTTTTATATCTACCCAAATTAACCAATAATATTTTTGTATAGAGAATTTTTACTAAGGCAAAGGTTTCCTAATGATTTCTATGGGAATTTTACTGCTGTCGGTGACATCAAAAGCAGTTATTCATTGCGGACAATATTTGTGCTATAGTAAGTAGATTGCTGAGACTCCAGTGTATAAATGTAATATTATCAGAATCTTCCTTGAGATTCTAAGTCCTACCGATGAACTAAGAATCTGAATCTATAAAACAACCATTAGCAATAGTATTTGGGAAGACTATACAGTAAATACAGTAAAAAATCCCAACAATTAAGTATAAGTAAATAAATTGAAAATCCAAAACTTAGGGAGATAAGTTATTGTGGCCAAAAAAGAGGAAGTTAGAGTACAAGAAAACAAGGAAAGTTTCCAGCTTCTAGCTTTTTTCAAAGAAACAAAAGAAGAACTAGATAAAGTAGTATGGCCAAGCAGAGAGCAGCTCATCAGTGAGTCTGTTGCTGTACTGTTAATGGTTATTCTCTCGGCAACAATCATTTATCTAGTAGATGAGTTCTTTAGTTGGGCAGCTGGGGTGGTGTTTGGATGAAATTATATCCTGAAGAAACACAAGACACAACGCAATCAAACCAGGGGGAAGAAAAGCCCAGAGAGTTTCTCAAAGGAGAATTACGGTGGTATGCAGTACAAGTTGCCTCTGGTTGCGAAAAACGAGTTAAGGCTAATTTAACCCAGCGTATTCAAACTCTTGATGTTGCAGATAAAATATTTAAAATAGAAATACCTCATACACCCGCAGTTAGGCTTCGTAAAGATGGCAGTCGCCAACATAGTGAAGAAAAAGTTTTTCCTGGCTATGTATTAGTACAAATGAGGCTAAATTGGATAGAGGAACAAAAAAAATGGACAATTGATGACGAAGCATGGCAGGTTGTCAAAGGTACCCCAAATGTGATTAACTTTGTAGGGGCTGAACAAAAGCGTCGCTACGGAAGAGGTCGTGGTCATGTTAAACCTTTACCACTGAGTCCTTCAGAAGTAGAAAGGGTCTTTAAACGAGCTCAAGAGCAAGAGCCAATGCTCAAGGTAACAGTGGCAGAAGGAGATCATATTACAGTGCTCTCAGGGCCATTCAAAGACTTTGAAGGTGATGTAATTGAAGTAAGTCCAGAAAGAAGTAAACTAAAAGCGCTATTATCCATTTTTGGACGAGATACGCCAGTAGAACTAGAGTTTAATCAGGTAGAAAAGCATAAATAATGGCAAAAAAAGTCGTGGCGCTGATCAAGTTGGCTATTACGGCGGGAAAGGCTAACCCTTCTCCACCTATAGGTCCTGCTTTAGGTCAGCATGGTGTGAATATTATGGCGTTTTGTAAAGAGTATAACGCCAAAACTGTAGACCAAGCTGGTACAGTAGTTCCAGTAGAAATCTCAGTTTATGAAGACCGTAGTTTTACTTTTGTTCTGAAAACCCCTCCTGCTGCAGTCTTAATTAAAAAAGCAGCAGGTGTAGAACGTGGTTCAAGTGAACCAAATCGTACAAAGGTAGGCTCAATTACACAAGCTCAATTGCAAGAAATAGCCCAAACAAAAATGCCAGACCTCAATGCCAATGACATTGAAGCTGCGATGAAAATTGTAGCAGGCACAGCTAGAAATATGGGTATTACTATTGCAGATTGATTTGATTAATTAATCTAGTCCCGAAATATCTGCATTCTAAATTAGAAATAGAAACAACAGTAAATTGATATTAGGGGGAGAAGTAGAGCTTCGTTAAGTACCCCAGGAGAATAAAATGCCAAAAAAAGTCTCTCGTAGATTAGAAGAACTCAGAAAAAAAGTAGAAGAGCGACCTTATGAACCTCAAGAGGCGCTTCAACTTTTAAAAGAAACAGCTACAGCAAAATTTTCAGAAGCAGCAGAAGCTCATATTCGCCTAGGGATCGATCCTAAGTATACAGATCAACAGCTACGAACTACAGTAGCTCTACCCAAAGGAACTGGTCAAACAGTCCGAATTGCAGTCATTGCCAAAGGTGAAAAAGTTAACGAAGCTCTGGCCGCAGGAGCTGACTTAGCTGGGTCGGAAGAGCTAATTGAAGAAATTAGCAAAGGGATGATGGATTTTGACACGTTGATCGCTACACCTGATGTGATGCCTCAAGTAGCCAAACTAGGACGTTTATTAGGACCGAGAGGTTTAATGCCATCTCCTAAAGGCGGTACTGTAACTTTCGATCTGGCACAAGCTATTGACGAATTTAAGGCAGGTAAGTTAGAATTTAGAGCCGACCGGACAGGTATAGTTCATGTTATGTTTGGTAAAGCTTCTTTTTCTGCAGAAGATTTACTGATCAACTTAAAGGCTTTACAAGATTGTATTGACCGTAACCGTCCTTCTGGTGCAAAAGGTCGCTATTGGCGTAGTATATATGTATCAGCAACAATGGGACCATCAATTGAAATTGAAGTTAGTGCCTTGCGGGATCTAAAATTAGAAGCAGAAGCTTAGCTAAATCGTCGAGAAGCCCCACGCCATAATCTCTGATTTTGCGTGGGATGAATCGACTGTAAATTAATAGATCGTGACTTCAATGCCGCAATAAATATAAAAAATAGGGCGGCGGGGCATCCCGTCCTTAAAGCTCGTGGAGTCCGACGGGGTACCGGGGCCGTGAAACGAGAAGCCAACACTATACCGAATGGTTAGTGTGGGAGTATATCACTCTATTTAAATAAGCGGTCAGCGGTCAGCGGTCAGCTTTCAGCAGGTTTTTTTTGAAATGGCTTCGTTTGCGGAACATTCCGGAACGGAAAGGATATTTTAACTCCTCCGAAGGCCATCCGGCTGTTCGTAAGCCTGGTATTTTTACCCAAAGTGATAAAAGCTGATGGCTAATGGCTAAATGCTGAGATCTAGTTAAATAAGATTTCTCAAGCTAAAATAATCAAAATCAAAGAGCTTAAGACAGCAGGTGCTAATAGCTTAATTTCCTGCCGAGGTTCAAGGATTAACAATTCAAAAACAAGCATAGGGGATTTTTGTCGAAATCTTTAATAAGTTACTTGTTTTGGATTCATAATTCTTTACCCTGGCAGATAGTATAGTCCGCCAGGGTTTTTGGTTTGTCAAGGAGGTGATCAATATGGGCAAAACTAAAGAACAAAAACAAGAGATGTTGGCAGACATCAAGCAAAACTTGAGTGAAAGTCAGCTTGCACTTGTAGTTGATTATCACGGACTATCCGTGGCAGAAATTACAGACCTGCGTAGACGACTACTGCCTACTGGTAGCTGTTGCAGTGTAGCTAAAAATACTCTGATCGGAATAGCAGTTAAAGAAGATCCCAACTGGCAACCTATGGAACAGTTGTTGGCCGGATCGAATGCTTTCTTATTCCTGAAAGATGATATCGGCGGTGCTATCAAAGCGTACCAAGAATTCCAAAAAACCACCAAAAAAACAGAATTTAAGGGTGGGGTGATGGAAGGGCGACTGCTGGATCAAGACCAGGTTAAAGCGATCGCCGATCTACCATCCAAGGAAGAGTTACTTGCTCAAGTTGCTGGTGCTCTCAACAGTATAGCAACTAAGTTGGCTGTTGGTCTAAATGCTGTACCTACTCAACTTGCCACTGGTATTAATGAGGTTCCAGCTTCTGTAAATAGAGCTATTAAAGCAATCTCAGAAAAAGAACAACAAGGCGATGGTGCCTAAGACAAACAACATGAATTTTTGACTAATATTCTATGAGTTTTATTATGAGAATAATTCCAGTAATTTAACTATATTTAAGGTAATAAAAAGTCAAAATTCTAGGAAAAAAATAATTGCAAACTAACAAAAAATAGGAGATTACTAATGTCTGCAAAAACTGATGAAATTCTAGAACAACTTAAGTCTCTTTCTTTGCTCGAAGCATCTGAATTAGTTTCACAAATAGAAGAAGCTTTTGGTGTTAGTGCTGCTGCTCCTGCTGGTGGTATGATGATGCCTATGGGTATGCCTGGTGGTGGAGGAGCTGCTGCTCCAGCAGAAGAAGCTGAAGAGCAAACTGAGTTTGATGCAATTCTTGAAGAGTTTCCTTCAGATAAGAAAATTGCTATTCTTAAAGTGGTTCGTGCCATTACAGGTTTGGGTCTGAAAGAAGCGAAAGATTTGGTAGAATCTGCACCTAAGCCAATTAAAGAAGGTATTGCTAAGGAAGCTGCTGAAGATATTAAGAAGCAATTAGAAGATGCAGGTGCTAAAGTGACAGTTAAATAGTTATCGGTTATGGCAAAAGATATAAATGTAGATAGCAAAAGATAAAATCTTACTTATATAGTAATTTCATTTGAGTTGCGTCAAAAAAACTGGCCGCTTTTAGGCAACAGGCAACAGGCAACAGGGAACAGGTAAGAAGGTTTGCCGTACTTTTTACTGTTAGTAAATAACTAACTCTTGTTTGACATCTCATTTGAAAACTCTATATCTGAGTTTAAGAGTTTTGTCATGCTTGGTTTATATATTTTGCTTGTTATAACTATCAGTGATTCACCAGAAAATTAGATAAATTTATCTCTGAAATTGAGAGAATATTTTGAGGAAATTTTTAACAGCTTGTAGTTGCATACAGGCTGTTTTATTTTTAACTTTGCTAAACTTGAAGAAAGGAAAAATAGGAAAAAGTTTTTTTTGGGTTTGTCTTTTTCTTTTGGAGTAAGCATTCAGCTATTAGCTGTCAGCTCCCAGCTCTGATGAGGGGATTTTAATATATACAGGACTTACCCAGAGGCTCTATATATAGCTAGGGCGAATGCCATTCGCCCCTACAGATTGTGGTTTAAAAGTCGATTTGCGTAAGTCCTGATATAGACTTTAAAGCCAACTTTTAGGCGTAAAATTTAATTCTTACTCAATTAGAAAGCTTTTATTTAGAACTAAAAAGAAGCAATAACTGATGGCTGATAGCTGACCGCTGAATGCTTACCTTTTGGTTTTATAAAAGTTGCCACTATAGTTAGGAATCAGGTCATTTCAGTTATCAGTTGTAATGATGATGATTCATAACGCGAGCAAGATGCTCGCACTAATTTTCCTAATAGGACTTACACAAAATAGGCGTAGAAAATAGGCTCAAATATAGACAGGAAGAGTCTTTGATATCAAAAAGGCTTAACGAAGTCAGAAGTCAGAAGTCAGAAGTTAACCCACCCCTAACCCCTCCCAGGAGGGGAAGTAGGGGATGCGTGAGCAACTCTCCAAAAATATTTCGCCTTAAAAGGCGGGGTGGCGCGACCCATATTATTTTGATAAATCCTTAATTATCAAGGGGTTTAGCCATTTTTAGGTCATTGACGTAATTTCCTTTTCCTTCTTCCTTCTTCCTTCTTCCTTTTTCCTTCTTCAAAGAAAAAATGAAATAATTTTATGAGTAGAATTGACTCGCCCAACTTCGAGACTGACGCACCGGACCATCTTCTTCATATAGAGGTGGATTATTAATATTAGTTTTATGCTCTAAAATATTGACATCCTGTTCAAAAGTTTCTAAAACATCTTGTTTTAACATCTTATTTAAAATTAAGCTTAAAGGAAAAGGTAAAACTTTCTTCACACTATAATAAATTGAAATATCAAGATGCTCTTTGTCTATTGGTGTACCTGTAAAAATAGTCAATAAACCTAACTTTAATTTTCCTTCAGTCCAGTAAAAACTAACATCATAAGCAGGTCCGTAATAAATGGTAGTAACTGAACCATCTTCTAATACTAATTTTCCTGCTGCTAAAGAAGATAGATTATATTTTTGAGACATTCTATGGGTTAAAATCGGGCCGTCGATTTGAACGCCATGACTATGAGCGCTTTTGAAGGTACGACTGTGCAAATTGTATAAATGAGATACATCTACACTATTATCCATATAATCCTGAAGGGTGGTCTTTACTTTCCATTGACGGACTAAACGTAGGGGAGTCCATTCAAGGGAATTGAGTTCTGGTATTTGAGGGATTTTCCAGTCAGGCAGTTTTCCTTGATGATGGTAATACATCATTATTAGACCATTGACTTCTATAACAGGCCAACTCTGGATTTTGAGTTTTGGTTTGGCTTTGCTGGGATAGGGTATCTGAGCGCAATCTCCATTTGTGTCCCAAAACCAACCGTGGTAAGGACATCTCATTGTTTGGCCTTCAATTCTACCTCCATGGGCAAGGTTAGCACCTAAGTGGGGGCAGTGAGCATCAAAAATATGAGATTTACCATCTTCTGTACGAAATAGTACGAAGTCTTTTCCGAAGTAATGAAGTGGTATGACTTCTTTGGTAGATAGTTCTTGACTTCTGGCAACGCGAAACCAACTATTGGGTAGGTTTGAAGACATAATTATTTGTTGTTAAAGGTAGACAAAAATCAGCTATTAGTCTAATTAGGATAGCGATCGTTTGCCAACTATAAAGATGAAAATATATAAAAGTTGATTGGCAAGTGTCGCTACGCGGAAGTCACAAGTTTAGCATTTAAAAGTCCATCATTTTTGCTAAGTAAATTGTTTGAGAATTTTGTAACTGGTCAGTTATTTGAGTCATCCTGCACTAGATAGACTTATCAAGTATTTGTAATATTCTGAATTAGTACAATTGTGAGTTAAACAAAATTTATTAAGGAGTACTTGAAGAAAAATTTAGCCATGAAGAATTATTCGGTGAAAACCCTCGGCTATATCTTCATAATTTTCAGCAGCTTTTAGTCTATTTTTTAAGATTGAATAATTAAAATTTAAAGCCTCTACAGATTCTAGTGTCGCTACCCGGAAGTTAAAAGTTATGCATTTAAAAGTCAATCATTTTTGCTAAGTAAATTGTTTGAGAATTTTGTAACTGGTCAGTTATTTGAGTCATCCTGCACTAGATAGACTTATCAAGTATTTGTAATATTCTGAATTAGAACAATTGTGAGTTAAACAAAATTTCTTAAGGAGTACTTGAAGAAAAATTTGGTAATGAAGAATTATTCGGTGAAAATGATGAGCTATATCTTCATAAGAAGAGCAGCAGTCTATTTTTTAAGATTGAATAATTAAAATTTAAAGCCTCTACAAATTCTAGTCTCGCTACCCGGAAATTAAAAGTCAATCATTTTTGCTAAGTAAATTGTTTGAGAATTTTGTAACTGGTCAGTTATTTGAGTCATCCTGCACTAGATAGACTTATCAAGTATTTGTAATATTCTGAATTAGAACAATTGTGAGTTAAACAAAATTTCTTAAGGAGTACTTGAAGAAAAATTTGGTAATGAAGAATTATTCGGTGAAAACCCTCGGCTCTATCTTCGTAAGAAGAGCAGCAGTCTATTTTTTAAGATTGAATAATTAAAATTTAAAGCCTCTACAGATTCTACTGTCGCTACCCGGAAATTAAAAGTCAATCATTTTTGCTAAGTAAATTGTTTGAGGATTTTGTAACTGGTCAGTTATTTGAGTCATCCTGAACTAGATAGACTTATCAAGTATTTGTAATATTCTGAATTAGTACAATTGTGAGTTAAACAAAATTTATTAAGGAGTACTTGAAGAAAAATTTAGCCATGAAGAATTATTCGGTGAAAATCCTCGGCTATATCTTCAGAAGAAGAGCAGCAGTCTATTTTTTAAGATTGAATAATTAAAATTTAAAGCCTCTACAGATTCTACTGTCGCTACCCGGAAATTAAAAGTCTATCATTTAAAAGTCAATCATTTTTGCTAAGTAAATTGTTTGAGGATTTTTTAACTGTCAGTTATTTCTGTCATCCTCCACTAGATAGACTTAGAGACTGTTTGTAATATTCTGAATTAGAACAATTGTGAGTTCCACAAAATTTATTAAGGAGTACTTGGAGAAAAAATTGGTTATGAAGAATTATTCGGTGAAAATTATGAGCTATATATTGATAAGAAGAGCAGCTTTTAGTCTATTTTTTAAGATTGAATAATTAAAATTTCAAGGCTCTACAAATTCTATTGCTGCTACCAGGAAGTTAAAAGTCTAGCATTTAAAATTCAATCATTTTTGCTAAGTAAATTGTTTGAGGATTTTTTAACTGTCAGTTATTTCTGTCATCCTCCACTAGATAGACTTAGAGACTGTTTGTAATATTCTGAATTAGAACAATTGTGAGTTCCACAAAATTTATTAAGGAGTACTTGAAGAAAAAATTGGTTATGAAGAATTATTCGGTGAAAATCATGAGCTATATATTGATAAGAAGAGCAGCTTTTAGTCTATTTTTTAAGATTGAATAACTAAAATTTCAAGGCTCTACAAATTCTATTGCTGCTACCCGGAAGTTAAAAGTTATGCATTTAAAAGTCAATCATTTTTGCTAAGTAAATTGTTTGAGGATTTTTGAACTGTTCAGTTATTTCTGTCATCATTTACTAGATAGAATTATCAAGTATTTGTAATATTCAGAATTAGAACAATTGTGAGTTAAACAAAATTTATTAAGGAGTACTTGAAGAAAAATTTAGCCATGAAGAATTATTCGGTGAAAGTTATGAGCTATATCTTCATAAGAAGAGCAGCAGTCTATTTTTTAAGATTGAATAATTAAAATTTAAAGCCTCTACAAATTCTAGTCTCGCTACCCGGAAATTAAAAGTCAATCATTTTTGCTAAGTAAATTGTTTGATGATTTTTGAACTGGTCAGTTATTTGAGCCATCCTGAACTAGATAGACTTATCAAGTATTTATAATATTCTGAATTAGAACAATTATGAGTTAAACAAAATTTATTAAGGAGTACTTGAAGAAAAATTTAGCCATGAAGAACTATTAGGTGAAAATGATGAGCTATATCTTCATAAGAAGAGCAGCAGTCTATTTTTTAAGATTGAATAATTAAAATTTAAAGCCTCTACAGATTCTAGTCTCGCTACCCGGGAATTAAAAGTCAATCATTTTAGATTTGTAATTGTTTGAGAATTTTGTAACTGGTCAGTTATTTGAGTCATCCTGAACTAGATAGACTTATCAAGTATTTGTAATATTCTGAATTAGAACAATTCTGAGCTAAACAAAATTTCTTAAGGGGTACTTGAAGAAAAATTTAGCCATG
>NZ_JAAHGO010000007.1:0-72596 GCF_010672455.1 Okeania sp. SIO2C9 | reverse complement strand
AACTGGTCAGTTATTTGAGTCATCCTGAACTAGATAGACTTATCAAGTATTTGTAATATTCTGAATTAGAACAATTCTGAGCTAAACAAAATTTCTTAAGGGGTACTTGAAGAAAAATTTAGCCATGAAGAATTATTCGGTGAAAATTATGAGCTATATCTTCATAAGAAGAGCAGCAGTCTATTTTTTAAGATTGAATAATTAAAATTAAAAGCCTCTACAGATTCTAGTGTCGCTACCCGGAAGTTAAAAGTTATGCATTTAAAAGTCAATCATTTTTGCTAAGTAAATTGTTTGAGGATTTTTGAACTGGTCAGTTATTTGAGTCATCCTGAACTAGATAGACTTATCAAGTATTTGTAATATTCTGAATTAGAACAATTCTGAGCTAAACAAAATTTCTTAAGGGGTACTTGAAGAAAAATTTAGCCATGAAGAATTATTCGGTGAAAATTATGAGCTATATCTTCATAAGAAGAGCAGCAGTCTATTTTTTAAGATTGAATAATTAAAATTAAAAGCCTCTACAGATTCTAGTGTCGCTACCCGGAAGTTAAAAGTTATGCATTTAAAAGTCAATCATTTTTGCTAAGTAAATTGTTTGAGGATTTTTGAACTGGTCAGTTATTTGAGTCATCCTGCAATAGATAGACTTATCAAGTATTTGTAATATTCTGAATTAGAACAATTCTGAGCTAAACAAAATTTATTAAGGAGTACTTGAAGAAAAATTTAGCCATGAAGAATTATTAGGTGAAAATGATGAGCTATATCTTCATAAGAAGAGCAGCAGTCTATTTTTTAAGATTGAATAATTAAAATTAAAAGCCTCTACACATTCTAGTGCCACTACCCGGAAGTTAAAAGTTATGCATTTAAAAGTCAATCATTTTAGATTTGTAATTGTTTGAGGATTTTTTAACTGTCAGTTATTTCCGTCATCCTCCACTAGATAGACTTATCAAGTATTGGTAATATTCTGAATTAGAAAAATTATGAGTTAAACAAAATTTATTAAGGAGTACTTGAAGAAAAAAATGGTCATGAAGAATTATTCGGTGAAAATTATGAGCTATATATTGATAATTGTCAGCAGCTTTTAGTCTATTTTTTAAAATTGAATAATTAAAATTTAAACCCTCTACAAATTCTAGTGCCACTACCCGGAAGTTAAAAGTTATGCATTTAAAAGTCAATCATTTTTGACTTGTAATTGTTTGAGGATTTTTGAACTGGTCAGTTATTTCTGTCATCCTGTACTAGATAGACTTATCAAGTATTTGTAATATTCAGAATTAGAACAATTATGAGCTAAACAAAATTTATTAAGGAGTACTTGAAGAAAAATTTAGCCATGAAGAATTATTCGGTGAAAATTATGAGCTATATCTTCATAAGAAGAGCAGCAGTCTATTTTTTAAGATTGAATAATTAAAATTTAAAGCCTCTACACATTCTAGTCTCGCTACCCAGAAATTAAAAGTCAATCATTTAAAAGCCAATCATTAATAACTTCTGACTTGTGACTTCTGATTTCTGACTTCGTTAAGACTTCTAACTGCCACCAATAATCAAAAATTAAATCAATCATCATACTCTTATTTATCAATTCTTTCCCTCTACCCCCCACTCCCTATTTCCTCTTTTCTAGAGATGTCTAATAATTATTTCCAAAGTCTACTTACAGAGGAACCAATAATAACTTTAAGGTTTCTGCCAGGGTTTGCTAAATGTAGTAAAATACCAATGCCCAAGGAACAACTGCGTATAAACTCCTATTAAGGATAAAAACTCAGAATAACCTTCTCAAGTTTTTTTATGCAAACCACAAAAGTAGAACGAGTCAGAGGTGTCAGGGACATTCTGCCAAACACCTATCACATTGATAAACAAATTAAAAATGCACTAAGTGGTAGTTTTGAATCCTATGGCTACCGACCTATAGATGTACCACTAATAGAATACACTGAACTCTATCTGAAAAAATCTGGTGAGGACATAGTTTCTCGCCTCTACGACTTTATTTATCGTAACCGTCGCCTCTGTCTCAGACCAGAATTTACTGCTTCAGTGGTCCGCGCTTATCTGGACAACTTCCAAGAAATACCCCTGCCAGTAAGACTTTATTATACAGGGCCAGTATTTCGTTATGAAAAGCCCCAGAAAGAGAGATATCGTCAATTTACCCAAATGGGAATAGAGTTAATTGGGGCCAAAGGGGCGATCGCTGATGCGGAAGTTATTTCTATGGCCTGTCAAGGTTTAGACAGTTTAGGTTTAACTGAATATCAAATGTTTATTGGTCATGTTGGAGTTATTAACAAATTCCTCGACCATCTTGAGTTAGATACTCGTCTTCGTAGTTTTCTACTTACTCAGATGGAAACTCTGAGAAAGGAAGGTAGACAAACAGTAGAAAATTTACTCTCTGAAATTTATCCAGCGTTTCAAAAAAATGCTTCTGTTCAACAACAACCAGGCAAAAATATTACGACAAAAAAAATTACAGACCTCTTACAAAACCTAGAAGAAGAGGAGGCTAGAACAGCCATTTTTGAGTTTATCGAAAGTATGAATATCGAACTTTCAAGTACTCGCGAGCCTGAAGAGATAGTTGATCGTTTGTTAGTGAAGATTAAACATCAAAACCAAACTAAACAGCTCAATCAAGCATTAGATTTTATGACAGAGTTGAGTCAACTAAAAGGAGAGCCGAATGCTATTTTAAAAGAAACAGAAAAACTACTTTTAGCTTACAGTATTGATGATTATGGCTTAAAACAATTACAAGATATTCTTCAAAGTTTGGATGCTTTTAATGTAGACAAAAATCGTATTAGTATTGACCTGGGAATTAGTCGGGGTCTCCAATATTATACAGGTATGGTTTTTGAAATTTCTGACAGTAACTTAGGAGAAAGAAAATTATGTGGTGGTGGTAGATATGATGATTTAGTTGTTAGTTTAGGAGGTCAGCAAGAAACTCCTGCAACTGGTTTTTCTTATGTCATGGAAGAACTTAGAGAAGTATTAGCTGAAAAATCTCATTTGAATATCAATAATTATCAATTTGTCGAAGCTTTTGTAGTTGGTATTAGTTCAGATGATTATGTTTATACAGTCGAAATTGCCGAAAAATTAAGAAAGCTAGGTTTACGGATAGAAACTGATATTATCGGGAGAAATATTGAAAATAATATTGAGTATGCAATTCAGCATAATATTCCATTTTTAATTATTTTAAATTCTGTAGAACAACAAGATAGTAAAGTGCTTTTGCAAAACCTAGAATCTGGGGAAAAGCAAAATTTGGAATTAAATGAAGTAGTAAAAAAAGTTAGAAATACTTGAATTACTGAAAAATTAATATCCTTAAATCAAATGATAAACCTTTAGCCGTCAGCATTTAGCCATCAGTTTTTCCTGCGGAATGCTGCGCAAACAGCCATGGGTTTCATTAGATTGAATTGTATAGGTTAAAAACTTAAAACAAGTCTTTCTTATCCTTCAATTTATGGGTTAAAAATGTAGTATTAATTTAAACAAATTTTTACTTCATTCATTAAAAAGCTGAATCCGAACACATTCCGCAGAAAAAGCTGACCGCTAATAGCTAAATGCTTACATCAAATGACCGAAAAATTCTGGTAAATAGCCTCCCCTTTTAAACTATCCCTAATAAGGAACTCCTGAAAACCTTGTGGGGAGCAGGGAGGAGTGGAGAAGGGAGAAAAAATCATAGTAGATAGGAAAAACTACTTAATTCATCAAAAAAAATTTACTTTTTAATACACTTTTTCTCTGACAAAAACCTTTTAAAGACTCGTACATAACTTGTCTATAATATCTACGTTTTATGTCAATAAAGATGTTTATAAAGCATAGCCTTTTAAGGAGATAAAAAAAGAGAATATTCTAGATTTTAAGACTCCTTATTCCAGAGATAGAGATACTGATATAGCAATGTACACTGGCATATTTAGGGTTTGCTGAATAAACTCTTTTTGCTAGGGTAGGCAGTAGGCAGTAGGCAATAGTTAGGAGGTAGAATAAATGGGAATTACAGAGTCAGTGGCCAAAACAATATTAAGAGTTATTTTTCGGCTTTTGCTGCCCGAAAATAATCACTTTTTTAACCACAGAAACTGAAAAGCTCATACTTTTTCCAGACATAATTTGCCTAAAACCAATATCAGTCAATGCTTTGATATTAGATCGGTAAGCCCTATTTACAAATTACAAGAACTTTCCAATAGTTAAAAGTTTTATACTATCGGTTTTTTCTTCCCCCTTCCGGAGCTTTTGCCTGTTGCTTGTTGCCTGCGCACAGCGCTATAACTGATAACTGATAACTGATAACTGATAACTGATAACTGATAACTGATAACTGATATGACCGCCGAGCAAATTTTAAAAATAGCTTTACCCAGTAAAGGTGCATTAGAAAAAGGAGCCATGAACTTATTGTCAGCTTGTGGTTTAACTGTATCTAGACCCAATGACAGACAATATTTTGGCTCTATTCCTGCCTTGCCACAAGTAAAAGTATTATTTCAAAGAGCAGCAGATATCTTTACAAAAGTAGAAGAAGGAAGTGTTGACTTAGGAATTACAGGTTATGACGTAGTTTCTGAAGAAAGTCAATCCGATGATGATGTAATAGTTATTTGGGATAAATTAGGTTATGGTAAATGTGAAGTTGTTTTAGCTGTTCCTGAAAGTTGGGTAGATGTTTCTTCCATAGAAGATTTAGCAGAACTAACTCTATTATTTAAAGAGAAAGGCAAAAATCTCAGAATTGCTACAAAATATAATAACCTGACTCGAAAATGGTTGTATGAAAAGTTAATTGTACATTTTTCCTTAGTAGCAGTACAAGGAGCAATGGAAGCCGCACCAAGCATGGGATATGCTGATATGATTGCTGATGTAACAAGCACTGGTACAACTTTGAGAGAAAATCGTTTAAAGCGAATTGAAGGAGGCACACTTCTTAAGTCTCAAGCTTGTTTAATTGGTAATAAACGTTTGTTACAAGAAAGTGAAGCTAAGTTAGAAACAACTAAGGTCTTTTTAGAGTTAATTGAAGCTCAGATGGAGTCAAAAAAATATGTGTCGATAACAGCAAATGTAGATGGAAAATCGGCAGATGAAATAGGTGATTTGTTAATGAATAAAAGTGGATTAAGTGGCATTACTGGTTTACAAGGACCAACTATTGCTAAAGTATATTCTGGGGAAAAAAATGACTGGTATGCTGCGACAATAGTAGTCAAACAAGAAATGTTGTTATCAGCAATTAATCATCTCAGAAAAGTAGGTGGTACAGATATTACGGTTTCTTCTCCTAATTATGTTTTTGGCTCAAAATCTCAAACTTATGAAGCATTTTTGCAAAAGTTAAATTAACCTATTATTGGTGGAGAAAGTTTATATTTTCTATAGCAGGGAATAGGGAATAGGGAACAGAGGGAAAAACATTTCCCTTTATGAGGTTTATCATCAGTCTATATCCTAGTCAACTTTTTCTCTGCTATAGAAAAAAATATCGACTTAACTCTCCTCTTATATAAAATGCGGTTGGATACCTAATTATATAGTTGGGAGTAGGGGATTGGGGGAGTAGGGGAGATTGAAGACTTGAAGTAATTATAGAATTATCAAGATATACTATGTAAGCAGATTCTATATTACAGCAATGAGTGCTCAGGTATTGACAATGTCCAGCTCAAAGTGCTGTAAGCGAAAAGGTCTACAAAAATAATGTGTAAATATACCAGCGCACATTGCTATATATCATGTCCGGATAATAGCGTGATTAAAAAACCTTTTCCCTTCTAACCTTTTCTTTCCTTCTGCCTTTTTCCCCCTTTCACTCGGGGGGTAGGGGAGATACATAGCTGCCTTACCTCCTCCAAAGTGTAACTATTCAACCGGATTCTATATTACAGCAGAAAAATATCCCATCTAGAAATTTTTAGTTTTGACTCAATAAATAATTAAAATGCCACATACAATTGTTACTGATATTTGCGAAGGTGTTGCTGACTGTGTTGGAGCTTGTCCCGTTGCTTGCATCCACGAAGGACCCGGTAAAAATACCAAGGGAACTGATTGGTATTGGATAGATTTTGATACCTGTATTGACTGCGGAATTTGCCTAACTGTTTGTCCTGTAGAAGGAGCAATTTTGGCCGAAGAAAGACCAGAATCACAGAAGACACCCTTGTAATTAATAATCGACGAGTCAGGAGTCAGTAGTAGGGGCGTTTTGTTCCGCAACATATAAAGCAAAGCTATGCGTCAGCTTTCCGGCCGACGCGCTTCCCATAACTAGGGCTTACCAATCAAATCTCAAAGCATTGACTGATATTGGATTTAGTCTTTTTAGGGTCGAAAAAAGTGCCTGCTTTTCGGTGCCTCAAACTTAAAAAGTGAGCATTTTAGGCAGACAAGTGCAGAAAAATCTAGGGACAAAACATCCAACTACCTTCTCTAATAATTCCCATTTCTCCTGACTCCTGACTCCTGACTCCTCGAAATTTAATATTGAGCAATTAATTTAACGCGGAACCCCCCCTACTGAAATCTTAGCCTCAGCGTACTCCCGATCGTCAAATTTATCAAAATAATTGTGTACAATATCAATTTGAAAAAAGAATGTTACAAATAGTTTCAAACTTTAGATGTCAAATAATTTGCTGAAATTACTGAAGCATCAAAGTTTTGGGCGTTGCTGAAATGTAATGGTAAGTAGCTGAAGGTGAAATTGAAAAACTTATGTTTTACGTTGATACTTAATCTAAAAATCATTACCATTCAGCAACGCCAAGTTTTGAGCTATAAAATCTTACTTTTGACTGTCTTGAGTGCGTCTTACATTCTGAGGGGACCTCAGAATTACGCACTCGCTTTTGACTATTGACTTTTGAATTCCGTGAAACGGTATAATATCATGTCCGGTAGCATCGGAGCGTGTATCAAATTAAGGTGAAACTCTTGAGAAAACCTTCTCTAACCCCCCCTTTCAAAGGGGGGTAGGGGGGGATACATAGTTGCCTTCAGACCACCAAAGTCTAATTATTCAACCGGACATGATATGACTTCTAACTTCTGACTTCCTCAAGATGCTACTTTTGCAGTAGAACGACGTCTCCGTCTTCCCACTGGTTTGACTATAGGAAGTTCTTTTTTCTGCTCTACTTTCTCTTCTGCATTTCTGTCTTGTATATCTCCTGCTTCTGGAGTTTGCATTAAGAAAACTAACAAAGGTTGACCTTGAAGCTCTCGTCTTAACATTCGCTGAACAGCACATTCAAGCTCATTTTTCAACCCAGACCAATCAACTTGAGTATTGCTTGACTTAGCATACTCAGACCAGTTATTGCTCAAACTTTTTTCTAATGTCTTGATCACCAGTTCACGCATTTGTACTTTTTCCATAGCACTTACCACACCACGCAAATGTAACTGAGGTCTATCAATCAATTTACCATCAGAATTCACCGCTAACGCAACAGTCACAACACCATCCTCTGCCAATTGCTGTCTTTCCTTCAGAATGTTATCTTCAACCATGCCAGAACGAGAAGAATCTACCAGTTCAATACCAGAAGGTACTTGAGCTGCAACACGGATAGAATCTTGAGTTAGTTCCACCACATCACCATTTTGTACCACTACCATATTTTCTGGAGGAACCCCCATACTTTGAGCAGTTTGACTGTGCTTAACTAACATCCGATGCTCACCATGAAACGGTACAAAGAATTTAGGACGAGTAAGTGCCAACATTAATTTTTGGTCTTCCTGACAACCATGACCGGAAACATGGATACCCTTATCTTTACCATAGATCACATTTGCTCCTAACATCATTAGTTTGTCAATGGTGTTAACAACAGCGATCGTATTACCAGGAATAGGGTTAGCAGAGAATACAACTGTATCTCCTTTACGAATTTTTATTTGCCTATGTTCACCCTTAGCAATACGGGTTAGTGCTGACATTGGTTCACCTTGAGAACCTGTAGTCAGAATCAATAGTTTCTCATCAGGTAAACTTCGGACACTATGTAGAGGTACAAACAAACTATCTTCACACTTAACATAACCAAGATTGCGAGCATGAGCAATCACATTCAGCATCGATCGCCCTACTGTTGCCACCAACCTACCATGTTTTTTTGCTAGCTCTAGAACTATTTGTAATCTATGTACGCTAGATGCAAAGGTTGTCACCATTAAACGTCCAGGAGCGTTGGCGAATACTCGGTCTAAGTTTGGATAGACTGACCTTTCTGAAGGAGTAAAACCGGGTACTTCTGAATTTGTGGAATCACTTAATAAACAGTGAACTCCCTTTTCTCCATACTCTGCTAACCTTTGAAAATCAAAATTTTCTCCATCTACAGGAGTATGGTCAATCTTGAAGTCACCTGTATGGATAACTACTCCTACTGGTGTTGTGATGGCAACTGTAAAGCTATCCGCCATTGAGTGAGTATTACGAATATATTCAACACTGAAATATTTACCTAACCGGACAATATCACGGGGACGAACAGTCCTCAATTCTGTGCGATTTTGGACTCCTGCTTCTTCTAGTTTTGGGTAGAGTAAAGCCATTGCCAATCTTGGTCCATAAATGACAGGAATTTCTACATTTTTCAAATGGAAAGGAATACCACCAATGTGATCTTCGTGACCATGGGTGACAATCATACCTTTGATTTTATGGCGATTTTCACTCAGATAAGTTACATCTGGTAAGACGATATTTACACCATGCATTCCATCAGTAGGAAAAGCTAATCCTGCATCAAGCAGAATAATTTCGTCATCATATTCAAATACGCAGGTGTTTTTACCAATTTCATGTAGTCCACCTAGAGGAATAATTTTTAGGGCAGATGATGATTTTTTTCTTGTCATAATTATCCTATTTTTGTTGTTGTTTACTTTGAAAGATAAGGAAGAAGGAAGAAGGAAAAATCTGGCGTTTTCTGAGTTTTAAACTTTTGATATTTCCTCACCTTTCCTTCGACTGCTAGATACCAATTTGATAAATATTTGCTATAAATAGCTAGACTATTTCTTAGGAGTCAGGAGTCAGAATGAATAGCTTTGATACCATTTTTTAGGTTGTAATTCATCTTTTTAGTCAAAGGGACATCTCCTGTAAATTATTTTTATCATTTTCCTTATGGGTTTAATACCCCACCGTCAACAGGGGTGTTCAAAATTGTTTGGGGGAGCGTAGACGCGGAGTGGCTTGTCGGAGACTATCCATAAGCAATTTTCCCTCCTTACTCCTTACTCCTTACTCCTTCTTCAATACCCTGAATTATTCTATACATTCTTTTTTAAAATTGGCATTACTCATTTTTAATACCCATTAGTTAAAAGCAGAAAAACTAATCTCTTAAAAATTAAAGATTTTAGCGATTTAGTGAGGGGGTAACTAAATCATTATTCAGATTGACGATATTTAATTTTCTGAAAAACTTTATTACCCGTAAAATTGACTCATAATAAACCTAGTTGACCCATTTCTGCTGATAATTTTTCAGTTACTTCACTTGGAGGGTCGCATAGTGGAGGGCGAGTAGAGCCTACTTTCCAGTTTAGCAGATTTAGTGCTGCTTTTACAGGAATTGGGTTAGTTGTTGCAAATAAAGCTTTGAATAAGCTGAATAGTTTTAGATGAATTTCTGTAGCAACTTGTACCTTACCTGTTTCAAACGCTACTATCATCTCTTGTAGCTGTTTTCCTACTAAATGACTAGCTACACTAACAACACCACTACCACCAATAGCTAGGAGTGGTAAGGTTAGGGAATCATCTCCAGAATAAATCTTAAACTCTGGTGCCGTCAAGTGTCTAATCTGGCTCACTTGGTCTAAGTTACCACTAGCTTCTTTAATAGCAACAATATTAGAAATTTCGGCCAGTTTTGCTACAGTTTCAGGCATCAGATTTTGACCCGTACGCCCTGGTATATTGTAAAGCATTATTGGCAATTCTGGGGTGGCTTGAGCGATCGCTTTAAAATGTTCATAAAGTCCTGACTGTGGTGGCTTATTGTAATAAGGTACCACCTGTAATGAACCATCTAACCCTAATTTAGCAGCTTTTTCGGTGGCTGCGATTGCTTCTCTTGTAGAGTTTGACCCAGTACCAGCTATTACTTTAGCCTTTCCTGATACTGCTTTTTGAACTACTTGAAATAGTTTATATTCTTCTTCCCATGTTAAGCTTGGAGATTCTCCTGTTGTTCCACATATTATTAATGAATCTGTTCCATTTTCTGTCAACCATATAGATAGCTTTTCTACTTTTTCATAGTCAACATTACCGTCTGAATTAAACGGTGTAATCATTGCAGTTATAACTTTACCGAAATCTACCACACTATTTGCACTCCTTATGTTTTTTTTATCGCTTTGTTAGGTCTTCTTCTTTTTTTTGGCCATATTACTAGACCTAATTTTTTTCAGATTAACATCGCTTTCGCTTTACAGTCTCTCTGCAAATTTTTTTTATTTTTGTATGACTGAACTATTGTTAATTACCCATTTCATTACATTGTAGAAATAGGAACTAACTTTACCGAATAATTAAGCTTTAAAGCCTCTCCTTTAAAGTAGAAACAGCGGTCGATATATGGCGAGGAAACCTGCGCCATATCCAATCGACCAAGAGAAGAAAAAATTTTCATGATTAGTCAATCCTCTTCTTTTCAAGGATAGGTAATTGTTAATTATTAATTATTAATTATTAATTATTAATTATTGAATACTCTTTTTTTTCTTTTGTTTTTTGCACCCTGAGTCTAAACTGTTGCTGCTTCTACCCTCAACCAATGTTTTTCCACCAATAACTCAGCTATTTGTACTGCATTCAAGGCAGCTCCTTTTCGGATCTGGTCTCCACTTAACCATAATTCTAATCCACAAGGATGAGAAATATCTTGACGAATTCTCCCCACTAATACATCATCTTTACCACTTGCTTCTATTGGCATTGGAAAATAATTTTTTTGCCAATTTTCTACCAGTGTTACTCCAGGCGCTTGACTTAATATTTCCCTAGCTTTTTCTACACTAAATGGTTGAGCAAATTCTAAATTAATAGCTTCTGAATGAGCGCGTAATACTGGTACCCTGATGCAAGTTGCTGTAATCGGGATATCGTTAGATCCTAATATCTTACGAGTCTCATTAACCATTTTTATTTCTTCTTGACAATATCCCTGCTCATTCAGTGGGGAATTGTGTGGGAACAAATTAAATGCTAATGGATAGGGAAAAATCTCTGTTCCAGGAGTTTTTCCTTCTAAAATTTCTTTCGCTTGAGTTTTCATTTCTTCCATTGCCCTTGCTCCTGCCCCACTTGCTGACTGGTAAGTGGCCACTACTAATCTTTTAATTGGCTGGACTTGGTGCAAAGGCCATACAGCTACACACATTAGTATTGTTGTGCAGTTAGGATTAGCTATTATACCTTGATGTAGAGCCGCAGCTTTTGGGTTAACTTCTGGAACTACAAGAGGCACTTTAGGGTCCATGCGAAAGGCACTTGAGTTATCAATTACTATAGCACCTGCTTCTACTGCTTTCTTTGCCCATTCTTTTGATGTAGATGCACCTGCTGATGCTAGCACTAAATCTACATCTTTAAATGAATCATCTGTTACAGCTTCTACTTGTAAGTTTTGTCCTTTAAATTTTAGAGTGCTACCTGCGGAACGGGGTGATGCTAGTAGTTTTAATTCTGCTACTGGAAAGTTTCTAGTTTGCAGTAATTCTAACAACTCTGTTCCTACAGCCCCACTTGCTCCTAATATTGCTACTTTGTAAAACTCTGACAAATTCTTGTCCTCCTTCATTTTTTCATAATTTTATTTTTTGATAATGGTTTTTATTAAGTTTAATAGTTTGAGCTAATTTTTTGATTTTCTGACTAAAATATATTAGTTATTTTTATTAAATTTGATTCTCATCTAGATGATCTAATCTGCACCCCCTTATGACTTGGTTAGTATAGATATTTTTCAGAAACTTAAGGATTAAAAATTCGCTTTATATTTCATATATAACAGATATTCTATTAGATTATTTGATCGTAAATGGCATTAATACCATCAAAATATTTAATAAAACCAATATTTTTATACTACTAAATTAATTCTATACATACTGACTGACTATCGTCAAATCAAATCAAGCTATTCTTAGATATTTCGATTTAATTCTTTAGACATCAGTTAATTTTATTTTTGACGATCGGACATATATTTTTGATAGAGTAGTTTTAAATTATTATATTACTTCGGCTATTTATATAAATTAAGAGTATTAACATATCAATCTTCAGACAAAATACAGGAAAATCCAGAAATATTTCTATTGAAATTTTGGTCTAAATTTAATCAGTATAATAATATAGTGTAACAACTTGAGAATATTAAAATAAGAACTTAGAGTCATTTCATCTTTGAGTAAATTTTTTATTATACCATAATCATATGCTTGATTTTTAAAATTAAAAAAATCAACTTAACTTTGCCAATAGCGAGAAAAAAATAAAGTTAAAAAAGTCCTAAAATTAAAGCATTCTTGGCGAAGCTAGAGAAATAATTATAGTAAGCTAATAAAGCATAGTGCAATAAAAAGTAAGAATATTAAGATTCCCATAAATTATATAGCTTAATAGAATCATAGCCTATAATCAAAAACTTAGTTCTAACTAACTTAAACAAAACGCCGATGAAAGTTACCCAGGAAAAACTTCCAGCTAGCCAAATAGGCCTGGAAATCGAGATTACACCAGAAATGTCCAAGAATGCCTACGAACAGGTGATTCAAAAATATATCCGTACCGCCAATATTCCTGGGTTCAGAAAAGGCAAGGTGCCTCGACAAATATTGATACAGAGGCTGGGTAGAAATTATGTTAAAGCTATGGCCTTAGATAACCTCATTAATGATTGCTTAGAAAAAGCAAGAGAACAAGAACAAATCAATGCAATAGGGCAATTTGAACTGAGTACAGAATTTGAAGAGTTAGTAAAAGATTTTGAACCAGGAAAAGAAATGGCCTTCTCTGCCAAAGTGGATGTAGAACCAGAGGCTAAAGTGAGTGATTATAAAGGACTGGTAGTCAAGGCTGAAGAAGCTAAATACGACCAGGCTCAATTAGATGAATTTCTAGAAGAACGTCGCTCTGAAAAGGCCACACTAATCCCTGTAGAAGGAAGAGCAGCTCAGTTAGGAGATGTGGCAATAGTAGATTTTGAAGGTATAATTCCATCTGAGACAGAGGGAGAAGAGCCGAAAGAAGTTCCAGGAGGCAAGGCTCAAGATTATCAAGTGGAATTGAAAGAAGGACAATTTATCCCTGGGTTCATTGATGGAATAGTAGGCATGAACCTAGAGCAAACAAAAGAAATTTCCGTTCAATTTCCTGAAGAATATGGTCAGGCAGAGTTAGCAGGTAAGCCAGCAGTATTTACAATTACTCTTAAAGAACTCAAAGAAAAAGAATTACCAGAGTTGGATGATGATTTTGCTCAAGAAATTAGTGAGTTTGAAACATTAGCCGAATTACAGGAGTTCATGGAGAAAAAATTTACCAAAGAAAAAGAAGACCAAACAAAACAGAATAAAGAAATTGCCATTGTAAATGAGCTGGTGACCCATCTGGAAGTAGAATTACCAGAAACTTTAATTAAAAATGAAGTTCAGCAGATGTTAGCCCAAAGTGCCATGGAGTTGAGCCAGTATGGAATAGATGTTAAAGAATTGTTCAGCAGCGATAAATTGCCAGAAATGCAAGAGCGATCGCGGCCAGAAGCAATTGAGCGATTGAAAAGAGATTGGGCTATTAAAACAGTGGCCAAGGAAGAGTCAATCGAGGTAAATGAAGAAGAGATTTTAGCAGAGTCAGAAAAAGTCATGGGACAGCTTCAAGGAAAGGATGTCGATCCAGATAGATTAAGAGAAGTAGTCACAGAAGACTTACTGAAGGAAAAAACAATCAAGTGGTTGGAAGAAAATGGCACAGTAGAGTTAGTACCTGAAGGAACTCTAACTAAAGATTCAGAAATAGATCAAGCTACAGAAACTCCTGTAGAAACTGATTCAGAGTCAGAAATAGATGAAGCTACAGAAACTACAGAAACTATTGTAGAAGTTGAGGCTGAACAGGTAGCTACTGTGGAAAATCCTAATTGAAGAAGGCAGAAGGCAGAAGGCAGAAGGCAGAAGGTATAATTATTATGGGTAGTATTCGACACGCCACTCCGTGTCTGATAAACCCAAACAATTTTAAGTACCCCTAAAATTAATGAATGGTTGGGTAATCCCAACTACCAATATTAGTAAAGCTAAGTCATAATAATATTCAGCTTGGATTGATACGAATCAAAAATGAGCAAGTAAAAACAAAATTTGTTTATATATAAACTGATGTACCATGGTTATATCTCAATATTCTGATGATTTAGTTAATATCTATAACAAGTTACAAGTTTACTCCGGTCCTAGTAACATTGTGCCCATGGTTGTAGAACAATCAGGGATGGGAGAAAGAGCTTTTGACCTCTACTCACGGCTCCTCAGAGAAAGAATTATTTTTTTGGGGACTCCAGTAGATGATAATTTAGCTAATACCATTACTGCTCAGATGTTATTCCTGGATGCTGAAGACCCAGACAAAGATATTCAACTCTATATCAACTCCCCTGGAGGTTCTGTGACTGCTGGAATGGCTATATATGACACCATGCAGCAGGTACGGCCTGATGTTGTCACAATTTGTTACGGTTTGGCTGCAAGTATGGGGGCTTTTCTTCTTTCTGGTGGGACAAAAGGTAAAAGGATGTCCCTTCCTAGTTCTAGAATAATGATTCACCAGCCTTTAGGTGGCGCTCAAGGTCAAGCGGTAGATATTGAGATACAGGCTAAAGAAATCTTATATCATAAGCGTAAGCTGAATGAACTTTTATCAGCTCATACAGGTCAACCTCTAGAAAAAATAGAAGTTGATACAGACCGCGACTTCTTTATGTCCGCAGAAGAAGCCAAAAATTATGGCTTGGTCGATCAAGTCATTACTAAACAGAATCTTCCTGTACCAGGAGAGTCTGTCCCTGCAATATAGTAAGAGGAAGTTATGTCTAAATACGACTCCCATCTAAAATGTTCATTTTGTGGCAAGTCTCAGGAACAGGTCCGTAAGTTAATAGCAGGTCCTGGAGTTTATATTTGTGATGAATGTGTAGAGTTGTGCAATGAGATTTTAGATGAGGAGCTTTTTGACTCTAACACAACAGGGCCACAACCTCCAACGCCAAGACCAGCAACCCCTGCTCAAAAGCGAAGTAGTACTGCCAAAAGAGTTTCAGTTGCCCAACTTCCTAAACCTAGAGAAATTAAGAATTATCTGGATACTCATGTTATTGGTCAGGAGGAAGGTAAGAAGGTTTTGTCAGTGGCAGTTTATAACCACTATAAACGTCTGACCTTTGTAGAAGCCAAAAAAAGTGGCAAGTCTTCTCCAGATGAGGTGGAATTACAAAAATCTAATATTTTATTGATTGGGCCAACTGGTTGTGGTAAGACATTGTTGGCTCAAACTTTGGCAGAATTATTGGATGTACCATTTGCTGTGGCAGATGCGACAACATTAACAGAAGCTGGATATGTTGGGGAAGATGTAGAGAATATTTTGTTGCGACTTCTGCAAGTAGCAGATTTAGAGGTAGAGGAAGCACAACGGGGTATCATATATATAGATGAGATAGATAAGATAGCTCGCAAGAGTGAGAACCCTTCCATAACAAGAGATGTGTCTGGAGAGGGGGTACAGCAGGCTTTATTAAAAATGTTAGAGGGAACTGTGGCTAATGTCCCGCCTCAAGGTGGTCGGAAACATCCCTATCAAGATTGTATTCAGATCGACACGAGTAATATTCTATTTATATGTGGTGGGGCTTTTGTTGGTTTAGATAAAATAGTAGAGCAGAGAAACGGCAAAAAGTCAATGGGCTTTGTTCAGCAATCAGGAGAAAATCAGTCCAAGGATAAAAAAGTAATAGATTTAATGAAGCAAATGGAACCGAATGACTTGGTGAAGTTTGGCTTAATTCCAGAATTAATTGGGCGAATACCAATGGTAGCGGTAGTTGAACCTTTGGATGAGGAGACTCTGATGGAAATTTTGACAAAACCTCAGAATGCTTTGGTGAAGCAATATCAAAAGTTGTTGCGGATGGATAATGTACAGTTGGAGTTTGAGGAAGAGGCAATTCGGGCGATCGCGAAGGAAGCGTTTAGGAGAAAAACGGGGGCACGAGCGTTGCGGGGTATTGTGGAGGAGTTGATGTTAGATGTGATGTATGAATTACCTTCGCGGAAGGATGTCACTCGGTGTACTATTACTAAGGAAATGGTAGAGAAGCGATCGACTGCCGAGTTATTAATGCATCCATCATCGTTACCAAAACCTGAGTCTGCTTAACTAGCGATCATTATTTCAGCTTCTAAAGTAAGGGAGGAGTTTACTGGTTCAGATGGGGAATTTCTGTCAGGGACTAACGAATAACTCAGACCTTGTACCTTCAAGGGTTTGTAACTGTTGCCCATAATACTGACTACTTATTTGGCTAAAAACCACAACCTACCCCCATCCCCTCCCGGGAGGGGAGCAAGAGGGGTGGGTGCTGATATGGGTTTTTATGAATTCAGAAGACAGCTAGAATACAAGTGTGAGTTATATGGTTGCTGAGTTAATCATCGTTGATAGATGGTTTCCCAGTTCTCAGACCTGCTCTAACTGTGGAAGTGTTAAAGAGTCTCTGTCTTTGTCAGAGAGAGTTATAGAGTGCGAACACTGCAATTTTAGCTGTGATTGCTCCGCAACGCTAGCGCGAACGAGATTTGTTTGCGGAGCATGACAAACGGAAATGCTAGTTTAAAGCACTTTTTAGGAAGCGTGAGGTACAGTTCATTAATTCTCTGTTGCCTGTTGCCTTCCGGAGCTGTTGCCTGTTGCTTAAAGTCCTAAAATTTTGTACCTCACTAACTCCGAAACTGCTGTAAATCTAGCTATGGCGGTCAGTGAGAGCTATGCTCCGCGTTCCGCGTTTCGCGTTAGCGTTGCGTAGCAAACGACCGTGACATCTTGTGGACTGGATAACGCAGACGTTGCCGAGTGGGAAGCAGGAATGGAACAGATAATCATAGATTTCTATAGAACCCCTAAGCGGATCTTTTTTTTCGACAATCAGGCGATCGCCAATCTCTTAAGCAGCAGTCGAACAAAACAAAGATTGACCTTGAGTATGGCATTTTCTAAGGTTCTTTTCCTACGGAATGCTCCGCAAACAAAATTTTTGGCCAAGCTTTTGCATCTTTCCATCCAGGAGTTGGTTCTTTCTATCACCCACCTTGCTTTAACTGGGATAAATCCTGTTTTTCCAAGATTCTCTTTCTGTGCCTTCGATGGTTTAGGCCAGAGTTTAAATCGAATCTTGGTCATAATAGCTGGATAAATTTTTTTCAACTCAATCGTTAATTTTTCCGGGTGATATCCATTATCAAGAAGGATGGTGATTTTAGGAATATTGACCGGTTTAGACTTAAAATAATCAATTGTTTACAGCGGTTTTCATTTGGGTAGACCACAGTAGGGACGTTCCATGGAACGTCCCTACAAAGTTTGATGTGTGAAGATGTGGTTCATCAATTTGAAAAGCGCTGTAAGACAACATTTCAATTAATCCCACATCATCAGACACTGATGCCTTGGTACAATGGGCAAAAAAGGGAAAGCCTAGACTATCTACTGCGTTCCGGTCTGTTAATTCCGTTAGTAGCCTTGTAAAAACTTCCATCATGCATGACTCTACACCAGCATTACAAGTATTTTTCACCTATGAGTGAATCAATAATGATGAGAGTCGTCCCGGAGCGCTTTTTTTTACTTGTTGGCGTACTTTGGCGTGCAATACATCTCTAATTTTCAAGGGTTACTCCTTCCAATACGCCACTGTTTGTAATGCCAGAATACTGTAGAATAAGGAGGTAACTCCAGGGGTAAATCACACCAATTGCAACCATTCTTGAGCTGGTAGAGAACACCATCCAATATTTCTCTTTTGCTCCATTTAGGGGGTTTAGTTCTTTTCTTTTTGGGCAGCAGTGGTTCAATTAAAGCCCACTCGCTGTCTGTCAAGCTACTTGAGTATGGCATTTTCTATCCATTATACTCTCTCACAAAGATCCGCTTAGGGGTTCTATAGATGATCGTAGGTTTCTAATAACGGCGAAGACCTGTTAACACACTTCTGGTTGAATACCCTTGAAGAAGGCATTTATGCTGTTGGCGTTAGCATTCTGTTTGCGTTTCATGTACGCAGCAAGATTTTTCCTTCTTCCTTCTTCCTTCTTTCTTCTTTCTTCTTCCTTCTGCTATATACAGTTATCAGTAGTTCCGGTTCTGATCTCAAATCCGTTTAATTCGGTATACAAAAATGTTCCATCTTCAACCATTACCAAATATTTCTCTCACTCCCCATCTCCCCATCTCCCTATCTCCCCATCTCCCTATCTCCCCATCTAATTACACCGATGCTACCGGATTTGATATGACTTACAGTTTGTGTGTGCAGCTTGCCTGAAAACAAATAATGGTAGTCCTGCATGGTAATGGTGAAGATATATCTTTTTTAATTTCTCCCGCACTCCCCATCCCCCCATCTCCCCATCTCCCCATCTCCCCATCTCCCCATCTCCCCATCTCCCCACACACTCTCTACCATTACTATGCACCACCACCCAAATAATTTTCCCGGCGTTGCTGAATAAATGTATGATTTCACAGGAGTCAGGAGTCAGTAGATGGAAAAGAGTTTTGCGGTGACTAAATAGAAAGAAATAGGTATAATTTGCACTACTGTTTTGGCTGAAAATTTACCCAAAGTGGAATTTCATACCTCAAATCAGCAACGCCAATTTTCCCTAACATTGACTGATGACTGTTAACTATTTTAATTTTTATCCCTATCGATACTTAATAATATTTAATCTTAATAAGTGGATAGTGTCTGCATAGAGTATTGAGCTATACAGAATTATAGCAATGTGCGCTGGCTTATGTACAAATTACAGTAACTTTCCAATAGCTAAAAGCCTGATATTATCGGTTTTTTATTCCCCCTGTTGCCTGTTGCCTGTTGCCTGCGCACAGCGCTATATCAAAAATTTGTTTCTAGACTGATTAAGTTTTATTCAGCTTGCCAAGGGCTAACTTGAGTTAAGACTTTGCGGTAGTCCTGCATGGTAATGGTGAAGATATATCTTTTTTAATTTCTCCCGCACTCCCCATCCCCCCATCTCCCCATCTCCCCATCTCCCCATCTCCCCATCTCCCCATCTCCCCATCTCCCGCACTCCCCACACACTCTCTACCATTACTATGCACCACCACCGACTTTGCCTTGATTCAGGTTGGTCGGTTACCAAGTAATATCAAATCCGTTGGCTTCGGAGTAATACCATTTATCAAAAACTTTTCTACATTTGGCATTGCATAATTGCGGGATGATTTTGTCACAGAGCACAAACCATAATCCCCCTGTCTCCCTGTCTCCCTGTCTCCGTGGAGCGCCAAAATCATCCCAGTATTTAGTAACGCCCTACATTTTATTGAGTAGGGGACCCACCCATAGCTCCCAGGAGGGGGAGTAGGGGAGTGAGAGAGAAGTAAAGATCAGAATAATCAACATTAATTTAGCTAATTTTAGCTAAAAAGTTATTCGACTTGTGTTAGTTACTTAATAACTGAAGTGTTACTCAAGTATAGCATTAATGCCTGGGAATTGGTATAATATAATTCCGTCGATCGTCATACAACCCATAAAAACATTAGCGGAAGCTCTACGTCAGCAAATGCCCAGAAAGCCCCTACAATATAGGGCGAATTGCCATTCGCTCTTACTTTAATACTGAATAACACCGATGCTACCGGATTTGATATAAAACCCCTCCTGATAGTTTGATTTGCGATCGCAGACTACTCTTAATAAACCCAAAACTTATCAATGTTATTGAGAATTTAAAAAAAATATTGAGAATATATCTCAATTAATGATTAGGCTATAAACTAAGTTGTAAGTAGAAAATTGCAACAAAATAATGATTTATTTAAGTCCAAATAGGTTTGGGAAACCTACCATGAGCAAATCCGACTGAATAACTTTCTTTATTAATAATTTATCTTTATTAAACATCTCCAAAAATCAAAAATCAAATCAATTCTTATTGAGAAATTATTAATTATTTCTCCCTGTTTCCGGTTCCCGGTGCCCTCTTTTCTGGAGAGCTCTATTAATAATTGATTTCTAAGTTTGAGAAAGCTAACGTTGTAGCGCTCACCGTTAAGGGTGGGAAAAAGTCATTTGAGTTGATTCACCAATGTTGCGAACAAAAGGAAATTAAAACAATGCCTAAAACAATATTCAATTTAGCAAGAATACAAGTATCTGATTATCATCCAGTGCAACTACTCTTTGAACTACAGCAGAAGCTAGAAGGCTTTAACAGAGATGATTTTGCCGACTTGATGGGAGTGCAACCCCAAACTGTTCGCCAATGGTGTAGCAAACATGGTAATCCTAATCCTCAAGCTAGACAATTAGCTGGTGAAATTAAGGCCAGACTACAACGCGATCGCGTATTGTAGGAATAGGAAATTGTAGATTGAATCTACTGACATTTTATATTAATTAGTTCACTATAGAAATCAAGGTAATTAATACTCGATTGAGAAAGGAGAACTAATGATTGACTATAACATTACACAAGAATGGACTGCAGGAAAAATGGTTGAACTCAGCACCGAGCTGGAAAAACCCAGTCCATTTTATTTCGGATACGATATTCAGCAACATCTTCTCAACGAATTGTCAAAACATGAATTCGACAAAATCTTCTTCTTCACAGAGCAAAATATGTTTGAACTTTACGGAGAGGAACTGTTCCACGAACTGAATGCGAAATATCATTGTCTTCTGGAGATAGTACCTCCTGGTGAGAAATGTAAATACTTCCCAGTCTTAGAAGAAGTATGTGAAACATTAATTGCTGAAGGAGTATCTAAAAAATCTCTATTAATTGCTTTTGGTGGAGGAACAGTAGGAAATATTGTTGGTTTGGTTGCTGGATTAATTTACCGTGGAATTCGGTTTATCGAAATATCCACAACCATGACTGGAATTACTGACAGTACTCTCAGTAATAAACAAGCTGTTAATGGTTCAACTGGTAAAAATCACTTTGGTCTTTATCATAGTCCTCTGTTTATTTGGGGAGATACAAAATACTTAAAAACAGAGCCTCCTTTTTCTAAGCGATGTGGAATTATTGAAGGGATTAAAAATGGTTTTATTGCTGAACCTACCTTTTTGGATTATTTGGAAAAAACTCTTAATCCTGAGCTAAATTTTTCCCAGCAGGACTTGACAGACCTAGCTTATAAAATTATTCTCTCCAAACTAGAAATACTCAAACAAGACCCCAGTGAAAAACATTTGGGAATTATTCTAGAGTATGGGCATACCTTTGGTCATGGTCTAGAATGGTTGCTAAAAGGAAAACTTTCTCATGGAGAAGCAGTTTCTTATGGTATGAAAATAGCAGCGGAACTAGGGAAAGAACTGGGCTTTATGTCACAAAAAGATGTAGATTTACACTACTACTTTATTGAAGAAAAACTCGGATTTAATAATCCTTGGCCTGAGAATGTCACCACTAATTTATTAATGGAGGCGATGATTGCAGATAATAAGAAAACTGGGGAAGAGCTTCGGTTTGTTATGTTAGAAAAAATCGGTCAATGTTATAATCCAGAAGGAGATTATTTGATGACAGTTGACACTAAATTGGTAGAAAAAGTTCTGGATAATTATATTCAAAAAGCAACTGGAAAAGTTGCGGTTACTACTGCATAATTGCAGCAATTTAACTCTATTTCTCCTCCGTTAAAATAGCTCTCAGCTCTCAGCACTCAGAAAAGCTGAAAGGGAGTAAAAAATAGGATTATTTATTAAGTGTAATGATGGGAAACAAGAAAATTTTAGGTAAAGGAAAGGGAAAGGAAGAAAAATCACGATTTTATGGGCATTTAATCGTCGAAATACTCCCTTTTCCCCTGTTTCCCTACAACCTCTTCCCTATCTGACAAAGGTTTCCAGTGGGATCGGGAATCAATCCCGGAAGGAGGAGTAGAGTTAATTGGTAGTCTAGCATAAAACTTTATTAGTCTGCCAACAATTTCACGGAATTCAAAAGTCAAAGAACTACAGGAGAAGTTAGAAGGTTTTAACAGAGATGATTTTGCCGAGTTGATGGGAGTGCAACCCCAAACTATTCGCCAATGGTGCAGCAAAGGTGGTAATCCCAATCCTCAAGCTAGACAATTAGCTGGTGAAATTAAGGCCAGACCACAACGGGATTTGATATTGTAGAAAATTGTAGATTCAATCTACTGACATTTTATATTAATTACTTCACTATATAAATTAAAGCAATTAACACTCTATCCACAAAGGAAAAATAATGGTTGACTATAACATTACACAAGAATGGACTCCAGGAAAAATGGTTGAACTCAGCACCGAGCTGGAAAAACCCAGTCCATTTTATTTCGGATATGATATTAAAGAACATTTTCTCAAAGAATTGTCAAAACACGAGATAGACAAAATCTTTTTCTTTTGTGAGCAAAATATGTTTGGACTTTACGGAGAGGAACTGTTCCACGAACTGAATTCGGAATACAAATGTCTTCTAGAAATGGTTCCCCCTGGTGAGAAATCTAAATATTTCTCAGTTTTAGAACAAGTATGTGAAACATTAGTCACTGAAGGTGTATCTAAAAAATCTCTATTAATTGCCTTTGGTGGAGGAACAGTAGGAAATATTGTCGGTTTGGTTGCTGGATTAATTTATCGTGGAATTCACTTTGTCGAAGTATCTACAACCATGACTGGAATTACTGATAGTACCCTCAGTAACAAACAAGCGGTTAATGGTTTAAGTGGTAAAAATCACTTTGGTCTTTATCATAGTCCTCTGTTTATTTGGGCAGATACAAAGTACCTCAAAACAGAGCCTCCTTTCTCCAAGCGATGTGGCATTATTGAAGGGATTAAAAATGGTTTTATTGCTGAACCTACCTTTTTGGATTATTTAGAAAGAACTCTTAATCCTGAGCTTAATTTTTCTCAGCAGGAGTTAACTGACCTAGCTTATAAAATTATTCTTTCCAAACTAGAAATACTTAAAAAAGACCCCACGGAAAAACATTATGGAATTATTCTAGAGTATGGTCATACCTTTGGTCATGGTTTGGAATGGCTGCTAAAAGGAAAACTTTCTCATGGAGAAGCAGTTTCTTATGGTATGAAAATAGTAGCGGAACTAGGGCAAGAACTGGGCTTTATGTCACAAGAAGATGTAGATTTGCACCACCACTTTATTGATGAAAAACTCGGATTTAATAATCCTTGGCCTGAGCATGTAACTACTGATTTATTAATGAAGGCGATGATTGCAGATAATAAGAAAACAGGGGACGAGCTTCGGTTTGTTATGTTAGAAAAAATTGGTAAATGTTATAATCCAGAAGGAGATTATTTGATGACGGTTGACAATAAAACGGTAGAAAAAGTTCTGGATAATTATATTAAAAAAGCAACTGGAAAAGTTGCACTTGCTACTGCATAATTATGGAATTAAAAATTAAAAAGTCAAAAGTCAAAAGTAAGATTTTACGGAATTCAAAACTTTGACACTACTAGACATCTCCGATAATTAATCTCAAGCGCTTTAAATACTTCAGCAAAAATTTAGTTTTCGGAGATGTCTACTGGATTGACACATCTAAAATGGTGTGTTACGACTGCCAAGATTCAATTCTAAAATGGTGCGTTACGACAGACTGTTAAATCTCTGTCAAACCTTAGATGTTAGCAGTAAATACGCACCCTACTAGACCGACACAGCTAAAATGGTGCATTAGGGTAAGGACGTTGCATGCAACGTCCCTACGGGAGATGGAGAGATGGGGAGAAAGATTGTTGTTGGGTTACCCTGACGGGAAGCAAGCTACGTTATACCTCTTATCCGTATATCCATGGCATAATCCGTGTGAGCAACTCAATCCAACCTACACTTATTGCACCATTTTAGATGTGTCAGTCTACTACATTAATGCACTGATCGCTGTAAAAAAGGTCGAGCAATGGAAAACACTAAATTTCTCAGTCATAGTACAAAAATTTACTTAGACAGAAACCTGCAAATCATCATTGGTATAACATTGATGGCAGTTTTGGGTTCAAGTAGTATCGGACCTGTATTGCCAACAATGGCATCAGAATTGCAAATTCCTGCGGAAAAAGTGGGATTGGTAATTACAGCATTTGTTGTACCCATTGCGATCGGAACTCCTATATCTGGAGTTTTAGCAGATCGCTTCGGAAGAAAACAAATTTTGATTCCCTCTTTATTACTCTTTGCTATTGCTGGTGTTGCTTGTAGTTTTGCTCCAAATTTTCGGACATTACTAGAATTGCGATTTCTGCAAGGTGTGGGAGCAGCTAGTTTAGAAGCTTTAGCACTAACACTAATCAGCGATTTGTATACAGGCAAGAGTCTGACATCTGCAATGGCATTCAACGCTAGTATGATTGGCATGAGTTTGGCCGTGTATCCTTTAATTAGTGGGGGTTTAGCGACATGGGGATGGCGCTATCCTTTTTTATTGCCATTGCTAGCAGTTCCCATTGTACTTGCTGTGATTTTTTTCCTAGAATTACCCTCGTTTCAAAAGCCACCAAAATTCCGTTTGAAAGTATATTTGAGAAATATTTTGCATAGTGTTAATAATAGTCAGGTATTAGGATTGTTATTTGCAGTAGTTGCTTTATTTATATTGCTGTTTGGTCCTTATTTTACCTATATTCCGATGTTAGCTGGAGATGTTTTTGAAGCCTCTCATGTAGCAATTGGAATTATTTTAGCAACTATGGCTTTATCTTTAGCATTTGTTTCTTCTCAGGTGGCATTATTTCCCCAATCTCTATCAGAATTTACCCTAATTAAAGTTTCATTTGTACTTTATACTTTGGCAGTAATAGTTACTCCATTCCTACAAAATATGTGGTTATTAATAATTCCTAGTATTTTGTTTGGAGCTGCTCATGGAATGTGTTTTCCTGCTACTCAGGCATTATTAGGAAAATTCGCTCCTCAAGATTATCGGGCTGGTTTTATGGCTGTTAATGCTACGGTTTTATCTATCGGACAAGCATTAGGTCCGCTGTTAGCTGGAATTGCTTTTGGAGTTTGGGGAATGGCTGGAGTTTTTTACGCTGCTGCTGGTTTTTCTGTTTTGAGTTTGGGGTTAATTAGTAGACTTTTTGTAACTGTTGATTAGCCTAATATTTAAGAAGGAAGAAGGAAGAAGGAAAAGGGAAGAAGGAAGAGGGAAGAAGGAAGAGGGAAGAAGGAAGGCTTTAATTATCGCCGAAAAAAGTAAAAATTGAATGGGGATACTTTATATATAAAATCCGGTTATATAATATATGTTGATAATTCTATAATTACTTCAATCTCCCCTACTCCCCTACTCCCCACCCCCAAATATATGATAAATATTCAACCGGACATGATATTCTAAGCTGCTCCGCGCATAAACTTAAACCAATTGTAGACATCGTATATACGGTGGAATTTTAAACCCTTTATGGAGTAATAATTCAGCCATCAGTTATTAATTTTGGGGAAGTTAATTAATTGATAATGGATAATAAATAATGGATAATTACCTATGGTTAAAACCGTTACCGAATTGAATATAAGGAAATCTGATTTATTTTTTATCCTTAAAAGGGTAGGCTTTAAACCGAATGGATTAATTATCAATTATCAATTATTCATTGGTAAAAATAATTGATAAATTGAGAAAGAATAAAAGTTACTGTCAAAGTCCCCTTCCTAAATTTTAGAAGTAATTATTCATTACTAATTGCTGTTTGCGTAGCATTCCAAAGGAATAGCTGACTGCTAATAGCTGTTTACGCAGAATTCCGCAGAAAATACTTACTTTATGGGAAAAGATAAATTGAGTTTTTTGTAATATATTTACCAAGAAAATGAATCTAACTATACAGAGAAAAATCGGTGTTACTACCTGGATATTTGGTCAGAATAAATTAGAAAAAACTGCCAAAATTATTTCAGAGATGGGTTTCGATGGAGTTGAATTATATGTAGATATTAATCAAACTCTACCTCAAAATGTGAAAAATATTTTGGCAGATAATGGGTTAGAAATCTTCTCCATGACTCCTAGTAACGTAGATTTGGGAAGTAGCGATCGCCAAACAAGAATAGCAGCTCTAGATTACTATAAAAAGTTAATTGATTATGGAGCAGAATTAGGTAATCCTATAATTACTTGCCATGAATATATTCAGAGTCAGATGGGAACTACTTATGCAGGTTCGAGAGATAATTTAATTGCATCTTGCCAAGAATTAGCAGTTTATGCAGAAAAAGCCAAAATAAAATTAGGCTTTGAACCTCTGAATCGTTATTTATGTCGTTTTATTATGAATAGCAATGATGTTTTATCTTTACTGGCAGAAATTAACTCGCCAAATATGACTGTTATTCTAGATACTTATCATGGCAATTTAGAAGAAGCAAATTTAGTTGAAGCTATTCAAAGATGTGGGGATAAACTGAGCGTATATCAAATCGCTGATTCTAACAGAAAAGGCATTGGTTTTGGCCATACTAATTTTGCCGAACATTTCGAGGCACTTGATGAGATAAAATTCTCCGGTCCGATAATTATTGAATGTGCTCAACCTCGACAAACACCAGGTTCAAAAGAAGAGATAGATTTGGATGAACTTAAATTGCATTTATCAGTAAGTAAAAAATGGATTGTGAATCAAACAAAAGTATTAGTTACTAATAGTTGATTTATAGTTTTAGAAAAACAATTATCTAGGTTAGGTTGAGATGTTCACACGGATTATGCCACGGATATACGGATTAAGAGGTGTAACGTAAATTGATAATCGATAATTGATAATTACCTCTGGTTAAAACCGTTACGGAATTGAATATAAGGAAATATTATTTCTTCTCTTGGTCGATTGGATATGGCGAGGAGACCTCGCCATCCCATCCTAGGTCATGCTGCGCAAACGACCGCTTTTTTCCCTTTAAAAGGGTCGGCTTTAAACCTGAATTATTTAATTATTAATTATTCGGTAACGCACCATTTTTACTTAGGGCTTGCTGATTAAATATCAAAGCATTGACTGATATTGGTTTTAGCATTTTTTGGTCTAAAAAAGTGCCAGCTTTTCGGCGAAAAGAGCTGCACAAAGCTAGTATTTTGGGATGATTATGGCAGAAAAATCACTCTTACAATTTTTCCGACTACCTCCTCTATAATTCCCCGTTCCTCCTGTCTCCTACTAAAAGACTAGTGAAGCGCAAACCCTACTTCTTTTTTTTGGGTTTCCTATGTCAAACCCACCTACGCTTATACCATTTCTCAAAAACTTTTCTACATTTTGTTGAGCAGGGGAGTGAGGGAGTGGGTAGGGACGTTGCATGCAACGTCCCTACAGGGAGAAGCAAACACAAGAATAATTAACATGAACTTAGCTAAAATTAGTAAAAAAGTGATTTTACTTATGCTAATTAGTTAAGAACTGAAGTACTGTCCAAGTATAGTAATAATGCATGGGAATTGGTATTATTGCTTCCTTTAAACACTACGAATTAAAATTAGGAGAAAACAAAATGAATCCCATCTATCAAGACTTAAAAGAAAAACATATTTTAATTACTGGTGGCAGTAATGGAATTGGCGAAGCTTTAACTAAAACATTTGCCGAACAAGCAGCAGAAGTTACCATTTTAGATAAAGATTATGAAAGAGGTTTAAAAGTAGCTGAAGAATGCCAACAATATCATTGTAAAGTCAACGTCTATGAAATAGATTTAACTGATAGTGAAGCTTTAACAGAAACTTTAGCTAAAGTTAAAAAAGACAAACCAGTAGTAAATGTTTTAATTAACAATGCAGGTTATGACCCCAGATATAACTTGCTAGAAATGTCAGCACAACAATGGAACGATTTATTTCAATTAAATGTTGTACATTATTTCATCACCTGTCGGGAATTATTACCAGAAATGATTAATGCTGGTGGCGGTAGTATTATTATGACAAGTTCTCACCTAGTTTGGATTGCTAAACCAGATATGGTTGCTTACAATGCCACAAAAGGAGCAATAGTAGGTATGGTTAGGACCTTAGCAGAAGCAGTAGGCAAACACCATATTCGGGTAAATTCCGTAGCACCAGGTTGGATAATGACAGAAAGGCAATTGCGACAGTGGGTGACACCAGAAGCAAAACATAAGACTTTATATGAATTACAATCAATTCCTATAGAATTAACACCCCAAGAATTAGTCGGAACATATTTATTTCTCGCTTCCGATACATCCAGAGCAATAACTCGTCAGACCATAGTTGTAGATGCGGGATATGCACAGACTTAATACCCAAGTTATAAAGTTAAAAGTCAAAAGCGAGTGCGTAATTCTGAGGTTTCCTCAGAATGTAAGACGCACTCAAGACAGTTAAAAGTAAGAATCTGACCAGGTTCAGTTATTCTTCTGTTTTAGCTTTGTTGCATGAAAGTAGCGTTATTACAGCGGTTTTCCTACACGGTAGACCACAGTAGAGACGTTCCATGGAACGTCCCTACAAACTTTTGCTTGTGAAGATGTGGTTCATCAATGAGCAAAAGCGCTGTAACATCCATTCCGCAGCTATATCGCTATCTTTGGCAATTATTGATGTTGTATTTATCTATTGTCCAATAGTTATTTCTGTGCACAGAAAGCGATCGCTATCTTTGGCGATTATTGATGCTGTATTTATCTATTGTCCAATAGTTATTTCTGTGCACAGAAAGCGATCGCTATCTTTGGCGATTATTGATGTTGTATTTATCTATTGTCCAATAGTTATTTCTCTACCTATTAAACCTCAAATTATTTACAAATAAAGGTTTCATCCTTTTTCTGTCAAACATTGATGTTCTATTGATCTATTGTCCAATAGTTACAGCAGTTTCCGCTTTCTCCTGTCTCCTGTCTCCTACTCCTACTAAAAGACTAGTGAAGCGCAAACCCTAATTATTAATTATTCGGTAAATATATCTATAGCGCTACCCATTAAGGTTAGGACATGAATAGAAGCTGTTTGCGCAGCATTCCGTAGGAAAACCCTTTTTGATTCCCCTGCTGACTGTTGCCTTGCGCGTAGCGCTTTAGCGCAACTACAAACAAAGACTATCTCTCAAAAATTAACTATGGGTATTAACAAAACTTTATTAATTATGGCAGTTGTCGGTGGAGCTGCAGTTGCCAACTTATATTACAATCAACCCCTACTAGCAGTAATTGCCGAAAGCTTCCATGCTCCTACTCAGCAAGTTGGGTTAATTCCCATGATGACACAAATTGGTTATGCTTTGGGGTTGCTGCTATTTGTGCCCTTGGGCGATATTATAGAACGACGACGCTTAATTGTGACAATGCTGATAGCAACCGCTATAGCTTTACTAACAGCAGCTATGTCTCCTAATATTACTTGGTTAATTGTTGCGAGTTTACTTATTGGTATGACGGCAATCGTTCCCCAACTTGTTGTACCTTTTGCTGCTTTTTTAGTAGAACCTGGAAAACGTGGAAAAGCTGTGGGAACTGTGATGAGTGGTTTATTCATTGGGATTGTTTTAGCTAGAATAACTAGCGGATTCGTCGGAGCAAATTTCGGTTGGCGAGCAATATATTTCTTTGCTAGTGGGTTCATGCTATTAATAGCAGTAGTATCAAAATTTGTACTGCCAACAGCAAAACCTTCTGTGACTCTCTCATACCCCAAATTGATTCTCTCTTTGGGACAAGTAATTCGAGAACAGTTATTATTGCGACAAGTAGCTTTAATTGGAGCAATGTCTTTTGCTGCTTATAGTATTTTCTGGAGTACAATGGCTTTTTTCCTGAAAGCGCCACCCCTAAACTATAGTAGTCAAGTAGCAGGAATGTTTGGTTTGGTTGGTATTGTTGGAGCTATAACAGCGATAATTGCTGGTCGAATGGCAGATCGAAAAAATCCTAGATTGATTTCTATGTTAGGTGTCGTGATTTCTAGTTCATCATTTTTAGTATTTTCTTTAGCAAGATATGAATTATGGGGTCTAATTTTGGGAGTGATGCTGTTAGATTTGGGAGTGCAGACAACTCACATCTCTAACCAAGCACAAATTTATAGTTTGCCTGCCAAAATACATAGTCGTCTGAATACGGTTTATATGGTTTCCTATTTTGTGGGAGGAGCTATGGGGTCTTACTGTGGTAACTATGCTTGGAGTAATTGGCAGTGGAACGGAGTTTGTAGCGTTGCTTTATTTGTTCTAGTTTCAGCTTTGAGTATTTTATGCTTCACAATTTTCTGGAAAAAACCAAAGCAACAACTTTTGAGTGCTAGATAATTTTGTGTAACCCCTATAGTTTCAGTAGGGTGCGTTAGACGACTACAATTATTCGTTGTCATAGTGATTTAAAAATCCGTCGTAACGCACCATCAGGACTTAAGCACAGACACTAAATAGAGTGAGAGCGTTAGCGGAGCTTTGTATTAGCAAATGCCATTCGCCCCTACATACGGCGTTTTTAAGGTTAATTTGCGTAGTTGTGCTAAAGCGCTCCAAATATCTCTAGCAGTGTTAAAGCGCAACTACAAACTCAGACTTTTTTATAATTATTGCAACCAACCCTACCGAATAATTAAGGTAAAAATCCTCTCACTCGCCGTGGAGAAACAATGAATTAATATTCCTTTTATTCAATCCTCATCCTTTTAGGGAGAGGTAATTATCAATTATCCATTATCCATTATTGAAACCTACACTTTTATACAACAAAATAAATAGGAATTTTAATTATGCGTGCTATACGTGCCATTCGCTTTGATAATTTCGGTTCTCCGACGACTCAACTCAAACTTGAAGAACTTCCCACTCCTGTTTTGCAACCAGGTGAAGTGCTGGTTGAAGTTCATGCAGCATCTATTAATCCCAGTGACGTGAAAAATATTTTGGGAGTTATGGAAAACACAACTCTCCCGCGCACACCCGGTCGAGATTTTGCTGGAGTTGTCGTCGCAGGTGAACCAAATCTAATTGGTACTGAAGTTTGGGGAACAGGAGGCGATATTGGATTTATCCGCGATGGTTCCCACGCTTCTCATTTGGTATTACCTGTCGGAGCAATACAACCCAAACCGAAAAATATATCCATGATACAAGCAGCAACTATCGGAGTCAGATACATTACCGCTTGGTTATCTTTGGTTGAAGCCGCAAATTTACAACCAGGAGAAACTATTTTGGTAGTGGGAGCAACAGGTGGGGTTGGTAAAGCTGCAATTCAAATAGCAAAATGGAAGGGAGCTAAAGTTTTAGGTACAGTGCGACGAGAATCAGATTATTCAATAGTTGCAACATCTGGTGTTGATATCGTTATTAATTTGGCAACAGAAAATCTTAATTCTGCTGTTTTAGCTGCTACTGGAGGTAAAGGTGTGGATGTGGTATTGGACACAGTGGGGGGTTCTATGTTGGAAAATAGTATGTGGGCCCTCGGTCATAGAGGTCGTTTGGTTGCTATTAGTGCCCCACCAAAAGAAGCAAAAGTTTGTTTTGACCTCCGGGATTTTTATCACCGGGAGTTGCGCTTATTTGGGGTAGATAGTCGAGCTTTTGACGTAACTCAATGTGGGGAAATTTTGGCAACACTCACTCCCTTATTTGAAACAAATGCTATTTTACCACCAGAAGCGATCGCTACTTACCCACTTAGGGGAGGAATAATTGCCTACGAACAAGTACAGAATAGAACTAATGTTTCTCAGCTAGTTTTAACTACTAATATTTAACCAGACATGGTATAAGTTGCTAAGTTCACTTATCCCGATATACTATGTCTGTAAATTTATCTCAAACTTCTGAACCACAGATTTCGGCAAATTTATCCCAAACTTCTGACCCAAAAATATCTCAAACTTCTGAACCACAGATTTCGGCAAATTTATCCCAAACTTCTGACCCAAAAATGAACTGTATACCCCGTTCATTTGATGTAGGTGCAACGGAAGATTTTTGCATCTCCACTACTATTACAAAGAATGGAATGGAAAATGTATTTAATCATTTTGTACCTAGAGATAGTGATATTTATGTAGCAACTTATCCAAAGTCTGGTACAACTTGGACCATATCAATAATGGCACATTTAGTAAAAAAAGTTCCTGAAAAAGGTATTTCATTTGGCCTTAGTACTGAAGAATTTTCTCCTTGGTTAGATTTGGCTGCAAGTCAAGAAAACTGGCATTCAATATTTTCAAAGTTTGAAAAGGGTACATCCCCACGATTTTTTAAATCCCATGCTAGTGTAGGTTTAATCAAACAACCAGCAAGAATAATTCAATCTTTAAGACATCCTCTAGATACATTTGTTTCTGCATGGCATCATGTTAGAGGAAAAGAAGTTTTTGAATATAACGGATCTTGGCATCATTTCTTTGCCAAAGTAGCGCTAGAAGGAAAATTTGAGAGCGGTGATTGGTTTGACTATCACGAAGAATTTCTGAGAGCTTCTAAAGAAGGAAAAATTGAGGCATTATTTTTAAGGTATGAAGACATGAAAAAAGATAATGCTATTTCCGCTATACATGAACTTGCTAATTTTATTGGAGTTGAATCCTATGATGCTGAAGAAATATCTAGAGCTACTAATTTTAAAAAGATGAAAGAAAAATCCAATCAGGGACACATTGATAAAGATGGAAATTTATCTGATGTTTTGGTTTCTCAAGAAGTTGGTGATAGAAATCATCCATCTAAGGCACATATACGCAAAGGAATTGTAGGAGATTGGAAAAATTATTTGAGTGATAGTGAGCTGAATTTGTGGCGGAATTATGTACAGATCAAAAAAGAAACCTGTCCCCATGTGATAGATTTCTTTTCTTTAGAGGATTTACTTTCTTAACTAGCTATCAGCTATCAGCTATAGCAATATGATTTGAGTTGTGAGATCTTGGAGACTTTTGTTTTAGGTATGGAGGGAATAGGGAATAGGTATGGAGGGAAACAACGAATATAGTAAGAATAAGAAAACTGCTATATTCTATACTTTAAAGGAAAACCTCAATTCTCACATCTGATTCCTGATTGCTATATCAGCCTAAAAATTTATCAAAATAACATGGGTCTAAAACCCCGCCTTTTAAGGCGCAATATTTTTGGAGAGTTGCTCAAATCCCCTACTTCCCCTCCTGGGAGGGGTTAGGGGTGGGTTAACTTCTGACTTCTGAATTCTGACTTCGTTAATAGGTGTCTGTTTGCGGAGCATTCCGGACCGAAAAGCTTGGGTAAAACATTTGCGACTTCTAGCTTGTCGCTTAATTTTAGGAGGGGTTTAATATAGAATCCGGTTGAATAGTTATTGTATAGTTGGGAGTAGGGGAGTAGGGGAGTGGGGGAGATTAAAGGCTTAAAGTAATTATTGCTCTGCTGATTAAATATCAAAGCATTGACTGATATTGGTAAGTGCGTTTTTTGGTTAAAAAAGTGCGCCTGTTTTCAGCTCAAAAAGCTCAAAAAGCTAGTATTTTGGGATGATTATGGCAGAAAAATCACGATCGACAATTTTTCCGACTACCTCCTCTATAATTCCCATTTCTCCTGTCTCCTGTCTCCTGTCTCCTGTCTCCTGTCTCCTGTCTCCTGTCTCCTACCCTCACCCATAAGACTAGTGAAGCGCAAACCCTAATTATAGAATTATCAACATATACTATATAACCGGATTCTATATAAATCCCCTTTCCACCAGGAAACGCTTTTTAATTTTCTGGAATTTTTGCTCCTAGCAACTAGGTGGGGAGATGGGGAAATGAATCCAAGTGCGGGCATCTTGCCCGCGATGGGTATACCTCAGACTTATATAAACAAATGTACTGCTATATTAAATATTTGATGGGCTAAAGCTCAAGTAAAAAAAAATGTATTGCTGTAGTAGACAAAAACAATGAATTTACAAACGACTGATTTAATGTTAATTGCTGATGGAGAAACAGCAGCTGTGGAGGCCAAAACTCCACCAGGAAAACCAAAATTTTATGACACATTTAATTATATAGCTAACCCCGATCGCTTCTGTCGTGAAAACTTTGAAAAATATGGTCCTATATTTAAAACAAGTGTTTTTGGTGGAACGACTGTATTTGTAGGAAGTGCCTCAGCAATTAAAATGGCCTTCAACGGAGACCAGAAATATACAGAAATTGCACTACCAGCAACTACAATGGAGATGTTTGGCGAGTATAGTCTATTTCAACGTCCTGACTTACATCGTCAACGAAAAACAGCACTAGCTCCTGGTCTGACTGGTGCAACATTGGAAGGATATGCAACTCACATTAATAATATTATTGCTCGAGGTATCAAAACATGGGCGAATAGAAAAATTCAGCTATATCCAGAAGTGGAGAAAATTAGTTTTGATATACTCACACCCCTATTGTTAGGAATTAGCTTAAATGATTCCGATCCAAAAACTTTTGAGGGGTTGCCAATTTCCTCTAAAGCAGAATTGAAAGCTTTATACAAAACGTACTTTGATGGTTTTTATGGACTGCTCAAATGGAAATCTCCTCTCACAACATTCGGTCGTGGAATTAAAGCACGGGTAAAATTGATTGAGTTTATGGATGCTGTCATTAAACGGCGACTAGCGGAAGATGAAAATATTAACCCGACTCAAGATTTTCTATCAATGATGTTAGCTAGTCAGCAGGAAGAACCAGATGGAGTATTTAGCGATACTTTGATTAAAAATCAATGTCTTTTGCAACTTTGGGCATCTCATTATGAAATTTCAGGGTTTATCTGTTCCTTAATATATCAACTTGGCAAGCATCCACAGATATTACAACGGTTACGACAGGAGCAGGTGCAAATATTAGGAGAAAATAACAACTTTAGTCAGTTTTCACCAGCAGATTTGAAACAGATGATTTTTCTGGAAGCTACAATTAAAGAAACTCTCCGCACTTTACCGCCAAGTCCTACTGCTAGTCGTCGGTTAACTCAATCTGTTGTAGTGGATGATATTCTCTACCGGAAAGGTTGGACTTTGGTTGCAGAACCTAGAATTGCTCATATTATGCCAGAATATTTTCAGCAACCAGAGAAATTTGAACCAGAGCGTTTCTTGCCAGAACGTGGTGAGGGTAAGATGTATGAATTTATTCCTTTTGGCGGTGGTGTTCACGCTTGTTTGGGAGCGCAGATGGCAATGTTAGTTAGCAAAGTGTTTGCGTCTCATTTACTACAAATATTTGATTGGCAACTGATGGGAGAACCAAAGTTTGTTCAGTTTCCCATTAAGAGAATTAAAGATGATTATCAAATAGACATCTCCAGAAAAGAGGCAACAGGCAACAGGCAACAGGCAACAGGGGGAAAGAATTGATAATTTCTGTGTGATAATTGATTCTATTTTTGATTTTTGGAGATGTCTAGTAGGCAGTAGGGGGAAAGAATTGATAATTTCTGTGTGATAATTGATTTGATTTTTTATGCTCGCGCCTATGTCTAATAGAGATTAAATCTATAGCAGGGAATAGGGAACAGTATTTATCTGTCTTACGGTTCATCATCAATCTATGTCTTAACCAACTCGTTCCTTGCTATAGAAATCAAAATTAAATACACTGTATTTCATATTAGTAACGTACACCAGTCGCGGGCAAGATGTCCGCACTACAAACATTTTACCGAAAAATTATGGATGGGTTTCCTAACCATATCCAATCGACCAAGAGGAGAAAAAAATTCCTTTTAATCTAATCCTCTCCTTGAAAAGAAGAGTTCATTAATGGATAATGGATAATTACTTTTGGTTAAAACCTTTCTTGATTGAATATAAGGAATATTTTCTTTTTTTTCCCTTAAAAGAGGAGCCTTCAAGGCGCAAATTATTTAATTATTAATTATTAATTATCCGGTAATTATAAATTATTAATTATATCATGTCCGTTGGTATCGTTTGTGTAAAAGTCAGCGTGGATATCTACAGGAAATTTAAGTTTTTTTCTTGCCTGTTGCTTTCCGTAGCTGTTGCCTGTTGCCTATTTACTATACAAGACTGATGCTACCGGACATGATATTATTCGGTAATTCTAAATTCTAAATTCTAAATTCTAAATTCTAAATTCTTGAACTCATTTACCTGCAATTTTCTGTATGTACATATTAATCTTCGTATTGTTTCTAGCTATCTGCTTTTGTCTCGGCGCTCTCCCACTCACTGGTTTAATAGTTAAAACTCTGGCAAATATCGACCTCAAAAAAGTCGGTACGGGTAATGTTAGTGTGGCAGCAGCGTTTACTCACGCGCCGAAACCAGCGGCAATAACAGCAGTATTAGCAGAAATAGTTAGAGGTATTACGCCTGTTTTAGTAGCAAAAGTTTTATTTCCAGAGATTTTTGCCTTGCAGTTAGCGGGGTTAATTTTTTTAGTTTTAGGTAGATATTTTATTGCTAAAGGTGGGGGTGTGACTAATGCTAGTTGGGGAGTTTTGGTTTATTCTCCTGTGGTGGCATTGGGTTCGGGAATTACAGGATTATTAATATTAGTAATAGGCAAAAAAATATTTCCCAAAAAAAATAAAAATCTCCGACAATGGGCAGCTCGTCTGGGATGTCTCAGTAGTTTTTTATGGGTTTTATTATTTCGCCAGGACGCATCTTTTTTTGAACTTTTAGTTGCTGCCGGATTAGCAATTATATTAGTAGTAATAAATATGAGGCAAAGTGATGATATGGCTTTAAATAAACAAATTATATTTTCTCTTGATAATCAACTAGATGCCAAAATATGTGGGGAGAAAGCAGCTAGATTAGCTCAATTGAAAAAAGCTGGTTTTAATGTTGTTAAAGGTTTTGTTTTACCTGCAACTGAAGCAGGTACTCGAGGCAATTGGAATAGGAAAGTTGATTCTTCATTACCTACTATCAACTCTCCTTTACCAGAGCTGGATAAAATGTCTATTAATTTTCCCCTAATTGTTCGTTCTTCTGCTGTGGGGGAAGATAGCGATAATAGTTCGGCTGCCGGACAATATCAAACTATTTATCCGGTGAAAAATCAAACGGAATTATTAGAGGCAATTAATATTTGTCGTCAATCTTATTGGTTGCCAGAAGCTGTTGCTTATCGTCGGCAAAGAGAAATTCCTGATGCGGAAATGGCGGTGTTAATTCAGCCTTATATTATTAGTCAAGTTGCTGGAGTAATGTTTACTCGTAATCCTTTAGATGGTGGTGCAAAAATAATTATTGAAGCTCTGCCAGGAGGTGCAGAAAAAGTTGTGGGTGGGCAGTTTAGTCCGGTACATTTAGAAATTGTTGAAGAAGGAAGAGGGAAGAAGGAAGAGGGAAGAAGGAAGGAGGAAGAGGGAATAGATAAAAAGTTGATTGTTACTCAAACTTCAACCAATTTTAAACTTGTAGACGACGGGGTATTAAATCTAAAAGAAAAAGATAATAATCAATCTTTAGAAGAAGGAAGAGGCAAGAAGCAAGAGGGAAGAAAGAAGGAGGAAGAAGCAAGAGGAAAAAACTCGATTGTGACTCAAAATTCAACCAATTTTAAACAGCCTGTAGACGACAGACTATTAAACCCAAAAGAAAAAGATAATAATCAATCTTTAGAACAAGGAAGAGGCAAGAAGGAAGAGGGAAGAAGGAAGGAGGAAGAGGCAACAGAGAAAAAGTTGATTGTTACTCAAACTTCAACCAATTTTAAACAGCCTGTAGACGACGAGGTATTAAATCAAAAAGAAAAAGATAATAATCAATCTTTAGAACAAGGAAGAGGCAAGAAGGAAGAGGGAAGAAGGAAGGAGGAAGAGGCAACAGAGAAAAAGTTGATTGTTACTCAAACTTCAACCAATTTTAAACAGCCTGTAGACGACGAGGTATTAAATCAAAAAGAAAAAGATAATAATCAATCTTTAGAACAAGGAAGAGGCAAGAAGGAAGAGGGAAGAAGGAAGGAGGAAGAGGGAATAGATAAAAAGTTGATTGTTACTCAAACTTCAACCAATTTTAAAAGGAAGGAGGAAGAAGCAAGAGGAAAAAACTGGATTGTGACTCAAACTTCAACCAATTTTAAACACCCTGTAGACGACAGACTGTTAAACCCAAAAGAACAAGATAAAAATCAATCTTTAGAAGAAGGAAGAGGCAAGAAGGAAGAGGCAAGAAGGAAGGAGGAAGAAGGAAGAGGAAAAAAGTGGATTGTGACTCAAACTTCAACCAACTTTAAACACCCTGTAGACGACAGACTATTACACCCAAAAGAACAAGATAAAAATCAATCTTTAGAAGAAGGAAGAGGCAAGAAGGAAGAGGCAAGAAGGAAGGAGGAAGAAGGAAGAGGAAAAAACTGGATTGTGACTCAAACTTCAACCAACTTTAAACACCCTGTAGACGACAGACTATTACACCCAAAAGAACAAGATAAAAATCAATCTTTAGAAGAAGGAAGAGGCAAGAAGGAAGAGGCAAGAAGGAAGGAGGAAGAAGGAAGAGGAAAAAACTGGATTGTGACTCAAACTTCAACCAACTTTAAACACCCTGTAGACGACAGACTATTACACCCAAAAGAACAAGATAAAAATCAATCTTTAGAGCAAGTAAAATATCCTGATTTTTTACCAGAAGAAGTTATTGAAGAATTGGTAAATCAAGCAGAGGCTATTGAAGCATTTTTTCATGGCTTACCCCAGGATATTGAATGGTGTTGGGATGGTGAAAAAATCTGGATTTTACAAAGTCGCCCCATTACTAATCTGAGACCAATCTGGACGCGAACTATTGCAGCAGAGGTAATTCCTGGGGCTATTCATCCTTTAACTTGGTCGATAAATCGTCCTTTGACTTGTGGAGTTTGGGGAGAAATTTTTACTATTGTTTTAGGGGAAAAGGTAGCAAAATTAGATTTTACTGAAACGGCAACTTTGCTCGGTTCTCATGCTTATTTTAATGCTACTTTGTTAGGGGAAATTTTTAGAATGATGGGATTGCCTGAGCAGGGTTTGGAGTTTTTATTACGAGGGCAAAAAATGGGAAAACCGCCTTTAGGAAAAGTGTTGTCTTCTTTGCCTGGTTTATGGCGGTTGATTCAAAAAGAAATGGCAGTTGACCGTGAGTTTGAACGCGACTATTATCAAATTTTTGTTCCTGCTCTACAAATTTTAGAAAATAATTTCAAACAAAGTTATTCTCAGTCTTTATCAGAATTATTGGCACAAGTGGAAAGAATTCAGGAATGGTTAAAACCAATTACTTTTTATAATATTTTGGGTCCCATAGGTTTGGCAATTAGGCGATCGCTCTTCCGAGTTTCTGAGGAATGGCTCCCTACTGATACTGCTCCAGAAATTGTTTCGATTCGAGAATTACAAAGGTTGGCAGTTAAGTTAAAAATGGCAACTAATTATGATGGGGAAATAGAGGCAGAGTTTGAGAAAAATCAGGAATTACAAATGGAGTTTCAGCAATGGTTGGAAAGTTATAGTTATTTGAGTGAAGTTGGTACGGATATTGCTGTGGCAACTTGGGGAGAAAACCCTGATAATTTCCGTGAATTATTATTTGCAATGACTCGGAAAAGTGAGGGGGAAAAAGATAATTTTAAAGATAATTTTTCGGTAAAGTATTTAAATTTGTGGCAGCGTTGGCGACTGGCGCAATGTGCAAAACGTGCGAGAACTAAGGGGAAAATTGCTGAGGTTTATGGGAAGCTTTTGGCTTATTTACGACTGACGTTTTTGGCAATAGAAATAAAAGTCAAAAGTCAAAAGTCAAAAGTTAAAAGTGATAATTTAGAAGTTAAAAGTCAAAAGTCAAAAGTCAAAAATGATGACTTACAAGAAAATCTAGAGGTTTTTGAAGAAAAGGGTGATATTTTTTATTTGGAATTTGAGGAAATTCGGCAATGGATTTTATCTACAGCGGGTTTGGTATCGGAAGGAAACTCAACAGAAAAATACCCCCTAACCCCCCTTCGGAAGGGGGGGACAAGAGAATCTTTCCTTGGGAAGGAGGGGATGTTGAGCGATCGCTTGCTTGGACAACTTATCCGTGAAAGAAAGGAACAGTTGGAAAAAGACCGCGATCGCCTAGTTCCCCAGGTTGTTTATGGGAATGTATTACCCCAAGAAAGTCGGGAAACTTTCTCTACTGAGGAAAATGTTTCTATTTTACAAGGGATACCAGGGAGTGTTGGTTGTGTGGAAGGTTATGTCAAGGTTTGTCGGAGTTTAGAAGTAAATCTTGCTGAGTCGGAAAATCTAATTATTGTTGTGCCTTATACCGATGCTGGTTGGGCACCTTTGTTGTTGAGGGCAAAGGGTATTATTGCTGAAGTGGGGGGACAATTATCCCACGGAGCTATTATTGCGCGGGAGTATGGCATTCCGGCAGTAATGAATGTTTCTGGAGCGATGACTCGTTTACAGGATGGGCAAAAAGTTAGGGTAGATGGGTATCGGGGGACGGTGGAATTGTTGTAGAGTGTGGGGGGTGTGGGAAGTGTGGGAGGTGTGGGGAGAGAGGGAAGAGTTGGAAAGGGAGAGCGATCGCTTATTTTCCTCAGATACAGCCATCCCTGTTGTTATGAGGTACACCCATCGCGGGCAAGATGCCCGCACTACGATATTTTCAACATTTACCCCATACATCATTTGCTCGAAATCTGCTGTAATATTACTTCATTACTTCTTCCTTCTTACTTCTTACTTCTTCCTTTTATCCCAGGAACTTTTCGATAGATTAATTCAATCTGACAATTAAAATCTACACTAGCAAAATTAACTTTTTCTCCCCCGCTATAAGTTTGAGAAATCCAAATTCCTTGTTCATTTTTCCGAAAACATTCTATGCTCATCTCAGACTGACTAACTAATACATATTCTTGTAAACTTGTAGCTGTTTGATAATCAGCAAATTTATCTCCTCTATCAAAATTAGCTGTGCTTGGAGACAAAATTTCTATGATTAAAGAAGGATAAAGAATAAAGTCTTCATTTGAACTTAAATCCCGTTCATCATAAGTTACTACCAGATCGGGATAATAATAACAATTAGCTTCTTCTAGTCGAATTTTAATATCCGAATTAAGTACAAGACAGTCATTATCCAGAAGATAATTCCCTAATAATGCGCCTAAATTACTAGCAATAATAACGTGGGATTTATTTACCCCTACCCTTGCATAAATTTTGCCTTGTCTATACTCATGTTTAATCGGACTTTGTCGCTCTCCTGCTAAATAGTCTTCTGGAGAAACATAGAATTGATTTTGGTTAGCTACCATTGAGTTTTCCTCTGCTATTTAGACTGTTATATTATATAATATTAGCTATGTTTAATCAAAAAAATTGAGCGTTGCTGAATTGAAGTATGAATGCACGATTGTTTGGTTCTGGTCAAGCCCCCTAAATTCCCCAAAATTGGGGGAATTTTAGACTTTTATTCCCCCCAAAATTGGGGGCTAGGGGGCAAAATCATACCCAGAATCAGCAACGCCAAAATTAATAATTAGAGATAGTTTTCATTATTCATTATCCATTAATTATGATTGCAATTAAAAATTCTCAATATATTACTGCCCAAGAATATTTGGAATGGGAAGAAAAACAACCGATTAAATATGAATATATTGACGGTGAAATTATAGCTATGACTGGGGGTACTATTCCCCACAGTGAGATTGTCGCTAATCTGACAACAGCATTAAAAAATCATTTGCGCGGGAAAGGTTGTAAAGTCTTAGTGGCAAATGTAAAAGTGGAAATATCTGAACAAGGACCATTTTTTTATCCTGATGTCATGATTAGTTGCGATGAACGAGATAAAAAGGCAAGAAAAGCGATTAAATATCCTTGTTTAATTATTGAGGTTTTATCTCCAGGAACAGAATCTTTTGACAGAGGAAAAAAATTTCAAAATTATCGTCGCATTTCTACTTTGAAAGAATATGTTTTGGTGAGTGCTAATGAAATGATGGTTGAATGTTTTCGGTTGAATGAAAAGGGAGTGTGGGAGTTTTATTCTTATATGGAAGGGGATAATATTGAGTTGAAAAGTGTTAATTTTAGTTTTCCTATAGATTTAATTTATGAGGATGTGTTTTTAGGGGAATAATTGTCAGAAAAGTTAGCGCTCCTAAACCTCAATAAATTTGCTTAGTTAGTAAAAGAAACTTTTGTCTGTTAAAATATATTTATTATTTGTATTTCCAAATGAATTATGTCTAAAACATCTACAATTACAGAACATATTGAAACTACTCCAGGAATTTGTGGTGGAAAACCTCGAATTGCTGGACATCGAATTAGAGTAGAAGATATTGTTATTTGCCATGAAAAAATGGGTTTTTCTCCAGATGAAATTGTCTCTCAATATCCTAGTATTACTTTAGCTGATGTTTATGCTGCTTTGACTTATTATCACGACCATTTAGAGGAGATTAGGCAGCAAATTTTGGAGGATGAAGAATTTGCTAGAGCAATGCAAGCTGAAACTCCTTCTTTAGTAGCAAAAAAATTAAGAGACAGATAAATATTCTTAATAAATAATCCAGTCATCTTGAGATGAATTTAGCTATTAGCTTAGGATTTTAATCTTTGTCTATCTTGGCTATACCAGGAACTTTTCGATAGATTAATTCAATCTGGCAATTAAAATCTACACTGGCAAAATTAACTGTTTCTCCCCTGCTATAAGTTTGAGAAATCCAAATTCCTTGTTCATTTTTCCGAAAACATTCTACACTCATCTCAGACTGACTAACTAATACATATTCTTGTAAACTTGTCGCAGTTTTATAATCAGCAAATTTGCCTCCTCTATCAAATTTAGCTGTGCTGGGAGACAAAATTTCTATGATTAGAGAAGGATAAAGAATAAAATCTTCAGGTGAACTTAAATCTCTTTCATCACAAGTTACTGCTACATCAGGATAATAATAACAGTTAGCTTCTTCAAGTCGAACTTTCATATCGGTAGGAAATACAATACAGTCACGATCGAGGAGATGATTGCCCAATAATCTGTCTAAATTATGAGTAATAATAACGTGGGGTTTCTTTGCCCCTACCATTGCATAAATTTGGCCTTGTCTATACTCATGTTTAATCGGACTTTCTCGCTCTCCTGCTAAATAGTCTTCTGGAGAAAAATAGAATTGATTTGGATTAGCTATCATTGGGTTTTACTGTTCTATTTTTACTGTTATATTATATCATAACTATAGTTGGATATCGCCTATTTGCCTCAGAGAAAATTGATTTGAAATTACCTAATTTCAACTATTCTCTAAAGAGGATTTCTCCATCTCTGATACTATTTGCAAACTCCTTTCATCAGATAAGTCCTCTTGTCTGTTTTCCATGAGAACTTGCTGTAAAAAATATAGATAGTTTTCGTGGGCGGTTTGAGTATTTGGATGTTCTGCCCCTAAAAGTTGCATTATCATCTCCCATGCTTTTAGAAGCAGAACCTTTGCTTCTGTGTATCGTCTTTGGTAATAGTAGAGAGTTGCCAGATTGTTGAGACTGGTGGCAACATCTGGATGTTCTGCTCCTAGGAGTTGCTTTCTCATTTCCAAAGCTTCTATATACAAAGGTTCTGCTTCTGCGTATCGCCCTTGGTCGGAGTAGAGTCCTGCCAGATTGTTGAGACTGGTGGCAACATCAGGATGTTCTGCTCCTAGGAGTCGCTTTGTTATTTCCAAAGCTTCTAGAAACAAAGGTTCTGCTTCTGTGTGTCGCCCTTGAGAGTGGTAGAGTCCTGCCAGATTGTTGAGACTGGTGGCAACATCAGGATGTTCTGCTCCTAGGAGTCACTTTCTCATATCCAAAGCTTCTAGAAACAAAGGTTCTGCTTCTGCGTATCGCCCTTGAGAGTGGTAGAGTCCTGCCAGATTGTCGAGACTGATGGCAACAGACGGATGTTCTGCTCCTAGGAGTCGCTTTGTCATATCCAAAGCTTCTAGAAACAAAGGTTCTGCTTCTGTGTATCGCCCTTGAGAGTTGTAGAGTACTGCCAGATTGTCGAGACTGATGGCAACAGACGGATGTTCTGCTCCTAGGAGTCGCTTTGTCATATCCAAAGCTTCTAGAAACAAAGGTTCTGCTTCTGTGTATCGCCCTTGAGAGTTGTAGAGTACTGCCAGATTGTTGAGACTGGTAGCGACAGATGGACGTTCTGCTCCTAGGAGTCGCTTTGTCATATCCAAAGCTTCTAGAAACAAAGGTTCTGCTTCTGTGTATCGCCCTTGAGAGTTGTAGAGTACTGCCAGATTGTCGAGACTGATGGCAACAGACGGATGTTCTGCTCCTAGGAGTCGCTTTGTCATATCCAAAGCTTCTAGAAACAAAGGTTCTGCTTCTGTGTATCGCCCTTGAGAGTTGTAGAGTACTGCCAGATTGTTGAGACTGGTAGCGACAGATGGACGTTCTGCTCCTAGCAGTTGCTTTCTCATTTCCAAAGCTTCCAGATACAAAGGTTCTGCTTCTGCGTATCGCCCTTGAGAGTTGTAGAGTACTGCCAGATTGTTGAGACTCATGGCAACATCTGGATGTTTTGCTCCCAAACGACTGCGAGTAATATCTAAGCATTGCTTACGCCAAGGTTCTGCTAGTCCATATAATGCCTGACTTTGATAAAATCTGCTCAGACTGACAAACGGCAAGATCAAATCTTCATCCTTAACCCACTGTTGCATCTCAGTTGCTGTCTCAGTCAAGTGAGGAATAGACAACGCTAGTTTTTCTATATCTGCCTTTACTGGAATCTCAGGAAGTTTTTTTGCTTCCACCACCATACCCCGACAAAACTGATACCTCAACTCCTCTGCTTTTTTCATCTCATTCAACTTGTCTTGGAAATATCGACGCACCAATTGATGTAATTGATAAGTTTCCTCTGCCGTCTGTTTAATCAAGTTTAAGTCTAACAAACTATCATACCTAACATCCTCCCAACTCCTTGACTATTGTACATTTGCCTTTCTATGAGAAACTAATAATGACCACAAGCGTAAGAAAGTAGGAAACCATTTCTGCATAATTCCTTCCTTCTGACTTTCACCAGTAGACAAACACTGTTCCACCAAACTCCAAGGTATAGGAGCTAAGGCAAACATACTCAAGAAACAACCCAAATATTTCCCTCTTTTATCCAATTCTTTCCAGCTTAATTTTAAAGCTGCTCTCACTCCTCTAGTCGCTGTCATTTCTCCCGATCGCTTCTGTAGCGCAGGCAAATCTAAAGCTAGTTTCTCCAACTCCTGTATCATTCTTGCCAACTTCCACCCAGACCGCCTCTTGAGAAAACGTCCCACCAATTCCAACCCCAAAGGTAAATATCCCAACCACTGACAGAGTTGTTTTGCCTCCTCTGTTTGCTCTGCCACGCGAGACTCACCAATTAACGTCGCCAACAACTCCAAAGCAGCACCCTCATCTAATACTTCCAAACGCAAATTTTCAAATGATTCTGACAACCAATATCTGCGGGTAGTAATTAGCAATTTGAAACGCTTTTCCTGTGGAGGTAAATAACCTGCAATTTCCTCATACTTATCCACATCATCCAAAATAATAAGCACATCTCCCGGTGGTTGCCAGTTTGACCAACAGTAGTCAAGATACTGTTCTAAAGTCCAACCTTCAGCCGGAAATAGCCCTAGTTGAGTCTGGGCAAATTCTAATAACTGTTGTACAACACTTATTTCCCGAACCCCGATCCAGCAAATTCCACCAGGATAAGTCAACTCCTTTTTAGATAAGAGAGCGTACTGGAGTGCCAATTCTGTCTTGCCTACTCCTGCCATCCCCGTGACTACTGCGGTAATAGAAACTCGCTCTTTTTCCTGAAGTTGTTCATGTAATATTTTGAGGTCTCCATCTCTACCGACAAACTTGACAGCACCAGTGCGTAGTTTATTCAGGTTATTAGGAAATTCTGCTGGCTCCCCCTTCCTTGGCAGTCCTTTTGTTTTTGTGTCAAAATAATTATTTTCATTTATTGTATGAGCAATCTTTAAGTTTTCAATTTCTCCCTCATTGACACCAACACCAATACCTACACCATAATTTTTATTGATCTCAACAACTTTTTTATCTCCAGTATTTTCTGACATATTTGCATCTCTTTTAATTTAGAATTTGGCATTTCTAGGACTTACGCATAACCACCAAAGATAGTAAGGGTTAACGGCCGTTAACCCCTACAAATGGTCTATAATTTCATCTCATCTTTTGAGTAAGTCCTGATTTTATTTAGTTTGTTTATTCTTTTGCCAATCTTCCAACGCTGCAATAATAAAACTACTAGCAGGGTGATTAAGTAATTGTTCAACAGCAGCAACTCCACCAGCTTTTATAGCATTAAATATTCTTTCTGCCTTAGTTGGATTATTATCAATTTGTGTAATTACTTCCGTAGCAATTTTCATTCTACCCACCGTTGTATCCGATTGATAAGTTTCATCTAGTTGCTCTAGTATTTCTTGAATATCTTTTGCTGCTTCTGCTAAATTTTGCTGGTGAAATTCATTAATGGTATGAGCAGACTTGAAGTTGTAAATTTCTCCAATGTTGGTACCAACACCAATACCTACACCATGATTTTCATTGATATCAACAACTTTATCTCCAGTATTTTCTGACATATTTGTATCTCCTTAATTACTATTTAATTATTTCCAAAAAATATATTGCATTTCTGAGTAAGCGTGAGGTAGAGTGCTGGAGATCCCCTCTACACCCCCTTGACAAGGGAGGAAACCGGAAGTCCCCCTTTTTAAGGGGGATTTAGGGGGATCTTTGATGTACCTCACGCCTTGTGAAAACGGCTATATTGTAATTTAAGTTTAACGCAACAAAAAGTTAAAAGTAAAAAGAAAAATTTGAGAGGTTTCAAACCTCAATTGAGACGCTCAAAACCTCAACAGCGCAACAACGACAAATTAATAATACGTTACCGAATAATTAAGGTTTAAAACCTCTCTTTTAAAGGAGAAAAAAGATAAAATTTCCCTTAAGCGTCAATCCTCTTTTTTTCAAGGAGAGGTAATTATTAATTATTAGGCGTTGCTGAATTGAAGTATGAATTGTTTTTGGTTCTGGTAAAGCCCCCTAAATCCCCCATTTTTAGGAACTTTTAGAGTTTTATTCCCCCCAATTTTGGGGGGCTAGGGGGGCACAATCATACCCAATTGAAGTATGAATGTGCGATTTTTGGTTCTGGTAAAGCCCCCTAAATCCCCCATTTTTAGGAACTTTTAGAGTTTTATTCCCCCCAATTTTGGGGGGCTAGGGGGGCACAATCATACCCAGAATCAGCAACGCCATTATTAATTGTTGCTCAACCTACCTTTCTCAAATTCTGTTCATTGTAAACGATACCTAAATTATTGAAAATCATTTCCCAGTAAAGAGGATAACTTTCCTTCGTATATACTTCTTGCGCTCTAACAAAACAAGCGATCGCCTCCTCAAGATTATCTTGTCTATCTCCTGTGATCCTATCAAGATAAGCATTACCCAGATTATTTTGAGTAGTTGCCCAGTCTAGAGGAAACTGTTGGCGAGTACGGACTTTGAGAGCCAAATTATAACAAGCGATCGCCTGTTCAATATTTTCCTGTTGCTCTCCTGCAATACGGTCGTGGTAAGCGCTACCCAGATTATTTTGAATACTCGCCCATTCTTGAGGTAGCTTTTCTAGAGTTCTGACTTTTAAAGCTTTCTGATAACAATTAATCGCATTTTCTAAATTTTCTATTCTTTTCCCCATGCTACGTTGTTGATAGGCATTACCAAGATTATTGTTAGTGCTTGCCCATGCTTCAGGTAATGTAGAGTAAGTCCTAACTTGAAGTGCTTGATAATAGCAAGCGATCGCCAATTCGATATTTTCTTCTGGGTTTCCGACAGTGCGTTTGTGGTAGCTAGTACCCAAATTATTTTGGATAGTTGACCAAGTTATGGGAAATTGTTGACGGGGTAAAACTTGTAGAGCATTTTCATAGCCTGCAATTGCTATTTCTACATTATTACTTTGATTACCAAAAGGAAACTGTAAAATCAGATTACTGAAATTAACAATATCTAGAGCAATACTTTGTGCTAATTGAGGTTCCATTTTTTGGAGATTTTCTCCAGGCCAAGTTCGTAGTACTGTGATGAAATTTTGATTCAGCTTATCTTGATTATATTCTAGTACAGAATACACCATCTCAGGTTTTTCTTCATTCTCTGAGATTACTTGTAAAATTTGCATGAGGAAATTTCGATATATTTCCTGATTTACAGGTTGGGAAGCATATTCTAAGTTAGTCTCTAACATTATCGCCAAATTTTGCAACCATTGAGCATTCAAATCACCTATTCTGTTGTTCATTTTTGCTATTTGTTTCATTACTTGAACTAATTTATGGTCTATCAAGTTTTGATTAGCTTGCAAAATTTTATTTTCATCACCACTAGGGCAAACTAATAAAGATTGAACGAGACCAACATAACTAGAGATATTTTGTTGATTCATGATTTTTTCCTCAGAGCTTTTTTCTAGGCACAATTACTTTGGTGTCTAGTAGACATATTGTTTTTCTATTTGAAATAAATGCTTACCCTGATGAAAAACTTTTATAGCAGTGGCAGGAAAGGGCGCGGAAATATCAAAAGCTTAAAACTCAGACAACGCCAGATTTTTTCTTCTGCTATAAATAATTGAAATATTAATCATTATTGTAGCATCCTGATTTAATTTGTAAACATACCTTTGAAGGAAATACGCAACAAATAATCAAGTATATAAAGATTTCCTGTAGAGAAAGAGCTACATTTTTATTTGCTCATTTTCAGAGAAATTTGAGTATTCAAAATTTTGTATGTACCATTTTTTGATTAAGTTGTGTTTAATAAAAGATTAAAGATTAGTGTAGGGTGGGTTAAGTAGAAATAATTTCCCACAATACAATTATAAGTTCAAAATTATAGCAGGGAACAGGGAACTGTGAGAAAAAGATTTTCCTGTCTAAAGGTTCATTATCAACATAAGTCCTAACCAACTCGTTCCTTGCTATAGCCAATTTTCCAGAAAATTTTATATCTCAATATTTAACTTTATTTATGTATACTTCCTGTGATCAGAAATTGTTTCCGTAAAACTTAAAATTTGGAACCAAAAAATTTTAATAAAGTTGATGAATTTTTGTTTTATAGCAAAGAAAAAGTTGGTGAAGACATCTCAAAAGCTTAAAAATCTGGCGTTGTCTGATTTTTCCTTCTCTCCCAGAAAACTAAAGCCTTCTTCATTTCTTCTGTTATAAATTATAACTTTTGTGCAGCGAGTGGCCTAACTTATACCTAACTTGGCCAATATTATCAAACTTATTGCTATTGCTACAGTATTTCATACTTTAGAGACAAAGTGATGATAATCTATTCCAAAACACTATATTTAATGGCCAGTTGCTCTTAACAACCTTTTAGAACAGCTTTGCTCGAAGCAGGCAAAAGAAAGGAGACCTCCTTATACTAATTCACTTAAAAAATGTCACAAATAGTTGGTAGCTGATGAAGTCAAATAATAGGCTGAAATTACTGTACAGTAGAAGTTTTAAGTACCTAAAATATCACTTCTAACTTCTGAGTTCTGACTTCTGACTTTAGTGAAACGGTATTAATACCTTCTGCTTTTTTGAAATTTTTTTGACACCCTCTAGGAGAAATATCTGTCCAATGACAAAATTCATGATTCAAATTCCTTGTTACAACGAAGAAGAGTCTTTAGGAGTAACTCTTGCGACTTTACCTAGAAAGTTAGCAGGAGTAGACATTATCCAATGGTTAATCATCAATGATGGTAGTCAAGACCGAACAGTTGAAGTTGCCAAAGAACATGGGGTAGACCATATTGTGAATTTCCCCACTAACCAAGGTTTAGCAAAAGCATTTATGGCAGGTCTAGAAGCTAGTCTAAAAGCAGGAACAGATATTATTGTGAATACTGATGCTGATAATCAATATTGTGCTGATGATATACCCTACTTAGTTCAACCTATTATTTGGGGTCAGGCAGAAATTGTAGTTGGGGAGAGACCAATTTGGCAAACTAAACACTTTTCTCGTACTAAAAAATTACTTCAAAAATTAGGTAGTTGGGTAGTAAGAATAGCTAGTAATACAAATATTCCTGAGGCATCTAGTGTGTTTTGTGCTTTTAGTCGAGAAACTGCCATGCAACTTAATGTTTTTAATGCCTATACTTACACCCTAGAAACAATTATTCAAGCAGGGCAAAAAGGTATGGTAATAACATCAGTTCCTATCAGAACAAATAATGTATTACGACCTTCCCGACTGTTAAGAAGTCCCCCTTCCTATGTGTTGCGATCGCTCTTTACTATCCTCAGATTTTTTTTACTTGACCGAATAATTAAGGTTTAAAGCCTTTTCTTTAAAGGATAAAAAAGAAAAATTTTTCCTTTTAGTCAATCCTCTCCTTTTAAAGTATAGGTAATTATTAATTATTAATTATTAATTATTAATTATTAATTATTGAAAACTCCCTACGTTTTTTCTTAATGTTAGGAAGTGTACCATTTAGTTTTGGAGTAATTTATGGTATCCGTTGGTTATTTTTCTTGTTTAGTGGATATGAAAAAAACTAGGGTTCCAACTTTTATTTTAGCAACAATTTTAATCTTAGTCTGATTTCAATTATGGTTATTAGGTTTAATAGCAGATTTAATGGCAGCAAATCGCATAATTATGGAAAAAATTCAAGTAAGAATGCGAAAGCAAGATTTTCAAAAGAAGGAAGAGGGAAGAGGGAAGAAGAATAAATACTTTTTCAATGTAGATTTTATTAGGTTGGTGATATACATTCAACAATTAATAATGAATAATGAATAATGAATAATGAATAATTACCTCTCCTTGAAAAGAAGAGGATTGACTAATAATGAATTTTTTTTTATTATCCCCTTAAAAGGGGAGGCTTTAAACCACAATTTTTCGGTAAAAAATTGATATATGAGAGCTGAATTTTAATAATTATCCAATTAATTTTTAGTAAAAAAAAAATAATTATTCACAATATAAAGTAGTGAAAATATAAATATGCAAGATGATCGTTCATCAATAGCTGACATTGAAAAAAAAGGAATAATAAAGAAGAATAAATATTTTATCGGTCTATAGCATTTCTCAGTAAGCGTGAGGTACACTCTTATCTTTACTTCACTATTGCCTGTTGCCTTCCGGAGCTGTTGCCTGTTGCCTAAAGCCTAGAGTTTTGTACCTCACCAGTATGGGAATTACTATAGCTTTTATTCGGCTTGTGAGATACAGTAAAAAATTGATATCTAATTTTTCATAGCTATAAAATTAATTTTTAGTCAAATAAATAAAGTAGAGAAAATTATTCATAATATAAAGTAGTAAAAATATAACTATGCAAGACCATCGACCATCCATCACCAATCAAACTGATTTATTAAAGACAGAGTCTAATTTATCCTCTAATAAAGATACTATAAGTGACTCCAAAAAAGAACAGATGAGAGATTTATTTGCCAGAGAAGCACTTGCTCAAATTCCTAAAATATTGACCTTGTTAGACCGCAATTATCATAGTCCTACCTATGGTTGTTTCGACCGCAATTTTTGGCATTACAAAATTATAGATTTTCCTAGTGGCATGGCTCAAGAATTCGTCTTACCTTTAGCCTTAGCTTATAACTTAGATATTCCTAATAATCAATTTTATTTGCAAGAAATGATATATAAATGGGCAGAAGCAGGCATCTTATACGCCACCCACACTGCTCATCTTGATGGTTCTTGTGATGATTATTTCCCTTTTGAAAGAGCTAGTGGAGCAACAGCTTTTTCTTTATTAGCTAGTATTGAAAGTTATCAAATATTGGGATTAAATAACTATGAAGTACTCAGCTTTTTTGAAAAACGAGCAGATTGGTTAGTAAATCATTATGAAAGTGGCAATTTAGCTAACCATGAAGCATTAATTGTATTGTCCTTAGAATTGTTGAGTAAACTATTAGAAACCTCAAAATGGGAGGGAACTAAAGCAGCACGTCTGGAAAGATTATTAAGTTGGCAGAGTCAGGAAGGATGGTTTACAGAATACTCTGGTTTTGACCCTGGTTATCATACTTTAACTATATCTTGTTTAGCCAGAATTTATGAATTAAACCCCAGTGAAAAACTCAAAAATTCTATTACCGCAGCAGTAGAATTAGCCGCCCAATTTATTCATCCTGATGGTTCCTTCGGAGGAGAATATGCTAGTCGTAATACCTATAACTTTTTTCCCCACGGATTTGAATTAATAGGTAAATGGTTGCCTGCTGCTTTGTCTATTAACGATCAATTTTTAATAGGCTTAAAAAATGGTTTAGCTCCCTGTTATGCAGACGACCATATTATCGGTCATCATACCTGGAATTATTTCTTAGCATGGCGGGATTTTATTACAGAAAGACCTGCTGATGTGAATCGTGATATTGCTAGTCTTTGGTTAAAAGAAGCTCAAATTTTGATAAAACGCAGACCAGGAACAGAATTATATGTAAGTATGAAAAAAGGTGGTGTTTTTAAGCTATTTCGCGACCAAAAATTAGTTGTTTCTGACACTCATTTATCACTCCAAGTTAAAAAAGGAAATAAAACTTTAAATGCAGTTAGTCATTTAAGTGGTGATTATGATCTGAAAATATCTCAGGATGAATTGCTTATTTCTGGTAATATGGGTTGGGCAAAACAAACTCAAATGTCACCTTTTAAGCTAATTATTCTGAGGTTCGTTATGTTGACTCTCGGGCGTTTTTTTCCAAATTTTATTCGGAAAATATTACAAAAAATTCTGATTACTGGCAAGCAAGATGCACCTTTCCACTTTACTCGTTACTTTAAGTATGAAGATGGAGTTTGGTATGTTACAGACGAACTTTTTGCTAAGTCTTGGTGGGATGTAATTAGTGGAGCTATTGGTTGCGATCAAACTTCTATTTATGTTGTAATGAGTCGCACTTTTCAAATCAATCAATTACAATCTTGGTATGATTTAACAACTGAGATTAAAAAACTTTCTCCTGGTCAATCTTTGAAAATTGAGCGCAAGTTTTAACTTGATTTATTCTTACAACTTCGCTGTTTATTTCTTACTTATATAAACTCTCATAAAATCTTGCTATAATGAGGAAATAGGAAATAGGGAGAAAAAAAGGTTTCATAATAATATGGAACAGGGAAAAGAGAAAAAAAAGTTGTTTTATCACTAATTAAGCGCCCATAAAATGGCAGATTTAAAGTGCAATAGTATTAGTTAAAGAAAAAATTGTTTTTAACTTTTAACCTTTGTGATATTATATGCGAGTAATTTAACAGTTCGATCAGGAGTCCCCAATTAATATTATGTTTGCTTGAATACCTAATAAATATAAATAAAGACAGCTACTTATAAGGATAAGGAGAATTGTATCCGTTTCATGTAAGTCAAAAGTAAAAAATCTAATATTTTATTGATAATGCAATGATTAGGAGATGGTATGATACTAATTATCAATTTTTTCATCATGTAAGAAAGTGAATTGATAACTTCATTTAACTTTTATTTGTTCCCCATTCTCCACTCTTATTGAATCTCCCTCAATAATTAAGAAAAATGGTATTATCTATTAGCAAAAAATCAAAGGCCAATGACAGAACAGTCATCAACATTTGCTTTACCAGAGGCTCTATTAAATAAATATGATTTTGACCTCGCTGATGAGACTTCTGAGCAACTTATTACTCGTTGGCACAATAAGTATCAAGTAGAGTGGCTTCTCTTAGCAGTAGTTGAGGCGCTATATCTTGGACGTTACAAAGCTGTCTGTGTTGAGCAAATCTTGACATTATGGGAACGTCGTGGTCAACCTGTCTATCATTTCAACTCTGAATTTCAAAATATTATTACTAAAAATATTCTCACAAATTTAACATCTCAGATAGATACTCAGTCTTTACAACCAGAGACACTACCTAGTTTATCTGAATCCAAACCTCCTGAGTATTCTACATCTACATCAGTCGATCCATCCTCAAACCCCTTTAAACCAAACTCAACAAATACAACTCAAGATTTGATCGAGCAGATTCCAGTACAAACAACCCAGTCTAAGATCAAACACACTGATTTTTATACTAAACTAAAAGCATTTGTAAAAAATAGTCAAGCATCGCGATCGAATCAGAGCAAACCCGATCGAGTTAAACAGACAGAAACATCGCAGAAAATAGAAAGTACACAAAAGCAATGAAATAGGTTAATTCTTGCTACAGATGACTGATGAGAAGATGGAGATTGGGAGATTGGGAGATTGGGAGATTGGGAGATTGGGAGATTGGTATATTTGCACAATTTTTTGTATTTCATATAACTAATTAAACAGACATGATATAATACCACTTTGAAAAAAGAATGCTATAAAAAGTGCATCTTGATCGGATCTGCTTAAAAATAGCTTCTCCAGTTCATTTTAGATGGTGATATCTATCGTTTTCCCTTTTTTTCAATATTTATTCCTTATTCCTTCTTGTTTCTTCCTTCTTTCGGTTATGCATCAGTAAAGTGTGGGATAAGTAAGTAGTGCTGGTCAATAATCATCTAAAAGCACTGTCAAGAGTGAGTTTTTCGGATTTTTGTCGGGAAAAAAGTGCAAATTTTTCAGCCTTTAATATCAAACTCGTTTAATTGGACATCAAAAAAATCTCGAATCGTCATCACTAATAAATGTTTGTGATTCTTTCTCCTCCTGAGGACTGAGGAGTGTCTCCTCAAGACTTAACCAATCTATAACTGTTTAACCGGATTTGAGATCAGACCATAAAAGCTATGATCAGTGGCAGACTTGCACAAAAAGATACAGGTACAGTTATTCCTTCTACTTCCCACCCTCCACACACTTCCCACACTTCCTTGACGTACTACCCTTCTTTCTTACTTTTACTATTTGTAACAAACGTTAATCAAATTGGTATAACATATTAGGGTGAGTTTATCAAGTAAGATACAAATAACTCACCCCTAGAGATTCTTCTTTGGAGATGTTTTCTGACGATCAAGCAACCAATATGATCCAGTTTAATTTTTCACTCGGCGAATTTCTGAGCAAAAAGAAGCTAGAGTAAAACCTAATGGTCTTTTAACTACACTGGTGCGTAACCGTAAATTAGGCATCAAATACCAGAAACGTTCCTCCGCGTATAAATCTTCCGACTCAGTAATCAATGTTAAAACATCATCACTCCCCATAATATATCGACCACTGATATTTGTACTCTTACCATCCCCTTTATCCTGCAATAATCTACCTTGGTGGGGGTCGTCAGAATTAGGAATAACTATCAACATTGTTGCACCTATATCTTTCACTTGCTCTCGGTTGATAGTACCATTCCAGTTAATTTGCACCCCTACTAATTGAGCTACACTTGGGTCAGTTTGATGTTGTTCGCACAACTTAATTACTGTGGGATTTGTTTTTTCTAATATTTCAACATTTACTTCTGATTTGCCTGCTTGCAACTCCCCGGAAACTAAATTGTGAATCGTGCGTTGGGAAAACCATTGACCTGCACTCAACTGCAAAAATTCGATAATGTCCATTAACTTGCTAATAGTATTAATTCTGAATCAATACTATTGTTGCACTGATTGGCATATATGGCACTTATATCATGTGCCCCCGGAGGGGGAGCTACGCTCGCCCCTTCTAGGGGAGCTGCGCTAACGATTGAATACCAATAATATCTGTGAAGGTCAATGGGTAATCGCTAATTGGCACGCTTCTCAAACAGCTTCAAATTTTGGAATTGCAGCGAATGTTACTGTTATATCTAGAGCTACTAACTACTAAATTTTATCATTACTAAAATAAAAATATTATATATTTTAGCCTCTAGTAGCTTTTCTCTATTGAATGATTTATAATACATGAGGTATTAGGCTATTAGAGTTAGAAAGTAATATCTTAATTATTAACTTGAAAATTTTAACACTCATAACATTAAATAATTATGTATAATATTGTCAATCTGTATTTTTTTTTGATGTTACTAATTTTCATCTAAAGGTTGATTTTCATAAATTAAAATAATAGCGATCGCATATCTTCAGAACAACCGTAAAAAATAATTATTTCCTAGCTAAGTTAGCCACAATAGACATAGGGATAAAAAAGACAAGCTAGAAGTCGGGGATTTAAACCCAAGCTTTTAGCACTCTGAAAACTTGCGGAGCATTGCGGTACGGAAATGCTGAAATGCTGATAGCTAATTAATTGATTGGCTGAAGATGTCTAATCAACAAAAACTGTAATAAGCAAGCAAATAATTTTTATTATCGCAAATATATTTGGTTTTCTTAGAAGGTAAAAAAATCAAAAATCAAACTATAGCTTGATCCCAGCAACAATAGATGAATCAAAAAAGAGAATTCAATTGGACTAAAAAACCATAATTGTGACGATAACTCTTTCCAAAAACATCAAATTGTGGTAGATATTAAGGTTAAGCTATGCTATTAAAATTATTATATATCACTAAATATGGTATAAGTCAAGGGTACTAAACTATGCTCATAGAGATATTAACCCTTTTTGCGGGTGCAGGACTTGAACAAGCAACCAGTGTCACATGGCATTGGGTAAGTAAATGGGCAGCAAAAAAAGCTGATGAAAAGAATCAGGTAATACAGACAGCCTTAGTAACTTCATATTGTAAGGCTTTACAGGTAATTCGTAAAGAATCTCAACAACTACCTCAATGGAGGCAAGATAAAGCTGAAATTGAAGGCAGACTAACGGAAATGGAGAAAGATGCACTGATTATACTAGATTTAGTGCAAAAACACAAGCAAAGAATAACTCATCTACCTCAAGGAAGAGAAGAAGAAGCAATAGTGAAAGTCGTGATGTCTAGATTGCAAAGCAAAGATAAGTGGCTCAAACACGCTCCAAAAGAATTATTTGTGCTAGTGGAAACTAAATTAGTGTCAATTACAGTCCATCAATTTCGTCACGAGTTGAGAACAGAAAGTACAGTATTTCAAGCCTTAGTACATGATATGCTAGCAACAGCAGGTGAAGATATCAGTCGTCTTGTTGATGTGACCAACAAAATAGAGAGAAGAGTCGATCAATTTGTTGGGGACTACCGTCAAGATATAGACAAAATAATTGCAGGTATTGGTGGAGCTAATACTCACTTAGAACAGTTAATATTACTGCTGCGTAAACAGATGCAAAAATGTCAGGTAATACCTGCTGACTTTGCTGCATTAATAGCAGATAAAACGGAAGGCTTTCTCGGACGAGGTTTTGTTTTTGATGCCATTGAAGATTTCATCCATAACCAATCTAAAGGATATTTTATCATTGAAGCTGACCCAGGAGTAGGCAAAAGTACAATCATTGCCGAATATGTACGTCGCATTGGTTGTCTTGCCTATTTCAATTTATTATCAGAAGGTAGAACTAGGGCTGAAGATTTTCTTAAAAGTATCTGTACCCAGTTAATTGAAGGTTATAATTTGCCTTATGAACTACCATTACATCCGGATAACACTAGCAATGGCAACTTTCTATCAAAACTACTAAACGAAATTAGTGCCCTACTAAAACCAGGAGAAAAACTCATAATAGCAGTTGATGCCTTAGATGAAGTAGATTTAAGTAGTCAAAGTGGGGCGGCTAATGTGCTTTACTTACCAGCAAACTTACCCAATAAAGTTTATTTTCTGCTGACTAAGAGGTCTGACCCACTACCGTTAGTCATTTCGGCACCACAGAAAATTTTTGACTTAATGATTTATCCCAATGAAAGCCTAGAAGATGTAAAACTATTTATTCGTCTGCGCACAAAGCGACTGGCAGTGAAAGAATGGATAGAAGAAAGAGGCTTAACATTAGAAGAATTTGTCGAATCTATAGCCAGCAATAGTGAAAATAATTTCATGTACTTAAAATATGTACTTGATGATATTGAGCAAGGTAACTATAGAGATATCAGCTTAGAAAGTTTACCCCAAGGTTTAGAGAAATATTACGATCAACACTGGCATCGAATGAAAATGAATGTCAAACCATTGCCTATTACTAAATTAAAAATCATATATTTCTTAACAAAAACTCGTAAGCCAGTATCCTGTGGAATGTTAGCAAAATTAAGTGGAGAAATTTCCTTAATGGTTCAAGAAATCCTAGATGAGTGGGCACAATTTCTGCGAATTCATCAAACAGAAGGAAAACCAGTTTATAGCATATATCATGCTGCATTTCAAGACTTTCTCTACCGAAAAGATATTGTTCAAGAAGTAGAGTCATTAATTGAAATCGAAAGTATGGAAAAACAAATCAAAAATAATTTGTTAGGAATGGTTTACAAAAATGCCTAAAAATTAGGATTTGAAGTTGGAAGTTAGGAGACACAAAAAGTGTAAATATAGATAATTTTGTAGGGTTGGCAAGTTTTTTTTTATTGCTCAATGTTTGCTGACTGAAAATTTCTGGTGTCAAGACTCTTGCTTCAGCTAGAGGTAGTGATAACTGATAACTGAAATGACCCTATGGGGTAGTTCTGCATAGTAATGGTATACAGGAACAAGGAATTCCTAGCACGGGAGCAAGATGCTCCCACTACAGTTGAGAAAGGTTATTTTGATGAGTCGGAGCTAGCTTTTCATTACAAATAATTATAATTCGGCTTTTTTGGAATAGATAATCAGTATGGCGCTTACTAATACTCAAATTGTCTGTAAAATGGGTATTTCAGCTCGTACAGTACAATCGTCTTTAGCTTGACTTTTAGGTAAATACTAGATACCCCACTAGATAGTTCACTAATCTCTTGGAAATCGCAGTTTCCAAGAGGTTGATTTAGCTGTACAGTACACTTTCCACTCATCACTGTACAGTTAATTAGACATTTGGGTTTTGAGCAACAATTACAAGAAAACCTGTGAAAACGAAGATTTACTAAATGTTATTACTGTTGAGCATTGATGAAGTTGTTCAGGTTTTTCAAACTTTATAAATTATACATATAATAATATCCTAAAGATCCTTTGAGACATAAAGTACAAGAATTCAGAACAGCCTAGTTGATTTGAGAAACACTATTTTTTATTGCTACAGATATATAAGCTTTAAATTAATCGAATCAACGAAAGATGTTGATTATTTGTATCAATTTTATTTTTTACTTCAAAGTTGGAGTTTATGAAGTTTTGGTGAAGCTGATATGAAGTTTTGATGAACAAGGAACAAAATGCTTGCCACCTAAATAAGATCAAGATTAATATTTTTTTAGAACTTGATAGTTCAAATTAAACAGAAACAAATTGAAGGTTATGAACAGCAAAAAAATAGTCAGAAAAAAGAAAACCAGTCTATTTACAAGACTGGCAACACCATTCATTATTTCTTTATTGCTCCCATCAAGTTTGATTTTTGAAGTCGAATTTCCTAATAGTATTAGGGTAGAGCTAAGGAAAAATTTTACTGAACTTTTTGTAATTAAGTAAGACCTTGATGGAATGGATTCCTACGGCAATAGGAGTCCATTCAGAATTAAAAAGCTCAAAACTTTTAACCATTAGATTTAAACCAAACTAGATGTGTTATCTTTAGATAATAATATTTAACTGTTTTGAATTAATCAAGCCCATATTAAGGATAATTGCAAATCTTCATTAAATCTTTAACAAAATGAGTGCGTTCTTTACCATTTCTTTATAGAACCCATGCCGAACTATTTCATACTGTTAGCTTGGAACAAGTTTATGCAACAATTTTGTATTATTTGCGCGATCGCGAAAGGGTAGGACAATATTTAGACAATTGCTTGGACTATACGAATAAAGCTCAAACTGAATTTGACCATCATCCTCCATCTTTTGTAGGGAATGTACTAAAGTGGAAGTTAGAACGCTTAACTCAAGCAGAGGAAGTGCCTAAATAATGGTAATTAAAGAAGGTTTTAGGTGGTAGGTTGTAGGTTCATTATTTAGTGGTAGGGTAGGCTAAATCAAACCCGCTCAGGTTCGGTATAAAAAAAATTTCCAACTTATGCGCCATTACCAAATCTTTCTCTATCTTCCCATCACCCCGCACTCCCCACACTCCTTATCTAATTAAACTACTGTTCCTCTACCTTAATTCTTATTCTCAATAGATATCTCCAATAATAAAAAATAAAATCAATTATTGCACAGAAATTATCAATTATTTCCCACTAATCCCTACTCCCTGCTCCCTACTCCCTCTTTTCTAGAGATGTCTAATATTATAAATGTATAAAATGTATAAGCACTAAAGCTAAATTAATTGTATATTTGATGGTCATATTAAATAGGTGGGCAAAATTATTTTTATATCTACTGCTTAAGCAAACAAGTATCTTTTTATTTCCTACTTCCTGCTTAAAGATGTTAAATTAATTTTGCACAAATACCTATTAGTTTACATCAGTATAACAAGGAAATTGAAATGGGTGAGTTTAGAGAAAATTTAGCTCAAATGCCCCTAGAAGATCAATACTATCTCTTAGAAACTTTACCAGGTTTTCTCGTGAGTGAATCTGATACAGAACAATTGCATCGCTTACTCACAGATTTTGATTTTATTGAATCAAGACTATATTTATTCGGAGTAGAATATCTATTAAATGATTATGAGGAAGCCATGCATTCCAATGTATGGACTTCAAGTGAAAAAGTTAAAACTCTAAAATTAATTCAAGGGGCAATTGAACTATCATCTCATATCCTTGTCGAAGATAAAACACAACTACCAGGACAACTTTGGGGGCGACTGCTATCTTTTGAAATACCAGAAATTCAAAAAATGCTACAACAAGCTAAATCTTGGAACCGGACGCCCTGGTTAAGACCAATGGTACCAAGTCTCACACCACCAGGAGGTAGACTACTACGCACTTTCATCGGTCACACTGGCTGGGTAAATGCAGTAGTTGTCACCCCAGAAGGATTGGTAATTTCTGGTTCTGCTGATAATACTCTCAAAGTTTGGAACCTGGAAACAGGGAAAGAAATAGCAACCTTAACTGGACACAAGGCGAGAATTAGAGCTATAGCATTACTAAATGATAAATGGGTGGTTTCCGGGTCCGATGACTTCAGCATCAAAATTTGGAACCTAGAAACAACTAAAGAATTTCTCACTCTCACTGGTCATACAAGAGGAGTAAGAGCAGTAGCAGTATTACCAGATGGTAAAGTAGTTTCCGGTTCTTCAGATAATACGATTAAAGTCTGGAATATTGAAACACAAAAAGAAGAAATTACCCTCACTGGTCATAAAGGTTGGGTCAATTCGTTAGCGGTATTATCCGGTCGAGAAATTATTTCAGGTTCATCTGATGGCACTCTCAAGATTTGGAATCTCCAGACAAAAGAACAAGTATTGACACTAACTGGTCATACCGGTGGTGTGAGAAGTGTAGCAATACTTCCAGAAGAACAAGTAATTTCCGGTTCTTCAGACAACACTATTAAAGTTTGGAATTTGCGCAGCCAAAAAACTATTTTGACATTCAAAGGTCACAGCAAAGGAATAAATGCAGTAGCAGTAGCTCCAAACAGTAAGGAAATTATTTCTGCTGCTTCTGACAATACTCTCAAAGTTTGGAGTCTCCAGACAGGAGAAGAGTTATTTGCTCTCAAAGGTCATGCTGACTCAGTATATGCAGTGGCAGTTTTACCAGATGGACGCATAATTTCTGGTTCTGATGATTTTACTCTGAAGGTTTGGAGTCTTGATACTTCTGAAGAATTGCCACCCCCCATCGGACATACTAATAGGGTGAATGCAGCAGTAGTGCTACCAGATAGACAAGCAGTATCAGCATCTTGGGATAACACCATCAAAGTCTGGAATTTTAATACAGCTAAATCAGTTTGTACTCTTAAAGGTCACACCGATCGAGTCAATTCAGTAGCTGTATTACCAGGCAAACGTATTATATCATGTTCGGATGATAACACTCTCAAAATTTGGAGTTTGGAAACAGCAAAGGAATTGTTGACGATAGAAGGTAACACTAGATGTATTTTTGCTGTGGCAGTTACACCAGAGGGTAAACGAGCGATCGCCTGTTTGTCTGACCAAACTCTAAAAGTCTGGAGTTTAGAAACTTTACGGGAAGTTTCTACTCTCATAGGACATACTGACTGGGTAAGTTCAGCGATCGTAACACCAGATGGTAAACGAGCGATTTCTGGGTCTTTTGATAAAACTATTAAAATTTGGTGCTTGGAAACTGGAGAAGAAGTTTCTACTTTAGTCGGTCATAATGGGTGGGTAAAAGCGTTAGCAGTAACACCAGATGGCAAGCGATTAATTTCTGGGTCTTTTGATAAAACTGTTAAAGTTTGGTGCTTAGAAACTACAGAGGAACTATTTAGTTTGAGCGGTCATACTGACTGGGTAAGTTCAGTTGCAGTAACACCAAATGGTAAGCAAGTGATTTCTGCATCTGATGATCATACTCTCAAAGTTTGGGACTTAGAAAAGCGACGGGCGATCGCCCATTTTACAGGAGAGAGTTCCTTAGAATGTTGCGCTGTGGCAGAAGATGGAGTAAAAATTATTGTTGGTGAAGCCTCTGGAAGGGTACATTTTTTAACATTAGAAAGTTCTTAGGTCGTAGGTGTAAGCTCAAGATCGAACACTGGAAACGGAGCAGAAATTTGGGATATTCCTTCAAGAACGCTTCAATAGAACATTTTTATTATACTTAATCATCCGGACATTGTATTATACCAATTTGATAAATTTTTGTTACAAATAGCTAGGCTATTTCTTAGGAGTCAGTGGTAGGGCAAACGGCCGTTTGCCCGTATAGGTAGGGGAGCAGTCGGATTGGCGATGTACAGAATGAATGACTTCTATACCATTTTTTAGGTTAAAACTTATCTTTTTCATCAAAGGGATATCTTTATATAAAATCTTTTAATCATCCCCAATTATTCGTAACATTCTTTTTTTAAATTGGTATTATACCAATTTTATATGAGGTTGCATAGAATTACAAAATTCATTCATTGATCTATCTTTATCTACGTCTATCTACAGTCAATTGTGCTTTAAGTATTATTCTATGCAGCTTCATTTCAATTTGGTATTAGAGGGAGTAGGCAATAGGGGGAAAATAAGGCAAAGAAGGATAGAAGAGAAAGTTTGTCGAGGGCGAGATTAAGTGGACATGATATTACCGAAAAATTGTGGGTATGCGCCTCCCCTTGGATAGGGGATAATAAGCGGTCGTTTGCGCAGCATGACCTAGGATGGGATGGCGAGGTCAAAGGAGCCATATCCAATCGACTCCTGTGAAAAAAAATTTTCATCTCTTTGTCAATCCTCTTCAATTCATGGAGAGGTAATTATTCATTATTCATTATTCATTATTCATTATTGAAAGAGCGATCGCTCAATAGACATCTCCATAAAAGAGGGAACACCGGATAAATAATTGAGAATCTATGGATAATAATTGATTTTATTTTTGATTTTTGGAGATGTCTAAATAATCTCAAAATAACTGGCTTTTGATCGAATATTACTGCGACCAACCGATAGAAATCAATTTATCAAAACCATTGTTGTTTTAATAGTTATTGTTTTAGTAGTCGCAATGCTTGAATTGCCAGAAATAAAAAACCCACCGATCCTAATGCAGTGAGAATTTGGGCTACTAAACTAGGTGTTAATATTTCACTCATAATTGTATCCTAAGAAAATCATAAACTTACAGTCTATTTTATCTCAAACTGCAAAAATTGATATATTATAGTTATTATATTTTTTTGTAATGGCTAGTTTCTAGTAAAGCTTTTGGAGAAAAATAATGCAATTTGAGACGAATGTACAAGAAGCTTGCTACAACAAAATCTCTCTCTGGATGAGAGAATTATTTGATAAATTTCCCTGCGTGAGACAAGACTTACCAGGTGTTACTTTGTTTATGGGTTCTGCTTTAGTTGAAGTATCTGTTTTTGCTTGGGGAGATAATGAGGCAATAATTAATACTCGCTCCTATGTGGTGACAAATGTAGATTTAAAATCAGATTTGATGAAATTTTTACTGCAAGAAAATAGTAAAATGCGCTTTGGTGCTTTTGGTATAGATGAAAATAATAGTATTATATTTGAACATACAATAGTCGGTTCTACTTGCGATAAACCAGAATTAGAGGCATCTGTAAAAGCAGTTTTAGCAATTTCTGATGAATACGACGATAAAATTGTTGAACAGTGGGGAGGACATAGGGCTATGGACAGAATATATTAGATATCTCCAGAAAAGCTATCCATTATCAGGAACTTCTGAAAACTTTTTGGGGAGAAGGGGAGCAGCGGTGCGACCCCGCGTCGGCGTTAGCTTTAGCTTCTCCGGAGGAGGCTAGACGCAAGCGGTCAGACTCCGCGACGACGACAGCTCGCTTGCGGAATGCTGACTCCTGTGAGGGAACGCGCACTCCTGTGAGGGAGCAGGGGAGAAGAGAGAAAGAGTCAATTTAGCAGTAGTGATCGCTGCTTAAGTTCTCAAAAAAATGTGCTTTTCAATACATTATTTTTGAGAAAAAAGTCTCTCAAGTACTTATACATAACTTGTCTATTTTGTCAAGTTCACGAAAGATGGACGAGAGTTTGAAAGTCACGTCTTTTTAAAGCGTGGATGAAAAAGAATGGGCGATTTTAATCGCCTTAAAAATTTGTCATTTTCTATTCTTTAATGTTATCCTATTAAAGGAGGTGATAAAGATGTATGGATGTCAGCAAGAGTTAATTAAGATTCCCGAAATTATCTCGTTTTTAGAATACTTATGTACTACAGCAAATAAACTCATTAATTGCGGGATTTATTTGGCTAGGCAATGGTATTTTAAGTCATGTAAAATTCTGGGAAAATACAACTTAGAAAAGAAGTTAAAGCCCAATAGTAATTATCAGTTTTTGTATTCTCAAGCAGCACAACAAACTCTTAGAGGAGTAGGGTCAGCATTTAAGTCTTATCAAGCACTTTCTAAGAAGTATCTCAAAGGAGAATTAACTGATAAACCTCAACTACCAAAATATCGCAAAAAGGGAGGAATAGGAGTAATAACTTATCCGTGCGCAAGCTTTAAAGCTGGAAAATAGTCAAGTTAAAGTACCTCTGGCCAGAAAGGTTAAAGCAGCATTTAAAGTTGATAGTTTTCTCTTAGATTTCCCTAGTAATCTTGAGTTTAAAGAAATCAGATAAATTAGGATTTTACCTCGTAACTACTGTTTTTATGTCGAATGGGTTTATGAGTTAAAAGCTGATAAACCTCAGCTAGATCAAGCCAAAGTTATAGGGATAGACCACGGAGTTGATAATTGGTTAAGTTGTGTCTCTAATGTAGGGAAAAGTTTGATTATTGATGGTAAACACCCACCCCTTTAGTTCCCCTCCCGGGAGGGGATAGGGGTGGGTTAGTACAACAAACAAATAGCTACAATTAAAGATAATAAACCCCAAATATTTTGGTCAAATAAATTAGCGTGCATAACTGCAAAACGCAATATAAAAATGCGCGATGCTGTTAATAAAGCAGCAAGATTGGTGATTAATCATTGCCTTAAACATGGAATTTGCCTAATGATTTTTGGTTGGAATAAACGACAAAAAGATAGTATTAATATCGGTGCAAAAAACAACCAAAAGTTTGTACAAATCCCCACAGCTAAACTCAAAGAACGAATTATTCAGTTATGCGAATTATACGGCATAGAGTTTATTAAAACGGAAGAATCGTATACCTTGCAAGCTAGCTTTTTAGATGATGACTTGTTGCCAAACTACGGTGAAAAACCCGGAAGCTGGAAGCCATCAGGCAAGAGAATTAAGCGATGCAGCGCCGCAAAAGGGGGTTTCCCCCATGAGCGACTGCATCAAGACAACGAGGACTCTATCAAACTCAAAACGGTTTGTTAGTTAATGCCGATTGTAATGGCGCAGCTAATATCCTCAAAAAAGTAGCGGTAACTTTAAGGTTTTCCCTTAAAGAAGTCAGTAGAGGCAGTTTGATAATGCCTTTAAGAATCAAGTTTTGGATTGCTTAAGAATCCCCTGTGCTTCAGCCAAGGGAATATCAATCTTAAGAAAGATGTTTATAAAGCATAGCTAGAAAAGAGGGAGTAGGCGGAAATAATTAGTAATTTATGTGCGATAATTGATTTTATTTTTTATTATTGGAGATGTTTATTAGACCTCTCTCCACTCTAATAGTTAGGACAAAACTCCTTTTCATCACATTTGACTTCAGCCTAAAAAAGTAGTGCATAAAATTAGGTATTGAAAGCTTTTTAATAATTTTAATTGCCTGATTTTAGAATTAATAGTGGTTCGACCGAATATTCATTAATCTAAATTTTTCATACTTTATGCTAAAAACAGAGCCTACTTACACATTTCCTGAATCTAATCACCCTATAGTTAAATCACTATTCCATCATAGTGACCAGGAACTATTAACCTTATTTCAAAACTATCCAGACCAAGGAAAATACTTCGTAGCGATTTTTTGTCGCTATGGTATGATAGTCCAAACTTTAATTCAACATTCCTTGCGATCCCCTGTTCAAGCAGATTATCTATTTGCCCAAACTTGGCAACATATATTTTATGAACTGCGTGGCCTAGATTTACGAGAGGGGGCAGATCCAACCAACGAAAATACTACTCTCCAGAATTGGTTAATAAATGTTACAGCTATTAGTCTTAACCAAGCAGAAATTCCTCCTGTTGAATCAATTCGTTATTCTTTACAGGTAGCTCCACCACCTTTATGGTGCTATGTTAGGCAAGTATTAGACCAGTTAGAGGCACTACTGCGCTTGATTATGTTAATGTCTCAGACTTTCCACTGGAGTGAAACAAGAATTGCAGCATATCTCCAAGCTGAGGGAGAAACTATTTCATCTCAGGAGATAAAATCTTTGTTGCAGCAGGGATACCATCATCTAGATAATAATTTACCGGAGGATATTAAAGCTATCTATTTTAATGATGATATGGAACAAGTTAGTACAAGTATAAATCAGTTTCTCAAAGTTTCAAAAGAACCAGAATCTTGATGTAGTTAAGGTCAAGACTGCGCTATGGTAGAAGTCCTAATATTTCAAAGACAGATATTTACCAAATAGGGAACAGGCAAAAGTCGGAAAAAACATTTCCCTGTCTAAGGTCGGTCGATCGTTAATTTATCTACCAAGCAACTCTTTCTTTAGCTATTGCACAACATTGTTCGGTATTCATGCTGTTTGCTTTTCCATAGAATTACTAATTACTTAGGAAAGCTTTGCATTAGCAAAACGTCTCCTATGAAGTAGGTCTTCTGCCGAAATTTTTTAAATTTAACTTAGGATTGAAAGTTATGTAGATGATATAGCGCTGTGCGCAGGCAACAGCTCCGGAAAGCAACAGCTCCGAAAGGGGGAATAAATTGCTGATAATATAAGACTTTTAGCTATTTAGCCCCTTCTGCAATTTGTAAATATACCAGCGCTCATTGCTATAACTTAAAAACTTCAGACCTCAAATTTGTCTTGAAATTAACCTAGTGCCACTACGCGGAAGTTAAAAGTCAAAAGTTAAAAGTTAAAAGTATTGATTTGTAATTGTTTTAGCATTTTGTAACTGGTCAGTTATTTCCGTCATCCTGCACTAGTTCAAAAATACTCCTCCTGTCCCAGTAATATTTAGTGACTTAGTATCTAAATCAAAATTTTCTGTGGAATTAAACCTAACCTCTAATACTCTATTAGAAATACCTTGAGGACTTACTAATAATAACCCTCCATCAGGACGTTGGTAGGTTAACGTTAATGGGACTGGCAATTCATATATTTCTGCTACTGACCTTTCTCCTAGAGTCCTATGTCGGCCACCAATTACCTGATATTTAATTACGGCATCCGTTTGATTAATCAATCTTAGAGTAACGAGACCTTCCACAGGGGTAACTCTACCTGCTGGTTCAGGAAATTGTGGTGGTGTTTGATTAATCTCTTGCTGCTGGCCACCAGGGTTTCCTACATTAGGAGGTTGACGGCGAGGAGGCTCACTTCTGTCTGGTTCGGCCTCTACTGGTTTTTCTTGACCGCCAGATGGCTGACTAGCAGGAGGTTGACGACGACGAGGTTCAGTATTCTCTTCTACTTGCGCAGGTTCTTTTCTTAAAGGTTGAGTAGGTGGCTTAGTTGTACCAGGGGGAGGCCCTCCAGCTAGAGCAACTGTAATTAGTCCCATGATTAAACTGCTACAAAGGGTACTAATGATCGGAGTTTTTTCAACAAGTTTAGAAAGGTATTGAATCATCTTGAAAATTCGGTAAGTGTTAAACCACTGTCTTTTAAGCAGTAGATGGAAACGACTTGTGGGCAGGTTTTATAGTGCTACGCGCAAGTCACAAGTTAGTAGGGACGTTAGCGGCAGCTCTGCGTTAGCCAATGGCCATTCGCCTTTACAGAAGTCAGAAGTAATCTCTGACTAACTTTGAGCATTTATAAATGTCAAATAATTGCCTGAAACTATTGTATTGTCAAATTTTTTAGTTTTTAGCCTATCAAATCTAACTTCTAATATATAATCCGGTTATACAGTATATGTTTATAATTCTATCCACACTTCAATTTCCCCATCTCCCCACATTCCCCTCCACCGGAGGGGTTAGGGGTGGGTCCCCATCTCCCCATCTCCCACAACTATATAATAAGTATTCAACTGGATTTGATATGACTCTGATTTATCGGCAAAGTGACTGTGGCCATAGTACCAACTTGAGGATGACTCTCGATAGATATTTGGCCATAATGATTTTCTATAATAGCTAGGGCGATCGCTAACCCTAAACCTGACCCAACTGTACCATGATGTGAACGAGCAGGGTCTACTCGATAAAAGCGATCGAATAAACGTGATAATGTATCAATAGGAATACCAATACCATTATCTTTGACTGTTACTTGAAGAGAGTCATATTTATATTTAAGGTTTTGACAACCTCTGAAAATTACTCCACTACTCTCAGAGCTATTGTCTAGTTCCCTTTTCTGAGTCCTTAAAGTTGCTTTTTTGACTTTGGGAAGGTGCTGCAATTCTACTACTATCTGACCACCAGATGGGGTATGCTGAATTGCATTACTAATCAGATTTGTAAATAACCTTGCTAGTTGGTCCCAATCTCCTATGAGATTAATATCTTCCTCAGATATAAGATTTTTGATGGTTCGAGATGTGTCTTGATTTTTATCTTTTTTTTGTGGGTTTAATACCCCACCGTCTACACGGTGTTCAAAATTGTTTGGGGTGAGATACCCCATGCAATTTTCCCTCCTGACTCCTGAGGACTGACTCCTGACTCCTTCTTCAACTGCCTTTTCAATAAGGTCGGGTAGGGAAATTTTTAATTCTAGATTTATTTCTTGGGCAGTAGCGATCGCTTGTTGTTCTTCTACTACTTCTATCAATAAAGCATCTAATGGTACTGATGAAAACTGTGACTGTACTATTCCACTATCTTGACGTGCTAAAAATAGTAAATCATCTACCAGTTTTCCTAACCGACGAGTTAAACGTTCGATAACTTGTAATTGTTGTTGATGTTCGGATGATGCTAACTCCCGGTCTGCTAAAGCAACTTGTACATTAGTTTGAATCATGGCGATGGGGTTGCGGAGTTCGTGGGAAGCATCAGCAGTAAATTTTTTCAGATGTTGATAAGACTCGCGTACTGGTTGTATTGCTAACCCAGAAAGTAACCAACCAATTGCTCCTACTGAAATTATGACTAAACAGGTGATGATACTTAGGTCTAGCATTAACTGGCGAATTGGTTTTGTTACTTCAAACCAAGGATGACTGACTCGTAAATATCCTAAGACTTGGCGATCGATTTCTACTCTATCTGTTATCTGTCGTAGTAGTAAATTATTGTCTATGGGTTGTTGTAATGTTTCAACTTTTTCCAAGTGAGGGGTTATTCGTACTGTTTCTCCAGTGCGGTTGGAATGTATGGGAATATTTAGGGGAGCGGAAAAGGTTGACCAAATTAGTTCTCCTGTGGAGCTAAACCATTCAAGGTCGATATGGTCATCTTCTACAGTATTGGCATTATCTCGAAAGCTAGCTTCCAGGTTAACACGAAATTTTTTACTATTTTTAGTGGGGAAAGATTCGATGACTAGCGATCGCTCTACTACTTCTACGACATGAAGTAAAGTATCGTCGATGCGTTCGATCAAAGTATTTCGGAAATAGATATAAAATCCTGTGACAAATATTAGTAATAAAATAGCTGTTACTGTGGTGTACCAAATTGCTAAACGACGACGAGTTGTTTGAAACATATTTATCACCTACATTTCGCAGTTCAAAACATAGTATAAAGGATAAGTAGTCAGTAAGTAGGTAGGTCTAATTAAACGTTAAAAAAAATTGTAGGGGGGGGTTTAACTGAAAGCTTTGAATTAAGCGCGATGAGTTCTAAAAATCAGCCCTCTCTAATATTTAATTTATTTATTTTCACCTACTTAGTAGTCAGTATTGAGAGGTGAATATTTATTGCTAATTGCCAGAATAAATTAGGTGTTTATTCTTGATTTATTATCATGATTTGCAGAGTCTAAATATTTGGTAATTCACCGATTTTTATACTATTTTTTGTATGGAACCCATTTGATATCTATATAATTATGGTAGTCAAGTCTTTTCGCGCATCAATTTTGAGGAAAAATCATCAGCAAGGAGTGTTTTTTGTATTATTTATCCCCACATCTTCTCTCTTTCCTCTTACCGAATAATTAATAATTAATAATTAATAATTAAATAATTCGCGCCTTGAAGCCTCCCCTTTTAAAGGGAAAAAAAGCGGTCTATCTTCGCAGCTTCCCGAAGGGTGGGATGGCGATCTTCGGAGCGGGTCTGCAAGAACGGGTCTCCTCGCTGGCCGACCATCGACCAAGAAAAGAAATAATATCTCCTGATATTCAATTCCGTAGCGGTTTTAACCAGAGGTAATTATCAATTATCCATTATCCATTATCCATTATCCATTAATGAACTCCCTCCTGTCTTCCTAACTCCTAGCTAAAAAAACGCGCATATTTATGAACATATAATCGGGGTTTCTATATGGCAAATTGATATGGGGAATGTGATTTATAAGGCAGGAAGCAGAAATAAATCTGGGAGTATAAATACCATCTCCTGAATCAAAGAAATCATAATTTTAATTTTGCTGTAAAAAGGTCAGTGTATCTAGGGAATATAGCAATTATTATATTTGTGAGGTACAAAGTTATGGGTTTTAGGGAAAACCTTAACTGGGAATATTTTAACTGGGAACAGGAAAGAGAAAAGAAGAAAAACAAGTGTAACTCATGAATCCGAGAAGCACTATATTTTAATTCTTGACTTTGCTGCTACTTCTTTTGCGTGTTCTTCTGCTGCGTGGATAGTTTGTATTTTCCAGTTGTTTTTTTGTTATTGTACTTTGCTCTGCTTTGGCATCTTGACATTTTAGATTGACTTGTTTTTTCTTTGGTAAATCTTGATTAGTAGGTGTTTCAACTACTTCTCCCCTTTGATTAAAATATCCCCTCTTTTTTCCTTGCTTAAAAAATGCAACTTCTCCATTAAACCTTCCTAATTCGTCATAACAAATTGGAATAACTTCCTCTCCACAATTATTTATATAACTATATTTTTTTCTAGCCTTACCGAAAAATTGTGGTTTAAAGCCTCCCCTTTTAAGGGGATAATAAGCGGTCGAGGGATGGCGAGGTCTCCTCGCCATATCCAATCGACCAAGAGAAGAAAAATTTTCATCTCACTGTGTATAGAGTCCAGTAACTATTGGACAATAGTTATGAGTACTATATATAGTGTATCTGCGTAAGTTCTATTGGTTTTTGGATAGTCCTGCATGGTAATGGTAGGATACATATTCTTTAATTTCTCTCATACTCCCCATCTCCCCATCTCCCCATCTCCCCATCTCCCCATCTCCCCATCTCCCCATCTCCCCATCCCCCCATCTCCCCATCCCCCCACACTCCTTTACCATTACTATGCACCACCACCGGTTTTTGTTGTGGCGATCGCTATAGATATAGATAGTGTGAATCTATAGATTGATGTTTTTTCGATAGTCCTGCA
>NZ_JAAHGO010000069.1:31128-47941 GCF_010672455.1 Okeania sp. SIO2C9 | reverse complement strand
AGGTCCCTGGTTATCCTGTGAAGTTAGCAGTCTTGATTTCGTACCAAGACAGCTAACTATATAGGACATACTGGAGGGCTACGAAAAGCCCGCATCATAATCTCTGATTTGATGCCGGGTAGTTTACTAAAGGATCTAACTCACCCTTTCCATCTAAAGTATAAATTTCATCACAGCCACCAATATGTTGGTCATTAATAAAAATCTGTGGCACAGTACGATATCCATTCGCACGTTCAGCCATAGTATTTCTGGCAGCTTCATTTCCATCTATTTTGTATTCTGTATAGTTGACACCTTTCCACCACAGCAAAAGTTTTGCCCTGATACAATAGGGACAAGTTTGCCAAGTATAAATTTCAACATTAGCCTTGATTTGTTCTGGATGACGACCAAGAATAGAGTTAATAAAGTCAAACATTTTTAGTAATTAGCTGTAGTAATAAGTTAGCCAGTTTAGATACTTTGTAACGTATTTTTCTAGAAAATTGCAACAATTTAAAGTAACCTTCTGCCTTAGGTAGTGGTGTGCAAGTAGTGATTTTTTTAGTTTTGTTTATGAGAGTGAAAGGGATTTATTTAGGGCTTGCTGAAAAAGTATGCATGGCAGGGGTAGGAGTCAGGAGTCAGGAGTCAGGAGGAATTGGGAATTTAGAGGAGGTAGTCAGATATATTTATCCCTTTATTTTTTTGCCATAGTTACCCCAAAATCCTAATTTTTTGGTCGCTCAAGCTTAAAAATTTGCACTTTTTTTCGTTCTAAAAAGGCACTTACCTTTATCTGTAAATGCTTTTAGATTTGATCGGTAAACCCTACTTATAAATATCACTATAACTACAGGACTACCCTTTTTTTTTCAACATAATCTACAAATATTTTGCCCAAGATTGTTGTATTATTTTATGTCTGGTTAAGTACTGATAAAGTAATATGAAATACTAAAATTTTTCCTATAAATACTTAGGGTGTTTCAAGCAGTCAGTAGCCAGGAGGACTGATTCAGTAGGAATAGCCTATATATCATTTAGTTAGAGTCAAACTCTATTTTTAGTCAAATCGACATTTCTAGGTAAAGTCTTTTAAACAGGGAAATGATTCGTAGCATTCTTTTTGATATTTCATATTAAGAATAAGGAAGCAGGGAGTGGGGAGTAGGGAAAATATAAAGATTTGCCATTGAAGTGAGAGGATAGCTTTTTGCTCGCTAATTAAACAGACATGATATTGTACTAATTTAGTAACTATTTACTATAAATACTCTGTTATATATTCCCGACAACTATATTACAGTAATGATTCACTCAAAATTTAATATCGATACCTTGTAGGTTTAGCCCTCATCTTCATTTGTGTTTGCATTTTATTTCTAATGTATAGTTCTCGGGAAATTTGAGAAAAATAATGAGCTGTGAATACTAAATTAAGCATCAAAAAAACTAAGACCAAAATCAGCATAAAAACGTTTAAAATACTTAATTCTTTAAATACTATAAGGATGGTGTATATAAGTGAACAAAGACCAAATCCAGAAGCAGAAGAATTGAGAATTAGCCAGCGTAATTTAGACATAATTAAGTTAATAAATATTTAATGAAAGCAGAAGGCATAAATTTTACTTGTAATTGAATCATAAATTAGCTTAAGTTTAATAGTCATTATGAGTAAGTTCTATAATCACTTTTAGCTGATTCAACTTGAGGGGAGGCAAATCTAAGTTATTTATAGCAGGAAGCATGAAAAAGCAGGAAAAACATTTCCCTGTCTAAAGATGATTATCACTCTATGTCCTAACCTATTTGTCTATTGCCATATAGTATAATAAACGTTGTAAATAAATATAGTCTTAATGTAGTCAAACAATGCCAAATATATTCGTGAATTTGTACTAACCAGCTACTAAATATTTGACAAAATTTAATAACTCTTGACCTTATGTTTAATGGTATAATCAAGTAGGCTGAGAATTCAAGGCTAAATCACCATCAAAGAATCTTGCTTAAGTTTGTATCGTACTGCAAGCATTGGATTAATCAATGAGGTGCGTGAACGGCTGTGAATATAATCAAAAAAGCAGCTCCCTTTTGTCTTTGACCATGGGATTATGAACTATAAGCCCAACTAAATGTCGCTCTGGGTCTCCCGTTAACCCTAACGGGTATAACAGGAGGGCAGGGCGCGACCCGCAAAAAAACTAGTAGCGTTTTTTAGTTGACAAGGTATCTTAAGCGTGCTACATTCATGCCAGTTAGGAGTGGCGGTAATACGTACCTGACTGCTGAACCTAGACAAGTCAAGATATGGGGTTAACTGGTGAATTCCTGGTAATTTCGTATTTGAGGTAAAATTCCCTGAAGTAAACCGGGTGAGTATAGAACTTTTAGTACAAGACAACGGTGGGTCTCATCGTTGCTGCCTGTGGAGGCTTAGACATTAGTCATTCAGGGAAGCAGGAAGCTCCATCCGTGAGTAGGAGAGAGCTTCCCGCTATAATCGGTTTTATTTAGCGAGAGAGAACGTCACTAGTGCAACTTCAGTATTTTTGGCCAAAATTGTGTAATTAAATAGAAAAGAGCCTTGACGGATGATGCTTAATATCCATCAAGGTTCAAAGTATTGCCGAAATATCAGCACATTTAGCAGATAAACAAAACTTACATTTTGTCAAGTTGTTTACGCAAATCTTCCAGTTCAGCATCAACCTCCGATTTTTCTGCTGAACCCTGATTTGACGCGGGTAGTGGATTCGGATTTACAGAACCTCCAGACATTTGTGCCTTCATCGCCGCTAACTCATCATCAACATCACTACTAGCTTCCAACTTTCGGAAATCCTCTTCCAAACCACTGCCACCAGCTAACTCTGCTGTAGCTTGGGAGCGGGCCTCCATTTGTAAAACCTTTTCTTCCATCCTGTCAAAAGCTGCCATTGCCCCGCTAGTATTCAGAGAACCCATTGTATTATTGAGCTGCTCCTGAGTTTTAGCAGCAGTCATTCGCGCTTTCAACATATCCTTCTTCGCCTTAGCTTCAGAAATCTTACCTTCCAAAGCTGTTAAATTCCGCTTTAAAACTTCTACCTGACTTGTTTGACTGTCCAAAGATAGTTTTACAGTGTCTGCTGTCTCAGAATAAGTCTTCTTGCGCTGTAGAGCTTCCTTGGCCAAATTTTCATCTCCTTTTTGTAGAGCCAACTGTGCCCTGGAGTACCATTGATTAGCTTGAGATTGAGCTTGATTATATTGTTGTTGGCTACGTTTCTGAGTAGCAATAGCACTAGCAACAGCCTGACGCAACTGGACTAAATCTTCCTGCATATCAATAATAGACTGTTCTAGAACCTTCTCAGGTTCTTCAGCTTTACTTACCATGTCATTAACATTAGCTCTAACGAGGCGACTAATTCTATCAAATAATCCCATAATTTTATCTTTCCTTTGATGTTTAGTTTAGCTAGCTCTTACTGGCCAATACTAACTACTATAGGCCAAATTTTTCATTAGTAATAGATAAGGAGACTCTCCCCATAGCTATATATTCATTTTAAGCCTTTCTTTCTCCGCGAACTACCTATAAAAATTAGGACTTTGCTGAGTGGTAATGATTTTGAGATTAAGTATCAACGAAAAACACCGGACATAAATATAAGACTGAAATATTGAAGATGGGTTTACCTGGGTTAGAAAAAGTCTGTTGCTTTGTCCTTTAACAAAATTAATTTGTTTAAAGCAAAACAGTATAATAAAAATCCCCATAACCTTAGTTATCTTGAGTAGCTAGAATACTTCAAGTAAAAAGACAGACTCTAGTTCATCGCTTAAATCCAACTTTGATGTCGGCAAGGGGTCTCCCGTTATACATAAGTTAACGGGAGGGGAATTGCCGACCAACAAATAAACCGCGTAGCGTCCGCTTAGAGCTTGCATTTTGTGCTTTCTTGTGTTATTTTAATTATATGTAGGAGTAGCGCTAATACGCACCTAAGAGAACCATGAAAACAACATAGAGTATGGGGTTCAATTCAGAAGTTCTAGTCAGCCCGTGAAAAGGTAAAACTCTTGAGGGAGCTAGATGAGTACAGAATTGTTGAGTACAAAAAGGTGGTGGGTCTCATCATCTATGTCTGGTGAGGGTTAAGTGGTTGCACTCCCTGTGTTCGCGCAGCGTTGCGCCAGCAAAACAGAAAGCCCGCGTCCGTGAGGAAGGGATGCCTACATCATAATCTTTGATTTGATGTAGGAGAATGTCACATAAGAAAACCTCTATAATTCATGTAGATTCATTCCATGAAGTTTCAAATAATTATTCTGTTTTTCTAGGATTATAACTATCTTGAACTGGTAATTGAGAATTAGTTCCTCTGGGCAACATTTCTGCCTTCATCGCCTCCAACTCAGACTCAATATCATTACCCTCTTCCAAAGAAGCAAATTGTTTTTCTAAACTATCAGTTCCCAACTCAGCGATCGCCTCAGACTTAGCCTCAAGCTGCATGACCTTCTCTTCCATTTTCTCAAAAGCACTCAAAGCATTACCAGTATTCACAGTGCCCAAAATTTCATTTAACTTTTCCGAAGCCTTAGCAGAACGTGCCCTAGCAATATACATATTCTTTTTGAGTTTGGCCTCACTAATTTTTTGTTCCAACTGTCTCATATTTTGCTTCAGCTTTTCCATTACCTGTTTTTGCTGTTCCACCTGAACTTTCATCGCTGTAGCAGTTTCTTGGTAAGACTTGCGTCTAGTTAAAGCTTCCCGTGCCAAATTTTCCTGGCCTTTTTGCAAAGCCAACTGCGCTCTCCTATACCATTCATCTGCAGTAGACTGAGCTTGAGAATATTGTCGTTCAGTACGTTTTTGAGTAGCGATCGCCTGAGCCACTGCCTGGCGTAGTTTCACCAGGTCATTTTGCATATCTGTCACTGTCTGCTCTAGAACCTTCTCTGGATCTTCCGCACCAGAAATTAAAGTATTAATATTAGCACGAATTACCCGCCAAACACGGTCTAAAAGTCCCATAAAAACTATCCCTCTTAATTATTATTTATTATATTTTGATATTATCTATAGCAGAGAAAAGGGCACAGAGAACAGGAAAAAGTGGGAAAAATATTTCCCCTGATTCGGATCATCATCAGCAGAAGCTCTAAACTATCTGTCTATTGCCATAATTTAATTTACTCAGAAAATAAGGCGCTGTTGAATCAAGGAAGGAATAAATTTTTGGCAATTAGGTCAATCCTACCAAAGTTAAAGTTTAAGACGAATATCAAGCTAACTTCAACGTATCCAGTTGATTCTTTTTTCAGTAGTTAGTAGTTATATTTAAATCCATATAAGCCTAATTCAAATATCAGCTACACCATATTAACTATTAGTTCAATAGACATCTCCAATCATCAAAAATCAAATCAATTATCGCGCAAAAATAATCAATTATTTACCCCTACTCCCTACTCCCTACTCCCTACTCCCTACTCCCTACTCTCTACTCCCTACTTCCTCTTTTCCAGAGAGGTCTAATAGAGTTAAGTTTTCAATAATTAAAGTTTAAGACGAATATCAAGCTAACTTCAACGTATCCAGTTGATTTTTTCAGTAGTTAGTAGTTATATTTAAATCCATATAAGTCTAGTTCAAATATCAGATACATCATATTAACTATTAGTTCAATAAACATCTCCAATCATCAAAAATCAAATCAATTATCGTGCAAAAATAATCAATTATTTACCCCTACTCCCTACTCCCTACTCCCTACTTTCTCTTTTCCAGAGAGGTCTAATAGAGTTAATTTTTCAATTCTGACTGATGATTAAAATTACTTAGACAAATAATTTTAATAATTCTCAGGTGGTAACTTATAGTACTTCGCATCAAGTTTTTCCTGCCGTAATTCTTGGAGAAATTCCTTTGCTTTTTCTGGCTCCCAAAAAGCTCCCATCTGTATCTTCATACCACTAGGTGTTTCACGAATATAAGCATCTGAAACTATTTGCTGTGCATTGTACAAAGACTCTTCATTGACATAATCAACAACAACATAATACCAACCATTATCTGACTGTATAGGAGTAGTTATTTCAGAACTGTCAGAATTTTTTACTGTTGGAGGTGACACTGGAGAAGATGGAGTAGTTACAACAGATTGTTGATTAGGATATTGAGGTAATAAGGTGCTGCTGAGATTATCAAGTTCTGCACCTGGTTTATAAGTAGGTTGTGCCGCAGTATTAGTACTTCCGGATATTGGAGGTGGTACCGTAGGTTTCAATGTTGCAGTGGGAGATGGAAACTGGCTAGGTTTAGGATTAACATTACTTAGGGTATTCAAATCTAAATCTACAAATTCTTGAGATGCCAAGTCAGGAGATTTTGGTAAAGGTTGCCCCTCTCTATTTTGACCATTACCACCAGTAGTATCATCTGTATCTTTTTGAGCTGAAGTATCTTTTAACAAACGGTCTAAACCAAGATTTTTCAGACCTGATGGATTCATCACAACATAACCCAAAGTTGTACAAGAAATCAAAAATAGAAACATGGAAACTATTCCTAGAGGAGTAAACAAACTTGCTAAGTAAGTAGGTTGCTCCTGACGACGCGATTTTAATTTGTCTAAACTCTGTAGAAGTTGTTCTGAAGATTCAAGGTTGTCATCTGGCGCTGTGGAATTATCTGTACCTAGTTGAGATGTCTGTTTCTCACCATCCTGATTTTCTGCATCACCTCTGTTGGCCATAGTAAGTTCTGATGGAGTTGGAGGTTCGATCGCTACTGGTGAATTTTTGTTAGTGGAAGTGTCAGATATTTCAGAGTCTTCTAGTGATGATTTTGGTTCTGATAAAGGTAATGGGGATGCTGTTTGGTCATCTACCGGTGATACAGAAATTAATTCGGGTGTTTTATAAATTTGTTTATTACTATTTTGCTGAGAAACTTGTGATTGTTCTGTTCGCCTGCGGTACTTGCGATATCTTGTTAATTCTGCTTCTAGTTGTACATCTAAACTGTCCATTACAGCTTGCAAAGTGGGATTCAATTGGTCTGTAGAGCTTTTAGTGGACTTAACCAAAGAACTTTGACTCATTTGAGAACTCCTGTTACCGACTCAATAAATTTTATATTTGAGATAGAATGTCCCAACTATTGTAAAACGACTATGGATTTTCAATCTCTCAATCAGATTTTAGGCTATATCCAAATTATGGAGCGATCGCCCCAACAACAACAGTTTCTAAAACTGATGGAGTATTGGGAAGAAGTTTTAGGAGTTATGGCTACTCAAACTAAGCCTCTATATATTGACCGGGGAGTTTTATATGTTGCAACATCTAGTGCTGCTTTGTCTCAAGAACTTAGTTTTCGGGTGCCCCAACTTTTAGATAAGCTCAATCATTTTTTACCCACACCTATAGACAATATGAGGTTTTCTGCTGCTCACTGGCATACAATTCATTCTCATAAATCGAGACAAACTGAAAAAAATGATTGGCTAGAGCATCCTAGCATGATTCCTCAATCTCAAAAAGCAACCTTGGAAGACTCGACTCATAAAAATCAAAACCCTCAAACCACATTTAAAAATTGGGCTAAAGCTATCAATACCTGCTTTCAAGGTTTACCTCTATGTCCTCAATGCCAATGTCCTACACCCCCGGGAGAAATTCAACGTTGGTCAGTATGTGCAATTTGTGCCACTAAACAGTGGTCATCAAGTTAAGTTTTAATTATTTCATAATTTTAACTCCTCAAATGTAATTGAAAAGACAAAAACATTAATTTTTATATTAAGTGGGTGACTAGAAATTTTTGATAGTTTTTTGAGTCTATCTTTTATGGGCTTTAAGCCAAAAATCTTTTCCATTACTTGGTTTAAATATTATCTATTTTACTTCGATCTGACTTACCTTTTAACTTGATCCCTATCAATTTAACCGAAATAATGTATGAATTAATACATTTTTACGTACTAGATTTCACATAAATGTTTCTGTTTATAAAGTAATTATAAAAATAATATAAATTTTATTTAATTGATAGGGATATTCATAATCTAGGTGTCACAATGGATTTAATAGATTAAAACCATGAGTCTCTTGGATTCAAAATAATTAAGATAGACTCAATTAAATTTAGGAAAATTTTTTATGAAACCCACTTTAGTTTGTCGTAATTGTCGATACTATTTGCCAGAAGGAAGACGTGGTGGTGTTTGTCAAAAGTTAACTACGCCAGTTGAAAGTAATTGGAAAGCCTGTTCGTTAGCTTCATCTCCCTTTAATAAATCCTGGGAAAATCTTGAGAGTATAGCTATCTGGAATCAGCAAATTGAGCAAAATTTGGAAGTAGTTAGTTTTACCTAAAATAAAAGTTAAAAGCCTTGTTTCTTTCAAGAGGGTGCTTGATACCCTTTTATCTATAAGAACAAGGTTTGTCTCAAATTTTTTTTAGCTCAACTAACTAACAAAATTGGGGTTAGTTATTATGAGAAATATAAGTTAAGGTCTAAGTAACTTATCTATGTCAAAAAAAAGCTACATTTTTATCCTGACTCTAAGAGACTTTTTGTAAAGCTTTGTAAGGGAAAAGAATGCTCTTTAAATTGTAACTACTTGGTTATTTATCCCAAACTTTGTGCTTTGAAATACTGAATTGGTGAGGAGTAAAAACACTTTATAATTCTTTACAAACAATCTCTAAGGTAACCAAGGGTATCTACGAAAGTCTGGAGGTCGTTTTTCTAGGAATGCTTTTTTACCTTCAGCTCCTTCCTCTGTCATATAGTAAAGAAGAGTAGCATTACCAGCTAATTCTTGTAGACCAGCTTGACCATCACAGTCAGCATTAAAAGCAGCTTTGAGACAACGAATAGCGATCGGGCTTTTTTCCAGAATTTCTGAAGCCCACTTAATACCCTCTATTTCCAGTTCCTCTATAGGTACAACACAGTTAACCAAGCCCATTTCCAAAGCTTCTTGAGCTGTATACTGCCGACAGAGGAACCAAATTTCTCGTGCCTTTTTCTGACCAACTATTCTAGCTAAATAACTTGCCCCAAAACCACCATCAAAACTACCTACCTTAGGTCCAGTTTGACCAAAAATTGCATTGTCAGCAGCAATAGTTAAGTCACAAATAATATGCAAAACATGACCCCCCCCAATAGCATATCCAGCAACTAAAGCAATGACAACTTTGGGCATGGAACGAATTAAGCGTTGTAAGTCCAATACATTCAGTCGTGGTACTCCAGTCTCATCAACATAACCTGCTGTACCTCTTACACTTTGGTCTCCACCAGCACAGAAAGCATACTTACCATCTGTGTGAGGTCCAGCACCTGTAAACAAAACTACTCCAATATTTGGATCTTCACGAGCATCAACAAAAGCATCATAAAGTTCAAACACAGTTTTAGGACGAAAAGCATTGCGTTTGTGGGGACGATTAATAGTTATTTTGGCAATTCCATCAGTTTTGTGGTAAAGAATATCGCTATACTCTTTAACAATTTGCCATTTTATTTGCAAAGGCTGATTACTCATATTTTTAGAAGTTGATAGATATTTTGTTTTCAGTACACCAGGTTACTAGATATCTAACAGCTTTATTTAACTAATCTCAAACCTTATTATTTCGATTTACTGTAATAGCACCTGTTTTTTAGTCAATCCTTTGACATCTTGCTTATATTGAACTAGTATTTTCTTGTTGTACTATGGTTGATAAATTTAAATTTTCTCCCGTCCCAGGTGAACAACGACCTAGTACCACTACATGGAAGTTAAAAGTCAAAAGTATTGATTTGTAATTGTTTTAGGATTTTGTCTGGTCAGTTATTTCCGCTATCCTGCACTAGTGTTAGATAAACAAGTTGCTAGATTGTCTAAGCCCAAGTCTATTGCTAAAATCCTGTCAGGTTTTATCGGAGATTTTAGATGATTGACCATCCGAGTTATCTAGTCCATCAAAAGTGGATGAGTCGAGTATTAGAATTGGCCAAAATTGCTGGTAATGCTGGAGAAGTACCAGTTGCAGCTGTCATAGTAAACTCAGATGGCAAGTTGATTGCAGAAGCTCAAAACCGACGGCAGCGAGATTTTGACCCTACTGCTCATGCAGAAATATTGGCTTTGCGACAAGCGGGACAAATTTTGCGGAATTGGCACTTAAATCAATGCACTCTCTACGTTAATCTCGAACCTTGCCCGATGTGTACGGGGGCAATATTGCAGGCAAGAATAGGTTTATTGGTTTATGGAGCAGACGATCCGAAAACTGGCACAATACGAACTGTTGCTAATTTTCCAGATAGTGTTTTTTCTCATCATCGTCTGGCTGTATTGGGAGGAATAATGGAATCTGTTTGTCGTCAAGAATTACAGTCTTGGTTTGCTCACCTTCGGTAAACAAGAAAGGGAATTATTTTGTGGTGAAACCTGCTATCCACAATGACAGATAATGAGCAATTTTTGTGTTTATCTAAGTAAAGTAATTAACTTTGAAAATATAGCAGTCTCAGGAAAGGTTATACCATTTCTGAATAGTAATCCTATGTTTGATTGCTATATAACTACTGCCTAACTCCCCATTTCTCTATCTCCACATTACAAAGATATATAGCAAACTTTTTGAGATTTGGTATTAAGATATATCAGATCAAATCCGTTGAATTTGGTATAAAAACATTCTCCATCTTCACCATTACCAAATCTTTATAAATTTTTTCCCCTCTTGATTCCTGAGTTCCCCTCCTGGGAGGGGTTAGGGGTGGGTTGATTCCTGACTCCTACTTCAAAAGATTTTATACGGGTGCATCTCAATTTTGAATAAAGCCAAAAATTTATCGCTTTTAGGGAACAGGGAACAGGGAATAGGGAACAGGGAATATATAGGAAAAAAGTATTTTTGCAAATATGAGATACACCCTTTTATACAGATGCTACCGGATTTGATATCAAAAGTTTAAAACTCAGATAAAACAAGATTTTTTCTTCTCTTCTAGATAATTAAAGCCTTCTTCCTTCTACTATAAAATAGTCAGCATTCAGCAGCCAGCTATTAGCTAGCCGCATCAGGTCGGAACTGCGGAGTTCAGCTAATTTTGTGGAAGGTAAAAGCAACCTTTAAAATTGATTTTGAATAAAAAGTTACTGCCATGTGTTCCCTTGCCAAACCTGAGAAGTAATTATTGATTACTGATTGCTGTTTGCGTAGCATCCCACAGGGAAGTGCTGACTACTAATAGCTGAATGTTTACATAAAATAGGCAGATAAAAATAAAAAAGATGATAACTGAAGTGTTAATTTCTATAGCTGACAGTACAAGAAGTGTCATTTCAGGATGCCACTAGAGCAGGAATAAAGTTTACCTTAGAGTCAAGAAATTAAATTAGATGATTGAGCTAAAAAAACTATGATAAATCTTGACTTTATCCAAGCTTCTTTAAGGAAATTACATTCTCCAGTAAACTCAAAACCTTCTAGCATTTCTCCTTGGTTAGCATCTTTGTCTTATTTTTTAGGTCGTCATATAGTAATGCCGTTGTATTTTCGTAAAATAAATATTATTGGAAAAGAGAATATTCCGAAAGATGGACCTGTGATTTTAGCTCCCACTCATCGTTCTCGTTGGGATGGGTTAATCATACCTTATACTACAGGTAGATTAGTGACTGGTCGAGACCTAAGATTTATGGTTAGTATGGATGAAATGAAAGGTTTACAAGGATGGTTTATTAGACGTTTGGGCGGGTTTCCTCTTAATCCAAAAAATCCGGCAGTTTCTTGTTTTCGCTATGGAGTAGAATTAATGTTAAATGGCGAAATGTTAGTAATATTTCCTGAAGGTAAAATTTTCCGTGATCGTCAAGTTCATTCTCTCAAAACAGGGTTAGCTAGAATAGGTTTACAAGCTGAGTCTGATCGACAAAATCTTGATGTTAAAATAGTGCCTATATCTTTGAATTACAATCCAGTTATTCCACGCCGTGGTTGTAATGTTATGGTTCGTATTGGTGTTCCTTTATCTGTAAAAGATTATATTTATGGATCGGGGAAAAAGCAGGCACAAAACTTAACTATGGATTTAGAAGCAGCACTTAAAAATATAGATGGGCATTCAACAATTAATAATTAATAATTAATAATTAATAATTACCTCTCCTGAAAATGGATAGAGTTGGCGAATAAGATTTTTGTGATTTATCTATTCTTTAAATCAGAGGCTATAAATCTTGATTATTTGGTAAATCAGAGAAGAAAGAAGGAGGAGTAATAAATATACTTTTTCTCGCCAATCAGGATGAATAATTAACTTTCATTGTGAGTCTAAAGTTTTTGAATTTTATGACAACATCAATATTCTATACCCAAGAAGATGGAAAAGGCTTTTATTTATAGTGATTTTAAACGATTCTCGATCATCCTCAATTTTCAGCACACCTGAATACTCTAAGAAAAATATTATATATAATACTAGCTTGATAAATGTTGGCGACAAATAATAGATAATTTTTGTATGGGGTTGGTTTGTTTTTGTTAAAAATTATCGAGCTAATTGAGCGAGGAAATATATTATTGTTATTGTTATGTAAGCATTCAGCGGTCAGCTATCAGCTATCAGCTATCAGCTATAAGTTATTAAGTAACTATCACATCAGAGGAGGAATTACTCTCCAAAGAAAATTCCAACTTATGTTTGCGTAGCATTCCGCAGGAAATAAAAAGGCTATGATCTAACTTTAGTAAGTTTTGTACCTTTAAAAGCTGTTTGCGCAGCATTCCGCAGGAAATGCTGTTTGCGGAGCATTCCGTAGGAAATGTTAATAGCTGAATGCTTACATTGTTATTGCTTTTTTCTAACTTCTTCCTCCTTTTCTAGATAACTTAAGCTTTCTTCCTGAACTACACTATTTGTAATAATTTTTTTGCAAAATGGTATAGTATGATAATTATCAATAATTTGGAAAAAATACAAAACTAATATGAAATACTAAAATTTTTGCGATGTATCCTTTTTCTTGTCAAAGAATTTTAAGGGAGGTATTGCGTCGGATTCTTTTTCATATTTCATATATAGCAGAAGGAAGAAGGAATAAGGAAAAATCTGGCGTTGTCTGAGTTTTAAGTTTTTGATATATCCGCGCTCTTTTCTTTGACTGCTATAACATTATAAGATTAAATATTTGAGTAGTGATGTACAAGTAGTGATTTTTATAGTTTTGTGTCTAAAAGTCAAAGGGATTTACTTATCAATATCACTACATTTGCAGAACTACCAAAATTTGAAGTTCCTATCTTTTTTACCTTTTCTGTATTTCTGCACAACTTATAAAAGTTTGCACGGATAGTTAGGAACAGTTTAAGATTTATCGCTATCTCTTAGTTCCCAAAAAATCTCAAAATTTGTACTTAATTTAGTCGAAAACTGCTGTACATTTAAGACTGCTATATGAGGATATTTCGTATATGAAGCCAGTATTGACAAATTTCATCCCTAATTTTCAATCTAGCCAAATTGTTTGTTTGGAGTATGAAAATACTTTTTTATATGCAGAAGTAATTCAAGTATTAGAAACACGCAAGATGTGTTGGGTTCGTCCTTTGTTATTGAAATTCTCTACTTCAAAAGTTGAGTGTGAAAATTATCAAAACAATTTAGAAAAATCAAGTTTATGGGATTTGCGAGATGGTGCTGATTTGGTTTGGCCGATATGTTTATTCAGAGAAGCTATTGATACAGAGTTTATGCCACTTTTGACTGAATTAGAATTGCTGGATAATCAAGAGAAAAATCTGCAAATTTCACATCAAAAATTACAAAATTTTGTGAGGAAAGTTTGGCAGGCTTTTCCTGATGTTTTTCCCTTGATTCCGGATTAATATTTGGGATGTTTTATAGGCAATGAATCTAGCAATTAATCAATGTTATTTTTCTTGCCTTGCTCTATCTCTATATAGAATGACTTTTAAAAATGGGATAATTGTTTGATTGGTGAACTACTAATACTAAGCGTGATAAATGTTTGCTATATTTTCTTGAGCTGGAGAAACCACCCCTACTGCTCCCAGGAGGGGAAGTAAAAATAAGAAGAATTAACAATAACTAGCGTGCTAATTATCAAAAAAGTTATTCAGTTTTTTAGAGTAGGAATAACCTTGACTATCAAATGTTACATTTTGCGAGTTTTTCTGCGAGATAAGGAGCACCAAAATTCCAAACATGGGAAGTAGCTCTAAAAGGAAGATGTCCGTAAGGGGCTGAAATTTGATATGTAATATTTTTATATCTTTTATACTTCTCGCCCCATCCTACTTGCTTGATAAAAATATCAGCGTTCGCTACATTATGAATTTCTAGTTTACCTCCTAATTCTATCCAAATTTGTTTTTGAATGCTAAACCAAAATTTACCGTTACTATATTTAATCCACAATTGATTAATTTTATTTAGGTCTGTACAGGGGATTTTGTTTATATCTTCTGGATTAAACCAGTACTCTTTTTCTCGCTCTACAAGTGAAAGTATAATTCTGAATGTCTCTCGGTCTGCTTCTTGAAATTTATCGGATGATAATAGATTTTTCAAAGTTGTGTAATCTACTTTTTTATCTATATAGTTAATAGTTAGTTGGGAAGTATCTAGAATATTAGTTTCGGGTGAAGGTTGGGGTACTTTTTGAGGTTCTATAGTGGGATGAGATTTTTGTTGTGGAATAGGAATAGGTTGAGGGGGTGAAGGGCGATAAGTTATAGGAAAATTAAGTTTGGGAGAATAGATATAAGTCACAAAAATAAATATGAATATACCTGTTATAGTCAGTAATACATTTGCTTCTCCTTGATAAAAAGTTTTGACATAATTTTGATAAAGAGGTTTGATACCTGGAATATTTAAGGTAGCCATTTGAGACATAATTGTTCCAGAAACCTGAGATATTTGAGACATAAGATTCTGAGGTTTAACTTGAAGTAATGTCAACCATTCCTGTACAGTCCGAGGGCGGTCTTCAGGTTGAATTTCCATTCCTTTAATAATGGCATTATTCACGCGATCGCTAATTTTTTTATTGATTTGTTTTGGTTCTACTAATAGGTCTTGTTTACCTGTTTTTTTTATCAGCTTGAAAATCAACTTTAAAGCGAAACGGACTTGTTTTGGTAAGGGGGTTTTATGTATGGCTAATTGAGTATGATATCTATCTATAGAGTTAGGTAATGGAGAGTTAGTGAGAAGTACATAAAGTGTGGCGGCTAAAGCGTAAATATCTGTATATTCTCCTGGTCTATGTTTGCGAGTATATTGTTCTATGGGTGCATAACCTGGTGTATAAAATTGGGTGAAGCTGTTGGTTTGATTGGGAATAAAGTCACGGGCAATACCAAAATCAATTAAAACTACTTCTTGTGTATTTTTGCGCAATATAATATTTTCTGGTTTGATATCCCGGTGCAGAATTTTTTTGCTGTGAATGACTATTAGCGCATTAGCAATTTGCTGAATATAATAGAGTGCTTTTTTGCGGGTAATATTCCTTGTGTATTGAGAACAACAGCTAAGTTATCTCCCTCTATAAATTCCATGACAATACAATAGAGTTGCCCTTCTTGAAAGGAATGATAAAATTTGACGATATTCTGATGTGGGAATTTTTTTAGTTGTTCTGCTTCGTGTATAAATCGCTTTTGAAATTTGTCAAAAACAGGTAGTTTTTGTACGCGATTATTTAAAGTTTTAATAACTACTTTTGTGCCGATATTCTGATTATCCCATGCTAAATAGGTGATGCCGAAGCCTCCTTCTCCTAAATTTTTTTCTATGGAATATCTGCCGTGATTTAAAGTAGTAGCTGGTTGCCAGTTGTTCATTTTAGTTAAATTAATAATTTTATTAATTGGGTTTGTTTATAAGTTTCGTTTTTCCATCTATTTATAGAGGAAATAACTCCAAAAAGTATTGTTACAAAGTTTTTGGTAAAAATATTGAAAATTTATCAAAATAATTGGGTCTAAAACCTCGCTTTTTAAGGCGAAATATTTTTTGGGAGTTGCTAAAATTCCCTACTTCCCCTCCCCTCCACGGTCGGGGTTAGGGGTGGGTTAACTTCTGACTTCTGACTTCGTTAAGTTTGTGGAGCATTCCGTAGAAAATTTCTAATACAATAGTGAGAAGGAATGCAAGTCTTTGATACCAAATTTACGCAAAGGTTGTTACATCTTAATCTGTGATTTATTTAGACTGTAAAAAAATTCTAGAATGAGGGCAAATGCCATTTGCCTCTACAGATGTTTTTTTTAAGGTGAATTTGCGTAAGTCCTGATACTTATCTGTTCTATTTTCTCTATTCCCTACTCTCTGACTGTAGCAATATTTTATTAAATTGGTATTCATAGTTTTGTAGGTTTTATAGGTGGTTTTACTGTCACTATTTCTGGGAAATTTAGTATGAATAATTGGGTGGATCTCTTATGTGCCAAAATACTTTTTTTCCTATATATTTCCTTTTCCCTGTTCCCTGTTCCTTGTTCCCTATTCCCTGTTGTTGGTAAGAGTATGGAAAATTTATGTTTGTGGAGCATTCCCTAGGAAATTGCTAATACAATAGCGAGAAGGAATGCAAGTCTTTGATACCAAATTTACGCAAAGGTTGTTACATCTTAATCTGTGATTTATTTAGACTGTAAAAAAAATTCTAGAATGAGGGCAAATGCCATTTGCCTCTACAGATGTGTTTTTTTAAGGTAAATTTGCGTAAGTCCTGATACTTATCTGTTTCATCTTCTCTATTCCCTACTCTGTGAGTGTAGCAA
>NZ_JAAHGO010000069.1:0-31028 GCF_010672455.1 Okeania sp. SIO2C9 | reverse complement strand
AAAAAAATTCTAGAATGAGGGCAAATGCCATTTGCCTCTACAGATGTGTTTTTTTAAGGTAAATTTGCGTAAGTCCTGATACTTATCTGTTTCATCTTCTCTATTCCCTACTCTGTGAGTGTAGCAATATTTTATTAAATTGGTATTCATAGTTTTGTAGGTTTTATAGGTGGTTTTACTGTCACTATTTCTGGGAAATTTAGTATGAATAATTGGGTGCATCTCTTATGTGTCAAAATACTTTTTTTCCTATATATTCCCTATTCCCTATTCCCTGTTTTGGCAAGAGTATGGAAAATTTATGTTTGTGGAACATTCTGTAGAAAATTGCTAATACAAGATTGAGAAGGAATGCAAGTCTTTGATACCAAATTTACGCAAAGGTTGTTATATCTTAATCTGTGATTTATTTAGACTGTAAAAAAATTCTAGAATGAGGGCAAATGCCATTTGCCTCTACAGATGTGTTTTTTTAAGGTAAATTTGCGTAAGTCCTGATACTTATCTGTTTCATCTTCTCTATTCCCTACTCTGTGAGTGTAGCAATATTTTATTAAATTGGTATTCATAGTTTTGTAGGTTTTATAGGTGGTTTTACTGTCACTATTTCTGGGAAATTTAGTATGAATAATTGGGTGCATCTCTTATGTGTCAAAATACTTTTTTTCCTATATATTCCCTATTCCCTATTCCCTGTTTTGGCAAGAGTATGGAAAATTTATGTTTGTGGAACATTCTGTAGAAAATTGCTAATACAAGATTGAGAAGGAATGCAAGTCTTTGATACCAAATTTACGCAAAGGTTGTTATATCTTAATCTGTGATTTATTTAGACTGTAAAAAAATTCTAGAATGAGGGCAAATGCCATTTGTCTCTACAGATGTTTTGTAAAGTAAATTTGCGTAAGTCCTGATACTTATCTGTTCCATCTTCTCTATTCCCTACTCTGTGACTGTAGCAATATTTTATTAAATTGGTATTCATAGTTTTGTAGGTTTTATAGGTGGTTTTACTGTCACTATTTCTGGGAAATTTAGTATCAATAATTGGGTGCATCTCTTATGTGCCAAAATACTTTTTTTCCTATATATTCCCTGTTCCCTATTCCCTATTCCCTATTGCCTATTCCCTAAAAGCTATAATTTTTTGGCTTTATTCAAAATTGAGATGCACTCCCATAATTTTTAATCTCTCAATGTTGAGAATGCAATCGGACTCATTGTGACTAATACTGTCACGAATAAAAGTGCTATTTTTTGTTCAAAAGTTGTCATTTCCCAAACTTCTCCAAAACCTATAGTTATAAAAGCTGTGCGACTATCTTTTAATAAAACATTTTGCGAGGTTCCTAAAAAAGAAGTATAAGCATCAAAAATTATGGCAACTATATGAAATGGGATTAATATTTTGTATTTATCATTTCCAGATTTTGACCAAATATCTTCTGCATTGCCACTCAACCCTAAAATTAAAGCACTACCAATAAAAGCACTGATATAAATAGGAATATGTTCTGGTTTCCAATCAGTTACTCCAAATATACCAATTATACCTAAAAGACTGGTAACAAAGTCCCAAATAGACCCTGCTGCAAATATAAAAAGTAAAAATCCTTTCATTTTATTTAACTCCAAATTTGTTTAAATTTATTTATCTGAAATAAAGAATAATTCCCGCAATAATAACTGCGATAAAAAAAAATATTACCATCAATAAATTATTTGAAATTCTTATTTGTTTGCGAGGAGATTTTTTTTTGTTAATTCCAGGATAACTGGTAGATGATTCGTCTTTAATCTCCCACTTGTTAATAAAATTTTGAAATTATTTTGTGGATATAGCATAAATAAAGTCTTTCCAGGAGCGCCATGAAGTTTGAATAGACCAGTTAATGATTGGCAACTGATTGTTATTATTTTGATCGATAAATTCTAGATAAGTTTTAGCGTCAATCAAACTACCAGTTTTTTTTAAGTTAATTTCTAATTTTTTCCAAGAATCTAAAAATTTTTTTTCGTCTTGGGTAGGTACTTCAAAAGCAAAGAAAAAACTTACCTGCATAGTAAATTTGTCAGAAATCAATTAAATACCTCCTGTTTAGTATTGGCAAATTAATAGATAATTAATACTCTTTATCTTTAATAGTGGAACTAAATTTTTCCTTTGTCAGTCAAGACTGCTTTACTCTAAAAATTTCTGATTTAAGATTCTTTTACTACATAAATTTTCTCGGTTTTTTTGATTTATTTTATTTCAATAAGCCACACTCATAAGAGCATTCAGCTATCAGCTATTAACTGATTATTCTGGGAGAAGCAATGAAAATTGATATATTGCTCCAGAATTAAAAGTTATGAGTAAAAAAATTTCCCTTGACCTTAGCAATTTAATCAATGACACAGCGAGTAGTAAAAATTCATGCTTCGTGTACTAGGCAAAATAAAAGTTTTTCCCAAAAATGAAACATCCCTAGTTTTTTAGGAGGGTAGGAAGGATAAATCAGATCAAACTTTATAGAGAAATTGGCATCAAAAGAATACAAAGAATAATTCTTATATAACAACTCCTATATCTTTTCAGGAAAGTCAAAAATTAAAAGTAAAGATTGATTTAGCTGAACAGTTTAACTGACAATAATTTCATATAACTATTTCATAGGAAAGTTGAAAATTATATATGACATAATTTTTATGAATGGATAGTAAAAACAGTAAATAGCCATATCTTAACAACTAAATTTCTCCTTTGTCAGTGATAAATATTGATAAAAAGTGAGAAAAAGTAGCGCATTATTGAAAGCTATGTTAAAGTACAATGCAAAACTAATTTCTAAGTTGACAAGAATGAATGTGGAAGAAGCACTGGCTATTGTAGAAGCGGTATTAGATGATAATGCTTGTCTCAATGATATTGAAGAGTTTATTTTTAAGGAATGTTGGGAAGGTAAACAGTCTTATGAAGAAATGGCAAAAAATTCTCCCTATGATAGTGAATATATTAAGTCTGTTGCAGCAAAATTATGGAGAAAATTATCGAAAGCTAAAGCTTTTAATGAAAAGGTAAAAAAAAATAATCTTCGCTCAGTTATTCGACGATATTTACAGAGACATAAGGTTATATCAAATCAAAATCAAATAATAGGAGTAAATCTCAGTGGCACTAATTTAAGTGTAAATGAAGCTAACTTATGTCAAACAGATTTACACGAGTTAATCGTACTGACAAATGGTAAAAAATTAGTGGAGGAAAGTACAAATACTAAAGCTGATAACCAACAAAATAAATCCTACTTGAAAAACACAATTAACTGGAATGGATTAAATTTTAATTCTCAGGCAGAAGTAAAAATTGCTGAAGCACTAGACCGTGCCAATATTATATTTTTATCAAATACAAAAATTAGATTGACAACTCCCACAGGTAGAGAAAATAAAATAGGTAATTTCGTCATATTACACAGGGAAAAATTAGGAATTATTCAAATTAGCAACAAACCTTTTTACCCAGATACAAACTTGGATGCTGAAATTAAATTAATTCAAAATTATGATATCTCCACCTGTACTAAACAAGCAGATAAAGTTATAGCCGAATTTTTAGAGTTATTAAATCAAGCATAAATAAAAATATCTTAAATTTATTCGACCTAATCATCTTTTATACATCAGAAAATATATAGGGTTTATTAGACTAATGAGATACGCCTATCTTGATTTATTTTCTATTCCCTATTCCCAGCTCCGGTGTTCCCTACTCCCTAAAACAAACGAATTTTATACCTCACGCTTATAGGAATTTCTATATCTGAAAATACTGTCAAAACTTAGAATTATAAGTTATAGCAGAAGGAATATAGCAATCAGGAATCAGATGTGAGAATTTAGATGTTCTGGAAAAGTATACAATAGCAGTTATCTTATTTATATATATTCATTTTTTTCTTCTTCTCTGTTTCCTATTCCCCGTTCCCTATTCCCTATTGCCTAAAATTATTCAATATCTCACAACTTAAATTATATTGCTATAAATAAGAGGCGAAAAAGAAAAAAATAGTTATTTATATTCCCAAGTTGGCAGCTATTTCATAATTCAAATACATTAATAGATGCTGTTACATATATATAGAAGAAACGAAAAGATAATATATATAGTGAACAAAACTATAGTAGTCTTATTTGAGTTGTGCATAAAATATCTTCAAATTAAGTAAAATCTGAACTGAGAATATCGAGTATAGGAAAATATTTTCTGAATTTCGATCTATTTCTTGTTTTTTCACAAATTCTTTAAGAATGCTATATAACCTTAAAAATATCTAGTATTTAGCACTCATGCGTTGTGTAATTTCTGATATAGTACCAATTTAAAAAAAGAATGCTTAATCTTAGCTGACACTTCAATTATTAAATAATTAACACAGACGTATGGAAATTTTTTGATAATTAGCACGCCAGTTATTGTTAATTATTCTGATGTTTACTTCTCGCTCTCGGACGTTGCATGCAACTTCCCTGCTGACCCCCCTATTCCCCCGCTCAAGAAAATGTAGCAAACATTTATCACGCTCGATATAAATAGTTATTAACCTAAGGGAGAGAATAAATTGATAAATAAACAAATAGCTAATCCCTACCATGTCTTTCAAATCTCTGACTAAATTAGTTGCTCAAATTTACGGAAAAGTTCCCATCCGTATCACTCTAATAGTGCCATTTGTAGTGCAAATTTTTGGGGTAGTAAGTTTGGTGGGATATATTTCCATGAGAAATGGCCAGAGAGCAGTTAATGATGTAGTTACTCAACTTTTGAATGAACAAGTTGCTAGGGTTGAACAAAGTTTACAAGCTTATCTTCATGTTCCTCATCAGGTTAATCAAATTAATGCTGCTGCTATTCGTAATGGTCAATTAGATTTAGAAAATACCTCTCAATTAGAAAAATATTTTTGGCAACAACTACAAATATTTGATGTTTTAACTTTTACGGGATTAGGGTTAGAAAATAAGGTTAATTTGGGGGCGGAAAGATTTGATAATGGTACTCTGACTGTGAGAGTTTCTACGGTAGAAAGTAACTATATTTTTGAAACTTATTCTACAAATAAATTTGGCGAACGGATTGAGTTATTAAGTAGTATTAAATTCGACCCGCGCACTCGACCTTGGTATAAAGCTGCTGTGGTGAGGGGTCAACCTATTTGGAGTGAGATTTATCCTAATACTGCTGGTATAACTGCTTATCTTGGTGCATCTATGCCTTTTTATAATTTTCAGGGAAAATTGCAGGGTGTTTTACTAACTAATATTAATCTCTCACAAATTGGCGATTTTTTAGGTGGCTTAAAGGTTGGTAAAACAGGACAAGTTTTTATTATTGAACGTTCGGGAATGTTAGTGGCAACTTCTACGGGAGAAAAGCCTTTTCATACTACAAATAAAGCTTATGGAACCAGGCGAGTTAAAGCTACTGAAAGCCAGAATGATTTGACGAAAGCTACAGCAAAATATTTAGCAAAAGAGTTTAACTTCAATCAATCAATTAATAGTCAACAATATCTAGAATTTAAGTTTGATGGTCAACGAGAGTTTATTAATGTTAAACCTTTTCAGGATAGGTATGGTTTAGATTGGTTAATAGTAGTAGTAATTCCAGAAACAGATTTTCTAGAACAAATATATCAACAGACCAAGATTACGATTGTACTTTGTCTATTAGCTTTACTTTTAGCAACGGCAATTGGAGTTTTAACATCTCGTTGGTTGGTGCAGCCAATTTTACAATTAAAAGATGCAGCTACTGCTTTATCAGAAGGAGAATTTAATCAGATAATAAATTTACAACGTGAGGATGAAGTAGGTGTCCTTGGTAAAGCTTTTAATTCTATGGCTTTTCAGTTACGAAATTCTTTTGATATTCTCAAAACTAAGAATGAACAACTAGAACGTTTAGATAAATTAAAGGATGAATTTTTAGCTAATACGTCTCATGAACTTCGTACTCCTTTAAATGGAATTATTGGCATTGCAGAATCATTGATAGATGGAGCAGCAGGAAGATTGCCATCTCAAGTTAAAACTAATCTTTCTATGATTGCTACTTCTGGTAGAAGGTTATCAAATTTGATTAACGATATTCTAGATTTTTCTAAACTTAAACATCGGAATATTGAATTGCAAATAAAACCGCTGGGAGTTAGAGAACTAACAGAAATAGTGCTGACTATTTCTCGCCCCATGATTGGCAAAAAGTCTTTACAACTGATTAATTCTATTAGCCACGATATGCCGTTTGTAGATGCTGATGAAAATCGACTCCAGCAAATTTTTTATAACTTAATTGGCAATGCAATTAAATTTACTGAGTCAGGTACTGTTGAAGTATCGGCTAAACTTTTAGAAAATCAAGAAATTGAATCTACTAATAAACTTTCCCTAATAGAAATTACTATTGCTGATACAGGTATTGGCATTCCAGAGGATAAATTAGAGAGAATTTTTGAATCATTTGAACAAGTAGATGGCTCTACAGCTAGAGAATATAGTGGAACAGGTTTAGGTTTAGCTATTAGTAAAAAATTAGTAGAATTACATGGTGGTAATTTGTATGTTTCATCAGTAGTAGGAGTCGGTTCTAAGTTTAAATTGACTTTGCCAATATCTCAAAATCAAACAGTTGATTTTCCGCAACTTTCTTGCCCTTTACCAATATCTTTAATTACAGAATTGGGGCAAAAAAATCAAGATATAGCTTTAGAAGGTTTAGTAGCCGAAAGTGGAGACTTTAAAATTTTAATTGTGGATGATGAACCAGTAAATCTCCAAGTTCTCAGAAATAATCTATCTTTACAAAATTATGCTATTACTCAAGCTAATAATGGTATTGAAGCATTAGAAATAATTGAAAATGGTTTGATGCCAGATTTAATTTTACTGGATGTAATGATGCCTCACATGACAGGTTATGAAGTGGCAAAAAAGCTGAGAGAAAAATTTTTACAAAGTGAATTACCGATTGTGATGTTAACTGCAAAACCATTAATTTCTGATTTGGTAGAAGGTTTTCTTTCTGGAGCTAATGATTATTTAACTAAACCCTTTTCTAAACCAGAATTGCTAGTAAGAATTAAAACACATATTCGTTTGGCTAAAATAAATGCTGCTTATGGTCGTTTTGTTCCTCATAGTTTTTTACGCTTCTTAAAACGTGAGAGTATAGTGGATGTTAAATTAGGCGACCATGTTAAGAAAAAAATGTCAATTTTATTCTCTGATATTCGCTCTTTCACGACTTTAAGTGAAGGTATGACTCCAGAGGAAAATTTTAAATTTATTAATAATTATTTGTCTCGAATGGAATCAGCAATTTTAGAGAATGAAGGGTTTATTGATAAGTATATTGGTGATGCAATTATGGCTCTTTTTGGCAGAAGAACTGATGATGCAGTTAATGCCGGAATTAATATGTTAAAACGTCTGAATGTATATAATCAAGAACGCCAAAAAATTCAACAGCAACCTATTAGAATTGGAATTGGAATTAATACTGGCGATTTAATGTTAGGAACTGTGGGAGGTGGAAAAAGAATTGATGGTACAGCCATCGGTGATGCTGTTAATTTAGCCTCTCGTTTAGAAAATTTAACTAAGTTCTATGGAGCAAATATTTTAATCAGTCAAAATACTTTATTTGATTTAGAAGAATTTGATAAATATAATTATCGTTTTTTAGATAGAGTTAAAGTAAAAGGGAAAAAAGAAGCAGTTGCTGTATTTGAAATTTTGGATGGGGATGCTGAAGCACAAAAGCAATTAAAAATTCAAACCAAAACTGAATTTGAAGAAGCTGTTTTTCTTTATTATCAACATAAATATTCAGCAGCAAAAGAAATCTTCTTAAATATTTTCCATATCAACCCAGAAGACAAAGCTGTAAAACTTTATCTCAAACGTTGTAAAAAATCTCAAATTTACGGCATTCCAGAAGAATGGGAAAAAGAGATAGTAATTAAGGAGTAGGGGAGTGGGGAAGTAGGGGAGTAGGGAAGTGGGGGAGTGGGGGAGTGGGGGAGTGGGGGAGTAGGGGAGTAGAGAGTAGTTATATTATTTCTCTGTAACAATGCGCTTAATAATTACTGCTCAGACCTTATTATATCAATTTGAAAAAAGAATGTTACGAATAGTAAGAGCGATAAAAAGACTTTACAGGAGATTTACCTTTGACTAAAAAGATAATTTACGCCCTAAAAAATGGTATTAAAGCCATTCCCATACGACTCCTGACTCCTAAGAAATACCCTAGATATTTTTAGCAAACATTTATCAATTTGGGATTACACTGACTATTCTCATCTTTATATTAAGTGCAACTTCATGGAGAAATGATATTAGGAGAAACGAGGAATTATAGAAAAGATAGTTGGAACAATTATCAGAGTGATTTTTCTACTATCCCCCCTGCCTTTTACGCTAACTTTTTGGGCGTTTTCAACTGAAAATCAGGCAATTTTTTTTACCTAAAAAAGCTAAATTTTTTATCTGTCAATGGTTTTAGATTAGATCAGTAGAGCAATAATTAATAATTTCAATTTATAGATAATAATTGATTTTATTTTTGATTATTGGAGATGTCTAATATTAAGTAAGAACTAGAGTCATTTCAGTTATCACTACCGACTGCAATTATGAAATTGGTATCAGAATAATGAACAATAACTGACGTGCTAATTATCAAAAAAGTTATTCACTCTGTCTTAATTACTTAATAAGTAAGCATTTCCTACAGAATGCTCCGCAAACAGCTATTAGCATTTCCTACGGAATACTCCGCAAACAGCAATCAGATGCATGAACATATTCAAGCAAGAACTGAGTCTAGGTTATAGCCAATTTCATTAAGTGCCTATGCAAAATTAATAACTCGGTAATTAATTATTAATTATTAATTATTAATTATTAATTATTAATTATTAAATAATTCGCGCCTTGAAGCCTCCCCTTTTAAGGGGAAAAAAGCGGTTGAGGGATGGCGAGGTCCCCTCGCTGTCCTCCAATCAACCAAGACAGCGGTCGTTTGCGGAGCAGTCCGTTAGGATGGGATGGCGAGGAAACCTGCACCATATCCAATCGACCAAGAGAAGAAATAATATCTCCTTATATTCAATTCCGTAGCGGTTAAAACCCGAGGTAATTATCAATTATCAATTATCCATTATCCATTAATGAAATATTCCTTTCCTAAATTATCAAGCACTTTTTTGAGATATTGAAGTAAGCTATTCCAGTTTTCGGTTATCCTCTACTTCAATCCATTCATATTTGATAAATTTCCATAATATTTCTATTATGTTATGTTTTAGTGAATAGGTAGGCAAACAAAATATTTCTAATTTTTTGGACTTCCATTCTTCTAATTTATTTAGTATGCGATCGCTTGTATGAATTGAAGCTTGGTCCATAATTACTACGGTTTTTTTGGACAAGTTATGACTAAATTTATCCAAAAAATTTATCACAACTTCACTATTAATATACCCCTTAATTATTTCGTAACATAATTCGTTTTTTCAATTCATTAATCCTAAAACATTCACTTGTTTACTATGACAACTTTTACAAGTTATTGTTTTCCCTTTTTCTTGCCATCCATGGTGGATAATTCCCCTCTAGTATGATAATGAGTTAATCACAAATAGCTGATAGCTGACTGCTGAATGCTTATCTTAATAATTGAAGTTTCCTTAAATTAAGCATTCTTTTTTCACGCTTAGTATTATACCAATTTCCAAAAGTAATGCTATACTTCAGCAGTCAAATATTTATCAAGATTCAAAGTCTTTTTTTGATAATTATTAGTCAGTTAGTATAGATTTTTCTTACTTTTGACTTCTCCCCACATCTCCCACGCTTCCTATACTTTCCCAAGGAATCATACATAGCAACTTTTTGATAAATGGTATTAAAAAGGGAGGTTTGAGACCAAAATTTTTCGGTCAGTAAAAATAAATTTATATGCTAAACCATTCCCTAGAAAAAATCCTGAATCAGATGGTATAATCAATTAGATTGGTAAACCCTAGCTAAAATATCCTAATTGAAGACGAGTTACACAAAAACACTATATATAGTTAACAAAAACTATAACGTTATAAATATATAGCGTTTATAACTCATAGGTTGCTTCAATAATTGATAATTGATAATGGATAATTGATAATTACCTCTCCCTAAAAGGAAGACGATGGAATAAAAGGAAAATATTTTCTCTCTTGGTCGATTGGATATGGCGAGGAGACCTCGCCATCCCATCCTAACGGAATGCTCCGCAAACGACCGCTTGTTTCTCCTTTAAAGGAAAGGATTTTTACCTTAATTATTCGGTAACCTCTAATTAAAGTTTAAATATTATAAATAAAACTAAAATGCTGACTAAAGATAAACAAAAAACAAAACAAAATTGGAAACAAATAGCCAAACAATTTGAAGCTGTTGTAGGCAAAAAAGGTGTAGTTCAACGCAAAGAAGAATTATTAGTATATGAATGTGATGGTCTAGCTAGCTATCGTCAACGTCCCGCATTAGTAATATTACCGCGCACTACTGAACAAGTTGCAGAAGCAGTAAAAATATGCGATCGCTTAAATATTCCTTGGCTTCCTAGAGGTGCGGGAACTGGTCTTTCTGGAGGAGCATTACCAATAGAAAATTGCGTTTTAATTGTCACTTCATTAATGCAAAAAATCCTCAAAATAGACTTAGAAAATCAACAAGTTATTGTACAACCAGGAATTATAAATAATTGGGTAACACAAGCAGTTAGTGGAGCTGGTTTTTATTACGCTCCTGACCCTTCCAGTCAAATTATTTGTTCTATTGGTGGGAATATTGCGGAAAATTCTGGGGGGGTTCATTGTCTCAAATACGGTGTAACAACCAATCATGTTTTAGGGTTAAAAATAGTTACTCCTGAAGGTTCAATAGTTGATATTGGCGGACAAATTCCAGAGATGCCTGGTTATGACTTAACAGGTTTATTTGTAGGTTCAGAAGGTACTCTGGGAATAGCCACGGAAATTACTCTTAGAATCCTCAAATCTCCCGAATCAGTTTGCGTACTTTTAGCCGGATTTCCTAATATTGAATCTACCGGACAAACTGTGTCAGATATTATCAGTTCTGGCATTATTCCTGGGGGAATGGAGATTATGGATAATTTCAGTATTAATGCTGTGGAAGATGTGGTCAAAACCAATTTATACCCGCGAAATGCTGCTGCTGTTTTATTAGTAGAATTAGACGGTTTAGAAGTAGAAGTAGATAAAAATAAACAACGCATCAAAGAAATATGTGAAAAAAATGGAGCTATAGAAATAACTACTGCTCATGAACCAGAAAAAAGGATGAAATTATGGAAAGGACGGAAAGCTGCTTTTGCTGCTGCTGGTAATATTAGTAAAAATTATTATGTACAGGATGGAGTAATTCCTCGGACAAAAATGGCTTATGTTTTAAGTGAAATTGAAAGAATAAGTCAAAAATATGGTTATCGTATTGCTAATGTATTTCATGCGGGAGATGGGAATCTTCACCCGTTAGTTTTATATGATGATGGTGTTGAAGGTGCTTTTGAAACTGTGGAAGAAATAGGTGGAGAAATTCTCAAGATTTGTGTGGAAGTTGGTGGTAGTTTATCTGGAGAACATGGCATTGGTTCAGATAAGAAATGTTATATGCCTTTAATGTTTAATGAGACAGATTTAGAAACGATGCAATGGGTAAGAAGTGTTTTTAATCCCAAGGGTTTAGCTAATCCTGAAAAAATCTTTCCTACACCTCGAACTTGTGGAGAGTCTGCTAATATTCAGCAGGTTAAAAAGTTTGAAGGGGCAGAGGTTTTTTAAATTTTATTTGCCCTAATTAGGGTTTGCTGAAAAAGTATGTATGGTAAGGGGAGGAGTCAGGAGTCAGGAGTCAGGATAAATGGGAATTATAGAGGAGGTAGTTGGATATTTTGTCCCTTGATTTTTCTGCCCTTGTGTGCCCAAAATGCTCATAAGCATAAGCTTGAGTCATCGAAAGCCAGGCACTTTTTTCGACCCTAAAAAGACTAAAGCTAATATCAGTCAATGCTTTGAGATTTAATCAGCAAGCCCTAATTATAAATATTTTCTAGTGACTAAATCAAAAAACTGTAGATGAAGATAGAGGCTATAAAACATTTTTTTTGTGACGGCAAGTTAGCGTTACTTTTAAAGAAGGGGAGTATGATCTAGCGAGAAATTTTCCACTTCCTACTTCCTCTTTATTTTTCAGTCAGATTACACATAAATATCAACCCCATCTTTATTTTAAATAGATATCAAATGGGTTCTATAAAGCTCCTAGTTAACATATTCCTTCTCTACTAATGCGTATGTCACAATAAGACAATGCAATACAAGTGTGCTTCAGGCGAAAGAAAGAAAAAAAATCCTTTTAGCCAATTCTCTTCTTTATAAGAAGAGGTAATTATTAATTATTAATTGTTAATTATTAGGCGAAAATACTCTGAAGGCAAGAATTTCACCATATCTTTGACTTCCCAATGTAAATTTTTGTATTCTTCATCCAACTGCCATAAGCAAGTCTAGTTAATAGCCAATAAAGCAAAGAATCTCCCATTAAAACTGTGTTTGGTTAATGAGAGATTATTAAAATATTTTGGTTAGATGTTCTTCTTAGCTTGTGGAAATAGGACTTTAAACCCAAATTTTGGGTCTATCCTATTACTAACAACAACAGGTAGGACAATAAGGACTAGGAGGTAAAAATATATCGTCATTTCTGTTCTCAACCCATTCTCTTAATTCGTCTTCTGTGACTGTTAATAAACCTAATTTTGGACAAGGTGGAAAGGCAATTACTACTTTTACCAAATATACGCGATAATTTGAGAAATTAGCTTTGCTCGGCTACATATAGCGTCAACACCTAATCCTCCGATGAAATGAGGATGGTCAGCACGTAATCCTTCTGCTACACCAAAAGAAGGTGTTTTCTCTGCATTCTTTGAAAGGTTATCATTAACTTTAAGTAAGCTTCTGATTGTTAATGCGATAATACAATCTACCTAATAGTGTTTGATTAAAGTCTGACATACCCACGATCTTTTAGACCCTTAGAATTTTGGATTCAATGGTACAAAATAGTGCAGACTTAAATATGTCTTTTGCCAATACTTCTCCCATAATCACATCCCCTAGTTTAACTTGAAATGCTAGTTGCGAGCGATGGGGAGCTGTCTTATCTTTAAGGTCTTTAGCATCTCCAGTCCAAATCATAGTTGTTGTACCCGTCAATGTGAAACTCTCCTCTAGATCGGTTAACCATAAATATTGGGAACTATTCCAATAACCACATCCCTCTTCAGAGCAGACAAAACTAGAATTTTCCGCGATCGCCTGACTATTTAGGATTAGATTATCTACTACAACACTATTACCTTGCTTACCGAAAAATTGTGGTTTAAAGTCTCCCCTTTTAAGGGGATAATAAAGAAAAATTTTCATGAATTTGTCAATCCTCTTCTTTTCAAGGAGAGGTAATTATTAATTATTCATTATTAATTATTCATTATTAATTATTCATTATTAATTGTTGAAGAGCTGTTGTGCGGATAAATAGATCGTTGAAAGTATCTGTGGTTATATCTTCAATTATTTAATCTAAACTCCAGTTGTTTGAACTCTATGCTTTAATCATCTCTCTAATTTCAGCGAAAAGTTGTGACAAAAATAAGTGAATCCTGGTAATTTTTCAGAACACAGAAAGTGAGGCTAAAAGTATTGAAAGAGTGAGCAATTATGTCTCATCATGGTGAAATAGATCTATGATTTTGGTGATGATAGTCACAACAATTTTTGATTTTTTTTGGCAGCCTTAATAGTCGGTGAACAAGTTGGATAAGGATAAGCAAGGCGATAGATATTTTGTGGAAATTAAAGCTAAATTTTTACCTGGTAGAGAACAATGGGGATTTATGGAATTACTTGGAAAGCCGACATTAGATGTTCCTAAGTTTTATAAACCTGAGAAGCCGACAAATACAAAAGTAGCTTAATCAAAAAAGATTGAGAAAAATGCCTGACATACTCAATACCAAAAATTACTAAGTTTAACCTGTATAACAACAAGCAGAAAAACTCATTATAATCACGGATAAAGTATTAAAAATCCAGTTTTCATGAAGAATCAGTAAAGATTTAAAGTGCGGGGTTGCAGATTAGAATTAGTATCAAATAAGATATTTATTAATAGGGGAGCTTAACTACAAATTTTTAATTTATTACAAACAAATAATTAGGAATAAAAATAATGAAATCTATTTTCACTATTGCCGTCGCCACCGCAAGTTTCTTTGCCACTTCACTAGCAGCCAACGCTGCCTCCTTTAGTAAAGTTGCTGACGATAACCTCTTTAATGACCTTAAACCCGACTTGGCCTTCGTCGCTGAAGGTCGCATGGGCAACAACGCCATGAATGGAACTCATGAACTCAACTTCCACGGTGCAAACCCCTCGAATGAAAGTCAAACCCAAGACGAAACTAACTTTGTCTGGAGTAACGGCGAAACTTATGACTTTGAACTGAGATACACTGCAAGCTCCGGCTTAACTAAATTCTTCATTAATGAAGTTGAGCAGCTATCTGACAATTTCTCCGGTCCCTTCTCCGATATCTTTATCCGTACCAGAGCGACTAAGGACGGAAGCAGCATTAACGTTAACAATATCTTTTTAAACGGTGAATTTCTCGATGGCGCTTCTTCTACTGTTGCTGAGGGTGGAGGTGCCTGGGCAGACTCGATGGATTATCTGCGCATCACTGGTTTGTCCGCTGATGAAGATTTCACTCTCACTGGTCAGTCTACCATGAGTTGGGGAGATATCGTACCGAATAATTCTCATCTAGCTTTCCAAATTAAAGTTGCCGACGTAGAATCCGTTTCAACTCCCGAACCAACTGTTATATTTGCTTTAGGTTTAGCATCTGCTGGTATGGCTTTACTTCGCCGTCGTTCAAGAATTTAGAATTAAGAATGCGCGAATTTAGAATTACCTCTTCTTTTCAAGGAGAGGATTGGATTAAAAGGAATTTTTTTCTTCTCTTGGTCGATTAGATATGGTTAGGAAACCCATCCATCCCTCGACCGCTTTTTTCTCCATGAATGGAGAGGCTTTATACCTTAATTTTTCGGTAATAAAGCGGAGTGAAGTTCTGCTATAAATAGAGGAATAAGGAACAAGGTTTGTCGCCATGATCTCTAGCTAGTGCGGTGAAATTCTGGTGGACAGGAGACGGGGAATTGATTTGCTACGACGGCTGTTTGCTCCGCATTCCGCAGGAAAAGTAAGCAGGCAGCTAGAGCAGCGAGAAGATTGCTGCAACATATTGAGTAAAACCACTCGTCAAAGCTATTAAAAAAAGTCAGCTAACAGCTAGACAATAGTCTATACCGAGAACCCTAGAAGTCTTCCCTTCAGGCTTGAAGCAAATGTGGATTTATGAGGGGCTGCGTGCGGAAGTAAATTCCGCACTTTAAACGCCCCGTCCCATTTGCGGTGGGTTAACTGCAGAATCCAGGGTGTTTCAACCCCTGGAGATGTCAAATTTTCTCAAAAATTATGACAATTAGAAACCTACACTGCTTCGCTGCATGACTGAAAAGTCTTAGGGTCAGTGTAGGTCATTTCAGTTATCAGTTATCAGTTATCAGTTATCAGTTATCAGTACCTCTGCAATAAGGAGGCTTGAAACCTGGAATATTCTCTTCTCTTGGTCGATTAGATATGGTTAGGAAACCCATCCATCTCTCGATCGCTTTTTTATCCCCTTAAAAGGGGAAGTATTAGACCACAATTTCTCGGTCAATCAAACTTATATTCCAATGTGGTTCAGTTAAGGATTTTTGTGGCAAATTTATAACTTGCAAAAACCTATCCTAACGTTGCCTAGCAGACAAATCTTTGTCTTATCTGAACTGTATTGACTTATAATCCTAAATCAGATTTCGCAACTTTAGCCATAGCTAAAAATTTTTCCTCCCACTTTTTCCCTACATTATTGTCATTATTTTGTTGTAAATATTCTGCCAAAGAACCCCATCCATTTGACTGTAGATGTAACTGAGTCGCAATTTGATGTTTACAAATTGTGCGACGATAAATCATATCGGCACAAGTACAACCAATATTATTTACTTCAGCAACAGTTCCTTTCATGGAATTTCTGACCACAGCACTAATAGCAGTTAATTCCACTTCTAACTTTTCTAATCCTACCCGATTATATCGTTCTAGAAAAGCCTTAATTTCTGTATAAACAATCAAATACTTGCCATTTTCAGTATTGATATTTATGCCAGAATCCTGAAAATTATAACTTTTGATTTTGCCTATATTGCGCTGTTTAATTTGCAAAAAACAGAGTAAACAATTCAGAAATTGAGCCTTAGATAAAAAAGTGCTGCACCGTCCTTTCGACGTGCTATAAATTATTTGGGGAGTATTACTAACCCCAACAGTTTTCACACTTTCAATTTTAATTTCTAACGGTACTAATGGCTGAATTTCTGAAATAATTTCATTGGAAAAATGAGTGGATTGAATACCAACGTAACTAACCATGATATAATCCTCTTGTGATTTAATTTTTCGATCCAGGCGCTCTATGAAATAGCTAATTCAGACGAGTGCCTTTCATATTACAATTATACTTCATTTTTTCTAGTTCGACAACCTATGTAAATCAATCTAGGCAAAGAATTGAGACTGTTATAGCGCTGTGCGCAGGCAACAGGCAACAGGGGGAATAAATTACTTATCATATAAGACTTTTAGCTATTTGGCCTCTCCTGCAATTTGTAAATATACCAGGGCTCATTACTATACTACAAAGTAGGGGAGTAGGAGAGATGGAATATTTTTGATATTTACCGAATAATTAATAATTAATAATTAAATAATTCTAGTTTAAAGCCTCCCCTTGATCGGGGAAAAAAGCGGTTGAGGGATGGCGAGGTCCCCTCGCTGTCCTCCAATCAACCAAGACAGCGGTCGTTGCGTAGCTTCCCCGTTGGGTGGGATGGCGAGGTCTTTTCGCTGTCCGACCATCGACTCCTGTGAAGAAATAATATTTCCTTATATTCAATCAAGAAAGGTTAAAACCCGAGGTAATTATCAATTATCCACACTTCAATTATCAATTAATAAAAGGACTTCCGCAAATTGACTTTTAAACCACCATCTGTAGAGGCGCAATTCGGAGCTTTCCGGAGCGCAAATGGTATTCCCCCTTGCCATAAGTAGAGTCTCTGCTTCAACAATGAATAATGAATAATGAATAATGAATAATGAATAATGAATAATTACCTCTCAAAAGAAAACGGATAGGATTGACAAAGAGATGAAAATTTTTCTTTATTATCCCCGATCAAGGGGAGGCTTTAAACCACAATTTTTCGGTAATATAATGTCCGGATAATTAGCGATCAAAAAAACTTTCTCCTTTTCTTCTTGTTTCTTCCCTCCTGACTCCTGACTCCTGACTCCTCCGTAGTCTATTTATAAGTATTCAACCGGAGAAGATATAAGTCCTGACCTAATTAAGCGGATTTGATATAATCAGAAGTTACGCATAAGGTACGAAAAATTAGGATTTGAGATTGCTTTCTGTTCCGGAATGCTCTGCAAATCCTGTGTGTCGCCATGACGGAAATACTTTGTACTGCGTAAGTCCTAATAATAACTGTTAACTGATAACTGAAATGACCACAGCCATTAAACCAAATCTTCTTAGTCAAGACGAAGCTTTATCTTTAGTAGAAACAACTGTAAAAAAATCTGAAGCAGAAGGTATAGTCGTCAGTCTTAGCAACGACGAATCATCCCTAAGTCGCTACTCAGAAAATCAAATTAGTCAGAATATTACCAAAACAAAATTTGAACTCAACATTACCAGTTACTTCGGAACTCGCAGCGCCACTGCTTCCACTACAGAATTAGACCCAGATTCCATTACAGCTACTATTCGTCGTTCCGAGGAACTCGCCCGCATTGCTCCACAAGATCCAGAATGGGTGCCACTACTCGAACCTCAAGAATATGAAAAACGTACTCCCGCTTTTGATGAATTGACCGCTACTATCTCCCCACTAAAGCGAGGAAAAATAGTAAAACAAGTATGTGTTATGAGTGCCAAAGCAGGAGTTGATGGCTCCGGTACTCTGAGTACAAATACATTTTCAGGAGCGATCGCTAACTCAGTTGGGTTACGCGCTTATAGTAAATATACAAGAGCAGATTTTAGTTTTACGGCAAGAATTGAAAATGGTTCTAGTTGGAGTCGTAGCACTGCCTGGGGAATCAACCAACTACCTACTGAAACTCTAACAGAGGAATTGATAAACCGTGCTTTTGCCTCTCGCCAACCTAGAGAAATTAGCCCCGGTGTATATCCTGTGATTTTCAGTGGGGCAGCTTTAGGCGATCTGTTGATTTGGCTAATATTTAATCTAGATGCACGAGCGGCAGATGAGGGGCGATCGTTTATGTCGCGTACTGATGAAACAGGTAAACCAGTAGGCAACCGAGTTGGGGAAAAAATGTTTAGTCCTTTAGTGCAGATACAGCGCTATCCAGGACATCCTTTGTTGCAGTTGGAGACTTTTTCTAATAATGGGTTGAGTAATCATTATCTGGAAGTGATTAAGGATGGTGTACCACAGACGTTATCTTATAGTCGTTATTGGGCGACACAAAAAGGTAAGCAACCCACGGGTTATATGTTTCCAGTGGTGATGCAGGGTTCTGAACAAAGTTTGGCTGATTTAATTGCCCAGACGGAAAGAGCTGTTTTGGTAAATCGTTCGTGGTATGTGCGTTATGTTAATCCTCGGACATTGGAGGTGACTGGTATGACACGAGATGGTACTTTTTGGATTGAGGATGGTAAGATTGCTTATCCGATTAAAAATTTGCGGTTTAATCAGGTTTTGCCGGATATGTTGCGGGATGTGGATGCTGTTAGTCAAGTACAACGTTATGGTGATAGTGTTTTGCCTGGACTGAGGGTGAAGGCGTTTAATTTTAGTAGTGTGACTGATAGTGTTTGATTAGGTCGTAGGGGCGAATGGCATTCGCCCGCACAGGAGTCAGGAGTCAGGAGTCAGAAGTCAGGAGTCAGAAGTCAGGAGTCAGAAGTCAGGAGTCAGAAGGAGAGAGAATTACAAAGATGAGCGTAGTTATGACAATTGAAGAATTTTTTTATGTCTAATAAAACGGATTTGATATCATTAATTTTTTCCGTCTACTACCTACTCCCTTCTTCCCTACTCCTGAAAAAGACTTTTTCAGCAAACCCTAATTATCTCGGTAAGGTTTAAAAATATTCTGATTTTTCAGCTCTAATTGGTGGGTTGTTTTTAATAATTGAAGGTTGAAGATATATATCAATTTAAACTAGAACTCATATAGCAATCAGGAATCAGATATGAGAATTGATATGTTCCTTTAAAGTATAGAATATAGCAGTTATCTTACTCATATATATTTGTTTTTTTCTTATTCTTTGTTGCCTGTTGCCTGTTGCCTGTTGCCTGTTGCCTAAAAATATCCAATATCTCACAACTAAAATCACATTGCTATACAATATTTCGACATAAACTCCAGAGTCAAATTTTGAAGACTTTCATCTAGAAACTCCCATATTTTCTCACTAATAAATTCTGGTACAGCTCCATAAAATGCTTGAGCAATACCTCCAGCAATACAAGCAATAGTGTCACTATCTCCACCTATAGAAACAGCATTTCTAATTGCATCTTCAAAATCTGTAGATTCTAAAAAACAAATTATTGCTTGGGGAACGGAACCTTGACAAGAAACATCAAATTTATAAGTAGGTCTAATTTCTGCTAAAGTTTGACTCAAATTATAGTTGAAATTACTCTGAATATAAGACTTTATTTCATCCTTACTTTTTCCTGTTCTAGCAAGAAAAATTACTGCTGCTGTAGCTTGAGCACCCTTAATTCCTTCTGGGTGATTATGGGTAATTTCTGCACTCTTTTTTGCCTCTATTAATACTGTTTCCAAGTCATTAAAAGCAAATCCCACTGGACTAACTCGCATTGCTGACCCATTACCCCAACTATAATAAGGTTCCTTACTATCAGATTTATTCCACTTTTTAAAATTGAAGCCATAACCTGCGTAAGGATAGCGACGAAAATACTCCTTAACTGTATCAATATATTCGCGATTATTGAGGATAGAATCCGCAACTGCTACCGTCATAACGGTATCATCTGTAAATTTACTTTTACTACTAAATAGGGGAAAATCTTTGATTTTGATATTGTGATGTTCATAGACAGAACCGATAATATCACCAGCTATTGCTCCTAACATTTTGCTCTTACCTTTATTTATTTAATTAGGGTTTGCGTATGGAAAGTCTTCTTGCTGGGGTAGGAGACAGGAGACAGGAGACAGGAGACAGGAGAAATAGGAATGAGCGAGGAGGTAGGAGTAAGAATTATCCCAAGATTGTTCTGCCTAACTATGCGCCTAAAATACAGTCCTTTTTGAGCGTTTTAGACTGAAACAGGCGCACTTTTTTCGACCCCAAAAAGGCACTTGTCTTTATATGTTAATGCTTTTAGATTAGATCGGCAAGCCCTAATTAACATTTTAATAAAAAAAGCAACAAAGTAAATATTTGCTTTGCTGCTTAATTCTATGGAGACTTCTGGTGATACAGTATATTTCTGATTAAAATTAAGTAGGTAAGCAGAAATAAACCATTTTTTTTTACGTTTAATTAGAGCTACCTACTTATCATCTGTAAATCCTGTTTTACCGAAAAATTCAGGTATAAAGCCTCTCCATTCATGGAGAAAAAAGCGGTCGTTTTGCTACGAAACATATAAAGCGTAGCTTCCCGTAGGGTGGGATGCTGAGGAAAACTAGCCATATCTAATCGACCAAGAGAAGAAAAAAAGTGCTTTGATCCAATCCTCTTATTTATCAGAAGAGGTCATTCTAAATTCTTAATTCTTAATTCTAAATTATTGAATTTTGTCATTCAATTACTTTTTATGGCGTTTAATTGTTGGCGAAATTGCTCTAATTGTTGTTTATCCTCAGCAGTCATTTTTTCCTTATTTTCTAACTCTAAAATCTTTTTAGCTAGGTCTAATTCCCGAATCGGATTCCAGGTTTTATCATTCGCTTGAGCAAAGCCAGACCAACCATGGGGTTGGAGAACTTTTGCTTCTTTATAGTTATAGAAAAAGTTGCGAATTTTCTGTTTTAAATCTGCTGGCAAATCTTGACGATAAGCAATTGGGTCGCTGGGAATTAAAGTAGAAGTCCAGATAGTTTCTATATTAGCTCTTGCTTTTGGATTTGTTTTTTGGAGTCGGTCTAAAGCTTCATTATTATTAGTAGCTACATCTACTTGATTATTGGCTATTGCTAAAGCTGTTGCTTCGTGACTGCCGGAAAAAATTAAGCGTTTAAATGCTTTTTTGGGGTCAACTTCGTTTTGAGCAAAAACATAGTAACTTGGTACTAAAAAACCGGATGTAGAGTTCGGGTCATTAAAAGCAAAAGTTAAATTACCTGCATTTTTAATCACATATTTATCGCCTCCCATTGCTTTAGCTTCAGCAACTATAGGATTATCTTTGTTAGTAATTAAATGAGAGTAATAACCTTTACCACCTTCTGTATCTACTACTTGGGCAAAAGCCTCAGCTTTAGAACGTTTTGCTGCTTCAATATAGGATTTTCCTCCATACCAAGCTAGGTGGACATCCCCAGTTCGCATGGCTTCAATTACTGCTACATATTGAGTCACATAAAATGCTTTAACTGGTAAACCAATAGAGTCAGAAAGTGCTTTGATAAATGGTTCCCAAATTGGTCTTTGATTACTTTGAGATTCGGTGGAAATAATGCCAAATTTTAGTTCTTTTACCTGAGCGAATGTTTTAGGGGAAAAAGTTAAATTAGCTAATTTTGCTCCTGCTAAGGATAGAGCAAATAGAGATGAATTTTTAACAAATTTACGTCGTTCCATGGTGTTCTTTTCTCTGGAGATATTAGTAGTTGTAAGTTGTGTAAGTATTTCCTGCGGAATGCTGCGCAAACAGCAGTCAGCTATTAGCTATTAGCTATTAGCTATTAAGATATTAATTTTGGGGAAGGTAAAAGCAATTTAGAAATTGAGAAAGAATAAAAAGTTACCGCCAAAGTACCCTTCCTCAACCTTAGAAGTAATTATTCATTACTAATTGCTGTTTGCGTAACATCCCGTAGGGAAGCGCTGACTGCTAATAGCTGTTTGCTTACTCAGTTGTAGCAATCAGCTTTTGTGTTTTTTAGAGACATAATTTGTCCCTGCATAAATTATCCTAGATTAATGTTAAGCCTTGGTTAAGCTAACTTTATAGAATCTTTGAGTTAGAAATTGGCGATCGCTACGAGATAAATAATAGCCATGAAACAGTATCATCGCATTAACGAAGTCAGAAGTCAGAAGTTATTTTTGTAACGGGGATTTGAGCTCCCCTCCAAAAATATTGCGCCTTAAAAGGCGGGGTTGCGCGACCCACATTATTTTGATAATTTTCGGCTTTCAAGTTTTACTGACTTTACTGACAATTAATAATTGACAAGTGACACTTAATTACACTTTTTGAGAAATAAACTTTATAGCAGTATGAGCTGTTATATAAAATTTTTCATGTAGTTAATACCAATGTAAGCATTCCGCAGGAAATGCTTACTGAAAAATTGTGGGTATGCGCCTCCCTTTTTAAGGGGATAATAAATAAAAATTTTCATGATTAGTCAATCCTCTTCTTTTCAAGGAGAGGTAATTATTAATTATTAATTATTCATTATTCATTATTGAAATACCAATTACCAAAAGTCATGCTCTAATAATTAAGAAAATGCAGTTCTATCTAATTCATCTAATTGGTGGATAAATTCTATTTCACCAGAATGTATTCCGTCTTGGTAAATTACTTTCTCGCAAATATAAAAGGCTAAATGCTTTTGAGAAGGATCTAAAGACCGCAAGGCATCTAAACCAGAATGAAGAGCTACTTCAGAATTGTTGGCCAATTCTTGATTCTTAAAAGTCTCTATACAGCGGTCAAGTATCTCTCTTACCTGCTCTTGTGGAGTGTTCAAAAGATCGGAACCCATCTCCACAATTAAGTTTTTTTCTTGGTCACTAGCATGACCATCTACAACAGAGGCCAAAGCAGCCAATTGGATAATATTGTTAACAGAATCAGAATTCATATTTTTCTCCATTAAAGTGATGTGAGAAAGGGTTATTTGTTGAGGTAATTACATCAATAAATAACCAATCTCCTTACTACTCAGACTAAATCAAAATTATAAATTTTCAGTTAATTCATTCATCAATATTTAGATTTTGCAGAAAATATTCCGATGACAATTATAAATTATCATTACTTCTGATTAATTAATTTTTCCCATTGTAGTTAATATCTTTGATTTAACAAGTCATATAAAGCACATTTTATTAGAATCAATAGACATCTCCATCAAAAGAAGGAGTAGGGAGTAGAAGGAAATAATTGATAATTTATGTGCGATGATTAATTTTATTTTTTATTATCACCAGATGTCTAACAAATATAAGTAAGTAGATCTAATTAGGGTTTGCTGAAAAAGTATTATGAGTGAGGTTAGGAGTCAGGAGTCAGGATAAATGGGAATTATAGAGGAGGTAGGAGCTAAGTTTTGTCCCTAGATTTTTCTACCCAACTCTTGCCCAAAATCCTAATTTTTTGAACCATTACCGTCTAAAACTTCGCACTTTTTGATACTTAAAAAGGCACTTACCTTTATCTATCAGTCTTTTTAGATTTAATCAGCAAACCCTAATTAAACATAAAAAAAATTTGTAGGGGTGGGTTTAAACGAAAGCTTTGACTTCAGAACGATAAGCTCTAAAAGCCTACCCTCTAATATTGTGTTTATTTATGCTCATCTAATTGGCATAAAAGTTAAAGCAAAGGGTGCGGAAATATCAGAAGCTTAAAACTCATGTAATACCAAATTTTTCCTTCTTGCTTCTTTATTCTGCTATATAAAAAACTCTCCACCATAATGTTAAATTTGGTAGAGAATAATGTTAATTACTTGTTAATTTAAAAAGGGTAAAAAGCTAATTCTAATAGTTAAGAAAATACGAATCTGCGTAATTCAAAAAAGAATCTCATTTCAGACTCTTCTACTGTTCTGTCTATGTGAATTACTTGTTCGCAAATGTGAAAGGCTAAATGCTTATTAGAATCTGATAAAGGCTTTAATGCCTCCAAAGCATAATTAAGAGCTGTTCCAGGATTGTTTGCAGCACCTTTAGATTGATAAATTCCAATCCATAGGTCGCTCAAGTTTCTTATTTCATCTTGGGAAGTTCTCAAGAAATAAGAACCTTCATCAACGATGAATTTCTTTTCTTCGTCAGAGGCTTGACCATCTACAACTGCAGCTAGGGCAGCTAATTTTACAATATTTTCAGCAATAGGATTCATATTTCTCTCCATAAAAGTGATTAGAGAAGTGGTGATTCATTGAGGTAATTACATCAATAACTAACTCATCTTCTTCACTCCTAGTTTAAATCAAAATCATCAATTTTTAGTTAATTCACTTATCAATATTTTGCCGAAAATATTCCGATGGTAATTAGAAATTATCATAACTTCCGGTCAACTATATTTTCCCATTTGTAGTAGAATACTTTTTGCTCATTAAAGAAGTAGTAGAAATCAGGGACAACCCAAAAATAAATTGTGTAGTGCCATGGTAGTTTAGGGGTTTGTGAATAACGGCTTAGAGTATACCAGTTTATGTCTATAGTTAAATTCTTTTTATTATAGCAGTCTCAGCAAAAATTATTATAAACTTTGGTCAACTATATTTTCCTATTAATAGTAAAATTATATGTTATATACAAAATTTATGATTCAATTGAACTATTCTATCAGCAATTAATAAAAATCGTATAATTTGAGGTTTTATACACAAAAAAAACCACCATAATATTCAATTGGTGGAGAGTGATATTAATTTAGTTGTTAGTTGAAAATCACCATCTAGAAAACTAGCTTTACTGTAAGTATTTCCTGCGGAATGCTGCGCAAACAGCTATTAGCAGTCAGCTATCAGATGCATGAATGTAATAACTTACTAAGGTTATCTGATAAACTTTTTCTTTTGCGCGGAATGCGGAAGCAAACATATTTCACTCCTTGGAGAGTTCGGTGCGATAATAAGCTAATAATTCATAGCTGATAGCTGATAGCTGACCGCTGAATGCTTACGCTTTACTGGTGTATTATTCTTCTGTTTCAATCAGCTTAATTTAGTATTCTTCGCAATATTTATTTGTTTTATATTCTTTTTCTAAATCATACTTGCTAATTATCTTTAATTAGTTTTTTAAGACTAAATTCATAAGAAGTTACATAGAATTTTATTCTCATCAGAGTTTACTTGTAGATAAAAACAGAAATACTTACCAAATACTCCTATTAACCACTACTATTTTCTCCTGACTCCTGAGGACTGACTCCTGACTTCTTATTCTGTTTAGCCTCACACAAAATTGGTATAAGTTGATAGCAGCGTTAAAGTTTCTATCAGCTTGAAAACTCCTGGTTGCACTAATTAATCCAAAGGATTTAACTTTCGTACAAAGATAAACCTATCTGTATCTCTACTTGGCTATTGGCAGGATTGACTTCATCAAATAATACGAAAATACTATCATTACCATAGCGTAACCTAATCTGATTTACTTTTAGCGGATAGACATAGGTCTCATTTCCTGAAAAATAACACTTGCATACTGCATAGTTGAAGTATGCATTTGTCGATTGGGTTACATTATAAGGATGCTTTTTAATTTCTAGCCATGAAAGACCTGCGTCAATTTCCACTCCATTATTTGAGTAAGGTGTACCAGGAATTATCTTTGCTTCAATTAAAAAAGATTGAGATACGTTTGCCATTTAGAACTTCTTTTGGTTACTGATTTCTTGATTTCACTTGATGAAAGTGATTGAATAATTGGTTATTCATCTATAACAATTCTATCAATAAATAACCAATCTCCTTACTACTCAGCCTAAATCAAAATCATCAATTTTCAGTTATTTCATTCATCAATATTTTCTAGAAAATATCTTTCTAACAATTAAAAATTATCATAAATTTCGGTCAACTAATTTGTCCTATTTGTAGTATAATACTCTTCTGTAAAAATATAAATAAAACACAAAAAATGCTTACTTCTACGCAGAAATTTGATAAACTATTTATTCTCTTTAATTTAGGCTAATCTGATTAGACCTCTTGCCAAAGTTCTAAGAATGAAAATCAATCAAAATCAACTCAAAAATTACCTTTTATTCCTCTAATTACTGAATAATTAAGGTTTAAAGCCTCTCCTTTAAAGGAGAAACAAGCGGTCGTTTGCGGAGCATGACCTTAGGATGGAATGGCGCAATTCGGAGCGGCTCTGTCAAGAGCGGGTCTCGGAGCCATATCCAATCGACCAAGAGAGAAAAAATTTTCTTTTTATTCAATGCTCTTCCTTTTAGGGAGAGGTAATTATCAATTATCCATGATCAATTATCAATTATTGAAAGCCATTTATTATCTGTTAGTCTAGTCATAAATCAATAATTATTAAATCTCAAAAAATCAGTAAGATTATTAACTATAACTACCAAAATTATATTTTTAGTGTTTTTCTATACATTGCTATAAATAAGAGTATCTCTAGGATAAAAACCGTTTCAAAAAAAACCTATTTCCTGTTTCACAGCAAAAAAAATAATGTCAATAAAAGTCAGTCTCAATCATCAACTTACTTATAACTTTGACCACCCAATTATTCTCGGTCCGCATTTATTAGGTTTACGACCCTCTCCTCATTGTCGTACCCCCATTCAAAATTATTCACTAAAAATTGAACCTCAAGAACATCAAATTACTTGGCAACAAGACATCTACGGTAATTTTATTAACAAAGTCAACTTTATTCAAAGAACAAATAAACTCAAAATAGAAGTTGATATAATAGCCGAACTAAAACCAATAAATCCCTTTGACTTTCTCCTAGAAAATTATGCAGAAAAATATCCTTTCGCTTATGAAAACCAACTAAACAAAGAACTTACCCCATTTTTAGAAATCAGTGATTCAGGGAACTTAATCCAGGAATGGATAGATAAAAACCGACAAACAGCAACTTACACCACAAATTTTATTCATCTTATTACCCAAAAACTTGCTCAAGATATTACCTATGAAATTCGACTAGAACCAGGCATTCAAACTTGTGAAGAAACCCTCAAGAAAAAAATTGGTTCCTGTCGAGACACAGCCTGGTTATTAGTACAAATATTACGTCATTATGGTTTAGCATCTCGGTTTGTTTCCGGGTATTTAATTCAACTCAAAGAAGACATCCCACCCCTTGACGGCCTTCCTGGCCCAAAATCCGACAATGCAGACCTACACGCTTGGGCCGAAGTTTATTTACCAGGAGCTGGTTGGATTGGTCTAGACCCCACCTCTGGTTTTTTAGCAGCAGAAAGTCACATTCCCCTCGTCTGTACTCCCGAACCCACTGCAGCAAACCCAGTACGAGGCACTGCCGAACCTTCCGAGTCTCACCTTGAATTTTCCGTTACAGTTTCTCGCTATCAAGAAAAACCCAGACCAACTAAACCTTATACCGAGAGACAATGGCAAAAAATTAATACCCTCGCTCGGGAAGTCGAGGAAAAACTAAGACGTTTGGGTTTGGGGTTAACCATGGGAGGGGAACCAACCTTCATTTCTATTGATGATTTTGAATCACCCCAATGGCGAGTAGAAGCGTTGGGAGATGACAAACGACGCCTTGCGGGAGAATTGTTAGACCGTCTGGAAAAAAGATTTGCCAAAAGTGGAGGACTATTGCACTATGGTTTAGGCAAATGGTATCCCTGTGAAGCTTTGCCAAGGTGGTCGTTAGGATGTTATTGGCGCAAAGATGGGGTTCCTATTTGGAGCGATCGCTCTCTCATTGCAGAGGATAATAGAGATTACGGTCATACTCGGAAGGAAGCAGAAATTTTCATAGAAACTATTGTCCAACAGTTAGGTGTTAATTCAAGTTGCATCATTCCTGCTTATGAACAGGAAACTGAAACACCTGCGGGTTATGTTTTACCTATTTTGTCAGTGTTGAAAAATGAAAATCTACATTGGAGTAGTTGTTGTTGGCAACTGCCGGAAAGTAAATTATATTTGCTCCCTGGTGACTCGCCATTAGGATTTCGTTTACCGCTAAGTTCTATTGTTTGGGCAGAAAATTTGGAACCGGAAGCAACTGTTGATATTAACTATCCACCGACAACTCCAAATGCTGCCTTTTGTGAAGCTCCAGAAAATTCGATTCGGGTGGCATTAACTACAGAAGCACGACAGGGAAAAGTACATATATTTATTCCACCGATGATTTCTGCTAGGAGTTATCTAGATTTGATTGCTGCCATTGAAGATACGGCAAAGCAAGTAAAAATTCCTGTAATAGTTGAAGGTTACACTCCTCCTGGAAATTCTGGAATAGATGGATTTCAAGTTACTCCAGACCCAGGGGTGATAGAAGTAAATATTCATCCTGCTGCAAATTGGGATGAGTTGGTGGAAATTACTACAAATTTATATGAAGAGGGACGTTTGTGTCGTTTGGGAACCGAGAAATATCAGTTAGATGGTCGTCGGATAAGTACGGGTGGAGGTTCACATATTACTATTGGTGGAAAAAGTGTGTCAGAGAGTCCTCTACTACTACGACCAGATTTATTGCGGAGTCTGATTACATATTGGCAACATCATCCTTGTTTATCTTATTTATTTTCTGGTTTATTTGTCGGTCCGACGAGTCAGTCACCCAGAATAGATGAGGCACGACATGAAAGTTTGTATGAATTGGAAATTGCTTTTCAGGAGTTACAACCGGGAAAAGAAGTTGCACCGGAATTGATAGACCGTTTGTTGAGAAATTTATTAGTAGATGTCACGGGAAATACTCACCGCACTGAGTTTTGTATTGATAAGTTATTTCCGGTAGAACATCCACACCGTCAATTTGGGTTGTTGGAATTTCGAGGGTTTGCCATGCCTCCTCATGCCAGAATGAGTTTATTACAAATGTTATTAATTCGGGGTTTGGTGGCGTGGTTTTGGGAACGACCTTATCATCGAGATTTAATTCGCTGGGGTACCATGTTGCACGACCGCTTTATGTTGCCTCATTATATTGGGGAAGATTTGCAAAAGGTAATTGGAGATTTACGGTCAGCGGGTTTTGAGTTTGAATTTGAGTGGTTTGCGCCGTTTTTTGAGTTTCGCTTTCCCGTCATTGGGGAAGTGATGCGGAATAGTTTGCAGTTGGAATTACGTTATGCGATCGAACCTTGGCACGTTTTGGGGGAGGAAACGACTGGTGGAGGAACAGCGCGTTATGTGGATGATTCGATGGAAAGGTTGCAGGTAATGTTGCGGGGAGCAATGGGAGATTCGCCGAATCAGGATAGTTTGGGTTCTAGGTATGTAGTTTTGTGCAATGGTCAGCAGATACCGTTGCGGTCTACTGGTGTAGCAGGTGAATATGTAGGAGCAGTAAGATATCGTGCCAGAAAATATGGGAGTTTGCTACATCCAGCGATCGAATGTCATAGTCCGTTGGTGTTTGAAATTGTGGATAGTGTGGTAGGGCGAAGTATTGGGGGGTGTAGTTATTATGTGAGTCCTCCTAATAGGAAGGTTTATCAGCAGTTTCCGGTGAATGGTCGGGAGGCGGAGTCGCGGATGGTGGAGCGGTTTGTGGAGATGGGTCATTCTTCTGGGGAGGTTGAGTTGTCGTCGTTGAGATTGAGTCCTGAGTATCCGTTGACTTTGGATTTGCGGAAAGTAAGATAGGAAAAAGGAGTCGCGTCGGGTGCGTTTTCACCTGTCACTTACATAAAATCCTTCGGGAAACATAAAATGGTGGAAAGAGTGGCACAGAAGTTGAGTTAATATTGCTCCCGCGTAATATTACAATTGATATATATAGCAATATGATTTTAGTTGTGAGATATTGGAGACTTTTGTTTTAGGTATGGAGGGAATATGGAATAGGGGAGAAACGAATACATAAGAATAAGATAACTGCTATATTCTATTCTTTAAAGAAACACCTCAATTCTCACATCTGATTCCTGATTGCTATATATAGTTAAAATATTGAATCTTCAAAGGCAGTTTAACCAGGAAATAATCTTTATATATTAATCCTGATTGGAACGGAAATCTGTATATTCAACAATAGACCTCTCCGAAATATAAATAAAATCTGGTAAAATAATACTCAATCAACTTTCGTAAAGGTTAAGAATATGGATTCATTATCAGAATATATCGAGAAACATCCCCAAGAAGCACAACGATTAGTAGGTCGTGCATTATGACCAGTTAAAACAACTAATAATATCATGTCCGAAGGCAATCGTTTGTGTAAAAGTTAGCGTGGATATCTACAGGAAATTTAAGTTTTTTCTTGCCTGTTGCCTGTTGCCTGTTGCCTGTTGCCTATTTACTATACAAGACCGATGCTACCGGACATGATATAAAGCAAGCGATCGCCCTACACACTCAAACCCAATTAGAAGGAGAATCCAGGAAAAAAAGAATTATAAAAAAAGCAGGGGGTCGTAATACAAAGCTATCACTCTGGGGAACAAATATTATTAACTTTAATATACTTGCGACAATTGACAACATTTCAATTGTTGGGTATCCAATTCGGAGTAAGTGAAACAACAGCAAATGATAGGTTTAATTACTGGTTTCCACTTTGAGGAAAACTGCTACCATCAAGTTTACTTGAACAGGTAAAA
>NZ_JAAHGO010000068.1 GCF_010672455.1 Okeania sp. SIO2C9 | reverse complement strand
TCCTAATACTTAACCCCTACCACCGACCACCGACCACCGACCACCGACCACCGACCACCGACCACCTAAAACCTAGAAAGTTATTTGTAGCAAACATTTATCAAATTGATATAAAAGCTTATGAATCAAGACAGAATTATATTATGGTATCGTAACGACTTACGCGTCCATGACCATGAACCGCTCGATAAAGCACTAAAAACTAAGGCTCAAATTATTCCTGTTTATTGCTTCGATTCAAGACAATTTGGTAAGACTAATTTTGGCTTTCCTAAAACAGGTGCTTTTCGGGCAAATTTTTTAATTGAAAGTATTGCTGACTTGCGTAATACTCTGCAAAAATTAGGTAGCAATTTAATAATTCGTCAACAAAAACCAGAAATAGCAATTCCTCAACTTGCTCAAGAATTGAAGGTTAAATCTGTATTTTTTCATCAAGAAGTTACAGCAGAAGAAATTAAAGTAGAAACAGCACTTCATCAAGCATTAAAAAAAATTGGGGTTAAGTTTCAATCATTTTGGGGTCACACACTTTACCATCCTGATGATTTACCTTTTGAAATTAAACAATTACCAGAAGTATTTACCAGTTTTCGGAAAGAGATAGAAAAAAAATCCAGTATAAATCCTACATTTTCAACTCCTAAAAAATTACCATTTTTGCCAGAAGTTGAGCTGGGAGAGTTACCTACTTTATCCAAACTAAATCTAGAATTACCACCACAAGATTCACGAGCAGTTTTAGCATTTAGAGGCGGAGAAATTGCTGGAAAAGAAAGAGTAAAAAATTACTTTTGGCAGCAAGACTGTCTAAAAGTTTATAAAGAAACAAGAAATGGAATGCTCGGGGCAAATTATTCCTCTAAATTTTCTCCTTGGTTAGCTTTAGGATGTTTATCACCTCGTTATATTTATGAACAGGTGCTAGAATATGAAGAGCTGAGGGTAAAAAATAATTCTACTTATTGGTTGATATTTGAATTATTATGGCGAGATTATTTCCGGTTTATTTGTCAAAAACATGGAAATAAAGTATTTTATAAGTCTGGTTTACAAGGAGTAGCTATTCCTTGGCAAGAAGATTGGGAAAAATTTAGAAAATGGCAAGAAGGTCAAACAGGATTTCCCCTAGTAGATGCTAATATGCGCGAACTTTTAATGACAGGTTTTATGTCAAATCGTGGTAGACAAAATGTTGCTAGTTTTCTGACTAAAAATTTAGGAATTAATTGGCAAATAGGTGCTGAATGGTTTGAGTCTTTACTGATAGATTATGATGTTTGTAGTAACTGGGGAAATTGGAATTATACTGCTGGAGTAGGAAATGATGCACGGGGTTTTCGTTATTTTAATATTCCTAAACAGGCAAAAGATTACGACTCCCAAGGAAAATATGTTAAACATTGGTTGCCAGAATTAAAAGGAATACCTGCTGCTAAAATACATGAACCAGGGAAATTATCACCTGTTGAACAAGAGAGGTTTGGTGTAAAAATTGGTGTTGATTATCCACAGCCAATGATTGATTTGTGGCAGTCTGTTAAGGAGAATGAAAAAATTTATAATGCTGCATTAAAACCCTCAATAAGGAAGCAGAAATATTGAATGGCAGACATATATAATTGATAAATTCGATCAAATATAGTAAAATTTATTATTGTATTGTCTAACAAAATTTTTTGTTCCTCAAAGGCTTGACTGTTAATATCAAAGATTCCTTGTATCTATATATTTATACTTCATCAAAGGATTTAGATACCTAAACTATGAATAAGATAGAACTTGAAAAACTAAATTTATCAATAGAAAATAATTATACTCAATTATCTTCTGTAATTTCTGATTCTCACGAAGCTATTGAAGTTTGGTTTAAGACAAATAATCAGAATTTAGAAATTAACCAATCTGCCGATCCTTTTATTCCTACTGTACTTTTATGTGCTATGAAAAAAGGTTTAAATGTATGGCTGCAAACTCCAGTTTCCGACCAGATATTGGCTTCTGCTCAAAAAGTTCAACTGGTAAAACATAATTGGGATTCATCTTGGAATATGATTGAATTTGAACAACAAAAAAACTTAGATTATTCAACATATTCTAACTCAAAGAAAGGAGTAGGATTATTTTTTTCTGGTGGAGTAGATTCTTTTTATACACTCAAAAAACATAGAGAAGAAATTACTCATCTCATTTTTGTTCATGGTTTTGATATTCCTGTCAATAACTCCAAATTTTGTGAAATAGTAAGCCCAAGATTAAGACAAATTGCAGAAAAATTAAATCTTGAGTTTATTGAAGTACAAACTAATATCCGTCAGTATAGCGATCGCTATGTTTATTGGGATGACTATCATGGTGCAGCTATAGCGGCAGTAGCCCATTTTTTAGGATCAATTTTTCATAAAATTTATATACCCTCATCGTATTATTATGCCTTTTTATTTCCTCATGGCTCTCATCCTGGACTCGATCCACTGTGGAGTATTCCATCTCTTGAATTAATACATGATGGGTGTGAAGCTAGTCGCTTTGACAAAATTAAAGATATTTCTACTTGGGATTTAGCTTTAGAACATTTGCGTGTTTGTTGGCAAGTAAAAGAAACTAGATATAATTGTGGTCAATGTCGTAAATGTTTGTGGACAATGGCTTTTTTGCGTACCTGCCATTCTTTATCTGAAGCTAAAACTTTTCCTGAATCTCTTGATTTAGAAGCATTTAGTCAGCAAGTAATAGATAATTTAGATAATCGTTTTCGGATTTTACAGGCGATCGCTATTCTTGAACAACGAGGAGATGATCCAGAATTGCTAGAAGCTATGCAGAAAGCATTAAAACGTAAAAATTATTTGATCAAGACTAACAAAATGCTAAAACAATGGGCAAAAAAATCAATCAATAATGCTAGAAATATTTTAAATTTACCAAAATGAAAATCTGTTTTTTTGAGTTTATCAAAAGTTTAATGGAGTAGAAATAATGAGAATAGAAAACTTACGCACCGAAGAATTAGGAGAAAGAAGACGAGTTGCTGCCGATATAATTTGGGAAACTGCCAAAACATCAGCACAAGTCTTGTATTTTGAGGCCCCTTACCCTTTTGCAGAAGATTTACAACCTAGTGCTAATGCTTTCGTTTTAGCTAGTTTACCTTTTGCTGTCTGGTTGGGAGAAAAACGGATTTTTGTTCAAGGTTCTATTTGTCCTCGATTATACTCTGGTTTAGATGCAGCAATGGCAATTTATCAACTCTGGTACGATCATTGTCAGCCTTTAACCATTGAACCTCAAGATGGATTGATACCATCATATCCTAGAACAACTCCTTACACGGGTTGTTTTCTTTCAGGGGGAGTTGATGGTTTAACCACATTACGCAACAATCGTCTCAATTATCCCTTAGAACATCCAGAATCTATTCGTGAATGCTTACTATTCTTTGGAGTTAATGAGTATGATTTCAATGGATCGACTCCTGTACCAGAGCGTTTATCTGCTTTTGAGATAGTCACAGAAAGATTAACTAATTTAGGGAAAACTGAGAATTTTCAATTAATACCTATTCATGTTAATGCTCGTTCACTTTGTCCAAGTTATGAGTGTTTTACTTCAATAGGTTTTAGTGCAGCAAATATTGCGGTCGCCCATGCTTTTAATCATCGTTTTTCTAAGATTTTGTTCGCTTCCGATGGAGTAGGATTAGAAGAATTGATAACGGGTGGAAATCCTCTATTGATTAATAATTTTTCCAGTGCTGGTATTCAAATTCAAGTGGAAGAGTATGGTTTAACTCGTATTCAAAAATTAAAGATTTTGGCACAGTGGCAACCTGGTTTGAATTTAATGCAACCTTGTCATCAAATTAAAGTCTTGCCCAAAGAAAAAATTAACTGTGGCTATTGTGAAAAATGTGTCCGAACAATGTTAGGATTACTGATTCTTAGCAAACTTGCTGAATCAGAGGCATTTGTAGAAAATGATGTAACTCCAAAAATGATTAATAATATACCTGTTTCAACAGAAGTAAAAGCCAATTTTCTTTCCTCATTGATTGATCCTCTAGAAAATATTGGTAGGCAAGATTTAGTGAAAGCAATTAAGTTCAAAATACTTAAATTTAAAATTAAGCAGTATCTCAAAAAATTGAATTTTTCGTTTACCTAACTTGATAATTTTGCCAATAATTTTAAGCACTATACAATTCTTACAACGGACATGATACAGCGGTTTCCTTTGATATTAGGTACAGTCCAATCTTCTTGGTTTTTGACTTCTGACTTCTGCCTTACAGCGGTTTTCATTTGGGTAGACCACAGTAGGGACGTTCCATGGAACGTCCCTACAAAGTTTTGCTTGTGAAGATGTGGTTCATCAAGAGCGAAAAGCGCTGTAAAATAAGGTGTACCTCATTACACCGAGTTGAACAAAAGAAGTTTGGTGTAAAAATTGGTGTTGATTATCCACAACCAATGATTAATTTGTGGCAGTCTGTTAAAGAGAATGAAAAAATTTATAATACTGCATTAAAACCCTCAATAATAAAACATAAATATTGAATGGCAGACATAATCTTGATAAATTTGCTCAAACATAGTAAATTTTATTATTGTATTGTCTAACAAAATTTTTTGTTCCTCAAAGACTTGACTGTTAATCTCAAATCTTCCTATTCCTAAAGCAAATTATAATATAGTAATGGCAAAAATACATCTTTGGCAAGAAGAAACTAAAATAATCAATAATTTAGTTCATGTCAGTACCACTATAGAAATGTCAAATCAATCTCAAGTTAATCTTTGGTATCGTTTTTCTCTTAAATATCAAGAAGAGATAAACACTACCTGTGATTCTTTTGTGATTGCGACAATTTTATTAGCAATGAGTCAAGGTTGTGATCTAATTGTCCATGGTCAAGTCTCTCCTTCTTTACTGGATAATTTAGATGAATTTCAAGATGCATGGTGCTGCTATCCATTGCAAAAATATACAAAAATTATGGTTCAAGCAGACACAGAAAAAGAATTAGAAAAGCCATTAGGTCAACCAAAAGCTATTTCAGCATTTTCAGGTGGTTTAGATAGTTGTTTTACTGCTTTTCGTCATAGTAAAGATGTTCATAGAAGAAAAAAATATAATTTATTAGCTGGTTTAATGGTACATGGTTTAGATATTCCTATTTCACAAGAAGATGTATTTACTAGAGCGTTGAAAAAATCTATAATTATAACGAACAGTTTAGGAATAGAGTTAATTGAGATGGCTACTAATTTTCGTCAAGTCATTAAACTTGATTGGGAAGATGTTTTTAATACAACCGTAGCTTCTTGTTTACATTTTTTCAGTAAAGGTTATACTCAAGGAATTATTCCTGCTTCTACTTACTACACCAAAATGGTTTTGCCTTCTGCTTTCGACCCGATTACAGATTCATTTTTATCAAGTAAGTCTTTAGAAATTATTAATGATGGATCTGCTTTTACTCGATTACAAAAAACTGAGAAAATTCTAAATTGGCAAGAAATTACAGAAAATCTACGAGTTTGCTGGCAAGGAGAAAATAAAGATCAAAACTGTGGAAAATGTGAGAAGTGTATTCGTACTATTCTGACTTTTCGTGCTTTAAATTATGGACTGCCTTGTTGTTTTGAAAAAGATGTTACAGACCAACAAATTTTAAATCTCAAGCTTAGAGGTTTGGAAATTGGTGTGATGGAAAGTCTCATCAATCAAATTCAAGCAAGAGATAAAAGTTTGTTATCCCAATCTTGGGTAAAAGCCCTACAAAAGTCAATTAAACGCAATCGAATTTTAGAATATATCAAAAAAAATACTCCTTTAGAAATCAAAAATAATCTCAAAAAAATTAAAAATGCATGGAAGCAAAAATTATGATTTTAAACAACAAAAAAGATTTTGATAAAATTCCATCTATATTCAAAAATGTTGATTTTAGTTCAGCAGTTTCTGTAGAAATTAATGCTCTTAATCAAGTGAAGGTTAAAGAGGGAGATTGTGTAGTTGTTGAAGTATTAGAAACTGAAAACAAAAGGGCTTACATTGAGTCTATTAACGGAGATATTAGTGTAGCAACAGAGGGAGATATTCTGCCTGTGGTATTGGGTTATCGAAAAGCTACTCTAGAATTTGCTGGTGTTGTAACTGATAGTATTAGTTCTGACGATATCTTGTATTTACTAGGTTCTGCTGGTGTTGCGGGAAAAGTAACAGGTATTTTTCCTGAATGGGGTAATCCTATGCCAATCAAAGTTTTAGGAATTATTACTAATAATGATGGAAAAATACTTAATCTTTTTGACTTTACTCTACCAAAAATTCCTATTCAATCCAACCCAGCAGCAACTATTGCTTTAATTGGCACAGGAATGGAAACAGGAAAAACAACAATGGCTTGTAATATTATTCGAGCTTTTTCTGAAACAGGGAAAAAAGTTGTTGCTGGGAAGCTAACAGGTTTTGCCTTTCTTGAAGAATTGATATTATTTCAGAATGCAGGCGCTCAATCTGTTTTAGATTTTGTTGATATGGGCTTTCCTTCTACCTGTGGTAATGATATTAATAATATAATTTCCTCTAGTTTAAATATTATTAATCATTTCCAGGCAAACCAGCCAGACTTAATTGTTTTAGAGTTTGGTGATGGTTTAATTGGCAGTTATCATGTTTTGGATATTCTTAAATATTTGAAACAGCACCAAATGATAGATATTCATATTCTGAGTGCTTCTGATTTATGTGGTATTCAGGGAGCAAAATCTGTTCTTTCTGGTTTGGGAATTGAAATTGATTTAGTAACTGGTGTAATTGCTAATTCTCAAATGGGTATCGATCTAATTCAAGAACATTTTTCTTTACCCGCAGAAAGTAATCAAGACAATATAAAACAACTATATAAATTAATTAACAACAAGATGAAAAATCTCAAAAATTATGGCTAACTTTATCATAATTATTGACTCAAATAGAGAACGGAAAAATGCTTTACTCAATCAAATAAAACCTTTTGAAAATTAATAAATTCTAGTTCTTTTTTTGTTTATTCAGTAAAAAAATCACCAAAGCTTAATCCCAATTATGAATCTCTTTTATTTTCTCTAAACGACCTAATTTACCCCCATCATGTACGACCGCAAAAGATTGACTGGATAGTAAAGGAACGGTTAATGGATTTGAGTAATAGGGTAGAGAAATGTCTCGATAAGCATAATAAGCAGGAATTAAGCCTATATTATAACCTTTCTGAACTAAAGACAAACAAGAAGTGATCGCTGTGCCAAAAACATCTTCCCAATCAAGTTTAATTACTTTCCGAAAGTTAGTTGCCATCGGAATTAATTCCATACCTAAATTTGATAACATGATTTGAGACTTTTGAGCAGCACTAGGAAATATTTCTTTTTGCTCTATGGGAATATCAAAACCATGCACCATCAAACCTGCTTTTAGATTACGTTTTTGTCTGCCACAATCTCCTCGATGATGACGAAAGGCTGTAAAACAACTATCAACTCCTCCAGAAAAAGCACTAATGGCTTTTTCTGTTTCTAAAATTGTTTCTTGCTCTCGTTCAGTTTCAACATTAATTTGGATGATTTTATATTGCTCTGGTTTCCAAGCAGACCAAATTATTTGAAACTATTCTAAATTTTTCAGTAGAGAGGGAGAAATTTCTCCATGTACCATTAAATCTGTGTTTTGATTCATTGCCAAAAAGATGACAACAATGAGAAAAGGGTCGCAGCTTGACGTTAAGATAGAACGATAATTTTTGGGTATGCGATACCATAATTGCTGTCGATTTTGTTGAGGATTTTCAATAGTTACGCTAATAGTAATAAAACCATCAGCTTCAACTATTTATTCTTGCCAGAGATGAGCTTTAGACATACAAATTACCGAAAAATTGTGGTTTAAAGCCTCCCCTTAAAAGGGGATAAAAAGAAAATTTTTCATGATTAGTCAATCCTCTTCTTTTCAAGGAGAGGTAATTATTAATTATTAATTATTAATTGTTGAAAGATGAATTACAAATTATTTTTTGACCAGAGTAACAGTCCTAATAAAACTTTAAGCCCAGAGGCTTCTAGAATAGAATCTGACTTATATTTTAACTTAACATCAGGAGGAGGTAGCAATTCATTCAAAACATCCATATTAAATAAATGCTCGACTTTAGATCGATAAGGTTCTGCTTCTCTTCGTACTGCTTGATATCCTACATTGTTAATATCAAAAATTCTATAGTAATAACGTTGGTCATAACCAAATTCAAGTTTTAGCCTTCGCCATTTTTGTTGCAATTTGAATAATAAACTTAACTGTTGACGAGTTGGACTAGGTTTTAGGGGCTGCATATCCCAAGAATTGCGGTCTAATGGTAATTGTGCTAAATGTGGAAATCGCGTACAGACAAGTTCTTTTTGCGCCAGTCTGCTCTTCATTGTTGAAGCTGGTAATACAACTATACTTTCTAACAGTTTTCTATCTAATATTGGTAGTATCGGCCATGCACCAAAGGAACTTTCCCAAGCTAATATACCCAGCTTCAATCGATGAAGATGGTAAAGCCTGAAGTAAAATTCTTTTTGATACTCTAAACCTGAATATGCATCATAAGTCTTTTGAAGAGTGTCCATTGTATCCGAGACTAAATTAGCAAATATATCTTGGTTGAGTAATTGACTTAATATCTTAGGTGAAAAGACTTTACACTTTAAAAATGTCTCTTGGAAAGAAGTATGGATATTGTAATATTTCCAACCAATAGTTGGATCTATAGCTAAACCATTAATAATTGTGCCTGGTGAATCTCTTAGATAGGAGTGAGCATCGGAAAACATCCCAGTTGTGCCACCAAAACCTCCAGCCAAGTGTTCCCAATTGACGACAAAGTTAGCATAAAAAGGATACTGGCTCATCGGAGTTGAAACAACTTTGTGTTCCCAACCAAAATGACGAGCTACAGCAGTGGCACATTCTAGCTCTATATCGCCCTTTTTCCCTAGAGTAAAGGCCACTGGCTCAATTCCTTGACGCTGGAGAAATCCGGCTAACATCCGCGAGTCTAACCCTCCTGACAACAAAAAGTTATGTTTTTTGCTTGTGGAAGTTTGGCGAGCGATCGCCTGGTCTATTGCTTCATCTAGAATATCTAAATGTTCTGAAAATGAAAGATGGGAATAGGGAGCATACTCGCTGGAGCAAGGAAGACGATAATGTTCTAACTCTTTAGCACCAGTTTCAGGGTGCCATTGCAGGATATTTCCTGCACCTAAACGTTTGGCATTTGACCAAAGTGTTTCTCCGTTAACTAAAACCCGCAGTAATAATAATCCTACTAAACCTTGTGGATTAAATTTAGTATTAAAGTTAGGATGATATCTAAAAAGTTCTGGACTTGAGCCAATGAGAACAACATTTTCATCAGTATAATAATAAAGAGGAAAAAAGCCTAATAAATCGGTTCCAACTATCAGTCCATGTTCGGGATTGTAAACTACAGCAGCGTAAAAACCATCAAAGCTAGGAAAAGTATTATTATTGTTGAAAGGATTCCATTTTTGTTGTAAAGAATCTGCATTAATCTGCTCGGTTGAATCATGAGTTATGGCATTTCCCCAAACTACAGCAGCACCATTATTATTGGTACAATGAGTGATAGGAGCTTGAGAATTAGCTGCCCAAATACTAGCAAAATATCCTGTCATACAAGAGTTAGTTACTAATCCTGTGAAGGGTGGTAATAATGGTCTAACTTTGTTGATAAAATTTGTTCTACGTTCTGGATTTTGATCGACAATAATTATTAGATTAGTCATAATTTATTGATTTTTTTCCTATTTTTATATTTAATTATGGAACTAATTCTAATTAACTCAGTAATTCAGATACTGAGGTAGGAATTTCATCTAAATCTTTGACAAATTTACAAAAGGGAATTTCCCATGTCCAGGTTTGATAAAATAATTCATTTTTGTGATAAGCATTGGGCAAAAATATGTGAGGTTTATTGAGTAAAATACATAAAATATGACCATGTAAACGATTGGTAATTACTAATTTATGGGGTTGCAATTGATAGATTGCACTATGAATAAAGTGCCACGACCGACTGTGTAAATTAGAGTATTGTAAATTCTGAAACTTGGGTGTATAGGGATGAGAAGCTAGCCATTGTTGCCTGGTAAACCATTCTTGGGGAGTAGCTAAACCTCTTTGCCATCCTTCTCTAAATAGAGTTGCTACCAATCTCATAAACTTAGTTTTTTCGACTCCTAACACCCATTTGTAGGAAACCCAATCCTCAATAACTAAATTAGATAATCCGAGCTGAGTAGGAGCAAAAGTTTGATTCAATTCACGGTCATCTCGACATAGATACAGTATAGAATTGTTGTGATTTTTTTGTTGCTCTCTGTTCAGACTATTAATCATTTGAAAAGCCATATCAGGAGCCATAAAAATTTGGCATTTAGTAAAATATTCACTAGCCAGTTCATAACTTAGACTATCTCTAACAAAAATTGTTAAATCTGGGTGACTATTAAAAATATTTGCTGTATTTTTGAGATTCTCTAAATTTTTAAAGTAAATACTTTGGGGTAAAATTACTATAGGACGGTCTTGATATTGAGTAATAATTTTCTCTCGAAATCTTTGACATTCTCCCCACAAATCTCCTAAATTTCCACCACCATTAAGAAAGATAGGAGCTTGACCAATTTTTTCTTCCATTTCTCTAGCAGAAAAATTTTTCACACTAGCAGAATACTCAATTTTTGTGTGATTAACTTTAGTTAGATAAAGAACAGAACCTAACCAAATTAGATGGTCTCCTAAATTCAAATAATCAGGATAATCTAGTAAGGCACATTTTTCATATTTTTCTAGATTAGCTAGAGAATGATGCAATTTTTCTTTAATAGTTTCAGGGTTTGTCATAGTATTATTTATATTTTATTTGAATGTATTAATATAGTCAGATAACTTTTTTCTCCAAAGATAAAAAGGGCTTAATAAACTACTCCATAAAAATTCCATCTTACAAGCTAAACTAAGTTCTGTTTGACAATGTTTTCCATGCTGTAAATAATACAATAATATTTTCCTCAAATCATTTGCAATATAAATAGGAACAGCCAAGGGTCTTTGCCAACTACTTATACGAATCATTCTGATATGATGTCTTGCTAAACCAACACCCCTTACCAGAGAAAGTAAGTATTCTTTTTCTAAGCGCTTTGGAGGTATTTTATGTGTAATTACCATCTGAGGATTATGCCAAATTTCCCAACCGCCACGTTGGATATAGGATAAAGCTTCTAAATCTTCACTGGCTAACATAGAGTTACCAATTCTACCTGTGAGAAATAATTTTTTCGGAACACAGTCTAACCAAGCTTGACGAAGAACAACTAGTCCCGCTCCAGGAGGGAGAATTCGTTTTTCTGGTTGATAAATAAAAGCTTGTTCTCCACGGTCAATTACTGCTAAAAAACTAGCTATTTTATCAAAATCTTTTGGTAGTTCTTTTTCAAAATAACCCTCAACTTGACTACCAAATGCTCCTACTTGAGGATGACTTTCAGCAAAAAAACAAGCTGACTCTAACCAATCTTTTTGAGGAAAATTATCATCATCAATAAATCCGACTAATTTACCTCGTGCTTTTTCAATAGCAGTTTGTCGAGCAAAAGCTAATCCTTGTTTTGATTCAAAAGTGTATCTTAATTCAATTTTTCCTGCCCAAAGAGTTTGGTACTTACACACACATTCAGCAGTTTTATCTTGACTATTATTATCAACAACCAAAACTTCCCAAGAAATATTATGCTGATTTAATTGATGACTGAGTTTTTCTAGAACTTCACCTAAACGAGTTTCTCCATTATAAGTGCATATAGCTATTGTAAATTGGAGCATAAATGGGTTTGAGTTTACTAATTTACCAGAATTAAAGTTTTAAGTAATTAAGAGATGTAGTTCATTATTCCCCATAGTTCATGTTAATCAGGAAAACATCCCATAATTTTTATTATGGCATACAGGCTGAAAATACTATAAATTTTATCGATAAAAATGACAATATTTTGATTGATTGTTTGGAGTAAAATAGCATTTCTCAGTGTGGTGAAGTACATTGTTTTTTGTTTTTTACCTCACTTAATCTACACAAGGAGAATATTTCTTGACACTCCCCGCTCGCGCATAGACGGGGATTCTTAAGCAATCCAAAATCGAACTCTTAAAGGCGTTGTCAATGCGCCTCTACCTAGTTGGTCCAAATTAAGATTGAACCTTCCAGCTACTTTTCTAAGGATGTTGGCTGCACCATTGCAATCAGCATTAATTAAATAGCCCGCAGCAGAACGATATAAACCTCGTTTAACGCGCTTTCCTGATGGTTCCCAGTTGTCGGGTTTTTCACGCCCTGGTTGGGAGAACATCATGATCTAAAAAGCTAGCTTTCTAGGTATAAGACTCTTCGGTTTCTACAAATTGTAACCCATATAAGCTACAAAGTTCCTTGATTCGTTCTTTGAGTCTTGCAGTAGGAATTTGTACCAACTTTTGGTTAGTTTTAGTCCCTAGTTCAATTGATTGTTTTTGACCTTTATTCCAACCAAAAACGATTGTACCAATTCCATGTTTAAGGCCATGGTTGATGATTAATCGCGCTGCGCATGTTAACAGCATCCCGCATCTGGTTGCGAGGAACGAAGCAATCACGCTTTTCAGTGATGCGAGCTAATCTTTTAGACCAAAAACCTTGTGGTTGATTTTCCTTGAGAGCAGCTATTTGTTTGTTGTACCACTGGTTTTTCGATTTCAGATGTTTGCCATCGACAATAAAGCTGTGTCCTAGAGTATCCACACAAGTCAACCAGTTGTCTAAACCGTGGTCAATAGAAAGAGCATGGGTTTTGTCTAACTTGACTAATTGAATTTTTATTTCAACGTTGGTTGAAGACCCGCGCTCTCCCGAAGGGGAGCGTCGCATGGGAGAACCAATCAATTTTGCGGTTTTGTCAATAGTATGTTAAACTTAGAGTCTGGCTGCTGGGCTAGCAGTGTCAGTCTGTGGAGCGACTTTAAGACCGAAAAGAGGCTCGACCTTGGAGGCTGGTGCATTGTTAGCGCAGCTCCTCTGCAAGAGGCAGCAGAAAGGCCTAAGAGCGCGATGGTTAGGAATCCCGCGCTGTCTCCTAGAGCAGCGTCGGGAGGATGTCAATTCATAGACAAACTCGACATAAAAACAGCCGTGATGAGGTAAAATCCTAATCTCTTTAATTGAGTTCCAGTCTAGGTTACTAGCCATTGGGATATAGAAATTCTCTAATCCAAACCATGCTTTAACCTTGCGTCAATCATGGAACTCTAATTCCTTTATCGGTCAGTTTCAACCATCTTTTAGGATAAGAAACATTCATTAATTGATAATGGATAATGGATAATTGATAATTACCTCGGGTTTTAACCGTTACGGAATTGAATATAAGGAGATATTATTTCTTCTCTTGGTCGATTGGATATGGCGAGGAGACCTCGCCATCCCTCGACCGCTTTTTTCCCCTTAAAAGGGGAGGCTTTAAACCATAATTATTTAATAATTAATAATTAATAATTAATAATTCGGTAAATAAACCGGGTTTTCGATAGTTAGGTGGTTTGTGCTTGTTAACCAATTCACCGCTTCCAAACAGTTTCGACAGTTGTTTAAAACTTTTGAAAGATTCAACAATGCCGTTGCATATTTGTTGAGCACTAGAAGCATACATCGCGTTAAAATGTCTGTTCCATTTCATTTGCCCGCAAAGCTCACCTTGAGTGACAAATCTATTTTCCTTAAGAAAAACTTGTCGGGCGTAATAAACAGAACAGTTAAACACTTTGTTTGCTTCACCGCACAAATATTCTAGGATGGCTGATAGATTTTTATCGGGATGCAGTAGAACTTACTGGCATCCCATGTTTTTTGTTTTTTTGCTCATGTCTCCATTATCATCAAGTTGTCCATAAATATCAACCCATCAACATGAGAAACCAGCAAAAAATATATCGTCATGGCAACCATTCTATAGGTTTAGCCCATGTCCATTTAGTTTGGATTCCCAACAGACGCAAGAAAGTCTTGGTGAGTCCAGTTAAAATATAGCAGTCGCCACTATAGTTAGGGCATCGGTTCAACAATTAATAATTAATAATTAATAATTACCTCTCCTTGAAAACGGATAGGATTGACTAATCATGAAAAATTTTTCTCTCTTGGTCGATTGGATATGGCGAGGAGACCCGCTCTTATCAGAGTCGCTCCGAATTGCGTCATCCCACCCTTCGGGAAGCTGCGCTAACGACCGCTTGTTTCTCCTTGTAGGCAGCTCGCGGCGAAGCCAAGGAGAGGCTTTAAATCTTAATTATTCGGTAATTATGATGATTTATGAGGCGAGCAAGATGCTCGCACTAATTGTCAAACATCAACCTGGCGGTTGCTATAGCAGGCCAGATGTTAACCGAAATTAAAACCTGCTGTAAGTGAAAATCAAAAGGTAAAAAATAATCAAATATCATGGCAAAACTGCAATTAATAAATCTCAGAAAACAATTTACTAAAAATGTCATTCCCGTTAAAGATATGAATATTGAAGTTGAAGATGGGGAATTTTTAACTTTACTGGGACCTTCTGGTTGTGGAAAATCAACCCTACTAAGACTTATTGCTGGGTTAGAAACACCCACTCAGGGTAAAGTCGTGATAGGCGATCGCGATGTAACAAACGTACCACCGGGCGGTCGTAATATTGCAATGGTGTTTCAAAGTTACGCCCTTTACCCGCACATGACGGTCTTTGAAAATATTGCTGCCTCTTTGAAACTCCGCAAAATACCTCAAGATGAAATTCAGCAACGAGTTAATAATGTTGCTCAGAAACTCGAATTAGGACAATTGCTAGACCGCAAACCCCGGGAGATGTCTGGTGGACAAAGACAAAGGGTGGCATTAGCTCGATCGCTGGTACGCAACCCTGAAGTATTTTTGTTAGATGAACCTCTCAGTAATTTAGATGCACTATTGCGCGAACAAGTACGAGCAGAGTTGAAACAGTTATTTAATTCTCAACAAAAACCTGTAGTTTATGTGACTCACGACCAAACGGAAGCAATGACTTTATCAAGTAAAGTAGCAATTTTATATGATGGTTACTTACAACAACTTGATGCACCTCATAAAATTTATAGTCGTCCTGCTAATAAATTTGTAGCTGGTTTTGTCGGTAGTCCGCAAATGAATTTACTGACTCTTAAATGTGAAGAAAATTATGCTATTTTGGGTGATTTTAAAATTCCTCTACCTGATTTTCCCACAATTCCAAAACAAATTGTTATGGGTATTCGTCCGGAAGATGTACGTTTTGTTTTGGCTGAAAATTCTGAGGTTGCTATTAAAGGTAAGGTATTTTTGGTAGAGAATTTAGGTAAGGAAAAACTGTTAATTGTTCGGGTAGAAAATTCCGAACAAAATATCCGTGCTTTAGTTCCTTATGACCAAACTTGGGGTGAATTAGTAACTTTAGAATTACCTGCTAAACAGATTCATTGGTTTGATGTGGAGTCTGGCGATCGTTTACTTCAATAGAAATCTCCGAAAAAGATATAGGTTTTTTGCAAGAGTAGGCAACAGGCAACAGGCAACAGGCAACAGGCAACAGGTAACAGGTAAGATATTTTTACGCGCAAAGGCACGAAAAAAGATTTTTTAGGGTGAATTTTTCGTATCCTTAGCCTGCTCTAATTAAAAGATTTATTTTCTGGAGATGTCTAATATTACAGCAGTTTTGGAGTTGATGAGGTACAAAATTTTAGGACTTTAGGGAGTAGGGAGTAGGGAGTAGGGAGTAGGGAAAAAAATATTAATTTTCAAACTGTACCTCACTATCCTAAAAAGTGCTGTAATATATTGAGTTCTATATAATTAGGGTTTGCTGATTAAATCTAAAAGTATTTACAGAGAAAGGTTAAGTGCCTTTTTGGAACCTTTAAAAAGTGCCTGGTATCACGTAGAAAACCCTGAAAAAGGAGTGTATTTTAGGCTAATAGTTGGGCATAAAAATTATTCTTACAATTCTTACTCCTATCTCCTCTAAGTACAGATTTATCCTATCTTATCCTCCACCGGAGGGGTTAGGGATGGGTTGTCTCCTGTCTCCTACCCTCACCCATAAGACTTTTTCAGCAAACCCTAATTATAGTAGTCAAGTCTTTTAGCGCATCAATGAGTGAGGAAACACCTGCTCTGGTGTATTGAATTTTTTGTACTATTTCTCCCCACATCTTCCCTCTTACCGATTAATAATTAATAATTAAATAATTCGCGCCTTGAAGCCTCCCTTTTTAAGGGGAAAAAAGCGGTTGAGGGATGGATAGGTTTCCTAACCATATCCAATCAACCAAGAGAAGAAATAATATTTCCTTATATTCAACCAAGAGCGGTTTTAACCAGAGGTAATTATCAATTATCCATTATCAATTATCAATTATCAATTATCAATTAATCAACTCCTGTCTCCTGACTCCAAAAAATTAGTATCTAATAATGCTGTTGCTCTTTCCGCATCTACAGGTTTAGAAAATAAGTATCCTTGACCATATTCACATCCTAAATTCTTAAGTTGACTCAACTGTTGATCTGTTTCTATCCCCTCTGCTACCACATCTAATCCCAGACTATGAGCTAATGTAATAACTGCCCGCACAATTTCACAATTTTCGCCATTAATTCCCATATTTGTCACAAAAGATTTATCTACTTTCAGAGTATTAATAGGAAAACGATGCAAATAACTCAGAGATGAATATCCTGTACCAAAATCATCAACACTTAACTGTATTCCTAACTCTTGCAGTTGAGATAAAACAGTAATAGCAGACTCAGCATTATCCATGACCACGCTTTCTGTAATCTCTATTTTCAACCTTTGAGGATTTGTACCTGTCTGTTGCAAAATACCTTGAATATGTAAAATTAAGTTAGGTTGAGAAAACTGTTTACCAGAAATATTTACAGCTACAGTCAGGTCAGTTTGAGAGTAGATTTCCTGCCATTCTTGGAGTTGACGACAAGCTTCCCACAATACCCATTGACCGAGAGGAAGAATCAAACCTGTTTCTTCTGCCAGGGGGATAAATTTTACTGGAGAAATAATACCGCGTTCAGGATGTCGCCAGCGTACTAAAGCTTCAAACCCTAATAATTTACCTGTACATAGAGAAATAATTGGTTGGTAGTTGAGAAAAAAATTATTGGTAACTGGGGAAGCTAAATCTTCTAACATCTCTAAAGCGTGACGCAGGTCATGCTCTAATTGCATCTTTTCTGTAACGTTGTTGTGCATGGATATGGTGAATACTAAATAACTCCCCGGATTTTGAGCTTTAGCTTGATCCATAGCAATATTAGCATCTCGTAGCAGATCCCCTGCCCATTGATAATCGTTTGAACTGATGACAATACCGATACTCGCAGTAATCAAGAGTCTCTGAGTATATAATTCTATAGGTTGAGCGATCGCTGTTTGTATCAGAGTTGCTAACCCTATAGCATCTTCTTGGTCGTGAACTGTCTCTAGAAGAATAACAAACTCATCACTACCTATTCGTGCTACCGTATCTATTGGTCGCAAACAAATTTGGATTCTTTTGGTAATTTCGACTAAGAGTCTGTCTCCCATAGAGTGACCGTGACTTTCATTAATTATCTTAAATCTATCTAAGTCAATAGTGAGTACAGCAAATAGATAATTGGGGGTTCTGCGGGTACGTGCCAATGCTTGCTGTAGTCGATCCATTAATAAAGCTCTATTTGGCAAATCTGTGAGACTATCATACAAAGATTGATGCAGTAGTTTATCCTCTGCTGATTTTCTTTCTGTTACGTCGTGGCAGTTGATGACAATTCCCCGAACTGATCGATCATCAAGTAAATTCATTACTACTGCATCAAATACACACCAACTACCATTTTTATGGCGGACTTGATATTCATCTAACCCCCGGCGTGTTTTTGGATGTTGTTTTACTCCTTCTATTACCTGTTTCATCCACCACTGATCGTTGGGGTGAATTAACTCCAATGCAGATTTACCTATTAATTCTTGAGAAGTGTAACCTAAAATTCGTTCTTGGGAGGGACTAAGGTATTGATAAATGCCATTCTTGTCTAAAATTTGGATAATATCTGTGCTATTTTCAATTAGCGCTCGGAATCTTTGTTCATTTTCCCGCATTTGTTTCTCTGCTTGCTTTCGTTCGGTAATATCTGCACTAACAGCAACAAATCCTATTACTTGCTCTTTTGCATCTTCGATCGCATCTATCCGGATAAAAATCTGGATTAGGCGATCGTCACGACTACGACAGGAGACTTCTCCATTCCATGATTTTCCATTTTTCATAGTGTCAGATATTTGTTGAGCTGCTCTCTCATCTGTTATTAAACTTAGTAACCCACCATTAGCATTTAATTCTTCTACTGTTGCGTAATTAAAAAGTTGAGTAAATGCTGAATTTTGATAGATGTGATTACCACTAGCATCGGTCATACTAATCGCTTCACTGCTACTTTCTACTGCTTTACCTGTCAATGCTAGAGCTGTTTCTGTTTGCCGTAGTTCAGTAATATCAAGTCCAACAGTACACGCTGCTTGACCCTGATTGTATTTTTGAGCAACTATGAGATATTGGCCTACAGATGATTTCATTTCTTGTACAGTAACGGTGGAGTTACTATCAAAAAAATCACGTACAAATTTGGGAAATTCTGCATCATCTCCACTCAGAAAACCAATCTTTTTACCAATAAATTCTTCTGGAGATAATTTGTAAATTTCAGCTAAATGTCTATTTACTCCTAGATAATATAAATCTGAGCTAATCCAAGAAACTAATCCTGGTATTGCTTCTAAAAGTGTTTGTAATTGTTCATCTGTTTCTGTAACTATAGAGTGTTTTTTTTGTAATTTACTATTGGAGTTAATCACTTGAATATTATTAGTAATTAAGATAATTTTATTTTTGCTAACTGGGTAAATTATAGCGTTTATTTTTACACTTTTTTCTTCGATATGATAGATATTTTCATTTTCAACTGGATGATTTATTTTAAAAAAATTTGAACATGATTGCTCAAAATATTTTTATGATTATTTTCAATAACTTGACGTATCTTCTGAACTTATAGGTGGTGATACTGTGAAAAGCAGACTTCTTTATTTACTGGAATACTTTCTCAAAAACACCTTGTTCGAGCTAACACCCATATACAATTATTCATAGCAGCAAATACAATTAGATATATCAGTCTAATTTTTTTTATACTCCCTAAAGTAGGTTGAGCATCTTGCCGTATACTTAATTAATTAACTGACTCAAGGCTGATAGCTATAGTACAGAATTACAAAGATAAAATTTTTTAAAATATGAGAATGACAGATAAAATACTAATAGTTTTTAGTATCATCACTTCAGTGGAGTATTTTTCGGTACTATTAAGAATATTCTTTAAATCAGTTCTTTCTATATTTAAGCCTTGATTAGGAGGAGTTACTCTTGTTATAACTCCTAGATTATTTGTACATTGATTCAATCCAGGGTCAGTTTAGCTACAGGTAATTATAGAGATAGTTGTTCCCTAATAAATACATTTTTAGACCATATTTGTAATTTATCACAAAAAAAATATACTGTCAATGAAGATAATTGAAATTTAAAATCTATTCCTCATTTTTTTTATATTCTAAAATTCAGGAAATAATACTTTTCAAAATACCCCATTCATTAATTGATAATGGATAATTGATAATTACCTCTGGTTAAAACCGTCCTTGATTGAATATCAGGAGATATTATTTCTTTTCTTGGTCGATTGGATATGGCGAGGAGACCTCGCAATCCCATCCTACGGAATGCTGCGCAAACGACCGCTTTTTTTCCCCGATCAAGGGGAGGCTTCAAGGCGCGAATTATTTAATTATTAATTATTAATTATTAATTATTAATTATTCGGTAAGCAACTATTTTAATGTTTTTAAAACTAATGATTAAAGACCAATGTTTTCTGATAAATAGAAAACTGCTACTAAGCAGGCACACAAAATTAATTGCCGATTTTTGTCCTCAAAATATATTCTGAGATTAAAGGAAGCAAAATGGTGATTTAGCTCGGGTTTATTAGAGAATTAAATACGGAGACGAAAAAACTTTGAGAAAGAATAGTTTGCAAAGTCAATTTCCTCAAGTGAGAGACAGAGCTATAACAATTTTATTTCAGTTGCGGGTAAAAATATCTTTTAATTTAGGGAAAAGGGAACATAGAATAGAGGTAAAAGTTTCAGAGTTTTTATATATCCTGAGATTTTTTTACAGGAGAAATAGACTTAAGATATTTAGATGAAAGTAGATTTTCTTTGAAGGCAGATATTCCTGACGGATGGTAAGAACAATCAGAAATAATAACCTTCAAGAGTTGCCAAAGTAAAAAAAAATCATGTTCTGGGATTAATGGAATGTAAAAATCAACTAAATTACGAAATACATTAGGGAGTAATTGACAGTGAAATAGTCATTAATTTTTGAGATAAGTTTAGTAAAGATTTAGCTAAACTCTTGTTCTGTAGTTATAGATCAAGCTTCAATTCATACCAGCCTTGAATAAGGAAGAAGAAAGAAGGAAAAAGTAGATGGGTGCTAAAATCCCAAGCAATTGTAAACACTGTGTAGACGGCAAAGTTTTGCTACATCTTAGTTAATAAGATAATAGAGAGTAGGAAGATAGTCAATTATGAATAATATATATTCACTTTATGTCTATAATCATTAAAAACATAGCTATGCTTGACTTATTATTTAATAACTGAAGCCTTGAATAAGCATAGAATTGTTTGGATAAAATGGGGTCTATATCAATTATTAAACGATAGATAATAATATTTTCATAAAATCTCCTACAATTTTATCCCGATTATTTTCTGTTAAAACAGGCACATGAACAAATATACATTTACTTTGATAACAACGCATATCGAGATATTTTAAAACTGAATAATACAAGTATTCACAAACAAATTTTCCTGCATCATTACTAATCTCAGTTACATCCAATCCTAAAACTAACTCTGCTAAATCAATAGAAGTTTTCATCACAACTTCTCCACAACTAGCTTGAGATTCTATTGTGAGAATTTTTCTTTTTTCTGCCATACCACAACAAACAATCACATCAGGCTTAATTTCTTCTATTTTATCAATAACAATCTCTGTAGCTATCTGTGTATCAACAGGTAACTTTCTTAAAAAACTTAACGAATAATTAGTTAAATTTTGAACAAATATTAAACTAAGTAAATCATCAGAAGAATTAGATTTATGGTGAGGTTTCCATATATCAAATGATGTCAGTAAAACTTTGATTTTCATTCTTCAAACAAAGACAAAATAAAAAAATGTGTAAATTCTTTAAATCATACTAACTTCTTGACTATAATAAAATTGCCAATCACAAAATAAGGAGAAAAATTAATGCCAACTATTGCAGTCATAGACTACGATATGGGTGTGCGACTCGTTGGCCACTAAACTAGGAAACTAGGTATAAATGGCCGTTCCAAGTCAACACATGAGGATAACCTCGACTTGTGAATAACTCTTATTACCTTGGTGGTGAAATTCCACCCGCCCTGTTGTTGGGTTGACAGCATAGGCCACATGGTAGCGACTGAACATCAATCTGTGAAGCTGGTCTAAAAGCGGGAAAATACCAGTTACCGAGGAACGATACCGCAAGCAAAGGCTGACAAGTGGACGAATAGGAAGGTGATTAAACTCTCGTTACGTAGAACCACTCCAAAGGTAGCTATGGAATGTAGGACGAAAGTCAGAGGGTCATTGGATAATCTTATGTGCGTGATATTATCAACAACCATACTGAACCCTCCGGGAGATTTTACCCCACTAAATCAGCCGTAAAAAGGAATAAGGGAACGAGGAAACCTCTCTTTGACACCTAAGAATATAGGTCGAGAACTTAGGAAGCCATTCAAGGTCAATCTACGCACTTTAGTCGTAGGTCTTAGGGGGAGTAGGATTGGGTAAAAAGCTTTATTTGCAGACTTACCCACTGTTAGACGTAATGTAAGGCAACGAATAGTAATGAATAAAGCTCAGACACTAAAAAGAAAGTTAGGGAATCCTAAGCCATTTTTAAGCGTAGCAAGGGATACAGGCGATATACCTTCACAAATTTCAATCAATCCGGTCCTTAAATGGAAGGATATAAATTGGAAACGAGTGGAGAAATCTGTATTCAAATTACAAAAATTGATTTACAAAGCATCCAGCCGTGGCGAACTCCGCAAGATGCACAGATACCAAAAACTTCTTTTAAAAAGCTATTACGCTAGGTTGCTAGCTGTTAGGCGCGTGACACAGGATAACCAGGGGAAGAAAACTGCGGGGATAGATGGTATTAAAAACCTGCCACCCATACAAAGACTTAACTTGGTGAACCTACTAGCATCACGACACCTCAAGGCAAGCCCGACCCGCAGAGTATATATACCAAAACCAGGGAGGGATGAAAAGAGACCTCTTGGAATCCCTACAATGTACGACCGTGCATTACAAGCCTTGGTAAAATTAGGTATGGAACCAGAGTGGGAAGCACGCTTTGAGCCTAATAGCTATGGTTTTAGACCAGGACGGTCAACGCATGATGCTATTGAAGCAATCTATCTCAGCATTAACAAAAAGTCAAAATATGTACTTGATGCTGATATATCAAAATGTTTTGACCGAATTAACCATGATGCACTGTTGAGAAAATTAGGTCAGACACCCTACAGGCAATTAATCAAACAATGGTTAAGAGCTGGTGTATTTGACAATAATCAATTCTCAAGCACTATGGAAGGAACGCCACAGGGAGGGGTAATATCGCCCTTACTAGCAAACATCGCCCTACACGGTATGGAAGAAAGGCTAATGGAATTTGCCAAAACTCTTGATATTAAAGATAACAGAGGAAGGCAAATAGGTCAGAGAGACAAAATGAAAAGTCTTTCCCTAATACGCTATGCTGATGACTTTGTAATCCTACACGAAGACATCAAAGTAGTTTTAAAAGCAAAAGCCGTAATACAGGAATGGTTAAACCAAGTAGGATTAGAACTAAAACCAGAGAAAACTAAGATTGCCCACACCTTGGAAGAACATGAAGGAAACAAACCTGGATTTGACTTTCTTGGTTTCACTATCAGGCAATGGAACATTAAGACAACCAAAAAAGAATTCAAAACGCTGATTAAACCATCCTCCAAAAGTATAAAAACCCACTACCGAAAACTGGCGGATATATGTAACTCACACAAAACCGCTCCAACAGAGGCTTTAATAAGCAAGTTAAACCCGGTAATTAGAGGATGGGCTAACTACTACTCAGCCGCGATCAGTAAAGAGATATTTCAAAAACTTGATTTTCTCCTATGGAAAAGACTATGGCGATGGGCAAGTAGAAGGCATCCAAATAAGCCAGCCAAATGGGTTAAAGATAAGTATTTCCCTCGCTACAAAGAAACCAGAGATTGGATACTTAATGACGGCGAATATATACTTAACCAACACTCAGATGTTCCTATTATAAGCCACATCAAGGTAAAAGGTAATAAATCACCCTATGACGGTGACTGGACTTATTGGAGTAGCAGAATCGGAAAACATCCAGGCGTAAGGAAAGAAGTCACAACGCTATTAAAGCGACAAAAGAATAAATGCGCATTTTGTGGACTAACCTTTAGACCAAATGACCTATTAGAAGTAGACCATATAAAACCAAAGTCTGAAGGCGGTGACAACACTTATGAGAATAAACAACTGTTGCACCGACATTGCCACGATACTAAAACTGCCTTAGATAAAAAGACATACGCAAAACCAAAGTTACAGGATTTACCTGAAGATTATTTATGGGTTGACGATATGTTGATATTAAGGCAGGGGTGTACCCATGAAAAGGGACGTTTAAGAGAGGAGCCGTGATGAGGTGAAAGTCTCACGTCCGGTTCTGAAGACGAGCAGGTTCTATAAAAGAATAATCTGGAAATGAGCTTGCTTAGTTTAACAATTTACATTCTGTCTGTAAAGGTTTAGAAAAAACTGGTGCAACCCCAAAAATTACAGATTCGACCATAGAAATAGAACAAGCTGATGCAGTAATTTTACCAGGAGTAGGGTCTTTCGACCCGGCAGTGCAACATTTGCGCTCACGCCACTTAGAAACACCCATAAAACAAGTCATTGCTTCAGGTAAACCTTTTTTAGGTATATGTTTAGGTTTGCAAATATTATTTGAAAGTAGCGAAGAAGGTCAGGAACCAGGTTTAGGAATACTTGCTGGAAAAGTACGTCGGTTTAAATCTGAACCTGGTCTGACAATTCCCCAAATGGGTTGGAACCAACTACAATTTACTCAACCAGACCATCCTTTGTGGAGTGACATAACTTCTCAACCTTGGGTATATTTTGTTCATTCCTACTATGTTGACCCCACTGACTCTCAAGTTACAGCAGCAACAGTCACTCACGGCCATCAAACAGTTACAGCAGCAGTAGGTCAAAACAATTTAATGGCAGTACAATTTCACCCAGAAAAATCTTCTACTCTTGGACTACAAATTTTGTCAAATTTTGTTAGTAAAGTTATATCTGAAAATTTGGCCTTAGCTGGTTAGAACAACCATGAATTTAAGGATATATGGAAATCGTCCGTTAAAAACTTTACCAGGAATGACCACTCGCCCAACTTTAGCCAAAGTGCGAGAAGCAGTCTTTAATATTTGGCAAACTAATATAGTTGGTTGTAGATGGTTGGATATATGTGCAGGTGTGGGTTCCATGGGTGCTGAAGCTTTATGTCGAGGAGCATCCTTAGCGATCGCTATTGAAAAGTATGGCCCTGCTTGTACTGTAATTCATCAAAATTGGCAACTTGTGGCCAGGTCATCCCAGGAATTTCAGGTGTTACGAGGAGATGTATTAAAACGTTTAAAAGTGCTGGTAGGGCAAAAGTTTGACTTGATTTATTTTGACCCACCTTATGCTAGTGATTTATATCAACCAGTATTGGAGGCGATCGCCCAATATCAACTTCTAGCACCAACCAGCGAGTTAGCAGTGGAACATAGTCCCGAAGGATTGTCTGTTAAATCAGTGTCCACCTTAGAAATTTGTCGGCAGAAAGTTTATGGCAATACAGCTTTGACTTTCTTTCGTCCCCAACAAGAGGAGAGATTGACTAATCTAGTCGATGTTTAATTGGTTGCCCCGTCGATATTGTTGGTAGGCTGCAAAAAATAGTCCTGCCAATGTCACGAGTATCAGACCTAGTACGATTCCAGAAAGTAATGGTTCTACCACGAAGCCAACTCCTTAATAGTTGAAATTTTTATTTGTTTATCGATCAATATTACTATTTCTTTTGAGTCTGGGGAGGAAGTGCCAGTAAAGAAATCCCAGGCCAATATATAAAACCCTTATGGGATTTATTTAAAAATATAGGAGCAGATGGGCAGATGGGACGTATTAAAGTATTTTCAAGTATTGCTTTAATCCATGTATGACTTGCCTCTCAAATTTTTACGCGGGTAAATATACCAAAAAGAGAGTGAGAAGATACGAATATTCATCATGGAGGAGTATGAGAATATTTTTCTAGTATTGGCCTCTATCCCACCGAGACTCCATGGCTCAAAAATGTCATCAAGGTCAAGATACCAAATTGGTTCTGTATACAAATATAAATAATATAGTTCCTCAAAGTATTGATTAATATTAAATCTTTGTACTTGACATAAAAGTATTACCCTAAAAAGAGCAATGCTGTTAAGGTATGTTAATTGATATTAAACTTTCTTGTAGATACTTTTTGAGATATTAAAGATTTTGGATAACCAGCTTGCTGATACCAAAAAAGAAGTCTTACTGAAGTGGAGCGCCTTAGTTGGTCTGGCTGTTCTGTTGGCAATCCTATTTATGTTTTTAGGATTTAGGCAGTTTCAGGTTTCCGATCCTTATACAAAGAGAGTATTGTCTATCGATGGAGACCCAGTTCAAGGCCATGCAATTTTTCAAATGAACTGTGCAGGTTGTCACGAGTGGGTGTTAGAAAGTCAGATAGGACCATATTTAGAAGGAATTTCCCAACGCAAGTCAGATGTGGCAATTATTAAGCAAGTAGTTAGTGGCCAAACACCACCTATGCCCCAATTTCAGCCCACCGATCGGGAAATGGCCGATTTATTAAGCTATTTAAAACAAATGTGATTTAAAAGTAAAAAGGGGTTGCATAAATAGTTGCAGCTTTGCTATTATTAAGAACGTTGCCGGTGTAGCTCAGTTGGTAGAGCACTCGACTTGTAATCGAACGGTCAGGAGTTCGAGTCTCCTCACCGGCTTTTTTTATCAATTCAAATTCTTATCTCAACGTTGGTTGGAGACCCGCGCTCTCAGGTCTGTGGGAGCGTCGGTTTGTAGGGGCGAATGGTATTTGCGTTCCGCAAAGCTCCGAATGGCCCCCTCCCTATATGTAGAGTCTCTGCGTAAGTCCTGAAAATATCATCGTTCCCAATAGATTAAAAATGATGGTTCCAACGAAGGTAAAGGAGGTACTTGTATAATTACCAGTTTCCAAGTCAATGCGAGTTCCTAGAGGATAGTCGGGAGTGGTGCTAATAACAACAACATAAGCATTTAAACGAGTGTCTGAAACGGCGATCGCTCCATATAAATGTCCCAGTTGATGGGCAAAAGTATAACTTGCTAATACGGAAATAGGTCCTTTTATTTTCAGCAGTTTCCCTTCTTTAAGTTATCCCCCAGAAATCATTTGATCTAGCTTTTTTGCTACATCTTTGACAATTTGGTCTCCATAAACTTGAATAGCTTAACTAAAAGGAGTCCTAGCAAAGTCTACTTTGAGAGTATCTTTTTCTCAGCGGATACTGTAGGAAGTTATCTATTGTACATCACCAGTTATCATTAACAATAAATACTTTCTTTCCGGGAAAAACTCAAAGAGATTTGGCATTCTCAGCCTATTCCACCTATAAAAATTACTTATGTTAGTGCTAGAAATTTTCAAGATCGTCAAGATGATGAGGAAGATTATATAGTCTATCCTGTTTGTCTTTACTATTCTCAGCGCGCACCTTATCTATTTGCTTATGGTCAAACTCTAAAGGATTATAGTGGCACGAGAATAGATTGGTATGATTATCGTCTTGACAGAATAAAAAGTTTGGAGGTTAGATTGGCATAGAGTTAATCTGCCTAATTTTTCTCTCAAAATATGTCAATCAAAAAAACCACCGGAAATAGAAATAAAGAGAAATGAAGCTTGGGGTTTTGATTTTTATAAACCTAAAGATGTTCTACTAATTAGGTTCGATAAATACTTTAATAATCTGTATATTAAAGGTACGGAAATAGAAAATTTATTCACAAAAATTTCTTATAAACAAGCTCAAAGTTTGATTAATAGTTCGGAGGGTAAATTAGAACATAAACGGGAGCTATTAAAAATCTTAAAAGTTCGTTCTCCCGATGATATTTATTGTCGAGTTAACTACCGTAAAGATCATTACAACATAATTATGCGTTTGAGGGCTTGGGGAGCAAAAGTCGAAGTATTATCTCCTTGGAATTTGCGTCAAACTATAACTAAAAATATTCAATAAACTTGGAAATTTTATAATAGTAATATAATTCAGTAGTTATTGAGCCTAGAGTTAGAATTTCCTACTGATATAAAATCAGATTGTACAGTTACCCCCAAAACTACCTACAAAAAAAAATGACATTATTTATCTGATAAAAATGTCTTTCTCTCCTAACTATTGAATTCTAGCTTATGAATTCTCCTTCAAAGCTTGTTTAAAAAAAATCTTACTCCAACCCCCTTTTTCACCACTACTTTATACTATCAAATAAAGACATCTAATCAGAAAATATGAAACTTTCAAATCGTTTTGAACAAGCTTTACCCGCATTTCTCACAAAGAATGCGGTCTCCAACCCCAGAAGATTTACGGGACAATGGTTTTAACACAGCGATCGCCAATTAGAGAAAACCACAGTGTGTTGTTCTTTCTAGAGTTTAGAACCCAATTGATTAGACTGTGGAAAAAGTAGAAATTAACCGCGATTTTTTCAAGAAAAATTAATTAATTTGTTCCTCAATCAAGAGTTGAATACAATCACAAAACTTGCTATAATAAATCCCCAAAAATTAGTCAAATTCTACTCAGTTTATGACTCCAAGTTCTAGTCAGTACATCTTTCAAAAATTCAATTTTGGTAGAGTTAAAGCAAAAGAAGTTATCGCTAATTTCTCTGGAGGGATAATTACCGAATAATTAATAATTAATAATTAATAATTAATAATTAATAATTAAATAATTCGCGCCTTGAAGCCTCCCCTTGATCGGGGAAAAAAAGCGGTCGTTTGCGCAGCATGACCTTAGGATGGGATGGCGATCTTCGGAGCGGCTCTGTCAAGAGCTAGTCCCAGAGCCATATCCAATCGACCAAGACAGCGGTCGTTTGCGCAGCATTCCGTAGGATGGGATAGCGAGGTCTCGGAGCTGTCCGACCATATTTCTCTTGTTGGGAAAAACCACAAGTTTCAATTTGTTAATCGGCTTCTTAAATCAGTTTGTGAGAAATACGGGTTTAGTATTAGCAACTCAACTTCATGCTCATCAGGTGAGAAAAGGTAGTGATATTCCCTACATTAGTCATTTGCTTAGTGTGGCAGTGTTGGTGTTGGAAGATGGTGGGGATGAAGATGAAGCGATCGCTGCTGTTTTGCATGATGCTGTGGAAGATCAAGGAGGAGAAAAGACTCGTGAATTAATTAGGCAACAGTTTGGAGAGAGGGTTCTAAGTATTGTTGATAGTTGCACGGAATCTTTGACAATACCTAAACCACCGTGGCGCGAACGCAAGTTACGGTATTTAGAAAAAATGCGTTGTGCTTCGACTTCTGTGCTGCGGGTATCAATGGCGGACAAATTACATAATGCTCGTTCTACTCTAGCTGACTTTTATAGAGAAGGCGATACAGTTTGGCAGAAGTTTAAGGGGGGGAAAAGAGGGTTCGTTATGGTTTTATCGCAGTTTGCTGGAGATTTATCAACAAGGTGCTTCTAATTTCTTGAAGACAGAATTAGAGCGGGTTGTTTGTGAGTTAGATTGTTAGTTAGGAGTCAGTCAGGAACCATAATTCTGAATTCAGGAACTAGAGCTTCTACATTAAACATCTGCGGAAAATAAATAAACCTTTTGGCATTGCACAGTGACGAATAATATCGTGTCCGGTAGCATCGTTGTTGTATAGCAAAGGTAGGCAACAGCTCCGGAAGGCAGGAAGGCTTAATGCCAATTTCATAAAATATTGCTACAGTCTCGAGACGGGCAACAGGCAACAGGGAACAGACAACAGGGAACAGACAACAGGGAAAGAAAAACTAGATAAAAAAGAGGAAAAAATTCTTAATTTTGACATTTGATTGATATATAAAATTTTTAATTGTAGCAATAAATCACAAATTAAGATGTAACTACCTTTTTTGGATTTGGTATAAGAGCAAGAAAAAAAACTTAAATTTCCTTATAGATATCCACGCTAACTTTTACACAAACGATTGCCTTCGGACATGATATAATTAGGAAAATTTAGGGAGTTGTCCATGTTTCCAATAATAGATAAGCAAGCGAATTGAGTTGTACAACATCTCAGTGGACTTGGAATAATACAAAGTTTTACGATTTAGCCAGGCTAAATAGTGCCTCAGACAGCAGTTTTCTCCTTCTACTCTCGGAGCTAGCGGTTTTGCTGAGTAGATGATAGTGCTCCGCACCGCTACGCGAACGCAATTCTCAATTAAACAAAGATAAATTTTGTATCCATCTGTAACATATAAGAAACAAGCCCAACCCTGAATCATCTGTCATAATGTGGTGAAAGTTAGCAATGAGCGATCGCCGATCACAAACTTCAGAATTCCCGGCATTTTAGTATTCACAACTGTCCAGACCCAAATTTTGTTTTTTTTGAGCCCACAAAAGTCTAAAGCTTGTCAATTTTAGCTGTTTCAGGAATTTCATAGTTTTCCTGATGAATCTGGGCTTCTGCCAGTCTCACCCAGTTAAGTATTGTGTTGTGGGAAATACCAGTGACTCTCTCAATATCTCGGAATCCCATACCATTCAGGGACATTTTCACATCAGAACTATAACCTCTAGTGCCGCTACGCGGAAGTCACCAAGTCAGAAGTCAGAAGTCAGAAGTATTGATTGGTAAGGCTTTTAGGATTGTGTAACTGGTCAGTTATTTCCGCCATTCTGCACTAGGACATGGGTTTTCTCGAAAGCGTAGCTCCTCCGTTAGGAGGCAATTGACGGCCACAGTCACGACACAAGTAACTCTGTTTTCCCTAACGATGACCATTTTTGATTACTTTATGGCTTTGGCAATAAAGACAATTCATCTGTGTTATCTCAGAATATCATTGCTCCCCACCCCTTGGGTTAATAGGGATTAGTTGGAAACTTTTTTAGCCATTTCTCTTAAAAATAAGGGAACCCACCACTTGGGTTAATGCGGATTAGTTGGAAACACCAGGGTTATAGACTATTCCCCTAAACATTTTATTCCCCACCGCTTGGGTTAATGCGGATTAGTTGGAAATAAGAAAGAGAAAGAACTATTGACATCCTCCCGACGCTGCACTTGCGTGACAGCGCGGGATTCCCTAACATCACTGATAGGGGCTTTCTGCTTCCTCTTGACAGAGGAGCTGCGCTAACATAGCACCTGCCTCCGAGGCCGAACCTCTTTTCGGTCTTACGGTCGCTCCACAGACTGACACTGCTCGTCCAGCAGCCTTATTTTATTTGAGTATAGCATACTATTGTAAGAACCGCTCTTATTGATTGGTTTTTCCTGCGGAATGCTGCGCAAACATGCCCTAGCTCCCCTACGGGAGAGCGCGGGTCTTCAACCAACGTTGAGATAAAACCACTTTTGTCATTCCTTACAGCGCTTTTCAAATTGATGAACCACATCTTCACAAGCAAAATCTTGTAGGGACGTTCCATGGAACGTCTCTACTGTGGTTTACCCAAATGAAAACCGCTGTAATCCCCTAATCCCCAGCTCCAACTATACAATAACTATTCAACCGGACATAATAGAGTTGTTGGGAATTAAGCTAAAAAAATGGCTAAAACCCTTATTAGTCAACGTTTATAGTGTTTTTCAAACCTCCAATCCTGAAAATCTTATATAGTAAGCTTTTGAGGCTTTTGAATTTTGGTAGTGGTGCATTGTAATTTTTTCGGTAACGGTATAGCAAGCATTTCAGCCACCATTCACCATTACTATACAGGACTACCTGAATTTTTATTTCCCAACAACTCTAATATAAGACATCCTAAAAGCAAGATTAAAACGAAAAACTTGATGTTATTTAGCAGAAAGCCCCTATCAGCAATGGAGCGGGACTTGGGCTGTCTCCTAGAGCAGCATCGGGAGGATGTCAATGGCATTCTGTAGTAAAATGTGAAAGTAGATTATTATTTGATGTAATCCAAAAAAAATTTATGAGTGAAACACAAAATAATCAACAGTCTTCGACCCCAGTTGTAAATTCTGAAGCTACGGTCTCAAGTCAACATGAACATCCTACAAGAACACCGCCTTGGGGTACAGTCACAATGTTGGAAGAAGGTCCACGTTACAAAATTAATCGTATAGAGGTCAAACCAAAACATCATATTACGACCCAAATGCACTATCATCGTAGTGAACATTGGATTGTGGTTTCTGGTACTGCTAAAGTTGTGTTTGATGGTACAGAACATTTACTCCTGCAAAAACAATCAACTTATGTTCCACCAAACACAGCACATCGTGTAGAAAATCCTGGTACAATTCCTCTAGTAATGATTGAAATTCAAAATGGGGAATATCTTGGGGAAGATGATATTACTCGTTTTCCAGAAGCTGATACAGAAGTATCTTCAAAATAATTTTAGTTAGGCGATCGCTCATATCAGTTTTCACTAAGAAAAGTAGAAAACAGAGGTTATTTATCCACTCCGGCATTAAATAAAAAACGGTAGTAGTGCTCGCGTAATGCTAGAGCGAGTACGGAAGTAGGGGAGACCTGGAGTGGAAAAAACTGTGAGTAGGAAAGAAAGCGAAATACATCTTCTTTATTTATTTATTATCGGAGCTAACATCATCAGGTAATTTGTCCCAAGTTCAATCTATACCATTATGGTTGTAGGACTGTCTAAAAAACAGCTATATTTTTGAAATATCTATCCTATAGACCATATTGTAGCAGTTTTCATTAACATAGAATACAGAGATTTTTACTTGACATACTCCCGACGTTGCGCATAGCGCGACAACACGGGATTCTTACATTATGAAAAAAATGACCGCTGTTTCGTGTGAGGTGATGTCCTCCCCCTGTGTTGACCTTGATGATAACATCCATACCTTCTAGCTTGTCAAGGGTATAGGAAGGTTTTATTTGTGGAGGTATCCGACTATTGGCCTTGGCTTTCCCATCCCTCCGCTCCCCTTAGGGAGAGCGCGGGACTTCCCTGGCGGGAAGTTAAAGGCAGAAGGCACTTATGCTGAGGGCAGAAGTTCTGTAACCTACCTTTGTGAAGACTGCTATAATTAATTATATAATAATGTGTTAAACTTTGTTAGCGCAGTATAACTGGACTGAGAAACCTAAAAATGGGTGAGGATACTAAAAAAAGTTGGCATTGGTGAAGCGCGTGTATGATATTAATCTTAATTACTTAAAAGTCAGAACTCAAAACTCAGGAAGGAAGAAAGAATAAGAAAGAGGAATAGAAGGAGACAGTTTTTTGATCCCTAATGATCCGGAAATGATATCATATCTCAAATCACCAACGCCAAAAAGTTATATTACACATCATTAGAGTCTACCTGGAAAGTTATGTGTATCAGTAGCTGGAGTTCCTACAGATTTTAAGCCTGTGGAGAAGATAAGTTATATTATGTCCGCTTAATCGCTTAATACCATGATCCGGACTTATATCATGTCCGATAGCATCGGAGCGTGTATAGAATTAAGTTTCAATTAAAAGAAACTCTTCAGCATAGCTGCCTTCTACCCTCTGTCTTCCTTTCACCAAAGTATAAGTAGGGCTTGCTGATTAAATCTAAAAGCATTGACATATAAAGACTTTAGCTTTTTTGCGGTCGAATTGCAGTACCTGGTTTTCAGCTCTTCATGCTCATGCATGGAGCGTATTTTAGGCGCATAGTTAGGCAGAAAAATCATTCTTACAATTCTTTCTACTACCTCTTCGCTCATTCCCATTTCTCCTGTCTCCTGTCTCCTACAAAGAGCAAAAAGACTTTATGAGCGCAAACCCTAAGTATTCAAAAGTATTCAAGCGGACATGATATTACGCAAAAGACAAAATTATACACCATTTGTAGGGGTTAACGACCGTTAACCCCTACTATATGTGGTAGTATGCGTAAGTCCTGATGATAAAAAACTTTCTTCTTTATCTTCCTTCTTTTTTTCTCTTGTACGTCGCCCTACCCATGCCTCCCCTACTGAATCCTGACTCCTGACTCCGACCCTCACTCATAAGACTTTTTCAACAAACCCTATTTAATATCAACCTCTGGTAAAATTCTGAGTATATAAAGCACTCCGTGGCAAAACACGCTGTACTTCTTCAACTGTAGTTATTCCTTGAGTTACCTTTTCAACAGCAGCAGTTTGGAAAGAAACAAAACCATTTTGCTTCAAATAACGCTGTAATTGAGTCATAGTACCTTCATAAATCAACTCACGAACCCGATCATCTACATCCAATAATTCTACAATTGCTTCTCTACCAGAATAACCAGAATGGAAACAATTAGAGCAACCGCGACCAATACGCCATTTTCCCTGAATTTCATGCTTTATACTCGGAGTAACAGCAGATATAGTTTGTCCACCATTACCATTATTCAAAGCAGAAGCATAAGCAGATAGACTTTTGCTAACAGCAAAACTCATAGAAGGCAATATTTGTGGCTGTTCTAAACCCAATATTTGTAAATCAGTCTTTGTCGGAGTATAAGCTTCTCCACAATGGGGGCAAATTTTGCGCACTAATCTTTGTGCAACAATACCCAATAGCGCATCACTCATCAAAGCAGGGTCAGGACCGATATCCTTTAACCGAGGAATTGCGCCTATGGCATCATTAGTGTGGAGAGTAGTCAAGACTAAGTGACCAGTCAATGCAGCTCTTACCGCTGTATCTGCAGTCTCGCGATCGCGTATTTCTCCCATCATAATAATATCGGGGTCTTGACGCAAAATTGCCCGTAGACCAGCGGCAAAAGTCATTCCTGCTCTTTCATTTACCTGAGTTTGAGTAATTCCGGGTAATACATATTCTACTGGGTCTTCAACAGTAACGACATTAACGTGTTCTGTTGCCACTGATAACAAACTGGTGTATAGGGTGCTTGTTTTCCCAGAACCAGTCGGTCCTGTAAAAATAATCATTCCCTGTGGTTGGCGCAACCAACTTTTGTATACACTCAAACTCCGCTCAGAAAATCCCAACTTATCCAAACTAGAAAAAGGATTTTTGGAAGTTAGTAATCTAATTACAGCTTTTTCTCCACCAACGCAGGGAAGGGTACTGACTCGTAAATCTATTCCTATATTAGAATCATTCTCTCCTACATATTGTTCGCTAATTCTCCCATCTTGAGGACATCTACTTTCAGCGATATCCATATCACACATGACCTTGATAGCAACCACTACTCGACGACCAATATCTGCTGGTAAGGTGGTAATATTTCTGAGGATGCCATCAATACGGTAACGTACTCGTAGACCATCTCCAGTAGGTTCAAGATGAATGTCGCTAGCACGGTTACGCAGAGCGCCGGAAATGATTGTTTTTATTCGACCAATTTGGTCTGCTGCTTGAGAAAGATATAATTCTGTGGTGGCGCAGACATCTTCTTCTTCTAGCTCTCCAGTTAAAGGATTAATTAACTGATTTCCAGAAATCGAGTTGGGGTCTATTTTTTCTCGATGATACCAGGCGCTATAGCTCTTTTCTGCTATAAAAATAATTTTGATGTCTGAAAAAGTACGATCGCTCATATTTTTCATCTCATCGGCACATATTTCTATAGGGGAGGCTAAGTAATAACAGTTACGCCATAACAGTAGAGGAATTACTGGTGGTAAGTCTTTTCGATCTGGAAATTCTCTAAAGAAACGATATGCTACTTCTTTATCAAGTAGTTGTAGATTTACTATTCCTCGTTTATCTACTAAATTTTCCAATGCTTGTTGGCAAGTAATTTCACGATTTCTTAAGAGTTGCCAAGCTGATAGAACAGAAGTTGATGTACTCATAGCCAATTAATTAGAAATGATTTTTAATCATATTGCATGAAGGAGAAAATATTTTTTGTTCTCCTCCAACTTCTGAGACTAACACTGTTGTGATTAAATTAAAACCCTTTTATGATTTTGGTCTTCTGTAGGAGTTTTGAGAAAGGTTTTGTAGAAAATATTCTGGAAAAAAGTGAAATATCATAGGCAATCAGAGAACTTAAAAATACTATAAATTTAATATAATAAGTCGCTCATTTTTGTTTGAAAATGAATAAAATTTCTGTATATGATTATACAAATTATTTTGGGTTTAAAAACGGGAGAAATGTTGTATAATAGAGTCTCCTAAATTCACCTCGTACATCTCTTATTTTCAAATATATTTTTACTTTTTAAGGGGGTATAGAACTGAATTTATCATTATTTATTCGTGTTCAAGATGATAACTTCTATGAAAAGGAAAAAATCGTAGAAACACCAATATTTTTTGATTTCCTAGATGAGAATTAAGTATCAACCTAGCTGATAAATAATTTTGGTAACTATGCCACACTCAAAATAATTTGAGGTTTGAAACGACACCTACAGGGAATTTGAATCATATCATGTCCGCTTGAATACTTATAAGCGGTGCGAACCCGCGACGACGACAGTAGCAAGCGGTCGGAACCCGGCGTTTGCTAGCGAACAACTATGTTAACGCGTTTGCGATAGCATTCCGCAAGGAAAGCGTCCCGTAGGGAACGGTCTCCTCGCCATGGGAATGCCGACTAAGACAGGGAACGCGCACTCCTGTGAGGGAGAAGGAAACAGGGAGCAGGGATTATACGGATATTTGCCCTGTGTAAGAGGATTTGTGTAAACCCCAGAGTGAATATCTACAGGAAATTTAAGTTTTTTTTCTTGCTATAGTAGTATTCCTGCCTTCCGGAGCTGTTGCTTTCCGGAGCTATTGCCTACCTTTGCTATACAAGACCGATGCTACCGGACATGATATTACAGCGCTTTTCATATTGATGAACCACATCGTCATAATTACGCACCTTGTAGGGACGTTCCATGAAACGTCTCTACTGTGGTCTACCGTGCAGGAAAACCGCTGTAAGCGGACATGATATAAGTCTTGTAAATTTGGTATTAATTAATCCAGGTTTTCTCCCAAGACTCCCCACCAACTTCTAAACCACATAAATCACTTCTTGCTTCCAGAATCAACTTTGAATGACTACCCCGATTTTCTCTTAACCTCAAGATTAAATGACCGCGCATAGTATCCCGGCACAAAAATATTAATCCCTGTTCAGATGGTGCTCGTAGAGGTGTACCAGATAAGTTCGTCGTTCCATTCAACTCTACTTCAAACTTGTCATTTTTGGCTTGCATTTGCCATTCTCCCCAAGGCTGAATTTGCCAATGTACTTCCGAATTCCACGGTACAAACTCATAAAATTTACCTTGATAATGAATACCAACCATTGCCACTTCTTCCATCCACCACAATACTCCTCGCTTACCACCACCAGCAGTTAAAGCTAAATCTGATTCGTCATAGAAACTGTTGCAATTGAGCCAAAACCACTTTTTGGGGAAAGCACCGCCCCAATTTTTTTCGCTATAGGCAGGTGCATTGGTAAACTCATAGATTTTGCTATTCCATTCTATCCATCCAGTGGCAAGACCGTGAGCCATTAATATTTGCCATCCAGGCTCAAAAATTGGCAAAAATGATAACCAACCAGCAGTTGATTGTTGTTGTGCGTCTGGGTCTCCCCAACCATAGATAGGTTTTGTTTGGTATTGCCAACGGCAGTAGTTATTTTTTCCAGGGTCACAGAGAATTCCTTGATGCCAAGTGGCAGTAGCTTGATATCCTTGTTTGATTTGAGCATCGAATACTTGTGGGTCTAGATAACCAATGGGAGCTGGTAAATTTGTTTTTCCCCAATGACCTAATTCTAGGACTTCTGGTGCTGCCCAAAATTTTTTGACATCTGGGAAGGTGCGACAGAGATATTCATCATTCGGACCGAGAATTTGAGCGCCACCACCGCTGTAAGGTTGGCCACCTATAGGATCTTCTATAGAGTACATAAAGGCGAAGGTTTGTTTTTCTTCTGGTAGGGTGACTCGGTAATACCAACCTTCAAAGAAACGGCGATCGCTACCATCCCAGTGATAGCCACTATGGGGTGTTTGTTTTGGATATGTTCTCACAACTGCGAATATAATATACTTGCTGAATATTTTATGAAAATTTTCGAGATTTTGTAGAGAATTAGGCGGTAGGTTGTGGGTTAATATTTTCAGAACTTAGGCTTTTGTAAATATTAAATATGGTGTAGCACTGTTTAACAAAATCAGAACTCAGAAGTTATTTTTTTCACGGAGATGGATGAACCACCCTCCAAAAATATTTTGCCTTTTAATGCAAGGTTGCGCGACCCAATTATTTTGATAAACATTAACTGCATATACAGCAGTCGAAGGAAAGGTCGCAGACATATCAAAAGCTGAAAACTTAGACAACTTAATTAATGGATAATTGATAATTGATAATTACCTCTGGTTAAAACCATTCTTGATTGAATATAATGAAATATTATTTCTTTTTTTCCCCTTAAAAGGGGAGGCTTTAAACCAAAATTATTTAATTATTAATTATTAATTATTCGGTAAGATTTTTCCTTCTTTACTTCTTAACTTCTTCCTTCTTCCTTCTTCCTTCTTCCTTCTTCTTTCATTGAGGAATAATTTCTGTGACTACATTACTACTACCACCTTCAATGGTAACTTTTTCATTTTCTAGTTGTCCAACTGCCCGAGGACCTCTAACATTAAATGGTGGGTCAACTTGACGATAAAATACGTTTCCTTCTGCTTCAAAAGTTTGATTTTCAAAGTACCAAGTTAGGCGATCGCTATTCAACTGAGCTTGATTATTTTGTCCTACACCAATAACATCTCCTAATAAATTGAAGGTATTGTTTTGAAAATTTCCTTGACCTTGATTAGCTTTCAATACTACTTTTTCTTCTTGTTCTAATACTGTTATAGGTCCTGGAGAAGTAATCAAATTTTGTGACATATTCCAAGTAACTAAGTCGCTACTTATTTGTACTTTTGGGTCAGTTTGGAGTAGCTGCACATTTTTTTTGAGAGTAGCTATTTTATTGCCTAAATCATATTCTGATTCGTCACCATAAGCACTGCCAATAACATTTTGATCTTTGAGTTGTTCGATTTTTATAGGTTGATTAGTAACCAATTTTTTTTGCTCTATTTGCCAAAATAGTTGTTCTGTTTGTATTTTAAGCACAGGTTCTTTGACCATAGCTACTACTTGACCATAAAACTCTATTTTTTTTTCTTGACTAATAACTTTTGCTTTCTGAGCTGATGCTTGTATTTGTTCGTTACTACCCGTAATATTATTAGTGACAATAATAATTCCTGGTTCTGTCAACCACTCCAGTTGTTGTCCTCTAATAACTACTTTATTTTGAATATCATATACTTCTATTTCATCTATCAATATAATTTTGTTTCCATCTTGATATACTTCTCCTTGTAAAGCAGTAATTTTATAGGTTACTTTTCCATCTTGAAATAATTCACCTTCAGGTTTTGTAACTCTTATTAATTCTTGATTTTCCAAATATGAAGCTCGTTGAGATTTTACTCGCCACAACATTTGACCTTCTTCTGATGCTTCTTCTAAAGTAACATCATTTAAAGTCAAGTCACTCTCTGGTGTTTGAGTAGGAACAGGTTGTTCCGATATACTTTCTTGAACTTGATTTTGTTGATTACAAGCAGTTATTCCTAGAAGTAAAGTTACTAAAATGAATAAAGGTATTGATGAATTATGGAAATAAGAAAAAGAATTATTTTGTTCGATCATAAAAAGTCTACAAGAATAGTAGTTAATAGATATAGCACTGGAAAGTGTTAATGAATATATAGACTGAGAATTATAGCGGTTTTCAAATAGATAGACTACAGTGGTCATTTCAGTTATCAGTTATCAGTTATCAGTACTGACCGCTGAAGTCAGAGGCTTAAAATACTAAAGTTTATTTTTTTCATCCCCTTGAAAGGCAGGGGGAGGGGCGAGGGGTGGGTCCCCATCTCCCTATCAATTTTTCTTCTAGTGACAATGAATGAGCCCTGCCATACTCCCCTGCTCAATAAAATGTAGAAAACTTTTTGAGAAATGACCTTATTTTTTGGTCAAAGCATTCTCCTACTGCCTACTCCCTAACCTCAAAGAATTTTGTAGTCTACTTAAATGAATTGCGCTGTAAGTAATTAACACAGGCAGAATGACTTTTTTTGATAATTAGAACGCCAGTTGTTGTTAATTATTCTTATGTTTATTTCTTTCCCACTCCCCTACTCAAGAAAGTTTAACAAACATTTATAAAATTGCTATTATATCAGTAAAAAAACTCAAGGAAAGTTTTTAATTATGAGCAAAAAGTTTCCTGCTTTTACTAGGATAATGCTCAATTTTCTAACTTTCCTTGTAGCAAATAATATTCAATTTTTGCTTTAACTTACCGATTAAACGTAGAGTATATAATTCTCTAGTTATTAATCTACTAACATCAACAAAAACTAACAACACTTTGAAATTGATTATTGTTCTAGAGTTTGATCATTTTTCTAAATTAAATTAGAACAAATATTATTTTTAATCATGTTCTTCCATTAAACCTATAGCTGATAGGGGACGATAGGTATAACCAGGAGACTTAGAAGTTTTTTGGATGTCTTCTTTAATGTTTTCTAAATCTACATAACGGTCAGAAACATTAATTAAACTATCGCTAGTCATAGACCTCAAACTAACTACCTCGACCCGAACACCCCTATAACTAACAGCATCTACAGCATAAGCTAAATCTCCATCTCCACTAACTAATATAGCAGTATCATAAGAACCGACTAAAGCCATCATATCAACTGCTATTTCTACATCAAGATTAGCTTTTTTAGAACCATCCGGTAGTTGTACTAAATCTTTAGAAATGACACGATAACCATTACGACGCATCCACAACAAAAATCCTTGCTGTTTTTCATTAGTACGATCTACTCCTGTATAGAAAAAGGAACGTAGAAGGCGAGAACCACCAGTAAGACGACAAAGAAGCTTAGTGTAATCAATTTCTATTCCTAATTGCAAAGCAGCATAAAATAGATTAGATCCATCAATAAAAATTGCTACTCTGCCACGATTTTCTAGCAATTGTTCGGGAGTAAATATCTCATTAATTTCTATTTGTTGATGATTCAACATGATTTTTAACCTCGGTTTTTTTATTGAATAAAGAAATGGAATTCTTAACTCAGATATAATTTTTCAGCACACAAAATAGACGATGTAATTTGAAAAAAAACGATACTACAATTAGCTTTTTAAGAAACAGTTTCTGCCAGCTCTATTCTTTGAAAAATCGGTTGAGGTTGCCCAAGAATTTGATTTTTTGGTAAAGCGCCCCAGTTTGTTTGTTTGACAAAAATTTCTGAACTATTAATTACTGATTTATCGTTAAAGTCATTTGAGAAACCTAGTTGCTGATAGATAACATTGCTAATATTAGGAATTATTGGCGATAAAAGATAAGACGCGAGTCTAACAGATTCCAACACAGAATATAACACTTCTGCTAAGGTCTCTAACTGACCCTGCTTATATAGACTCCAAGGAGCAGTTTCGTCTATATATTTATTGCCAGTTCTAATTAAGGCCAATACGGCTTCACAAACTTGACTAAAAGCTAAATCAGTATAAGCTTGAATAACTTGTTCGCCCAAACTCATGCCTATTGCTTTAAGTGGATGAGTGACTTCTATTTGCTCACCATTAATATCTGGAATTTGGCCTTTGAAATATTTATGAGCCATTTTGAGAGTACGATTTAGTAGATTACCCAAGTCATTAGCTAAGTCAGCGTTTAGGACATTAATAAAGCGGGTTTCACTAAAATCACCATCTACCCCAAATTCTATTTCTTTGAGAAAATAGTAACGAACTGCGTCGGAGCCATACTTTTTGACTAATTCAAATGGATCTAAAGTATTACCCAGAGATTTACCCATTTTCTTCCCATCTTTGGTCAAAAATCCATGTCCAAAAACATGATGAGAGATTGGTAAATCTGCTGACATTAGCATTGCTGGCCAATAAACAGCATGAAAACGCAGTATATCTTTACCAATTAGGTGTAGATTAATCGGCCACCATTTTGATAAAGCATTCTCTAGGGTAGGTTCACTATCAGGATCTAGGAGTGCTGTTACATAACCTAATAGAGCATCAAACCAAACATAAATAGTATGGCTTGGATCTACTGGTAATTGAAAACCCCAATCTACATTAACTCTAGAGATTGAAAAGTCTTGTAATCCTTGGTTAACAAAATTTAAGACTTCATTGCGACGACTTTCTGGTTGAATAAAATTAGGCTGTTCTTGGTAAAAAGCTTGTAGTTTTTCCTGATATTTAGAAAGACGAAAGAAATAATTTTGCTCATCGCGCCATTCTACTTTTTGGTTAGTATGAATAGAGCAATATTTATCTTCTAGAAGTTCGCGCTCTTCTTTAAATTCTTCACAAGCTACGCAATACCATCCTTGTTGCTGACTTAAATAGATATCACCTCGATCCCAAACTCTTTGGAAAAATTCTTTGACAATTAATTCATGGTTAGATGCAGTAGTACGACTAAAACGGTCATATTGAATATTGAGTTGTTGCCAGAGAGACTCAAATCCTGATACCACTAAATCACAATGTTCTTGGGGGGATCTGCCTTTGCTCTGAGCTGTCCTTTGAATTTTTTGGCCATGCTCATCTGTGCCAGTAATCATCAGCACTGATTTACCTTGTAGCCTTTGAAAACGAGCTACCGTATCAGCAGCAATAGTCGTATAAGCACTGCCTATATGTGGTAGAGCGTTAACGTAGTAAAGGGGAGTTGTAATTGCAAAGGTATCCTGAGTTTTATATGTGTTTTTCATGGAAAATCAGAGTGAAATACTATTGATTTGAATTGATTCTGGGTACAATCATCTAAAATAGTTGCTGGAGACCCGCACTATAATTTGATTTAGTGCTGGGAGGAAAGCAACCAGCAAATAAATTACTTTCCTCCTTTGAAAACCCTACCGCCTTGGCTCCAAGATACGACAGTGACCTATTGTATTCGTCTTTCGCTCAGACAATTATGAGCTTGTGATGAACGACCTGTACGCATAAGGTTAAAACTCCCATTGCTGGGGTAAAGCTCAACTAGGCAATGTTAACGGTCAGCTATTCCCAACAGCACTTCCAATACCCAAATTAAGATGTTTAACTGTTGAATTCTAGAGCAGCGAACTGTTGAAGTATTCGCAGGTAGGTCTTTTAGCATCTACCGTTAACGTAGTCAATTAAGACTTAGCCGGGTCAACTCAAGACTTGTAAATACTAGACTTACAAGCCTACGCTATAACCGGAGTTTAGCGTTGGGTCATTGACAACGAGTCTAGTAGTATCGACCTATTTGATTTATACTTTGTTTAACTGGATTGTTTATTGACCTAACCAATATAATTAATTAATTGAGCTGTAAAAGCCAATAAAGCCCCCTACCATAACAGTAATGCTGTTATTATGTTTTCCTGGACTTTCTCAAAGAAATTTTAACTTTTGGTATCCTAACGTTACTATCCTGAGAAAATATTTATGAGAGTCTAGAATCGACATACATAATTATTCAGAGCCAAGATGGGAGACCAAGCAAATAGTTTACTGCTTATTTCTCGTTTGTTCTTAGCTGCTATTGGCAGTAGAACTTTTGTTTATCATGCAGACAGGATTCCTTCAGAAGGAGGCATAATTGTTGTAAGTAACCATCGTAGTTTTATGGACCCTTTATTACTTACAGTGGCCGTTAATCGACAAATTAAATTTGCTTGTCATCACTATATGGGCCAAGTACCTGTACTACGAGAAATGGTTACTGCTTTGGGTTGTTTTCCTTTAGATAATTCGATTCATAGACAACAAGATTTTTTCCGACAGGCGACAAAACTATTACAAGCTGAAGAAATGGTAGGGGTTTTTCCAGAAGGAACTTCACCTATGGTTCGGTATACTCCACCTAATTTTATTAGTGATTTTCAAAGAGGATTTGCTCATTTGGCCTTGCCCTCGCCAGTTGCTAATTTGGCAGTTTTGCCAGTGGCGATCGCTTCATCTGATGAGCAGTTAATTTCTTCGAGAATACCTTTGAAGTTGTTAAGTTTTTTTGATCCTTCAGAACCTTTATTTAATCAACCTGGATGGCATCCAGCGATAGTTTATCAGCGCTCTAATATCATGTTTGGTCGCCCGTTTTGGGTTAAGTCTTCCCACCGTCAGCAATATTATGGAAAGTATGCTAAACAGTTAGTCAACAATTTGACCGATTATGTTAGCCAAGAAATTGCTAATTTACTTATAGAAGGTTGTATTTAAGGATTAAACCTTTAGATTTTACTTGATTTATCTCTCTATTTTATTCTAGAAACTAATATAAAAAATTGCTCTTATTCATTAATAAATTTAATAATTAAATAATTGAATTTTGTTTTCCCCAAAACTACTATATTGTTAGTTAAGTCAGACCAGTGCTACTACGCGGAAGTTAAAAGTCAAGAATATTGATTTGTAATTGTTTGAGGATTTTTTAACTGGTCAGTTGTTTCCGCCATCCTGCACTAGGCGAATCTTAAGTAATAATTAGGTAGTTCGTAGAAAAAAAATTCTAATCTTATAGATATAAAAGCTAAATGATAAATTACTCAGAAATATTAACTGTTAATCATTAAATTATCAATCATTAATTACTTTTTATTTGTATTCAATCATGCAAGTGGCAAATAGCCACATTAGTTTTTTAAGGCCAACTAATTTATTCTAGAAACTAATATAAAAAATTGCTCTTATTCATTAATAAATTTAATAATTAAATAATTGAATTTTGTTTTCCCCAAAACTACTATATTGTTAGTTAAGTCAGACCAGTGCTACTACGCGGAAGTTAAAAGTCAAGAATATTGATTTGTAATTGTTTGAGGATTTTTTAACTGGTCAGTTGTTTCCGCTATCCTGCACTAGGCGAATCTTAAGTAATAATTAGGTAGTTCGTAGAAAAAAAATTCTAATCTATAGATATAAAAGCTAAATGATAAATTACTCAGAAATATTAACTGTTAATCATTAAATTATCAATCATTAATTACTTTTTATTTGTATTCAATCATGCAAGTGGCAAATAGCCAAATTAGTTTTTTAAGGCCAACTAAACCTAGACCAGAATTACCTCTATTGATTTTCTTGCCTGCTATGGATGGAACAGGTAAATTGTTGCGATCGCAACAGTCAAGATTATCAAATGCTTTTGATATTCGCTGTCTGAGTATTCCACCCAACGATCTATCGAGCTGGAAACAGTTATTAGAAAAGACAGTAGAGTTAATTAAAATAGAAAGAGAGGCAATACCGAAAAGACCTGTTTACCTATGTGGAGAATCTTTTGGTGGATGTCTAGCCCTAAAAGTTGCTTTTACTACTCCTGAATTATTCAACAAGCTGATTTTAGTCAACTCAGCCTCCTCATTTAGTCAACAACCTTTAGTCAAATATGGCTCATATCTAACTCAATACCTACCAAGCCATTTATATCGATTATCGGTGACAGGGACTTTACCATTTTTAGCAGCTCTTGGCCGGATAGAAAGGGCAGAACGTCAAGCCTTATTAGAGGCCATGCAGTCAGTTTCTCAACAGACCTCAATCTGGCGATTAGAATTAATGCGTTCATTCCAGGTAGACAAGAATCAACTAAAAAAGTTAAAAAAACCTGTATTAGTTATTGCTAGTGCAGCCGACAGACTATTGCCATCTATATCACAAGCTAAGTTTTTAGTCAAGCACTTGCCTGAAGCTAAAATGGTTATTCTGCCAAATAGTGGTCACGCCTGCTTGCTAGAAACAGACGTGGACTTCTACGAAATTATTCGAGGTCGATGGGGCAGCGAGTTAGTTGAAGCACAGAGAAACAGAAACATAGTATCTACTATATAAAATAAAAGATCGCTACAACTTAACTTTCTAGTGCAGGATAGCGGAAATAACTAACCAGTTAAAAAAGATTCAAAAGTTTGTACAATAACCTTTCTTCCCTTCTGCCTTCTGCTATCCTAGATAACTAAAGCTATCCTGCCTTCTACCTTTTTGCACTAGTTTAAACTTAGCCACTTTTGAGCATTCAGACGTTGAATCACGCCAAACACTAATAAACCCAGAGTAATTTTACGCTCGTCAATTAAAAAAGGTTCCAGAGTAGCAGGTTTTGCACCATTATCTGCACAAGAAAAAGCTCTGGGGCCTTTAATATCTTTTTTCGGAAAATAAACATTGAACTGACGCTGGCCTTGTTTAAACTTACCCATCACTTGCCAACATTCTTCAGATGAACTGAGGCCAACCATAGGTAATTTCTGTTTAACTAGGTTCAAGTCCAGATCGTCAATACCTTGCTGAGTTAGAGCTTGTTGCAAAGCTGGCAAATAATCTTGCTGCATAAACTCCGCAAAAGGTTTATCTTCCACAGCAGGGGGCTTTTCTTTTTTTACCTTGCCTCCAGCAGGCTTAGTTTCAGATTTTTTAGCTTCTTTTTCTTCAGCCATAAATGCTTCCTTAATTAAATTTCTGCATAAGCTCGTTCTACTAAACGACGAGCCAGGGTTTGAACTCCTGTATGTTCATAATAATTGGTACTCACATCTAAGAATGCAGCCAAATAATCCAATTTATCATCGCTAAATTCTACAAAACTTTGCAGACTATTGGCCACATTATGGGGAGTAATGCCTCGATCACTGACAAAATCTCCCATCCAACCAGAAACGGAACCGAAGGCTTCCCCGATAAAGCCTAATTTACTGTCTTTACCATCCCCAGGAATAGCATCTTCCATTTCCCTAAAACCTTCGTTTTCTTCTAGGTCTGAGGGGGATAGTTGTTCGATCCATTCTGAAACTGCTTGTAAAAAGTCTGGCCCAAGAGGAATTAAACCATCAAAACAAACTAAGGCTGCTAACCGCATCAAAGATTCTCCACTATAATCACCCAAAGCCCCTACAAAGTCACCAATACTATCTCCGGGAATGCCATTGATGGAGCAAAAACCTAATAACTCAGCCACTACTTTTAGAGATAGATCGATAGTTTGGGCTTTTCCTGGTTTAGGAGTGAGGCTAGTTAACAAACCTCCCACTAGAGGAATTTTATTACCAACCATATTAGCTAGGGTAGCTGCACCTACAGCACGACCTGCTCCACTGACAGTTTGGTATAGCCACAAAGCACGTTGATATCCTTGAGCTTTGTCATTGAATAGAATTACGGCGCGATCGCCTATTTGCTGAATTAGGTCTTCGTCGTCTTCCCCTGTTACAGTGCGGATGGTATTTTCAAATCCCACCAAGTTATCCCACTCTCCAGGGACAACAAAGTCTAAGGCGCGTAAGGCTTTAATTGTAATATTGTCAGTGGGCAGTTCATCTACTAATTCAAAAATTGGTTTGCTCATTTGTGTCTGACTCCTTTGGTTAAGTAAAAAGTGAAAATTTGGAAGTTATAGCGCTTTCGGTGCGGAATGCTGACGCAAACGCGCAGGCAACAGCTCCGGAAGGCAAAAGGCAATAGGGGGAATAAAAAACTGTTTGCACAAGCATTCTGTAGAAAATCTTATGAGACTTTTAGCTATTGGGTAGTTCCTGCAATTAGTAAATATACCAGCGCGCACTGCTATAACAGAAGAGTAATTGTTTCAGTTTGAGGGGAGAGTTGTTTATTTGAGACTTGATAGGCCACTTAGATTAAATTTTTGTAGCCATGCTTCGCGATCGCTGGGGGTAAATGAGGGGTCTTTTGATTGAGCTTTTACCTGGAAACGATTATCTACTAATACCGCAGTGGTAGTTTTACCTTGTTCAACTGCTGGATATCCTCCTATTTTCTTGCTGCTGTTTTGGAATTTGTTGGCTGCAGCAGGGGAGGCGGAGATGTCATTGATAGACATGACTGCTACTTCTTGACCACCTTTTTTAAGACTTGCTTGAGCAAAACCTTTTTTCTCTTGAGCATAGTTGAGTTTATAGTCGCCACTTGATGATGGGAAGTATTTGTTTAGACTACCCCCAGATACTTGTTCAGCTTGGGAAGGACGTTCTGTTTTGCTTTGTTCTTGGGCTTGGTCAAAACGGCTTGGTTGTTTGGCTCCACCACAAGCAGATGTCAATAACAATAAGCTGATGAATATTGGGGCTAGAATTTTGGCTAATCTACGACTGTATATCATTTTTGTTTGTCCTTAATCATATATTTGAGATTGCTAGTATAATTTTCTCTTAAAATTGTACTATTCGTATTGTTTTTTCTGATGGCCTAAGAGAACAATTGTCCAAAACTGAGCGAATGTTTTCTTTTTCAATTCTAGTTGGTCTGGTCAATATTTAACTAAATCTTATGGCTGATTTTTATCTTTTTCTTTTGGGTTTAATACCCTGCGGTCTAAATAGTGTTTACAATTGGTTGGAGTTTGAGTCCCCATCCACTTTTTCCAACTTCGGTCTTTCCAACTTCAGTCTTTCCTTCTTCCTTCTTCAGCTACAGTCTATGTTTGTATAGATGAAGTTGATTGTATTGATGATTGTAAGTGATTTTTTTATCCGCACAAGTACAACTATTATCAACTAGAACTATAGTTATTTAACTTAAGAATGAGACATTAAACTATACAATAATCACGAATAATTTCATCTAAAGATTTATGTGAATCGGCATACATTCTGGCTCTCTTTAATGCACTAAAATCATGTTCAATGTTATTTAAATCAGGAGAATATTTGGGGAGGAATATTACTTGATGTTCTGTTTATTCTACCATTTCTCTAATTATATTTTGGCGATGGATTGGAGCATTATCCATAATCAATACTGAAGGAATTTCGAGCTGAGGGTAATAAATATTTTGATAGCCAGCCTTCAAATCCTTCTGCATTTAAACTTCCTGTGAATATCATTGGGGCAATTAAGTCCTTTTTTCTTTTTCTTCTCCCCGCTACTAGGTTTTCTCTTTTTCCTCCCTTTCCTTGTCTGTATCCATAAATTTTCTTACCTCTTTTTGACCAAGCATCAATACAACTGCTTTCCTCCTCAAATCCTGATTCATCAATATATACGCTTACTTGGACTTCCAGATATTTTTATTAATTATCTCAAGAATCTATAATATTTTATTCTTTCTTTTCTATTCCTTTGTCTATAACGCAGTTCTTTTTTTTTATAGTTATTTTTATTTTTTTCAGGGCACCCCAAATTGCTGTTGTACTGACTCCAAATTTTTCTGCTATGAGTTTAAGTTTTGCTTCTGGATTTTCTTTTATATCTTTTTATAATTCTTTTCTATCTAGTTTTCTCTGACGATTCCTTACCTTTGTGGCTTCAAGTTCTTCCCTATCTAACCATCTATATATGGATGTTATTCCTATTCCAAAGAGTTTCGCTGCTTTGGTGATTTTACCACCGCTTTCTACGTAATCTATCACTTTTTGTCTTAAGTCTAAACTATAACTCATTCTTTAAACTCTCCTCAATTCTATTTGAGTATTTTACCCTATTTTTGTCTCATCCTTAAGTTAAATGACTATATCTTATAGATGGCTTTGATTTTGATTAATTTTATATCAGTTTAAAGGCAAATAAAAAAAATCTACGGTCAGCAGAAAAAAGTAAATTAATCTTATTTTGTTGAGATAAAATATACGGCTAAACTTGACAAATAAATAAGGTGGTGGTGATAGTAATAGGAGATAAAGTGTAGGGAGATGGGGAGATGGGGAGATGGGGAGATGGGGAGATGGGGAGATGGGGAGATGGGGGGGTGGGGGGATGGGGAGGTGGGGAGATGGGGAGATGGGGAGATGGGGAGATGGGGAGAAGGGGAGATGGGGAGATGGGGAGGTGGGGAGATGGGGAGTGTGGTAGATGGGGAGATGGGGAAAG
>NZ_JAAHGO010000067.1 GCF_010672455.1 Okeania sp. SIO2C9 | reverse complement strand
TTAAGAAAAGGAAAATCAACAGAAATATAACTGGAGACCAAAAGTAGGATAATCAGTAAGTTTTCCTTGTTATTTTTGGCGCTCTACTATTCCATTTACTAGAGATAACGACCGAATTTATATTTCAATAAATAGGGAAAGCCTCCCTAGGAATAAGTGCCTTTTTTCTTAGGGAGGCAGAACTTCCGTACTCTATCTAAATTAAAACTTCGATCAGCTAAGGCGATCGCTTGACTTTCCTACTTCCTTTTAGTTCAGAGTCCTGATATACTTTTTTTTAGTTAAGATGGAGAAATTTTGTGGATTTATCGCTAATTCCAGCCCAACCAAAACCAGGACTAATAAATGTCCTGATAGAAATTCCCGCAGGAAGTAAAAATAAATACGAGTTTGATAAAGATTTACAAGCTTTTGCCCTTGACCGAGTACTTTATTCTTCCGTACAATATCCTTACGATTATGGTTTTGTCCCTAACACCCTAGCAGATGATGGCGACCCCCTTGATGGAATGGTAATTATGGATGAACCAACATTTCCTGGATGCGTTATTGCAGCAAGACCCATCGGAATGTTAGAGATGATTGATGGAGGGGACAGAGATGAAAAAATTCTCTGTGTCCCGGACAAAGACCCGCGCTACACTGAGGTTAAATCTCTCCAAGATATAGCACCTCATCGATTAGAAGAAATAGCAGAATTTTTTAGAACCTACAAAAACTTACAGAAAAAGGTGACAGAAATACTTGGTTGGAAAGATGTTGAACATGTAATGCCATTAGTAGAAAAATTCGTTAAAGCTGCAAGCAAGTAATATTAATTCTAGTATTTTCGGAATTACAAAAAATTTAGGGGTAGGTTTTCTAGAGATTTTGCTCAAATGGAAACCTACCCCTATTTTTTAAAAAGACCTGTTAACTTTTTAAAAATCCTGAATTTATAGCAAAGGAAGAAGGAAGAAGGAAGAAGGAAGAAGGAAGAAGTAGGAAAAAAAGAAGGGTTTAATTAGGGTTTGCTGAAAAAGTCTTTTTGTCAGGGGAGAATCCAGAATTCAGAATCCAAAATTCAGGAGGAATGGGAATTATAGAGGAGGTAGTTGAAAGAATCGTCCCTTAATTTTTCTGTCCTTATCTACCCAAAATACGCTCCTTTTTGAAGCTGTTTTAGGAATGTGAATAAACAAAAATTTTCTTTGTATAGAAAGCATCTTTAAAATTGACTGGGTAAATATTTTTTCCTTGTTTCCTATCCAGAAAAGAGGGAATAGGCAATAGGGAGAAGTAATTCATAACTTATGGATCGGAATAGATTTGATTTTTAATTTTTGGAAATGTCTATAATAATCAACCTTTTTCCTCCTTCCTTCTTCCTTCAAATTTAAAATTTCATCAACCTTCTTCCTCCTTCCTTTTTCCTTCTTCCTTCTTCCTTCCTCCTTCTTCCTTCAAATTTAAAATTTCAGTAAACAAAGCTTCATAACTATTCAAAGCATTTTTTGAACCAAAATTTTCTTCAGCATATTTTCTTCCTTGCTGACCAAGTTGCTGAAGTTTCTCTGGATTTTCATATAACTCTACAATTGCTTGTGCCAAAGCTTGAGAATCTTCCGGAGTAACTACTATTCCACCACCACTTTCAGTAACAACTCTTATTGCCGTACCTGTATCTGGAACAGAAGCTACTATTGGACGACCACTAGCAAGAATAACAGGAATTTTTGAAGGTAAATTAAAGGCAGTAACAGTCTTTTTCTGTATTACTAAACCAATATCAGCAGCAGATAACATTTCTGGTAATTTTTCTCGTGGTACTAAAGGGAGCAAAAGTACATTATCTGCTTGATATTTATCACAACACTCTTTTAACTGTTGACGTGCTTTTTCTTCCCCCAAAATTACGAAACAAATTTCCGATTTTTCCTTGAGACTAACAGCAGCTTTAACTACCGTTTCTAACCCTTGAGTTAGAGCAATATTCCCAGAATAAACAACGACAAATTTATCTTGAAGATTATGTTCCTCTCTAAATTGATTATTTTTATCCAGAGGTCTAATAAAATTCAGGTCTACCCAATTAGGAATACAAACAAGTCGGTCTTGAGAAACCCCTTGTTCAACTAAATTAGTAACAAAATCTTCAGCAATAACGCTAATTTTAGCAGCTTTTAGATAAGCTAATTTTTCTACAGCTTGAGCTATACGTACTATCCAACTATCTTTTTTAACTAACCCAACTCTTACAGCAGCTTCAGAAACAATATCCTGAATATTTAAGACCACAGAAGAATTAGAAAATAATCCATAAAAACTAACTGGTAAAGAAATTAATATAGGAGGAGTCGTTGCAAAAATAACATCAGGTTTCCAACCATTAAAAGCTTGCCAAAGACTAGAAACAATAAAACTACCATCTAACAATAATCGATCTAAAACCCCTGGTTTAGAACCTTTAATATAGATATAACTACGTTGAACTTTTACACCATTTAGTTCCTCAGTTAAAAAAAACTTTCCTTTGTATTCATCATAAATTTTACGTTCAGGATAATTTGGCATACCAGTCACTACACGAACTTGATGACCACGTTTCACAAAACCTTCTGCCAGTTCTGTCATTAAGGGAGCAATACCAATTGGTTCCGGGTAATAATTATAGGAATAAATAAGAATACGCATAGTTTAACTAATTAAGTTAACATTTCGAGTATAACTAATGGAAGATAAAAGCCTGATGAATTGCTATAGCAGTCGAAGGAAAGGTAAGAACATATCAAAAGCTTAAAAATCAGACAACGCAAGATTTTTCTTTCTTCCTTCTCTCCTAGATAACTAAAGCCTTCTTCCTTCTGACTATATTTGAGAATTAACTATATAAAAATCTTTCTTCTTCCTTCTGCTATATTTGAGAATTAACTATATAAAAAGAGGTTGACTGTGAACCTATCTCAGTCATAAGATTTTCACTGAAAAATCTAAATATTTTGAGAGTTAAAAACTAAAAATTAAGTTTTTCAAACATATTTTACTTAAACAAATAAGGCTGTTAAAAATAGTGGGATAGGTTTGTATATGTTTCAATCAAAAAACTTGATTTTTAGTTTCTTTATTTTCTCGTCTTTAGGTATTTAACAAAACTTATTTAGGATAAGTAGGTGTTAAGCTCCTGTTGTCGATCAAAGCAAAAATATCTAATCTAATTAATAGTTAATTATCTCTGTTTATTGATATTGAAGAAGGAGACAGGAGACAGGAGACAGGAGACAGGAGACAGGAGGAAAATTACATGGGGATTCGCTCCCCCAAGTAATTTTGAACACCGTGTAGACGGTGGGGTATTAAACCCACAAAGAAAATGATAAATATACTTGAGGCTAGTTGAGTTTATGATTAAAGTTAGAATCATCAGATTTATCAAGAGATGACTCAACATTATAACTATTTTCAGAATATTTAAGGGTAATACAGATAAAACTTAAATCTATAATCATTTAAACATATTGAGATTTAAAACTAATATATATATTAGTGGAAAAAAGTTATAGATTAAGAAGGATAAGGAAAAAGTATAGTATTTTAATTCTTCTAATAAGCTCCACCACTTTTGTCAAATAAGATTCCCACAGTCTTAATAATTAACTTTATATCGTACATTAAACTCCAATTTTGTTGATACTTTAAGTCCAACCTAATAATATCTTCAAAATTTTTCACTTGAGAACGACCATTAACTTGCCATTCTCCTGTCATACCAGGTTTAACATCTAAACGTTGCCATTGAGGTACTTCATAACGCCCCACTTCATCAGGAGTTGGAGGTCTAGTTCCCACTAAACTCATATCTCCCTTCAGTACATTCCAAAACTGAGGTAACTCATCCAAACTCTTTCGCCTCAAAAATCTACCAACTTTAGTAATTCGCGGATCATTTTCATTCTTAAAAATTGCACCTTGAGCTTTATTTTCGATTTTATCCTTAATTTGTTCTGCATTTTTACACATAGAGCGAAATTTCCACATTAGGAACTTTTTTCCCATCCAACCACATCGTTCTTGACCAAAAAATATCGGACCAGGACTATCAAGCTTAATAAAAATAGCGATGGGAATAAACAAAATACCTGTAATAAATAATCCTACTAAAGAACCGACAATATCAATCAGACGTTTTACCAAAGATTTGACAGAAGGATGAGTAATAGGAAGTTGATTTTCTTCTGGTTGACCATTTGTTTTGATTTTAACTTCTGAATCTGGGGATTGTTCGATGATTAAAATTTTGTCTAGTCCAGTTAAATAAAATACCCCCATAACTAGAGAATTAACACCAGATAACAGAAACTCTATATTTTTTTCCTTTGCTATTTTTAAATTTGTTACTAGAGAACCAATTCCACAACTATCGATAAAATTAGTGTGACTAAAATCAATAATAATTTTGCCTATAGTATTTTCTGATTGGAAAAGTTTTTGGCAAGTTGATTTAAATAATTCTGCCTCTGAGACAGTAAAACGAAGAGGCAAATGAATGACAGGAGTTTTATCCCTAAAAGTGACTTGAATATCTGTTTCTGAGGTTTGGCTGACCATGAAATCTTGGTTCCTATTTTTTATGATTATAGTTTTGTTTCTACAAGAGTTTTTTCTGAGATTTTCTTGGCATAATCAGTTTAAGAATTATGCTCAAACGAGTATATAGAAATTACCTTAATGGTTAGACCATCCTCAAGACTAATGATTAGCAATAGTTCAATACCAATGTATCAACTTAAATATACTAATCTCTGCCAACTACATTCAAGAATAGAACATATTCAGATGGTATCAGCAGAAACCAAACTGCTTTTTCTGTTAATCTAGTTATATCGCCATCATAACACCAAAATAACTAGGAGCAATTTGAGTGGGTTGTTCTCACGACCGAGTCTAGTTTTGATGATTTTACTACTAACCCACTCAAGATTTCCTGTCTAGTTATAGATATTTTCAGAGCGTGAAGTTTCACGACTTCCTTTAACTCTGGCCTTTGCTTTAGTCGCACCGCGTTTGAGAGCTTGAAGCCGTGCTTCATATTTGGCCCTTTGTCGTTTTTTCGGAGTTTGTTCAATTAAAGTTTTCAGAGCGCTGCCCAGACTTTTATAAGCATTGGGAAGAGAGTAACCGAAACGAGTTGCTAAGGCGATCGCCTTATCGTCTGCTTCTATTGCCTCTTTGAGATTACGTTCTCCATTATTCTTCTGATAGAGTCTATACCCAGATACACCACACAAAGCTAAAGCTAGAACTAAAAGTAGACCATCCTGCACCCATAGCTCACCCACAGCACCCCCTAAACCAATAGCAAGGGCAGCCATTTCCCAACCATCCCTGGGAATTGTATCGTTTTGAATTCTGGCCACTTCATGCCAGAATAATAGATTACGTTGGTCTAATGCTAATTGCTCCCAAAGTGTTAGGTCAATGGATATTTCTATTTGGTCTTTGCCTATTTCTTCGCTGCGAATGAGTGGAGGATTAACTTCAATGGACTTTTCTACCATGACCCAACTTTGTAATTCTGGTGGTAGTAAGCCTTTTAGACGCCTAATTTCACTCATTTCCGCTCTGGCAGTGGCAGTAGCATAAGATGTCATAGTTTATTTGAGTCCTATAGATTTTTCAACACATAGTTATCCTTTATTTAAATAGTTTACCGTAAGATTTCAAACAGTATGTTTTCTACTCTTGCTTAGAGATAGCGATACGGTGCTCCGCCACAGTCCGGGAACACCAAAGCTTTATTCCTAATCAGTTGCTATAGTCAGCAGAAAAAACAGAAGCAGCAATACTCCGAGCGCGATCATATTCATCAAATTTTTGTGGCTCAAATTGCCAGAAAATACCACTGAAATCAGCCATAATATTTTTGACAAGCAGATGGTAAAAACTCTAAAATTAACCAGGGTTCTTCTGTGATATTAACAACCTGCTTACCGAATTATTAATGATTAATAATTAATAATTAAATAATTCGCGCCTTGAAGCCTCCCCTTTTAAGGGAAAAAAAAGCGGTCGTTTGCGGAGCAGTCCGTTAGGATGGGATGGCGAGGTCTCGGAGCCATATCCAATCGACTCCTGTGAAGAAATAATATCTCCTTATATTCAATTCCGTAACGGTTTTAACCAGAGGTAATTATCAATTATCCATTATCCATTATCCATTAATAAAATCCATTTATTGTTCACAAATGAATCCCACATTAAGATTGAAATATCCATCTTAATGTGGGAGAATTGGTAAGCTTTCCTAATTGATTTTTGACTCTAATAGTGGTTCTTTTTAAACTATTTCTCAGCTCTGTTTGGCCGAAATTATATATCAATAAACACAGTTCATACTAATACATTTTGTTTTAAGTCTGGTCGATGCAGCTCGAGAATATCCTTTTATAATTAAGATAGGTCTTTCCCTAGTGATGTTTTCACAATTCTGATGATTTTCAGTAGCTTCAATTCGATTATATTCTCAATGTAGTAGACTTAAGGCAAGACTAGTAAAGCTTTTATCTCTGTTAAAGTATTGAATCGCCCAGACCGTCGTTATCAAGCATTGTATGAAACAGCTATTTCAACAGGACTTACGCAAAGGCACTACATATAGTAGATAAAAACTATAGCACTAATGGTATATATAGCTTTTTTGCCAGAAGAATGCGTAAGTCCTGTTCAAATACAAAAAAATCTGATTTTTGTTGACAAATTAATTCTATATAAGCATCTGATAATTTACCATTTTCTCCATTTTTCCTTCGGTTTTTTCCTCCTACTGAAAAGTCAGGACAAGGAGGTCTGCCAATAAATCCGACAAAATCAGAATTTCTCGGAGCATCTTTGACTAATTCTTGTAAATTTGTTTTTCCATTTTCCCCAGTTAAATAAACTAAATCGTCTTCTAAATATCCATACTCTGGCTCAGATATTTCTAATAATTGTGGAGCATAACGATAAGCTGTCATAAAGGGGGAAAAATTTTCGTTGACAAAGACAACTTCAAAGCCAATATTTTCAAAGCCTAAGTCTAGAAAGCCACAGCCTGAAAAAAAGGAAAATATTTTGATTTTTTGCACCGTTTACTACGAATAATTTAGCGATATTAAGGTCTTGTGGATTGATTAATTCTGGCTGAGGTAGTAATTTAACCGAATAATTAATACCATTTCTTAAATCTAAGTTTGAGCTTTGAGGAAATCAAAAATAGGAAACCGAGATGACGTAGAGGAATTTATGATACTATTTTTGGTATTTTGTCAATGTCTATAATTACTCAGGTATTTTTACTTATGTAAAATTTATTTTTTTGAGCTTATCCTTAGCTAGTTGCAAATCGCAATATCTAGAAGATTTTTAACGTAAATACTGGGTTGTAGTTTTGTTGAAAGGAGATTATTTTTGTTTTAGATATAACATTGGCATCATACCTTAATGTTCAGAGTATGATACAAATCTCTGAAACAACGCAAGCTCGTGAAATATTTTGTAATAATTGATAAAAAAAGGTGTTTTTTTGATTTGCAGAAACAATCTTAAAGCTTATTTATATTAGTAAAAATTATCTTTACCCTCTTTGCCTCAAGTTTTGATTTAAAGGGTAGTTTGCGATCGCTCAAAGTCAGAAGTAAAAATTTATTGATTGTTTGATTTATATTTATCAAAAACTTACCCTTGGTCTTCAGAATAATTTGCTCTATTTTCATCCTCTGCTCTATTCCCTATTCATAGTTAAGATGTTCCCTACCAATAATAAGTATTCACCCGTTAGCGCAGCTGCCCTGGAAGGGGCTAGGGTAGCTCCCCCGGAGGGGCACATAATATTACTTTTGAAATTTAGAATGATAATTACCGAAAAGCGACGTTGAAAGCCCCCGTGTTTTAACCGGGGGATGAAAACAAGCGAGTCGTTTAGACAAGACTTCTAAAGTTTTCCTGTGCTATTATCTGGATATACAAACGTTTAGACAAAAGTAAGCAGAAAGCTAGGTTTAGACGCTATGCCGACTGTGTAGGGGCACTTTGACTTGTCCCCAAAGAATATATCTTTGGTCAGCTAAGGAGCAACAAAGCAACATGGATTTATCTTGTTGCGTAGTATCAACTTAGAATCCCCTCGGCAATAGCTGCGGGGAGTAGTCAACTTTGAGCTTCTGAGTCAGAAAAAAGTTAGTAGAGCAGGAAAACTCTCACCTACTATTTTTCTGCCTTAGTCCTAAATATTGGCAAAACTATCGAATTCTTAGCTCTGAGAAAATCTGTGGATGAAATGGGAGTTGGCTTCCAACTAGATTTTTCTTAAATGCTGATAGTCATATTTAAACAAGTTTTGATAAAAATAGGTTTTCAGATTCTAAAAGCAATAAAAGTATTTGGGAAGATAAATAGTATTTTATTGATAATTATAATTAGAGATTCCTGCCACCTCCGAAAAGGAGAGGCGACTGACTGTAATTCTATTACCACATCTTAAAAGACTATTAAATAAGTTAATCTTTTAAGTCAATATCAATGAGAACTGCAATAAAAAGTGCAGGTTCTTTGCCATTATTTACCCATGCGTGATTAGTGCCTCGTTGAACTACAACATCAAATGGTTGTAACTGAACTTCATCATCATCTAGTAACAGAGTCACATCTCCTTTTAGTAAAATAATATAATCTATTGTTTTTGTTTTATGCATTGCAGGATGTCGAGTTGTATCAACTCTTTCTTGAGATGCCCCTATCTTGGCAAAAGCTGTGGCTGTTAACTCCTCAAGTTTTTCCTTTGTTATTCCCTCTGGAGTAGGATTAATTACAAAATACCTAAATTTGGTTCCTCCTTTTGGAGGAGACAAAAGTACATCAGTATCAGCTCTATCAATTTTATCAAGAGTATTTATTTGATTTCCATCAGTATTCCATACTTCAAATAGTCCTCCGACTTCCTCACCTATCGATCTTGCTGGGGGTCCGTCAATCATTACTATTGATTTACCATTAGTATTATTTCCCGTAACAATTCTTCTAAATCCTTCCATAGCTTTTCCTTTTAATAATTAATATACATGTCCAATAATAACAAATAAAATCAATTATCGTAGATAAATCATCAATTATTTACCCCTACTTCCTACTCCCTACTCCCTACTCCCTCTTTTCTGGAGAGGTCTAATAGACTTCTTGCATAAGAATGAAATGAAATGTAAGTTTAGTAAAATTTATATTCAATTGAAATCTATTCTATTGTTCTAACTCAATGCTTAATATAGCGTTTCTCAGGCTAATGAGGTACACCTATCTTTAATTTCCATTTTATTCCCTGTTCCCTGTTCCCTCAAACCGTAGAATTTTGTACCTTACCAGCATGGGAATTGCTATATTGCCAAAATTATCGAAATTTTTTCTGTGATAAAATTTGTGCCTGAAATGGGAGTTGCCTTCTACTTCTTGTAGTGTCTTAGCAGTCAGCTAGAGCGCAAATAATGAATAATTCTTTATAAGCTTAAAAGTTGCGTAATTTGACAGTAACTTTTAATTCTATCCAAATTTCTCAATTGCTTTTACCTCCTTCGATCATCAATAGCTAATAGCTGACTGCTGAATGCTTACCTTGTAGTTGTAAAAATTACTAGAGTTGAAAAATTATCTCCTCCGCTGCTAGTCTAAAAAAATTAGTAAATTCACCAAAGTATCACCAACTATTTTTTTGATAAGGCGGTAAATTTTGCCAAAATTATCGGTATTTTTCTCTGGCAAAATTTATGGATGAAAAGATAATTGTCTCCCACTGCTCCTCGTCAAAAAAAATTAGTAGAGCGAGTAAAACCCACCCTACTATTTCTACAACTAAAGTCTACAATTTAGGATTTTTTCCTACCCAAAAATCTGTAAATTAAACATTAGCTTCTTCCTTGACCAACTTATCCCAACCTAAATCTTTCAAAGCATGATTTCGACGCAACGGACGAGTTACTAACTCCAGAATATCACGAGCATTTGTAAACCCATGAATTTGAGCAAAAGTAAACTCAACAGACCACTTAGTATTAATCCCTCGTGCCTCCAAAGGATTAGCATGAGCCATACCAGTAATTACCAAATCTGGCTGTAATTCATAAATCCTTTGAATCTGATTATAATTATCAGGTTTCTCAATAATCTTTGGCAAAGGCGCACCCATTTCGTTACAAGTTTTTTCTAACATTTCCAACTCAGCTTTTTGATATCTTTTATCCATATAAGGGATACCTATTTCTGGGCAAGTCATCCCACAACGAATCAAAAAACGAGCCAAAGAAATTTCTAGTAAATTATCACCCATAAAGAAGACAGATTTACCACGAATTAACTGAATATAGTCTTCCAAATTATCCCAAATTTGCTTTTCACGTTCTGCTAACCCTTGAGGTTCAATACCAAAAACAGAACAAATCTTCTCAATCCAAGCCCTACTTCCATCAGGTCCGATGGGGAATGGCGCACCAATTAATTTACACTTACGACGACGCATTAAAGTAGTAGCAGTACGACTCAAGAAAGGATTTAAACCTGCCACATAATATCCCTCTTCAACTACTGGTAATTCTGTGTAACGTTTTGCAGGTAACCAACCAGAAACTTTAATTCCTTGCTTCTTCAATTCCAAAGTTAATTGAGTTACAACTGGGTCTGGTAAAGAGCCAAATAAAACTAAAGGTGGATGCTCAACATATTCAGACTCTTCCGCAGCAACTTCCTCTTTTTTCCTGCCAAAACTTAATAGTTTTTGTATCCCACTTCTTTCTTCTTTTTCTGCTTCTAAAACTTGTTTCGGACAACGAGCTGCCATTGCTGCTAAAACAGTATCTTCCCCTTGAGTAAAAGCATAATCCAAACCATTAGCACGAGCAACCACAATCGGAATCCCAATTTCTGACTCTAATTTAGGAGCCAAACCTTCCAAATCCATTTTGATAATTTCAGTGGTACAAGTACCAATCCAAACTATCACACTGGGGTTCCTATCACGCTTAATTTGTAAACATAAACGTTTCAATTCATCATAATCATTTAACTTAGCTGAAATATCACCTTCTTCCAACTCAGCCATTGCATATCGAGGTTCAGCAAAAATCATTACTCCCATGGCATTTTGTAAGAAATAACCACAAGTCTTAGTACCAATTACTAAGAAGAAACTATCTTCAATTTTTTGATAAAGCCAAGCCACACAACTAATCGGACAAAAAGTATGATAATTACCAGTTTCACATTCAAAAGTTAAAGCTTCAGCTTCCACAGTATTAGTCATAAAAAAATACTCCTATTTATCAATAATTTTCTTTGGAAAAATCAATGCTCATGCTAGTAAAAAGTAAACTTTTATAGCAGTACAAAAAAGTGTGAGTATAGTTAGAAAAGTCTATAAGCTTACAGGTAATAGGTAATAGTTTTGAGTTAAGCAGATAACTGATTGCTAATCGCTATGTATTGAAATAGCATTGACAAATTACATTTTTTGTGAAATGTGTTTTTTTTGAGTAAAAGAAACCATGCTTGATGCTAATACCATTTCAACCAGCACAGGCATAGAAATCAATAGTTAATGTAACTTTTATATCTGCTAAAAATCAAAACATAGCAAATAAAACAAACCAGTCAATGTCAATTTTCCTATTGTTTAACCCAACAACCCTTCAAGATCGTCATCATTAGAAGACTTTTTATCTCCTGCTAAAGAATCTAGATCGGCCTCATCCAAATCTAGGTCATCTCCATCCAGATCGAGGTCCAAATCTCCTAAATCATCAGAAGACAAATCATCAAATTGATTATCATCTCCCAAGTCGCTAAGATCCATATCACCTAGCTCATCTAGTCCAGACTCATCCAACTTCGCCGATGTATCTTCAAATGGATCAGGAATATCTTCTGCGACAAAGTCGGAGCTATCTTCTCCAAGCTCGAGATCGTCAGAACTATCTCCATCTAGGTCGCTGAGGTCAAGGCTACCCAAGTCATCTTCTGCTTCTGTTGCTGACTCCATTCCCAAATCCAAATCATCATCCACTTCCGAGTCAGAATCCAGTCCCATATCCAACTCATCCGCTTCTGACTCCATTCCCAAGTCCAAATCATCATCCACTTCCGAGTCAGAATCCAGTCCCATATCCAACTCATCCGCTTCTGACTCCATTCCCAAGTCCAAATCATCATCCACTTCCGAGTCAGAATCCAGTCCCATATCCAACTCATCCGCTTCTGACTCCATTCCCAAGTCCAAATCATCATCCACTTCCGAGTCAGAATCCAGTCCCATATCCAACTCATCCGCTTCTGACTCCATTCCCAAGTCCAAATCATCATCCACTTCCGAGTCAGAATCCAGTCCCATATCCAACTCATCCACTTCTGACTCCATTCCCAAGTCCAAATCATCATCCACTTCCGAGTCAGAATCCAGTCCCATATCCAACTCATCCGCTTCTGACTCCAGGTCTAACTCACTCTGGTCATCATCAAGCAAATCATCAGAGTCCATACCCAATCCAGAAGCTAGTGCAGCAGCTCCACCGACAGCGACAGCTCCACCTACTACTGCAGCAGTACCCCAATTATTAGAATCTTCATTCTGGTCTGGCATAATTGGGGAATAAGATCCTGGTGACTCCTGAGCATCATCACCTGTGGAACTCAAAGATGATATTGATGTTGATTTATCTATAGAAGAATCTGGTTCTTTACCTATGGCAATGTCTGGGTCAAAATTTAACCCTAAAACTTCTATTAAACTATCTGCATCTGCCTTGAGTTTGGAGAAAGGCAACATTAATGCCTCTAACTCTGGTTCCAGGGCATTAAGAATTCCCAAGATAAGGTATGACAGAGGTCTCCTTCCTCCATCAGGAGTCTGGACCGTATTTTCATCTGTCATGTGCAGTACCAACCATGGGCGATTTTTTTGGTAGTAGTGCAGCCATTTTTGTTTGAGGGACGTTGATAATTGTTCAAAGAAAACCATGACTTCTATAATTCCTTATCCTGAGAAGAGCTAAATCTATTAAACCATCATCAGGTCAAGCTTCTCATCCTCTGACATAACTTCAGGCTTACTAGGATTTAAGTAGAAATCAGAGAGTAAGGAGAACAAATCGCGATCGAGAGATTCATTGGGCACTACTCCCTCTGGCAAAGCCAAAATTTGGTCGGCAATATTCAGGTAATAGTTACAAACATATTGGAGTGAAGGATCGTTTTCGGCCATTTCAAATAATGTTTTGCCTTTGACGCGAGAAACTCGAATATCTTCAATTAGTGGTAGGACTTCTAACACTGGCATTGGTACGGCTTCTATATATTTATTAATTAGATCGCGCTTGGATGTACGATTGCCTATTAGGCCTGCCAAACGTAGAGGATGGGTGCGAGCTTTTTCACGGACAGAGGCGGCAATGCGATTAGCTGCAAAGAGGGCATCGAAGCCATTATCTGTGACAATCATGCAGTAGTCTGAATAGTTGAGTGGAGCTGCAAAACCACCACAGACTACGTCACCGAGTACGTCAAATAAGATGACGTCGTATTCGTCAAAGGCATTTAATTCTTTGAGTAGTTTGACTGTTTCACCGACAACGTACCCACCACAACCTGCTCCAGCGGGTGGTCCACCTGCTTCTACGCAGTCTACACCACCGTAACCTTTATATATGACATCTTCTGGCCAGATATCTTCGTAATGGTAGTCCTTTTCTTGTAGGGTGTCAATAATTGTGGGGATGAGAAATCCTGTGAGGGTAAATGTACTGTCGTGTTTTGGGTCGCAACCAATTTGTAGAACTTTTTTACCACGTTTGGCTAAGGCCACTGAGATGTTGCAGCTTGTTGTAGATTTGCCGATGCCGCCTTTTCCATATACTGAGAGTTTCACTTTTTTTCTCCTAGATAATTTTCTAATTTAGATGAGGCTTAAGAATTTTTAATAAGCTCAATTTTTGTTTATTTTTCAGTTTGTCTTTGATTGCAGTTGGCAGTTAGCTTTTTTGTTTCCTTTATGGATATTGAAAAGCTGGCCAATAGCGCTACGCGCAAGTCAGAAGTCATAACTCAGAATTTAGAAGTAATCCCTGACGCTAGTTTGAGTGTTTATAATTGCCCTAACCTATTTCCGTATTGCTATAACTTATGCGCAAACTGCTGGTTATGGAGATCGAGTCCAGATTGATTTAAGGTTGGTCAACCTATTTTTGTGAAGTTTTCTCCCGTTAAATCGGAGATTATAACGGGAGCTTCGTTTCCTGAAGTTTCTTGCGAGTGCTGGCGCAACGCTGCGCGAACACAGGCTGATTAACATCTAAGCCTCCACAAGCATACAAGATGATACCCACCTCGTTTAACCCTTTATTTAATATTTGGGCTTCTCAAAAGAATTATTGTCTAACTTCACTACAAAAAAAAGAGGGGCAATATTTATCAGATGCTGTAAAAATAAGCATTTAGATTGAATACTTTTTAAATTTAATTTTTTACTTTCATTAATTCCTTTTAAGGGAAATTTATCAGCTAATAAATTATTTTTGTAGTTTATTTTTTATAAAAAGTAACAATATTAAAAAAATTAGGTATTGAATAATATCAAGAAAAATTTTATGGCTCAAATCAAGGCTTTCGGAGACTTTGAGATGATAAGGTTTCTCTGGTTTGCTCCAATAATTAGGCGATCGCCCAATAGTAAATTCAATTATTTAGGAACAAAATTGCCCAAGGTTAATTTTTATAACAAAAAATTTGATTAGTCCAAATATATTTCTGTAGGAAATTGGGTAGAAAGCAAAGGGCAGAAGATGAATACTAAAGAGTATTTACCAACTTTTGAGGGGGTTCAGTTAGTCCTCAGGAGTCAGGAGTCAGAATTAATGGCTTCAATTGACTAGGTTATTTATTAGGAGTCAGGAGTTTCGACTTAGTTAACAATTTGTGATACGGAGCGCTATATAATACGCTAGTTCTCACACGCAAGTAGTAACGATGGTGACGCTTTGTATCTTCTGCACTAATCGCTACTTAAACATTTCTGGCAGTCTGTCTATATAGACATAGACCTCAAAAGAAATCCCGCTCCCTACGCTAAAACGGCGCAGTCAGGGTTTGAGGATTTTTTCTGATGTTGATTGACAAAGACTTAAATGTAGGTATAGACTCAACAGATGCGGTCGGATCGACCGTGAATGCCTGTGGATGAGTCACCGCCGACGGCCTCACAAGAAGCAGGTAGGGACGTTGCATGCAACGTCCGTACACATCAATTTGTCACGTTATGTGACGCTTTGTGTCAGTTTTATAGATGCAGTCAGTAGCATTTCAATGATTAAGTAATTAACACTACACTAGCCTGATCACCTTTTTGATAATTAGCACCCGAGGAGCGCATTAATTATTATTATGTTTACTTCTCCTCCCAGTAGGGACGTTGCATGCAACGTCCCTACACTTGGTTTCCCCATCTCCCCATCTCCCCATCCCCCCATCTCCCCATCTCCCCTAAAGTGGCCGGAAAATTACGCTGAAATAAAATCCAGAGTCTTGAGCATTATTGCCACGATCGTCCAGGTCTACCAAAGGGATGCCATAGTCCAAACGCACATCAACCTGTGGCAGTGGTTGCCAAATCAAACCTACACCTGCCCCTGCTAAAAATCTTTGGTCTGGTAAAAATTCATTATTAGGATTACTACCATCATTCCACACAGCTCCAATATCTATAAAAGGAGTAAATTGTATCGATGGTAAACCAGACTCATCCCGATAGACCGTAATCCGGTCTTCAATAGAAAACCGAAAACCATTATCCCCGGAACGTATATTCTGGCGATAGCCCCGTAACGACAAACCACCGCCAATAATAAATTGTTGATATGGCAATAGAGCAATTGAGGATAGTTGCAAATCTCCCTGGACAATCAATAAATGATTAGCACTTAATCTTTGTACCCTTTGCACTTGGCCCAGCCAACTGAAGAAATTTCCATCGGGTTCAGGGTCTTCTCTCTCTGTAGCATCAAATAAATTAGTGCCAATATTAAATTGCGACCGCAAAGCCCAAGCTCCTTGGGGGTCTCGACGAATATAGTCTTGTCCTAACCTAATCACAGTAGTGCTGTTAACACCATCTTCTTCTGGAGTTTGAGGGTCATCAAAAAGTTCATTGTCCAAAAAAGTCTCTGTACGCTGATAGCTCAAACCCACAGAAACAGCTAACTCTTCTCTAGGAGTTCGTAGAACAGGCTGACGGTAACTAAACTCATATACATCTGTTGCGCCACTAATCTTTATACCTTGAAAATCTTGACCAATTCTATTACTGTTGGGTGCTGCTCTAAACTGTAAAGTGCCATTCATAGAGTTGATGGGTAGATTGTAGATAAAGTCAAAGACATCTGATTCATCGTTAAAAAGCCTGGTGGTGTTATAGGATGCCACAAAAAAATCACCCCGCCCTGTCAAGTTGCGATGTAGTATAGTCGAACCTACTCTTTCAGAGCCGACTGTGGGAGGTGAGTAGTTATCAGTATTTATACTAAATTCAAAAGGGTTTGCTTCTGTGACACGAACAATTAGAATACTCTCTCCTGGATTTTCGCTGGCTCGCAAACTAGCTTCAATGTTTTCAAATAAAGGATTACCCCGAAGTAATCGTAGTTGATTTTCTAGTTGAGCAGTGTCCAATGGCTCACCTGCTCCAAGTCGTATCCGATTTTCAATATAAGATTTATGTAATCTTTTTGTACCTTCTATTTGGACTTCTCCCAAAATTCCTTCTATGACTTGAATTCTAACTGCGCCCTCGGTGATAGTTTGGGGTGGTAAAATCGCCCTTGAGGTGATATAGCCACGTTCTAGATAAATTTCGGTAATTTGATCTGCTATTTGCCGAAGTTCTAATAGGGTGACTAAATTTCCTTCTAATGGCCTAGTGAGGGAGTTTATTTCTTCTGGGGTTAAGATTGTACTTCCTAATACTAAAATTCTCTGCACGGGAATTTTTTGAGTAGGCTCATCTGGCAGAGGTTGGGGTGGTGGTGTTTTTTTTAGTTCTTCTTCTTTTGGCTCTTCTGGTTGGGTTGGTTGGGGAAGGGGTTGGAGGAAGCGATCGCGATTTGGATCTGGTCGAGGGTTATCGGGTAAATTTTGTCGTATGTCTTGATTTGTTGGGGTATTTTGGGCATAACTTGGTTGTTTTGAAGTTAAGGTATTAATAATTTGAGGGTGAGTGAGTTTTTGCTGAGTATTGGATAGGTTTTGAATTTGAGTTTGTATTTGTATAATGTTTTTTTGTTGAGGAGAAGTTTTGGAGTTGGCTATTAATTTTAGTCCTTTATTTTTGAGTAATTGAGAGCTTAAAGTTTGTCGTTTAAGGTTTTTATTTCGATATTTATAAATTAGTTTTGGAGTTGATTTTGATGTTAGTTTAAAGTTTTTGGATGATAAACAATGCCATTTTTTTGTTTTTACTGAAGTTTTATCCCATAATTTATCCACATCTGCAGTTTTGGATACAGCTTGATTAGCTAATAGGCAAATAATTATAAATGTAGTAGGAATTAATGTGATAAATTGAAACATTGCAATAGTTATGCTCTAGGTGTAATTTTACTTACCAAAAAAAAGGTGCATTCTGGTTCCTATATTGATCTAATAACGTAAGCATTTCCTGCGGAATGCTGCGCAAACAGTTGTTAGCTATTAGCTAGCTTCCTCAAGAGGAACTGCGGACTTCAGCCATTAATTTTGGGGAAGGTAAAAGCAACCTTTGAAATTGAGTTTGAATAAAAAGTTACTGCCAAGTCCGCCTTCCTAAACCTTAGAAGTAATTATTCATTACTAATTACTGTTAACGTAGTTCCTCAGCAGGAGACTAGCTGACTGCTAATAGACATAGGAGTGAAAATCAAAAATAAAATCAATTATTATTCATAAATTATCAATTATTTTCCCCTGTTCCCTGTTCTCTCTTTTCTGGAGATGTATAATAGCTGAATGCTTACCTAATAACAGCTAAAAAAAAATTATTTCTTGAGAGATAAAATGCGCCTAATTGCCGAATAAAGTATCGGTATTAAGTTTTGCTATGTTTCTTTAATAGGGTATTTATTTTATAAAATATAAGTTTTTTCTGAAGCATTAGCATAAACAATTGAATTTTGTCAATAATTGTATAGTAAACATCAGACGCATTTAGATTTTATGTTCTCTGTTAAGGGTGACTTTTGACAAAGAAATTATATAGTTTCAATACTAAGTAGCTTAGTAAACGAATACTCAAAACCTACTGCGAAAATATTTATTCTGAATTTAACACGAATTTTGAATCAGCTAAAAGTATGCAAAAACAATATTCTGGGCCACGGACTATTAGACCAATTGGAGTTGCCTCACTACATAGTATTGCTTTTTCTAGAGATACTCTCTATGCCATTGACAAAAACCGTGGTTTTCTGCTAGAAATTGACCCAAAAACAGATAATACAATAGTTATCAATCCTTTTCAAACTAATGAATTTATTGATGTTACAGGTATCGCGCTTTGGAAAGATACTCTTTGGTTGACAAGGGAAAATGAAGTTTATTTCTGTCTCAATGCAATTGGTAATTCATCAGAGGGACGCCGAAAATGGCAACATTTTTTCACTTTACCTTATCCTGCTGATGGAATTGCTGTTTGGGAATCAACAGTTTATGTCACTTGTCAAAAACTAGGTAGGATTTTTGTATTAGACAAAAATACTAGACAAAAAATTACAGGGTTTTATGCTCCAGGAATAGGGTTTGAAAATATTACAGTACAAGATGAAGAATTGTGGCTTTGTGACCGCGAGGAGCAAACTGTTTATTGTCTAGAAAGGGCAACGGGTAAAGTTAAGTTTAGTGTACTTACTCCTTTTGAAAGTCCTACGGGGTTAGCATTTTATCTGGATATAAATACAGGGGAAAGACAGCTTTATGTCGCTTATGCTGGTGATGAACTTTATATCAGGGATGACCCAAACTCAGAAAGACAGTATGAGCTGAGTAAGCGCGATCGCTCTTTTATACATCCTCTTTATTTTTATTATAATGAAGAGGAAAAGTATGCTGTGTCTAATGTTTTTTTAATAGAGATGTCTTATGTTGAGGAATTAGAACCATTAGATGAAGTTTTTTTAGAAGATTTAGAATGGCGTATTGCTTTACCATCAGAAACTCATCGCCAAAAAGTTAGGGAAATTTCTCCTATAGGAATACCTTTTACTGAAGAAATTCAAAATGGTGAAAAAGTTGCTGTTTTTCGGTTTAAACCATTGCGTCAAAGTGAAAGGCGTATATTTGGTTGGAAGGCGTTATTAGAAGTCAGGGCAATTAAGTACCAAATTCAACCTTTTAATGTAGAAAATATTCCGGAATTGCCAGAAGGTTTTCAGGAAAAATATCTGGTAGATAATGATAATTTGGCGATGGATAAAGAGATAGTTATCCAGGCAGCAAAAGATGCTATTTTACAAGAAAAAAATCTATTGCGTCAACTTCTCAGTATTCGGAATTATGTCTATGATCGACTTTCTTATGGAGTAACAACTAAGATTGATACTCCAGATATTGTATTAGAAAGAGGTGTTGGTTCTTGTGGAGAATATGTAGGGTTATTGTTAGCTTTGGCACGATTAAATAATATTGCTTGTCGTACAGTGGGTCGCTATAAATGTCCGGCTTTTGCTGATAGAAAAGGTGTGCCTTTAGAGCCAGAATTTAATCATGTTTGGTTAGAATTTTATCTACCTGGTTTTGGTTGGGTGCCTATGGAATCAAACCCTGATGATTTACAAGAAGGAGGACCTTATCCGTTAAGGTTTTTTATGGGTTTAGCTTGGTATCATGTGGAAATTGGTAAAGGAATTAAGTTTGAAACTCTGAAAAATAAGGGGATACCTGTTAATAAGGAAAAAGTTTCTATTGGTAATTTGGCAATTAATCATGTCAGGTTTACTATTTTAGAAGAGTTACCTGGGTTGTAGTTGCAGAAGGAAGAAGTAATATCATGTCCGGTTGAATACTTATAAATAATAATCGAGGAGTCAGGAGTCAGGAGGGAAGAAAGAGGAGGAAAAGGAGAAAGTTTTTTGATCACTAATTATCCGGACATGATATGAGAGGGAATAAGGAAGAAGAGAAAGAACAATTATTTATTACATTCTGTATATGGAAATAATTATTTTGGAGAATGTCTTTATTTGAAATCCTCTCTGGCCTAAAGACGCACAGATTCCTATCGAACCTTAGTTCCTCGGCGAGTTGACGCTTTGCTGACGCAGAGCTGCCACTAACACAGAGTGCTGGACTTACCCCTCTTGCTCCCCTCCCGGGACGGGATGGAGGTGGGTTACGCTTCCCTTCACGTCGGTGCACGAGTTCCCGTTAGCGTTTGCGTAGCATTCCGATAGGAAAGCTCCTGAGGAGGAGACGTGTCTCCCGGCAATTAATAACACTCTATCATATATTCAATTCACTTGCAAATAAAATAAAAAGTCGCCCGCACCTCGGCGAGGCTTTAAACCCAATTTTCTGGTAAATAGAGTTGTTGGTGATTTTGGCTATGATTTTTTTAAATGGCGATCGCCTAAATACTAATTAAAAAGCATTTTATACTTTATAAATTTAGCTTTCATAGCTTGATTCACCAACGCCTAAATAGGGTTTGCGTATGGAAAGTCTTTTGGTAGGGGTAGGAGATAGGAGACAGGAGACAGGAGATAGGAGAAATGGAAATTATAGACGAGGTAGTCGTAAAAATTGTCCCAAGATTGTTCTGCGATAATTATCCCAAAATACTAGCTTTATGCAGCTCTTTAGACCGAAAAGCTTGCACTTTTTAAAGGCAAAAAAAGGCAGCAAACCAATATCAGTAAATGTTTTGACATTTAATCAGCAAGCCCTAAATATAGTTTAGTTACTCTAAAGCATTTTTTTTTGATAAAATTTAAAAGAAAAAATCTAAAATTTGAGGAGGAGTTGTGGAATTAACAGTCGTAAATATTATGGCGATAGTAGCATCAGGACTAATGTTAATTGTTACTGGAGGTGTGGTATATTTAACGGCGGCTGAGTGGCGTGATCGTAGACGTCAACAAAGGGATCAAACCACTCGTTGAAGACATTTTTTTTCTCTACTTTCATTTTTAATCATGGCGATAATTTCATTATCGTCTTTTTTTTGTGACACTTTATCTACTAGTTGTACTCTATTGTACTCCAAAGAATATAATAACAGTTTGATAAATGTTTGCTAAAAATAATAGAGATGAGGATAGGATAGAGAATATATAATGAGCGTGTTTTTGTCGTAGTGTCAATTAGTATAATACCAGTTTCATAAAATATTGCTACAGTAGTTTGGTCTGTTGGTGGAAATCTAGAGATTAATAGTATAACTACCTTTTTTGAATTTGGTATAATTTTATTTGTAAACAATTATTATATGATGTATATCATGTTATAATAGAGATTATTGATAATAACTTACATATTGCTGTTAAAACTTATCGATATAATTAAGCAATAAAACATATCATTTTATTGCTTTTTTTCTTACTTTATCCAACGTAAGTCTTTCCTTATTCCTTACCTAAACAGTTTGTAATACAGCAGTTTTCGAGTTGATAAGGTACAAAATTTTATGCTTTTAGGGAACACCGGATTTGGGAAAAAGGAATGAATCAAAATTGTACATTAATTTTCAACTGTACCTCACTATCCTGAAATTTTCTGTATTCTCTTTTAAAAATAGTAAAACACTTCATCATGCTGATATGAAATATGAAAAATAATACTATGGAAGCTCCTCCCTAACCCCCATTTTTTAGAGTGCAATATATCTTCATTAATTGATAATGGATAATTGATAATTGATAATTACCTCGGGTTTTAACCGTTACGGAATTGAATATAAGGAAATATTATTTCTTCTCTTGGTCGATTGGATATGGCGAGGAGACCAGCTCTTGACAGAGCCGCTCCGAATTGCGCCATCCCACCCAATGGGGAAGCTCCGAAGAGAGAACTCCGTTCCGCTGTCGCGTTTCGCGTCAGCGTTGCGTTACGCCAGTTTTGCGAAGCAAAAGCAAACGACCGCTGTCCTGGTCGATTGGATATGGCTCCCGGACCTCGCCATCCCATCCTAAGGTCATGCTCCGCAAACGACCGCTTTTTTCCCCTTAAAAGGGGAGCCTTCAAGGCGCGAATTATTTAATTATTAATTATTAATTATTCGGTAAAAATTTTATTATTTCATATCAGGGCAAAATATTTTAGTTGAAAGGTAACAGGGAGAAATCACCTCAATATAGCCTTTTTAAATGATTTATCAATCTAGATGGTATTTTTTTTTGAAAAAAAATAGTATTATTTAATCCTTGTTTTCTTTTACCGAAAAATTGTGGGTATGCGCCTCCCCTTTTAAGGGGATAATAAAAAAAAATTTTCATGAATTTGTCAATCCTCTTCAATTCATAGAGAGGTAATTATTCATTATTCATTATTCATTATTCATTGTTGAACTGTTCTCTTTCATTATTGAGTATTGACGACCCAGATAAAAATGCTATATATCACCTCGATAAAATTGGTATATAATTATCTTATAATTAGAAAATATATACTCAATAAAAAATGCAGACAATATCAAATCGTAATTTGTAACTTAAATAATCAATAGAGAAAAAGTCTAATTATGAATAACGATCAAATTACAATTCTCATAGTAGATGATCATCCCCATATTTTATCTTTTCTATCTGAGATGATCGGCTTAAAAGGGTATAAAATAAAACAAGCTAATTCTGGTAAATTAGCATTAAAATATGTAATGGAGAGTAAGACAGATTTAATTTTAATGGATGTAAAAATGCCAGAAATGGATGGCTATCAAGTCTGTAAACAACTTAAAGCAAATCCTAATACTCAGAATATACCAGTAATTTTTCTGAGTGCTTTATCTGATGTTACGGAAAGAGTAAAAGGATTTAAAGCTGGAGGAATAGATTATATTAGTAAGCCTGTTCAGAGTGAAGAAGTATTAGCAAGAATAAAAGCTCAACTGGAAATAAAAAAACTACATCAATTAGAAGAAAAAAATAAGCAACTAGAAAAGGAAATAGAAATCAAACGAAAAACTGAAGATAATTTATCAGCAATTATCACTAATATATCAGAAGGTTTGATGATTATCAACAAAGAAGGTAAAATAGTTTTTGTTAACAAATCAACAGAATTATTATGGGAAAAATCAGCCTCAGAGTTAATCGGCGAAGAAATAGGTTTGCCTCTTGTAAATGGTAATGAAACAGAAATATATATTCGACAGAAATCGGGAAAAGTTTTATTTATAGAAACACATATAGGAGAAATTATTTGGGAAAATGAAACAGCTTATCTTTTAACCCTTAAAAATGTTACAGAACGTCGTCGTGAACAAGAACGTTTAAAACTATTAGAAAGAGCAATATTTACAGCTCCTCAAGGAATTGTAATTAGCGATTTAAGTATAGACGAACACCCAGTAATATATGCTAATTCAGGTTTTGAAAAAACTACAGGTTACTCAATTTCTGAAGTTATTGGTAGAAATTGTCGTTTTTTACAAGGTACTGATACAAATCAACCAGAAATTCAAGAATTGAAACAGGCGATCGCCGCTGAAAAAAAATGTTCGGTAGTGTTGCAAAATACCCGCAAAGATGGTAGCAAATTCTGGAATGAAGTAACAATTTCTCCAGTATATGATGACTTTGGAACTTTAACTCATTATGTAGGAGTCCAGGTAGATGTTACCAAGCGTATAATTGCACAACAGGCAATGCAGGAAAGTGAAGCTCGTTTTCGCTCAATGGCAGATGGTATCGCCGTAATGATCCGTGTGGCAGACACCAATGGTAACAGCACATTTTTTAATCAAACATGGTTAGAATTTACCGGAGACAAGTTATCTGATGCTATAACAAATGAATGGTTAAAATTGGTTCATCCAGACTATAGAGAACACTGTCGGTTAATGTATACACACAGTCACAAAACTTTTGCTGCCTTTCAGATGGAATATCGTCTGCGTCGGTTTGATGGCAAGTATCGATGGGTAGTAGATACAGCTAAACCAAGATTTACTCCTAATGGTACTTTTGCAGGTTACATTAGTGCTGGAATTGATATTACAGAACGTAAAGAGGCAGAAATAGAACTATCCACAGCAAAATGCTCTCTAGAGAGACAAATACAAAGAGCATTAGTACTCAGAGAAATTACTCATCAAATTCGCTCTTGCCTAGAACCAGAACAAGTATACCAAACTGCAGCAAATCAAATAGCCAGAGTTTTACATCCAGACCGCTGCTTGATTCATACTTATTTAGAATTTCCTTTACCACGAATTCCAATAGTTGCTCAGTATCAGAGCTACGGTCTAGAGTTACCCTCCAATATAGAAATTCCCATATTAGGTAATTTTCATGCTGAGTTAATGTTGTCCCAAGACTTAGCAATTGCTACTGATGATGTCTATGTTGAACCTCTGCTGCAAGAATGTTTACCTCTATGTAAGCAATTCAAGCTCAGGTCAATGATGGCAATTAGAACTTCTTATCAAGGAAAAACTAATGGGGCGATCGGCGTACACCAATGTAGTTATACTCGCCATTGGAAAGCAGAAGAAATAGAATTGTTAGAAGCAGTGGCAGCTCAAGTAGGTATTGCGATCGCTCAAGTAAATCTTTTAGCACAAGAAAAACAACAACGACAAGAATTATCCGCACAAAATGAACTATTAGAGCAAGAAATTCAAATTCGCAGACAGGTAGAAGATTCACTCAAAAAAAGTGAAGAACGTTGGCAGTTAGTGTTAAAAGGCAATAATGAAGGGATTTACGACTGGAATATTACAACCAATGAAGCCTTTATGTCACCTCGACTAAAAGCAATATGGGGCTATGAAGACCATGAAATTCAACCCCATTCTGATGAATGGTATAGTCGCATACATCCAGATGACCTTGAAATGGTGATGGAACTGATGCAAAGTCACCTCAAGCAAGAGACTAGCAGTTTTGTTGTCGAGCATCGCATACTTTGCAAAGATGGGAATTATAAGTGGATTTTAGCCAGAGGCCAAGCTCTTTGGGAAAAAGATGGAACACCAGTTAGGATGGTAGGATCTCTGCAGGATATCAATGACCGCAAGCAGATAGAAGAAGCTTTAAGAGAAAGTGAAATTCGTTATCGGGAACTGGTAGAGTCACAGGACAGTGTACTGGTTTGTAGATGGCAGCCAAATGGTGCACTCACATTCGTTAACCAATACTACTGTCAATTTTTTGGCAAGTCTGCAACTGAATTATTAGGCAGTAACTTTTTACAACTAATGCCAGATGGAATAACTCAAGAGCAAGTACAGGAAAATATTCAAGCAATTCAGAAAAAATTATCTCCAACGACTTCAGAATATCAAGTTATTTCTGCTTCTGGGGAAAGGCGCTGGGTTAGTTGGACAAATCAACCAATAATAGATCGAGACCGACATTTAATTGAAATTCAATCTTTTGGTATTGATATCACAGAGAAAAGGGAACGGGAAGAAGCTTTACGTTTGATTGTTGAAGGGACTGCTTCTTATACAGGAGATGATTTTTTCGGTGCTTGTGTTCGGAGTTTGGCTCAAGTGCTACAACTTGATTATGCTTGCATTAATGAATTAGAGGAAGTAGAAAAAAAACTCTATGTCAGGGCATTTTGGAGTGGCAATCAAGTGAGAAAAGACATCAGTTATAATATAATAGGTGCTCCTTGTGAGAAAGTATTAGAGGGGAAAATTTGTTATTATCCACATTCTTTACAACAACTTTTTCCCCAAGATTTCTGGTTAATTGAGTTAGATGTAGAAAGTTATTGGGGTATTCCTCTATATAATTCCCAAGACAAAATTATTGGTTTGTTAATAGTTATGGATGCTGCACCAATGGAGATTAATTCTTCTGATGAGTTAATTTTGAAAATTTTTGCTGCACGGGTGGGAGCAGAATTAGAACGTTTACAAGGAGAAGTTGAACTCAAAAATGCTAAAGAAACTGCGGAAGCTGCTAACCATGCTAAGAGTAATTTTCTTGCTTCTATGACTCACGAATTGCGTACTCCTTTAAATGCCATTTTGGGTTTCAGCCAATTGTTAGTGCGGGATGAATCTTTAAATGAGGAACAGATTGATCAGTTAAACATTATTAATCGCAGTGGAGACCATTTACTGAATTTAATTAATGATATTTTATCTATGTCGAAAATTGAAGCAGGTAGAGTTACATTAAAAGAAAGTTGCTTTGATTTAGATGAACTGCTTCAATCTATAAAAGATATGATGATGCTAAAAGCTAGTAAAAAAGGCTTAGATCTAATCTTTGAAGTAGCCGATGATTTACCTAAGATAATTAAAACTGATGAAGGGAAATTGCGTCAGGTTCTGATTAATATTTTAGGTAACGCAGTCAAGTTTACATCGGAAGGACAAGTCATATTGTCAGTATTTAATCATCACAAAATAGGGAAGATAAAATTTACGATTACAGATACTGGCCCAGGGATTGAAACATCAGAAATAAATAATTTATTTGAGCCTTTTGTACAAACAAAAACTGGTCGAAAATCAATAGAAGGAACTGGTTTAGGTTTACCTATTAGTCGGAAATTTGTTCATTTAATGGGAGGAGATATATCTGTTAGTAGTCAAGTAGGAAAAGGTACAAGTTTTAGTTTTGATATTGTTGCCGAAGTTATAGAAATAGCCAAAACAACAATATTATCCGCTCGACATAAAATTATCGGTTTAGAACCTGATCAACCTGCTTATCGAATTTTAGTAGTGGAAGATGTGCCAGAAAACAGTCAGTTACTAATTCAGTTACTTCAGCCTTTAGGGTTTCAAATTAAGAATGCTGAGAATGGCAAACAAGCTATATCTATTTGGCAAACTTGGCAACCTAATTTAATTCTTATGGATATTATTATGCCAGTTATGAATGGTTATGAAGCAACTAAAATTATTAAGCAAACATCTCTTGGTCAAGCAACTACGGTTATTGCTTTAACTGCTAATGCTTTTGATGAAGATCGTGATGCTATTTTGGCAGCAGGTTGTGATGATTTTATTGCTAAACCTTTTTCAGAAGATGTATTGTTAGAAAAGTTGGCAAGTTATTTGGGAGTACGTTATCTGTATCAAGAAATGATATCAAATTCTACTGCTATCAAACCTCAAATAAAACTTACAAAAGAAGATTTAAGCATTATGCCTCCTGAATGGTTGGAGCAATTACATTTTGCTGCATTATCTGTTAACGATCAAATGATCGGTGAGCTAATGCAGCACATTCCTGAAACAGAAATTGACTTGATTAATTGTTTGACAAATTTAGTAGAAAATTTTCGTTTGGATATCATTCTTGAATTAATAGAAAGTGAGGAATAAATGAACAAAAAAAAATCTCAAGATTTACCAGGAAACATTCTAGTAGTTGATGATGCACCGGAAAATTTGCGATTATTAGCAAGTATGCTTGAACATCATGGATATTATGTGAGAAAAGCTATTAATGGTAGAATTGCAATTAATGGGGCACAGATTTCTCAGCCAGATTTAATATTACTTGATATTAATTTACCGGATATAGATGGCTATGAAGTATGCCAAAGATTAAAAACTTTGGAAAAAACTAAAGAAATACCAGTAATTTTCATTAGTTCTTATAGTCAAGAAGTAGATAAAATCAGAGCATTTGAAGTAGGGGGCAAAGATTATATTACTAAGCCATTTCAACTAAGAGAAGTATTAGCACGAGTTGAAAATCAACTATCTACTTATAAACTACAAATAGAATTGAAAGAGAGAAACTCTAAGCTGGAACAAGAAATTATTGAGCGTCAACGTACTGAAGAACAAATTCGTTTTTTGTTATTAACTACTCAGGCAATTAGTGCTACTTCAGATGTTAATTCAGCACTGGAAGTTACGCTAAATCATATTTGTTCAAATATTAGATGGGATTTTGGTGAAGCTTGGCTGCTTAATTCTGATAGTTCTAAAATTGTATATAGTCAAGCTTGTTATGCTAATGAAAAAGGTTTGTATGAATTCCGAGATTATAGTAAAAAATTAACTTTTACCGATCATAAAAGCTTGCCTGGTAGAGTTTGGCAATCTCAAAATTCAGAATGGATAGAAGATATTTCTCAGATATCACCTGATCTTTTTCAACGTTATGATATGGCTGTTCAAATCGGATTAAAATCTTGTTTTGCTGTACCGATTTTATGGAGCGACCGGGTATTAGGAATTTTGGTGTTATTCAAGAAAGAAGTTACCCCAAAAAATCAACAATTAATTGATTTAGTTAAAGCAGTAGCTAATCATTTAGGAGTAATGATTCAAAGTAGAAAAGCAGAATATACTCTGAAATTAGCTAATCAAAGATTGCATCTACTCGCTACTTTAGATGGTTTGACTCAAGTAGCTAATCGTCGTCATTTTGATGAATATTTCGACCAAGAATGGCAGAGAATGAAACAAGAGAGTCTGCCTTTTTCTCTAATTATTTGTGATGTAGATTATTTCAAATTATACAATGATAATTATGGGCATCAAGCAGGAGATGATTGCCTAAAAAAAATTGCCAAAACTATTCAGAAAATGGTCGATTGCCCTGGTAATTTAGTGGCTCGTTATGGAGGAGAAGAATTTGCAATAATTCTTCCTAATACTGATGCTAAAAATGCTTTTATAATTGCTGAAACTATCCGTTTAGAAGTGCAAAATCTTCAAATTATTCATGCTAAATCTGAAATCAATGAATATGTTACGATTAGTCTTGGTATTTCAAGCATGATTCCTCAAGAAAATCAGTTACCTGCAGAGTTAATTTATCTTGCAGACCAAGCACTTTATCAGGCAAAAAATCAACAACGAAACTGTACTGTTAGCAGATAAAGCTATTTATTCAATCTATAAATAAAAACTGCAAATAAAGTGATCAAAATAAAATTAATACCAAATATCACCCATTTTTGCTACATCTTTTTGAGAGCAAGGAGTGGCGGTGTTACCCTGCGGGGTGCTACAAAGGTCGGAACGAAGCGCTACCTATGGGTGCATTCGCAAGCTGACAAATGTACCTGGTAGTGCACTCGGTGTGAGGGAGTATGTCAATAACGAATAATACCCATTCTCATGCATTAATGCTATACTTAGGTAACATTTCAGTTATTCAGGACTTACGCATTTTCATGGTAAAAACACTATATATACCATAGTGCTATAGTTTTAATTTACTATATATAGTGGCTTTGCGTAAGTCCTGTTATTAAGTAATTAACACTGACTTTATCACCTTTTTACTAATAATTAGGGCTTGCTGATTAATTCTTAAAGTATTGATAAATAAAGGCTAAAGCCTTTTTGGGGTTCAAGGGGGTGCCAGCTTTTCGGTGCAAAAAGCTCATGCATGCTAGTATTTTCGGCTGACTATGGTAGAAAAATCCCAAATTGACAAAACTTAGCTCCTACCTCCTCGCTCCCAAGCCATTTCTTCTGTTTCCTGTCTCCTGTCTCCTGTCTCCTACCTCAGCAAAAAGACTTTCCATACGCAAACCCTAATTAGCAAGTTAATGTTAGAGCTGATTTGTAAACTTAGCTAAAACCCTTATTTCATCTAACTCTCAGGAATTTAGGCATTATATCATGTCCGAAGGCAATCGTTTGTGTAAAAGTTGGCGTGGATATTTGCAGGAAATTTAAGTTTTTTTCTTGCCTTCCGGAGCTGTTGCCTATTTACTATACAAGACCGATGCTACCGGACATGATATTATTGGACTATAACTCCCAAAACCCTTGTATTGCCAGAAATTCAGCCTCTTAATATTTACTTTATAAATCAGCTCTTAATTATTCTTATGTTTACTTCTCTATAGGAACTTTGCATACAACGTCCCTACCCACTCCCCCTAATGGCAGGGCTAATTCTTTGTGTTCACAGAATATTAAGTTAGAAATACATTTAATTGTGCTACTGGAGTGGCACACCTAAAACTGTGCACTCTGATTTTTGTTTCTAGGTGTCTTTTTCTCCCCCTAACCCTACATTCCCCTCCAGGGAGGGGCGCGCAGGTGGATACCTACCTACACTTCCCACACTCCCCACACTTCCCACACTCCCCACACTTCCCCTCTAGGGAGGGGCGCGCGGGCTTGATTTATTACTTAATAACTGAAGTGTTCAATCACTATAGAATTATTTTGAGGAATTAATATAATATTATTAATTATAACTTTAAAAGTCGTTAATTTAACTACTATACTATTTGTATAATGTCAGTAGTAATATATCTAGACTTCATAGCGATCATTATTTAAAATATTACTGAATTATACCAGTTTGAAAAAAGAATTCTATAAAAAGTGCATCTCGACTGGATATGCTTAAGAATGACTTATCCAGTTGATTTAAGATGGTTATATCTATTGTTTTCCCTTTTTTTTTGACATTTTTCCTTCTTCCTTTTTGCTTCTTCCTTCTTTTTGACTTCTACTATTTGTAACAAATGTTGATCAAATTGGTATTATACTGATTACTTAATAACTAAAATCATCAATAACCGTAGCATTATTTTTTTATTTCAAATTAAATAATTTTTAGAGATTGGGAGATAGAGAGAATATATATGAGCGTGTTTTTTTAGTGCTACCGATAGCGATAATTTCATCGGTCGGCAATTATCCAAATATGATATTACAAATTATAAAATTTCAATAGAGCTGTTATACTAAGTTTTAATTAAATTATTACTTATATATTACTTATAGAAAGTATGTCCCTAGACTTAAATACTGTTTTATCAAACTATATACTTATAGTTGATGATGTGCCTATTAATTTAAGACTTTTGTCAATCTTGCTCCAGCGTAACGGCTATAAAGTTAAGGCAGAATTAAGTGGCAAAACTGCTCTAGAGACAATTAGAGCTAATCCTCCTAATTTAATATTACTAGATATAATGATGCCAGAAATGGATGGCTATGAAGTTTGTCAACAACTAAAAACTTTAGATGAACTTTATGATATTCCAGTAATTTTTATTAGTTCTTTAGATCAAACTTTAGATAAAGTTAAAGCTTTTGAAGTAGGAGCCGTTGATTATATTACTAAACCTTTTCAAAGTGAAGAAGTTTTAGCGCGAGTTAAAAATCAATTAACAATTAGTTCCTTACAAGCACAACTACATGAAAAAAACCAAGAATTGACAGACCAGAATCTACAATTACAAGCAGAAATAGCAGAAAAAGAAAGAGCAGAAATAGAAATTAGGTTTTTATTAGAAACAACTCAATCTATCAATAATGCCGATGATTTTCATTCTGCGTTAGGAATTATTCTTAAGTCTTGTTGCCAACTAATTAATTGGGATTTTAGTGAAGCATGGATTCCTAATAATGTTACTAATGTACTTGAATATAGTCAAGTTTGGTATGCTAGAGATCCTAATTTATACCAATTTGGAACTCAAAGTTCAAAGCTAACTTTTAGCTATAATAATAGTTTGCCTGGTAAGATTTGGGCATCCCAAAAACCACAGTGGATAGAAGATTTTTCAACTGAGTCAAAAGTAGCTGCAGAAATGGGATTAAAAGCAGCTTTTGGAGTGCCAATTATTGCGGATAATCAGGCATTAGCAGTCTTGATTTTCTTTAAAAAAAAAGTTATTTCTTTCCCACTTTATCCGATCAAATTAATTCAGGCAGTAGCTACCCAATTAGCCTCTTTAGTCCAACGTAAGCAAGCAGAAGAAGCTCTCCGAATTGCAGAACAACGATACCATGGTATCGTAGAAAATGCTGTTGATGGTATTTTTCAATCCACTCCTAGTGGACGTTTTATTAGTGCAAATATGGCACTAGCAAGAATTTATGGTTATCATTCACCAGAAGAGTTACTCAAAGATATTAAAGATGTTTCTCGGCAGTTATATGTCAAGACTAACCGTAGGCAAGAATTTGTAGCAGCAATTAGAGTAGATAATGCTGTATATAATTTTGAGTCCTTAATATATCGCAAAGATGGTCAGACAATTTGGATTTCTGAAAATGCTCGTGCTGTACATGACTCTCAGGGGAAACTGTTGTATTATGAGGGCACTGTTTCTGATATTACTGAGCGGAAAATGGCGCAGGAAGCTTTGAAGTTTCAGCAAGAACAAATGGAACAGTTGTTGCTAAATATTTTGCCAGCTAAAATTGCTCAACGTCTACAACAAGAGCAAAGGGCGATCGCTGATAGTTTTGATGATGTGAGTGTTTTATTTGCTGACTTGGTGGGGTTTACTGAGTTTTGCTCAAATGTTTCTCCCGTTGAACTTGTAAATTTTCTGAATTTGATTTTTTCTGAGTTTGACCGACTAACTAAAAAACATCGTTTAGAGAAAATCAAAACTATTGGGGATGCTTATATGGTAGTTGGGGGTTTGCTAATTCAGCTAGATAAGCATTTGGAGGCGATCGCTAATATGGGACTAGATATGCAGGTTAGTTTTGATGATCTATGCGATCGGCTAGAAAAACCTTTGACTCTGCGAATTGGTATCCATGTCGGGCCTGTGGTTGCTGGAGTTATTGGTCAAACTAAATTTATCTATGATTTGTGGGGCGATACTGTAAATATTGCATCTAGGATGGAGTCTAGTGGTATTGCTAGTGAAATTCAAGTTACTAATGTTGTATATCAGCGACTCCAGAAAAAATTTGTATTTGAAGAGCGGGGTAAGATATCAATCAAAGGAAAAGGAGGTATGACTACTTATTTTCTTAAGGGCAAAATAGAGGGATGTTAACGCGTGTCAGAAGTCATATCATGTCCGGTAGCATCGGTATTGTATAGCAAAGGTAGGCAACAGCTCCGGAAGGCAACAGCTCCGGAAGGCAACAGCTCCGGAAGGCTTAAGACAAGAAAAAAACTTAAATTCCCTGTAGATATCCACGCTAACTTTTACACAAACGATTGCCTTCGGACATGATATCAGAAGTCAGATAGGGAAGCTGTCGGATTGGGGAGGTACAGAAGTTAACCCACCCCTAGCCCCTCCCCCGACCGTGGAGGGGAAGTAGGGGATTTGAGCAACTCTCCAAAAACCCGATCGCCTTAAAAGGCGGGGTTGCGCGACCCATATTATTTTGATAAATAGACATCTCCAGAAAATAAATCTTTTAACTAGAGCAAGCTAAGGATACGAAAAATTCACCCTAAAAAATCCTTTTTCGTGCCTTTTTCATAAAAATATCTTATATCATGTCCGGATAATTAGTTATAAAAAAACTTTCTCCTTCAACTCCAGTTCTTCCTCTTCCTTCTTCCTTCTTCTTTCTTCTCTCCTGACTCCTGACTCCTGACTCCTGACTCCTCCGTAGTTGTTTATTTATCACTGTTCAACCGGACATGATATTACCTGTTGCCTTCCGGAGCAGATGAGCTGTTGCCTACTTACTATACAAGACCGATGCTACCGGACATGATATAACCGGATTTTATATCATATCTACCTAGTTATATCAGGAGAGAAGAAGAAGGAAGTTGGAAAAATCTTACTTTGCCTAAGTTTTAAGCTTTTAATCTATCCTAACCTTTCCTTCAACTGCTATACCTTAAGTTTTTGCCGATCGCTATTTGCGGATGCTGCAAGCTGGTAAACACTATTTAATAACCACCAGGTTCTTCTTCATATTCTGGCATCTTAGTTTTCTGAGGAATATTTACACGAGGTGCTTGATAGGGTTTTGGAGCCTCATCATCAGCCCAGGCATCTTTTTCTATATCTTCGTCATATTCATATTCTGCAGCAGGTTTATATTCTTTCTGTTCATATTTCTCCTCTTCATACTCATATCCGTCTGACTCTCCCCAATTATCTTCTTCATACTGATCATAAGTAGGTTTTTGTCTTACCTGACGGGCGACTGGTGGTGCAACAACCGCTTCTGTCTCATAATAATCTTCATAAACTGCCTCTCGCTCTAGCTGACGTGGAGGGGGAGCAACTTCTTGTTCATAGTAGTCATCATAAACAGGTTCAGGTTCAACTACTCTAGGTCTTCTGGGTTCTGGCTCTGCCCAATCTTCATCCCATGCTTCTTGAGTTGACGGTGCTACTGTACGAATAGGTTCCTGAGTAGCTGGTTGTCCTGTACCTAATTGATTATCAGGTTTCACAGTGGGAGGATAATATAATCCATCTTCCTCTTTTTGCCAAGGTGCTTCTCCTAAACCTAAACGTTCTAATACTCCCACTGTTAACTGTTTGAGTTTTTCTTCAGAACCTTCAAACACAATCAGCCGATTTGGCCCACTACTAACAATTTCATCAATTGAGAGTTCATAAGTGCTAATAACTTGCTCTGGAATTTGTGGTATACCAATAGAAGCAATAATCAATGACAAAACTTTGCCATCTGTAGTATCAAACTTGAAACCCCGAACTCGGCCTAATAGTTCACCATTTTCTGTCAGGACTTCGCTATTAATTAGACTACTATAAGCTTCAGGATCAATATCTTCTTCCACAACTTCTTCGTCATCTACCAAAATAACATCGCCTATTTCACGGATATTTTCGAGAAACATAAACTTAGGTATTCCAGCTACGGCTAATATATTGTCCCGTAGTCCAATAGCTACTACCTCCCGTCTATCAACGTCTACCCATAACTGGCTTACTACTCCTAGGCGCTTACCTTTATCACGGGTGATTATTTGAGTCCCTAACAGATCGGAGCGTTGCCAAATTTGTTCAAATGTCATTATTGTTTAATCCCGATTATTAATAATAAGTCAAAAGTCAAAAGTCAAAAGTCAAAAGTCAAAAGTTAAAAGTTAAGAACAATTAATAATTTCCATATTGTAATTTATCATTGACATCCTCCCGAAGCTGCTCTCTGAGAAAGCAGTCCAAATTCAAAAGTTAAGATAAATTACTAATTTCTATATTGTAATTTATCGGCCTTGAATCCACAGGAGCTTATTCTCACTGCTGTACAATACCTATACAATTCCGGCACTCATTGGGTAAAACCTGGTAATGCAAGTCTTAGATGTTTGCTTCTTGCTTCAACCTGGGAGGCCGCCCTCTTCCAGTTCACAAGCGTAAATTCGGGTACAGCCTACCCCCTAGCATTCTCATTAACTTCCCCATACTGAGATAACACCAGTGCCGCATTCAAGTCCCGGTCTATTCTCATTCCGCAGTGAGGACAGTTAAAAGTACGGTCTTTTAGCTTTAATTCTTGGTTAATACAACCACAATTATGACAAGTTTTGGATGATGGAAACCACTGGTCAGCTAGCACTACTGTCCCACCAGAGCTTACGATTTTGGTTGTCAATCGTTGTCTAAATTCATAAAATCCAAGCCTTGCTATTGATGCTGCCAATTTACCATTTTGCATCATCCCTTTCACATTTAAACTCTCTAAGCAGACGTGCTTAACTTTACCCACTAATTTTGTAGTAGTTTTCTCTATGAAATCCCTGCGCACGTTCTTCACACGGTCATGGTACTTCGCGAGTTTTTTGTAATATTTAATAGCATTTTTTGAAGGTTGTTTACCTTTACCTCCTAGTTGTTTCTTCCGATTACGCCATTGAAATTTAGCCATTTTTAATTGCTCTAGTTTAATAGAGTCTGGGAGACTTACAACTTCGGAGTCCCTCTTTTCTTGCTTTGCTATACTGGCAAATTGTTTGACCCCAACATCTATACCAAAAGTTTCGTATTGCCGCTCATCTAATAGAGGATGAACTGGCAACTGCTCGGCTTCAATTGCTTTAACTAACAAACCATTTTTCCCCTGTTCTACTAATAGTAAAAGTATGGCTTGCTGTGGTGTAAGGAATTGATTCCCATAATTGAAAAGTTTTAATATGTTGGTATTTTAATTTTTTTACCAGGACTAATAGTTACTTTTCCATTACCGTCATAAACAGTAAAAGATTGTCTGTCTTTTTTCCTTTTCAATTTAGGATATTTACTGGTTCCCTATTTCGGTTTAAATGCTTCACCTAGATGTTGAAAAGCACTTTGGTAAATGCGAGAGGAATAATTATTAGCCCAGGTATATTGTGGTTGCTTTTTTACATAGTTAGTAAAGACTTTTTTAGCTTCTAAAATGCGTAATTTGTAACTCAAGCTAACTTTCTGACCACCCTTGTTAACTTTGGTCATGGCAGAAGTTGCATTAACCATATTGAGGCCATAGTTGTAAACAAAACGGGCACGGGCCAGCACATTGAGCCATTTTTGATTGCTCTTGGTTACTGAGTTTTAATTCGAGTTTTTTGGCGTACAATCAAATCACCTCCAACCACATTGTCAACTATTTTTTTGGCTAAGTCCAAAAAATACCCATCAGATGTGTCAGTTATTACCGGAAATTGCCATAGATATTGATACTAGCAATCAGCTCCTGACTCCTGTAGGGACATTAACGATAGTTGTGTACCAGCAAACCGCTACCCTTGTCTCCTGTCTTCTGTCTCCTGTCTCCTTCTTCAATAGATTTAATCTTTAGTCATTTTAATCCCTAAAACTTGGGTATGAGCGCCCCTAGCTTGGGTAACGCCGATAGTACGATCGGATGATTCCATCATTGGCCTCCGTAGACTGACAACTATAAATTGAGCTTGTTGTGCCTGTTGTTTAATCATTTTAGCTAATCGCTCCACATTTGCCCCATCTAAAAACATATCCACTTCATCAAAGGCATAAAAAGGAGATGGACGATAACGCTGTAAGGCAAATATAAAGCTTAAAGCTGTCAAAGATTTTTCTCCCCCAGACATAGAGGCTAATCTTTGCACTGGTTTTCCTTTGGGGTGGGCTACTAAATTTAACCCACTGTTGAATGGGTCTTCTGTATCATCTAACTGTAGATAACCATCTCCTTCAGAAAGTTGGGCAAAAATGGTCTGAAAATTTTCATTCACAGCATTGAAAGCCTCAAAAAATGAACGTTGTCTCAAAGTAGTAAAGTTTTCTATTCTTAACAACAACTCCGTCCGCTCTCCTTCCAGAGTAGCTAACTTTTGACTTAGCTCTTCTAAACGTTTTTGGGTTTGGTCATATTCTTCCAGGGCCAACATATTTACAGGTTCTAGGGCCTGAAGTTGTTTCTGTAGCGATCGCACCTCCTTATCTAATTCTCCTATTTTAATATTTTCCGGCACTTCTGGCACTTGTTCGGGTAATTCTGCCTTTTGTTCTTCTAACTGAGTCCGCAAAGCCACTAACTGTTCCCGACGTCCTTCCTGAGATTCTTGGAGTTTTTGTAGTTGCCATTCTAATTGCTGTTTAGCTAAATAAAGTTCTCGCAGACTTGCCTCTGCTTGGTCTCTTTTTTGTTTTTCTGTGCCTAATTTTTCTTCTACTTTGGCCATACCTGCTTTAATTTCAGCAATTTGCTCGTCTACAACCGATAATTGACTATTTATATCTTTAATATTTTCCCTAGCTGCTAATTCTTGCTCTTGATATTCTGACTGTCTACGAGAAATAGCTTCTACCTTTTCTTGTAAAAGTCTTTGTTGATTTTCCAACTCCTGAAATTGTTGTTGAGCAGCTCGCCAATTACTCTCCCGCTCTTGCAATACAGTTTCCTGAGACCTAATCATCTCCTGCATTTGTTGCCACTCACTGTGAGTATGAGACTTTTCCAACTCAGCCAAAGTTTGCTTTAACTCTGTTAATTGGACTTCTCGTGCCGGAATTTCTTGGTCTAAGAATGTTAATCTTGTCCGAGCATTGGCCAGTTCTCGTTCATTTTTCTGTAATTGCCCTTGTCCTTGCTCCTGTTGTTTCCTCAATTTTTGCAATTCTGACTCAATTTGCTCCACTTTGAGCTGAGTTTCTCTAAAATACTGCTTCCCTTCCATCAAAGCTTGCGATCGCTCCTTCACATCCTCCTTTCTCTGAGAAATCTCTACCTGACAGCGCTCCAAAACAATATCTATTTCCTGGAGGCGCTGGCGATGAACTTCCATTTCCCCTATTTCTGCCGACTCATTACCATCAACTGTACCAAAATGCAAGCTACCAGAACGACGGGACACACTTCCCCCAGTCATCGCCCCACTGGTCTCCAATATTTCCCCATCCAGAGTAACAATTCGATGTTTACCCAAATACTTCCGAGCATTTGCCAAAGTATCAAATACCACGGTGGAGCCAAACACATAAGCAAAAATATTCTGATAACGAGAGTCGCAGTCAATCAAATTTACCGCATAATCAATAAACCCCGCTGCCCCCCAACGCAAACTATCATCCCGGTTCAGACGAGGAGACCGAATTTTATTCAAAGGTAAAAATGTCATTCTCCCAGCTCTTTGCCGCTTCAAAAATTCAATCCCGGCAGCTCCCACTGCATCATTTTCTACCACCATATTTCCCAGGCGTCCTCCGGCAGCAATTTCTAAAGCCAACTGATATTTTGGTTCTACTCTCCCCAGTTGTGCCACTAAACCACAAATGCCAGAAATACCAGACTGTTGCAGCATTTTTGTGGCATAAGTTCCCGAAGCTTCTTGAACTGCCTGTTGTTGGGCTTCTAATTTATCTAGTTTCCGCTGTCTTTCCCTTTGTTCTTGGAGGAGGCGAGTTTGAGTATCTTGTTGAATTTGCAGGTCTTGTTCTACTGCTGCTAATTGTTTGGTCAAGGATTCTACTTGATAATTGGCGGTCTCTCTTGACTTTTCTATTTTTTTATGGTAAGTATTTTGATTTTCTATTTCTACCGCCAGGGCGGCCATGGACTCTTGCTGTTCTTGGATTTGCTTTTCTAGCTGATGTATTTGTTCCCTAACTCTTGCTTGTTCGGTAAGTTGGGGGTTGAGGGTTTGTTGTAGGGTTTCAATTTGATGATGAAGTTGGGCTTGTTCTTGTATCCAAGCTTCAGCAGTAGAGGCAATGGCACTAGCTGACTCTCGTTGTTGGTTAAGAGTTTCCCGTGCTTGGTTGCGAGTGGTCTCTAGAGATTCGACTTCTTGAGCTTGAACAATTTTGTTTGTGGCTAATATTTCCAGATTTTGTTGATGTTTCTGTATTTCTTGTTGGAGTTGGCTGAGGTTATTGATGGTTTGCTCAATTGTGGTTTCTAATTCTTTATGCTTTTGTTTGAGTTGACGGCGGTCAGCTTCTTGGGTGGCGAGGGTTGATTGTAGGGCTAAAAGTTCTTCTTCTCCCAAAGCTTTTACTTGGACATTGAGTTGGTCTAGCTCGGTTTGGGCCTGTTGAATTTCGGTTTGTTTGGTTTGAATATTTTGGTTAATTTCTGTGGCAGAGCGATCGCCTGATTCTATATTTTCTCTAAGTTTCCATTCTTGTTTTTGGAGATTTTGCCATTTAAGAATTGTTTGCCAGAGACTCTTTTGTTCTAGTTGACCCCGCAATTCTTGATATTTTTGAGCTTTTACGCAGTCTTGAGAAAGACGGTCACATTGTTTTTTCAGTTCTTTTTCTACAATGCCACTCTTTTCTTCTTGTTCTTTCACCAAGTCTAATTTATCTTTGGCCAAGGTAATTTTTCTGTCAAATTGAGCCACACCTGCCATTTCATCAATAATTTCCCGACGTTCGCGAGACTTCATGGAAATAATGCTGGTTACGTCACCCTGAAGCACAACGTTATATCCTTCGGCGTAGACCCGGAGTTGATTTAGTTGTTCGTGGAGTTCGGTCAGGGTGCATGGTTGCTCATTCATATAATAAGTGGAGGTGTAAGTCCCTTGTTTAGTTACTCGGAGGCGGCGGGAAATACTCCACTCACTTAATGAATGAAAAGATGAAGCTATCTCAAATGGATCTTCAGATTCTGGAGTATTTGCTCCATTTTCTATTACTTCTGGTGGATTTTCTGTAGTTGTTTGGGTTTCTGACTGTGAAGGTTCGGGGTCTTCGTACCCATTTAGACTTGTTTCTACATCTTCTAAATCAAAAGTGACTTTAACTATAGTTTCAACAGTTTTGCGTCCTGCTAATTTGTTATTAACTAGGTCTGGTAGGCGTTCGGCTCTCATACCTTTGGAAGTAGATAGGCCCAGGCAGAATAAAAGTGCGTCGAGAATATTGGATTTGCCAGAACCATTAGGCCCAGAAACCACAGTAAATCCAGGCAGCAACGGAATAGTAGTAGTGCCACCGAAAGATTTAAAGTTTGTGAGTTCCAGGCGTTTGATATGAACCATGAAGGCCAGTTTGTGGACTGGATAGATTTTAGGCTTTTAATTATTCTAGACATTATAGACAGGACTTGGGATTTGTGGAATGGGCATCTTGCCCGTTCGAGATATTTTGCCGTTCGAGATATTTGCCCGTTTCAGATATTTTGCCGTTCGAGATATTTGCCCGTTCGAGATATTTTGCCCGTTCGAGATATTTTGCCCGTTCGAGATATTTTGCCGTTCGAGATATTTTGCCCGTTCGAGATATTTTGCCCGTTCGAGATATTTTGCCGTTCGAGATATTTTGCCCGTTCGAGATATTTTGCCGTTCGAGATATTTTGCCGTTTCAGATATTTTGCCGTTCGAGATATTTGCCCGTTTCAGATATTTGCCCGTTTCAGATATTTGCCCGTTCCAGATATTTGCCCGTTCCAGATATTTGCCCGTTCCAGATATTTTGCCGTTTCAGATATTTTGCCGTTTCAGATATTTGCCCGTTCGAGATATTTTGCCGTTCGAGATATTTTGCCGTTTCAGATATTTTGCCGTTTCAGATATTTGCCCGTTTCAGATATTTGCCCGTTCCAGATATTTGCCCGTTCCAGATATTTGCCCGTTCCAGATATTTTGCCGTTCCAAATATTTTGCCGTTCCAGATATTTTGCCGTTCCAAATATTTGCCCGTTCCAGATATTTTGCCGTTCCAAATATTTGCCCGTTCCAGATATTTTGCCGTTCCAAATATTTGCCCGTTCCAGATATTTTGCCGTTCGAGATATTTTGCCGTTCCAAATATTTTGCCGTTCGAGATATTTTGCCGTTCGAGATATTTTGCCGTTCGAGATATTTTCGGGACAGGCAGGATGGAGACAGGCAGGATGCCTGCTCCCACTTAACTTACCACTTATATTCATCCCGCCCTTTAGCAATGCCTGCATTAACTAATTGACATCCTCCCCGGCCTGAAGGCACGGGGGATTCCTACCGAGCCGTAGCTCCTCGGCGAGTTGACGTTTCATTGGCTGCTGCTGCCAGATGCGGTAGTCTTGCGCTTGCCTCCACGTCCGTTTAGCGTCTCGGACTGCCCGCCCGCGACTAATATATTTATTGCTGCATTCTCGTCTCTATCATGTTTTGCACCGCAGTTGAGACACTCCCATTCTCGCACCTTAAGGTCTAGCTTGCCACCTTTAAAGCCACAATTTGAGCAAATTTGAGAAGTAGGCTCCCAACGATTAATTACTCTAAAATCACTACCATATTTTTCTGCTTTTCCTTCTAGGAATGTTCTGAAAGTTCTCCAACCTAAATCAGATATTGCTCTAGATAATTTACGGTTCTTAATCATACCAGAAACGTTTAAATCTTCTAAAACAACTGTTTGGTTTTCACGAATTATTTTAGTAGATAATTTATGTAGAAAATCTGTCAAGCGTATCTTTTAGTTTGGCATGAAATTTAGCTACTCTAACCCGTGCTTTTTCATACCTTTTTGACCCTTTAGTTTTATGAGATAATGACTTACTTAACTTTCTTAATTTCTTAATTCGTTCCTTCAGTGGCTTAGGAGCATCAACCTTTGTACCATCGCTAAATGTAGCAAAAGTTTTAATACCTAAATCTATACCTACTGAATTATCAGTTTTAGGTAAGATTTCTGGTTGTATTTCTACTACAAAACTCAAGAAATATCTATGGGCGGAATCTTTGATTACTGTTACTGATGATGGAGCAGCAGGTAACTCCCTTGACCAAACTATTTTTAGTTTTCCAATCTTAGCTAAATAAACTTTATGCTGACCAATCTTAAAGCCACCCTTTCTAAACCTAGCGGTCTGTTTTGATTTCCTACTTTTAAATTTAGGAGGTTTAACAGGCTTACCTTTTCTCTGGCCTTTTGTTGACTTAAAAAAGTTTTGATAAGCTTGGTTTAAATCATTCAATGATTGCTGCAATGGTATGTTAGAAACCTCTGACAACCATTCTCTTTCTTCAGTCTTTTTAGCTTGAGTAATAAAAAGCTTTTGTAGTTCTGATAAGTCAGATTTCTTTTCTCCTGATTTATACCTCTGTTGGCAGTAAGCTAGACTATCATTCCAAACCACACGGACACAGCCAAATAGCTTGGCGCTCTCGGTATTTTTGTCCCGGGGTTGGATATATACGGTACTTAAATCTAGCTTTCATAACTTGACTTTTGCTCCTAACAAAATGATAGCATATTTATTGAAAAAAAATCAACCCACAATAAAAAGTCGCCCTTCTAGGGCGAGGCTTGAGACCCATTTTTTCGGTCAAAAGTCAGAATTCAAAAGTCAGAAGTAAGAAGTTATTTTTGTAACGGGAATTTGAGCAAGGCTCCAAAAATATTGCGCCTTAAAAGGCAGGGTTTTAGACCCATATTATTTTGATAAGAATTTTTGCTTAGTTTTGATTCAGTGGTTTTATTGCGAATATCGCAATAAGAATTTTTGCTTACTTCTACAACATTTGCTTTTGTTGCGTATGGCGCAATAGGAGTTTTTACTCAAGATTTGCTTTTGTTGCGTATGGCGCAATAGGAGTTTTTACTCAAGATTTGCTTTTGTTGCGTATGGCGCAATAGGAGTTTTTACTCAAGATTTGCTTTTGTTGCGTATGGCGCAATAGGAGTTTTTACTCAAGATTTGCTTTTGTTGCGTATGGCGCAATAGGAGTTTTTACTCAAGATTTGCTTTTGTTGCGTATGGCGCAATAGGAGTTTTTACTCAGAATTTGCTTTTGTTGCGTATGGCGCAATAGAAATTTTTACTCAGAATTTGCTTTTGTTGCGTATGGCGCAATAGGAGTTTTTGCTCAGAATTTGCTTTTGTTGCGTATGGCGCAATAGGAGTTTTTGCTCAACATTATGTGCGGAAACTGCTGTAACTATTGGACAATAGTATAGAACATCAATAATCGCCAAACACAGCGATCGCTAATCAGCACAGCAATAACTATTGGACAATAGATAAATCATCAATCATCGCCAAACACAGCGATCGCTAATCAGCACAGCAATAACTATTGGACAATAGATAAATCATCAATCATCGCCAAACACAGCGATCGCTAATCAGCACAGCAATAACTATTGGACAATAGATAAATCATCAATCATCGCCAAACACAGCGATCGCTAATCAGCACAGCAATAACTATTGGACAATAGATAAATCATCAATCATCGCCAAACACAGCGATCGCTACTCAGCAGAGCAATAACTATTGGACAATAGATCAAACATTAATAATGGCGAAATAGAGCGATCGCTACTCAGCAGAGCAATAACTATTGGACAATAGATAAATCATCAATCATCGCCAAACACAGCGATCGCTAATCAGTAGAGCAATAACTATTGGACAATAGATCAAACATTAATAATGGCGAAATAGAGCGATCGCTACTCAGCAGAGCAATAACTATTGGACAATAGATCAAACATTAATAATGGCGAAATAGAGCGATCGCTACTCAGCAGAGCAATAACTATTGGACAATAGATAAATCATCAATAATCGCCAAACACAGCGATCGCTAATCAGTAGAACAATAACTATTGGACAATAGATCAAACATTAATAATGGCGAAACAGAGCGATCGCTACTCAGCAGAGCAATAACTATTGGACAATAGATCAAACATTAATAATGGCGAAACAGAGCGATCGCTACTCAGCAGAGCAATAACTATTGGACAATAGATAAATCATCAATAATCGCCAAACACAGCGATCGCTAATCAGTAGAACAATAACTATTGGACAATAGATCAAACATTAATAATGGCGAAACAGAGCGATCGCTAATCAGTAGAACAATAACTATTGGACAATAGATCAAACATTAATAATGGCGAAACAGAGCGATATAGCTGCGGCATGGATGTTCTATCGCTACTTCCATGCAACAAAGCCCTATCTTTTTGGCATATTTCCCGCGTAAAAAAAGGCAGGGTAAGGATTAAAAAAAAAAGGCCATGAGAGACTTAGGTGAAAAATTCCTCCCTTTTAACCGATCGCATCCATTCACTTCCCTAGAGGATGTGTTGCGATCGCTCTCAATAACTCGATCACATTTAATTGCTTCCCAACCCACCATTAGTATCTCTAGACTATTCAATAACAGAGTAAGTAAGGGTTTGATAGTCGCGATCACCTTTTAGTCACACAGATAATATTATATACAATATAGCCTAAAAAAAAATCCCCCAACGGCACCGTTCAACTGGTGAATCAATCCATACTGCTCTAGACAATTACAATAATAATGGTCTTTTCTAATTGTATATCTGCTAATTCTTGCTCTTGATATTCTGACTGCTGACGGGAAGAAGCTTCTACCTTTTCTTGTAAAAGCTGTTGTTGATTTTCCAACTCCTGAAGTTGTTGTTGGATACCTCGCTAAGTAGCCTTCCGCTCTTGCAAAACCTAAAAAAATAACGGGAGGAAGTACGCAGCGCCTGTTTTAACGGCTGGTTGAATAACGACACGCGGATTTTAACCCGTAGTAAAAATCTGCTATACATGCTATACTAGATATAGCAAGTAAGAACAAGGTTTGTCGCCATGACATGACCGCGCTTTGCGGTGAAATTCCGGTGGACAGGAGACGGGGAATTAATTTCCTACGACGGCTGAATGCGAGCGCATTCCGCAGGAAAAGCAAGCAGGCAGCTAAAGCAGCGAGAAGATTGCTCCAACCAGCGCGAGTAAAACCACTCGTGAAAGCTAAAAAAAGTAAGCTCACAGCTAGATTTTGGTCTATGCCGAGGAGTTTAGAAGTCTGCCCTTCAGGCTGTAAGCAAATGTGGATTGATCCCATTTGCGGTGGGTAAACCACGGAATCCAGGGTGTTTCAACCCCTGGAGATGTCAATGATTCCTGAGACTGGGTCATATCAAATCAGGTTAAACAGTTACAGATTGGTTAGGTCTTTAGGAGTCAACCCACCCCTCCTGCTCCCAGGAGGGAGAGTCAGGAGTCAGGAAGAGAGAGAATCACAAAGATGAGCGTAGTTATGACGATTCGAGATTTTTTTTATGTCCAATTAAACGAATTTGATATGATATCAAATCCGTTTAATTCGGCACGTAAAAAATGTTCCATCTTCAACCATTACCAAATATTTCTCTATATTCCCCTCCAGGGAGGGGGAGGGGCGAGGGGTGGGTTCCCCATCTCCCCACCTCCCTACCTCCCTATCTCCCCATCTCCCCATCTAATTACACCGATGCTACCGGATTTGATATCAGACCTTGCATCTGCTGCCACTCACTGTGAGTGTGAAATTTTTCTAACTCGGTTGCATCCGCTTTTTCAGTAGTTTTTACTAACTGTGAATCAATAATATTAGGATTTCCAATTTTGGCGTTGGTAAAGCGCGTGTATGATACTAATCTTAATTACTTAGGAGTCAGGAGTCAGTCCTCAGGAGTCAGTCCTCAGGAGTCAGGAGGGAAGAAAGAAGAAGAAACCCCGAGTATAAGGAGAAAGTTTTTTGGTCGGGTAAGCGGAACAGAGTTTTATCGCGCTCTTATCCGGACAGATATCATACCTCTTTTCACCAACGCCCCAATTTTATAAATTCAACAAATAGATGATATCAAATCCGCTCGGGTTCGGTCTAAAAAAATGTTCCACCTGAGCGCCATTGCCAAATCTTTATCTGCTCTATAAAACTGATACAAAGCGTTACATAACGTGACAATTTGATGTTTACTTCCTCCTCATCTGCTTCATAAAACCGATATAAAACGTCATAAAATGACATTTTACTGTTTACTTCCTGCTTCTTGTGAGGCCGTCGGCGGCTACTCATCCACAGGCATTCACGGTCAAGCCGACCGCATCTCTCAAATTAATACTAGCGTTTAAATCTCTATCTATTGACAACCCACACTTCTTGCAATCATAAGTTCTCAGCTCCAAGGGCATATCTTGAACATGACCGCAGTTCGAGCAAGTCTTTGAGGATGGGAAAAATCTATCAATGACTACCAACTCAGATCCGTACCATTGACACTTATATTCTAGCTCCCCACCTTCCCCACAGATGAATCTAATTACACCAATGGATTTGATATAACTTCTGCCATTCTCATAAACCCACAATCATCTGTCAATTACCTCATTATTTGTCTGTTTGTCAATGATCTTGATGAAAATTAATATTATGAAGATTCGATTAAGGGGAAACTCGTATTTATGAAGATTCGATGAAGATTCTATGTTTCATAGCATCTTTATCGAAAACTAGTGATATACCTAAAGAATGAAGACATTTGAGGAATAAAAATAAACAGTCATGGATCAAAATCAGGGTAGTAACAATACGGATGTATATGGACCTTTTTTAACGCCCATTGTCTCAACTGACAAAGAGGATTACGCGCCTGGTGAAACGGCAGTAATTACCGGGAGCGGGTATACGCCTAATTCAGAGGTGATAGTTGAGATTACAGATGACCCGGATGATCCGGGGGATGATGGTGATGTAGATGTGTATGAACCTATCAAAGCCACTGTGGATGAATTTGGTGAATTTACGGCCGAGTGGTTTGTGCCCATTGATAATAATAGTACTGGCAGTGGTCCCCCCGATGCCTTAAATGCGACGTTGAATTTGACAGCAACGGGAGTGGGTGCCGATAGCATATTTTTTACACCTGATGACGAGATAGCATCAACAACCTTTACCGATGCCTTACCCCTAACGCCTCCGGTACAAACTTATTTTGTGCCCCTACGGGAAGACGATGTATTCACGTCTTTTGACACTATCCAACCCAATACCGACGGAGACATCAACACAATCATCTCAGTCGCCATCGCCGCAGATAACACAATTATTTACTACGACCATTGGGAAGACGGTTATGAAGCTGATGTACTAAATCCCGCAGTTCCAGGAACTGGAATAGGAATCTGGGGAGACCAAGATATTACTAACGGAATTTCACCATTAGCAGATACGGATGGTGATGGAATAGTCGATGTTGACAGAAACCAAGACAACGTTTTGGATGCTCTGGATGATGTCCATTTTGGTGGCGATGCAATGGTACTTGAGAATTTCGTACCAATTGTGCGACAAAATCCCGATGGCACAATCAACGGTGACCTAGATCTATATGATGCCAGCGATCGAATTCAGGCCACCTTCCCCATTGCCGTAACCCGTGGTGCTTATCCTGAAATAGCAGGTAGCTTCAACCCAGGTACTGTGCTAGCTGGTGCTGTAGAAGTACTGGATACAGATACCTGGGGTACTGAATTTGTGATGCCAGTGGGTGAGGATGTCCCAGGAACAAGTGGCACCGAAGCATTTGAGTACACAGGCCTCTATGTGATGGCTGGAGAAGACAACACCGAAGTTTTCCTCAACAATGTTTCTCAAGGACTGCTCGACACCGGCGAAAATTTTGTGGTGCGGGTAAATCAAGGAGATCATATAACAACAAGTTCTCCGGTACAAGCAGGCCTAGTGACTGGAGACATTGGCTCAGAGTGGGAAGTGCGCTTTTACTCCCTGGCTCCACTAGCGGATTGGTCAAACGACTACTACACCCCTGTTGGCGATGGTGTTGAGAGCGGTAATGGCAATGATGGTCCAACCCAAGTGTGGTTGTACAACCCAGATACAGACAATGATATTACAGTTTCCTACGACTTCTTCGGTGGTAGTAGCCCTGATGGAACTATTACAGTGCCAGCAGGGAGTACAGCCTTAAGTCCAGCAATCCCCGATGGTTCAGGAGGTCGCTTCTTTACTGCAGGAGGAGAAGACTTTTTCGCTCTCACTCAGACAGACAGTACTGGCGGAACTGATAATAGCGGCAGGACATTTGACTGGGGGCATCCTTTAACCGCGGCTAATCAACTTACCTCCCAAGCTCTGATTGGCTGGGGTTATGGTAATACTCAAAATAACCCCAGTTTTGATAGTTTCAATGTGGTCTGGGTAACTGCCCTCGAAGATGCAACTATTAATATTGATTTCGACGGTGATGGCGTTGTTGACAATACTGTCTCTGTGTCTGCTCTCGAAAGCATTAAGATTGTTGATGATAGCTCTGTTTATTCAGGAGCTGAAGACGATCAGGATATGACGGGGGCGATTATTTTTGCAGCCGATCCTAGTAATGATCTGAGCAATCCCGTTGATATTGCGGTAGCTTGGGGTCAGAGTCCTGCTGACACTGATGGACCAGGCACTGCGGATCAAGGTCGTTCTCTTGATTTAGGTACAGTGATACCTGCCCTACCTATTGTAGAAGCAGGAAAAACTTCTCAACTAGAAACTGATGCTGATGGCGACGGAGAGATTAGTCCTGGGGATACCTTACTATACTCGATCAATATTGTCAATATTGGTCAAGTAGATTTACCTGCTGGGTCTTTCAACGTTCTCGACTTCTTCTCGCCAGTATTTGATGATGCGACCTATGTGCTGAACTCTACTGAGTATGATGACAATGGGGACGGCATTCCAGACTCACCAATTGCTGATGTTGGTAGTACTGCTTTTCCATTAGATGAAAGTGGGTTTACCAACACTGTCGCTTTACCCAAAGGTGGTAACCAAATTATTACCTTCAAGGTGAAGATTGATGAGTTTGGGGACTTGACAGCAGGTACAGACACCATTATCAACCAAGGTGTGTTAAGGCCGCCAGGAGGTGGCGATCCCCTTGATGAGTTTGAAACAGAAGACCCACTGAACTTTGAACCAGCTATAGAAATTCAAAAGACTGTTGCTTCGGGTCATGACAATGGTGCTTCCTTTGGCAGCAGTGGTGAATTAATTACAGGCGCTCCTGGTGCTGAGGTTACCTACTACTTCAAGGTGACTAACACTGGCGCAACTGATCTCAACAGTATTGAAATTGATGATAATGACTTAGGCATAAGCATCAATGACCTAACGCTATTGAGTGGAACTCCTGGAGATGGTTTAGCTCCTGGTGATATGGCAGTCTACTTCTATGAGACTACTATTAATGGTGACTTAATTAATACGGCTACAACAACAGCTAATCCTACCTATGCAGATGGCACCGACTTAGATGTAGATGGCGATGGTCAAGATAACGATGACGTTACTGATGATGACACTGCTGAGGTTGAGGAGATACCCAATGGCTCCATATCCGGTACAGTCTTTGAAGATACTGATAACAATGATACAGGTGATACTCCTCTAGAAGGCGTCACTATAACGTTGCTGGATGACCAGGGCGCTACCGTAGACACTACAACAACTGATGCCAATGGAGACTATATATTCACAGATGTCGCTCCTGGTGACTACCAGGTTGTGGAAACTAATCTACCTGGTTATCAAGATGTGAGTGAGGTAGATGGTGGAAATGACGGTGGTGATGATACAGATGGCGGTAACAACAATATCGTTAACAACATCCCAGTTATTCTCACACCTGGTGAAAATGATACTGGTAACGACTTTGTAGATGAGCAAGTAGGCACCATATCAGGTACAGTTTTTGAAGATACTGATAATGATGGTACAGGTGATACTACTCTAGAAGGTGTAACTGTAACCTTGCTAGATGACCAAGGCCAGACTGTAGACACTACAACTACAGGTTCAGACGGTACATACTCATTTACAGATGTAGAACCTGGTAACTACGAGGTGGTGCAAACAAACCTACCTGGTTATCAAGATGTGAGTGAAGTCGATGGTCAAAATGACGGTGGTGATGACACAGATGGTGGTAGCAACAATATCGCTAACAACATCCCAGTGATCTTAGACCCTGGTGAAAATGATACTGGTAACGACTTTGTGGATGAGCAAGTAGGCACCATATCAGGTACCGTTTTTGAAGATACTGATAACAATGGTA
>NZ_JAAHGO010000066.1 GCF_010672455.1 Okeania sp. SIO2C9 | reverse complement strand
TCTATCTCACCTTTAGTAACCTCTAACTCCCAGTCACCACCCAAAGCAGCACTACCTGTTGGTCTAGCAGAAGCCGCAATATTTGCCCCTGTTAACTGATGTAGCTTTTCCAAAAATTCTGTACCTGTATCGGAAGCAGCGACATTACAACCATAGAGTAATATATTAGTAACTGACCAAGTTTCTAAATCTTCGGCATAACTATGATTAATACTATCAATATTTAATTGGCTATTACCAAACTGTAAACAACCTGGTGAACCATGAGAAACTATATGAACAGTTTTGACTTCCTGGTTACGAACTAATGTTTCTGTAATTTGTTGGATACCGTCGCGGTATGTATCCAGAATTACAATTTTAATATTGGGATTTGTTCCACGAACAAGAATTTGATAGTCTTCTACAGTGGGCTCTATAAATAGAATAGATTTAGTCATCCCTAACAATTTTGAATTCATATATCTTCCTCTATTTTAAATGTTTTTATAAAAGTATTTAATATTTAATCCGTTTCCTTTAACCTTCTTTAGGCTAACTGTTTTATAGCTAAAATGGCAAGCTTTTCTTAGAAAAAATTATAATATAAGTCAAATTGCTAACGTATATTTACTGGCATTTGTTTTGAATAAAAAATCAGGAATTGGTAATTACTTAAGTGTATTATTGGGACTCAATAAATATACTTAAAATCCCAATAATATCTATAAATAAGAACATCATTAATATTCAAATATTAATTATTCATATTGACTTAATGCACAATATGTTATAGCTATAATTATACTCAGAATAATTAGGAGACGATGATGGAGAAGCGAAAATTAGGTAACTCTGAAATTGAAATTACCCCAATCATTATGGGTACATGGCAAGCTGGAAAAAAGATGTGGGTTGGAATTGAAGATTCTGAAACTATCAAAGGAATAAGAGCTGCTGTTGATGCAGGTATCACCACAATTGATACTGCTGAAATTTATGGAGATGGTTACTCAGAACGAATAGTTGCTCAAGCAGTAGGAGATGTTCGAGAAAAAGTAATTTTAGCGACTAAAGTTTTTCCCAATCATCTCAAATATGACCAAGTAATAGAAGCTTGCGATCGCTCCCTCAAAAACCTGAAAACTGATTATATTGACCTCTATCAAATTCACTGGCCGTCTGGTGCATTTAATAGTGAAATTGTACCAATTGCAGAAACAATGAACGCCCTAAATAAACTCAAAGAGCAGGGTAAAATTCGAGCAATTGGTGTGTCTAATTTTTCTCGCGAACAAACAGCAGAAGCAGCTCAATATGGTCAGATTGATAGTACCCAACCACCCTATTCTTTATTCTGGCGAAAAATAGAAAAAGAAGAAATGCCTTACTGTGTTGAAAAGAATATTTCTATTATTGCTTATTCTTCATTAGCACAGGGTTTATTAACAGGCAAATTCGGACCAGACCACAAATTTGCAGAAGGCGATCATCGTGCTAAAAATAGACTATTTTATATCAAAGAAAACTACGAACGAGTGCAAACCGCTTTAGCAAAACTGCGTCCTATTGCGGAAAGTAAACAATGCAGTCTAGCTCAACTAGCGATCGCCTGGTTAATTGCTCAACCCCAGACAAATGCTATCGTTGGAGCAAGAAATGCTGAACAAGCTACTGCTAATGCTAAAGCTGGAGATGTTAAATTATCTGAGGATGACCTAGCAAAAATTGATGCGATCGGACGGATAGTCACAGATCCTTTAGACGATCGCCCCGTCATGTGGGATTTTTGAAGCAGGTTGTAGGTCTTAGGTATAGTTCAACAATTAATAATTAATAATTACCTCTCCTTGAAAAGAAGAGGATTGATTCAAGAGTTGTTGGGAGAGATCGGGAGGTGGGGAGGTGGGGAGGTGGGGAGATCGGGAGGTGGGGAGTGTGGATAGAATTATATAGCAAGGAACGAGTTGGCGTTTGACTTATGTTGATGATAAACCTGAGACAGAGAAAAGTTTTTGCCACTATTTCCTGTTCCCTCTCCCTCTTTTCTGGAGATGTCAAATAGAGAGACAAATTTTTCAGCTAGAAATTCTGACAAACTTAAAAGTTACCCGTAATGAATAGTTGCAAGATTGTATATCAATAATAGTGGGCATAACCTACCTACCAAGACTATAACTATATTAATTTAATGGGTAATGGTTAAATATTCAAAATTATTACAAATTTGTACAACTGGACTAATATTAGCAATAATCTCTCAAGGATGCACTTCTAACACCTTCTTGAAAACTAGACACGCGCTAGACATTTGCCATCTGGTGAGGTGCAAATGATTTCGTGGCTCACCCGTTTCAATGTGTACTTGCTGTGAAAGTTGATGTTCCGCTCTGAACGAAGTCAGAAGTCAGAAGTCAGAAGTCAGAAGTCAGAAGTTGTTTTTGCAACGGGTATTTGAGCAAACCTCTAAAAAGATTTTGCCATTTCCGGGCGCGATTGCGCAACCCTTAATCAAGTCAGAAGTCAGAAGTTGTTGAGGATACCTTAAGCGGGTTTTCCTCCACTGAAAAAGTTGAGTCCTCCGGATACGATTTAGTTTAATAAAACTAGCAACTCGTCTCCAATGACTCCAATCATATTTGTTGACATCCTCTGGTCTCAACAAACACTGTGGGATTTTTTCTGATAACTTTAACGCTCTACGGCCAATTACTAAAGCTGCAGCAGTGCCACTACTCAGGCCGTATTTACCCATATAATTAATCATTCCAATTACACTGGTAAAAGCTGGATTAACTTTGATTAATTCCACTCCAAATCTTGTACAACGTGACAATATAGCTTCCCTAAACATTCCCGTAGATAATAGGATCAGCATCTCATTATAAACTTTACTGTCTGAGCTCATCTTGGATTTTTTCTTCGTAAAATCTAGAGACTCAATGGCAATAGCACATTCAAAAAATTTGGCTAATTTGACAACTTGACAAACAATATTTCTCATGGATGCAAGGCGATTGTCCTGTAGTTTGATTTTTCCATTTATACGGGATTTCTTTTAAATATTCAATATTTCCATCCCACTTCACATAAGTAACTGAAATTGATTCTGCATTAAAGTCAATACCTATACAACCATTTTTTCTTGTATGAACTACTGGTATTTCTTGTACATAAGTAGAAAGATGTATATACCAATTGTCTTGTTTATGTTCTCTACGAAAAACCTGAATTGTGACTGGTTTGAAATTGTTTATGGCATAATCTAAATCTTTGACTCTATATCTGCCATTCCTATCTGAAACACTAAATTATAACTGTATTTTCTTACCATATTTATCCTGTAATGCTCTAGATTGAATCACTTTAACTCAAGGTTAGCAGAGCTTGTCTAAGGGTGTAAATAATATTTGCTATAGCTTTGACCTTTTCTCAAGTTTTGGCACAGGTTCCTAATTTTTCTACCTATTTGCTATTTGCAATTGTGTCATATCCTAGACATTTTGTAGATGTTTGTCTAGGATAGACTATATTTTTTGTGTTAGCAAACAACAGCAGAGAACAGCTCATCTGGCAATAGCAGTGCAACCTGATGAAAAAAAATCTAGAAACTTTGAACAGGGGGTATGGGGGAAGAGCAGGGAGAATAGGAAAACTTGATTTTAGCAAACATTGAGCTATTTCAAATTCAATCCTAAAATGTGGCAAAGTATTGACAGGGCCACATTTTTATCTCTTCTTTACTCAAGTCAAAGACTCTAAGTAATCCTGCACCTGACTACGACGCTTGGGTTGGCGCAGTTTCTGTAGAGCTTTTGCTTCAATTTGACGGACTCGTTCCCGAGATAGTTTCAAAGAACGACCAATTTCTGATAAAGAGTAAGGATTACCATCTCCTAAACCATAACGCATTGAAATTACAGACTTTTCTCTTTGAGTTAAATCTTCTAGTAGTCCTTTTAATGCTTGTACTAAAGATTCTCGCATCAACATTTCTTCTGGAGAAGCATCTTCAGTTTCTAGGAGTTCTCCTAACTCAGTATCCTTATCACTACCTACTTTTGTTTCAAGAGAAATTGAACGTGGAACTTTCAGTAAAACTTCTCTTACTTGAACTGGTGTCATATTTAGTTCTTGGGCAATGTCCTCAAGTTTTGCTATACGTCCTTTTTCTTGAGAAATTTTACGTTGCGCTTTTTTAATTTTGTTTAACTTTTCAGTAATATGGACAGGTAAGCGAATTGTACGACTTTGAGTAGCGATCGCTCTTGTTATCCCCTGACGAATCCACCAGTAAGCATAAGTACTAAATCTATACCCTCGTCTTGGGTCAAATTTCTCAACTGCTCTTTCTAGACCCAAAGTTCCTTCTTGGATTAAATCTAAAAGCTCTAGGCCACGATTCTGGTACTTTTTCGCTACTGACACCACTAAACGCAAGTTAGCATTAATCATGTGGTCTTTGGCTTTAATACCATCACTTTGAGCTTGCTCCAGTTCTTTGACAGTTAAACCTGCTAATTCTGCCCAACGAAGTTTTCCGGCAGTCAGAGCAGGTTTTAGTTCTACTACAGGTATATCTGCTGCTTTTGCCCACCGTTCCAAAGAGGGCCTATGTCCTAACTGAGCTGTCAGACGATTACGAATCTCAATCAACTGAACATAACACTGAATTACGCCTTCTTCTTCTTTAGCTGATTCATTGAGTAACTCCCATAACTCTACATAGCGCTTGACTTTTTGAGCTTCAGAGACTTCTTGATCTCTTTCTAGTAAGTCAACTCGACCAATTTCTTGGAGATACAAACGTACTAAATCAGTTGTGCCACGACTAGTGCTTTTCTGAGCATTATCTGTTTCTCCATTCTCCATTTCTAGCTCATTGGTTTCTGGTCGATCAGTGATTTGCTCTATTTCTTCAGAAATTTTAGTCTGCAAATTATCATCTTGCAGTTGTTCTTCAGATTCTTCAGTGTAAGGATAGGTAGCTGACATAACGATCATCTCAGTTGCTCCAAGTGACAAAAGGCTGTACTTAGTGGACAGTCTATGGATAAAATGCCTTATTCTGAGGAATATTGGCATTTGCTCTAGATTTTGTTTCCTGATGAGTATTAACAATTATAGACTGAATAAACTTAAGGAATCGCTTATATTAAATATTACGTTAAATATATTAGTGATGACCTTAAGAGTACATTTGCCTGTGTGTTTTTGCTCCAGGTAACTTCTCTAGGCTTGATTTTTAGTATACGGAGACTTCTGCTATAGAAAGGTGACTATAGTCAGAAGTTATATTAATATTCATCACTATTACTGGTTGTTTCCGATCACTTCGGGAAGTTTCTGATTTTGGAAGTTAAATTCTTATAGATCGTTATTTTGATTTTTTGCTGGTTACATTTTACTCTTGACTCAGCTTAATCTTTATAAAGCTTGTAACTTAATTTATGTGTAGTGTTCTCAATATAGTTACTAATCAATTTCTAGCTATTAAGTTATTTCAGACACAATAATAGGCGATCGGTATCACATTTTAGCAGTGATCATTTTTGCTATCAGGGGTGATGGGTGATGTACTTTGGAAGTGACTATCGCTTTCCTGAGTAGCAAAAATGAGGCAAAATCTAAAGTCTACTTCTTACTTTTAGCCTTTGGATGATTTTTCATTAATTCTTTTACTTGTTCAGCATGATATGAGCTACGAGTCAAGGGGGAAGCAACAACTTGTAAAAAACCCAATGAATAGCCTATTTTTCTCCATCTATCAAACTGTTCTGGTTTGACAAAATTAGATACTGGTAGGTGCTTAGGACTTGGTTGCAAGTATTGTCCAATAGTTAAAATGTCGCAGTCAACACTCCGTAAGTCCTCCATTACTGTTTGGACTTCTGCTTCAGTTTCTCCCAGACCTACCATAATACCAGATTTTGTGTATACTTCTGGGGCAAATTCTCGCGATCGCCTGAAAAGTTCCAATGTACGATGATAGTCACCTTGAGGCCGAACTCTACGATACAGTCGCTTAACTGTTTCGGTATTATGATTAAGTACTTCTGGCTTTGTTTGAAGAATTATTTCCAGAGCTTGCCAATTACCACACAAGTCTGGTATTAGGACTTCTATACTTGTTTGAGGTGAAGTTTCTCTAACTTGGGAAATACATTTAGCAAATTGAGTAGCGCCCCCATCTTTCAAGTCATCTCTATTAACAGAGGTAATAACTACATGATTGAGCTTTAATCTTTTTACTGCTTCTGCAAGTCGCTCTGGTTCAGTCGTATCTAGAGGCTGAGGCTTTTTCTCAAAATCTATATCACAGTAGGGGCAAGCACGGGTACAAGCAGGTCCCATAATTAGGAAAGTTGCTGTACCAGCATTAAAACACTCACCTATATTTGGACAGGAAGCCTCTTCGCAGACAGTATTGAGGTTCAAGTCTCGCAAAATTTCCTTGACATTACCAACTCTTTGCCATTGAGGGGCTTTTACTCGTAACCAGTTCGGTTTAACTACCACTTCTTTCTCTGCTGTGATTTTTACCTTAAGTTTAGCTTAACAAATGTAGGATAATAGCCACAAGAGGTTTAAGTAAATTTTTCGCTAAATTCCTGAGTTTAGGAAGTAGCGAAAGATTAACAATTAAGTTCATATAAGTTCATACATACAAACAGATATAAATAAGTCAAAAGTCAAAAGTCAAAAGTCAAAAGTAAGAAAATAAGAAGCCAAAAGTTAAGAAGTAAGAAGTAAGAAGTAAATTATAGTGGTCAATAGGAGTCAAGGATTCAGTAAGTATTTATGTTTAATATTTGACTGATAATTTGACTTTTGATGGAGGTAAATGAAGATAGTTTATATAGATAAATACTTAAGTTTGCTACGGATTTTATACTGATTTTCATGTTACAAATTGAAGTGCGGAATGTGGGCACTAACAAAAATATTTATTGATTATTAATTATTTTAAGTTTGGTTAATTAAAGGTTAATAATTAGGGCTTGCTGATTAAATATCAAGGCATTTACAGATAAAGGTTTTAGCCTTTTTAGGGTCGAATTGCAGTGCGTCTGTTTAAGTTGAAAACGCTCAAAAAGCTAATATTTTGGGCTGACTATGGCAGAACAATCTTGGGACAATTCTTACTCCTACCTCCTTGCTCATTCCCAGTTCTCCCCTCCTGGGAGGGGTTAGGGGTGGGTTGTCTCCTGTCTCCTGTCTCCTGTCTCCTGTCTCCTACCCCTACTAAAAGACTTTTTCAGCAAACCTTAATTATTTTCCAACAAGTACAAATTTCAATATAAATATGATTGCTAATATCCACATAGGAAAAGTAGTTTCATGTACTTTTCTTTGGAATGTTTTCAGGAGAGGATAAATAATTAGACCCATAGCTAATCCATCGGCAATTGAGTAACTTAAAGGCATGATTATAATTGTTAAAAATGCTGAAATAGATTGGGCTGGATCTTCCCAATTAATATTACGAACACTACTCATCATTAATACTCCTACAATTAATAATGCTGGTGCAGTTGCAAAGGAAGGAATTGCTGATAATAAGGGAATAAAAAATATAGATAAAATGAATAAAAGTGCTGTAATAACTGCGGTGAATCCACTGCGTCCTCCTTCGGAAATACCTGAAGCGGATTCAATATAAGTTGTGACTGTGGAAGTTCCCATTACTGCTCCAAATGTTGTACCAATTGCATCTGCCATAAATGCTTTTTTTAAGTTTAATGATTTTCCTGTTTGATTAAAATAACCTGTTTTTATTCCTAATCCTGTTAAAGTTCCTACTGTGTCAAATAAATCTACAAATATTAAAACAAAAATGATGGTAATTAGCTCCCATATGTTAGTTTTTATGATACTTTCTAAGCCAAGAAATGCTTGACCAAATAAGTGTGTTGGTAATTCAGGAAACCTGACAATTCCTTGAGGTAAAGGTGCAATTCCTAATATCCAGCTTAGTAAGGCGGTTGCTAAGATTCCCCATAATAATGCTCCAGTAATCCTGCGAGCTATGAATCCAGAAGTAATAATAATTCCAGCGATCGCTACTAATGTTTCTGGTTGATTTAGATTCCCTAAACTTGTAGTTGTAGTTTCATTAGAGACAATAATTTTGGTGTTTATTAGAGCTATGTAAGCAATAAATAAACCAATACCAACTGTTGTCGCTTGTTTAATACATTCAGGAATAGCATTAACTATTTGATTGCGAATTTTACTAATAGTTAAACCAATAAAAATTAAGCCTTCTATCAACACAGCAGCCAAGGCAATTTGCCAAGAAATTCCTAACTTCAACACTACTGAAAAAGTAAAATAAGCGTTTAATCCCATGCCTGGTGCTAAGGCAAATGGATAATTACCATATATTCCCATAATTAGAGTAGCAAATGCTGCTGATACTGCTGTAGCTATTACTAATTCTCCAAATAAATCGCCGGAGCTCTGCAAAAAAATTGCTTTAGATAATATGTCAGGATTTACTACTAAAATATATGCCATCGTCACAAAGGTAGTTATTCCTGCTATTGTCTCTGTGCGAAAGTTAGTTTTGAGCTGGTTAAATTTAAAAAATTTAGCAATAATTCCTAATTTATTTAACTGGCCATTTCCTGGTGTCATGTTGCTACCTAACAATTGAGAATTTGGCTAGATAAAATATCTTTATTTGTATCTTTTGTCAAGTCAAAAAAAAGTTTTTTTCTACAATTATAAATACCGTTTCTATTAACTGAGAATACTTTAATAGATAACTGTTTCAGTATTTTGCAAAAAGTATTATACATACACTATATTTAGCAATTTTTAGCAATTTTTGATTGATTTTTGCAAAAATACATAAATCTTCGCTTCATTCTCATTACTTTTTCAAATTTTATCTTTCATCATAAAAAAATTGATTTTGTTAAAACCATGCTGTATAATTATTTATATATTTATAATTTATTTAGAATTGTTGCAACAATTTTTTGTCGATAGATTCTAAGCATTAGTAAGCCTTCGTTAACGAAGTCAGAATTCAGATATGGGAGCTATCAGATTGGTAAGGTACAGAAGTTATTTTTGTAACGGAGATTTTGATCAACCTTCCAAAAAAATTTCGCCTTAAAAGGGGAAGTTTTAGACCAAATTATTTTGATAAATCAGTAATTTTTTTTGATTTTTTTTCACATTCCTTGCTATGGAAATTGTTTTTTTTAATTCATCGATCAAAAAAAATATTGAATTATAGGTTGCTTTAAGAAGGCTTATGCAAAATAAGATTTTCCTGTAACTTCTAACGCATCAGCGTTGCAGATCAAAGCAATTTGAAACTTATAGGGTGCATCACAGATTCTTAAGTCCTATTTGATTTTCATAGCTAAAAATTTCAAATGAATAAAGAACTAAAACCTCTTTAGTATCTCTAGAAAATAGGACTAAGATGTAATTTTTTTCTGGCCTATACAAAATTTAAAGGTAAATTTAACATGACAAGTCAACTGAAATTACTACCCCAAAATTCAGCAAAAAAATCTACAACTTTCTCTTTAATAGCATTATTAATAGGATTATTAGCTGTATCCTTAGCCGCAATTTTTATTAGATTAAGCGAACGAGAATTAGGACCTGCTAGTACAGTATTAGATCGTTTTATTATCTCTGGTTTTGTCTTGTGGTTTTGGAGTAATTTCCAAGCTCAAAAAAATCAATCATCAACTAATAAAAATGAACAATATTCAACTTATACATTTAGTGAGTGGATTTGGCTATTAGCTGGTGGTGTTACTTTTGCTCCTAGTTTACTTCTTTGGGCATGGTCTTTAACCCAAACTAATGTCGCAAACTCAACTATACTTCATAACATGATTCCCATTTTTACTGCTCTGGGAGGATGGATATTTTTAAGTCTTCGTTTTGACCGTAGATTTTTAATAGGAATGGGAATAGCTATAGTAGGAGCAATTACCATTGGAGCAGATGATATACAAGTAGATTTAGAACATTTTACTGGTGACTTAGCAGCATTTGCATCTGCAATTTTATTTGGTGCTTACTACTTATTAATTGAAAAACTTCGCTCCAAATTTTCTGCAACAACTATCTTATTTTGGACTTGTATAAGCGGTAGTTTATTTACTCTTCCTATTGCTTTGTTCACGGAAGATCATATTTTGCCTTTTTCTTGGGAGGGATGGTTATCAATTATTGGTTTAGCAGTAATTGCCCAAGTTTTAGGTCATGGGTTTGTTACTTATAGTCTCAAAACTTTTTCTTCTGGTTTTGTTGCTTTATGCTTTTTATTGGAACCTGTAATTACTGCTTTAATTGCTTGGGGATTATTCTCGGAACAACTTACTATAATTAGTTGGCTAGGATTTTCTATCGTATTGTTAGGATTATATTTAGCTCAATCAAGTCCTTCAATTCAAAAAGCTAGTAATTGAAATAGCACTCAGCAGTCAGCGTTCAGCTATCAGCTTTTCAAGGTGCTTCATTAATGGATAATTGATAATTACCTCTGGTTAAAACCGAGATGATTGAATATAAGGAAATATTATTTTTTCTCTTGTCTTGGTCGATTGGATATGTCTCCGAGACTTCGCCATCCCGCCCTTCGGGAAGCTGCGCTTTTTCCGTTTGTCATGCTACACAAACATGTCGGCGACAATCGTTAACGTAGTTATGCGCCAGCAAAACGCCATTCCTCGACCGCTTTTTTCCCTTAAAAGGGAAGGCTTTAAACCGGAATTATTTAATTCTTAATTATTCGGTAATAAGGGATTTAAATTCCTATTAACATAGACTAATAATTTTTCAAATTATAGTGTATAACAGCTCTAAACCTTTGGATTTTTAACTGATAGCTTATGGCTGATAGCTGTTTGCGTTTGCGTAGTATCCCGTAGGGAAGCAGTCTGTAGGAAATGCTTACGATTTATAGTACATCAATAATTGATAAATAAATAATTTGTGATTTTAACTAATTAGAGCTTGCTGATTAAATATCAAAGTATTGACTGATATTTGTTTGAGGCAATTTATGTCTGGAAAAAGTATAACTTTTCAGCAAGCTATGTTTAAAAAAGCGAGCATTTTCGGGTAGCAAAAGCCGAAAAATTACTCTTACTATTTTTTTTGCCACTGACTCTGTAATTCCCATTTATTCTAAGTCCTAACTACTCCCTTTTTCCCCTCCACCGGAGGGGTTAGGGGTGGGTCCCTACAAAGAGCAAAAAGACTTTTTCAGCAAACCCTAATTAAATTAATCCCACTTTTAAATAAATCTTCAATAGTTTGTTTATCTCTGAGAATAACTCCTAGTTCATCTCTATATGTTAAATGGGGGTCTGCTCTAAATGATAAAAAGTTAAAGCTGGTTACTATGGCAAATTTATCATCACAAATAATTTGTTTACGATGAGTATTTTTAGTTTTGTCAAATTGGAGATTTTTGTAATTTGCTTTTAAATTCCCTAATTGTTTAATCGACTTATCATCATTTTGAACTTTTGAACCTTTAATTCCATAGATTATATAAACTTGAACTTTTCGTTTTAAGGTATCTTTTAAAGTTGATATAAATTTTTCATCTACTACATTTGCTTTAATCCAAGGTGAAATTATCATTAGTCTATTTTTTGCTTCTTTTGAAGCTTTAAGTAAATATTCACGAATTTGATAAGTATGAATTACTTCTGATATTCTGGTTTTGTTTTGGACTTGCTTGAGTTCTTTCTGAAGCTTTTGTTTTTCTTGTTTGACTGAATTATTTTTAGTTTCAACAAAATGATCGGGGTCATTGAGAGAACTAATTTTTGTAGTTAATTTTTCTACAGTTTGAATATCATCATCTTTAATACTAAAAATAACCTCATTACCTAAACTTTCTGGTAGTTGATCCTGTTCCATTTGTTGAAAAATTGGCTCCAGTATTTTTTTTCCTTCAGCATACAATTCTTCTATAGTATTCCGATATTCTACTTGGATAGAACCTCTAGAAAAAATCTCATATTCAATTTCGCGATCGCCAGGATTATTTTTATACAAAACTAGCAAAAGTTCATGCCATTGAGGATATATTTTTTCTATGTTATTAACTTGTACTAATTCTATGAGATTAGGATGATTAGGAACGGATTTTTGTAGAAGTTTTTCAATATCTGGATAGTAATCAACTAAATCTTCTATATGACTTTTCTTTGGTTTTTTGATGATTTTATTTATGGCACTATTTTTATGAATTTTACTGTCAAAATTTTCCGAGGAGAAAGAGTTTGTCAGTTTTCCATTTAGAGTGTCTAGATAAAATGTCTGAGTTTCAGAAATAGGTGCTAAAACTGTTTGTTGTTCTAAAGCATCTAAACCTACTGTTGTTAACTCTAAATTTTCTTCTTTTTTGACTAAATCTCTGGAAATTAATTCTGATAATACTTTTTCTATTTGATAACTTTCCATACCAAGAAAACTAGAAATTTCTTTTGGTTTTACCAACCCATTAGTAATAGATTTCAATACAAATTCTTCTAGTAATTTTAATTCTCTATTCGTCAAATAAGTTAAGTCAAGACGTAAGACATAGAAAGGATAACCAACTGGTTTAGAATCAAGCACTATTGCTTCAGGAAGTGAATGATATTTTCTAATCTTATTTTCAAAGTCTTTAATTTCGTTCTCCATCATTAAGTTCCTCAAATAAATTTTTACAGCTTTTTATTTATTCTAGAGCTTTAGTCTCTAAACCCTTTTCAAAAGTTAGTTGCTATGATTTTCTTAATAGCTACATTCAAATTCTCATTTTCTCAAGCGCGTAACTTCCGCATCAAAGGTTCCATAAATTTCTCCTCAATAGAAAATACCTCAAATTCTCATTTTCTCAAGCGCATAACTTCCGCTTCAAAGGTTCCATAAATTCCTCCCCAATAGAAAATCCCTCAAATTCTCATTTTCTGTAGCGCATAACTTCCGCTTCAAAGGTTTCCATATATCACTCCTCCATAGAAAACACCTCAAATTCTCATTTTCTGTAGCGCATAACTTCCGCTTCAAAGGTTCCATAAATTCCTCCTTAATAGAAAAATACCTCAAATTCTCATTTTCTCAAGCGCATAACTTCCGCATCAAAGGTTTCATACATTCCTCCTCAATAGAAAATACCTCAAAATCTCATTTTATTAAGCGCATAACTTCCGCATCAAAGGTTCCATACATTCCTCCTCAATAGAAAAATACCTCACCCAATCATTTTATGGAGCACATAACTTCCTCCTTAATAGAAAAATACCTCAAATTCTCATTTTCTCAAGCACATAACTTCCGCTTCAAAGGTTTCCATAAATTCCTCCTCAATAGAAAATACCTCAAAATCTCATTTTATTAAGCGCCTAACTTCCGCATCAAATCTTTCCATATATCACTCCTCAATAGAAAATACCTCAAAATCTCATTTTATTAAGCGCCTAACTTCCGCATCAAAGGTTTCATACATTCCTCCTCAATAGAAAATACCTCAAAACCTCATTTTATTAAGCTCCTAACTTCCGCATCAAAGTTTCCATACATTCCTCCTCAATAGAAAACACCTCAAATTCTCATTTTATGGAGCGCATAACTTCCGCATCAAAGGTTTCCATAAATTCCTTCTCCATAAAAAACACCTCAAATTCTCATTTTCTCAAGCGCATAACTTCCGCATCAAAGGTTCCATAAATTCCTCCTCAATAGAAAACACCTCAAATTCTCATTTTATGGAGCGCATAATTTCCGAATCAAATATTTCCATAATTCCTCCTCCATAAAAAACACCTCATCAAATCATTTTATGGAGCGCATAACTTCCGAATCAAAGGTTTCCATAATTCCTTCTCCATAGAAAAACACCTCAAATTCTCATTTTCTCAAGCGCATAACTTCCGCTTCAAAGGTTTCCATAATTCCTTCTTAATAGAAAAATACCTCAAATTCTCATTTTATGGAGCGCATAACTTCCGCTTCAAAGGTTTCCATAAATTCCTCCTCAATAGAAAATACCTCAAATTCTCATTTTATGGAGCGCATAACTTCCGCTTCAAAGGTTTCCATAAATTCCTCCTCAATAGAAAATACCTCAAATTCTCATTTTCTCAAGCGTATAACTTCCGCTTCAAAGGTTTCCATAATTCCTTCTCAATAGAAAATACCTCAAATTCTCATTTTCTCAAGCGTATAACTTCCGCTTCAAAGGTTTCCATAATTCCTTCTCAATAGAAAATACCTCAAATTCTCATTTTATGTAGCGCATAACTTCCGCATCAAAGGTTTCCATAAATTCCTCCTCAATAGAAAATACCTCAAATTCTCATTTTCTCAAGCGCATAACTTCCGCATCAAAGGTTTCCATTCTCCCCCAAATTTTGATACTATAGTATTTAGATTGAGTCGTTCGTATATACTTATGACTTTTTATTCAACTTAAAATAGTATAGTTTTGAGCGCGATAGAACTCCATTCCGCTCCGCGATCGCTAAGGTTGTAGAAAGGAAAATCTTTTACAGCTTTTTAGAGGTTAATTGTAATAATTTTATTAATAACTCCATTTTTCCGAATTTTTCCAAATTTTCATCTGTAGGAGTTTGGTCTCTAAACCCCTCTTAAGAGTTCGTTGTAATAAAGAGTATTTCATCATATAAATTTACCAGACTCAAGTCGAGAGCAAACTTTACTACTATCAATATATTCAATTAAATCTTTAAATTGATTAGGAATATTACGAGGAGTCTTTCCTTCATAAGCCATATTATCATTGCCTACTATAATTAATAATTGCCTTGCACGAGATAAAGCAACATTTAATCTGCGATAGTCCGAAGTAAAACCCAATATTTTCTTAGAATTACTCCGAACTAAATCATAAATAATAATATCTTTTTCTCCACCTTGAAAAGCATCAACTGTATGAATAACAATATCTAGATTTTTCCACAACTCCTTATTTTTAGGAGCAATAGTCGATTCTAAAATACCAATTTGTGAACGATAAGCAGAAATAACCCCAACCTCTTTTGATAAATTATTCGACTCACAATTTTTTTGAATTTTTGCCAAAACTCCCTTAATAACTTTAGCCTCATAAGCATTACTAAAACTTTTTCCTATTCGTTTTTCTTGAGATTTTTCTTTTGAAACATCGCTAGTAGATATCCAAGAAATATTGTGATTAAATTCTCTCAAACCGTGTTTTTTTTCCTTAACATGAACAAACTGACTAGAAACCCGACTTTCGTAAAATAATGTACTAACCAAATCACCAATATTTGGGTGCATTCTATATTGATTAGTTAGAGTTATCTTATTATTATCTGGCAATTTTTCATAAAGATACTCAAACAAACTTATCTCCAGAATTCTCTTTTCAATATGTTGTTCATTCCACGCTTTTTCCTGAACTTCTCTATCGATAATTGGCGGTAACTGTTGATGGTCTCCCACTAAAATAATTTTCTTACCTTTCGACATTGGCACAAAACTTTCCGGTGCAGTAGAGCGAGCAGCTTCATCAATTATTACCCAATCAAAATTACGGTCTTTAAATCTCGCGACCCCTAAACAAGTTGCCCCTAAAACATTTATTTCATCTATAAATATAGACATCAAATCTTGTTGTTTTCTCCGTAATTTTTCATTCCATTCTTTATTTAACTTCTGTAAAATGAAAGGAGATGTCTCTTGGACTAAAAAGATAAATTCCCACCTAAAAACTGCTATTAAAGCCATTCCCATATGACTTCTGAGTTCCCCTCCTGGAAGGGGTGAGGAGTGGGTTGACTCCTAAGAAATATCCTAGCTATTTGTAGCAAACATTTATCAATTTGATATTAGATTTTCAGTGCTATACTAATTTGGAAAAAAATATTACGAATAATCAGGGCAGGGCGAATTGCCATTCGCCCCTACTTTACAGGAATGGCAAATATTACTTATTAATAATTAATTATTACTTATTAATTATTCAACCGTATTTCCATGAATAGGTAATTAAAGAAACAAAATTTTAAATATAGTAGTCGAAGGAAAAATTAGAAGATATTAAAAACCTAAAACTCAGACAACTCAAGATTTTTTATTCTTCCTTCTTCCTTCTTCCTTCAGCTATATGTTTGAAACAGGCGATCGCCACTTTAGCATTTTCAATCTAAATCACCTTTAAATGCCTGGTGAATGGCTATTATTTCAATCACCTTTAACTTAAAATTTAATTACAACTCATAACGTAAGCATTCAGCAGTCAGCTATTAGCTATCATCAATAGCTGATAGGAGGAGTTCAACAATGAATAATGAATAATGAATAATGAATAATGAATAATGAATAATGAATAATTACCTCTCCTTGAAAAGAAGAGGATTGACTAATAATGAAAATTTTTTTTTATTATCCCTTTAAAAGGGGAGGCGCATACCCACAATTTTTCGGTAAAAGCAATTGAGAAATTTGGATAGAATTAAAACTTACTGTCAAATTATGCTTTTTCATGATTATATGGAATTATTCATTATTTGCGCTCTAGCTGACTGCTAAGAGCTTAATGCTTACCTGACAACTGATAACTGATAACTGATAACTGATAACTGAAATTACCCTTGATTAACTTCTTCAATAATCCAATGAAAAGTTTCCATTACTTGCTGTAATGCTGCATCATCTTGTAATGTCGATAAACGTAAACTAGGCGCTCTAAATTCTTCTAAATTTCCTGGTAGAGCTAGACCAATCGAACTAAGTTTAGCTCTTAACTCCAACCATTTAGTATTGTTATTAAATGGAGGTTGACAACTATATTTATTCGAGTAAATTTCTAGACGACCTGAAATATCAATACTAAACAACTCCAGACTCTTTTTCCCTGGTTGATTAACTATTGTAGTAAAGCCACCATAAACATCTCCTGTCCCCCACTGAATTGAAACTATAGGTTCTTGGTTTTTAGCCCACTCATGAATTTTTCTCAGTATTGCTGCCTCATCAGCGCCCCATCTAGTTTCAAACTCTTGAAAGAAAGATACTTCGTCCCACCTTCTTCTTTCACGAGTTGTGCTTAATTTTTTCAGTTGTGCTTCAGTTGTTTGACCAATTACTCTTGGAACTAAAGTTCTTAAACCTTCCTGACTAACATACTGTTTAATTTCTAATGCCAAAACTTCTAGTGGGTCTATTTGTTCATTCAGAAATTCTACTACCCTTCGTAATTCTGCCGGAATATTATCTGCCACAAATACTAAACGAATTTTATTTGCTTGTAAATTGGTTTTAACTTTTTGCCAAAACTTTTCTTCATCAGCATCTAAACCCAGAAATTTTTCAAATACTTGTTCTGGATCGCGGCCATGTTCCCGACAGTTGACTTCAAACTGAGCAATAATTGACTCTAGAGGCCAATAAACTCCTACATTAGCAGCATAATCAATCATTTGACCTACTACTTGTTGGCGAATTTCTGCTTTGTAAGCGCCTTTAACTATTACTAATGTCGGAATTGCTTCTTGGTCAAGAAATAAATTAGATAGCGCCCACTGTTGTGTGATATCTTCTTCTGTAGATATTGTTATTTCCCGTGATATTAATAACCATCTTCTGGGAGTAGCTCTGTCTATATCATCTCCCGCAAGTAAGTTAGGATAAGTTTCTACAAATTCTTGTAGTTGATCTTCAGACTCATAAGCTTGTTCTGTCATTTCCACTAGTTGATCGTTGTCACGAATTAAGTAAATACCTCCGCCCATGAATATACCTCTATTTTTAAGTCAAAATTCCCAGTAAAAATCAATATAACTTTTAATTTTTATCTAAAAGTTATTCTCAGTATTGAAAATAGCACAGTTGATTTTTTTATACTATCTAATTTTTCTTTATAACTTTCTTGAAAATGTAAATTTTGATATTTATAGCAGAAGGAAGAAGAAAGAAGGAAGAATTCATTAATGGATAATGGATAATTACCTCTGGTTAAAACCGCTACGGAATTGAATATAAGGAAACATTATTTATTTCTTTTCCCCTTAAAAGGGAAGGCTTTAAACCAGAATTATTTAATTATTAATTAATTAATTATTCGGTAAAAATTTTACCTTATCTGAGTTTTAACCTGTTGATCTTTGCTAACCTTTCTTTTGACTGCTATAGCAGGGAACAGGAAACAGTGGGAAAAGTATTTCTCTGTCTTACTATTCATCATCAATTTATTTCCTAACCAACTCGTTCTTTGCCATATAAAACTAATTTTTAAATTGTCAAAAAATTAATTTTCAACAATTGCCAATCTCTACATTTTTATGAACTAATTATTGATTCATTAATGACTCCTGTAAATACTTTTTCTGCGGGTCCAGTCATATAAACTTTTTGGTCTGTAGTTGACCATTCAATTTCCAAACAACCTCCAGGTAGTTCAACTGTAACTTTGTTTTCGTTTCTTTGAGTTAAAACCCCCGCTACTACTGATGCACAAGCACCCGTGCCACAAGCTAATGTTGCACCAGCGCCTCTTTCCCACACTCGCATTTTCACATAATTTGGGCTAATAACTTGAATAAATTCTGTATTAGTGCGTTCTGGAAATACGGAGTGATGCTCAAATTGAGGACCTACTATTTCTAGAGCTATATCAATAACATTTTCTACAAAAGTTATACAGTGTGGGTTTCCCATATTGACACAGGTAACAGACCAAGACTTTCCAGCCACTTCTACAGTTTGATTGACAATTTTCTCATCACCATTACCTATACCTAGAGTTGTGGGTATTTCCGATGCCAATAGTTTTGGCTGTCCCATATCAACTTTTACTTGGCCATCTGGTTGTAATTCGATTCCGAGCAGACCTGCACCAGTATAAATTTTATATTTAGTTTTATTATCATTATCTATTTCAGCAATAAACTTAGCTAAACATCTAATCCCATTGCCACACATTTCTGACTCTGAACCATCAGAGTTAAATATCCGCATGGTATAATCTGCTTGCTCTTGTCTAGGCAGAGCAAAAATCACACCATTTGCGCCAATACCAAAATTGCGATCGCACAATTTTATCGCCTGTTCTGGTGTTACTATGGGTTGCGGGAGGTGGCGATTATCAATCAAAATAAAATCGTTGCCTAGACCATGATACTTGGTGAATGATACTGTCATTATAATGCTCCAGCAATTAAGTTGAAATTTACTTTTAAATAAAAATTTGACGCGGGAAATATATTGAATAATTATTATGTCTGACTTTGATACCAGTTTACCCAGTGTTCGCCAGATTCAAACTTATATCACAGATAAGAAAGAAGTAGAGCTAAAACTAATTACCAACGACCTCCATGTGGGAAAAGTTTTTTGGCAAGACCCAAATTGTATTTGTCTCTTAGACCAGTATGATTTACCAATTCTAATTTGGCGACAAGCTATTGTTTATCTCAAACCAAAAAACTAATCCTAATTTTTTCATCAAAGTTCTTCTACCTTTTTATTTTAAGTTACAGCACTTTTTAAGATGGTGAGGTAAAGTTCAACATTAATCTCTCTTTCCTACTCCCTACTCCCTACTCCCTGAACTACTAATCCTAATTTTTTCATCAAAGTTCTTCTACCTTTTTATTTTAAGTTACAGCACTTTTTAAGATGGTGAGGTAAAGTTCAACATTAATCCATCTTTCCTACTTCCTACTTCCTACTCCCTGAACCACTACTTTCCAGAATAAATTTTTTACCTCCGGAAAGTTTGAAACTGCTGTAATCAAAAATAGAAAATTCCAAAATGATGTAATTACAAAATTTGTGGCAAAGTCAAATATGGCAAATGACTATTGCTAAATTTCTGTAGTTTCACTAACTGCTGTAGTTAACTTCTGTTTTTTAGGATATTTCTGAGTCTGGGGAATTTTCAGTTGCCTTACTTGACTTAGTTCATGGAAACCACCACATATCAACAACCGATCGCCCACTTGTAACTTCGTATTTCCTCGAGGCCATCGGATAAATTTCCCTTCTCGTCGAATTGCTTGAACTTCTACCCCATATTGACGACGTAAATTTGCCCCAGATATTTTTTTGCCCACATAAGGACTAGACTCAGCTAAAATTAACCATTGACAAGAAGTACTTTCTTTTGGCACAGCAATTTCTCCTTTAGCCAACTTATCGAAACTCTCTAATTCTGAAGGTTCCCCTACCAACAAAAGTTTATCGCCAATATCTAATATAGCTTGACCTTCTGGATAGTCAATTTCCTCTCCTTCCTCTCTACGGATAGCCATTAAGCTGACTCCTGTCAACTGTCTTAAATTAGTTTCCTCTAAACTCATCCCAGTCAGAGGAGAATTTTCTGGTAGGGAGTACCATCTGCTGTTCATATCCTGAATTGCTGCTTTTAACTCGCGAGATATTTCAGGGTCTGGAATTGAAAGACGCAATGCTTGATAATGACTTTGACGAATTTCTTCAATTTCTTTTTGAATATCTTTTGCTGGTATCCCCATCCCAATTAGCAAATGATTAGAAAGCTCCAAACTAGCTTCAAAATTTGGTTCAACTACCTCCCTTGCTCCAAGTTGATAAAGCAACTCTATATCCTTATATCGGTTAGCTTTGACCACAATATCTAAATCTGGGGCAAATTCTAAAGACCGCTTCAGGCAAAGTCTCGTACTCATAGCATCTGGTATAGCGATCGCCATTGCCATTGCCCTGTCTACACCTGCTGCTTCTAAAACGTGTAAGGAGCAAACATTTCCGTAGAAGTACGTAATTCCTTTTTCTCGTAACTTTTGAGCTACTCTTTCAGATTGGTCAATTACCAGATAAGGGACATTATGTTTTTCTAGTTGTTGTGCCAAGTTACGGCCTACCTGTCCATAACCACAGATAATTACATGATTTTGTAGAGGTAAATCTACTGCTATCGCTGTAGAAGGTTCCCCAGTCTGGTAAAGATATTTTTGTAACCAGGGGAAAGTCTCAGCCCAGTTTAACAATTGTGGGACTATTTTCAGGACAAAAGGTGTAATTACTAAAGTTACAGCCGTTGTACCTAATATTAATAAGTATACCCGACGAGAAACTAATCCTAATGTTTGTCCCGCACTAGCAAGCACAAAGGAAAATTCTCCTATTTGGGCTAAACCTAAACCAGTCAGAATTGCTGTTTTCAGAGGATAACCAAAAATTCTGACAATGGGAGTGACAATCAAAAATTTTCCCACTAGAACTAAAAAGACCAAACCCAGAATTATTTCTAGATGACTCCATAAGAAAAATGGGTCGATTAACATCCCGATCGCTACAAAAAACAGAGCTGCAAAAATGTCTCGGATCGGCTCAACATAAGTTAAAGTTTGGTCAGCATACTCTACCTCAGAGATCATCAGACCCGCCACAAAGGCACCCATCTCAATCGAAAAACCCAAGTGTTCAGTGAGGAGAGCTATTCCTAAACATAGGGCCACTACTCCCAATAAAAATAATTCTCGACTCTCAGTTTTTGCTAGAAATCTGAGTAAATATGGTATAATCCATATTCCTGCTGCTATTGCACCCAGGGCAAATAGACCTATTTCCAGAAGCGATCGCCCCACCGTAATACCAATAATTTCTGGTGGCTGATTTAAAGCAGGTAAAACCGCTAACATTAGTCCCAAGGCTAAGTCTTGGACTACTAAAATCCCCAACATTACTTGGCCGTGTGATGTTGAAGCTTCGTTGCGCTCCATCAAGCACTTCAATACAACCGCCGTTGATGATAGGGATAAAATTGCTCCTAAAAATATTCCTTGGGCAGGAGAAGATACCCATCCCACACCTAAAGATACTAATGTTGTGATTAAAATAGTCAGGGCAATTTGTAGTCCACCTCCGCCCAAACTTATAGCTTGAACTTTTTTCAATTCTCCTAGAGAGAATTCCACTCCTAGAGCGAATAGTAAAAAAGCCACCCCTAGTTGAGCTAATGTTTCTACTTGAATCAGTTCTTTAATGAGACCAAATCCTGCTGGTCCCACAATCATCCCACCTACTAGATAACCTAATAACACTGGTTGTCGTAGTAGTGAAGCTAATAGTCCTCCTGTAGCTGCAGCGGCCAGAACTAATACTAAGTCTATGATTAATCGGAAGTCTTCTTGCACAGATTTTTATTAAGTATGACAATATTGTAAAGGTATATTAACTTCAAGATATAATATTTAATGTTTGATTGGTTATGTCTTAAATCCTTAAATAATAATTTATTGACATTTAATCGTTTGAGTGTTAATCATATTAATCCTATTGATTAATCATCAAATAACTTAACTTGAAGAATTAGACATTGATGAATGAGTCTATAATTTTTATATTTTTGATATTTAATTGAATATTGAATTAGATTTATAATTTTCAGCTATCTATACCATGCCAAAAATCAGCAAAGCTAAAAATTAATTACCAAAGCTATGTTTCTTTTGGTGGTAGGTCTTAGGTATAAAAAACACTAATTGATTGGAGTTAAATACCCTAAAAATTTGGAGTTGTACATTATGTAATGATATTGCCAAAAATTTAGTTTAGACTTTGACTAAAAAAAACTAATATTAATATTTACTAGCAATTGATTAATCCAAAATCCTGTTCATTAAAAACATAAAATTCTTTGTTACTGTGCAACGCAAAAAGTTGAATCTAATACCTAAAACCTACAACTTAAAACCTTCTTCAAATAGATTCCTCCTGAGATAAGAGGATATTTTTAATTTGAACCTGCAAATATAATTTAGTCTTTAATTAATTAGAAAAATCTTAACTACAAAAACTAATGTTTTGGTCTATCAAACTTAAACAACTTATCCCTAACTTAATCTTAGCTATAGTTACAACAATATTCATAATATCTAGCCCTGGATTTAGCCAAACTGTACAAATAACTCCTACTAACCCACAACTTGGAGATACTTTATCAGTTGTAATTCAAGAATCCATTGGCGGAGCAACCCCTAAAGTTAATATGGATGGAAAAACTTATCCATTTTTTTCAATTGGAGAAAATAAGTTGAGGGCATTATTACCAACTACTCCTTTAGACCGACCAGGTACACGACAGCTTCAAATTACCACTGAAACAGGTGTACAGAATGTAAATGTAAATCTGCAAGGTCGCTCCTTTCCCACTCAATCTATTTGGTTGCCTCCTGGTAAAGATTCTCTCAAAGGAACAGACTTAGAATTTGACAGAGTGGGAGAATTTAAGAAACTTGTCACTCCAGAGAAATTTTGGAATGGTCCATTTCTTCGACCTAACCAAGGTCCTGTAAGTACAATTTATGGGGTGCGACGGTATTATAATGGAGAATTTGCTGAAAACTATTATCATCGTGGGGTAGATTATGCAGATTATAATGGCTCTCCTGTAGTAGCTCCTGCTGCTGGTCGTGTCGCTCTAGTAGGATTAGAATCTCAGGGCTTTGAAATTCATGGTAATACTGTGGGTATCGATCATGGTCAAGGGGTAACGAGCGTTTTTATCCATTTGAGTCGTATTAATGTTAAAGAAGGTGATTTTGTGAAAGCTGGCCAGTTAATTGGTGCTGTAGGATCTACGGGGGCATCTACAGGTCCTCATCTACATTGGGGACTATATGTATCTGGTCAAGCTGTCGATCCTGTTCCTTGGCGATACAAAGGTATTGAATAAGGCTTTTATAATTAACACATCAAGACTCAGAAATTTTTTTTCCGCCGACTTACTTATATGTGATTTTTAAGTTATGCTCTGAAAAGTAAGGTAATAGTTGATCTTGACTTTGATTAACTTATAATCTTAATCTGATAAATATGTAGAAACCTTATTTGAAAATTATTTTCAGTAAACTTAGAATAAAACTTATGAGTATAGAAAAAATTGTTGAACAAGCTTTACAAGATGGTTATTTAACACCTTCTATGGAAGCAGAGGTAGGACTAATTTGTAACACGGCTTCCGAATTATCAATTGAGGAATATATGGCTCTTGACCGTTTAATGGGAGCTTTATTAACAGGAGAAGTTGTTGTTTTACCTCGTAAACAATTTATTAATGTTATGGAAGAATTAGTACTTTCTGAGGCGATCGCACGAGTGGCAGAAATTGAAGCAACTAGCGACAAAACCCTTGATGTGGGGGATATTGCAGCTTATGCTTTAAATAGACTTCCTCCTCTATATGCTACTACAGAGGAGGGCGCTCAGTTTCAAAGGTCTAAGGCTAAAGATGAACTTCAAAATCTAATTTCTCAGCAGGTAAATGAAGCTATTGTTCGAAACATAGACCGACAACCAATTAACCCTACACCTTTTGGTACTTCTCCTGATGTTGGTTCACAACTTAGTGATTTACTTAAATCTTATGCTCCACAGTATGAACAATAGTACGATTTATCTTTAAATTATTCTTACTAGATAGAATAATAAAGGTTGTTTGTTCTTAGGATAAAAATGATTGTTATAGATTTTTTTTATTTGTATTAGTATTTATGAAGTATTCTAAATTTTTATTTGCTCAATATATAGTTTTTTTAAAATAAAAAATTGATAATCTTATATTATTATTAACCAGTGAACTACATTCTATAAATACTATCTATGGAATAAATAATTTGAGTAGGAGATGTTTTCAAACATCTCCTACTCAAAAAAATTAAGTTGAAATAATAGCAAGAATAATTTTTAACAAGCCAGTAAATAGCACTTAAAAAAATACAGTCAAAATACTAAATATTAAATTATTCAATCTTTAGTTATTTATATTTAATGACTATCATTTGAAGTCTTACTCGCAGAAGTAGGTACATTCCCTTTTTCCAAGCTACGTTTCTCTCGTTTTTTCCTAGCTGCCATCAGAGTATCTTCCATAGCACTGCGAGCTTGAATTATTCTCTCTAAATTGCTACGATACATTTCGATATCTTTTAATGATTTTTCTTCTGGCAAGTTTAAAGCTTGGGAAATTTTCTTGATAGCTTCTGTACGCTGCGGTTGTTCCTTAACTAACTCTGTATCTGCTATTTCTAGTAAAGTGAATAAACCTATAGCAAATAAGCGATTATACTTAAATTTATAACCATCTGAAATAGCTCTTAAATTATCTTGCAAATGTTGAGCATCATCTCTATCTACTGATAAGCAAATCCACGATAGCATATCCTGTCCAGACATTTGACTCGCTAAATCTTCTAATCCTTTAGCATCTGCACGGTATTTATCTGAGTCCTCTTCTTGTGCTTGAATCAGAGCATTAAAAATAGAAATTTTGTCCTGTTCAGGAGAGTATCCCTCCATAAAACGGTCAAAAGCTGTAACTATACCCAAAGCATAAAATGGATTATAGCTATAATCAGCATTGACGGAAATCAGGTGCATTTCCACTAACAGCTCTTCAACAACTCGATTGTATATGGAGCTAATTGGACGGGTGTGAGAATTATAAAAAGCTTTCTTAGTATCTGAAACAGTACGAATATTATTCACCTGGTATTCTAATTCTTCTATAATCCCATCCCTGTCAGATGTTTATTCCCTACTAGGTCAGCTTGAAAGCATCATATAGTATTGGAAAAGCAGGGTGGGTTTGACTTTGTGAAGTACCTACCGCGAGAATTAAACTGCCAAAAATTAAAACAGTTAATTTCTTCTTACTGGTTTAACCAATTAATGACTGTATGGCACAATAGAGTATTGTATCAACAAAAGGCAATTGATAATTACCTTGATTCCCAAAAACCATTACAGTAATATCTGGCAGACTACTTTAATATTTCTCAATAATTCCTTTGAGGAGCTGTACTGAAGCAACTTAGTTTGACATCCTCCCGACGCTGCTCTCACGAGACAGGGCGGGATTCCTAAACCTCGCGGTTCAGGACTTTCTGCTTAAATACGCACCTGCCTCCAAGGCCAAACTTCTTTCTGGTCTTATGGTCGCTCCACAGACTGACACTGCTAGCCCAGCAGCCTTCTTTAAGACTAACACACTATTGGCATGCGCCGCAAAATTGATTGGTTTTCCCATGCGACGCTCCCCTTCGGGAGAGTGCGGGTCTTCAACCAACGTTGAGATAAACAAGGTTATTATTTATCTGGCAAATCCTATTATCTTCCTTTGTAGAATAGATATAGGATATACTCTACAATAATTTTGCTATTGCAAATTTGACATCTCCAGGGGTTGAAACACCCTGGATTCCGTGGTTAATCCACCGCAAATGGGATGAATCCACATTTGCTTAAAGCCTGTCAACAGACTTCTAAACTCCTCGACATAGACCGAAATCTAGCTGTGAGTCTACTTTTTTTAGCTTTCACGAGTGGTTTTACTCAATATGTTGGAGCAATCTTCTCGCTGCTCTAGCTGCCTGCTTGCTTTGAGCCGTCGTAAGAAATTAATTCCCCGTCTCCTGTCCGCCGGAATTTCACCGCAAAGCGCGATCTTGTCATGGTGACAAACCTTGTTCTTACTTGCTATTTCTAGTATACCAGACTTTTACGCCGGGTTTAAACCCGCGCGTCGTTATTCAACCAGGGGATAAATCTTCCGGGAACTTTCCTCCCGCCATTTTTTATGTTTCTTAGTTATGACAAAGGTGTAGATCCGCAAACAGGTAAAGGTACTTGGGAGGCTTTATTAGGGATATATGAATTTATCAAAAGTCGTAGCTTTAGTTCAGAACTGATGTTATGGCGCTACACGCAAGGCAACAGCTCCGGAAGGCAATAGGGGAATACAAACAAAAGGGTTTGATGCTTCTATTAATGTCAAACACCTTAATGCGTAGCGCTATATAAGTGGTGCAGTAAAATTCTAATTTATAAAAAAAGGCCACCAGGTTTTAAGAATTGGCAGCCATTGAGATTACTAAGCTTAACTCTGAGTTCAACTAAAATATATATTTAACCAAATAACAAGTCCATACCCACTGAATTTGCATTGATTGCAAGTAAGGTAGACCATAAGGCAAAAATAATACATTTTAAATAAGTGCAATTAAAATTCTGATTGGGGATTTTGAACTGATGCCAAGCTAGAACAAATTAATTTCTGCATTTAGTCATCAACAAAAAGTCGGTTTCTACAAAAACTATGATAACTTTTGCTTACGCCAATTCTAGAAGATTCAGTGGATTTACCATAAAACTTTTTGTTTAACAAAGTTGTCAGCCTTTAATCCAAAGGAAAATTTACCAATAGTTCTACATAGTAATGGGAAATAGGGCTGAAAAACCCAATATACCCTTACTAAAATAATGACAATTTATGATGACTAATTTACAATCATGTTGTCAGTTATATACTTTTACTCTATTGTGACTGGTCTTGGTAATCCCATTTCAATCGAATTTTAATTTATTAAAGAAGTACTCTGCTGGACAGTTTGTTTAGATATAAAATTGAGTAAGTTCTGCTTCAACTCAACACTGTTTAAGCTCTATTCCCTTCACGGACATCACGATAATTAAGAGCTTCTGGTTCTGTTTCAAAAATCTCAAACACAGAATCCATCATAGTTACTTCAAATACCAGTTTGGCTTCTGGATGAACACTACAAATTCGGAAACTACCCTTAACTTTGTCAGCATCTCGCATGCCTGCTACCAAAGATGTAAGTCCAGAACTATCAATAAAGTTAACCTGACCTAAATTGACCACTACATGACGACTTAGTTTGGAGATACATTCCTGCAACTTGAGGCGAAACTGCCAAGCTGTTGTGATATCCAAGCGTCCAGTTGGTGCTAGGACGATTACTGTTGTGCCGTCCTGAGTTGTGTGGGTTTTTTGCTCAATATGAATCACTGACCCTTCCCTCGGGATGATATTAGTTATGGTGGTTGCCCATCTGACTGTAGTTTAACTCAGAGTAATTAATGATTTGGTTTCCAGTTAGCCCAATCATGAGGTTTTAAGAATACTTCATATAGTTTAGCTTCTGGTGTATTGGGTTCTGGACTGTAGCCATATTCCCAACGGACCAAAGGTGGTAAAGACATCAAGATTGACTCTGTACGACCATTGGTTTGCAAACCAAAAATTGTACCTCTGTCATACACTAGATTAAATTCAACATAACGGCCACGTCGGTATAGCTGAAAGTTGCGTTCCCGATCGCCATATTCCATGGGTTGCCGTCGCTCTACTATTGTTTTATATGCTGGTAAGAATGATCTACCACAATTTTGTACAAATGTAAATAATGATTCCCAACTACGAGATTCAGGAACTCCTAACTGCTGACTATAAATTGCTGCTGGTCCTTGACTATCTGGCCCTTTGTATAATTCTCCTTGACCATCTTGATAATCAAAGAAGATACCTCCTACACCTCGCATTTCTTGACGATGCTTTAAGTAAAAATACTCATCACACCATCTTTTAAATACAGGATAATACTCTTTATGGCTTTGATCACAGGCAGCCTTAATAGTTTGATGAAAGTGAGCTGCGTCTTCGGCATAGGGATAGTAAGGTGTTAAATCTATACCTCCACCAAACCACCATACAGGTCCTGCTTCAAAATAGCGATAATTAAGATGCACTGTTGGTACATAAGGATTTTTAGGGTGCAGTACCATTGAAGTCCCTGTGGCATAAAAACCATGACCTTCGGCTTCTGGTCTTTGTGCTAGTATGCTTGGTGGTAGTTTATCTCCCCAGACTTCTGAAAAATTAACTCCTCCCTGTTCAAAAACCGCACCGTCTCTAATTACACGAGACCTTCCTCCACCACCACCTGGACGTTCCCAACGGTCTTCTTTGAATTTGCCAACTCCATCTAATTGCTCCAGTCCTTGACAAATTTCATCTTGTATATCCTGCATAAATTTACTGACTCGACCTTGGGTACTACTCATTGATAGAGATAGAGGTGTTGTTTTTTGGGTTTCAGTGGAAGCTGTCATAGGTATAATATGTGTTTCAAATTGGCTAAAAATTATATCTTTACCAGGCTTTTTATCCTACCATGCTCTTGATCGCCTAGTAAAATTTTCCTGTTTTTTCCAGCTTTTATTTTTATTGAGTAAATCAACCTATCTTGATTGATATAGATATATTGTCAAACACTCAACTATCATTCTTAACTACTGAATTAGCCTTGCCTATTAATTTACATTGAATAACTATATGATTATGATATGGTAGACCATAAGTAAATTATGGATTACAGAAAATTTTGTAGCTAGTTATCATTGATTCTTTTACTAATTACTAAATTTAATTTTTAATCTCATCACCAATCATTTTTCTAGACCTCCTAAATTATATTAATTTCTTAGATTCTAATTTATTGCTTTTAATAAAATATCAGATTAATTAACGAATTAATTTAATTATTAGTAATTAAATGAATAAAATGTTCAACATGACTTTGCAAATAACAGATATAATTTAATAAAAATTTAACTTTTGAAGGATATCATATGTCAAGTATACCTGATACTCAATCTATTTTAGATGTTTTGCGACCAGTACAAGACCCCGAACTGCAAAAGAGTTTGGTAGAACTAAATATGATTCGCAATATTAAAGCTACAGATGGACAAGTTAAGTTCACCTTAGTGTTGACAACTCCAGCTTGTCCATTACGAGAATTTATTGTAGAAGACTGTCAAAAAGCTGTTAAGCAACTTCCTGGAGTGAACGAAGTTATAGTAGATGTCACAGCAGAGACTCCTCAGCAGAAAACTATACCTGACCGCCAAGGTATTGATGGAGTGAAAAATATTATTGCTGTCTCTAGTGGTAAAGGTGGAGTTGGTAAAAGTACAGTGGCAGTGAATGTAGCTGTGGCATTGGCTCAAATGGGCGCTAAAGTGGGTTTGATTGATGCTGATATTTATGGCCCTAACGACCCAACGATGTTAGGTCTAGCAGATGCTAAAGTTATGGTACAAGCAGGACAATCTGGAGAAGTCCTGGAACCAGCTTTTAATCATGGAGTAAAGTTGGTTTCTATGGCTTTTTTAATTGATAAAGATCAACCTGTAATTTGGCGTGGTCCAATGTTGAATGGAATTATCCGACAATTTTTGTACCAAGTGCAATGGGGAGATTTAGATTATTTATTGGTAGACTTGCCTCCTGGTACTGGTGATGCTCAATTAACATTAGCTCAAGCTGTCCCTATGTCTGGAGTGGTAATTGTGACAACTCCTCAAACAGTGGCATTATTGGACTCTCGCAAAGGTCTAAAAATGTTTCAGCAGTTAGGGGTTTCTGTATTAGGAATAGTTGAAAATATGAGTTATTTTGTCCCTCCAGATATGCCAGAGAAAAAGTATGACATTTTTGGTTCTGGTGGTGGTAAAAGAACAGCAGAGGAACTAGGTGTACCATTACTGGGAGGAGTTCCTTTGGAAATGCCTGTTAGAGAAGGTGGAGATACTGGAGTTCCTATTGTAGTTGGTGCTCCTAATTCTAGTTCCGCTCAAGAGTTGAAAGCGATCGCTCAAAAAATTGCTGGTAGAGTTTCTGTTGTGGCCTTGGCTTAACGAAGTCAGAAGTCAGAAGTCAGAAGCGGTGCGACCCCGCGTGGGCGACAAACGCAAGCGGTCAGACCCCGCGACGACCATAGTTGCAAGGGAACGCCGACCAAGAGAGGGAACGTGCACCAAGAGAGTCAGAAGTTATTTTTGTAACTTAGAGCAGTGTCGGGAGAATGTCAAAGATGCCAAAAATATTACAATAAAAAAGCCTTCACTTTCCTAAAATTGAGAAAATTTTTGATTGGAGTAGAAAACAATGATTTTACCTGGTGTAGCAGTTCGAGTTAAAAATATTAGTGATACTTATTATGGATTTCAAGGACAAGTTCAACGAGTAAGTGACGGTAAAGCTGCTGTATTATTTGAAGGTGGAAATTGGGATAAGTTAGTAACATTTAGACTCTCAGAATTAGAGTTAGTAGATGCCACGGCAGGTCGCAAGAAAAAATAATTTAGTTAGTAAATAGTAGATGTTTTTCATTACTGAATAATTCAGGTTGAATGTCTCTTTTTTCAACAAGGAATAAAGACAAATAATTTTGTTTGCAAATTCTATAACTTTAAGGATAGGTAATTATTAATTGTTGAATTAATTGTTGAAAAAAATCAAGAATGGTGTGAGGTTTTAGGTGAAATATTAAATTATCTACAACCTACTACCTTTCACCTTCCACCTTATTAAATACTTTAGACATTTCCATTTGGCATAAGTTAGTAAGGTTTAGATTCTCAGAATTAGAGTTAGTAGATCCAACAGCAGGTCGCAAGAAAAAATCATTTAACTGGTGTCGCTACTCGGAAGTTAAAAGTCATGGATTTAAAAGTCAATCATTTTTGATTTGTAATTGTTCGCGGGATTTTGTAACCAGTTATTTGAGCCATCCTGCACTAGTAAATAGTAGATTTTTTTTCATTACTGAATAATTCATGTTGAATGTCTCTTCTTTCAACAAGCAATCAAGATAAAAAATCCTATTCGCCAATTCTATAAATTTTAAGGAGAGGTAATTATTAACTGTTGAAAAAAATCAATCATGGTGTGAAGTTTTGGGTGAAATCTTAATTGTCTACAACTTACAATCTACCAACTACTACCTACCACTTTTTTAAAGACTTTGGCATAAGTTAGTAAGGTTTAGACTCTCAGAATTAGAGTTAGTAGATCCAACAGCAGGTCGCAAGAAAAAATCATTTAACTGGTGTCGCTACTCGGAAGTTAAAAGTCATGGATTTAAAAGTCAATCATTTTTGATTTGTAATTGTTCGCGGGATTTTGTAACCAGTTATTTGAGCCATCCTGCACTAGTAAATAGTAGATTTTTTTTCATTACTGAATAATTCATGTTGAATGTCTCTTCTTTCAACAAGCAATCAAGATAAAAAATCCTATTCGCCAATTCTATAAATTTTAAGGAGAGGTAATTATTAACTGTTGAAAAAAATCAATCATGGTGTGAAGTTTTGGGTGAAATCTTAATTGTCTACAACTTACAATCTACCAACTACTACCTACCACTTTGTTGAAAAAAATCAATCATGGTGTGAAGTTTTGGGTGAAATCTTAATTGTCTACAACTTACAATCTACCAACTACTACCTACCACTTTTTTAAAGACTTTGGCATAAGTTAGTAAGGTTTAGACTCTCAGAATTAGAGTTAGTAGATCCAACAGCAGGTCGCAAGAAAAAATCATTTAACTGGTGTCGCTACTCGGAAGTTAAAAGTCATGGATTTAAAAGTCAATCATTTTTGATTTGTAATTGTTCACGGGATTTTGTAACCAGTTATTTGAGCCATCCTGCACTAGTAAATAGTAGATTTTTTTTGATTACTGAATAATTCATGTTGAATGTCTCTTCTTTCAACAAGCAATCAAGATAAAAAATTTTATTCGCCAATTCTATAAATTTTTAAGAAGAGGTAATATCATGTCTATTAGCATCGTTTATGTATAGAATTAAATCACTAATGGGAAGAAAACCTTCAGCATAAGTGCCTTCTACTCTCTGCCTTATTTTCACCAAAGAATAAGTATTCAAGGGGACATGATATAATTATTAATTGTTGAAAAAAATCAAGAATGATGTGAGGTTTTAGGTAAAATCTTAATTATCTACAACCTACAACCTTCTTAAATACTTATGCGTCTTCCTTTACCACAATTTGCTAATACAAATCGCCAGAACAATTACATAGCTGAAGTAATAGAAACAGCAACAACAGAATTTTTAGCTCAATGTTTAGAACCAGAAGAGTTAGATTTTCCGATGATGCCTGCTTTTGGTACTTGGGTAAAATCTCAGGATGAACAATCAGGAAATGAGATTTATGGAGTGGTTTATTATGCAACTACCTTGCCTATTGATTCAGTACATAGAGCAAGAGCTTTGGGAATGTCTTTAGCTCAGTTACGGGAACAACAACCACAAATTTTTGCTATGTTGAAGACAGAATTTAGAGCAGCAATAGTAGGTTTTAAATCTCAAGAAGAATTAAATGGTTCTACAGCAGAAAATGGCAGAATTTACCAATATCTGCCACCTCGTCCACCTCAAATTCATCAAGCAGTTTATTTATGTGAATCAGAAGAAATAATTAGGTTTAGTGAAAAGTTAGATTTTTTGCGGACTTTATTACAGTTATTTAATGCTCCTGTTGATGCTTTAGTAGCTGCTACTATTAGAGAAATTTATCAACTGAGAAAAGCAGACCGTAATTGGTTAGTTCAGGCAGGTAGAAATATGAGTGTTTTGTTGAGAGATGATTATGACCGTTTAAAAATAATATTAGGGCAAATACATCCTTAAAAAATAAGAAGGAAGAGGGAAGAAGGAAGAAGGAAGAGGGAAGAAAAAAACTTAAATTTCTTTCTTATATATATTCATGCTTGGGCTTACACCAACGCACCCCAAAAGACATGATATTAAAAGTCAAATAACTAAAGTAAATACAGAGTTTTTACGTATCAAATTTGTAACTCAAAAATGATGATTAAACGAAAAGTATTTTACATATCTTTGCTTCTACTGTATCTAGTACTAGCAATTATCATAGTACCTATGATTGTTCCCTTAAAGGAGGAATTCCAACTCAATTTTGATCAGGGCTTGAATTAATGAGGGCTTCACTTTATATGCAAGGTTACTCACCGCATATCGAGATTTGGAGCGATCATCCTTTCCTTTTTACAGCAATGCTTTCATTCTGGTTCAGCATAGTTGGAAAATCTGTTTTTTTCGCGCGCCTTTTGACCGTAATTTTTTCAGCATTACTAATATGGTTTTTCTTTGAAACTATTCGTATTTCTTTAGGAATATTCTCCGCTCTTATTGGAGCAATATCATTGGCTGCTTCATCAGGGTTTATCAGATTTAGTAGTACTGTTATGATTGGAATTCCTGCATTATCTTTAATCGTAATTTCTATTTACTTTTTATTTATTTACAAAAAGAGTAAACAAAAATATTTATTGATTATTTCTGCTGCTCTTTTTGCATTGTCTTTGCAAATCAAATTTTTGACAGTTTTTTTAATACCAATTATTTTACTTTTGATCTTTGATGTCAATAAAATTAATTTGGAATCAATTCATAAGTTAAAAAGTAGATTTATTTATCCTTTATTGCTTTGGATAATAAGTTTAGTTGTTATTTTTTTGATTTTTTCATTACTATTTAATGCGTTAAGCTATGAACAGCTTTTTGGTACTCATGTTGGAGGGGAGATTAAAACGGCATTCGTCAAAGATGGTTTTGAAAAGCTAAGTAAAGTCATCATCAATAAAGATTACGATCTATTTTCTTTAGCTATTTTCGGTATATTAGTAGTTTTTGTGAGGCATCGATGGGAAGGTCTATTTCCAGTTGCATGGCTAGGAACAGGAACATTGCTTCTTTTAAATCATAGACCAGTATGGCCACATCATTATTGTCTCATTGCTATTCCTATGGCTTGATTAGCAGCTTATGTATCTGTTCTATTATTTGACATTTTTCAGCAACGAGAATTTAGATTAGGAAATTATTTTTGGGCAAGTATTTCATTAATTTTAATGATATTTGCATTATTAACATTAAAACCTAAAGTTTCAAAAGATATTCCTAGTCTTCAAAAAAACTATCAACCACAATTTGCAGTTGTAAATCGTCTAATAGAGCATAAAAATTCAACAAAATGGCTATTTACAGATGTTCCAATTTATGGTTTTTATGCAGATTTACTTGTTCCTCCCGAAATTGCAGTGTTCTCTACTAAGCGCATAAAGACAGGTCAACTGAGTCAAGATGAAATATATGAATTACTTGTAAAATACCGCCCTGAACAAATTTTAATCGGTAGATTTAAAGGTTTTATATATACATCCAGCGATGTTGACTCATACATAAATAAATTCTATTCAAAAAGCAATGATATTTCTGTTGTCGATCACTATGTTTTAAAGTCTTTAAAATAAGCTTTTTAATTTGCCAAGTAACCATTAAGTTTTTTTTAGATTGGAATGTTAGTAGTATTGGTAGGAATGTATATGATATCAAATCTGGGTAAATTAGACTTAACGAAGTCAGAATTCAGAAGTCAGAAGTTATTTTTGTAATGGGGATTTGAGCCGCGCTCCAAAAATATTTCGCTTTAAAAGGCGGGGTTGTGCGACCCAGTTATTTTGATAAAAAAAATCTCCAATGGTCATTTCAGTTATCAGTTATTAGTTACCGAATAATTAAGGTAAAAATTCTCTCCTTTAAAGGAGAAACAAGAAAAAAATTTCCTTTGAGTAATCCTCTTCTTTTCAAGGAGAGTTCAATAATGGATAATTGATAATGGATAATTGATAATTACCTCTCCCTAAAACGAAGAGGATTAACCAATAAGGAAAAAATTTATTTTTTTCCCCTTTCAAGGGGAGGCTTTAAACCTGAATTATTGAATTATTGAATTATTAATTTTTCGGTAATTGTTAATTATTAATTATTAATTATTAATTGTTGAACAGTACCTCTGGAATCAGGAGGCTTGAAATATGGAATATTCTCTTTTTTTATCCCCTTGAAAAGGGAGACTTGAGACCAAAGTTTTTCAGTCATAACTAGGGCGTGACCTTTCTAATCTAAAAGGATTGATATATAAAGTTTTTAGCTTTTTTAGATAAAAAAAAATGCCTGGGAATTAGCTCTCTAGTACTCATGCATGGAGCGTATTTTAGGCGCATAGTTGGGCAGAAAAATCATTCTTACAATTGTTACTTCTACCTCCTCTTATACCAAGCGTGAAAAAAGAATGTTACGAATAGTAAGAGGAGAAAAAAGACAAATGCAGGATATTCCCTTTGACAAAAAACGATGATTTATGATCTAAAAAACGCTTGAAATACTATTCCTATACGACTCCTGATGACTGAGGAATGACTCCTAAGAAATATCCTAACTATTTGTAGCAAACATTTATCAATTTGGTATTAATTCCTATTTCTCCTATCTCCTATCTCCTGTTTCCTCCTACTAAAAGACTTTTGAGCGCAAACCCTAACTACGCTCATCAAAATGATTCTCTCCACTCCTGACTCCTAAAGACTTAACCATTCCATAACTGTTTAACCGGATTTGATATGATACACTAGAAAAGTTGTCTAAAATCGCACATCTAGGTAGTCGGGTGTTCTGCAGATTAAGAATCTATGAGAATGCACCTGGATGGAGGATTAAACCCGAATAGGAGATTATAATTATGCCAGTTGTTAGTTTGGCTCAATTGTTAGAGTCAGGAGTCCACTTTGGGCATCAGACCCGTCGCTGGAATCCAAGAATGTCCCAGTATATTTTTACAGAGCGTAACGGCGTTCATATTATCGACCTTGTTCAAACAGCTCAATTAATGGAAGAAGCTTACGACTATATCAGAACTGCCTCTGAACAAGGAAAAAAATTCTTATTTGTTGGTACAAAGCGTCAAGCTGCTGGTATTATCGCTCAAGAGGCCAGTAGATGTGGAGCTTATTATATTAACCAACGTTGGTTGGGTGGGATGCTCACTAACTGGACTACTATTAAAACTCGGGTAGAAAGACTCAAAGACTTAGAGCGTCGTGAAGCAAATGGGGCACTAGATTTACTCCCGAAAAAAGAAGCTTCGGTTCTCCGTCGTGAAATGGCTAAGTTACAAAAATATCTGGGGGGTATTAAAAATATGCGCCGCTTGCCAGATGGAGTTGTAATGGTAGACCAGCGACGAGAGTATAATGCTGTTCAAGAATGTCAGAAGTTAGATATTCCAATAGTATCTTTGCTGGATACAAATTGTGACCCGACTCAGGTTGATATTCCAATTCCAGCTAATGATGATGCTATCCGCTCAATCAAACTTATAGTAGGTAAGTTGGCTGATGCTATCTATGAAGGTCGTCATGGTCAACTAGAAACACTGGATCAAGAAGATTATGATAGCTATGAAGAATATGAAGAAGATTATGATTATGATGGAGCGGAAGAAGAATTTAATGTAAGTGAAGAAGAATCATCATCATCAGACAATAATGAAGAAGAATAACAAATTCTAGTAATATTGTTGAGTAGTAGAACTGGGGTTTTTTAGGGATAAAATACAGCGTAAATTATTTCTAAAAAGCCTACTTTAAATTAAGGCACTAAAGTAGGATTAATGTAAGCATTCAGCTATTCGTAATGAGTAATTACTAATTACTTTTAAGGTTTAGTCAAGGGACGCATTCCAGTAACTTTTATTCTTTATTAATTTTAAAGGTTGCTTTTATATTCCTCAAAATTAATAGCTGACGCCTGAATGCTTACGGATTAATTCCTAAATAATAAAGTTGTAGTAAAGTTAAATTGGAGAATAAAAAATATGCCGGAAATATCTGCAAAGTTAGTTAAAGAATTGCGTCAAGCAACAGGCGCAGGCATGATGGACTGCAAAAACGCTCTCGAGCAAAATAATGGCGATATTACTAAGGCTACAGAATGGCTAAGACAAAAAGGTATTGCTTCTGCAGGAAAACTTGAGGGTAAAGTAGCAGCAGAAGGACTAGTTGAAAGTTATATTCATACAGGTAGCAGAATTGGCGTTTTAGTAGAGGTAAATTGTCAGACAGATTTTGTTGCTAGGAATGAGGCATTCAAAGAGTTAGTGAAAAATATTGCTATGCAAATAGCAGCTTGTCCACAGGTAGAATATATTTCAGTTGATGATATCCCTACGGAATTTGTGGAGAGTGAAAAATCTATAGAAATGGGTAGAGAAGACCTTAGTAAAAAGCCGGAAAATATTAGGGAAAAAATAGTTCAGGGAAGAATAGAAAAGCGACTCAAAGAATTAGCATTAATGGATCAAGCTTATATTAAAGACCAAAATGTCACAGTGGCAGAGTTGGTGAAGGAAACTAGCGCTCAGTTAGGTGAAAAAGTACAAGTACGTCGTTTTACACGATTTGTTTTGGGAGAGGGTATTGAGAAAAAAGAGGAGAATTTTGCTGAAGAAGTAGCAGCACAAATGGGAAAGGAATAATTGATCAATAATCATAATTAAAAAGTAAGCATTTCCTGCGGAATGCTGCGCAAACAGCGGTCAGCAATCAGCAATCAGCTATTCATTCACTGCCTTTATAGCAGGAATTAGTATTGAGAGGTTTAAGGAGAATTCAAAGTCTTGAAAAAACAACTAACCTTGACCTTAGCAGTGTATATTCATTATTTATGAAACAGCTAAAAACTGAATGCGAGCTAGCTGAATACTTAGATTAAAAATTAAAAGTAGCAGAGATAATCTGTTTATTTTTAATTTTTAATTGTTGATAGATAAAAAATAATTCACTATGATGGGAGCAGCAAAACAAATAGAGGAAAAATTGAAAGAAATAGAAGTAGCGATCGCAGAAATTGCCAAGGAATTTTATGGTACTTATGAAGGTTATTTCAAAGTATTAGGTGAAGGGATAGGCCAACAATTAATTTTTGCTAGTTATCATATATGTACTCAAGGATATCCAGAAGCTTTTCTTAATTTATCGTTTTCTCAGCGACAAAAAATGCAGTCAGAGTTGCGAGAAATAGCAAAATTACCAGTTAGAGAATTAGAAGAATTATTAGAACAAATTCCAGAAGAACAGGAAAATTTAGATGGGACTTCAGCACCAGAATTAATGATGAGTCTTTTGAGTGAAGAAGATGGGGAGCAGCAAGAAGTAACATCCCCACTAAAAGACCAAAAGACAAACATAGAATTTGATTCTGCTGTATTATTTCTAACTCAAACATCTGATAATGAAGAGCAAAAATTGGCAGATCGGATAGAAGAAAATTTGAATAAAATTGAAACAGAAGAAATAGAAAAATCTCCAGAAAATATTATTGATAAATTAGATAATTTAGATACATTAATATCTTGGCAAGAGAATATAGAAAGGCAAATACCTGAAATTCTTAAAAAAATTTCTCATCAGGCAAATTGCATCCTTAAAAATGCAGAAATACTACCGAAAAAAATACCGAAAAAAGTTTTAGAAGCTGCGACAAAAATGGAATCAGGCGAGACTCCTTTGGGTGGAAAACCTAATTTATTAAACTTATTAATTGAAGCAGAAGATCCAGAAGAGGAAAAAAATTCTACAGTTACTAAAGTTATAGCAGTAAATCTCAGATTATCTGAAATAGAATTTACTGATATTAATGTTACTTCCTGGCGTAATAAAATTCGTAACCTTTTAGGAAGACTTAATCAACTGCAACGAGAATATCGTAAAAAGCAACGGGAACGAGCTGTAATAGAAGCAGAGTCAGCATGGCGTTCTAGTTGGTATGAAGAATAATTAATAATGAATAATTAATAATGAATAATTAAGAGTTGATAGTTAATAATTATTCATTCAACAATTCACGCCTTGAAGCTGACCCTTTTAAGGGGATAAAGCGGTCGAGGGATGGCGAGGTTTCCTCACCATATGCAATCGACCAAGAGAATCAAAAAAAATCCTTTTAGTCAATCCTATCCGTTTTAAGAAGAGGTAATTATTAATTATTAATTGTTAATTAATTGTTAATTGCTGAATTAGGAGTCAGGAGTCAGGAGTCAGGAGGGAAGAAAGAAGAAGTAAAGATGAGTAGAAGGACGAAGGTTTTTTGGTCGCTTCAATAAAGTAAGTAAAATAAAAAAAGTCAAAATAATTTAATGCTGATATTGGCAGGACTTACGCAAAGACTCTACTTATGGGGAGGTCGAATCGCATTCGCCCCTACATATGGTGGTTTAACAATCAATTTGCGTAAGTCCTGATTGATTTAAGTGTGAATTTCTATAAATTAGCGACTAAGAAAATATTACATATATAATCTGCCATGAATAACGAAAAAGAAAAGATAGACTGGGAAAGATTACAAAAAGCTTTGTCAGTAGAAGTACAATATGGTTTTCAAAATATCCAGGGAAAACAATATATATTTAATGACTTTTTAAGTATCAGTTTGAGCGAAGTACCCATAATATTAAAAGGTTATCAAAATCAATTTCAGGAGATATCTAATCAATTTATCAGTTATCCAGAAATGGCTAGGGAAGAACGGCAAAAATTACTAGAAAGAACTAAATATTTTTTAGAAAAAATGCAATATATTTCTGAAGGAGTAAAGCCAGAAGAAACAATAAAAAAAGAGAGAATTAAACAAGAAGAAAAAAGTCAAAAAACACTAAAAAATCACTCCATTACTTCCCAAAAATACAGCGATAAACTTGATGCAGAACAACCATTAACAGAAGTCAAAGATATTAGTAAAAGAAACAGCGATCGCCTAGAGACATTAGGATTATATACAGTACGAGAATTACTTTATTATTACCCAAGAGACCATATAGATTATGCTCGTCAAGTAAATATTCGCGACCTAGAACCTGGAGAAACTGTCACAATAATTGGCAAAGTTAAACGGTTCAATTGTTTTTCTAGCCCTAAAAATAAGAAATTAACTATTCTCGAACTTACCCTTACAGATGCTACAGGTCAAATCAAAATAAGTCGCTTTTTTGCCGGACCTAGATTTAGTAATAAAGGTTGGCAAATGCAGCAGAAAAAAATCTATCCGGTCGGTGCAACAGTAGCTGTTTCAGGTTTAGTTAAAGAAAATAAATATGGGAAAAATTTAGATAACCCAGAAATAGAAGTTCTTGATAGTGAAGGGGGTCAAATTGAATCCATGAAAGTTGGTCGTTTAGTACCAGTTTATCCCTTAACAGATGGAGTAGGTGCAGATGTTGTTAGACGAGCAATATTTACGGTTTTACCAACAGCAGAACAATTGTCAGATACATTGCCTGAAGAATTATTAGGGAAATATCAATTAATAGATTTAAAAAATGCTATTAAAAATATTCACTTTCCTATAGATAGAGATTGTTTAGCAGCAGCTCGTCGTCGCTTAGTTTTTGATGAATTTTTCTACCTACAATTAGGATTATTAAAACGTCGGCAATTGCAAAAAAAGGTAGAAACAGGAATAGCTTTACCAACTACAGGAAAATTAATTGAGCAATTCTATAAACTCCTGCCATTTGCATTAACTAATGCTCAAAAAAGAGTAGTTAATGAAATACTCAATGACCTACAAAAACCTGAATCAATGAAAAGATTAGTACAAGGAGATGTAGGAGCAGGAAAAACTGTAGTAGCAGTTGTGGCGATGTTAGCAGCAATTCAAGCAGGTTATCAAGCAGCTTTAATGGCACCAACAGAAGTATTAGCAGAGCAACATTATAAAAAATTAGTTGGTTGGTTTAATCTTTTACATTTACCAGTTGAACTATTAACTGGTTCGACAAAGGTAGCAAAACGCAGAGAAATTCACTCTCAACTTGAGACCGGAGAATTACCTGTATTAGTCGGTACTCATGCTCTAATTCAAGAAGCTGTAATTTTTCACAAATTAGGTTTAGTAGTAATAGATGAACAACATAGATTTGGGGTTCAACAAAGAGCAAAATTACAACAAAAAGGTGAATCTCCCCACTTTTTGGCAATGACAGCTACTCCCATTCCTAGAACACTTGCTCTGACATTACATGGAGATTTAGATGTTAGTCAAATAGATGAATTACCACCAGGAAGACAACCAATTCAAACAACAACTTTGACTGGAAGACAACGCAAGAAAGCTTACGATTTAATCCGCAGAGAAATAGTTCAAGGAAGACAAGTTTATATTGTTTTACCCTTAGTTGAAGAGTCAGAAAAATTGGATGTAAAATCGGCAGTTGAAGAACATCAAAAGTTAGCAGAAAAAGTTTTCCCAGAATTTCAAATAGGTTTACTTCATGGCAGAATGACAAGTGTAGAAAAAGACCAAGCTATTAGTGCATTTCGGGATAATCAAACTCAGATTTTAGTATCTACAACTGTGGTGGAAGTGGGGGTAGATGTGCCGAATGCCACAGTAATGTTGATTGAAAATGCAGAAAGGTTTGGTTTATCTCAGTTACATCAGTTGCGGGGGCGAGTGGGTCGTGGTGTCCATAAGTCTTATTGTTTGTTGATGAGGGGTGCGGGTTCTACTGATGCTACGGAACGTTTGAAAGTGTTGGAGCAGTCTCAGGATGGGTTCTTTATTGCAGAGATGGATATGCGTTTGCGGGGACCTGGTCAAGTATTAGGGACAAAGCAGTCTGGGTTGCCGGATTTTGCTTTGGCGAGTTTGGTTGAAGACCAGGAGGTTTTGGAGTTGGCACGGGGTGCTGCTTTTCGGGTGATGGAGAAAGATGAAAGTTTGAATAGTTGGCCTCTGTTGAGGAGAGAGTTGGAATGGCGGTATCAGAAGATGATGGGAGGGTCGATTTTGAATTAGGAGTGTGGGGAGTAGGGGAGTAGGGGAGTAGGGGAGTAGTGGAGTAGGGGAGCGGGGGAGTGGGGGAGATAGACAAATAAACAGGAAATAATTAATTAATTCAAAGTCAAAAATTTATTCATCACTATTTTTCTATCACGCAATAGTAGAATCTCGAAAGTCTAGAAAGACTTGTTACTAAGAATTCTTTCAATCCCATGTCGATTCCCAGGGTATTTTTTAATGTTGGTTCAACTTTAGTTGTTAAAACTGGAACCGATTTGTCTTCTAGGGATAAAGTTACATAATAACCATCTGCTTTACGACTAATTGTTACTGTTTTAATTTTAAAACCATCAGGTAAAGACCGATGTTTAATTAACTTTACCTTGCCTATTTTGGGCAAATTAATTTGATTTTCTTCTATGGAGTCAAGTTTGATTTGAGGATAAGTAAAACTACGATAACGTCCAATTCCATTAAATCTTGGTTTCCCTAATTTATGTCCTTTTTTGTCTGTTTTCAACCATCTATCAAAGGCAAGTTTTACCCGTTTTATGCAATCCTGTAAAACCTGAGAATGAATTAACTTGTACTCAGGAAACTTGTCTTTGGTATTGACCAAATCTTTTTTTTGAGAGTAATAATTTGGATGATCTCTTAGTTGAGGAATTGGCATCACCAAGAGGCAGGCATTAACTGGACAACGGTTTTCTGACCACCAGGAGAACCGCTCCCCTAACCTATAGTTGTACTGCCGACGCAACAATTCCAACCACATTTCTATGGTGGCTATTTGTTCTTTTTTGGGTCTTAATTTATATTGGTAGGCAATGCGCATGGTGGAAAATTTCTGGGGTTATTGGAATATCATCATACAAGTTTTTCTACTAGGGCGAAAGCTTCTGCTGTGATGTTGGAAAATTGAATGGGCATCGAACCTATTCAATTTGCCGCCGATTCATCTCACGCTAATTTTTCAAATATGGCGTGAGATGAATCGGCGATGTAGCTAAACTAAGAGTGAGTTACTCTCCCATCAAACTATTCTGAGCACAAGAGTAACTATACAAATTCACTTCAACAATCACCTAAAATCCCAATTTATTCAACTGTTAAGCAAAAACAATCTTACTTTTGATTGTTTATTTTGACTTTCGTAAAATTGCTCATATTTCATTTTTGACTACGAGCTAGTTTAAGCATATCAATAAGAGTATGATGAGCATCTTCAGCATCCTTTAAAGTATGGTCAAATTCTATTCTTATCGGTAAACTTTTCCCACAAACTTCAGCAGTTAAATTCATACCTTGAGCATCAATAGAAAGCATTTTTGCTGCTGTAGAATTAGAATAACTGCCAAATTTTTGAGCATAAAGAAGCACAGCATTTGCATGGTCTTCATTCATGTGAGAACAAATGCGATCGCTAATTTCTGGAGTAAATGAATCAGACATATTTTCAAATCCTTATTATTAAATTTATCAATTTATCAATTCTAAATTTTAAATTATATCAATTTCTCAATTCTAAATTCTCTAATAAAGTCCTCTGCTGGGCTATAATGGTCTGCTAAATCCCAAGTAGTGAAACCTGCATCCATGTAGTCAAACATACTTTGGATAGCAGTTTTGGGGTCTATATGTCCGTGAATACCTGATACCTGCCACATTCCGTTAAAAATGCGACAGATGTTTAAATTATCGGTAAATTTTAATCTGCTTGACTCAGGTAGTTTCATCGCCTATTTTGACTAGATTTTAGATAATTGTTCTACTGTGGCAAATATTTTAATATTTCTAGATGCCACAGACTAGGTTATAGCTTAACTATTGAAGAGCTAAAAAAGTATGTGTTATAAAGTTAATTATGTAAGCATTTAGCTATCAGCAACGCCATTTTTTGGAAGGCAAAAGCAACCTTTGAAATTGAGTTTTAATAAAAAGTTATTGCTATGGGTCCTCTTCCCAAACCTTAGAAGTAATTATTCATTGCTAATTGTTGAATGGGTGTGCATTCCTTCATAAGTGCTGACTGGTAATAGCTATTTGCGCAGCATTCCGCAGGAAATGCTTACCTTAATATATCCCACTAGGATATATAGTTAATTATTCAAAAAAAACTTAAAATCAAGTTTATTTATAGCTTAACCTCTTTATGGTTATGCTAGTTATACTATTATGATTGTTCCCTAAAATTAATGTCAATGATGTATAGTGTTTTTCAAAATTTACAGCAAAGTGTCGCTCAGTTGACAGAAGAGTTAAAAAAAGAAAAAGCAGAACATCAATTGACTAAAAATTCTCTCCAAAAAAGTGAAACACGTTTACGAATACTAACTAATCAAGCATCTTTAATTATTTGGGAAGTAGACAGCAAAGGTATATTTACTTTTGTCAAAGGAGAAAAAACAATAAAATCAACAATTAAATCAGAAGATTTAATCGGACAATCAATTTTTGAACTACACAAAGACCATCAAGAAGTTTTAGATAAAACTCACTTGGCACTGGCAGGTAATGAAGTTAAATGGTTTGAGAGAGGGGAATATATAGAATATGAAACTAGAGTAATTCCTCAAATATCTGAAAGCGGTGAAATAACAGGATTAATAGGAGTTAATATTAATGTTAATGCCAGTAAAAATACTCAAGTAGAAGACCCGAAATCTCAACTAAGACTAAAAGAAAAAGTTGAGGAAAAAACATCTGCTTTAAGAGAATCAAATGAACAACTTATAGAGGAGATTGTCAAACATAAACAAGCTAGAGAAGAATTACTATATAGGCTAAATTTTGAAGAATTAATTACTACTTTGTCAACTCATTTTATTAATTTAGCCCCAGACGAGATAGATCGTGGAATTCAAGTAGCTCTGGAATGGATAGGAAGTTTTAGTGGTGTAGATCGTAGTTATATATTTTTACTGGATGAAACTGGTAGTTATATTAACAATGATTATGAGTGGTGTGCCAGTGGCATTAAACCACAAATTGAGCAAAGAAAACAAATACCAATTACAGCATTAGAAGAGTGGAATGAGCAAATAAAAAACCTAGAAACAATTTATATTCCAAGTACAACTAAACTACCAAAAGAAAAATGGATAAGTAAAATATTTTTGCGCCTGCAATGTATAAAATCTTTGGTTGTTGTACCAATAGTATATCGTGGTATTTTTATTGGATTTTTAGGATTCGATTCAGTTAAAGAGGAAAAAAATTGGTCAGAAGACATTATTGATCTGCTCAGAATTATGGGAGAGATGTTTATTAATGCTCTAGAAAGAAAACGGGTAGAAACAGCTTTAGCAGAAAGTGAGAAAAAATATAGGCATCTAGTAGAAACTTCTCAAGATTTAATTTGGTCACTAGATACTTTAGGACGTTTTACTTTTGTTAATCAAGCAGCTAAACGCATTTATGGGTATGACACAACAGAAATTATCGGTCGTTCCATAACAAATTTTATCTATCAGGAAGAAGTAGAAAAATCTACAGCAGCAAGCACAACAAATATTACACAAATACCTATATTTACTCAAGATAGTTGTTCCAGTTGTCAGTGGGAAACAATACATAAACGTCAAGATGGAATACCTGTATATCTTAACTTTAATGCAATTGCTTTACGAGATAAATTTGGCAATTTTGAAGGAGCTATTGGCACTGCTACTGACATTACTGAACGCAAAAAATCAGAAGAAGCTTTACAAAGAGCTAAAGACCAACTACAAGCAGTCTTAGATGCTGTACCTTGGTTCGTTTCTTGGATTAATTCAGAGTTAATATATATAGGAGTAAATAGGCAATTAGCAGCCAATTTTAACTTGCCTCCAGAAAAATTTATTGGTCAAGAAGTAGGTTTTCTAGGTAGTAGTTGGGGCTTTGTTGATTTTATTAGTGACTTTTTCCCTAGTTCAGCACAACAAATATCTCGGGAAGTCGAAATCACAGTTAATGGCAGTGTGAAAAATTATTTGGTTGTAGTTCAGAAATATGCTCAAGGAAAAGCATTAGTTTCGGTAGGAATAGATATTACCGCTCGTAAACAAGCAGAGGCAATGAAAAGTAAATTAATTGCTTCACTTCAGGAATCGGAAAAAAAATTTCGTAGCCTTTATGAAGCTACAAGCGATGCTGTTATCCTCCTAGATAAAAACGGAATTATTGATTGCAATCTTGCAACTTTAAAAATGTTTGGTTTAAATAATAAAGAAGAATTTTACAATCATAACTTAGCAGATTTTTATCCCGAATCTCAGCAAAATGGAAAAAAATCTTCCCAGTTAATCAAAAGATATATGATTCAAGCAATTGTCAAAGGTAATAGTTGTTTTGAGTGGATAAATCAAAGAGTAGACAAATCAGAATTTCCCACAGAAGTTTTATTAACTGCGATGAAAACAAGTGAATATCCTCAAAAAAAATCCAGCAAAAAATCAACTAAAAATATAGTATTTCAAGCCGTAATTCGTGATATTACCGAGAGAAAACATCATGAAGAGCAAATCAAAGAATCTTTAGCAGAAAAAGAAGTTTTACTAAAAGAAATTCATCATCGAGTCAAAAATAATCTGCAAGTAATCTCTAGTTTATTAAGACTACAGTCAAGATATATTGAAGATGAAAGAATTTTAGAAATGTTAAAAGAAAGCCAAAACCGAGTTAGATCCATGGCTCTTGTCCATGAACATTTATATCAATCAAAGGACTTGTCTAAAGTTAATTTTACTGAATATATTTCCAGTCTAGCTGCTCACTTATTCCAAGCTTATGCAGTCAAAGCAAGAGGTGTAAAATTAAATATAAACGTAATTCCTGTTTGCTTGAATATTGATACAGTAGTTCCCTGTGGTCTAATCATTAATGAATTGGTTTCTAATTCTCTCAAGTATGCTTTTCCAGAAGAATTTCGAGGAGAAATTTTCATAGAATTTGATTATGATGATCGTGACCAAAACCAATTTATTCTCAAAGTAGCTGATAATGGCATTAGTTTTGCTCAAGATTTAGACTATAAAAAATCTGGTTCTTTAGGTCTGCGTTTAGTATGTTCATTAGTGAGACAACTTAAAGGAAAAATTGAGCTAATTAATGAAGTAGGAACAGTTTTTAAAATAACTTTTTCTAGCTGGAATGCAAGTAAATTATAGAGAGGTATAAATGTCAAAATCAAAAATTCTAATTGTCGAAGACGAAAGTATTATTGCTGAAGATTTAGCAGACAGTCTGACAATCATGGGTTATACAGTTATGGATATTGTTTCTTCGGCAGAAGAAGCAATTTTAATAGCAGTAGAAAAACAACCTAATTTAATATTAATGGATGTGATGTTGCAAGGAAAAATGGATGGGATAACAGCAGCAGAACAAATTCATTTAAGCTCCCAAATACCAATAATCTTCTTAACAGCTTATACCGATGACAAAACATTACAGAGAGTAAAAGCAACAAACCCTTTTGGTTATATTGTTAAACCATTTGAAGAAAGAAACTTACATTTAACTATAGAAATAGCTCTCCAAAGATACCAGTACGACCCCATAACTCAATTACCGAACCGTTCTTTATTTATAGATCAAATAAATGAAATTATATCCTATCAAAATCAGAGCAGTTTAGGAAAATTATGTCATCTAAATAAATCTCAAAAAAATACATATTTTCCAATAATACCTATCCTTTATATTAGCCTAGATAGAATTAATCGAATCAAAGGAACTTTGGGGAGTAAAAATGGAGACTTAGTACTTTGTAGTGTGGCAAAAAAACTCAATAAATCTATTGATTCAATAGATATGTTAGCTCATTTAGAAGCTGCTGAATTTGGGATAATTCTCAAGGCAGTAGAAAAAAAGCAAGAAGTGACAGATATAGTTCAATCTATATTAGATACAATTTCTAAACCAATTGTTTTAAAAGGTTATGAAATTTATCTCACTGCTAGTATAGGCATTACCTTTTATCCGTTAGATGATGTAGAAGCAAATGAACTACTAAAAAATGCCAATGCAGCAATGTATTATGCTCAACAAAAAGGAGGTAATAATTATCAATTTCATCAATCAGAAACAGTTTTTGTTTCTCTAGAACAACTAAGCTTAGAAACTGATTTGCGTAATGCTTTAAAGCGCTCAGAGTTTCAAGTTTATTATCAACCAAAAGTTAATATTAAGACTGGTAAAATTACTGGAGCAGAAGCTTTAGTACGTTGGTGTCATCCAAACAGAGGTTTAGTATCACCAGCAGAATTTATTCCTTTAGCAGAAGAAACAGGTTTAATTATCCCTATAGGAGAATGGGTCTTGCGTACTGCTTGTAATCAAATAAGAATCTGGCAAGAAGTAGGTTTTGGGCTGTTAGAAATAGCAGTTAATTTATCAAGATGCCAATTTACACAAAGAAATATTCAAGAAAAAATTATTAAAATTATTCAAGAAACTGGTTTAAAACCTAATTACTTAGAATTAGAAATAACAGAAAGCTTAGTCATGCAAAATGAAAAAGCTGCAACTAAAATTATGGAAGCATGGCAAACCTTTGGCATTAATATATCAATGGATGATTTTGGTACAGGGTATTCATCGTTAAGTTATCTCAGAGAATTTCCATTTGATGTAATTAAAATAGACCGCAGTTTTATTCGCAATATCACTGAAGATAGCAAGACAGAAGCAATTACGATCGCCATCATTCAAATGGCTCATAATCTAAACTTAAAAGTAGTTGCCGAAGGAGTAGAAACTCAATCAGAATTAGACTTTCTTCGTAAATATGACTGTGACGAAATTCAGGGCTATTTATTTAGTGCCCCATTACCCACATCCAAGTTTGAAAATTTATTAAAAACTCATCAATTATCAAAATTCCCTAGCATTTAAAGGTAATGAATAATGAATAATGAATAATGAATAATGAATAATGAATAATAGAATTGTTGGGAATTAAGCTAAAAAAATGGCTAAAACCCTTATTGCTCAAAGTTTATAGCGTTTTTCAGTTCTATAATCCTGAAAACCTTATAGAATAAGCTTTTGAGCATTGTTCAATTTTTATTTCCCAACAACTCTAATAAATCATAGAAATATGTGGTTTTTAGGATGAGAGAGCAGCTCATTATTAAAAAGTGACATCATCTAGTAATAGAATGAGGTGACATACTCCCACACTAACCATTCGGTATAGTGTGGGCTTCTCGTTTCGTAGTCCTGCCATGGCATCGGACTCCACGAGCTTTAAGGACGGGATGCCCCGCCGCCCTTTTTGCACATAAAAAAGCGGATCACCTAGCACCGCTATCTGGTTTTACATTCCCAACAGATTACTAGGATGGATGGGATATAACTCCATATCTTATTTGATTTTCATGGTTTATAACTGGCGGTTGTTAACTCAAACCAGCTTGAGTGTATCATAACATAAAATTTTTAAATTAATGGGACATCGAGTCCCATTAATTTACCGTCGATTCATCTCACACCAAATTTTCAATTATGGAGTGAGGCTTCTCGACGCTCTAGCTAAAATTTTTCACTGACAGTAATTTAAAATTCTAACCTGAAAATAGAAGGGAAGGAGCAAAGTTGAAGATGCCACAAATCATATCAAATCCGGGGGAATTGGACATAAAAAAAATCTCGAATCGTCATAACTACGCTTATCTTTGTGATTCTCTCTCCTCCTGACTCCTGACTCCTGACTCCTGACTCCTACCTTCAAACTATACTCGTGGAAAGCCACCAGCCAAAACCTAAACCTAATCCAGAAATAATAGCTAAAATCAAAAAAGTAGAAAATCCATTAAACAACTCTATCAACTTTTCTCCCGCAACCATTTGAGCAACTACTCCTGCCACAATACCAATAACTACCCATAATCCAACAATAATATTAGGCCCAGCACTAGCCAAAGCGATCGCCACATTTTTAGACCGAGCAGAATTCCAAGCAGCAGACCAAGCTCCAACCCAAGCTCCCAAAATAAACCCAAGCATACTGCCAACACCAGTACCAGTCTTTAAACCAATTACAGCATCCACAATTGTCCCAAAAATAAATCCAGCAGCAGCCCAAATAATAGAACCAACAATCACCAATAATACATTTTCAGCCCCATTACCAGCCAAAAATCCCCCCAAAGCAATTACTCCATCAATAGTCACCACAGCAGCAACTGTTCTGGCCTGGGGTTCAGTGCCAGCAATTAACCCTAAACTACATCCAACTATCGCCCATGCCAAAGCAGTAATTATACCCCCCACAGAATTTCCAGCTATCCAACCTGCTCCTCCTCCAGCACCCAATAAGGCGATCGCCCAACATTTTTGAGAACCGGTTCCTTCTATTGCCAAAACAGTCATTCCCATCCATGCCACACCTTCAACTACGGCCCAACTCCAAACAGGAGCTTTGGAAATAACTAATACCCAGGCAGTCAAAGCATAAAACAGGAAAGTCGCAATTAAACTACCCCAAGGAATACTGGAAGTTGTTGAATTTGTTTGATGAGTGTGAACAGAGAATTGTTGAAAATGATTATTGGCGTTAGAATTTTCTGGTCTTTGAGGAGAAGGGGAAGGTTGAGGAGAAGGTGGACGACGAGGTGATGAGTATTGTGTTTGACTGGGAGTTTTTCGTTTCGGAATAGTTTGTGGTTGAGAGTCATTCAAAAAATACCGTAATTTTCGGTAAGCTTCATTAATTTCTTTGAGACGAATTTGAGCTTTTGCTTGGAGACGAGTATTTTGGGCAAAACGATCTGGATGCCAGACAAAGGCTAAATCTCGGTAAGCTTGTTTCACTTGATCTAGAGAAGCACCAGGTTCAAGTTCTAGAATTTTATAGTATTGATTTATCTCATCCACATTAGAAAAATAATCGGTAGTTAGGGCAGTTAGGAATTTAGTTGTTTGAGGTTATGGAAAGTCTTATTTTTTGAGGTTGGTATTATATGGGATGGAAAAGGCGGCCGAGAAGAGTGGGGAAAATATTTCTTCTTTGATTAATCATTACTCTAATCTATGTCCTAAGCAACTCAATATTTGATATTTGAAACAACATCAATAGACAATTAGTTCCATTTTGACTTTAAAGTAAGAAAAATGCCATATCATTCTTCTGAGTTTATGGGTCAAAAAACTGTAGCGCTAGAGATTTGTCTCTATTTTTCTCAGATACAAAGGTAACTCTAGAAATATTTCCTCCCTCTACCTAGACTGCTGAGGATAAAAATCTCAATTCAAAAATTAAAATATTCATCAGGCAAAAAAACTGTAGCGCTAGAGATTTGCCTCTATTTTTCTCAGATACAAAGGTAACTCTAGAAATATCTCCTTCCT
>NZ_JAAHGO010000065.1 GCF_010672455.1 Okeania sp. SIO2C9 | reverse complement strand
AGATGGGGAGATGGGGAGATGGGGAGATGGGGAGATGGGGAGATGGGGAGATGGGGAGTGAGAGAAATATTTGGTAATGGTTGAAGATGGAACATTTTTTACGTGCCGAATTAAACGGATTTGATATTACTGTCAGAGTTCTCAGAGAAAGACAAAATAAACCAACGGCTGGATCTTCTAAATGCGTTTACTATTGAAATTTACCAAGTGTTTTCCCAAATAGTCTCATCAGCAATATCCTATGAACCAATCACAAATTCCTTTATCAGCTTTTATTGACCCTCGTGGGAAAAACAAAGCTGAAGTTGAGCAAGTTGCTCAACAAGTTTTAGAGATTGTTTTCACTCACCTCCAAAATGCTTGTAATTATTCCCCTTTACCACAGATAACGGAACTTCCAGAAGTAGTTGCCATCCCAGATACTGCCATATCAGAAAGCAAGTTGCTGGCACAACTAGAAAGCATTTTAGTCAGCTCAATGAACACCGCACATCCAGCTTTCATTGGGCACATGGACTCCATACCAACTACTCTTTCTTTCATGGGCGAGATGGTCACAGCAGCACTGAATAATAATATGTTAAGTTTGGAAATGTCCCCATTGTTATCACGTTTAGAGTCTCATTTACTCAAAGAATTTGCAACTCTGTTTGGTTTAGGTAAACAAGCAGGTGGAGTTATGCTTAGTGGGGGTGCATTGATTTTGTCGGAAAATCAACGTCAACGATTAACAGGTATTGAACAGAGCGACTCAATTACATTCAATCCGCAAAAGTGGTTATATGTGGCAAAGACCTGTGCAATGGTTTTGTTTAGGGATATGGCAACTCTCACAAAAGCTTTTCAAATTCCAGCACCCTATATGCGTGACTCTGGAGACTTTATTAATTTAGGTGAAGTAAGCGTTCAAGGTACTCGCCATGCCGAAGTTTTGAAGTTCTGGCTATCACTTCAGCATATTGGTAAGAGTGGTTACAATCAACTTATTGAGGAGAGTTACTTACTGACCGACTACTTTATGCAGCAAGTCAGAAAACGCCCTTTTTTGGAAACAACTGGTGAGCCAGAAACAAATCTTGTTTGCTTTCGTGGTATACCTTCTTGGATTTCTGATAACGATTGGGATAAATGGAACTCAGACTTACAAGTGTATTTGTTGCAAAAGGGTAATACTTTTTTATCACTTCCAATATATCGTGAGCATTGCTGGCTGCGGGCAGTTTTGCTCAATCCATATACAGATGCAGAAATCATCAATCACTTATTTGGACATATAGACACATTTGTTCAATAGGAATGGTGAGGACAACATGGTATAGCAGAAGGTAGAAGGCGTTTAGTTATTTACCAGAGAAGGAAAAATCTGGCGTTGTCTGAGTTTTAAGCTTTTGATATGTCAAATACAGTAATGGCGACTGCTTCTGGTTTCAGCTAGTGGGGTTAACTATCGTGAGTTGCGAGATTTTTTTGGAAGCAGGAGAGTGGCAAAAGGCAGAGCGGGAAACATATAAAATTATGCGAAAAGCTGCAAAAGTAGGATGGTTTGGGGAGTTAAATTCTAAGAATATTAATTCGTAATAGGAATTCTCCACAAATACAACCTCTACCCAGTAATGTGCCTCTGGTTTCAGCTAGTGGGAAAGAATCTTGCTCATCAATAGAAAGTTTTTCAATAGAATCTATAATTTCCTGAAAAGATATCATGCTCATATTTTTTGTCTATGCCTCTATTAGTTGTTTAAGTTCATTAAGAGCCTATCATGCTGACAATTTCAACTTTATTTCAATTTAAGACAGAAAAGGAAAATCTTTTAGCATTCTGCATTTTATTTCCCTTCTTTTTGTTCTAATAAACTCATTAATTTATCGGCTGCATCAGAATAATTATGAGGATACAAAGTACGATCAACCTGATTATTATCTAATAGTTTTAACCCTTCTTTTTGTGCAAAATCAGCAATTAAAAATTGGATGATTTGAAATTTATCTCCACGGGATAATTGTTTAAGTTGAACAAACAGTTCAGAATTTAACATCATCAATATAATTAGTTAAATTTGATTATTACTATACACTAATGCAGGAATGTTGCATCCAACCTCTCTACAAATATTTGAAAAAAAATCTTTAATTTGCAGAAATATCTAATACAAAATAACTGGAATATACGACCGAAAATAATCAAAATATTTATCGGTATTCAATAATGAATAATGAATAATGAATAATGAATAATTACCTCTCCTTGAAAGAAGAGGATTGACAAAGAGATGAAAATTTTTCTTCACAGGAGTCCATTGGATATGGCGAGGAGACCTCGCCATCCCCCGACCGCTTATTATCCCCTTAAAAGGGGAGGCTTTAAAGCACAATTTTTCGGTAAAAATACTGTAACCACCATGATGAGCCACTGCACAAATTAAAAAATTAGTATTTGAACCTTGAATACCATGACTACGACAGGTATTAAAAAATTCTGCTGCTAGTTCATAATCTTCAGTTGTTAATTGTAAGTCAGAAAAAGCACGCAGGTATTCTCGTAATCGAATAAATTGTTCCTGATAGCGAATTCCTGATAGCACTTCCTGACGAATTACTCCTAGTAAAATGACTCGTCCATCTGTAATCAAATTTCGCAATTTATTAATGATATAAATTACATCATTTGGTCTATTGCGTCGCAATGCAAGAGACCAAAAAGAAGTGTCAACTACAACATTCATATTTTTTTTCTTTGTTGCTTATAATCATAATTTTCCTTATAGTCGATAGTACCAAATAATTCTAATACTTTCAATTGTTTGCGACGTTGAATATATTCATGCAAAGCTGCTTCTATCAATAGATTTACTGTGGAATAGTCGCTCAAAGCTAGGGCTTCCTCAAGGAGTTTTTCGTCAATATTAATATTAGTTAGCATATATTTATTTGTGTAGTAATATGTGACCATATTTTTGTCACAAAAAAAACTGTTTAATCGTAAGCATTTCCTCCGGAATGCTGCGCAAACAGCCGTCAGCTATCAGTCATAAGCTATTGCTTTTAGTTTTAGATAAAAGCTTTACTAATTAAGTTATAATTTATACTTACTACAAAAACTGGCTTTAAAGTCTATATTTATTTAAACCCCCTTATGAGAGCTGAGAACTGACAGCTAATAGCTGTTTGTGCAGCATTCCGCAGGAAATGCTTACGTTTAATCAATTAGTTGAATTTGATTATTACTATACTATAATTTAAAGTAATCATTTTTTCAATAAAGCAATTATGAGTCAATCCCAATTACTAACTATAAAATTCAGCGATCAAGATTATGTTGGCGTAGCCTAGCGTAGCTATATTACCTAGTAAAAAAAAGTTCAAAGATTAAATTGACCCATAAATGTTATAGCCCAAAGATTACTTTGATTAATAAATTGGCTTGACAATATTTAAAAGATTAAACTACTCTAACTATTTTCTGATTCCTGACTCCTAAAACAAGCTATAAATTTCTCAAAAAAAATAATGACTAACAAAATACTTAGACATCGCTATAAAATTATATCAGAGTTAGGTAAAGGTGGTTTCGGAACTACTTATTTAGCACTAGATTTAGACCTTCCCAATCATCCTCAATGTGTGGTGAAACAACTAGCCCCATCTGACCCACGACCAGAAGTTTTTCAAGTTGCTAAAACTTTATTTGAAAAAGAAGCAATAACTTTACAACGTCTCGGGGAACACAATCAAATTCCCAGATTATTTGCCTACTTTGAAGAAGGTGGGCAATTTTATTTAGTTCAAGAGTTCATAGAAGGAAATGATTTAACAAAGGAAATTTATCCAGGGAAAAGTTTTAGTGAAAATCAGACTATTCAACTCTTAAATGAAATCTTGGAAGTTTTAAAATATGTACACCAGCAAAATGTGATTCATCGTGACTTAAAACTGCAAAATATTATGCGTAGAAAATCTGATGAAAAAATTGTGTTAATCGATTTTGGGGCAGTGAAAGAAATTAAGGGGTTAGCAATTACAACTGGGGGTCATACAACTATGACAATAGCAGTGGGAACTCCTGGATATATGCCTAGCGAACAAGCAGCGGGTCAGCCTAGATTTTGTAGTGATATTTATGCTGTGGGAATGATTGGTATTGAAGCATTAACTGGCATACAAGCAAATCGATTAGTTAAAGACAACTCAACAGGTGAAATTGTCTGGAAAAACACAGTTAATATTAGCGATAAATTAGTCTTTATTCTAGATAAGATGGTGTCAGATTACTGGAAAAATCGTTATCAAAGTATTGATGAAGTAATAATTGAATTATCTAATATTAATAATAATGTCAATTACCAATCACAACAAGAAATATCAAAGCAACATACAGTTTTAATAAATAGTAATCAGCATAATAGTCAGCCAAAAACTACTGTTCCTCCCACTTCCTCATCATCAACTTCTGCTCAAACTTTAGTCAAAATAGGTGTAGGTATTGGTATTGCTTTCAGTATTATTATTGCTTCTATTATTATTAATAATATTTCTAGAGAACAGGAAAAATTCTCATCCTCACTTACTAGAAATAGTCAAAATGAGGGAGCATCAGTTAAAACTTCAACTCCCAACCTCATCTCCTACGCCACTAATATTTCTGAAGTTCGCACCCTCAGGGATCATAACGACTGGATTCGTACTGTTGCCATTAGTCCCGACGGACGGACTGTTGTTAGTGGCAGCTGGGACAAAACTATAAAAGTTTGGGATTGGGTAAATGGTAGTCTCCAAGAGACTCTTGCTGCTCAGAGTGACAAGATTTTTGCAGTCGCTATTACCCCCGATGGACAGACTGTTATTAGTGGTGGTGCTGACGGCACTATTAAAATTTGGGATTTGGCTACAGAAAGTATGAAAGCTACTCTCACTGGTCATAGCAAAGGGGTTTATTCTATTGCCATCAGTCGCGACGGACAAACTGTTATTAGTGGTAGCGCTGATGGCACTATCAAAATTTGGGATTTGGCTACAGAAAGTATGAAAGCTACTCTCACTGGTCATAGCAAAGCAGTTTATTCTGTCGCCATCAACTCTGAAAAACGGATTATTGTCAGTGGTAGTGCGGATGGGACTATCAAAATCTGGGATTTGGCAACGGGTAGTCTTATCAATACTCTCCCTGGTCATAGCGATCGCGTTTTTTCTGTAGCCATCAGTCCCGATGGACAGACTGTTGTAAGTGGTAGTGCGGACAGGACTATCAAAATCTGGGATTTGGCAACGGGTAGTCTCAAAAATACTCTCACTGGTCATAGCAACGAAGTTTGGTCTTTAGCTATTAGTCCCGATGGTCAGACTATTGTTAGTGGTAGCGAGGACACAACTATCAAAATTTGGGATTTAGCAACGGGTAGTCTCAAAAATACTCTCACTGGTCATACGTGGGTAGTGACTTCTATTGCCATCAGTTCCGACGGGCAAACTATTGTTAGTAGTAGTGATGACAAAACTATTAAAGTCTGGTCAGCGCGTTAGTAGGTAGGATATTGATGCAATATGCACGGAAGTCAATTCCAGGAAGCTTTCTTGATATGAAGTACAAGTAATATCATGTCCGGTAGCATCGGTCTTGTATAGTAAATAGGCAACAGCTCATCTGCTCCGGAAGGCAACAGGCAAGAAAAAAACTTAAATTTCCTGTAGATATCCACGCTAACTTTTACACAAACGATACCAACGGACATGATATAATTAAGCATTCCGTTCTACTAAACTTACCCAAACTTACCCATACATGGTTGCATGAGCTTTGGAGCTAGCTTCCTGCTTTGCTGACGCAATGCTGCGCAAACACAGAAGACCACTGACCGCAGTCTGCAACTTATCTTCAAGAGCAGGCTTAAATTCGCTTGGAACTCAAGCTACTGATTCACATAGTTTTTCAGGTTGATAGCAGCGTTAAAATCTCTGTCAGTTTCAAAACCGCATTGACTACATTTGCGCTCCGCAAAGCTGCGCTAACATAAGTTCTCAAGTTTAACGGCATTTTCTGTTGGTGCCCACAGTTTGAACATATTTGAGAACTTGGATAAAACCTATCTGCTATGACTAATTCACTGCCGTACCATTCACATTTGTATGTAAGTTGACGTTTAAACTCATAAAAACCACAGTCTGCTATGGCACTTACTAGTTTGTGATCTCTTGGTGCGCGTTCCGCAAGCGAGCTGACGTCGTCGCGGGGTCGCACCGCTTTTTGAGCATTCCACTTACGTTCAAGTCCTCAATTACTATGGTGCTGTGGTTTTTAGCCAACCATGTTGTGAGTTTATGTAGTGCATCTGCTCTGATATCGGCTACTTTTTTGTGAATTTTTGCTAATTTTTTTACTGCTTTGCGTCTGTTTTTGGTTTGCGTAGCATTCCGCAGGAAACCAATAACTTTTTTACTGACTGCACGTTGATGACGAACTAATCGTTTTTTTGCTTGCCTGCAGGCTTTGACATTAGCAAATTGACTGCCATCAGAACAGGTTGCTAATGTATTTATGCCTATATCTACACCTATAGTTTCTCCAACTTTTTCTGTTGGATAAGATTCAAAATCATATTTAAAACTTATGTACCAACTATCTGCACGTTTTGTTAGCGTTTGCGCAGCATTCCGATAGGAAAGCTCCTCTGAAAGAGGCTATTCTCACATTTTTTACTCTGCAATTCGGTAAGATACAGTAAGTTTTTACTACTCCTATTCTTGGTAGTTGTATGTAGTTTCCTTGAATAATTTTGATACTTCCTTCTAAGTAAAAGCTGTCTTTTCTACCTTTTTTCTTAAAGACCGGAAATCCACGGTTCGGAATAGTTAGAAAGTTTTTAAATGCTCTGTCTAAATCTCTTACAGCAGTTTTCATTTGGGTAGACCACAGTAGGGACGTTCCATGGAACGTCCCTACAAAGTTTTGCTTGTGAAGATGTGGTTCATCAATTTGAAAAGCACTGTAATGCTTGCCCTTGGTGCACATTTAGACACCTCATAATACCAAGGATTAACTGATTTGACTTCAGCTACTAAACGTTTATACAGGGTGATGGCGCTTGGGCGTTTTTTAGTTTCTTCGTACTCTTTTATACAAGTTGCCAACCCCCAGTTATAAGCATGACGTTAGCGTTTGCGGTAGCATTCCGATAGGAAAGCTTTGCGCCAGCAAGCAACACCTGCGTGTTTGGCAAGTATGGTTTTTTGGTAATTGTTAACTTTTAATTTGGTCTTAATTGATTGCATTTGAACACGCACACCATGAAAAAAAGTCTTTGACAATTTAGTATATAGAACCCCCGATCGTATCTTCATAAATATCAAGTTTTTTTAGCTAGGAGACAGGAGACAGGAGACAGGAGACAGGAGGGAAGATGTGGGGAGAGATCATACAAAAAATTCAATACTCCTTCATATGATTTTTCCTCAAAATTGATGCGCGAAAAGACTTGACTACCATAATTATATAGATATCAAATGGGTTCTATAAATGCTCAAAGTTAGTCAGGGATGACTTGTGAGTTTTGACTTCTGAGTTTTGACTTTTAACTTGCACTATACTCCCTCACTCTAATTCAACCTCCGCCAAATACCCACACTTCCATCACCACAACCTGCTGCCAACATCTGACCATCTACACTAAACGTTACTGCATTAACTACTGCTTCCTGACTCAATACTCCTAACTCCTCCATCGTATAAGGGTTCCATAAATACATATTCCCATCTCGACATCCACTTGCTAAAATCAAACCATCGGGACTAATAGCAACTGCATTCACTCCATCAGGATGCTGCAATGTTCCCAATAGCTCTCCGGTAGCTAACTGCCACAACTTAATAGTATTGTCACTACTCCCACTCGCTAATATCTGACCGTCAGGAGCGATCGCCACACTCCGCACCACATCACTATGACCAGTCAAGGTCAACAATAACCTCCCTGTCCCTACATCCCACAACTTAATCGTCTTATCTCCACTCCCACTCGCTAATATCTGACCGTCAGGACTAATAGCAACTGACTCCACCCATGCAGTGTGACCTTTCAAATATCCTCGCATTTTCCCACTGTTGAGATACCAAACCTTCACCGTCTTGTCACCATGACCGCTTGCCAATATCTGACCATCTTGACTAATAGCGATCGCCTGTACAGGACCCCAGTCTTGACCCAACCAACCGCCTAGAGTTCGCACTAACTTACCAGTGCCCAAGTTCCAAACTTTTACAGTGCCGTCATTACTACCACTGACCAAAGTCTGACCATCTGAACTAAAAGCGATCTCCTGCACCCATCCCGAATGACTAAACATCCATCCCCCCAAATTACGGGGTTCGCCACCAGTCTTCAGAGTCCAGACTTTAATGCTATTATCCTCACCCCCACTCACCAAAGTCTGACCGTCAATACTAAATGCTACTGTTCTGACTTTATCGCCGTGACTTTCTAAACTTTCCGAACCTTCCCAAGAACTCTTTGTAGTCTGCATTAAATCATTCAGTACTTCTTCTACTGAATGATAGCGTTGTTGAAGCGATGGTTGTAACATCCGGTCGATAATATTATTCAAAGATGTGCTTACAGGTCTGGGTAAATGTTGCTGCCATAACCATTCTTCACCATGGCGTAGATCAAAGGGGTTGAGTAGAGTCATTAATTGAATGCAGACAACACCTAAACTATAGATATCGCTAGCAAATACTGCTTGACCAATTAACTGTTCTGGTGCAGTATATTCTGGAGAACCGATAATCGTACCACTTTTGACTGCGGGATTAGTAGAAATAGCTTTGGCAGCGCCGAAACCTACTAAATATAAATTTCTTCCCCAGTCATATTCACTCTCATTAGCACCACGACGGATAATATTTTCTGGTTTAATATCCCGATGAATTACTTGGTTTTTGTGGATAAACTGCAAAACTGGCAGTATTTCTCTCAAAAATTTTCTAATTTTTTGTTCGTTAAATGTTCCTTGTTCTTTTAATTCTTGAGCTAAATTTTTTCCTTCTATATATTCTTGTACTAAATATCTATAAGATGAGACAACAAAATAGGCTAATAAACTAGGAATTTGTGGATGTTTTCCTAGTTTGTCTAGTTGTAATGCTTCTCGGCTAAATGAGGCTGATGCTTTTTCTATTTCACTAATATTTTGTGCTGCATTTTTGCCAGGAATGCCTACAGGTAAAAATTGTTTAATTACACATATTGGTTTTGAAGGGATGTCTTGATCAACTGCCAAGAATGTCCGGCTAAATGTACCTATTCCGATTGGTTTTAGGAGGCGGTAATGTTCTCTAAGGATTAGTTTTGCACCGCAACTTTGGCAAAATCTATTTTTGTCTGGGTTTTGAGGTTTTTGACAAGTAGGATTGTAGCAATAACTCATATTTTGTACGGGTAATAACTTAGTTGATTATTTTAAAATATATTGATTTTTTTATTTTTTTCTTGTTTTGCCGATCAATTATTTTTTTCATTTAATTTTTATAGTAATCCGTACATAATTTGTAAAAAATTCCAAAATTGATAAACAGTTTTAAACTCTTACCCTCTGTTGCTTTTTCCCAGAATATTTTTTATACAATTGAAAGAGCATTACTACATTATACCAAAAATTCGTCATGGTTTCCACTGTCACAATCATGTAGACTAGATAAATTTTTGTCATCATTCAGGGAAAAACACCTATAATTAAGTAGGTAGCTGTAGGCAAGAAGTAAATTTAGGAATAAATATAACTAATAGACATCTCCAAAAATCCAAAATAAAATCAATTTTTATCCATAAATTATCAATTATTTCTCCCTACTGCCTACAGCAAAGCTGCCTACTGCCTCTTTTCTGGAGATGTCTAATCGGGGAATTCTATTTGATGTGTAATATTTATTTCAGTAATTGATTTTATACTGTGGATTTTTATTTATAGCTAATTAAATAATACCGTTAACTTTTAAACTTAGACATTATTATAGTCAGGAATCATGCCTTGTAGATCAACAGAATATTTAGCTCATGTCAATTCAATTATCAGTTATCAGTACCTCCTACAATGGGAGGCTTGAGACCTAATTTTTTTTGTCATAATTAATACTTTTGAGAGCAAATAATGTTAAAAATAGTATAGGTAAGATTATTAGTGAAGAGATTAATCTTTTTATTCAACTCACCTTGAGATATAGCAGAAGAAAGAAGGAAAAATATGCTGCTGTCTGAGTTTTAAGCTTTTGATATGTCCTAGCCTTTGCTTCGACTGCTATATTTGGAATTACTCAACTATACTAGATATAATATTGTTTAATTTTATAGTTGCTACGCTATTGAACCTAAAACCTACAACCTATTACTTGCTTCAAACAGTTGCTAAATCACCTAGTTTTACCATGCCAAAAATATTTATATTTTCAAACAAAAGCTATAAAATAAATTTATTTGCTACTCTTTTTATTGAACAAATAGAAGCAAATAAATATGAATATTTTATAGCAAAATATAACGTTAAAAAAGCAGAATGTTTGCCAGAATTAGAAATAAAACTCAACCAATCTGATTACTTGATTTTGTTATTGGATTCTCAATCAAAAACCTGTGAAATGGTAACAGAAACGGTGAGACGAGCAAGAGTATTTCAAAACATTCATCCAAATAATAAACCTTGGATTCTACCTGTTTTAATTGATACTTCTGTTGATTTAACTTGGGATTATAATCTCTATACTTACTTGAATGAAATGCCACAATGGGAATTAAAAAGTGAAGAAAATATTCAAGACTTAGTTGCTGAAATTATGCTCTTAATCGGAAATAAATTATCTCCCTCAATTCCTGAAACAAAATCAAGATTAATATTAAATAATTCTCTGAATATAAATGAGTATAATAAAAAACCTTTGCCATCCTCACTACCAAAGTTCCCCAAAAATCAAGATGATTACCATCATAATTTTTATATTAAGCGCTCTCCTCTTGAAGAAAATTGTTATCAAGAAATTACTAAACCTGGTGCTTTGATTAGAATTAAGGCACCGAGACAGATGGGAAAAACATCTTTAATGGCAAGAGTTTTACTAGATGTTGAAAAATTAGGATATCAAACAGCAGTATTAAATTTTCAATTAGTTGAACATCAAATTTTTGACAATTTAGATATATTCTTACGATGGTTTAGTGCCGAGGTAGCTTCAGAATTAAATTTAGCTGCTAATTTAGATAATTATTGGAACGAAATTTTTGGTAGTAAAATATCTTGTAAATCTTATTTTGAAAGACATATTTTGAAAAGTATTGATACTCCTATAGTATTAGTATTAGATGAAGTAGATAACATTTTTCAATATCCAGAAATTACTGTGGATTTTTTTAGTTTGTTACGAGCTTGGCATGAAGATGCAAAAAATCGCGATCTTTGGAAAAATATGCGGTTAGTAGTTGTACATTCAACAGAAAGTTATGTGCCTATAGATATTAATCAATCACCTTTTAATGTTGGCTTACCAATTGATTTACCAGAGTTGAATGCAGCCCAAATCAAAAATTTAGCTAGCTATTATCAATTGCAATTAAATATCTCTGAAATAGAAAAATTAATGGCAATTGTTGGTGGAAATCCTTACTTAATCAAATTAGCTCTATATGAAATTTATCAAAACAATACTAGCATTGATGATCTATTAAAAACAGCAGCAACAGATGTAGGATGTTATGCAGATCATTTACAGCGACATTGGTGGCATTTACAACAATCTCCAGAGTTAGCACAAGCAGCTAAAACAGTAATGAATTCTAATCAACCAGTACAATTAGAAACAATGCAAGGGTTAAAATTACACAGTATAGGATTAGTCAATTTCCAAGAAAACCAAGCAACACCACGTTATGATTTATATCATTTATATTTTAGAAATCGTCTTTAAATTCAAACAACTATAGAAGTCGCTATTAGGCATCTCCAGAAAAGATGCAGTAGGCAGCTTTGCTGTAGGCAGTAGGGGGAAAGAATGGCGTTGGTGATTTGAGGTATGATATCATGTCCAGATAAGAGCGCGAACAAAAAACTTTCTCTTCTACTACTCTTTCTTCTTATTTCTTCCCTCCTGGCTCGGTCTTCCTGAATTCGCCTCCCAGGAGGGGTCAGGGGTGGGTTGACTTCTAAAGAATTAAGATTGATATCATACACGCGCTTCAACAACGTCCTTTTTTAAATTGTTTTAACTAAAAAATATAGCAATGTGCGGTGGCATATTTACAAGTTACAAGAACTGTCCAATAGCTAAAAGTCCTATATTATCGGTTTTTTATTCCCCCTGTTGCCTCACAGGAGTGCGCATTCCCTCTCTTGGTCAGCATTCCCTCTCTTGGTCAGCATTCCGCAAGCGAGCTGGCGTCGTCGCGGGGTCTGACCGCTTGCGATCTGACGCCGACGCGGGATCTGACCGCTTGCGTCTGACGCCGACACGGGGTAGCACCGCTGTTGCCTGTTGCCAGATGAGCCGCGCACAGCGCTATAACTAAAAAAACTTAGGCTTGATTTGAACCTACTTCCAGTAATTTTTCCAATCTTGCCGTTGACCAGTATTCCGTGGGATAGGCGATCGCAAAAATAGACGAAAGTCGAACCAACCATGTCACCTGCTTAAAAGTATCATCTTCCTCATCAAATTCATCCGGTGGAACTAAGACCATAATTTCTACAAAATCTTTAGTTACAGTAACGGGGAGACCATAATAAGTTTCCTCAGCTTCAATGCGGACTTTACTACCATTTTCTAATGCTTCTGTTAATCTTTGATAAAGAAGATTAGACTTTTTTGATTTTTGTTTTTTGGCCACAATTATTCTCCCTAAGTCTGATGTTGCAGTTTAGCGCTTTTAACAGCACCCATGTACAACTTCGCCATTAACTCGTTAGCAGTCGCCGCATTTTGCAACTGACTAAAGTTAATTGTATCTGCTTGAATTTTAACTTGACTAGGCAAGTTTTTAACTCCCTTGTCGCTTAACCGCATCTCAATTGCCCGGAAATCCGTACATAGTTGTCATTGACGAGATTTGGGTCTTTGGGAATGTTTAGCCCAAAAATGACTAATGACATGAAAAATCTGTCTTTTTCCCAAATAGAAACCTATGGACTTTATTTGGATTTAGCACTTCTATATAGTAACTTTCTCATCACCACTATTGGGGCTAACTACTGAAGTCGAATAATTGGACACGCATTAGACAAATATTAATAAATCTTGAAAATACCCTGATGATTTGCTATCATAGATTAATTTATATACTAAAATTGTCAAATACTTTTTTCATGGTGTGCGTGTTCAAATGCAATCAATTAAGACCAAATTAAAAGTTAACAATTACCAAAAAACTATACTTGCCAAACACGCAGGTGTTGCTCGTCATGCTTATAACTGGGGGTTAGCAACTTGTATAAAAGAGTACGAAGAAACTAAAAAACGCCCAAGCGCCATCACCCTGCACAAACGTTTAGTAGCTGAAGTCAAATCAGTTAATCCTTGGTATTATGAGGTGTCTAAATGTGCACCAAGGGCAAGCATTAAGAGATTTAGAGAGGGCATTTAAAAACTTTCTAACTATTCCGAACCGTGGATTTCCGGTCTTTAAGAAAAAAGGTAGAAAAGACAGCTTTTACTTAGAAGGAAGTATCAAAATCATTCAAGGAAACTACATACAACTACCAAGAATAGGAGCAGTAAAAACTTATGAAATCTTACCTTCTTGCAGAGTAAAAAATGTGAGAATATCAAAACGTGCAGATAGTTGGTACATCAGTTTCAAGTACGACTTTGAAGCATACCCAACAGAAAAAGTAGGAGAAACTATTGGTGTAGACATAGGCATAAATACATTAGCAACCTGTTCTGATGGCAGTAAATTTGCTAATGTCAAAGCCTACAGACAAGCAAAAAAACAATTAGTTCGTCATCAACGTGCAGTCAGCAAAAAAGTTATTGGTTCCAAAAACCGACGCAAAGCAGTAAAAAAACTAGCAAAGGTTCACAAGAAAGTAGCCGATATCAGAGCAGACGCACTACATAAACTCACTTCATGGTTAGCTAAAAACCACAGCACCATAGTAATTGAGGACTTGAACGTAACTGGAATGCTTAAAAATCATAAACTGGCAAGTGCCATAGCAGACTGTGGTTTTTATGAATTTAAACGTCAGCTTACATACAAATGTGAATGGTACGGCAGTAAATTAGTCATAGCGGATAGATTTTACCCAAGTTCTCAAATATGTTCAAACTGTGGTCATCAACAGAAAATGCCGTTACACTTGAAAACTTATGTTAGCGCAGCTTTGCGTTAGCAAATGTAGTGAATGCGGTTTTGAAGGTGATAGAGATTTGAATGCTGCTATCAACCTGAAAAACTATGTGTATCAGTAGCTTGAGTTCCAAGCGAATTTAAGCCTGCTCTTGAAGATAAGTTACAGACTGCGGTCAGTGGTCTTCTGTGAAACAGGAAGCTAGCTCCAAAGCTCATGCAATCATTCATGAGTAAGTTTGGGTAAGTTTAGTAGAACGGTGTGTACTTCTAAAGCGTTTTGGAAAAAATGGATGGCCTTTTCTATATTTTCCCCTTTTTCTCCCTGGATACGGAAAAGATATGATATTCCTAAATCGTTGTTGCAGTTAGCCCAGTATTCAGGAAAGGATTGACGAGTAAATCGTGTCAAAGCTATTTCTTGACATTGAATAGCAATTTCTATATTAGTAGCTCGTTTTGCTTTAGGAAAGTCGTTAATTAGCTTACCTAAATTCAAAAACAATGCTGCCATTGCTTCTCCTTGCTCTGGAGCAAGTGAGATAGTCTGTTGAGATTTATTAGTAGGTCGGTTTGCTTTGGGAAAGTCGTTAATTAGGTTACCTAAATTCAAAAACAATGCTGCCATTGCCTCTCCTTGCTCTGGAATAGGAGCAGCGGCCAAAGCATTTGGTAGTTTCCTGACTGACGGATGCTGTAATAATGGCAGTAATGATTTTTCTAATTTTTCTAAATTAGCTTCTAGTAAAGGATAAACTTTTTGTTTGCTAGCACGACTTTTGTCAGTTACATACAGTAACCGTAGGAGAAAATATAGAGATAAAAAATCGTTGTCCCGGATACAACTATATATTGTTTCCATTGAATCTAGGTAAACTTCTTTGTGAGGGTGATTTTCATCAGCGTTGTAAAATAAGCGCAATGCTGTATTTATAATGTAGTCTGGCAATTTCTGGGGTTGTGTAACCATAAATGTTACCCTCGCTAAAAGTATTGTCCTATCTATAAAGTAATTGTCGATCCATCTGTGGAACAGTCAAAGAGTCTTTGTTGTTATCAGAGCGTGTTTTCAATTGCGAACAGTGCAATTTTAGCTGCGATCGAGACTTGAATGCAGCGTTAAATTTAGCTATGGCGGTCAGTTCGACCGTGACAGCCTGTGGACTGGATAACGCCGACGTTGCCAGATAGAAACAGGAATAGAACAGACTATCTAGAGATCATCATAGATTTATATAGATAATCGTAGGTTTCTAAGAACGGTGAGACAATATTGGCGCTAAGTTAGACAAAGAATAGTAGTCACCTTTGAAAGTAAAAGTTTTCACTGGTGCTTGCTTCTGCTTCAGTTGACTTTCCACATAATTTAGAAGTCTAACTACCCAAACGCACGATAACTACTGATTTCCCCCTTATTAATTATTAATGGCTTTGTTGCATGAAAGTATATAGCTGCGACTAGACTCCCGAGATGTACTTCATAATGCGCAGAAACTGCTGTAACTATTGGACAATAGATAAATCAAATATCAATCTCGCTCAAGTTAGCGATCGCTTAACTATGACTGTATCTAAAATCAAGATAACTATTGGACAATAGTAAATCAAATATCTATCTCGCTCAAGTTAGCGATCGCTCTGACTATGACTGTATCTAAAATCAAGATAACTATTGGACAATAGATAAATCAAATATCTATCTCGCTAAAGTTAGCGATCGCTTAACTATGACTGTATCTAAAATCAAGATAACTATTGGACAATAGTAAATCAAATATCTATCTCGCTCAAGTTAGCCTTTGCTTTCGTGTGAGAGTATCTAAAATCAAGATAACTATTGGACAATAGTAAATCAAATATCTATCTCGCTCAAGTTAGCCTTTGCTTTCGTGTGAGAGTATCTAAAATCAAGATAACTATTGGACAATAGTAAATCAAATATCTATCTCGCTCAAGTTAGCCTTTGCTTTCGTGTGAGAGTATCTAAAATCAAGATAACTGATAAATCAAACATTAATCTCGCTAAAGTTAGCCTTTGCTTTCGTGTGAGAGTATCTAAAATCAAGATAACTATTGGACAATAGTAAATCAAATATTAATCTCGCTAAAGTTAGCGCTTGCTTTCGTGTGAGAGTATCTAAAATCAAGATAACTATTGGACAATAGTAAATCAAATATTAATCTCGCTAAAGTTAGCGTTTGCTTTCGTGTGAGAGTATCTAAAATCAAGATAACTATTGGACAATAGTAAATCAAATATCTATCTCGCTCAAGTTAGCGATCGCTTGACTCTGACCAAAAAAGAGGGTCTCAAGCCTCCCCTTTCAAGGGGATGAAAAAGCGGTCGAGGGATGGCGTTAGCGGAGCGGCTCTGTCAAGAGCGGGTCCCCTCGCCATATCCAATCGACCAAGAGAAAATCAGTTTCAATATTTCAAGCCTCTGACTTTCCTGCGGAATGCTGCGCAAACAGGCAGAGAGAGGTACTGATAACTGATAACTGATAACTGATAACTGAAATGACTGTATCTAAAATCAAGATAACTATTGGACAATAGTAAATCAAATATTAATCTCGCTCAAGTTAGCCTTTGCTTTCGTGTGAGAGTATCTAAAATCAAGATAACTATTGGACAATAGTAAATCAAATATTAATCTCGCTCAAGTTAGCGATCGCTTTCGTGTGAGAGTATCTAAAATCAAGATAACTATTGGACAATAGTAAATCAAATATCTATCTCGCTCAAGTTAGCGATCGCTTTCGTGTGAGAGTATCTAAAATCAAGATAACTATTGGACAATAGTAACTCAAATATCTATCTCGCTCAAGTTAGCGATCGCTTTCGTGTGAGAGTATCTAAAATCAAGATAACTATTGGACAATAGTAAATCAAATATCTATCTCGCTCAAGTTAGCGATCGCTCTTCCTATGACTGTATCTAAAATCAGGATAACTATTGGACAATAGTAAATCAAATATCTATCTCGCTAAAGTGAGCGATCGCTCTTCCTATGACTGTATCTAAAATCAAGATAACTATTGGACAATAGTAAATCAAATATCTATCTCGCTAAAGTTAGCGATCGCTCTTCCTATGACTGTATCTAAAATCAAGATAACTATTGGACAATAGTAAATCAAATATCTATCTCGCTCAAGTTAGCGATCGCTCTTCCTATGACTGTATCTAAAATCAAGATAACTATTGAACAATAGTAAATCAAATATCTATCTCGCTAAAGTTAGCGATCGCTTTCCTATGACTGTATCTAAAATCAAGATAACTATTGGACAATAGTAAATCAAATACCTATCTCGCTAAAGTTAGCGTTTGCTTGACTATGACTGTATCTCAACTCAAGATAACTATTGGACAATAGATAAATCAAACATTACAGCGCTTTTCAAATTGATGAACCACATCTTCACAAGCAAAATCCTGTAGGGACGTTCCATGGAACGTCCTTACTGTGGTCTACCCAAATGAAAACCGCTGTAATCTCGGTAAACTGAGCGATCGCTTGAGTAAGGGACTAGCAAAAAAATAGCTTACCAGATCGTCTTTTGTCCAACAAAGCCATTATTAATTATTAATTATTCGGTAACACCTATTTCCAATAGTCTTTCTAATCTTGCACTTGACCAATATTCTGTAGGATCTGCGATCGCAAAAATAGAGGCAAGTCGAATCAACCATGTCACCTGTTTAAAAGTATCATCTTCTTCATCAAATTCATCTGGTGGCACTAATACCATAATTTCCACAAAATCTTCCGTTACACTAATGGGAAGACCATAATAAGTTTCCTCTGCTTCAATGCGGACTTTAGTACCATTTTCTAATGCTTCTGTTAATCTTTGATAAAGAAGATTAGGCTTTTTTGACTTGTATCTTCTAGTCATTTCAGTTATCAGTTATCAGTTATCAGTTATCAGTACCTTCTACCGCAGCATGAACTAGGAAAACAGGAAGCTTGAAATACGGAATTCCATTTTCTCTTGGTCATTTCAGTTATCAGTTGTCACAATTATTCTCCATAACTATAACGTTGCAGTTTATAGCAGTCGAAGCAAAGGTGTTTGACAGATAAAAAGCTTCAAACTCAGAGAACGCAAGGTTTTTCCTTCTTCCTTCTTCTTTCTTCCTTCTTCCTTCTGCTGTAGTGCTTTTAATCGCACCAACGCACAACTGGACTACCAACTCAGTTGCAGTAGCAGCACTTTGTAATTGAGCAAAAAAGAAACCGGGTTTATTGCCCTGATTATTTTCAAATCACAAAATTTCATCGACAAAAGTTGTATTTGTTCTTAGTTTTGACTTTTGACTTTCCTTCCCGGTTTCTGCCTTAGTTGTATTTGTTCTTAGTTTTGACTTTTGACTTTCCTTAGTTGTATTTGTTCTTAGTTTTGACTTTTAACTTTCCTCAGTTGTATCTTTTCTTACTTTTGACTTTTGACTTTTGACTTTCCTTAGTTTTGACTTTTAACTTTTGACTTTCCTTAGTTGTATTTGTTCTTAGTTTTGACTTTTAACTTTCCTCAGTTGTATCTTTTCTTACTTTTGACTTTTGACTTTTAACTTTTGACTTTCCTTATTATCACGCACTGGCAATGAAGTCTCCATAATTTCCATCAACAACTCCAGTCGCGATTTCCGAGACAACATTGGCACTAAGTTAGGCAAAGAATAGTAGTCACCTTTAAAAGTAAAGGTTTCCACTGGCGCTTGCTTCTGCTTCAGTTGACTTTCCACATAATTAGAAGCATAGTTACCCAAACGCACGATAACCACATTTGGCATTACCGCCAAGTCTCGACAATAAGCAGTATAAGCTTCAGCAAAATAGGGTGCAGTATTTTCTCCTTCATCTGTCACCAGAATAAACTGTTCGACAACTTGCTTTTTACGCCGCATTGCTTCTACTGCACAACCGCAACTTGTACCTCCACCTGCACAAATATGTTGGAAACCACGTTCCCAGTCACTCAATTCTGTACCTTGAGCAGTCACAGGATAAGGGATGGTATCGAAAGCGTAGACAAATAGTTCCGCTTCAGTAATACCAGAAACTAAAGCAGCTAAACGCTTACCAACTTCGATCGCCTTTTCCATAGAACCAGACTTATCTACAAGTAAAGCAGTTGGCAAAGAAATCTTACCGCGCTTTTTGACTTGTTCGTTAGTCACTTGCTCCAGTTTCGCAACAGTTTCCGCATCTACCTGAGCAGCATCAGCAGCAACCTTAGCTTTATAAGCAGACACGCGATCGCTCTTTTGCGCCTCAGTCAGTTTCTCATCAACTAACGCTTTGACCTCTGGATGTTCCATTGCTCCACGAGCAGTCAGAGACTTCAGGTTATTGATAATTTCCTGGGGAGACATAGAGTTGATCAGCGCCACTAACACGGTAGGTGTCAACTGTTTCACCGCTCCCACTGCTACAGTATAGGGAATTTTATGTTCCACTATTAATGCTGCTTGTTCTGCTGGAGTTTCTACTTTTGCCAACCGCTTGAGGATGAAAGCTAAACTATCCTCTGGAGGTCTTTCCTTAAACAAGATAGCATCAGCGCGAGAGTTAGGTTTAATATGCAAAGTCGCATATAGGTGCTTCATTGCCTTGCGGTTACGGAGAGCTGCACGGTCAAAAAAATCTGGCTTTTGTTCGCGCTTCCGTAGATAACGTGTAACAGCAGTACGCGCGGAACGTGGCATTTTATTTCGTTGCTGTTTCATAAAGTCTACAATGCGTGACACCTGGTATGGTGGGAAATTTTGTAGCATGATAAAACCAGCATCTCGGTGTTCTGTGAGGTTGCTTGTTAACAAGTTTCCGAGGAACACTTCTTTATGATCGCGCACATCACCGTTATTTTGATACCATACTGCTAAATGACCGTAAAAAATTGGGTCTAACTCAACAATTAATTGATGAATTTCTGCTACTTTTTCTAATTGACGGTGTGGTGTAGTGAGCAGACTATTAAGCATTTCTAAACGCAAGTCGCACTCATCTTTATTCATCTTAGTTTTAGACATTTTTTTCTACCTCCAAATTTCAGTTATCAGTTAACAGTTATCAGTTACAGCAAATTCTAAATATATGAAGTACAAATATTAACTACTGATTTTTTGTAGTGTGGTTATCTTGCTATATAGTGCCTCAAAAATATCAAAAAATATGTCATGTTTTTAATGTTAAATATAAAGCATTGTCAAACATTTGATAACCTATAATTATTCGTTGTTAACTAATTTGATTACAAAAACTATACTTTACTTTAAAAAGGCAATTTTTTTTTGCAGTTTTGCGGAGTATTAATATTTATGATGAAATACACCGCGCAATTTCAGAGATAATTGCACTTATAAGTTCCCTAATAAATTGTGTATTTCAGCAATTAATAATTAATAATTACCTATTCTTAAAAGAAGAGGATTGACTAAAATATTTTTTTTGTATCCCCTTAAAAGAGGAGGCTTCAAGGCGTGAATTTTTGAATGAATAATTATTAACTATCAACTCTTAATTATTCATTATTCATTATTCATTATTAATTATTCAGTAACCTCTCTAGTTTAGGGCGCGACGATAACTGCTAATTGTTATAGCTTTCAGCTTTAAAAGTTTTGGTAGTGCCGATGGCGTAATGGTAGATAGGAACAAACAATATCTAGTGCGGGCATTCTGTCGGCGAATACGGGAGCAAGATGCTCCCACTGTTCTCCTAACAAAAATAATTACCAAAAAATTGGGTTTAAAGCCTCCCCTTTTAAGGGGATAATAAATAAAAATTTTCCTTTGAGTCTATCCTCTTCTTTTCAAGGAGAGGTAATTCTAAATTCTCAATTCTAAATTCTTGAAAATGCACCACCACCAAACTTTTTTACAAAGGTTTTAAATCTGGTTCTACCCAATTTTTTCGAGCTGACTCAGACATCAGAAATTCTCTACTGTAATATTCAAAAGGTAAAGCTGAATTTTCGTAAAAGTTGACTAAATTATTAGCATTTTCTGCAAAAGAGTTATTCGCTGAATTTTTAGCCAAATATTTCTGAATCATTTTCACCCAAAACAGCGTAATTGTTTCGTGATAACCACTATTTTTAGTATTTTTAGTACCTACTGCAACATTATATTTTTTGATGCGATCGCGAATATTATTTATTGCCTCTAACTCGGAATAGTTAGTCAAATACCAAAGGGCAACAATTAAATGTGCAGCATGATTCCAATTGCTTTTTGCCAAGGTACAATCATTAAATTCACTAACAATATTTTCTAATTCATTACTGGTGAAATAAAAAGTTTTATTGCACATACAAAAATTATTTCAAAGAAACTGTTGCTCCTAATTCCTCTAATTTTTGCTTAATCCGAAACAGATACCCATTCATCCAGGCGATCAACTGCTTCACAAACTTGGAAAAATTCAGCGATCGCTTCTAAATCATTTTCATCTTGATAGGAGCGAGTTTCTAATGTTTTCATAAATACTTAAAGTTCTTTGCCATAAACAATATTAGTATGAACTTTGCTGAAACCCACAGACTCATAAAGTAGAGTTGCTCCCGACGGGTTCTCAGCATCAACACCAAGTAACGCCTTATCCAGACCAACACTTTGTAAACCCTCCATTCCAGAAAGTAACATAGCTTTTCCTAAACCACGCTGACGAAAACCACGACGAGTACCCAAAGTATTTATCCAACCTTCTTTTCTTCCCTTGTACTTATTTTCTTCTGGATAAAAACAACAGTAACAAAAAGCTGCAAATTTACCATCAGGAGCGATCGCCACCCAGGTCAAGTCTGGTCGATAATTAGGATCGCTTACTATATATTCCACCTGCTCAACTTTCACCTCATGGAAGTTCCAATGGTCAATAAATGTTTGATTATACGCTTCCACCCATGCTTCTAAAAATTTTCGCTGTCCCAACTTACCAGAAAACTGGGGAGAGGAGTGAGACTGCAATGTAAAACCTACAGGTAACTCTGGTTTGGGAAGAGGTTCGGTGAGCGATCGCTCCATCTCAAAAAAGTAACGCTTTGGTGTGAAACCACAACTGTCTAATAATGCGATACGTTCGGTTTGAGTATCGCGAACAGGCGATCGAAACTTGGCATATACACCCTTATCTCTAGCAACTTCTTTCATTCGTGCTTCACCCCAGCTAATGATTTCTTGCTCTATACTTTCACCTCTAACAGTGGGATGAACTCTAAAAAAGAGAAAAGCATCAACTGACTCTTGTATTAATAACTTCCCAAAACCAATGAGTTTACCTTCTCCATCTTCCCAAAGACGAATGTCACGCTCCTTATCTACATCTGGATCGTTAAATTCTTGTCGCAGATCCGAAACAGATACCCATTCATCTAAGCGATCGACTGCTTCACAAACTTGGAAAAATTCAGCGATCGCTTCTAGATCAGTTTCACCTTGATAGGAGCGAGTTACTAACGTTTTCATAAATATTTAAAATGGTGAAAATTAAAATTTTTTTTACTTATTTATTCCTTCAAGAGAAGAAAAAATTTTCCCTACCGCGTCAATCCTCTCATTGAAAAGAAGAGGTAATTATTAATTATTAATTATTAATTATTAATTATTAATTGTTTAAAGCCGTTCTTATCAGTTTTTGATCTGACAGTGAACTCGCTAATTTTATCTCAGAGAGACTTAAAAAGCTTCGCTATTTCGGTCGCCCGAACATCGCTACCTTAGGACCGTTAGAAAATGTATGTATACTTTATCAGTTGCGGTATGAAGTCATTTCAGTTATCAATTATCAGTGATCAGTTATCAGTACCTCCAGCTTTAGTGGGAGGCTTGAAATACTGAACTAAATATTTTTTCATCCCCTTAAAAGAGGAGGTTTTGGATTTCATTTTTTGGTAAAATTTACCCTAAATTTTATATATCTCTAAAAAGTAACGCATTTTTTTAAATAGACTATTTTTTCTGTCAAAAAAATAATGTAGATTTTTGACTTTTTTAAGTTGGTTCAATAATAACTTTGTACAAGTCAAAAAAGCAGTTTATACAGTCATTTCGGTTCCCCGAATATTGACCCGTAACAGGGGTAATGTATGTATGCTTTATTTGTTAGGGTACAAAGTTAACATTCTATTTTTAAGAGATTATAGTTATTTCAAAAAATTGATATTTTTTTCTGACAACTTCTATATAATTATCCATACATCTGTTTAAAAGAATCTTGTTGTTGCTGGATTGAAGTATGAATGGGCGATTGTTTGGTTCTGGTCTACGCCCCCTAAATCCCCCAAAATTGGGGGACTTTTAGAGTTTTATTCCCCCCAAAATTGGGGGGCTAGGGGGGCAAAATTATACCCAGAATCAGCAACGCCAAAAAATCTTTGCTCTACTTAATTCAAGTAGTTAAAAATCACCTCGTGCAAGTCAAAAAAGCTGTTGATTCATACACAGGACTCGAACCTGCTACACTTTGTTCTTGAGACAAATGCTCTACCAATGAGCTAGTATGTAAGCTTTCTCAGTTAGGGCACGAAGTGAAATTTTAACCACTATTATTATGCTCCGCACAAGTCAATAAAGCGCTTGACACTAACGCTCTATCCGTTGAGCTACACCCTCCATAAACAAAAAGGGAGGATGGTAGGACTCGAACCTACAACCTTTGGTTTAGCAGACCAAAATGTATGTACGCTTTACAAGTTAGGGTGCGGAACATTAGCTAATTAATTCAACCATAAACAGCTTCGGGACGAACAATTAAATCCCCGCTGGGACGATGGTCTAAAACGTAAGAATTAAAGCTTTCTCTACCCACATCAAAATATTGAGCTAGGCGTTCTTTAATAGTATTTTCAGTCATATTTTCTCTGATGCCTAATTGATTTTCTGTAACATCATAAGAACGTCCTTCAAATCTAATATGAACCATACCTGCACCTCCTAATTTTTTTGATATTATCTGTTACAACATGAATCGTCTTTCTAGATTATATTCTTCTTGAACTTTACTAATTTATGTTGTTATTTGATTTGAGAAAGCAGAATATTTTTCTAGTTGATTTTCTGCTTCCTTTTGGTCGATAAAAAATTGATAATCTTGAAATTTACCAGATTTAAACCAACCTAAAATTCCATGAGTGTAAAGTAATAGCATAAGCAACTCAGGTTTCGTGTAATACCTGATGGATATTGGTGAAAATTCCGATTAATTATTTAGTTTTCAAGGTGCAGATATGGCTTTTTTGTCTAGAGGTTATTTACTTCTCCTTTAACCGCCACATTTATATACTACATAAATAATACATAAAGTGTCAAGGGGGTAGGATAATTTTTTTTCAGGATCTTGAAAGCTAACTATATCAATAGATACAGACATATTTTAGTTAGTTAAATGGAGATATTCGTCCAAAAAATTGTCATAAAATCTAAAATCTAAATTTATCAGAAAAGAGGGAGTAGGGACGTAGAGAGCAGGAAGTAGGGAAAAAGAATTAATGATTTCTGTGGGATAATGATTTTATTGGAGATATCTAATAGTTTTAGGGAGAATTAAGATGAGCGAAAAATTTGCAGCAGTTGTCATAGGTGTTGGTTCAGAAGAAGGTTTAGGTGCGACACTTGCTAAATATTTTGCTAAAAAAGGTTTGCACGTTTTTGTTGCTGGTCGTAGCGGAGATAAACTACAGTTAATTGTGGAAAAAATCACACAACAAGGGAGTACCGCAACTGCTGTTGTCACTGATGCAACAGTCGAACAGGATGTCAAACAACTATTTGCAGTTGTGGAAAAAGCAGGTTATCCTCTCGATCTTGCCGTCTACAACGCAGGTAAAAATATTCCTGCACCCTTATTAGAAACAGACAGCGAAACCTTTATCAACCTGTGGCAACAAAATTGTTTTGGTGGATTTTTATTTGGAAAACAAGCGATCGCTACCATGAAAAAGCGACAAAAAGGTACTCTTATTTTTACAGGAGCGACTGCTTCATTAAGAGGAAAACCACCTTTTACAGCATTCGGAGTCGCAAAAGCAGGTTTAAGAACATTAGCTCAAGGGATGGCGCGAGAATTTGGTCCTGAAGGTATTCATGTTGCTCATGTCATTATTGATGGTGTTATTGATGGGGAAAAGTCTCGCACAAAGTTCCCAAATTTTGTTTCTCAAAAAGGTAAGGAAGGTTTATTACAACTTGAAGCGATCGCGGAAACGTATTGGGCAATTCATCAACAACATTCCAGTGCATGGACTCACGAACTTGACTTAAGACCATTCAAAGAATCTTTTTAAAGACTATCAAATTAGCTCGAAAATCAAACTTCAAAAGTTAAGATAAATAGTTTGAGAGAAATAACTTTTTTGCCTCAAACATATTATTTTTACACATAGAGTATCAAAGAGTATCAAAAGTCTTAGTGAAAGTTTTTTGGCAAGTATAGACAGTAGTATCTTTGACTATCTTTGCTAGTTTTTTCAGGGTTGTAAACTTTGTGATGATTACAAATAAGACATTCCATAAGTATATAAACTATTTAGGAAAAATTCTTAATCTATTAATCCTACACTTCCTTGAAGCACTACTAATTTGTCCCCTGTGCTTCAAATTTTTGTAGCTGATAGCTTTTATGTTGACGGTTGTTTTAATACAATACTACAATAATATTATTAATATCATTTATGTTAAAAATCTGGGTCTACTTGAGATTTAAAACACTTAGCAAAACGTACAAATTAAATTAATAATTGAGTAAGTATGTCATATTATCAAGATATCAATCAAATGCGCCAAGCCCTCTTAGAACGCTATGATGCAGGGGAGAAAGCCATAATTGCTACTATTGCACAACAACTAGACGAAACACAGTTAATGTTAACCCAGAAATTACTAGAAGCAGTAGAAGCTAATCAAGTCTCACAAGCAGAAATAGAGAAAATGTTAGCAGCTATTGAAGAACGTATTCCTTCTCTCCCTGCTGGTCAAGCAACTACTTTTGAAGCCCTCGAAAACCCTGATCTAGATGCAAGACACAAACTAAAAGTTACACTTCCGCTTGTTCCTCTTCTAGTCAATTATGAAGTAGAGTTGGAGCTGGAGGCTGGAGTAAACATCAAGTCTGGCTGGGAGAAGTTGGTGAACAAGCTGTTTTTGTCCAAATCATCAACTCTGCCAATGTTAAAAAAACTTTATGTTAACAACTTTAAATGCCTGGTTAACTTTGAAATTAAATTCTCAAATATAAATTTATTATTAGGAGCAAATGGTTCGGGAAAAACAACAGTTTTTGAAGTTTTGCATAAACTCCAAAAATTTATATTAGGAGAATTTGAAACTACCGGAAAATATTATCAAGTCTCAGAAATTTTTCATCAGCAAGATTTAACTAGATGGCAAAACTTACCTATCCAGAAATTTGAATTAGAAATTGCCGGAAATGGAGGCACATATTTATATGTTCTGGAAATTGAATATCAAGATAATTCTTTTCCCAGAATGCGTTATGAAAAATTGACATTTAACGGGAAATATCTATTTGAGTTTAATATCCAAGGTATTCAAGGAGTTCCTGGAACAGCAATATATCAAGAACATCCCAACAGTGGAGGAAATGTCATTAAATATCTTGATCATTCACGGTCAGGAGTAGGTTTTATTTCTGAAAGCTTAAAACATCAAAAGCTTACTTCGTTTAAAAAGCTAATTGCCAATTTTTTTATCGTTCAAATAAATCCTTTTGCCATGACGACAGAAAGTCGTCAAGAGGAAAAACATCCTAAGAGAAATATGTCAAACTATGCTGCTTGGTATAGTCATTTATCTCAAGAATTTCTGAATCAAATAATTCAACTTACACAAGAATTGCAAGAAATAATCAAAGGTTTTAATTCTTTCCAAAATCAAAAATCTGGAGAAATCAGAACTCTGTCGGCAATTTTTAATCTTCCTGATAAAACATCTTATAAACTCAACGAATTATCAGAAGGTCAAAAAACATTAATAGCCCTATATACCTTACTATTTTGCACCCCAGAAACCGATTGTACTTTATGTATTGATGAACCAGAAAATTTTCTAGCATTACCAGAAATACAACCTTGGCTGATGAAACTTTTTGACTATTGTCAGTCGAATCAAAAACAAGCATTATTAATTTCCCATCACCCATCTTTAATTAACTATTTAGCGAGTAATTCAGGTTATTGGTTTGAAAGACAAGAGAATCAACCTGTGCGGGTACAGAAAATTGTTGAAGAAAATGAAGAAGGTTTATCAATTGCTAAACTAATAGAGCTTAGATGGATTTATGATGATTGAAGAAGAAGCCAGAATATTATGAAAATAAATTTAGTAACTTCTATCCTGATTCTGACTCTTGACTCCTAAAGTATCATTACTAAAAATGACTAAAGTAACAATTTTATGTGAAGATATTGACCAAGAAAGATTTATTAGACAATATTTAATCTGCCGAGGCTTTTTAGACAGAAATATTATCCCATTTCCCAATACTAAAGGTTTGAAAGTTGAAAATAATAATGCTTCTATCTTAAAGCATTATCCCAAAATTTTAAAAAGTTACAGAATCAAAAAAAAATCTCAAGATATTGCAGTAATAGTAATGATTGATGCTGACGATAAAACTATAGATGAAAGAATTCGTTCTCTGAATATTGCTGTAAATAAAGATGAAGGGGAGCGGAACAAAGATATGCGTTTACCTAATGAAAAAATAGCTATTTTTGTACCTGCCAGAAATATAGAAACTTGGTTTTCTTATATTAATGGTAAAGATGTTAATGAAGAAGATGACTACAAAAATAAAACTCTAAATACCACAGAAAGAATTACATTAGCTAAAACTTCAGCAGAAAAATTAGCATTAGATATTTGTCCTCAAGGACTTGATGAAAATACTCCTGCTTCTCTACATCATGCTTGTAATGAACTGCAACGATTACAATTAGATTAGAATAGGACTTATGCAGATACGGTATATATAGCGCTCAAAACTATTGGGCAATAGTTATTGGACTCTATAGATAGTGCCTTTGCGTAAGTCCTGTAGAAATTATATTTATTAGGGTGTCTGACGAGACTTGTTCGCGAAGCGTTCTCGAAGAGTACTCGCTTTCTTCGGTGTCACAAACCGACGTTTCGACCACTTCAACCTCAGACACCAGATGGAAACTAGGGGATTTGAACCCCTGCCACGACTGTGCAAGAATCGTATGCTCCCATTACACCAAGTCCCCTTTTATTAAGTTGATAATTGTTTAATTTGAGTTGCGATCGCGCAATTTTTCCCGAACCGCCATTAAAATCAGTCCTAATTTATTTTTGCCCGTCCCATCTTTACCACAACCCCAATAATAATCACTAGGTGAATTCTCTACAATCAACTCATCACCTGTAGAAATCAGAATTTCCCGAATATCAGCATGAGTTTCAAATTTCTTTAATACACCCCCTTCCATAATTTCATCCTTGACCTTTTCCCAATCTGGCCGTAGAGGATATTTTCTACTGCGCCCCATTCTAGCTGCTTCTTTTGGGGTTTTAACTTCCCGAATCTTATCAAACCACAGGCGATCTGTAGTAGCAAACTTCTGAGCTTGAAAATAATGTTCGTTCGTCGGCCACCAAAACCCATCTAGTTCAAAACCATGTCGGGAAAAGTTAGAAAAGCAACCATAAATTTTTGTACGAACACCATAAAAATAAATAGGCATAATCAACAATTAGGGTAGTGGTGCATTGTAATGGTATAGCTAGTGGGAGCATCTTGCTCCCGTTCTAATATCATGTCCGTTTAATTAGCGATCAAAAACTTTCTTCTCCTCTTCCTTCTTTTTTCCTTCTGACTCCTGACTCCTGAGGACTGACTCCTCCAAATGTATATTGCAAATTGCCTAGCGTGCAAGTTATCAGAGCTGCGCTTTCTCAGTTACTAAGGGAACTCCGCCGATGAGTTACCACACACTCTTTAAAGGATTGCTACTTTGAAGCCAACCTATCGGGTTCTTCGCACTCCCCGTTCTCACGCGCCCACTGTTTTTATAGTGTTACTCTTCCTCTCGTACTAAGTATGTATGCTCTAAATGTTGGGTCACGCTAGGAACAATTGCACGGGTGAGTTTTGACATACTCCCAATGTTGCGCTTAGGCGACAACACGGGATTCTTCAGTCAAGGAAACCTTAAATATAGTCAATGAAAATAACCTCCTTTTTTAGTTGTACAGTTTGAACATTAATTTGTTCAACGCCTCCACCAGGACTTGAACCTGGAACCTTCACTTTAGAAGAGTGTTGCTCTATCCATTGAGCTATGGAAGCATAATACTCCTGGCGAGATTTGAACTCACCCATTGAGCATGGCGCACTCAAATGCTACCGACTACATCACACTCGCATACTTCAGAGCGGATAATGGGGATCGAACCCATACCTGGAGTTTGGAAGACTCTGATGCTGCCTAATTACACTACATCCGCTTATTTGATGGGCTGTGTAGGACTTGAACCTACCCACTTCCGCTTAAGAGGCGGCTGCTCTACCTACTGAGCTAACAACCCTTTTTTGAGGGCATTGCATAATTGTGAGATGATTTGATCAGAGAGGATCAACTATAATTCCCGTGTCTCCGTGTCCCCGTGTCGGCCTCAATCATCCCAGTATTCAGCAAGGTCCTTTTTTAGTGGGTCGCCAGAGACTTGAAATCTGAACCTTCCGCTTAAAAGAAACAGCGAGTTGCACGAACTTGAGTAAGGGAAAATCGAGATGATAGCAACCCATGCTATAATAAAAACAAAGGGGGAGGGCATCACCTCTGTATAAACAGCAACGACCTGTGGGAGTTGAAGAATCCCGCAGTGTCGCTTAAGCGTAATGTCGGGAGTATGTCAAAAGGCGGCTACTCTAACCATTGAGTTAGCGACCCAATGTTTTTCACAATTGAAAGGGAGATGTAGGTGATAGGGAGTGTTAAAATTTTCTGTTTCCTACATTCTCCCCTATCAAAGCCTCGACGGGATTTGCACCCGCTTCTCCCTGGGTGAAAACCAGAGCGACTTATCTGTTTGCCCACGAGGCTATCAGCGAGGGTGACGGGATTTGAACCCGCGACTTCCTGTTAGACAGACAGGCACTCTAGACCAACTGAGCTACACCCTCATGCTTTTTCCTACTTTAGTAAGAACTACTTATTAGTATTGAACAATGTCATTATTGTTTTTATACTACATATATATTTAGTTTTCGAGGTTCTTAATTTGTAATAAAAACAAGTATTTTTCCTGTTTTTATTCCGCCTTATAATTTTATACCACATAAAATACTACATAAATTTCAAGGGTTTAGGAAAATTTTTTTTCTGCTTGACTGTAAGGAAAAAAAGGAAATACATTATTATCAAATAATCGCGAAACCATTTGGATATCGCAAGCAGGTGGTGAGATTTGTACTCACAAGAAAACTTTACAAGAATCTCATGTTGCTAGTTACATCACACCTGCGTTTGGTGGCGGAGGTGAGAGTTGCACTCACTGATTTTTAGGTTATGAACCTAATAAGCCACTCTTGCTTCATCTCCGCGTGCCACCAATACCCCTGACTGGAATCGAAAACGCAGTTCCTCCCCAGGAGGCACCAGCAACATCTAGATTCTAAGTTTAGCGCCTCTTCCTGTTGGGCTACAGGGGTTAGGATGTGCAGAAAAATCATCATTATTTTGGCTAATTTTATTTATCTGTACTGACAAATGCTACTACCAGTTTTTTAAATTATTTTCCCGATCGCTCATAATAAAATTTCTTACCTTTGACGGTGTACTTGTATCCTTTTATTTGAGTTTTGCTTGCTTACCCACAACAGAAAATTTTGCATTTTTGGTTCATTTTTCAGTTGCTCAACAGTATTTAACTCTTGAGCTAAACGCTTGTTATCAAAGAAGGCATGAATTTGCCGATGACAGGCCGAACAAATCTCAATAGTGGGACCTGGGTCAATTTTTTTGCGTTTGGTGTTTTGTTTAGGAATTAAGTGATGGACGGTTAATTTTTCCATTTCCCTTTCACACAGTTCGCATTGCATAGCAGTGTATTCTAATCTTTTAAATTTCTCTTTTTATATAACATTTACTCCTCCTTTTTCTACGGAAAATTAAAATTTGTAATACGGCATTACGCGATCGCCAATCTTCCCAAAATCATCACTACCTTATATTACAATACAAGGTTTGATTTTCCAGATTTAGAGGCATTCCCATAACTGGCATAAATATATACTACATAAAATATTACAATATTGTCAAGGGGGTAGAGAAAAATTTTTGGTAGTCCTGTATCGTCATGGTGAATAACGGCTGAAATATAGACTATAGCCTTGCTTAATTCAACTTTAAGGCAAGGTCTCCTCGCCATATCCATCAGACCAAGAGAAAATAGAATATTCTATATTTCAAACCTCCTGATTGTAGGGGTACTGATAACTGAAATTACCTAAACTTCCTTAATATAAGCTATTTGAGTATTAACCCTCTGGAAACCCACCGACTCATAAAGTCTTGTTGCCCCTGAAAGGTTATCTGCATCAACATACAACATCGCTGTTTCCATCCCCTTCCCTTTCAACAATTTCAACGCCGACAACAAAATAGCACTCCCTAACCCCCGCTTCCTGAAACCACGGCGAGTACCCAGCATATAAATTAAACCATCTTTACGTCTGTTTAATTCATTATTTTCTGAGTGAATCTGACAATCACAAAAAGCAGCAAAAGTACCATCAGGCGCAACTGCAACTAAACTTAATTCTGATTGATATTTAGGGTCATTGAGTTTATCCTTCACAGATTCAACAGTAATATCTTGATGATTCCAATGGTCAATAAAAGTTTGATTAAACATTTCTGCCCAAACTGCTGCATCTGCTTCACTGTCTATATGTTTTAGGGTAAAACCTTCTGGAAACTCAGCTTCTGGAATAGGATCGGTAAGCGATCGCTCCATCATTAAAAAATACCGCCCTATTTTAAAACCACAACTTTCTAATAAAGCTATACGTTCAACATTATCACTATGTCCTCCAGACAGCAGTTTAACTTTGACATTTCTTTCCCGACCGACTTCCCCCATCCGTTTCTCTCCCCACTCCAGAATTTGAGCTTCTAAATTATTGCCTTTAGTCTGAGGGTCAACTCGAAACCACAAAATACCTGCAATATCTTCCCCTATTTCTGGAATCATCAATCCCGCAATAGCCATAACTTGACTGTTGCTATCTTCCCATAAACAAATATCGCGCTGCTTGTCTACAGACGGAGTTTCCAATTGCATGAGCATTTCTGCCGGAGACGGCCATTCATGGAATTGATGAGCTGATTCACTACTATTTAGCAATTGAGCGATCGCCTCTAAATCTATCTCACCTCTATAGGGGCGGGGTGTTAATATTTTGATGCTCATAATTACCCAATTTATTTATATAGCACTATAGTTTTTTAACCAATTCATTCTTCAACAGGAGAAAAGGGAAGTTGACAAGGTTAGAAAACTATCTTCTCGCTTCAACAGCAAATATCTCTCTTGTCCCTTGTTTATTTTGAGGGAAAGGGCGCGGACATATCAAAAGCCTATACCATAGATACATAGCAAACTTTTTGAGATTTGGTATTAAAACTCAGACAACACCAGATTTTTCGCTCTTTCTGTCCTTTCTTCTGTTCTAAATAACTAATCGCCCTTCTTCCTTCTTCCCTCTTCCTTCTAGTATAAATGGTGTACTAGCACACAAATCTTAATTAATAACTGATATGATAAAATAGTCTGGCCAAAAAAAAAGATTAAAAATTAAATTCCATACTCTATGTCCTCCGATGATTCTATCTCAACAACTCCTGCCTCTACACCAGAAGTAAGTACCAACTTACAAGTCAGATTCAAAACAGAGGAAGGAAAACTGTTATTACTCTTGCCACCAGAATTTAATAATGGTGAGATAGAAAGTCCAACTGCTATGACCTGGACAGAAATTTGGCAACAGTTCAAGCAACGCCTCAACGCAGGAGAAAGATTTTGGCAGCCAAAAACAGAGGTACAGCTCATTGCTTTTGACCGCTTATTAGATACTCGTCAATTACAAGAAATATCTGAAGCTCTTTTAGAAGTAGAGCTAGAATTAACAACAGTTCAAACTTCACGTCGCCAAACTGCTGTAGCAGCAGTCACAGTTGGCTATTCTGTAGAACAAAAATCTGACATTATTACTCTCAACCAAGCTCCTACAGAAAAAGTTCAACCTATGTTTGAACCTTTATATTTACAGATGACCATTCGTTCCGGAGTAGAAATTCGGCACCCCGGTACGGTAGTTATTGTAGGAGATGTTAATCCTGGTGGTTCTGTCATTGCTGATGGAGATATTCTAGTGTGGGGTCGTTTACGAGGAATAGTCCACGCTGGTGCTAAAGGAAATTCTCAAAGTGTAATTATGACTTTACAGATGGAACCAACTATTATCAGAATTGCAGGGCAAGTAGCTAGAGGGCCAGAAAAACTACCAACTCAATTTTATCCTGAAGTTGCTTATGTGACAGATCAAGGGATTCGTATTAGTCGGATGGTAGACTTTGTTAAGATACGGCGTTGAAGAAGTAGTCAGTAGTCAGTAGTTGGTAGTCGGTAGAACCCAGAAAATGCTCCTGTAGAAAATTTATTGGAATTAGGAACTAGACAACACTACGTCTTTAAATTAACGTGCAATATATTAAGAGGGCACAAAAAAAATCAGTTTGTAACGAAAAGTAAATTCACTCAAAAACTTGTTCTCCTGTGGCACCTAGCAAATCATAACGACAATTTTTCACCCCAACCTCATTCTCTAGTGTCTTTACAAAATCAATTTTCCTTGACAAAATCACAGTTTTGATGTAATAAGAATAAGCTGATATTTCTGAAGTTAACTTTGAAGTAGCAGATTTTTTGGAGTTTACATATCTAAAAAATTGGGTAATGAAATAATTATTATGCCGTTAGAAACTCTAAACTTAATCTAAAATACCAAAATAATCTCTAAGTTTTGACTATATACAATTCTTTATTTCTTAATTTCTAATAGCTTATGAGCAAAATTATTGTTATTACTTCTGGTAAAGGTGGAGTGGGAAAAACTACTTGCACAGCAAACTTGGGCATGGCTTTAGCTCAAAAGGGTCGCCGAGTAGCCGTAGTTGATGCAGATTTCGGATTAAGAAATTTGGACTTACTACTAGGTTTAGAAAACAGAATTGTTTATACGGCAGTAGAGGTTTTAGCAGGAGAATGCCGCCTCGAACAAGCAGTAGTTAGGGATAAAAGACAACCTCGGTTGGCACTTTTACCTGCTGCTCAAAATCGAATGAAAGAAGTAGTTACTCCCCAACAAATGCAAGAGTTAGTCAATATGTTAATACCAAAATATGACTATATTCTGATTGACTCTCCTGCTGGAATTGAACAAGGTTTCCAGAACGCGATCGCCCCGGCCCAAGAAGCTATAATTGTTACAACCCCAGAAATATCTGCCGTCCGTGACGCGGATAGAGTAATTGGCCTTTTAGAAGCCAACAATGTTAAGAATATCCATCTGATAGTTAATCGGATTAGACCTCAAATGGTCCAAGCTGATGAAATGATGTCAGTACAAGACGTAGAAGAAATTCTTGCTATCCCACTGATGGGAATTATTCCAGATGATGAGAAAGTAATTGTATCTACTAACCGAGGCGAACCTTTAGTATTAGCAGAAAATATTTCTCTCGCAGGCTCAGAATTTGTTAATATTGCTCGTCGTTTAGATGGAGAAAAAGTAGATTTTATTGACCTAAACCCCCCACAAGAAAATTTCTTTACTTGGTTGCGTAAATTATTATCATCTAAAATTGTTTAAGATGGAAAAAATTACAATTTACTGAATAAATCAACTATTGAATTAACAATAAGCTAATGTTAAATGAAATTATAGAAAAACTTTTTTCTAGAAATACTCCTAGTAGTCGTAATGAAGTTAAGCGTCGTTTGAAGCTGGTTATCGCTCATGACCGTGCCGATATCAATCCCGAAATAATAGAGGCTATGAGAAAAGAAATTATGGAAGTAGTATCTCGCTATGTTGAAATAGATGACAACGATTCAGAATTTTTGTTAGAAAATAATCAAAGAGCTACAGCATTAGTGGCAAATTTGCCTATTAGACGTATTAAAGCCAGGTCAGATATTCACAATAGTTAAATAATCTCAGTTAAGTATCTGTAAAAAATTAATTCAATATTTGCTTGAAGTAGGAAACAGGCAAAATAAAATAGACCCCATCTGAAAATAGCTGTTGGGGACTCCCGTTATCATCTGTGATTTAACGGTTATAGGAAAACAGCTAGCAGATAAACTATTTTCCTCTTAAGCTTAATTTTCAGATTTTTCAACTGACTTTTGAGACTTAAGTTTTAGTGAATCAATGAAATCACTAATTACCGAATAATTAATAATTAAATAATTAAATAATTAAATAATTCACGCCTTAAAGCCCCCCCTTTAAAGGGGAAAAAAGCGGTCGTTTGCGGAGCAGTCCGTTAGGATGGGATGGCGAGGTTTCGGAGCCATATCCAATCGACCAAGAGAATAAATTTTTTCCTAATCGGTCAATCCTTTCCCTAAAAGGGAGAGGTAATTATCCATTATCCATTAATGAACTGGGTCATTGTTTTCTCATTACAGTAAATATACAAATAATTTTGTTATAGAAAAATCATATCATGTCCGGCAGCATCGGTCTTGTATAGCAAAGGTAAGGAAGAAGGAAGAGGGAAGAAGGAAGAGGGAAGAGAGAAGAGGAAGAAAGGCTACCCTCGCAAGAAAAAAACCATTATTTCCTGCAGATATTCACCCTTGGGTTTACACAAACGATATAAACGGACATGATATCATGGGTCTAATACCATGGGTGAAAAAAGAATGTTGCGCATAATTTGAGTGATTTCTAGACTTTACCAATAATGTCCTTTTGACTAAAAATTAAACTTTCTGAACTACTAGCAATAACTTAACTATTTATACCAAATATTTATCAAAATGATATAACACATTATGACTGCCCTAAAGTATTAATTAATCCTTTAATCTATAATTAATATTACTGAAAAAATTGCTTAAAAAAATATAAATTATCTACTCCGAATCGACCATTTTTTCTAAAGATGCCGATGATATTTCCAAAGATATTTGACATTTTTTCTGATTGTAATTACTTTTAAAACATAAAATTATTCTCATGGGTTGACATACTCCCCGGTGTAAACGCACGGGGATTCTTACCCAGTGGTGATTCTTGGTTTGCCTTCCGCAAGACTATGCCAACAAGGACGTAACTTCCTGAATCAGGTTGCCCATCATCAGTAGAGATTGTTATTTCCCCAAGGGTTTCCCTTAGCGTTTGCGCAGCATTCCGACAGGAAAACTCCTCTGTAGGAGGCTAAATCGGCAGTTCCTGTATGCCCTACGTTACTGTTATTCCACTCAATAGTTCATAAAGATATAGTCAAATATGACATATCCTTCGGATCGCAGGTGTTACCCTGACGCTCGTGTTAGCGTAGCTCCTCCGTTTGCGCAGCATGACCTAGGAAAGGAGGCACTACAACACCACGCCAGTTGCATGACTGTTGGGAGACCCGCAAGGGCGCACTGGCTTCTCTATCCTATGGTCAAAGACAAAAGGGAGCTGCTTTTTCTTTTCCTCTTTTTTGATGATCTCCCTGATTCAATTTCTACTAGGAAAACCTTTGGGTCAAATAACTATCAAAAAGCTAGGCTGAAAGTAGCTAGGATACACGCAAAAATTAAAGATTCAAGACTAGACTATACCCATAAGCTAACCACTCAGCTAATCAAAGAAAACCAATTGATTGTAGTGGAAGATTTAGCGGTAAAAAACATGGTTAAAAAGCGGTGCGACCCCGCGACGACCCCAGCTCGCTTGCGGAACGCGCACCAAGAGACCATAAATTAGCTAGTGCAGAACGGCGGAAATAACTGACCAGTTACAAAATCCTAAAAGCCTTACCAATCAATACTTCTGACTTCTGAGTTCTGAGTTCTGACTTCCGCGTAGCGGCACTAGGGCGATAAGTGATGCCAACTGGTCCGAGTTAGTCAGGCAATTAGAGTACAAAGCTGAATGGTATGGACGGGAATTAATCAAGATTGACCGATACTTTCCTAGTTCTAAGCGTTGCTCTAATTGTGGTCATGTAGTGGAGAAATTACCTCTAAACATTAGAGAGTAGGATTGTCCAGAGTGTGCAGCTCACCATGACAGGGACATCAACGCCAGTATAAACATTTTGCGGATGGGAACCCGCGTCGGCGTCTGACCGCAAGCGGTCAGACCCCGCGCCGCCGACAGGCGCAAGCGGTCGGAACCCGCGACGACGCTAGTCGCAAGGGAACGCCGACCAAGAGAGGGAATGCTGACCAAGAGAGGGAACGCCCACCCTCGAAGGCTGCGGGAGGAGCAGTGTCAGCGCCAGTCGCTCATGGGGGAGACCCCCTTTGGCGGCGCTGGCTTGTCTGTGGAGCGCGCTTTTAGACCCGAGGGGAATAAATCCCGGAAGGCGGGTGCTAAGAAACAGAAAGTCTCTAACAGTGATGCTAGGGAATCCCGCGCTGTCTCATAGAGCAGGGTCGGGAGGATGTCAAGATACCTACTATTTCTAATCCACGATTCAATATATTGTGTGCTGCATTAGTATCACGGCATATTTCTATATGACAATATGAGGACAAATATGAGTACGAGTTGATAAATACTTTTTAACTCTATGCCCACAATTAGAACAATCAGTAGAAGTGAAATTAGGATTTACCGAAACAATTGATGAACCACATTGTCATAATCACGCGCCCTGTAAGGAGGTTTCATGGAACGTCTCTACTGTGGTCTACCGTGCAGGAAAACTGCTATAATAGCCCAGTCTTTAAGCTGTCTAGTTACCTTCAAATGACATTTTTCTAGTCTAATTATTGCTTTGTGGTAATTATTTGATTGAGACAGTACCTACAACTCTCAATAAAGAGTTTTTAACCTTTAGATCGCTGAAAGCCTTAGCTATTAATAGTTATTCCAAGAACTTCGCACTGTCTAGTTACTAAGATTACTATTTCTTTGATTTCTGCTTCATAAAACCGATATAAAACGTCATAATTAGTGATATTTTAATGTTTACTTCTTGCTTCCACTGAGGCCGTCGGCGGTAACTCATCCACAAGCATTGACGGTCAAGCCGACCGCATTTTTCAAATTTATACTTGCATTCAAATCTCTGTCTATAGATATGCCACACTCAGAGCAATCAAAAGTCCTCAGATGCAATGGCATATCTTGAACATGACCGCAGTTATAACAAGTTTTTGAAGACGGAAAAAATCTGTCAACTATAGCTAGTTCAGAGCCATACCACTGAGTTTTATATTTTAACTGCCTACGGAATTCATAAAACCACTATCTGCTAACTGATTTAGCTAGTTTATGATTAGCTAACATTCCAGATACATTTAGGTCTTCTATCACAACAATGCCGTGGTTCTTGGCTAGATATGTTGTCAGTTTATGAAGCGCATCTTTGCGGATGTTAGCTACTCGCCTATCTTGTTTGGCTAGCCTGACTACAGCTTTGTACCAATTGCTTGAATGCTTAACTTTCCTACTCAGTTGTCGTTGTAACTTAGCTAGTTTGTTTTGGGCTTGACGGTAAGGCAAAACACTCTTGAAGACTTCACCATTACTTAATGTTGCTAATGTTTTAATGCCTAAATCTACACCTACAACTTCAGTAGTTTTTGAAGTTGCAGTCGGAGTAAATTCATAACTACAGCTAAGATACCAATCACCAGCTTGTCTGCTGATAGTTATTTTTTGAGTTGTTGCTTCAATCGGTTCATAAGTTTTAACAATACCAATAAAAGGTAATTTGTGACTCCATCCGTTTAATTCTATTGGCTTTCCACAACTATCAATTGTGAAAGAATCATGTTTACCTTTTTTCTTAAACCTTGGGCGTTTACCCAACCCTTGAAAGAACCTCTTAAATGCTTCACCCAAGTTGATGTTTGCGCAGCATTCCGTAGGAAAAGCATACTGATAAACTTTAGACGACAAGTTTTTCATCCAGGGGTAGAGGGGTTTGGTGTGTAAGGTAAAAACCTCTCTGAGTTTACGAGGGTTGGGCTTGTAACCATCTGTGTAAGCAGTATTCCATAAACTTAAACCCCAGTTGTAGCACCATCGAGAGTAGCCCGCGTGTTGTGCCATCAGAGTTTTTTGTTTATTATTTAATTTGAGTTTGGTTAGTCATGGATTTCATGGAGATTGAGCGCATCCTGTCTAATGGTATGCTTTTTTACGTATTATATCGTTATTCGTTGATTAAGTCAATGCTCTAGTATGATTTGATGACATATTTTTGCAGATAAAACTATGAGATGCCCAAATATTATAGATCGAGCACCAGAAGGGGGAAGCTTTAGACCCAGGTTTTTGGCAAAAATTTCGAGCGATCGCTAATTTCTTAAATCAATTTGACAAATATTTTCCGATTAAAACACATATCATTCGTTTTTCAAACTTGACAATAATCACACAAAATGATATTGACAGTAATCAGATAAAAAAGTCCTCAGCAAAATAATTAATATCTCCTTTGATGAACCCTTCAGTGATACTCTAAAAAATGACAGTGCAATTTGTTCAGTCGAAAGGCCAAAGTAAAAAGCCCGGATGATTGATGTAGAGCATGGGGTTGAGGCCAACCTAATATATTCAAGAATCTCTGTGGGTTAAAATGCCTTCCCTAGATACAAATGGAGAAACACATGAGAATGGTCACCAATCCCTTCTCAAACTTTACCCATGAAACTACAACAGAATTATCCTTTTTATCGAAGAGATATATCTGAGTAGCAGAGGGTCAGTTACTAAAAAATAAATAGTCCATCGATAGTATGGTCGGGCATCCAAAAACTAAGGCCAATTACCTGAACAACTGGGGACAGCCCCACATAATACTAACTGTTGCCAGAGCGTAGCTAGTTAAGCAGTCTGGAAGAACCAGTAATCCCACTGACGTCAGTCTGGGAAAATCCACTTCCTGAAGTGAGTGGAGTATGTCAATCAGCGACTACTACTGGAAGTAAGTGCGATATATTATTTTTCACACTTAAGCAAAACCTTCAGATATTTGGTCAGACCTATATTCTGAAAATTGCAGATATAGAGGAAGATTAATCGAACAAGAAGCCCACACTAAAAGCAACAGCAAGCTTTCATGCCATAGCAGTGTCAGTGTCGGGTATATTAATTTGGATAGCTAAATAAGCATATAGAATAGATAGAATGGTAAGCACCGCAGAAAAAACAAACGTAGGACAAATTACTCAAATTATCGGTCCAGTTGTAGATGCTAAATTCCCTAGTGGAAGTCTTCCAGAAATCTACAATGCCCTAACAATTACAGGTCAAAACGAAGCTGGACAAGATGTTTCTGTCACCTGTGAAGTGCAACAACTTCTAGGCGACAACCAAGTTAGAGCTGTGGCTATGAGTGGCACGGATGGCCTTGTACGTGGTATGGAAGTAGTAGACACTGGGGCTGCAATTAGTGTACCTGTAGGCACTGCTACTCTAGGTAGAATATTTAACGTGATCGGCGAACCAGTAGACGAACTTGGCCCAGTGGGAACTGAGGAGAAATCTGCTATTCACCGTGAATCTCCTAAATTTGTAGAGCTAGAAACTAAGCCTTCCGTTTTTGAAACAGGTATTAAAGTTGTAGACCTACTAGCTCCCTATCGTCGTGGTGGAAAAATTGGATTATTTGGTGGTGCGGGTGTAGGTAAAACCGTTATCATTATGGAATTAATTAATAACATCGCTAAAGCTCACGGTGGAGTATCCGTGTTTGGTGGCGTGGGAGAGCGGACTCGTGAAGGTAATGACCTTTACAATGAAATGATTGAGTCTGGAGTAATTAACCCAGACAACCTCCCCGACTCTAAAGTGGCCTTGGTTTACGGTCAGATGAACGAACCACCAGGAGCAAGAATGCGTGTGGGTCTATCTGCTCTAACAATGGCAGAATATTTCCGGGATGTTAGTAAGCAAGACGTGCTACTTTTCATTGACAACATTTTCCGGTTTGTACAAGCAGGTTCTGAAGTATCTGCACTTCTGGGAAGAATGCCATCTGCGGTAGGATATCAACCTACCCTGGGTACAGAGATGGGTGAATTGCAAGAAAGAATTACATCCACAAAAGAAGGTTCTATTACTTCTATTCAAGCAGTATATGTACCTGCGGATGACTTGACAGACCCTGCACCTGCTACTACCTTCGCTCACCTAGACGCAACTACAGTATTGTCAAGGGGACTTGCTTCTAAAGGTATTTACCCAGCAGTTGACCCCTTAAACTCTACATCTACTATGTTGCAACCAAGTGTAGTAGGTGACGAGCATTATGCTGTAGCTCGTTCAGTACAATCTACTCTACAAAGGTACAAAGAACTTCAGGATATTATCGCTATCTTAGGTTTGGACGAATTATCTGAAGATGACCGTCTAACAGTAGCTCGCGCTCGTAAAATAGAGCGTTTCCTATCACAACCTTTCTTTGTAGCTGAAGTATTTACAGGTTCTCCTGGTCAATATGTGAAGCTCGATGATACAATGAAAGGCTTCAAAATGATTTTATCTGGTGAACTTGATGAGTTACCAGAACAAGCTTTCTACATGGTGGGAGGTATTGACCAAGTCATTGCCAAAGCTGAAAAAATGAAGGCAGAAGCATAGTCTTAGTAGCTATGTTGATCGTTAGTTAGCGAAAAAATGTTGACAGTTGGCTTGTTGGTTATCGATGCTGAGATCTACTAGTCAACTGACAACTCAGTAACTAACGCAAATAAAAATAAACAAAAAATGATTGACAAATGACATTAACTGTGCGTGTAATATCTCCCGACAAGACAGTTTGGGACTCGGAAGCTCAAGAAGTAATCCTACCAAGTACAACAGGTCAATTAGGAATTTTAAGTGGACACGCTCCGATGTTAACTGCCCTTGATGCAGGAGTAATGCGAGTTCGTCCTCAAAAAGATTGGGTAGCGATCGCCCTGATGGGTGGTTTTGCTCAAGTAGAAGCAGATGAAGTGACGATACTTGTTAATGGTGCGGAAAAAGGAGACACTATTGACAAACAAGCAGCTCGTATAGCTTACAATGAGGCTGAATCTAGTCTGGAAAAAGCTGAAAACGGCGACCTTCAAGCAAAAATAAAGGCCAAACAAGCTTTAAAGCGAGCTAGAGCGCGTCTGCAAGCTTCTGGTGGGGCTAACTAAACTAAACTCCTACTTCTAGTAGCAGGGACTGCATTTGTTCCCTAGTCAGTCCCTGTTTAAGATAAGTAGGTGATTCTGGATTGTAGGGACTAGCAACCAAATCGATACTAATAATTTTAGCTGTTTCTGGTAATACAGGTATATCTGGGTCGAAAGCTGTAGGTTTGATTAGGGAACTAGAAAAACCTTTAAAAATAGCTATTTCATCTGGTTCTCCATCAATTTCAACTTTAACTATTAATACTTGATTCGGTTTTTTAATTGTGTATTGTTCCAAACGATGAGAAATGCTATTCATTTCTTTATTGATTGATAAAGCACTCTATATAAGATCACTGAATAACTTTCAGTAGATAGTTAAACAATTAATTATTAATTATTTACTCTCCTTAAAAAGCATAGGATTAGCCAGTATTTTTTTCTTTATTTATTCTTTAAATAAAAGCCTTTCAACCTTAATTATTCGATAAAATTTGCTTTATTCTCCTTATAGCAAATTCATTTTTACTCAAAGGATTTTCAAGGAGAGGTAATTATTAATTATTAATTATTAATTATTAATTATATTAATTGCCTGTTGCCGATCGCCCTTGCTTCTGTAACTTAACCAAAACAAAATAACAGAGAAAAATTGTATAGATTATTAATCCGGTAAAACCCAAGAAACCAATAAATTCTTGAGGCCAGTCTGGATGGAAAATTTGTTTAAATAACCATGGGGGGTCTAGCCAAACATTACAAAATGAATCTTCGAGTAAATCATTTCGGGATTTAAAAGCACACCCCAAAAGAGGAATTTGGAATAATGCTCCGATTAAATTATAAAATGTAGTAGCCCAACGCCAAGAAGTTAAACTAGCCTTCAGAGGAGAATTTCGTAATTCTCTAATTTCCTCATTCAAATCTACCCAAAACCACAAAGATATAGGAATTAAAATTCTAGCTATTAATGATGTTAAAAAACTGATAGGTACTGCTGCAATCATTAAGTAAACTGTGATTGCCAATAAACTAGAAACTCGCCAATAAGTAATCAACAAACGTTGAATAGATTCAGATTTTTTGACAAAAGCCCAAATTAAAATAAACAGGGGTAGTACCACAGTAAATAATACCGCTAGCCTATAGTCCATCCAGACCCAAATCTCCAATCCAGATGTGATGGCTATGGGTAAAAAATTTAACATAATTAGTAACTTATAAAAATAGTAACTTATAAAAATTTAACTATAATCGTAATTAACTTTAAAAAGTTATTTCTGGTATATTTTTTTCTAATGATAAGCAACTGAATTAATAAGTTCAACAATATTTCAGTTGCTTACCAGGCAAGCATTAAATTAATATGTTTAATTTAATAAACTACGGCTGAATAGCTTATTAAATCAATAAATTGGCTCTAGTTGTCATATACTCGACACTCAACAGCCTCAGGATTATCATCGCAATAATTTTCCAAGGAACTTTGAGACTTGTTTTGCTTTTGATGAGCAGACTCAGCTTGAAGCTCTTCTACCGAATCCCAAGCTACTGCACATTCCTTGGAATTAGCACCAGAAGCATCACAAATAGCACGAGCTTCTTCGCGCTCTTGTTCAATTTTTTCCTGAATGTTGTTATTAGTCATAGTTTTTTTATTCTTAACTTAACTTAACTTAACTTACTACCTACGATTTTTGGTACACAATTCCTAAATATAAAATTAAGGGTTAGAAATTGAAAAATAGGTCAGGTAAAGAGACAAATTAAAATTTAACCTCTTTATCATTTATATATGCTACGAGAGATTCCCTACCAAATGATCTTGATATTTTAATATTCATTGACAAAAAAATCAAACTTTCAAACTGTACTAAATGTCCAGCTTGCTAAACAATACTTAATATATTAACATAACAGATAACGATAACCTGTTTTATAAGTAACATTTATGAAATTAAATTAAAAATATTATGATAATAATTTAAGTAGCGCTATACCAATTAGAGTGAGTAATTGTACAAAAATTTGATTGTTAGAAATAGGGAAAATAAAGGATAATACAAATACTGGATTTTTACTTTTACAAAGGTTTTAATATTACCAATAGTCTATTTTAAGCAAAGATTTAGCAGTTTTATATAAAACTTCCTAATAATTATCTGGCAAAGTTAAATAAACTTAATCAAAATTCGTCTCTAACAAATAATGATATTAAATGTACCAAAAATAATTGATTATTATCAAGTTATGCGACTACAAAAATCATATTAATTACTGTCTTTTCCACAGAAACACAGGTAATTAAAATCAACAATTGGCACTAACCAAGAGTTAAAATTAATCTTTAGACTTTCACCAGACCTTTTATAACTATTAAATTATTCAAAGGAAGAAGGAAAAATCTTACTTTGTCTAAGTTTTAAGCTGTTGAGTTGTCCGTGCCCTTTGCATCGTATTATCTGTCTAGTCTATTCTTATATAAAGCAAGCAGAAGTTTGTATCTATATCCCTTACTGACTCCAAACTACTAAAAATCATACTGTTATATCAAATCTGGGGGAATTGGACATAATACCAATTTTATGTGAGGCTGCATAGAATTATTTGTTAGGTGGTAGGTGGCGCGGTGGCACATAATTATGAAATTTATTAACAAGTCTTTCTTTAATGCACAGGCAACGCCTGATTAAAATATTGTTCTATGCAACTTTATATGAATTTGGTATAAAAAAAATATCCAATCATCATAATTACTAAGTCTTTGTGATTTCCTCTCCTTCTGACTCCTGACTCCTAAAGACGACCAATCTATAACTGTTTAACCGGATTTGATATTATTCAGCAACGCCAATTCTTTAAACTTTTCAACCAAACATGATATTAATTGAGTCCCGGTTCAATTTTTGCCATCAACTAGAATTAGAAAGAGTTAATTGATGACTATTAACGCAGTTATTCCGAAAGAGGCTAACTAGTAACAGAATAGTGGAGGTCAATTATGAACCTGTTAAAAATCTTAACAGTTAACTGATAACTAATACCTGATGACCGATAATCCCAACTATACTGAAATATTAATATTAAAAATATATTCACAAGGAGCCTCCATATAGATGCAGTGGTCAAACTCTCTATCAACCCGTCCCTCATTAGAAGCAGCAGTTAAAGAAGTAGCACAAAAAAGTTTAGAATCATTAGGAACTACAGCAGATTTAGGACTGGTATTTATCTCCTCAGCCTTTACCAGTGAATATTCACGACTCATGCCTCTACTAAAAGAATATTTACCAGAAACAGTACTCGTCGGTTGTGGAGGTGGTGGTATAGTTGGTATGAATGATGATGGAAAACCACAAGAATTAGAACACCAACCAGCCATTAGTCTCAGTTTGGCACATTTGCCAGAAGTCACAGTAACAGCTTTTCACATCTGTGCAGAACAACTACCAGACTTAGACAGTTCTCCCGATGACTGGTGTAATCTCATCGGAGTACCTACTACAGACAATCCTCAATTTATTATACTCGCTGACCCATTTTCTGCCAAAATAAATGACCTGCTTCAAGGGCTAGATTATGCTTATCCTAATTCAGCTAAAGTAGGAGGATTAGCTAGTAGTGGCCCTACTGGCAACAGTGCAGGACTTTTTTGTGAAGACCGCCTTTGTGAAGAAGGAGCTGTAGGAGTCTCTCTATCTGGCAAGATTATTTTAGAAACAATAGTAGCACAAGGCTGTCGGCCTATTGGTAAACCATATCGTGTTACAGAAGGAGAACGTAATATAGTTCTAGAACTTGAAGAAGTCGTTAGTTCTGACCAAATGGTAGGTGGTATTAAACAATCTCCACTAGAAGCATTACAAGGCTTAGTACAAAATCTCAACGAACAAGACAGGAAGCTAGCAGAAAATTCTCTCTTTGTCGGTATAGTAAGAGACGAATTTCAGCAAAACTTAAAACAGGGAGATTTTCTAATTCGTAATTTAATTGGAGTTGACCCTAAAGCAGGAGCGATCGCCATTGGTGATAAGGTAAGGGCGGGCCAACGAATTCAATTTCATTTACGAGATGCTAATACCTCAGCAGAAGATTTAGAAATTTTACTAGAGCGCTATCAAAGAGAAGTTTCTTTTGAGACTAAATCTACAAATAATGCTACGGCTTTAATGTTTTCTTGTTTGGGACGAGGAGAAGGACTATATGGTAAACCTAACTTTGATTCTAGATTATTTAGTAGTTATTTGAATATCCCTATCAGTGGCTTTTTCTGTAATGGTGAAATTGGTCCGGTGGGTGGTAGTACATTTTTACATGGTTATACATCTGTATTTGGTATTTGTCGTCAACCTTTTTGAAGAAGGAAGAAGGAAGTGGATGGGGACTCAAACCTCAACCAATTGTCAACACCCTGTAGACGGCGGGGTATTATACCAATTTGATAAATATTTGCTACATTTTCGCATTGTGTGGCAGTAGGGGAGTGGGTAGGGACGTTGCATGCAGCATTCCTACGTCGAAGTAGGGTTTGCGTATGGAAAGTCTTTTGGTAGAGGTAGGAGTCAGTCCTCAGGAGTCAACTCACCCCCGCGCTCCTCCCAGGAGGGGGAGTCAGGAGGAATGGGAATTATAGAGGAGGTAGTCGGAAAAATTGTAAGAGTGATTTTTCTGCCATAATCGTCCCAAAATACTAGCTTTATGCAGCTCGTATCCACCGAAAAGCTGACACTTTTTTAGACAAAAATAATGCTACAATCAATATCAGTCAATGCTTTGATATTTAATCAGCAAGCCCGAAGTAAACATAAGAATAATTAACAATAAATGACTAATAACTGTCAAAAAAAATATTCAATCTATGTTAATTATTTAATGATTAAAGTGTTACTTAAATATACCATTCTTTTTTCAAGTTGGTATTAAACCAAAAGAAAAAGATAATTAGTCAAAAGTAAAAAATAGTAACTTTTGACTTGACTACTTTTAATTATTTAAAAGATAAAAGTTATGATTTTTTTTCAGGAGAGCTGATTATTGCAACAGTAACGTAGCATTATTATCAATACTATTAGTGGCGCTAAAACTTTCAAAATATTGTCTAGCATGAGGCGGAAATTCAGGGAAGTTAAACACAGCATCACCACCCGCAATATCTGCCCAAAAATAACGTAGACTAGGAGCAAGTTTTTCTGCTATTTCTGGTGATAAATTTACAGGAGGATTAGTCAAAAGTTTAAACATAAAACGAAAGGATCGATCGCCAAGCCAGTTCCTAGAAACATCACTAAGAGTGGGAAAATTAGGCAAAGAATTAACTCGATGACTTTCAATTTTTAAAGACTGCTGACCACTAGAGTCGGTAGTAAAATTAATGATACGATAAGGATGAGGATAAGTAACTAAAGAACCAGTTGTAATTTCATAAATTCCTTGATATTCAGCAATATCCTGAACATGAAGATGACCAGTAAATATCAGCTTAACCCCAGCAGATTGAAGAATATCTAACAATGCAAACCTATTTTCTAACATATAACGACGACCAAGAGAATTATGAGATTGATCTGGTAAATGTTCAATCACATTATGATGTAACATCACCATCACTAATTCCTCTTTTGTAGTAGTTAAAACCTGTTTCAACCAATCTAATTGTTCTGCTTCTAAACCACCTGTATATTCTTGTTTACCCGAGCCATCAAACTGATTAGAATTAAGCCCAATTATTCGCACTCCAGGAAAAATTTGTTTAGTGTAATATAATCGTTCCTCGTAATCAAATCCACAATGGTGATAATAACTAGGAAAATCTGCCAAACCAATAGAATAATCATTGGTAAATTTTGTCGGTACATCGTGATTACCGGGCACTACATAAACTGGATAAGGAAGTGTAGCTAATTTTTTACTTAACCAGGTATGATTTTCAAGCTCACCATCTTGAGTTAAATCTCCAGGTAATAGTAAAAAATCAATATCTAGCTTACTTAAATTTTCTAATACTACTTCAAAAGCAGGAATACTAACTTCTACCAAATGAAAACGATGCGCTTGTTCCGCAATAGTATTAGGAACTGCAATATGTAAATCACTAGCAATAGCAAATCTAAAATTCAAAGCCATGGAAAAAGTCCTCTGGAAATTAGGCTAAATCAATCGTTAACTAGCTATCAGCATTTTCCGTACCGGAATGCTATGCAAACAGCACTCAGCTTTGTAGTGGGCTAAAAGTTTAGGTTTAAACCCCCTTAGCGCAAAGCTGACTACTAAAGGCCAATCGACTGTTTGCGGAGCATTCTGGACCGAAACGCTTTTTAATTATTTCTATAGATTTTCATTATATTTCACAACTAGCGATCAATCACAAAGATGGCCTTAAATCAGAAGTCAGAAGTCACAAATAATCCCTCACTAACTTTGAGCATTTTGCATTTTCATAGATGTCCGCGCCCTATTTGCGTAGTTATATAGATGAGCTGACCTACCACTAATTAATAAACTTGTTGCAAAATAAGCTCAAAGAGTAGCTAAAACTCTTATATGTTAAAGGTTTTAGTCTTTGTTTATTTACCTAAATTGAAAGGCTTATACAGTAAGCTTTTGAGCAGTTTTAGTTTTTATTTCCTCACAACTCTAATATTTTAATGTTTAGTGGGATTCTCAAAACAATTTATACTCCGGTAATGATGTAGTCCAAGGAAAGGGCGCTAACACACCAAAAGCTTAAAACTCAGACAACGCCAGATTTTTCCTTCTTCCTTCTGTTGTAGATAATGAATCCCCTAGATAATGAATCCCCTAGATAACTAAAGCTTTCTTCCTTCTTCCTTCTGCTATAAAAGCTACATCCGCTAGTCCTAGAGAATTGAGAATTGAATTATTTCTTAATAAATTCAAAAAACTGCCGTAAGACAGGAAGTTTAATTTTTGTCTATACTAAACTAATAAAATAAAATGTTAAATGAATTTTATTATAGATACTTAAGCTAATAATTATCTACCCTTAAATAAAATATATTTTTTCTCTAACTGTATTACTCGCCGTATTACTAATATATATAAACATAATAAGATGGTTGACGGTGAGAGATGATAACATTAATATAATAATCAGAAGGCAATCTCTAAATCCTAGGTGAAAGCAATGCCAGAAGCGGAACTTCCTGGAAACCAACACTTACCAGAAACAAATAATCCAGTAAGTAATCAAAAACTGGGCTATAATAATGATAATGTAGACCAGATCAAACCAGCTCTTGAATCAGAAATACACACATCTGTCCCAGAGGATGATGAGTGGGAAACAGTTAATTTTCCTGGTGTCATTAGTGTAGATTCAATTCCAGTAGTAGGAACAGCTTCAGCAGAAGCAGAAAATTTAGTACCAACCAATCAAAATCAACCTCCAAAAAAGTCCCAGGAAACTTCAGAAATTAAAGTAGGCCCAACAAAAGACTCCATTGAAGAGCTAGAATCTACAAATCTTATGGAAGCTCTACATGATTGTAACCGCGAACTGGTAAATCGAGTTACAGACCTAGAAACAGCCTTAGAAGAATGTCAAGAAACTCTAGAAAATCAAGAAAAGTTGCTAGAAGAAAGAACTAAAGAATTAGCAGCAACTCAACAACAGGTAACTCGCCTATTCTACAAGTTGGAACTATGTAATCAAATTATTCAACGTCAGGAAGTTTTAGTAGAGTCTCTAACAGATAAGTGGGATGTGAGTCAGCAACAACAGGCGCAAATGGAACGAGAATGTGCCTTAACTAAACAATCTTATAGCCAACAAGTTTATCATCTCAAAGAATTAGAAAATAGTTGCAAAGAATTGCGGGCAAGACTATACCGCCAGCAGCAGCAAACTCTACAGTTTAAAGCAGCATTAGAAAGATGCTTAGAAATGCCAGGGAGAATAAATATAGATACAGTAGATATACCAACAGAAATATCTACAGAAGAATCTCCGGTAATAGCATCTCAGGTGCATTCTTTATCTGAACCTCAAAAACAAGAACATCTCTTTGTCAACTCTAACACTAAAAAACCACCCTCATTAAATTCCGAACCAGTTAAACCTTGGTCGCCACAGCCAAAAAATCAACAGCAACAAGAAGCTCTTTTTAGCAATAAAGAAAAAAATATTGCCAAAATTAGCCTGGGCAAGAAAATAGATTTACCACAAGCTTTAGCAGAACCTGAACAGGTAGCATTATCAGACAAAAATATTTATCAAAACGAGTTATCTCAAGAGGTCAGTACAAGTCAATTAAATCCTAGTTTACCCTCGTTTAGTAGAATAGGTGAAGACCCAAATTATGAATTGATAGATGAAAAATCACCAGCAATGGCATTAGAAGATATCGAGTCAGAAGAATATGTAGTTATGGAGGAAAACTATTTAGATGAATATAGAAATTCATCTCAGGAAGTAGAAAAATTGGCAGAAAATAACATAATAGTAGAGGAATATCTAGAAGGTGATACTTCTGAATATGAAGCAATAACAACAGTTAAAAGCGAACGCATATCATGGAATATAGCTACAGGAAAGTGGAATGTTAGTGAGTATCAAGAAGAGCCAGAAAAAGACATAGATGCAGAAGGCTTTTTTGAAGTATCAGAGGATGTGGAGCAATATCAAGAACAGACACCCCCACCAAGTAGTAAGTTACATCTACCAACTTGGGAACCACTTGTATTTGAACCTGAAGTTCTTGAAGAAGATGTGGTATCAGAAGTACCACAAAAACAGCACCTGTCACTAGGAGCAATAGATTTACCTAGCTTTCCTAGAATTCCTATTGACGATCAACCATCGGCAGTGAATGGGTAAAATAAACATCTCCAAAAAAAATCTAGAAACGTTGAGCAAGAGTCAGGGGTCGGAGAACAAAGAAAACTTGCTGTGTATAAATAACAGAATTTGTTTGAAGGCGCTATTCAATGGACTGTATAGAACCCCCGATCGTATCTTTTAAAACTTAGGCGATCGCTAATCTCTGGAGCATTAGTCGAATCAAACGGCATATTAACCTTGGCAGTAGCATTTTCCAGAGTTCTTTTCCTGGTATCCACTCAATATGATGGGGTAGGCAATGATTATAATTGCCAAGACCAACCAAAGGAACTAACAGAAGAGCGATCGCGAATAATACTTGCCAGAGACGGAATATTACCTGCCCTCAAAATGCGGT
>NZ_JAAHGO010000064.1 GCF_010672455.1 Okeania sp. SIO2C9 | reverse complement strand
ATTGAAGATATGCTTGTGGTGACGTACTAATGACAATAGCTGTTTTACTGAGGAGCGCAGTGATGGGAAACTATCATGCTGCGTTCTGGAGAGCAGTGGAGGGGGCGACCTCTTCACTGACTTTAATCTCAAATTGTGGCTTTAAAGGTGGTAAGCTAGACCTTCAGGTAAGAGAATGGGAGTGTCTCAACTGCGGTGCAAAACATGATAGAGACGAAAATGCAGCAATAAATATATTAGTCGCGGGCGGGCAGTCCGAGACATTAAACGGACGTGGAGGCAAGCGTAAGACTACTGCAAAAGTAGCAGCAGCCTGTGTTAGCGGAGCTTTGCGCCAGCAAAACGTCAACTCGCCGAGGAGCTACGGCTCAGTAGGAATACCCGCGCCTTTAGGCCGGGGAGGATGTCAAAAGTAGGTGCTGAAGACTTATCGCATGCTGCTGGTTCTGCACTAGCATTCGATACATTCATTGCCAATGCTACCGTCAAGGCTATTATGAGCAGACAAGCAACGATCAAGCAACGATTTTCAAAGCTTTTTTCATTACTTTCTTGATCCTTGTTTCTTTTTTTTGTCAAGCTTGTTCTATCCTTAAGACGAACTTACTCGGCTTTTTCTGACAACTTTCCTAATACAGCGGTTTTCATTTGGGTAGACCACAGTAGGGACGTTCCATGGAACGTCCCTACAATGTTTTGCTTGTGAAGATGTGGTTCATCAATTTGAAAAGCGCTGTAAGTTTTTCAGTACTTGAATAATAGACTTGTCGCTTAATAAGGTAAAGTAAGGGTTGGTATTTGAAGATGGGATGGGAAAATGCTGGACATCAATCGAGTGCTAAAAGAAGATCGACTGTTAAGGGCATTAACGGGACTAAATCGTAAGGCATTTAATGAATTGTTGGAAGCTTTTTCTGTCCAGCTTGACTTGGAAGCGATCGCTAGTACTCAAAAGCCACGACTCCGAGCCTGAGGGGGAGGTAGAAAAGCCAGATTGCTGGAAGCTTCATAAAATCGCTATTTTTTATTTTGTTCTACTTCAAATGCTATCCCACCTTTGATGTGGCTGGAGTATTGTTTGACTTGCACCGCAGTCGAGCACACCGTTGGATGTTAAGACTACAACCAATATTGGAAAAGTCATTGGGAAAAAAAATGGCCTTGCCAGAACGTAAGTTGGAAAGCATCGGAGAATTTATGACCAGATTTCCATCTGCCAAAGAAGTAATGATTGATGGTACAGAACGCCCAATTCAACGTCCCAAAGAGCAGCAGAAGCAAAAAAATCATTACTCAGGTAAAAAAAAGCGTCATACTCGTAAACATTTAATAATGACAGACGAGAATAAAAGAGTTTTAGTGCTTTCCAAAGCACGAGAGGGTAAGGTGCATGACAAACGGCAACTAGATGAAGAAAAACTGGTAGAATTTGTACCAGATGAAGTAACAATTCATGTAGATTCAGGCAATCGCGGGATTACAGAAAGAATTTGTGAACATCAAAATACCGACGAAAAAGCCAAGAAAGAAAGAATTAACATACAAAGAGAAACAATCAAACACAGAAAAAAGTAGAGTTCGTGTCAAGTGCGAACACACGATATCAGGTGTCAAGAGATACAATGCAACAACAGCAATCTATAGAAATCGGATTAAAGATTTAGACGATCGCTTCATGTTAACTGCTGTAGGACTCTGGAATTTCTACTTGATGGTAGCATAGGTTGGTGGGTACAGCCGAAAATTTGACAATATTATTTTCCTACTTTTAAGATTTTATTTAGCGACAAGTCTAATATATCCCACTTTTGTCAAAGACAATAAGTATTAACACTCGCCCGTTAAATCAAAGATTATAACGGGAGATTCTTGTTTGAGATCCCGAAAATATCAGGAAGGGGAAAATATCAGGAACGGGCAAGATGCTCATTTCACAAAACTATTAAAATCATCCTGCATTTTTGGAGCTTTGCTCAAATCCTCGTTACAAAAATAACTTCTGACTTCTGACTTCTGACTTCTAAATTCGTTAAATCATGTCCGGTTGAATAGTTATAATTCAAGCTTGTAGTAGGACTTTAGCTCTAAGAATAGATATTGCTCAAACCCTACTACAAACTATCACTGATTATCCGGACATCATATTCATTGATGTAACTCGATCTTAAACATACTCTACCTGGATCGAAATATAAGGAGAATAATCAAACACCTTAATGAAACTGATGTTGATATGATCGTTATAATACCAAGCATTGCTGGTAGCATTTTGCAGATGCTGACTGCGTTCTTCTGGAGTAGCACCTTTGATCGCTTGTAAGTATTGATCTTGGAGAATCACACCCCTCAAAGGACCAGTAGCACCCCGCTGCTCGCTTGGATCATGCAATATGGCCACGAAGAAATACTTCTCGAAAGGCGGCGTATACCCGTCGTGGACGCGCTCCACTTTAATTTCCCGCATCTTTTCGCTAGTATAGCTGTGGGTAATCTTGGTCTCGCGATATTCGTCGTTGGCGTTTGGATCGTCCACATCTGCTTTGGGAGCAGAAGAACGGCTCACCCCGTCGTCCAAATACATACTGTATTCCCCTTGCTCCCCTGGATAGACATTCAGGGTAATAGGATTGGGCTTACCTTCTGCATTCAACTGTCCCACATATTGTTCCACTTCGATAGTCGGAATAATTGCCCCTGCACGGACGTAGATTGGAACAATAAAGTGAATGTGATCGCCATTGACATTGATGTTGGCATCAAAATCCCGTATCGTTGTGCCTCCTTCTGTCGCAGCACCAAGAGGCATAACGTTATCCACAAAGCAATACCAGTTGCTACCTTTGGGCAAATAGACATCCCGCCGACCATTGTTGTTGTCTTCATATTGAGGGCGCAACACTGGAGCAATCAGCAGATCCTTGCGGACAAAGAATTCGTTGTTTAGGAATTCGTCTTTATCATTGTAGAGGGATTCATCTTGAGGATCGTTGAGGAATAAAGGACGACAGATGGGCATTCCATTCAGAGTGTTCTCAAACAAGGCATCATAGAACAACTGCATCAGTCGGTAGCGCAATGTAATGTAATGCCGACAAATATCGGGAACCATGCGATACAAATCTTGGGGTTCTGGGATATTACCGCCCTTATAGTTATTAAACCACTCTACATATTGGAAGGGTTCTTGGAACTCTTTGCGCCCTTTACGAACGTAGTGATTACGGAACCAGGGTAAGAAAGCCCCTGCACCAGTCCAGCGGATCAGCAATTCTGGATTCGCCCACTTGCCGCTATCATAAGCTGCCTCTTCAAAGCCACCGATATCTTGACCTGTGACTGCCAAGGCGTGCATACCTAGAGACAGGACTTGGGAAATATTCATCTGGAGGAAATCCCAGTCGGAAGAGTTATCCCCAGTCCACAACCCTGCATATCGGTGAGAACCAACATAGCTACCACGTCCAATGATAAAGTTGCGCGTGTTCTCCCGTCCGGGTAGTTTATTGAGTCCTTCGTAGGTGGCTTTGTGCAAATTGTAGGAGTACAAGTTCCAGACTTTGAGAGATGGCTTCAACTCCACTGTTCCTTCAAAGTCGCTGTTCACCAGCAGTTTGAATGGTAAGCCCTTCATATCCCCACGGTTTTGACGGATCGCCGGAGTGGTCATATCCTGCCAGACAAATTCTAGTCCCTGATCGAACAGATATGTATATTGCTTACCCCACCATTCACGGACTTCTGAACGGGCAAAATCTGAGTAGTGACCTGGGCTTCCCATAGGTTGGCCATTGGCATCTGGTCCGTAGTACACTTCACCGATGTAAGGTTGGCCACTGTTGTAACTGTCACCTTCAACCCAGCCATTATTGGGACAGCCTACCGTACCGGGACCATAGAGACCCCACAGTTGGTAGTATTTGCTGTCTGGATTGTCCGCATCGTACCGCTGGTCTGTGATAAAGTAGCCCTTCTCTAATCCCTCTTTATAGGTTGAGTAGTAACCAGGGTTGTTTTTATCTTGGCTGCTGATCACGGGGGTGATGTTGGTGCTGCACTTGACACCTTGTGAACGCAACCAACTGAACATCTCCTTATGACTGCCGAAGGTTTGCTCGTAGGGCGCGTTCTTATTCGTTTGGTAATCTGGCTTGATGGTGAAAGTCCGGTAGTTTTCTTGGATATCCACATCCACCGCCAGACCATCAAGGGGAATTTGATACTGCCGATATTTTTCCACAGCCCACTTGAGGTCGGCGGCACATTCGTACCCATAGCAACCTTGGTGATATCCCAGGGCATAACGCGGTTTCAACTCGGCGCGGCCAACAATTGCGGTAAAGCTATCCAAGATGTTCTTCGGGTCTTCTCCCAAGAGCAGATAGTAGTCCATGTCCCCAAAGCGGGTGCCTAACATATAGCGACCGGAGTTACTATAGCCAATATCAATGAAGACTTGAGAGGGGTTGTCCAGGAGAACAGCATTGACGTTCTTGCTGCCGGGAATGCCATTGAACTCGTAAAAGAACGGCTCCGAGTGGTAAAGAGGCTCGCGGTTATCTAAAGGTCCGCGATTGTAGACCTGTCGATACCGCATATTATCGAAGTTGAAATAATTCAACTGGTCGCTATTTTTGCTGAGTTTGGTTCCTCCCTGTTCCCCAAACCCAATATATTTGCCATTAGAAGGCTTCTTCACCGCTTGGATGATGGCATAATCTTCTGGGTTATTGGGGTCTATTGAATGGGGAGTGTAGTAAATTGGTGTGTCTGCGGTTTGCCAGACTGGAATTTCTGCATATTCCGAATTGGATGGGGAGTTGTTGAAGACATTGATTCCAAAGGGAGCCAAGGTGACAACTACTTTCATCACGATCTGGTTATATTGAGACTTCGTTGTCAAGACGATCTGGCCGTTGTCTTCTTTATAATCTAGATCGAAGATATATTGTTGCCTGGTTTCCTCGTCCGCCTCATCGAAGTTGCGGTGTTTCAGCAAGTGACTGAAACTGCTGTATTGGGCCTCTGTTGATTTGGTTGGGTTAAAGCGCACCCGCAATGTATCGTTCTGAATTACCTCGATCAACATCAGGCAATCGCTGCCATTGGCCTTCTTGAATTTCAGGCTCAAAGTCTTTTTATCCCCATTGAAGGAATGACTTTCTACCGATCCCAGTTGCTCCCATTCTTTGTAGCGGTCAAAATATTCTTCTACCTTGAGAAATTTGTATACGCGATCGCTGGGAAAAATTTCGTTGGACATAATTTGACTATTCTCCTTGGTTAGAATTCTTTTTTTGGGTGATATTCTATAGCCATCCAGATACAGTCTGTATCTGAGTAATACTGGTGCCACGGATAGGTATATTGCTGGTTTTCGTGGACTTCACAGAAGGGTACTATCTGAGTGTATCCCTCAGTCATAATCAAATCTTCATAGAGACTATCAAACTTTTTGACTTTGAACTTCTGCATTCGTCCTTGTCCAAAGACTTGAGTATGAATCTCCAAAAAGTCATGTTGATTGTGGATAGCACAATCAGTATGAGAAGGAGCATACCATAGGTTGACCTTGACAGCAAATTTTTCTTGCTGACTTGGCTTTGTTGATTGCCTTGCCATAAAATATGGATCGACCTCTATGATACCCGCTTCATCTTGGGGAGACTTCCAAAGGGTTACATCTTTAGGAAAGTCGGAACCAGGGAAATTGCCTAATAGATCCCATCCAGATTCAAAAACAATCTTACCAATGTTTTTAGTTTCTACAACCTCAAGCAAAAGTAGAGATTTTGCTTCTTTAATGACTGTATCACTAAGGATAGTTGATGAGAAAGCTGGAATAATACTTAAATTAGTTTCGTTCAGATATGCATCTGACTCTTGAGTGTTGACGACAATAGTACGGTTTTGACACTCCACGGACTAAAGTCGCGTGGATTCTTCAGAGGAGCTGTAAATCGGGTTAAAATCAGGATTTTCACATTGCTCGAAACAACCACATTGCCAGTACCGTACCGTAGTACGTATACAGCAGCAGTCCACGCTTACGGTGCCAATTGCCACTACTCTCTCCGACCAAAAGGCCACTGAGTCTACTTTTTAAGTTATTAATTAATAATAACACATTTTTTTGACTACGCTTTATTGCCCGTCGAGTCGTTTCCATCCACCGCTTAAAAGACGGTGGTTTCCCACTTACCGAATTTTTATGATGAATGTGATAGTTTTCAACATTTTCCACATACTTTGCGTCTATGTATCCACCAGAAAAAAAGTTAAGATGTTTGATTTTGTTAGCTGTCATCAATTTTTAACTAATTTTTTTGGGGACGGATCTTTGTCACATTGAATTAAATCTAACAAACTCATCCTACTCACCGATCTATCCAAGTGTCAAGAGAATTTTGTTGATTTTAAGAAACAATACAATCTAGATAATTTGTATTTTTTAATACAGTTTTTTTGATCAAAAAAAGAGGAAATAATATAAAATAAATATAAATAAAATATAAAATAAATATAAAATTTGATAGCTTGATATCATCTCCGTTTAATTAGCCATCGAAAAAGTTTCTCCTCCTAATACTTTCTTTCTCCCTGCTGATCTCATGTCCGGTTGAATAGTTATAATTACAGCTCGTAGTATTGCTCTAGCCTAATATAGGTATCTCACTGGCTCAAGCAATTCTAAAAACAAAAACTTTTTTGGTCACTAATTATCCGAACATGATATAATGCACCACCACCGTAATATCAATTCTATCTAACTTGAAAATCATTAGCTACTAACTCTGGACTGCCGTCTAATGTGGCAAATTGAGCGCCACTACCAAACCCATCTTCAGTACCGTTGGCATTATAATACAATGCTCCACTAGCGGAGTTGTAAACAATTTCAGCTTCAGCAGTTGCAGCATCAACTTCACTAGAAACAATGGCAAAATCATCTGTAGATAAACCAATACCAGGGGAACTATCTAGAGCAGTAAAGGTTCCCAAGCCAAGCAAAATTCTATCTTGCCCACTATTAAAATCATTAATTTGGTCTATACCTATGTCTTGAGAATCAAACTCATCGTTAGTGTTAAAGATAAATCGGTCTATGCTAGCTCCACCGTTTAACTCATCGTTTCCAGGGCCACCATTCAGGCGATCGCGACCTTGCCCACCATTGAGAGTATCATCACCATCTCCACCAAGCAATATATCGAACCCAGGGCGACCTACTAAAAGATCATTACCATCCTGGCCTAATAGAGTATCGTTTCCATTAGCACCAATTAGATAATCCCTACCATCACCACCAATGATGCGATCGTCACCTGCGAGTCCATTTAATCGATCGTCTCCAGCAAAACCTCTTACTATATCGTTAGCAAAACCTGCATCAATATTGTTATCCCGGTTGTCTCCATTAAAAACCACATCCTCTTGAGGAATTACAGTATCCAAATCTTCTAATATCACCTGTCCGCGCAACTCACCACTGGGATTATTTACTGTGTGCAGATTAAGATAAACTTCTCCTGACTCTACTGCTGCAACTTCAGTTTCATCCAGAGTAAAACTACCAGAGAAGAAACCTTCACCAACACCATCAGTTTCAACTACAGTCAAGTTGCGTAAAATATCACCATTCTCGCCAAGTCCACCCAAATGAAGGTGAACTGAACTTTGAGGGTTTCCCTCTGAGTCCTCGGAGGGTCCGACATTCAACAAATCACTTGATACAACGGAAAAACCACCGGATATATTGAGAGTATTGCCAGAGAGAGCCGCATAAAAAGATCCTGAACCGTCGCTAGGCGCGACTGGATCGACTTGTTGAACAGTTGATATCGGTAAAAATGTTACTAGCTCGTCTCCTGTTGGATCTGTTTCGTTGAGCAGAACCTGAGTGCGTAATTCTCCACTCTGATTATTGTCTGTATGGAGGTTGATGTACAAATTCCCTGACTCAGCAGCGACTACTTCATCGGAACTTAAAGTAAAATTACCAAAAAATCCACCTGACCCATCACCATTATCAATTACATCGAAGTTACGAATAATTCCACCATTAGAATTAGCTAATCCCTGATGCAGATGAATGGCGCTCTGAGGATTTCCTTGTGAGTCTGCATTGCCAACTGGAAATAAATCGCTTGATAAGTCTGAAAAAGTTCCTTGTATTAATAAGTTATCACCAATCAAAATGGCATCTACTATTCCTTCTGCGGGGGTATCTGCTACTGGTGGTACCTCAAAAGCTTCTGACATGGGCAACCCTAGACTTACTGCTACTTCTAGATCGTCTAAAAAAATGACCTGTCCCCGTAGCTCTCCACTTTGATTATTATCTGTGTGTAGATTTATATAAAACTCGTCTGCTGCTGCTGCTTCTGTTTCTGCATCTGTGAGAGTAAAAGCACCATTAAATATACCCGTAGTATCATCAAACTCTGATACCGTTAAGTTGCGGACAATATCCCCATTCTGACCTGCTTCAGCCTCATGAACATGAATTGCGCTTTGAGGATTTCCCTCTGAGTCTACTGCTCCTACAGGAAATAAAGGGCTTGATAGTCCGCCATAGCGTCCCTCTATTAGTAATGTATTCCCTGGTAAAAAAGCATTGAAACTTCCTAAAGCTGGACCATCTGCTATTGGGGGGACTTCTTGTAGTTCTGACATTGGCAAAGAAAGCCCCAAGAAGTTTTCAAATAAATAAGTAGTCATTATTAATCTCTGTAATTTTTCAGTATGGTTAATACTAAACTATGATAGTTATATTTATTTTAAATATAAAATTTTTTTGGTATATATTTCTTACTTTTTGCAAACAAATATGACAGCTTGTCTTATTTTGATATTTATATTCATAAATTAGATTATTTATAGGTAAATTCTCTACAACAAGTTTGTTTTATTAAATATTATTAAATGCTATAATAAAAAATTACAGGTGAGATAGTAATTGCTCTCTACTATGTAAGCATTCAGCTGTCAGCCATCAGCCATCAGCTATTGTTTTTGGTTTTAGATAAAGCTTATTAATTAACGCCAAATTAGAACTTACTAAACTCATCTGAGTCTTATTGCTGTTTGCGTAGCATCCGGCAGGGAAGCGCTGACTTCTAATAGCTGTTTGCGCAGCAGTCCGTAGGAAATGCTTACCTACTATTGATCGATTGACAAAAAGACTGATGTATAGCACGATCAATTAAAGTTAGTATAAACAAATATTTAAACATAAGATATGCAGATAAAAGACATAAACACCGAAAATGATCGAGCAATTCCTGCAAAAGAAAGCAACTTTTTACAGCAAAATCCACATCTAAAATCTTTAACAGATAACCCTAGTTTTGACTCTCAAAAACCACCATCACCTGAATTAATTGATGCTTGTGTTCATTGTGGGTTTTGTTTGTCAACTTGTCCGAGTTATAGGGTAATTGGTAAAGAAATGGATTCTCCCAGGGGCAGAATTTATGCTATGGATGCTATTAACAAAGGAGAAGCACCGCTCAATGAAACTACCTCCCAACATTTTGATACTTGCTTAGGTTGTCTTGCCTGTGTAACTACTTGCCCCTCTAATGTTAAATATGACAAATTAATTGCTGCAACTCGTCCGCAAGTAGAACGAAATATTAAACGTTCTTTACCTGACAAATTAATTCGTAATCTCATCTTTAATATTTTCCCATATCCTCAGAGGTTACGACCATTACTCATCCCTCTATTAGCGTATCAAAAATTAGGATTCCAGAAATTTATTCGTGCTACTGAACTACTGAAAAAAATATCCCCCAGATTAGGAGCAATGGAATCTATTTTACCAGAAATTACTGCTGCTTCTTTTCGGGATAATTATCCTACTATTATTCCTGCTCAAGGAGAAAAACGTTATCGAGTTGGTTTGATTTTAGGTTGTGTACAAAGAATATTTTTCTCACCAGTTAATCAGGCAACAATTCGAGTTTTAACTGCTAATGGTTGCGAAGTTGTGATTCCTAAAAGTCAAGGTTGTTGTGCTGCTTTGCCAGAACATCAAGGGCAAACAAAACAAGCTCATACTTTGGCAAAACAAATGATAGATAGTTTTGCTAATACTGGTGTTGATGCTGTTATTATTAATGCTGCTGGTTGTGGTCATACTCTGAAAGAATACGGCAATATTCTCCAAGATGATGCTGAATATTCTGACAAAGCAAAAGAGTTTTCTAGTAATGTTAAAGATGTGCAAGAATTTTTAGCAAATGTGGGATTAACAGTCAAACTTTCTCCTTTAACTGAAGAGGAAGAATTGACCATAGTTTATCAAGATGCTTGCCATTTATTACATGGTCAAAAAATTAGTTTGCAACCCAGACAACTATTACAAAAAATTCCCGGAGTGAAGTTGCGCGAACCAATAGATGCTTCTTTGTGTTGTGGTAGTGCTGGTGTTTATAATATGTTGCAACCGGAAATAGCTGATGAGTTGGGACAACAAAAAGTAGAAAATTTATTGAATACAGGTGCAGAACTAATTGCCTCTGCTAATCCTGGATGTTCTTTGCAGATTAAAAAGCATTTAGAATTGCAAGGAAAGAAAATGATTTTAATGCATCCAATAGAGTTATTAGATTATTCAATTCGAGGAGTTAAGCTATAGAAAAAGTAGTAGATGCTTCCCATTGATAAGTAATAGATGCTTCCCATTGATAAGTTATAGCAATGCGTGCTTGCATATTTACCGAAAAATTGTGGGTATGCGCCTCCCCTTGGATAGGGGATAATAAGCGGTCGTTTGCGCAGCATGACCTAGGATGGGATGGCGAGGTCTCCTCGCCATATCCAATCGACTCCTGTGAAGAAAAATTTTCATGAATTTGTCAATCCTCTTCAATTTCTTTTCAAGGAGAGGTAATTATTCATTATTCATTATTCATTATTAATTATTAATTGTTGAAACATTGTTTGTTGTACACCTTTTCTAGATGCACTTATAGCTCTTAGTTGTAAATACCTGAGTGCGCAGCGCTATAATTTAAAATATGGAGAGCGGTCGCTCTGTTTTTTTTCACACAAATATTAACGACATGACTGCCCATTGCAAAGCAAAGCAAAGCAAAATTGTAGTAGCTTCAAGAATATTTATTGATACAAATGATGATATTCAGCTTTCTACTTTAAAAGTTCTTGCACCAGACTGGCGATCGTTTAAATGTACGGCGTTGCATAATTGCGGGATGATAATCACATTTGCACCCATCTGAAAATGTTGATAGGTTAAAACAAATTTTTTGACACATATCAAAATCATTCCATGATGATTTAACGCCAAATTTACAAATATTAACTTATCTGTACAAGCAAAATCAGCATCAGCATTATGCAATTGAATAGCAAAAAGCTATAAACAAAAAAGTCTATATTAATTCCAAAATAAAATCGATCATTTGCACTAAATGTTTCCGTGACAAAAGAATAAGTTAATACCTTTTGATTATTGTTAACGAATAAATTGGTAATAGAATAATTATTAGTATTACTTAGCTCAGAAGCAAATCCGAATTCTCCTGGGGAGAAAAATCTGTTATTCAAATCAAAGGAAACATTTGGATTTGGTGACAGGTCTAGAGTTAGCTCTGTAATATTTGTTTCATCAGGATATTCATCAAGGTTAGCCTCAAAAGAATTATTTTGGCCGAAGAAAGAATTAGTTCCAACAATTTTCTGAACTATAGCAGCTTCTACTATTCCTGCTGATAAGGCAATAATGACCGTTCCAACCGTAGTTAAAAATAGTTTTTTTGCAGTTATCATTCAAGTTTTCTCTTATTTATATTTTATATTTAAGGGTTTGATAAATTACTTAACACACCTAATGTATTAAGAATTGCAAATCTATCAAAGATTTGTCTAGGGGGTTGATGTCATCTTTACAAAATCTTGATAATTTAAAACTGAATAAATACTGTTATAAACGGTTGTATAGATTTTGTAGCAAGACTTACAACAAATTGCTGATGATTTCTGATATATGAAGAATTTGTAAAGTATTACAGCACTTTTTAGGATAGTGAGGTACGGTTGATTAATTCTCTGTTGCCTTCCGCAGCTGTGGCCTAAAGTCCTAAATTTTGTACCTCACTAACTCCGAAACTGCTGTAATATAGCAGGGAGCAAGCAACAAGCAACAGGCAACAGTGGGAAAAACATTGCCTAGTGTCAAATTCATCATTAGTCTATGTCCTAACCAACTAGTTCCTTGCTATAGTAGATAAAAAGAAAAAACTCGTAATCAATAGTTGAAAAAGAGATTTGTGACTATGGAAGGTCTCTAAATTGTGGTTAATTAATGTGACTTAATGTTATAAACTCAAGCTATCTCAATCAATAGTTATTTCTATACTAGAGTTGTTGGGAATTAAGCTAAAAAAATGGCTAAAACCTTTATTAGTCAACGTTTATAGTGTTTTTTTAACCCTCCAATCCTGAAAATCTTATATAGTAAGCTTTTGAGGCTTTTGAATTTTTATTTCCCAACAACTCTACTACATATATATACCATGTCCAGATGATTAAGTATAATAAAAATGTTCTCCTCTAAATGTTGAAGAAATATCTGGCATTTCCGGCAGTTCCAGTTGTTATCTCTTGAATTTACCGAAAAATTGGGTTTAAAGCCTCGCCCTTGTAGGGCGACTTTTTATTTTATGGGCAAGTGAATTGAATATGTGGTACAGTGCTATTAGTTGCCGGGGGGCACTCGGAAACTCTAAACGGATGTGGAGGGAAGCGTTAGACTACCGCCAAGGAAGCAGCACCCTGTGAAGCGTCAACCCGCCGAGGAGCTACGGCTCAGTAGGAATCCCCGTGCCTTTAGGCCGGGGAGGATGTCAAACCTACTACCTAACACCTAAGAATTTGATTATCACACTATTTATTAAGCAGAGATGATATTACTCAATCTAACAATATACTCTCAGGACCACCAGAAGGTTCATCCCTAATCATATTCTCCAACTCAAACGTATACAGTTTATAAATATCATCAACAACATCATTAGGGTCATTAAACAGATCCTCACTCGCGTCAAATTCTACTTGACCACTACTACTAGCAACTTCTAGATTTTGAATGTATGTGATACCAGCTTTTATAACTTCAGGTCTAGGTAACTCTCGTCTGAAAGTCAAATCAAAATCAAACTCTTTGAGCAAACTCTCAAAATAATTAACATTTTGCCCACTGCTATAACGCTTTTGCAACTTATTAAAATCAAGACTCTCACCACTCGAAACATTATCAGAATCAGAACTAGAATCAGATTCACCTCCTGCCTCAAGACTCCCGCCACATAAAGGTTTACTCTGACTACCTAACCCATGACTGCCAACGACACGACCATTACTATCAAACACAGGTCCCCCACTCATACCAGCAGCAGTTTCATCAGTATAAAAAATACTATAACCCAGATGCTCAGGAGCAGGGTTAATCTTTCCCCTAACTAAACCCCAAGCTAAACGGCGTTGTCTGCGAGCTACTCTGTTACGACATCTACCTGTCTGCGGGTCTTGCTCTCTTTCTGGGTCAGGCCAACCGGAAATATATACTCTATCGTTGATATTGACCTGTTTAGGGTCTCCTAAAGGAGCAACTGTATAATTGTTTGTGCTTTTAAAGGTGACGATCGCTAAATCTACACCTCTTATTTGATCTGTACCAATGCTGCGTTCAACTATATCTGTACCTGCAATAAAGCGATCGCGACAGCCAAATCTCACCAATACTGTTAATTTCGGATTGCCTTTTAGAGGACACCCTCGGTAGTCATTAACATCTTTAACAATATGAACTTTCCCATCATAAGTTCTAATTCCATAATAAGGAATACCTCCCAACTGCTGCCAATACTGTTTACTATCAAGGTGTCTTTGTATAAAATTATGAGCTACAGTTAAGACATAATATTTATTTCCTGTTTTAGCAATAATTACCCCTGAACCTGGATTCCAAATCCCTGATTTTTGTAATGGGTTATTACGATTTTCTTCTAAATCTTGTCGTAATTCAGGGGTTAGTGCAGGAGCAATTAATACAGTTGTTTGTCTAGCTATAGAATTAATTTCCTCTATTGAAAGTTCTGCCACAGCAGGAGTTGATGCTAGACAACTAAGGAAGATTCCACCGATAAAGATAGATAATTTTTGAGTTTTTTTTATGAAAAAATATAGCATTTGCCCTGCCTGCATCTATTACATAATTTTTTTCATTAAACCTACTTTATATTTTATGATGTTTCAATTACCTATAATAGATCTGGTTTTTTATCCCGAATACGAGTTTCTAGATCAAAATTAAAAATTTCATATATATTGTCTATCTTATCATTAGGGTCTTCAAACCACCCCTCTTTTGTTTGATTTGGATCGATCAATTCAGGTGTTTGGTTTGGAGTTATCAATTCAGGATTTTCTAGTATTGTTATATCTGAATTTCTCGACATAGAATTTTCGATTTGGCTACTTACACCAGGAATCTTAATTTGAGGAATTTTTGTTATTTCTGATTGAATTATCCTTTGTGAAGGAGCCTCTAATTTAAAAGATAAATTCATTTCTATCTCCTGAATCAACTTTCGAGAATAATTAACATTTTGGGCACTACTATACATTTTCTGTAAATCATAAATTGATTTTGAAGTATCATCCAAGTCTAATGTAGAATTATTTTGATTTTTATTTGAGCCATTCTCTAAGTTCTTTTGAGATTCAAATTCTGGATATCCTGGGAAATCACCTTGCCTCTTCTGCTCTTCATTTTTCAACCTAGTATTTTCAGACTCAAACACGTTAAAAGGGTCTGAATTATTTTCTGCCTCAAATTTATTTTTTGAAGTAGAATTATTATTAGATATTGGTTCATATATTTGTCCACAAATAGGTTTATTTGTCGAGCCTCGTCCGTGAATTCCAACTAGCTCTCCGCCACTATTAAACACAGGACCACCACTCATTCCTGGACGAGTATAATCTGTATAATATAAGCTATAACCATTATCCTTTTCAGTAACAGGAATAGAAGCTTTTAATGGTCCCCATGCTAGGTGTCTTTGCCTTTCAGGTGCAGGATCTTTACAAATTATTTTTCCTTCGGAATCTAATTGCATAGTTCCATCAAGTTTTAGCTTCGGTTCCGCTTCAATTTTCGGCCAACCAGAAATATAAACAATATCTTCTTCTTGTAATTTACTAGCATCTCCTAAGGTCGCAACAGGATAGTTTTTTTTACTTTCAAAACTAACTATTGCTAAATCATAACCATTTATTTCTTGATTGTTAAAACAACCAAATCTTACTAAAGCGGTTTCTACTTTTTTATTTTTTATTGCTTCTAAGAATCTATTAGTACATTCTCTACCATCGTTGATTTTTGTAACTTGATGAACTTTTTTGTCACTTGTTAGTATGCCATAATGTGCATCTTGACTTACTTGTTCCTGACTAAAGTTATGAGTTACTGTCAAAATATAGTATGTTTTATCTTGTTTAGCAATAATTACTCCTGAACCTACTGTCCATCTAGCTACAGGTTTTCTTTTTAATAAATCATCTTTTTCACGTTCACTTAACCTGGGGGCAATTAGAACAGTAGTTTGTTTAGATATGGAGTTAATTTCTTCTACTGTTAATTTTCTAGGAACTGCATCTACTCCCTTACCAATACTGAGAATAATTCCAGTCAGATAGGCAGTAAATATATGTCTTTTTTTTATCATATTTTTTCACACCTATTCCAAATTTTTGTGTCAAAAAAAATCTCAAATAACTAATTTTAATCACCCGATAAATCACTAATATTTGTCTTTACTATCTCTGCAAAATCATCCCGTTGATTCAACTTAGCAATAGGAATTGCCCAGCTAGCACTCAGGAATTCATCAAGTAGCTCTTCTGATGGTTGACTACCATCAGAAAATCGATAAGCATCAAAGCCACCAAAAGCATATTTTGCCCGACCAATAATCCCAACTAACTCACCATTTTGATTCAAAACTGGTCCCCCACTCATCCCAATTTCAATCTCATTACTCATGCCAATTTTATAACCTCTCTCCAAGGATAAATTAAGTAGATGAATAACCTTACCCTTAGTCAAATTGTATGGTTTAATTCCTAAATCTACAGTAGTAACTAAATTTACTGCCTTCCTTTCATAGTTAGGAAATCCAGCCACATAAACTTGTTCTCCTAAACTTAAGTTAAAATTAGCATTGACAACAGCAACTTTATACTCATTATTTGTGGAAAATTTAACTATTGCCAAATCCAGTTCTCTAAAATTAAATCTAGTATCTTTATGAGCAGTATATTCTTTTCCATCTACAGTTAAAACTGCGAATTTATTTTCTTGATTTGAATCAAGTACATGAGCGCAAGTTAGAACAAAATATTCGCTACCTTTCCGAGAAATAATCACTCCTGAGCCAGCAATATTTTTCCCTATCAATCTAACAGTCAGAGGTCTAGCGATCGCTTCCACAGTTGGATTATACTTAATAGTAGAAACAGAAACTGCCTGAATTTGCGGGAGATTAACTCTGAAGGAGTTTGATGCTACCTGAGAAAGGCAAAGTTCCCAAAAAGTAGGAATTATTGCCATTAAACTTATCAATTGTTTCATTTGAGTTAGTAGGAGTTTCTTTGTCCCTAAAATTTTTGTTTAACAATTCTCATTTCCAGCCTTAAAACTCCTGATTTTCCATTTTTTTTTGTTCTTCTATAACTTGAAAAATCAACTTTGCCATATCCACCTCCAGCATTTTTTCCTGATTTACTGATGATGCTTTCAACCCATCAATAACTGCTAATTTTTCTACCCATTCAAGGCCTTGATTTTCCACAACATCGCTACTTTCAATTATTAACGAAGCACTAGCATTACCTCTGAGAGAACTTACTAAATTCATCAGAATTTTACCGTTAGTAGCTCTATTATTATTTCTGAGAGTCCACAACAAATTACTAGAGTTACAACCTCCTGCTTTAGCAGCACAAACTACAGCCATACCATTAACAACTCCTTCACTTAAAGGAGGCATCTTTGGTTTCTCTCCCTGTATAAAATGCTGATTAAATCTATCTGTAACTGCCTGACAACGAACTTCCGGAGTATACTTGTCACCAAATTCTACGGAACCTCCCTTTGTCCATTGAATTAGAGGTCTTTTAGTCGCTTCCTTCCAGGATGTAACTATTTCACCCTGACGACTACGACGTGCTTGATATATGACTAGCGCAGTTTGATTTTCTGGTGTACAATCAAACTTATATTTGTATGCGTAACGGCGACTGTAACGTATATTTTTAGGGTTGACTGCAGGAGTGGGACTATTATCTGGTTTTTCATCAGATTTACTAAGTTGAGTAACTGTAGTATTTAAGTTTGTTAGTTGGGCAAAACTGGACTGTACTTTGATAACTAAGAGTTGAGCAGCGATCGCTACTGCACAGACCATAGGTAATATTTTTCGGTGTTCCATAATTAATATTTCCTAGCTTATAGTTGAGCAAAAACTTTAAGTTTGCTATTTTTTTCATCGTTCCTTTCTCTGTTCTATTATTCAGGACATTCCTATTCCTCATCAAATTTTTCGCTTTGTTCTTCAATTTAACTTCCCTGGGGGGAAGTCCCGCGCTCTCCCGCACCTTTAGCGTCGTATGGTCAAGCCAGGGCCAAGATTCGGATACCTTCATAAGCTAAACGTTCATATGCCCTTGACAAGCTAGGTACATTTTGTTATGGTAAGGTCCAACACAGGGAGAGGACATCACCTCTGTCTAAACAGCGGTCAGGGTTTCCCAGACTGAAGAATCCCGCGTTGTCCCGTAAGGGCAACGTCGGGAGTATGTCAATACTTGCATTTAGGTTTCTGTGTATAGATATGCCACAGTCAGGACAATCATAAGTTCTCAGATTTAATGGCATATCTTTGATTTTACCGCATCTACTCCCTCTGGTTCGGTAATTTTTTCCACAACTCTAATATATTCCCTCTACGGTCTCGTCGTGCTTGATAAATAGCTAAAACTGTTTGATTATTTGAGTTACATTCAAATCGGTATCTAATAGCACGAGGACTATAACCTGTAGTTTGACTATTAGGAGAGTGAGTAGAAATACTCGTTCGAGCCTTTTTAGGTTTATTTTCTGGAACTACTATGATATTAGGCTATGATATATATAGTGCCTATTTAAGCTTGTGCTGTTAATATTATTGCTAGTAATTGATAGGTTACTGACCTGCACAAGCTAGAGATAACAGGTATTGATCCATCAAAAAAAACCTCAAATATACCCCATTTGCGTGACATACTCCCACACTAACCTTGCGGTATAGTGTGGGCTTCTCGTTTCGCAGTCCCGGTACCCCGTCGGACAAGCGCGTGCTTTAAGGACGGAATGCCCTACCGCCCTATTTTTGATATTTATTGCTGCATTTCCTAGGTCATGCTCCGCAAACACATCACGATCGATCACAATACCGCAATGCGGACAAGAATGAGTTCGTATGTTTAATTTTTTGGGAACTTTTTTTCCACAGTTTGAGCAATTTTGGCTGGTATTTTTGGGGTTCACTGCTATAGTTTTCACCTCCAGCATTTGCCTCCTCCGGAGGAGCTGCGCTAACGGCTTTGACAGTTAAAATAGTTAGAAATTGTCCCCAGCCAGCATCATTAATTGATTTACTCAAACGAGTCTTTGCTAGCCCTTTAATGTTTAAATTTTCATGGGCGATAACTTCGGCTTTTGATAACAATTCATTAGCTGTTTTGAAATGAAAATCTTTACGTTTATCGGCTACCTTTTTGTGTTGTTTCGCTACAGATAGAAGAGCTTTTAACCATCTTTTACTACCTTTCTTTTTACGAGATAAACGTTTCTGTAGAGTCTTTAATCGCTGCTGAGATTTTCGATAGTATTGAGGTATGGGGACAGATTCTCCAACACTTGTTACTAAGAATTCCTTGAGTCCCATATCAATTCCCAGAGTGTTTTTTAATGTAGGTTCAACTTCAGTTGTTAAAGCTGGAACTGATTTGTCTTCTAGGGATAAAGTCACATAATAACCATCTGCTTTACGACTAATTGTCACTGTTTTAATTTGAAAACCTTCTGGCAACGGTCGATGTTTAATTAACTTTACCTTGCCTATTTTGGGCAAATTAATTTGATTTTCTTCTATGCAGTCAAGTTTGATTTGAGGATAAGTAAAACTGCGATAACGCCCTTTTCCTTTAAACCTTGGTTTTCCTAATTTATGTCCATTTTTGTCGGCCTTCAACCATCTATCAAAGGCAAGTTTTACTCGTTTTATGCAATCCTGCAGGACCTGAGAGTGAATTAGCTTGTATTCCGGAAATTTGTCTTTGGTATTGACTAAATCTTTTTTTTGAGAGTAATAATCTGGATGGTCTCTTAGTTGAGGAATTGGCATGCACCTTGGGGCAGGCGTTAACTGGGCAGCGATTTTCTGACCACCATGAGAATCTTTCACCTAACCGATAGTTGTACTGCCGACGCAACAATTCCAACCACAATTCTATGGTGGCTATTTGTTCTTTGTTGGGCCTTAATTTATATTGGTAGGCAGTGCGCATGGTGGAAAATTTCCAGGGTTATTGCAATATCATAATACAAGTTTTTCAACTAGGGCGAAGATTTTTGCTGGGATAGCATGCAAATTGAATGGGCATCGAACCCATTAATCGGCCGCCGATTCATCTCACACTCCTCTTTAAAATTATGGTGTGAGGTTCAAGCGCGGTTTAGCTAAATTCTTCTGATATTAATTTTTGATCGAAAAGCCAGACTTAAAGTAGCAAAGATCCACGTCCAAATTCAAGATTCAAGGCTTGAGTATACACACAAGCTAACATACGTCACCAGTCCGACAGCTTCTCTACAACTAATTCAGAGAAAATCAAACTGTTGTGGTTGAGGATTTAGCAGTAAAGAATATGGTCAAGAATCATCACCCACCCCCATCCCCTCCCCAGGGTCAATTTATTGTCACCCTGAGAAAAAGGGAGTGGGGGAGTAGGGGAGCAAGAGGGGTGGGTAGTGATGCCAACTGGTCCGAGTTAGTTAGACAATTAGACTATAAGAGCTGATTTATCAAGTGAATATTAAGAGGCTAAATTCCTTGCAATACAAGGGTTTGGGGAATTTCACTAAAAACGGCTAAATCCCTGAGAGTTAGATTAAATAAGGGTTTTAGCTAAGTTTACAAATCAGCTCTAAAGCTGAATGGTATGGACGGAAATTAATCAAGATTGATCGATACTTTCCCAATTCTAAGCTTTGTTCTGATTGTGGGCACATAGTAGAAAAATTACCTCTATTTAACATCCAGTCCGCTTAACCATGAAAAATATTAAAAAATATAAATTATTTTTACTGTTTTGCAGAATGTATGTTAAAAATTCATCCAAATTCAGATAGCAAGGAAGGACTTGGTTAGGACACAGACTGATGATGAACCTTAGACAGGGAAATACTTTTCCCACTCTTGTCTGTTCCCTGTTCCCTGCTATATGCAATCTAATTTCGATTCTTGTTTAAATTATTTAGTCAAAAAAAGCAAAACATTTGATAGCCTCTATAAGGCTGTAAGTATTATGCAAAGCAGAGTATAGCTTTTTTTATCAGTAAATTACTTTGGATTAAATGTAAACATATGTTACAATATTAGAGTCAAAACGGTTTAACTGCTTGACATTCCCTAGAAGAATAGTTAATGTAATATACATACCCGGGTAAACAAGTTGACTGTCATATGCAAGACAAGCAAAAAGTTACGTTATACATCCAACCAGAACTGCATCGCAAGCTCAAAATCAGGGCAGCAGTTGACTCGGAACCAATGTCATCAATAGCAGAGAGAGCTATCCTTTTCTATCTGGAACACCCAGAAGTGGTCGATGAACTAAGTTCAATATATGGACAAACCCACCGGGTATACACTTGTCCAGAATGTACGAGTTCAGTTGTAATGCGAGAAGGAGAACTGGCCTCCCTGAAAAATCAGCCAAGTGTATTGGCAGACCAAAATATTCCAGTTAAAGAAACCCCGGAAACAGAAAAATCTAAAGCTCAACCGGGAGAGCAAGAGTTAGTTCCCTGCTGATGAATGTAGAAACGACTACATCTGATGACTATAGAGTAGTAGAAATGACAGTTAAACCTCTAAATAATTGCTCATCATACTGCTAAGGGTCGTAAGCATAACCTCAATTAAGCCGTAATCAATTGTACCGTTTCTATTGGATCGAGGACTATGAAAGAAGAAATTAACATTCTAATCCAAGCTCAATATCCCTTGATCTACCTCATAACATCTGAGGAAGAGCGGTCAGAAGAGGCAATTGCAGCTATAGCTCAACTTAAACCCCAGTCTCAGAAAAAAGTATTTGTTTGGACAGTAACTCACGGAATAGTAGAGTATGGTCAAAGCAAAAACACCACTCAGCATAATACAGTCTCACCAGAGGCAGCTATAGAGTGGGTAATCAGACAGCGAGATACTAGCAACAACGCTGGAATATATATATTCAAAGACTTACATCCATTTATTGACTCACCGCCAGTTACTAGGTGGTTAAGAGATGCGATCGCTAGTTTCAAGGGCACAAATAAGACAATTATATTGATGTCCCCAGTGCAGAATGTTCCGATAGAACTAGAAAAGGAGGTAGTTGTACTTGACTTTCCACTACCAAATATGAAGGAGTTAAATAGAGTCCTATCACAACATCTAGGGAAGCGTAACATTTCTACAGAGACAAGGGAAAAGCTCCTCAAAGCAGCTTTAGGTCTGACAAAAGACGAGGCTGAAAAGGTATATCGCAAAGCTCAAGTAACAGCAGGACGTCTAACTGAACAAGAAGTTGAGATTGTACTGTCTGAGAAAAAGCAGCTAATCAAGCGTAATGGCATATTAGAGTACATCGAAGAGGATGAAACTATTAATGCTGTAGGTGGGCTAGAAGAACTTAAACACTGGTTAAGACAACGTTCTGATGCTTTCACAGAGAGAGCTAGAGAATATGGCCTACCTCAGCCAAAAGGTATGTTAATCCTGGGAATACCTGGATGCGGGAAATCTTTGATAGCAAAGACTACATCTCGCCTGTGGGGTTTACCATTATTGCGCTTAGATATGGGACGGGTCTACGATGGTTCAATGGTAGGACGTTCTGAGGCTAATTTACGAAATGCTCTCAAAACAGCCGAGTCAATATCACCAGCTATACTATTTATAGATGAATTGGATAAAGCTTTTGCTGGTAGTACTGGTTCCGCAGACTCTGATGGAGGTACTTCCAGTAGAATATTCGGTTCATTCCTGACTTGGATGCAAGAAAAAACTTCCCCAGTATTTGTTATGGCAACTGCCAACCGAGTAGAACGTTTACCGGGAGAGTTTCTGCGTAAAGGTAGATTTGACGAAATTTTCTTTGTGGATTTACCAAATAAAGGGGAACGCCAAGATATCTTCAAGATTCACCTAGCAAAAAGACGTCGAGAAATTGAACGCTTCGATCTAGATCAATTATCTAATGTTTCCGAAGGCTTTTCAGGTGCAGAAATAGAGCAAGCTATCATCGCTGCTATGTATGAGGCATTTGCTCAAGATAGAGAATTTACACAGCTAGATATTATTGCCGCGATTAAATCTACACTACCGTTGTCGAAAACCATGACAGAGCAGGTAACTGCACTACGAGATTGGGCAAGACAACGTGCGCGGCCTGCTGCAGCTTCAGTCGCCGAGTATCAAAGACTGGAGTTCTAAAAGCTTTCTCCTGGTCCAAACAGGAGTAAAGGCTAGTAATATGGATAAAGTTACTAGCAGTGCCTAAAAAAAACCACTTTGACTCGATATCAACTTAACGATTCTGAGCAGTGGTAATATTTCATAAAAACCGTTGTTGTTTCTGTTTTCAGTTTAAAATTAGGAGGAAACTCGAATGTCTCACTTCAGCACACTGCGTACCAAGATCACTGACTCTGAAATCTTAAAAACTTCTCTGCGTGACTTGGGCATCACAGTTAAAACTAACGCTGATGTTCGTGGCTACAATGGCCAACGTGTACGTTCAGATATCGTTGCTGTTCTCGAAGGTGAATATGATTTAGGTTGGTCTGCCAACAGTGATGGTTCTTTTGACCTAATCGCTGACCTGTGGGGTGTTGCTAAAAAGCACAATCAAACAGAGTTGATCAACTCCATCAATCAGAAATATGCCGTTAACAAGACTTTAGCTGCTGTTAAGCAACGTGGTCTGCAAAACGCTAATGTCAAGTTGGTTGTGCAGAAGTAATCTATTTGCGCGTTCCCAAGTTTGCGGGTTAACCAAGATTCGGGTTAGCCCGTTTTTTTAGTGATTTTGGCAGAAGGAAGAAGGAAGAAGGAAGAAGGAAGAGGGAAGAGGGAAGAGGGAAGAAGGAAAAATATTGCTTTGTCTGAATTTTAAGCTTTTGACCTATCCTAATACCAATTACTATGCATTAATGCTTAACTTAGGTAGCACTTCAATTATTAAGTAATTAACACAAATATAATCACCTTTTTGATAATTAGCACCCTAGGAGCGCATTAATTATTATTATGTTTACTTCTCCCCCTATTCCCCTCCTGGGAGGGATTAGGGGTGGGTTCCCCACTCCCCTGCTCAAGATTCGGGTTGAAAAGTTTTTGAGAAATGATATAACCTTTCCTTCAATGGCTATATTAAATATTCAATTTAAATTAAGTTTGCAATAAGCAAAGAATAATGATAAGGTAGTATTCCTTTAATTTAATCAAACTTAGTTGAGATAATTAAGAATAAAAATATAATTTGGCTTAACTAAAAAACTCCAGTTATGATAGCTGTAGAGTTGAACAATATCAAGATACGACAAAGAGCAGTAATTTTCATGCAGACAGAAGCTTTCAGCGAGCTTTTTCCTCTGTTTAAGGGAGCAAACCCAGAAACCTTGGAATGGCTACTTTCAGTTGCAGTCAAACACGAATATCCCTCAAATAGAGTAGTCCTAATGGAGGATGCTTGGGGTAATGCAGTTTACTTCGTGGTATCCGGTTGGGTCAAAGTTAGACGCAGATTGTCCCCTGACAACTCAGTGGCACTTGCTATTCTAGGGAGAGGAGATTTTTTTGGAGAAATGGCTATTCTAGATGAGTCACCACGCTCAAATGATGTCGTTGCCTTATCGCCAGTACGTTTGATTAGTATTTCAGCTCAAAGATTTATTCAAACTCTCTTCAAAGACCCTCAGTTACATCATCGAATGCTTCAACTTATGGTCAAGCGTCTCAGGCAAACAAATATTCGTTATCAACTGCGTCATAGACCCCCTGCAGTTAAACTGGCTAATACATTAGTTGAATTAGTAGAAAATTACGGTCAGACTACAGAAAAAACCTGTGAAATATTTAATATTTCTGACCAAGATTTAGCTGATGTTACAGATATAACAATCGAAGAAGCTAGCAAAATTATGGCAAAACTACAGATTAAGGGGTGGATGAATAGAGATATAGAACATCAAGTAATTCACTTACTTAATCTCAAACATTTAATGCATTTAGCAAGTCAATAGACTAATGCCGCTACGCGGAAGTTAAAAGTCAAAAGTCAAAAGTCAAAGTATTGATTTGTAATTGTTTGAAGATTTTGTAACTGGTCAGTTATTTCCGCCATCCTGCACTAGATTAATAATAATGTTTGAAATATTCAAAATTCAATCAAAAGTTTTGTCTAAAAAATTAGATTAATTAATATGTGATGAAGTATAGCGTTTCTCAGACTAATGAGGTAAACCTATCTTTATTTATATTGTATTCCCTATTCCCTGTTCCCTAAAACAAACGAATGTTGTACTTTACCGAGAAATTGTGGTCTAAAGCCTCCCGTTTTAAGGGGATAAAAAAAGAGAATATTCCTGATGTCAAGCTTCCTTATTGCAGAAGTACTGATAACTGATAACTGAAATGACCAGTATGGGAATTGCTATAGCAATATGATTTTAGTTGTGAGATATTGGATATTTTTAGGCAACAGCTCCGGAAGGCAACAGGCAACAGAGAAGAAGAAAAAAACGAATATATATAAGTAAGATAACTGCTATATTCTATACTTTAAAGGAACATCTCAATTCTCACATCTGATTCCTGATTGCTATAAGAAAATATATAGGAATGTGCGCTGGCATATTTACAAATTACAAGAACTGTCCAATAACTAAAAGTCTTATACTATCGTTTTTTTATTCCCGCTGTTGCCTGTTGCCTGTTGCCTGTTGCCTGTTGCCTGCGCACAGCGCTATATATACTAAAATCAAATGGAAATAGTTAATATCAAAAATAAATAACCATGACTGAAGCTAGAGCAGTATCCCTCAGTCCCACCATTAAAAAACCAGCAATTCAATATCAAGTATTTATGCCTCATCCAGAATCTCATCTGTTTGAGGTTAGTTTGCGCGTCAAATTTGAACAACTATCTCCTTCATTTCAAAAAGCTGGAAAACTGGATTTAAAGATGCCAGTATGGACACCAGGTTCTTACTTAGTTAGAGAATATGCTAAACATTTACAAGATTTTTGTGCTTATAGTGAAAATGAATGTTCTTTACATTGGCAAAAGCTCAGTAAAAATCATTGGCAAATAGAAACTGCTGGAAATTCTGAAGTAATAGTACAGTACAGGATATTTGCAAATGAATTAACGGTACGCACTAATCATTTAGACTCTACACATGGTTATTTTAATGGTGCAGCTTTGTTTTTTGATATTCCTGGAGCTGAGAAAAATTCGATTTGGATAAAGATTATTCCACCTAAACCTGATTGGAAAGTAGCGACTTCTTTACCAGAAATTCCAGGTTCTGATAATACATTTGAGGCAGTAGATTTTGATACTTTAGTAGATAGTCCTTTTGAAATAGGTACTCATCAATTATATCAATTTGAAGTACAAGGAAAAGCACATCAGTTAGCTATTTGGGGAACAGGTAATGCGGAACCAGAAAAGTTAATTCCAGATATTAAAAAAATTATTGATATGGAAGCAAACTTTTTTGGTGGTTTACCTTATGAAAAATATCTATTTCTATTGCATATATCTGGACAGGGGTTTGGTGGTTTAGAGCATAAATTTAGCTGTACTTTAAATTATCCTAGATTCAGTTTTAGGAGTAAGGAAAAACGCGATCGCTTCATGCAATTAGTCGCCCATGAATTTTTTCATTTATGGAATGTTAAGCGCATCCGACCTAAAGCTTTAGAAGTATTTAATTATGAACAGGAAAACTATACTCCTTCTCTATGGTTTTGTGAGGGTACAACTAGCTATTATGATTTATTAATTCCTTTCAGAGCTGGTGTTTATGATGTTCAAACTTTCTTACAAGGATTAGGGAAAGAAATTACACTTTTCCTAACAATAATAGGACGAAAGGTACAGCCCCTAAGTGAGTCTAGTTGGGATGCTTGGATTAAACTTTATCGTCGGGATGCTAATAGTAATAATTGCCAGATTTCTTATTATTTAAAAGGAGCAATGGTATCTTTATTACTCGATTTATTAATTAGGGAAAAACATCAAAATCAATACTCTTTAGATGATGTAATGCGCCGAATGTGGGAGCAGTTTGGTAAACCAGAAATAGGCTTTACTCCCGAACAACTGAAAAGTGTAATTGAAGAAGTAGCAGGAGTAAATTTGGATGACTTCTTTGAGAGGTATATTCATGGTGTAGATGAGTTACCTTTTGATGAGTATCTCAAGCATTTTGGATTACGACTTAAGAGAGAAGACAATAAATGGCCGAATTTAGGGATGAATGTCACCACTAAAAATGGTAAAGAAATAATTAAATTTGTCGAAGCCCAAGGGCCAGCACAATTGGCGGGATTGGATGCAGGTGATGAGTTATTGGCAATAGATGGTTTTCGGGTAAGTGCAGATAAATTGAGCGATCGCCTCAAAGATTATCAACCAGGAGATTCGATTGAAGTGACGGTTTTTCATCAGGATCAACTTCTGACTCATAAGGTAATTTTAGCAACTCCTAGTCCTAGTAATTACCAAGTAGTACCAGTGAAAAACCCTACATCCAAACAATCAGAAAACTTTGCAGGATGGTTAGGAGTGTCATTGGAATCTATTTAGGGGAATAGGGAATAGGCAACAGGCAATAGTGGAAAAAGTTTTTGCTTGTAGTAGGGCTTTAGCCCGTTATACCAAATCTGGAGCCCGTGAGACCAAATCTGGTTATTATAGGGTAGTTACCAAAGTGCCAAAATTATTATCAGACAAGGGTTTTGAATTTTGTGAATATCTCCTTAATTAAACCAGATTTGGTATGAGATACCTATCTTATTGCTCAAACCCTACTACGAAGCTCTAACTTATAACTATTCAACCGGACATTATATAATATCATGTTCGGATAATTACTTATAATAAAATTTTTGTTTGTAGTTGGGCTTTAGCCCTTACAATACTTACTATTAGGGCTAAAGCCCAACTACGAGCCTAATTATAACTATTCAACCGGACATGATATAACTTCCTAATAGTTTGAAAACTCATTGGTAAAGGCTAAAGAATTGCAACTTAATCATTCATTCTAACAACCTAATACTTTGAGAGTGGCTTCCATAATATCTGTAGTTTGAGCTGAAACTGTATAGACTAAAGCCTCGCGATAAACTCGTTGCGCTCCATGATTTTTGTGATTAGCTGCACCACTAGAAACAGTAACAGCAGCAGCAGTACAACGTTGGGCTAAGTTAATAGCTGTTACTCTGAGGTGGAGTTTTGTGTCAAAATCTGTATCAGGATTTTTATTAGCTAGTTCTATAGAATTTCGACATTGATTAACTTCTGTTGTGAGGGAATGTATAGCATCTGTAATAAAAGCTAGAGATTTCTTTTTTGAAACTTCTTTTATAATATCTATACCTGCCAAAGCACATCCTAAAGCAAAGGGAGTAAAGCGTAATATTTTTTTTCTGTCGTTTTCTTGAATCCAATTTACAGGTTTAATAGAAACTAAATGTTCATTAGGTAAAAACCAATTTTTGACTGTAGCACTAACAGTATTAGTTGAATTAATAGCGCACAAAGGCATAACTTCTGAGAAAGTAATATTGCCGTTTGATTGCTCATTTTCAACAAAAGGCATCATAGCAAAAATTGCTCTGCCATCGGGTAATTTGGCTGCGATAATAAACTCCTGAAATATACCCCACCCACTTATCCAAGGAACAATTCCTTCTATATAATATCCACCTGTAGTCGGGAAAGCTTTGACTGGTGCTTCCCCAGAGCGTCGGAGTTGAGAAAAGCCTACTCCTAATAAAATTTTGCCGTGGCTCAAATGGGGTAAATATTGTTGTTGTAGTTGATAATTTTCACTTGCTGCTAATATTGCTCCTGCACTTTGATGTTGGGTTTGGAGAAAAGATAATGCACCAGAATATCTGGCTACAAGTAATTGATAATTAAAATAATCTTCTTGATTTAATTCTAAACCTCCCCACTTTTGGGGAACTTGTAGTGCTAATAAACCTGATTTTCCTAGAGTCATTAAAGCTGTTTTTAATGTTTCTCGATCGCTATCTATTTCATTAGCTAGGGGAGCTACGAATTTTTGTAAAATTGAAGCTTCAATTTGCTCTATATTTGGGATAATTTCTGAGTTTTTAGGAGGGAGTGAAATGGTCATTGACAAATCCTGAACGTTTTTTTACTTATTATATCAGAATTAATTTTCTTGCTTGATTTGAACAAAATTATCACTATTTTATCAATCTTTTTCCCTGGAGTAAAAGGAAATGAGCTAGACTGTCAGGAAAAAGGTTTTTTATCGCTAATTATCCAGAGATTATCAAATATAGTTGTAAAGATAGGATATAAATAGATATTATTTCTTGGACAAACTGCTAATATTCAAGGGAAATGTTAGGCGATGAAAATTACTCTTTTACAAAATTATCAAAATACTTTAGAACAGTCGTTAGAAAAATTAAAAACTTCTAGTACTCCACTATCAAAGCAGGAAGTTATCGAAATTTTATTAATTAGAGATGCTATTCATAAGGCTTTATCAAATAAAATTAAGCCTTCTGCTAATGCGATATTAAAAATTGAAGTATTAGACATAAAACTTAGAGAAAATGCTGAGAAATTAATTCAAGATATTAATTTAGCTGAATATCGAGAAAATTTTCCTAAAACCCCTAATGCTTGGTGGTGGTATTTAGATAATTATGTTGAGGAAAAAGCAAAAAAATTCCACCCTTGGAATCGTTTTGATTGGTTGGTGAGAGTAATCAGAGTTATTGTTTGGACAGGAAATTTAGCTCTTTTAGGAACCTTGGCTAGTCTTTTTCTGAGTAGTGCTTCGGGGTTAGGGGGTGCAGTAACTATTGCTATTCCTAGTATTTTATCTTTACTGCAAGCTCAAAGTGAGTTAACGGAAACGGGAAAAAAAGGGTTTGATAAAGTTTTAGATAAAGTCAAAATTCCTCAACATTTTCACGAGGAGGCAAAGCTTGTTTATAGTTTATTAATGACAGGATTGTTGTTAGTGATTTGGTTGAATTTACCATTTTTTTCTAATCGCTACAAACTGGCAGGTAAAAAATTACAAGAACAGGAAAAATTAGCTTCAGCAGAAGAGAAGTATTTACAAGCAATTAAATTAGATTCAGAAAATTTAGATGCTCATTATAAGTTAGCAACTCTCTACGAAGAATTACAAGATTTTTCTAATGCTAAGAAGCAATACATAATAGCAGCTAAAGGTGGGTTTCTAGATGCCTATAATAATCTTGCTTATTGGTACATTCGGGAAAATAAGAATGGGGAAGGAATAGATCTACTTAGACAAGGTTTACAACTTTTAGAGGAAAAAGAAAAGAATTTTGAGCAGTTAACGGATAAGGAAAAGCTGAATTTACAGACCCAAAAATATAACATATATAAAAATATAGGATGGGTAAGATTTAAGCAAAAGCGATATGATGATTCTGTAGCCTATCTTTTGCCTGCAATGGCGATTGCTAAAAATAGCAAATATCAGCAATATATCCGGAATCCAGGGACAGCCTTTTGCATCTACACTCAAATCTTGTCAAGGACAAATAAACCATCCTCTAAAGTCAAAGAAAATTGGCAACAATGTCGTCAATTAATTGAATCTCGTCTAGCTGCAGGTGAAACTATTAATTCTGAAGAAGATGAATGGTTATATGAGGCTAAACAACAATTAAAAATTAACAATTAACTGGCCAGGGGGAATTAATTATTAGTATGTCATTGGGACTGGGACGCAGTGAAAAGAAAAAATCTCAAGGGTTGAGGTTGATGCTCCATTTTGTTAGATAGTGAAGTCTATTCAAATCGTTTAATATTTAGTTTATTAATTAATTAGCTTTAAACCTTAATCATCAATTATTAATTATGAAACTGAATTGGAAAACGACAACCCAAGCTGCATTGACTTTAATACTTATGGGATGGATAACTCCTGTATTGAGCAGTCCCATTCATATCCTAATTGATGTTCAGGGGAATGTCCAAGTAAAAAAGGCACAATGGAAAGATTTTTATCAAGCAGAGTCTGGTATTACTCTCAGTGGTGAAGACGAAATTAAACTAGGAAGTAATGCTTCGATAACAGTTTATTGTAGTAATCAGAATCAATGGGTAATGGAGCAACCCGGAACATATCTTATTTCTCAGAAATGCCCTGAAGGAAAACCTGTTCCTGAATTATGTCCAGATTGTAACAACCGTGATGGAACTACTCGGTAGTACAATATCGTGTTTGTTAAAATACCTATTTTTGTATCTACAGTCAAAAGTAAAAATGGTAAGTTCTATGTTGAATTGTCGTTTTCCAATTCAAGCTACATTGACCTTAACACTTATGGGATGGGCAACGCCTGCGTTAAGTAGTCCCATTCATATCCTAATTAATGTTCAAGGGAATGTTCAAGTAAAAAAGGCACAATGGAAGGATTTTCATCAAGCAGAGTCTGGTATTACTCTCAGTGGTGAGGACAAAATTAAACTAGGAAGTAATGCTTCGGTAACAATTTATTGTAGCGATCGCAATCAATGGACAGAGAATCAACAAGGAACGTATCTTGTTTCTCAGGGATGTCCTGAAGGAGATGTTGTTATTAGATTATGTCCAGATTGTAATAACGAAAAAAGTCGCCCCCTTGTTTCAAAAGAAGAAAGGTGATTCAGCAGCAGAAATTAAGTCAGGAGCAAGAGGGGTTAATTTTAGCCTATTTTTACCGAGGAAATGAATTAAATTTTGAGCCCCTACTATTGCAACATTTTAGGCGTGTCACGCCACTACTGGACTTCTTCTTCAATTAATTATTTATTTGTAAATTTCTGTGGTTTTCTATGCGATCGATTTTTGCTGTTAATCTAGTTAAGTTACTGTCAATAATTCGTTGGTTGGTAACATGATCGTAAGCTTCCCATTCTTGAGTAACTTCTGTATCTTGCCAAATAAACCAGTTCCGATAAATTTCTCCACTATCAATATCGTTACATAGTGGCAACCAATCATCTCCTGTAAAATACTCTGTTTCTTGAATGACTAAATCTAGACCAATTAAAGTTAATAATGTTTCTAAATTATTCAATTCTGTCTGAGATGGTTTATGGGTTTTTCTATGGTTAATAAGTCTGATTTTCATGTTTTTTTATTGATTTTGTGAAAGAAAATTTTAATGTATAGCAGAAGGAAGAAGAAAGAAGGAAGAAGGAAGAAGGATAAAGTATTGCGTTAATGAATTCATCCATTTTTAAAATCTAGATTGTGTATTGAATATACATTTTTCAAGGTATATTAAAAATACTTCTGTAATTTCTGAATCTAAAGTTTATAATCCTTCTGCTATTGCTGAATTAGTATTATCATAAAACTCTAAACTATCTGGAATTTGAGCCTCAATCTCAGATATTCTTTGCTCAATCTCAGCTTGTTTAGCAGCAAAACTATCATAACTAAAATAAAAATGACCTAGAACTTTTCCTTGATAACTACGTTTGGTAAATTGCCAACCAGGTTCTAGAAAAATTTTCATCATTCCATTACTAAGTCCGCGACTTCTACCAATCAATTTTTTATCTCCTGTCAAGGAAATGCCAAATAATTTAATTTCACCACCAACGTTTTGCAAAATTAATCTATGACTAACTGATAAATCATTACCATCTACTCGAATTGAATAACCATTACTATCAGTAGCTCTTCCACAAATGCCAGAAAAATTAAAGTCTAACAGCAAAGGTTCAACTAAAATTGGATATAATCCTGCTTCACTTTCACTCCAGCAAGATTTTTCATTAGAACGCTGCTCTAAAATAATTAGTTTATAACCAGAATATCCGTTTAGATCGCTCAGAGGCATTGCCATGGCAATAACTTGATTTTGGTCAATTTCTACCTCGTCAAAAGTAAAATTTGCTTGGGCAGATGTCGCAGTATTAAAAGTAAAAAATATTGTGCTAAAAATAGTTAAAATGGAACGATGAAAAATATTTTTCATTGGCTTGCTCCCTGTTTTGTGTTTCTCTAGATACTTTAAAAAAATCAGCTTTTTTTTGTAGAGAACATTAGGAATTTAATTAAACCAGCTTTAAAAAAATCTAGAAAAGCCTCAATTATGTTAGGCAGTATAGTTTCGAGATAAAAGCAGTTAAAATGTTGTTAATTAGTTAACTTCCTTAAATTAGAAAGAGTTATCTATCTTCGTTAAAGTAGCATTCAGCAATCAGCTTCTCAAGGTGTATAATGGAGGTTTGAGTCCCCATTCACAAGCATCACGCGCTTTTTTATCAAAATAATTGGGTCTAATATCATGTCCGGTTGAACAGTTATAAATAAATAACGACGGAGGAGTCAGGAGTCAGGAGTCAGGAGTCAGGAGGGAAGAAAGAAGAAGTAAGAAGAAGAACTGGAGTTGAAGGAGAAAGTTTTTTATCACGCTCTTATCCGGACATGATATAAAACTCTGCCTTTTAAAGCGAAATATTTTTGGAGAGTTGCTCACGCATCCCCTACTTCCCCTCCTGGGAGGGGGAGGGGCGAGGGGTGGGTTAACTTCTGTAGGGGCGAACGGCCGTTCGCCCCTACTGAGTTCTGACTTCGTTAAAGTGGGGGAGTCAAACCCTTGAATTTTGGCGTTGCTGAATTGAAGTATGAATGTGCGATTGTTTGGTTCTGGTCAAGCCCCCGCGCATCCCCCAATTTTGAGGAACTTTTAGAGTTTTATTCCCCCCAATTTTGGGGGGCTAGGGGGGCTTGCATCATACCTAGAATCAGCAACGCCTGAATTTTTAGCTGACCGCTATTTGCGTTTACGTAGCATTTTGTAGAAAAGTATTCCGGAACAGAAAAGCTGATAGCTAGTTAAAATCATTTACAGCACTTTTGAGGAAGCGTGAGGTACAGTGATAAGACTATTTATTCGTATATTTCCTGTTCCCAGCTCCGGTGTTCCCTAATAACTTCTGACTTGTGACTTGTGACTTGTCACCCCGTGAGGTGGGGGACTCAAACTCTTGAATTTTTAGCTGACCGCTATTTGCGTTTGCGCAGCATTTTGTAGAAAAGTATTCCGGAACAGAAAAGCTGATAGGTAGTTAAAATCATTTACAGCACTTTTGAGGAAGCGTGAGGTACAGTTATAAGACTATTTATTCGTATATTCCCAGCTCCGGTGTTCCCTAATAACTTGTGACTTGTGACTTGTGACTTGTCACCCCGTGAGGTGGGGGACTCAAACCCTTGAATTTTTAGCTGACCGCTATTTGCGTTTGCGCAGCATTTTGTAGAAAAGTATTCCGGAACAGAAAAGCTGATAGGTAGTTAAAATCATTTACAGCACTTTTGAGGAAGCGTGAGGTACAGTACTTTTGAGGAAGCGTGAGGTGCAGTTATAAGACTATCTATTCGTATATTTCCTGTTCCCAGCTCCGGTGTTCCCTAATAACTTCTGACTTCTGAGTTCGTTAAAGTGGGTGACTCAAACCCTTGAATTTTTAGCTAACAGCTATTTGCGTTTGCGTAGCATTTTGTCGAAAAGTATTCCGGAACAGAAAAGCTGATAGCTAGTTAAAATCATTGACAGCACTTTTGAGGAAGCGTGAGGTACAGTTATAAGACTATTTATTCGTATATTCCCAGCTCCGGTGTTCCCAGCTCCGGTGTTCCCTAATAACTTCTGACTTCTGAGTTCGTTAAAGTGGGTGACTCAAACCCTTGAATTTTTAGCTGACAGCTATTTGCGTTTGCGTAGCATTTTGTAGAAAAGTATTCCGGAACAGAAAAGCTGATAGCTAGTTAAAATCATTTACAGCACTTTTGAGGAAGCGTGAGGTACAGTTATAAGACCAGGACTTACGCAAATTTTTAGACAATACGCTATCTGTAGAGGGCGAATGCCATTCGCCCCTACTAGATATGGCTGTTATGCGTAAGTCCTGAAGACTATTTATTCGTATATTTCCTGTTCCCTGTTTCCTAGAGCAATAAAACTTTATACCTCATCAACTCGATAACTGCTGTAAAATAAATAACAATAAAAATACAAATAGGAAGAAAAAGTGGAAAAAAAATCAAAGCGCGATCGCGGACGAATTCTCACAACTTCTGGACTGAAAAAACTGAATGAAGCTATTGAAGAATGGAAACAACAGTACAACCTCAGAGCTACTCTTGCAGAAATTGAAGCTGAGTCTGGGGTGGGTTCGGACACCATCAGTAAAATTAGACAAGGGCGAGTGGGTGCAGACTTGAGTAAAATTCAACAGCTTTTTGCTTCCTTTGGTCTGACATTAGATGAAGCAGACCACCGTTCGGGAAAACAGAGTCAACCTTCAAGTGAAACAGAACCCATTGGAGAACTTTTGCCACTGCTCAATAACGAAGAAATAGTGAGTCACAATAGTTCCCAAGTTTTCATCAGTTATTGCAGTCAAGACCCGGATCGAGAATTGGCACGACAATTTGAAACGGCGTTGAATGCTGCTGGTCATCAGGTTTTTATGGCAGCAGACCGCATCCGTTTGGGAGAAAATTGGTTTAGGCGTATTAATGAAGAGTTGAAGCGGTGTGACTACTTACTGTTATTTTTGCCTCCCCAGTCCGTGCAAAGTGAGTTACTGACCTATCAAGTACAACTTGCAAGGGAGTTACAATTTTCCCGACCCAACCGTAAACCTGTAATTTTGCCGATACGGGTGGGTTTTTCCCTGAGTACACCCCTCAACCACGATCTGCGGGGTTATCTCTATCGCATTCAACAACGAGAGTGGCGATCGCCTGAAGATAGTGTGGTTATTCTGAGGGAAGTTTTGACTCTTTTAGCTACTCCACCGGAGAATATTGCGTCGGAAGTAGAGGAACAACAAGAGACTTTACCTGCTGAAGAAATTAGTAGCATTGCATCAACAAATAGCGCTCCTTTACCCTCTGCTGAACCTGAAATACCGGGGGGACAAATTGATGTGGCATCTACTTTTTATATTGAGCGTCCACCTATTGAAGAACGTTGTTATCAAGCTATTTTGCAACCAAGTGGGTTGGTTAGAATTAAAGCGCCACGACAGATGGGTAAAACTTCTTTAATGGCAAGAATTTTACACCATGCTACGTTGCAAGGATATCGGACTGTACCTTTGAGTTTTCAGTTAGTAGATAAAGAGGTTTTTAGTAATCTTGATAAATTCTTAAAATGGTTTTGTGCTTATGTGGGACGAGAGTTACGTTTGCCTAATCAATTAGATGATTATTGGGATGATATTTTTGGTAGTAAAGTTAATTGTAAGGATTATTTTGAAAAGTATTTATTGGCTCAAATAGATAATCCTTTAGTGTTGGGTTTAGATGAAATTGATAGAGTTTTTCAATATCCTGATATTGCCGAAGATTTTTTGGGATTATTACGAGCTTGGCATGAGGAATCAAAGCGACGAGTTATTTGGAAAAAATTGCGATTATTGGTAGTACATTCTACGGAAGTTTATATTCCCATGAATATTAATCAATCTCCTTTTAATGTTGGGTTGCCTATAGATTTACCAGAGTTTAATTCACAGCAAGTTCAGGATTTAGCATCGCGACATAATTTGAATTGGTCGGAGTCAGAGGTTGATAAATTAATGTCAATTGTTGGCGGGCATCCTTATTTAGTTAGGGTGGCTTTATATCATATTTCTAAACAAGATTTAACTCTGGAAGATTTGCCAGAAAATGTAACTGCTGAAACGGGAATTTATAGCGACCATTTGCGACGACATTTGTGGAATTTAGAAGAATATCCAGAGTTAGCTGAAGCGATGAAAAATGCGATTTCTGAAAATTATAATGGGCAGTTAACAGGAATGTTAGGTTTTAAGTTAGATAGTTTAGGTTTGGTGAAATGGCAGAGTAATAAATGTTATCCCAGATGTGAGTTATATCGTCAGTATTTTCAAGCGCATTTGTTATCGGAGAAGGAAGAAGGAAGAAGTAAGAAGTAAGAACGAAGAAGGAAGAAGTAAGAAGGAAGAAGGAAGAAGGTGTTTAGTTATAAATAAACGATGGAGTCCTCAGGAGTCAACTCACCCCTAACCCAACCCACCCCTAACCCCTCCCAGGAGGGGAACGACCGAGTCAGGAGGAAATAAAGAAGGAAGAAGATGTTTATTTATCTAGGAAAGAAGGGAGTTTAGTTATTTAGGAGAGAAGGAAGAACTCAAGGTACTGGTGGATTATAATGGTATAACTAGTGGGAGCATCTTGCTCCCGTTTTAATTATTTTGATGTGCTCCTGTTCTAACTGTTGCTTGCTCCCGTTTTAATTATTTCGATGTGCTCCCGTTCTAACTGTTGCTTGCTCCTGTTTTAATTATTTCGATGTGCTACGCAAATAGATATTTCTAAGTCAAAAGTAGTAATAGCAGTTGCTATAGTATTATAGCAGTCGAAGGAAAGGTGAGGATATCGGGTAATTATGATGATTCATAACGCGAGCAAGATGCTCGCACTAACAACGCCAGATTTTTCCTTCTTCCTTCTGCCTTCTGCTATAAACTATGACTATGGCAGTCTTTCTTCTTGCCGCCATATTTGATATAGCAATGTGCGCTAGTATATTTACAAATTACAGGAACTTTCCAATAGCTAAAAGTCTTATATTATCGGTTTTTTATTCCCCCTGTTGCCTGTTGCCTATTGCCTGTTGCCTGCGCACAGCGCTATATTTCCTAATTATCTGATAAATTTCTAGGTGGAGTTTCTCGACCTTGATAAAACTGTTTTTCTAATTGATTTAACCCTAACCAAGAAACAACTCCAACAGGTAAACTTAAAATCATAAAAATCATCCCAATTATATTTAAATCTTCCAAAATTAACAGTAATAATAGGATAATCATCAACATAGCTGAAGTAGCAATTATTATTCCTATTTTAATTCGTTGTAAATTTTTTAAAGCATTGCGACAACTACTACATTTTTTGGTATGAGAATGATATCTGTCTAATAATATTTCTGAAGAAAGAGCAGGACTTAAACTTGCATTAGGAAATAACTGAGCATTATATTTATTCACCCAAGAACGCAATTCAAATACAAATAAATCTGCTTTTGTCGGTAAATAAAAAGCCTTTGAAAAATTTCCACTACCACCTTTTGCTTCCAAATACCGTTCCTGATGATGTAAAAATATTTGGTCATCTTCCAATACTCCATTTTGCCCAATATGAGAATACCAACGAGGGCTTAACTGAATAAAAAATTTGGGAAATGGAGAAGAAAACTTAAAAGGAAAACGAGCAAATAAACGACATTCTCCTTTCCGAATAGGTGTTGCATATACAACTGTTAATGTACGACCAAATTGTTTAGAAGTAAGGTCGTGCCACATCATTCCAGGAGCCATAAAAGTAGTTTCTTGTCTTCCCAAAGTTCCCTTTCTCGGACCTTCTTCCCAGACTCCTTTAAACCCCCACTTTCCTGATTCTACTACTTCTAATTCTACAGGAGCAACATTAGCACGGTTTCCCACAGTACGATGATGAGTATAAGGAATATGACTAGCATCTAAAACATTTTCCATTAATGTTAAAGCATCATAAGGTAAATCTCGAAAAGTATTTAAACAAACCCATTCATTAGAACTTTCATCTAAAACATCAACTGTAGGAATAGGTGTTTGATCGGCATTTTCTACTTTTCCTGCATAGACAAATAAAAGACTTTGACAGACTTTTGTAGGTAGAAATTTAACCGTTGCTCTTGATGATTTTTCTGCCTCTCCTCCTTCTTTTTGTTGAGGAATAATTTCACAGTTTCCTCTGCCTGAAAATGCCCAACCATGGTAAGGACATTCTAAACATCCAGCTTGATTAATTCTACCTTGAGAAAGGGGTGCTAAACGATGAGGACATTGGTCTTCAAATACTCGCCATTGATGGTTTTTTTCCTCCCACCAAATCACAATATCTCGTTCTAATAATGTAAAAGGTGTAGGTTTAGTTTTGTCTAAATCTTCTACATAATGAACTGGATACCAAACTTCTTGCCAGTCAAAATATTCTGGGTCAGTTCCACCTGCACTTAAAGGTATATTGTGGGAATTTTTTACAGTGTTAGTAATCATCAGAATGTTAATTATTTTAGTTAAGGTAATTAGTATAATATAGTTTTATATCCAAAGCAGAGGGCAGAGATAATCACTTACCGAAAAATTGTGGGTATGCGCCTCCCCTTTTAATATCAAATCCGTTTAATTCGGTATAAAAAAATGTTCCATCACAAACGCCATTGCCAAATCTTTTCCCTACTCCCCTACTTCCCTACTCCCCTACTCCCCTACTCCCCTACTCCCCACACTAATTACACCAATGCTACCGGATTTGATATAAGGGGATAATAAAAAAAATTTTCATCTCTTTGTCAATCCTCTTCTTTTCAAGGAGAGGTAATTATTCATTATTCATTATTCATTATTAATTGTTGAATAGCCCTGTTCAATATTCTCCTGTGGCAGCCTCCATTTGCCATCTAATCCGCAAGCTCATTTAATTATTTCAGGACTTACCCATGAAGTAAAAAAAAACTAGGATTTGAAATTGCTTCCCTGTTGGTGGCAATGACGAAAATCGGTTGTACTGCGTAAGTCCTATATTTATTAATATTAATATAATTTCTTCTGAGGGTGATAATTTGGGTTATCTACTACCTCCTGCTGCAATAATTATGACTTTTTTAAATTGAGATAATTATTGTATATTATTGTGCATTTTGATGTTATTTATTTCCTTGTCTTAATAGCTCTTATATTTGTTCATATTTAATCCCTAATAAATGTTGTGTTTATTGGGGAGAGTTTGGGATATTTTAGAGTATATTATATCATGTCCGTTGGTATCGTTTGTGTATAAAGTTGGGGAAATATCTAGCGCCATATAAGGTTTTTCCTTCTCTTAAAGCTTCTTCCTTCTTCCTTCTTCCTTACCTTCTCTATACAATACCGATGCTACCGGACATGATATTACTCATTCATTAATTGATCATGGAACATGGATAATTACCTCTGGTTAAAACCGTTATTGATTGAATTTCAGGAAATATTATTTCTTTATTTTCCCCTTGAAAAGAGAGGCTTCAAGGCGCGAATTATTTAATTAGAGTTGTTGGGAATTAAGCCAAAAAAATGGCTAAAACCCTTATTAGTCAAAGTTTATAGTGTTTTTAAACCCTCAAATCCTGAAAATCTTATATAGTAAGCTTTTGAGGCTTTTGAATTTTTATTTCCCAACAACTCTATTATTAATTATTAATTATTCGGTAATTAGCTACTAAAAATTACATTTTCGATCATTCGATCACAATTTGTGGATTTTTCGGAGGTATCTAAGAGTTGGACTTTCACAAAAAAATGAAGTAAACTAGGCTTAATATCATAAAATTTAGACTCAACGACTAACAAACCAAGCCAATGATTGAGACAAAGACAATTAAAATCGCCAATTATCAAGGCTTTGAACTAATTCATGAAAGTAGTCGCACCGAAGTCTATCGCGGTCACAATTTGGAGAATGGACAACCAGTCATCATCAAATTGATGCGCAATCAATATCCATCCTTTAGAGAATTGGTGCAGTTTAGAAATCAATATGCAATTAGCAAAAATCTAGAGATAGAAGGCATCATCAAAACATACACCCTCCAACGTTACGAAAACCGCTACGCCCTAATTATGGAAGATATGGAAGGCGTATCTTTGGCCGAGTATGAAGGAAAATCGTCCTTCTGTGTCCCCCAATTTCTTGATATTGCCATCCAACTAGCAGAAATTCTACACCAACTCCACAATAACTCAATTATTCATAAAGATATTAAGCCAGCAAATATAGTAATTCACCCGGAAACCAAACAAGTAAAATTAATCGATTTTAGTATTTCTACCCTCTTACCGAAAGAAACTCAAACCGTTCAAACCCCTAATGTCTTAGAAGGAACCCTAGCTTATTTGTCTCCAGAGCAAACAGGACGGATGAATAGAGGAATTGACTATCGCAGTGATTTTTATTCACTCGGAGTCACATTTTATGAATTACTGATGGGAGATGTACCCTTTCGCAGCGATGATGCCTTAGAACTTATTCATGCTCATATCGCCGTTTCTCCCGACCCTCTGAGCAACTGGGTAGTATTGGGTGGAGATTTATGTCCGCCAATTCTCTCGGATATTGTTCTCCATCTGATGGCCAAGAATGCCGAGGAACGCTATCAAAGTGCTTTGGGACTGAAATATGACTTAGAGAAATGTAGAAAGCAATGGGTGGAAACTGGGAAAATAGAGTCTTTTGAGTTAGGAGAGCGGGATATTTGCGATCGCTTCATCATCCCAGAAAAACTCTACGGACGGGAAAAAGAAGTGCAAGCACTACTGGATGCCTTCGAGCGAGTGTCTAATCCCCCCCAAACCACTCTTACCAAGGGGGGAGGTAGAGCAGAAATGATGCTAGTTGCTGGATTTTCTGGTATTGGGAAAACAGCCATCGTTAATGAAGTTCACAAACCCATCGTCAAACAACGAGGTTACTTTATCAAAGGGAAATTCGACCAATTCAATCGCAATATTCCCTTCAGTGCCTTTGCGATCGCCTTCCGCAGTTTAATGGGGCAAATTCTCAGCAAATCTGATGCGGAATTAGCCAATTGGAAGACTCAAATTTTGGCAGCGTTGGGCAATAACGGACAGGTCCTCATTGATGTTATCCCGGAACTGGAAAGGGTAATTGGAAAACAACCTCCTGTCCCAGAACTTTTCGGAAGTGTGGCACAAAATCGCTTTAACTTACTATTTGAGAAATTCATTGCCGTCTTTACCACCAAAGAGCATCCCTTAGTCATCTTTCTCGATGACTTGCAATGGGCAGATTCGGCATCATTGAATCTGATCGAGGTATTGATGGGTAATAGCACTACAGGATATCTACTGCTTCTGGGAGCATATCGCGATAACGAAGTGTTCCCCACCCATCCTCTGATGTTGACCTTAGCAGACTTGAAAAAGCAGGAAGCAGGTATTTCCACTATTATCCTGGCTCCCTTATCCGTGCATCATATCAATCAACTCGTCGCAGAAACAATGAATTGCCAAGTCGAGCAATCTCAACCTCTGACAGAATTGGTTTATCAAAAAACTCAAGGGAATCCCTTTTTCACCACACAGTTTTTGAAAGGATTATATGAAGATGAATTGATTGTATTTAATCGCAATTTTGGATATTGGGAATGCGATTTGGTGGAGGTACGAGATGCTGCTATTACTGATGATGTGGTGGAATTTATGACAGGACGGTTGCAGAAACTGCCCGCAGCAACACAGGAGGTGTTAAAGTTAGCTGCTTGTGTTGGCAACCAGTTTGATTTGGAGACTTTGACTGTTATTTGTGAAACTCCCTCAGAAGAAGTGGCGAGCAAGCTTTGGAGTGCGCTGCAAGAAGGAATGATTTTACCCCTTGGAGAAACTTACAAGTTTTTCCAGGGGGAGATTGATTCTAGTCCAACCGAGGGGATAACTGTAAATTATCGCTTCCTGCACGATCGCGTCCAACAAGCTGCCTATTCCATGATTCCAGAAGACACAAAACAAGCAACTCATTATCAAATCGGCCAACAGTTTCTGGCAAGGTTATCGATAACAGAGCGTGAGGAGCGAATCTTTGATATTGTCAATCAAATCAATATCGGTCAAAGTTTGTTGGTTGAAGAGACTGAGAAAAAACAACTGGCCGAATTGAATTTAAAAGCAGGTCATAAAGCTAAAGCTGCCACTGCCTACGAAGCAGCAAAAAATTATTTCAAAATCGGCATTAGCTTGCTAGAAAGAAACAAACGAGATTTATATGAGATAGTATTTGAACTCCATCTCAATCTAGCAGAGACAGAGTTAATGACTGCAGATTTTGATGCTTTAGAAAAAAGCATATCTGCATCATTCAATTTAGCTAATTCTCCTGTAGATCAGGCCAAGATATACGTTATTAAAATCAATCAATATTCTTTACAAGGATTGTATATTGAAGCAATTGAAACGAGCTTAGAAGGCTTGAATTGCTTGGGAGTTGATGTCAACAGAGATAGTGTCAAAAAGATAGTTGAAGAAGATTTATGCTATCTCGAGCAAACCCTAGAAAATATCCCGATTGAATCTTTGCTGGATTTACCTGTTGGAAACAATCCAGAAGTCAAAGCGACCATAGAGCTATTGATGAATGTACTATCTGCTGCATATAACGTTTCTGACATAAATTTATATACTTTTACTGTGGTCAGGAATGTTCGTTTGTCAATAGAGCATGGTAATATTCCTAAGTCAGTTGCTGGTTATGTTAACTATGCTTGGCTTTTAGGAATAGCAAAAAAGCAGTACCAACGAGCAGCAAAATTTGCCGACCTTGCCCTAAAACTGAGTTATAAGCTTAATAGCAAGTCTCAGCAATCAGGTGCTTGCTTCTTATTGGGTACTGGAATTCATTGTTGGTCGAGACCGATAGAGGGTGCTGCCGAGATTAATTACGAAGGGTTTTTGGCAGGGATAGATTCTGGCGAACTTCAATACGCTGGATATAATTTATTTGCCAATATCCTCAATAGGTTATTTAAGGGTGAAAACCTAGCAAATATTGTCGCGGATATAGACAAATATTGGTCGATCGCAGAAAGAATACACAACGATCTTGCGTTGAGCATTCTTGCAGCTTGTAAATTCTTTATAGATAAACTGCTTCAAACTCCAGAAAATAAAAATGGCGAAGTTTTATCAACAGAAGAAATAGCTTGGATAGAACGCCATAAAGCATCACAATCTCATCTGCCTCTCGGCATTTATTACATTGGCCAAATGCAAGCAGCTTTTTTGAACCAGAATCTGGATCGAAGCATTGACTATGAAATAGAAGCTCGTAAATTTCAGGCAGCTTGGGCAGGTTCTGTTGGAGCTATTAACTATTACTACTATGCTTCTCTGAATTTATGGGCAATTTATGATAGTTTCAGCAAAACAGAACGCCAGAATGCACTAGAGAAAATTGCAGATAATCAAGAGCAACTGAAGATTTTATCTGATAGTTGTCCGGAAAACTTTCTGCATAAGTATCTGCTTGTAGAAGCGGAGCAATATCGGGTTGAAGGCAACAAAATCAAAGCAATAGAACTATACGACCGCGCAATTTCCGGAGCAAAAGAAAATGGTTATATCCAAGAAGAAGCTCTTGCCAATGAACTATTTGCCAAATTTTATCTTGACTGGGGACGAGAAAAAGAGGCTTCGGTATATATGCAAGAAGCCTACTACTGCTACGCTCAATGGGGAGCTAAGACGAAAACACAGGCTCTCGAAGTCTTTTATCCCCAACTGTTAAAACCTATTTTACAACGAGAAGATACTTCTTTATCTTCCAGTGCCAGCATTTCTCAAATCACCAGCAATTCTTATTCCCAAACCGCAACGGTTGCTAATATTTCCTCTATTCTCGACTTTTCTTCTCTCTTAAAAGCCTCTCAAACCTTATCTGGAGAAATCGAACTAGATCCCCTCCTCTCCACAGTCATGAAGATTATCATCGAAAATGCCGGAGCTACCAAAGGTGCATTATTATTAACCAGTGAAACCGGATTGACCATAGAAGCGATCGCCACTCGTACTGAAGATAGCAGTAAATTAACCATAGATTCATTAAATCAATCCATTCCCCTAGAAGAAAATATTGACTTACCTGTAGGATTGATTAACTATGTCCGACGCACCACAGAAACTGTACTTTTAGATGGCAAAGCTGCCCAACAACAGTTTGCTGCCGATAACTATTTATTAAGTTTTTCTCCTCAAAGTTTGCTATGTATGTCTTTACTAGAGCGAAGGAAATTAATCGGCATTCTCTATTTAGAAAATAGTTTAACTGCTGATGCGTTTACCAGCGAAGGTGTAGAAATTCTTGATACTCTCTGTGCTCAAGCAGCAATTTCTCTAGAAAATGCCAGATTGTATCAACAAGCGCAACAAGCTCTCAAGGATTTACAAGAAGCTCAACTGCAATTAGTACAAAATGAAAAAATGGTAACCTTGGGCAATCTGGTAGCAGGAATTGCCCACGAAATTAATAATCCCGTTGGGTTTATTGGAGGAAATATTAAGGTCGCTCTTGAGCATTTGCAAAATTTACTTGATGGTCTTTCTCTGTATAAAAAATATGCCTCTATCCCCGATGAAATAATTGAAGAAATTGAACAGCTAGATTTGGATTTTGTAGCGTCAGATTTCCCAAAACTGATAGAATCAATGCAAGCAGGACATGATCGCATTTGCAATATCAGTACATCTTTGCGCACTTTTTCACGCACGGATACCAATGCCAAAACCGAGTTTAATCTACACGACGGAATAGATAGCACCTTATTAATCTTAAAATATCGCCTCAAAGCTAATGAAAACCGTCCAGCTATTGAAGTGGTGAAAAATTATGGCAATATTCCCCTAGTGAAATGCTATGCGGGGCAAATTAACCAAGTGTTTATGAATCTGTTGGCTAATGCGATCGATGCTTTGGATGAAAGCAATGCTGGAAAAACTTTTCAGGAAATAGAAAAAAAACCCAATCGCATTACGATTGAAACAAAATTAAGTAACTCTGATCATAGTGTAATTGTGCGTATTTCTGATAATGGAGTGGGAATGCCCGAAGAGGTAAAAGCGAAAATATTCCAACAAGGATATACCACCAAAGGAGTGGGCAAAGGAACAGGTTTAGGGATGGCGATCGCTCAGTCTATCGTCGAAGAAAAACACGGTGGCGCAATCTCTTGTCATTCGGAACTCGGAAAAGGGACAGAGTTTATTATTGAGCTGCCGATTGGTTGAATTTGACTATCACTTATCATCTTTGTAATAATTAATTGTCAACAATCAAAGAATCGGAGGTCTTTATGAACACTTACGATCATAACTTGTGGGTTCTCGACGATGAACGACACACAATTTCCCTCGCAAAATGGCAAAAGACCATTGATGTGATGGCTAACATTTTTCAAGCACCTGCAGGGTTTATCGTGCAGCATACAAATCAAGGATATCAGGTGGTCATTGCCAGTCAACAAGAGTCCAATCCCTATCCTGCGGGAGGAGGAATTATTCCTCTCAATTGTAATATATTCTGTCGCAAAATTATGCAAACTCGTGAAAAGCTCTACGTGAAAAATGCTAAAGTCGATCCCTATTGGGATGATAATCCCGAGGTTGCGCAAGATGGTTTTATGTCCTACTATGGCTTACTCGTAAACTGGCCTGACAATACTCCCTTTGGCACAATTTGCGTGATGGATTTCAAAGAGACAGATTACCAGAAAGACTATTTGGATTTGATGGAAGAACTGCGAAATCTCGTTGAACACGATCTACGACTTTTTGAACAATACCAAACTACAGCCAAACTCGCAACGAATCTGGAAAAAAACAATTACGAATTAATGGAAGCAAAAAAACAGGCCGATATAGCCAACCAAGCGAAAAGCTCCTTCATCGCCAATATGAGCCACGAATTGCGATCGCCCCTTAACGCCATCCTCGGATTCACGCAAATCATGACTCGTTCTCAAACTCTCCCCCCAGAACATCAAGAAAGCGTCGGCATTATCAACCGCAGTGGAGAGCATCTTTTAACCCTAATTAATAACGTCCTCGACCTCTCCCAAATCGAAGCGGGACGCATTACCCTCAACGAAAAAAACTTTGACCTGCATCGCCTGCTCGATGACATTCACGATATGTTCCAACTCAAGGCCAATGATAAAGGCTTGCAGTTGCTCTTAGAACCCGCAGAAAATCTCCCCCGCTACATTCGCACCGATGAAGTCAAACTCCGCCAAATCCTGATTAATTTGATTAACAATGCCCTCAAATTTACCGAACAAGGAGGCATTTCTATTCAAGTAAGCCAGCAATCCTCGCTTACCAAGGGGGGGAAGGGAGAAGGGGGGATTATCCAACAACCAACAACAATATATTTTGCAGTCGAAGACACCGGGGCAGGAATCGCCCCGGAAGAACTCGACAAGCTCTTTCAAGCCTTTAGCCAAACTGAAAGTGGCAAACAAGCGCAGGAAGGCACTGGGTTAGGACTCTCCATCAGTCGTAAATTTGCAGAGTTAATGGGGGGAGAAATGAGGGTGACCTCTCGCGTCGGAGAAGGAACAGTCTTTAGTTTTGATATTCAATATCAAGAAGTGGCAGCCACCGATGTAGAAGTATTAAGAGCTAAACGTCGCATCATTGCCCTTGAACCCGGTCAACCCCGCTATCGCATTCTCATTGTCGATGATAAACCCGTCAATCGCCAGCTTTTAATCCATTTGCTCAATCCTTTGGGTTTCGAGTTGCAAGAAGCCAGCAATGGTAAAGAAGCTATTAAAATCTGGGAGGAATGGGAACCCCATCTGATTTGGATGGATTTGCGGATGCCGGTGATGGACGGATTTGAAGCCACCCAAAAAATTAAAGCCAGTACCAAAGGAAAAGCGACGACAATTATTGCTCTGACTGCCAGTGTTTTAGAGGAAGAACGGGCGGTGGTATTATCGGTAGGATGCGATGATTTTCTGCACAAACCCTTCCGAGACGAACAAATCTTTAAAGCTCTCGAACAACATATAGGAATTCGTTACATCTATGAAGAGATAGAGCCTCCCTCTGAGGACAATGCTCAACAAAAGGAAGTACTGACAGCAGAAAATTTGCAAGCACTCTCCCCAGAACTGCAACTGCAATTGCGTCAGGCGGTGATTAGTGCGAGCAAGAAAAAAATCGGGGCAGTGGTAGCGGCTATTGCAGAACAAAATCCGGCTTTATCGGAAGCTATCGCTACTTGTTTCCATAACTTTGAATATGATAAAATTTTAGATTTTATCCCCAAAGAGGAGGTTTAAAGATGAATGCGGACTCCATGTCACTCGGTCAAATTGCTGTGGTAGATGATACGGCAGCGAATTTGCATCTCCTCTGTAATCTGTTGGAAAATGCTGGCTATGACGTCCGTCCTTTTCCAAGGGGAGCAATTGCCTTAGAAGGGATTTCCTATTCGCCTCCAGATTTGATCCTGCTGGATATTCAAATGCCAGAAATGAATGGCTACGACATCTGCGAGAAACTGAAAAGCAATGAATCTACGGAAAATATTCCCGTGATTTTTATCAGTGCGTTCAATGAAACCTTTGATAAAGTGAAAGCCTTTCAGGTTGGAGGGGTGGATTATATTACCAAACCCTTCCAAGCGGAAGAAGTTCTCGTAAGGGTGGCTACTCACCTCGAACTGTACCAAATTAAAAAGCAGTTGCAAACAACCAATAGCGTTCAAGCAGAACAACTTGTAGTACAGAATGCTCAACTCCTGCATCTCAATCAATCTTTACAACAGGCAAATCAACAATTGCAACGCAACTATGAGAAACTCAAACAGACTCAACTGCAACTGATACAAACAGAAAAGATGGCGACTTTGGGGGACTTGGTAGCAGGAGTGGCTCACGAAATTAATAATCCTATTGGGTTTGTTGAAGGGAATCTTCGTGCAGCCTTTGAGTATTTGCAAGATTTACTGACTATACTTTCTTTATATGCAGAAAATACCTCTCCACCAGAGTCAATTATCTCAGAGATTTCGGTTCTAGATCCGAAATTTATTGCGGAAGATTTTCGTCAACTAATGGTATCAATGAAAAAAGGATGCGAACGCATTCGCAAGATCAGCATATCTTTGCGTATCTTTTCCCGCAAGGATACCGCCAGTAAAACTGAGTTTAATTTACATGAGGGAATTGACAGCACCTTGTTAATCTTAAAATATCGCCTGAAAGCAAATAAAGATCGTCCAGCCATTGAAGTGGTTAAAAATTACGGTAAAATTCCGCCAGTGAAATGCTATGCGGGGCAAATTAACCAAGTATTTATGAATCTGTTGGCTAATGCGATCGATGCTTTGGATGAAAGCAATGAAGGTAAAGTTTTTGAAGAGATAGAAAAAAGGCCGAATTGCATTACAATCAGCACAGAGTTAAGTAGCTCGGATAATAGTATAATTGTGCGTATTTCTGATAATGGAGTGGGAATGCCCAAAGAGGTAAAAGCGAAAATATTCGAGCAAGGATTTACCACCAAAGGAGTGGGTAAAGGAACGGGTTTGGGCATGGCGATCGCCCATCAAATAGTTACAGAAAAACACGGTGGTCAGATTACCTGTAATTCTCTAGTTGGGCAAGGTACAATTTTTACAATCATGATTCCCAGATAAAATCTGGCATTTCTTTCCCAGCAAAAACCACCAAGCAAGCATTCCGGTTGCACTAATAATTCACATAGACAACTGTAAATATATCTAAGAGTTGGACTTTCAGAAAACAATGAAGTAAACTAGGCTTAATATCATAAAATTTAGACTCAACAACGAGCAAACCAAGCCAATGAATTATACCAATTTCATAAAATATTGCTACAGTCTCAACACGGGCAACAGCTCCGGAAGGCAACAGCGGTGCGACCCCGCGACGACGCCAGCTCGCTTGCGGAATGCGCACTCCTGTGAGGTAACAGGCAACAGGGAAAGAAAAACTGGATAAAAAAGGGGGAAAAATGCTTAACTTTGAAATTTGATGGATATATACAATTTTTAATTGTAGCAATAAATCACAAATTAAGATGTAACTACCTTTTTTGAATTTGGTATTACTTCAATCGGCGAATATCCTAAATGCTAGTCCTTGTTCGCATCTTCTCCCTCGTAAATGAGTTCGCTGAAATCCTAATTTTTTGACAAAACAACAACCAGATCTATTAGACTTTATTAATGCACTTCAACACTTAATATCAAATCCGTTGGCTTCGCAGTAATATAATTCTGTTGATCGTCATACAATGTGTAAGGGCGCAATTCTGCAGCTTTGCATTAGCAAATGGCCATTCGCCCCTACAATTCTTTAATACTGAATAATATCATGTCCGAAGGCAATCGTTTGTGTAAAAGTTAGCGTGGATATCTACAGGGAATTTAAGTTTCTTTCTTGTCTTAAGCCTTCCTGCCTTCCGGAGCTGTTGCCTACCTTTGCTATACAATACCGATGCTACCGGACATGATATAACACCGATGCTACCGGATTTGATATAACTCCTATGTTAGAACCAATAACCCCCTCTAGTCCCTCAACTGTCCCACGTCGTTTCAAACTCCCCCTCCGCTCGGTTTTAATTATCCCCTTTATTTTGCAAATCTTTGTGGCGGTGGGATTAGTGGGTTGGTTCTCCTTTCGCAATGGACGGCAAGCAGTGAATAATGTTGTCGATCAGTTAAAACAAGAACTGACTGACCGCGTAGAAGCAACAGTCCTTTCCTTCCTAGAAGTTCCTCACCAAGTCACTCGCATTAATCTAGATGCTATTCGTCAAGGTTATTTGGATGTAGATTCTTCCATTGATATTAATCTACCCTTGAGACGTTACTTCCTCAATCAAATTCAACAATTCGATACAGTTAGTGTCATTGGTTATGCTAATGAAAAATTAGAATATCTTGATTTAGAAAAGGAAATCGTTGGGGATGACAAGAATCTGATCGTCACCCTATCCGGTCAATCAACAGGTTACACTCAAGTTGTTTATGAGATTGACGAGCAAGGATATCTCGGACGAGCATTTTCCAAAACCCCTAATTACGAACCGACAGAGCGTCCCTGGTATAAATCAGCAGTTGAAACTGGAGAAGCGGTTTGGTCCCCCATCTTTGTGTTTGTGAGTCAGCCAAAAATTGGCATTGCTGCTGTAACTCCTGTCTTTGAAGCAGACTCTAAAACTGTAAAGGGTGTCACTGGAGTCAATATCACCCTCGAACACATTAGCAATTTCTTGGAAAAGCTAAAAATCGGCAAATCAGGGCAAGTGTTTATTGTTGAATTGGATGGTTCTTTAGTTGCCACATCTACAGGTGAACCCCCCCTCCGGATTAAAAAACAGAATCAAGAGTCAGTCACCAAAAGAATCACAGCAACAGAAAGCCAGAACAAGTTAACTCGTGCCAGTGCTGAGTATATTGTAGGGCAATTCGGCGTGTTAGACCAAATCAAAACCACCGAAAAACTCGACTTTAAATTGGATGGGGAGCGTCAATTTTTGCAAGTAACTCCCCTTATAGACGAGCGGGGTATTGAATGGCTGATTGTCCTCGCCATTCCCGAAAAAGACTTCATGGAACAGATCGATGCCAACGGTCGGCAAACCATCGCTCTCTGTTTGCTTGCTCTAGGAGGAGCAACTACTCTAGGTCTGTTCTCATCCGAGTGGATAGCAAAGCCGATTTTGCGCTTGCAAGAATCCGCAGGGGCGATCGCCAATGAAGGCCAACTCATTCACAAAGTTGACATTCGAGGTATCACTGAATTAGAGAATCTCGGCACATCCTTCAACAAAATGTCCGAGCACTTACAAGCATCCTTTAGTGCTTTAGAACAAGCTAATACCCAACTTGAACAACGAGTGCAAGAGCGAACCGCCGAATTAGAAGTCGCCAAAGAAAAAGCCGAAGTGGCGAACCAAGCCAAAAGTTCATTTATTGCCAACATGAGTCACGAGTTGAGAAGTCCATTGAATGCTATCCTCGGTTTTGCCCAAATGATGACTCGTTCCCAAAGTCTCCCTCTCGAACACCAAGAAAACGTTGGCATTATCTACCGCAGTGGAGAACACCTCCTGACTCTGATCAACAACATCCTCGACCTCTCCAAAATAGAAGCTGGTAAAACCACCCTTAACGAAAAGAACTTTGACTTGCACCGACTCCTTGACGACATCCACGATATGTTCCAACTCAAAGCTGATGGCAAAGGGTTGCAATTGTTACTCGAAAGAGACGAAAGAATACCACGTTACCTGCGCACCGACGAAGTGAAACTACGTCAAGTCCTGATCAACCTGCTCAACAATGCCATCAAATTCACCGAAGTAGGAGGTGTTATTCTGCGAACTAGCACCGTTGATAACCCCAAAAATTCCCAGCTCAAAGGGATATCCTTTGCTGTGGAAGACACTGGAGCAGGAATTGCCGCAGAAGAACTAGACAAGCTCTTTGAAGCTTTTGTTCAAACTGAAACCGGAAAACAGGCGCAAGAAGGAACAGGGTTGGGGTTGCCCATATGCCGTAAATTCGTGCAGTTAATGGGTGGGGATATTCAAGTCAGCTCCGAAGTGGGAAAAGGGACAATCTTCAGTTTTGAGATTCAAGCTGAAGAGGTGGAAGCAGAAAACGTAGAAAGTCAAAAACCAAAGCGGAGAGTTATCGCTCTCGCCCCCGACCAACCCCGCTATCGTATCCTGATCGTAGATGATAAAATCCTCAATCGCCAGTTGTTAGTGAAATTGCTCAATCCTCTAGGGTTTGAACTCAAAGAAGCGAGCAACGGCAAAGAAGCCATCGAAATTTTCGAGGTATGGGAACCTCATTTGATTTGGATGGATATGCGGATGCCAGTCATGGATGGTTATGAAGCCACTCAGAAGATCAAAGCGACAACAAAAGGACAAGCAATAGCAATAATTGCCTTGACTGCAAGTGTGTTAGAAGAAGAAAAAGCGATAGTCTTATCAGCAGGGTGTAATGCTTTTATGAGGAAGCCATTTCGAGAGGAAGATATTTTTGATGCGATGCACAAGCATATCGGAGTAGAATTTATCTATGAAAAAACACAAGAAAAAACAACAAAGCAAACCAGAGAGATATTAACGCGAGAAAATTTAGCAGCATTACCCGAAGAATGGCAAAGAGGATTAGAGGATGCTATCCTGAGTTCAGATCGTAAAACTATGAATGGTATACTGGAGAAAATTTCTCTGGAGCATGAGGAGTTAGCAGAGGCTTTACAAAAATGTCTTTATAACTTCGAGTATGAAAAAATCTTGAATATTTTATCATGTCCGGATAATTAGATATCTCCAGAAAAGAGGCAACAGGCAACAGGGATAAATAATTAGACCTCTCCGGAAAAGAGGGAGTAGGGAGTAGGGTATAGATTGAGAGTGTGGGGAGTGTGGGGAGTGTGGGGAGTGTGGGAGGTGTGGGGAGTGTGGGAGGTGTGGGAGGTGTGGGGAGTGTGGGGAGTGTGGGGAGTGTGGGGAGCGTGGGGGGTGTGGGGAGTGTGGGGAGTGTGTGAGATCGGAAGACAGCACGTCGAAACTCAAGTCACTCGTAATC
>NZ_JAAHGO010000063.1:35058-53120 GCF_010672455.1 Okeania sp. SIO2C9 | reverse complement strand
CCACACTCCCCACACTCCCCATACTCCCCACACTCCCCATACTCCCCACACTCCCCATACTCCCCATACTCCCCATACTCCCCACACTCCCCATACTCCCCACACTCCCCATACTCCCCACACTCCCCATACTCCCCATACTCCCCATACTCCCCACACTCCCCACACTCCCCATACTCCCCACACTCCCCACACTCCCCACACTCCCCATACTCCCCATACTCCCCATACTCCCCATACTCCCCATACTCCCCACACTCCCCATACTCCCCACACCCCCCATTAATGCACCATTTAAGGTGTGTCAGTCTAGTAGGGGCGAATGGCATTTGCTAACGCACTAGCTATTTGTAGAGTCCCTGAGTAAGTCCCGATTATGATAATCTAAGTCAAAATTAATAGGAAGTTAAATTATGGAAAGTCAATTATCCGGAAGTTGGCAAGACTGGGTAGGAGTAGCAGGTTATGTTTTATTTGCAGGTTTTATTGTCTGGCGCGTAGTGCGACTCGTTGGCCACTAAACCAGGAAACTGAGTATAAACGGCCGTTCCAAGTCACCACATGAGGACAACCTCGACTTGTGAATAACTCTTATATCCTTCGTGGTGAAATTCCACCGCCTTGTTGTTGGGTAGAAAGCATAGGCCACAGGGTAGCGACTGAATATCAATCCCTGAAGCTGGCCTAAAAGCGGGAAAATACCAGTTACCGAGGAACGATACCGCAAGCAAAGGCTGACAAGTGGACGAATAGGAAGGTGATCAAACTCTCGTAAAGACAAACCATCCCAAAGGTAGCTATGGGATGTAGGACGAAAGTCAGGGGGTCATTGGACAATCTTATTATGCGGAGATTGCCAGCAACCATAACGAACCCTCCGGAAGAGTTTACCTCACTAAATCAGCCGTAATAAAGGAATAAGGGAACGAGGAAACCTCTCTAAGACACCTAAGAATATAGGTCGAGAACTTAGGAAGCCATTCAAGGTCAATCTGCACATCGGTTGGAGGTCTTAGGGAGAGTAGGATTGGGTAAAAAGCATTAATATGCAGACGTACCTCACTGTTAGACGTAATGTAAGGCAATGATTAGTAATGAATCAAGCTCAAACACTAAAAAGAAAGCTAGGGAACCCTAAGCCATTTCTTGAGTGCGTCTTACATTCTGAGGAGACCTCAGAATTACGCACTCGCTTTTTAAGCGTAGCATGGGATACAGAGGATATACCTTCACAAGTTTCAATCAATCCTAACCTTCGATGGAAGGATATTGACTGGAAACGAGTGGAAAAATCTGTATTCAAATTACAAAAATTGATTTACAGAGCATCCAGCCGTGGCGAATTCCGCAAGATGCACAGATACCAAAAACTTCTTTTGAAAAGCTATTACGCTAGGTTGCTAGCTGTTAGGCGCGTGACACAGGATAACCAGGGGAAGAAAACTGCGGGTGTAGATGGTGTTAAAAATCTATCTCCAATGCAGCGATTCAACTTGGTGAACCTACTCGCATCACGACACCTCAAGTCAAGCCCCACCCGCAGAGTCTATATACCAAAACCAGGTAAAGATGAAAAGCGAGTGCTAATTGATGAGGTCTCCTCAGAATGTAAGACGCACTCAAGACAGCGCCCGTTAGGCATTCCAACAATGTACGATAGAGCGTTACAAGCCCTGGTCAAGTTAGGTATGGAACCAGAGTGGGAGGCACGTTTTGAACCTAACAGTTATGGTTTTAGACCGGGACGGTCAACGCATGATGCCATAGGGGCAATCTATCTCAGTGTCCACATGAAACCTAAATATGTGTTAGATGCTGACATATCAAAGTGTTTTGACCGAATTAACCACGATGCGCTTCTAGGAAAGATAGGGCAATCCCCCTACAGACGATTAATTAAACAATGGTTAAAGTCTGGGGTATTTGATAATAATCAATTCCTAGAATCTGTGGAAGGTACACCACAGGGAGGGGTAATATCACCTCTACTAGCAAACATCGCCTTACACGGTATGGAAGAAAGATTAATGGAATTTGTCGAAAATCTTCCACTTAGATATCCAAATGGAAGAATAATGTCAAAACGAGACAGAAGAAATAATCTATCTTTAATACGCTATGCTGATGACTTCGTTGTCCTACATGAAGACATCAAAGTAGTGCTGCAAGCTAAAACCATAATACAGGAATGGTTAAACCAGGTAGGATTAGAACTAAAACCAGAAAAAACCAAAATTGCCCACACCTTGGAAGAGCATGAAGGGAATAAACCCGGATTTGATTTCTTAGGATTTACTATCAGGCAATGGAAGGTAAAGTCAACCAAACAAGGATTTAAGACGCTGATTAAACCGTCCTCTAAGAGTATAAAAACCCACTATCGGAAACTAGCGGATATATGTAGCAAGAACAAAACCGCTCCTACCAAAGCTCTAATAGCCAAATTAAACCCGATAATTAGGGGATGGGCTAACTACTTCTCAACCGTAGTCAGTAAAGAGGTGTTTAGTAAAATAGATAACCTTTTATGGAGAAGATTATGGAGATGGGCAAGTAGAAGGCATCCAAATAAGCCAGCTAAATGGGTTAAAGATAAGTATTTCCCTCGCTGCAAAGAAACCAGGAATTGGGTACTTAATTACGGTGAATATATACTTAACCAACACTCGGATGTACCTATTATAAGGCACATCAAGGTGAAAAGTAGTAAATCCCCTTATGACGGCGATTGGACTTATTGGAGTAATAGAATCGGTAAATATCCAGGCGTAAGGAAAGAAGTCACAACGCTATTAAAACGGCAAAAGAATAAATGCGCATCTTGTGGACTAACCTTTACACCAAATGACCTCATGGAAGTAGACCATATAATTCCAAGGTCTAAAGGTGGTGACAACACTTATAAGAATAAACAACTGTTGCACCGACATTGTCACGATACTAAAACTGCCTTAGATCAAAAGACATACACAGAACCAAAGTTACAGGACTTACCTGAAAATTATATATGGGTTGACGATATGTTGATATTAAGGCAGGGATGTACCCATGAAAAGGGACGTTTAAGAGAGGAGCCGTGATGAGGTGAAAGTCTCACGTCCGGTTCTGAAGACGAGTCGGTTTGGTAACAAACTGGCTTAGTTTAACCTCGCAATGCCATCAAAGTGAGTTATAGCGTTATGTGTTAGGTAGTAGTTTGCTAAAATGAGATAATTGGCAATTCAAATATTATCTGAAATCCAGTTATACAGTTATCGCACTTTCTACTTCCTTTCTACCGACTCCTGTACGGGCGTTACGAAGTATGCGCAAGCAAACGCCATTTGTTTGCTGACGCAGAGCTTACGCTAACGCCCCTCCTGACTTCTACCCCTGCCATGCATACTTTTTCAGCAAACCCTAATTATCCGAATACTGTATTAGACATCTGGTGAAAATTAGATATGAAGAGAATTATTCGTGTTTTCGATCAGACAGCATATTCCCTGTTGCTTTCGGGATATGTTGCCTACTTATGCAAAAAGTCTATTTTTTTTCACCAGATGTCTATTATAGCAGTGGCTATTACTGTATTTGACATTTGACATCTCAAAAGTTTAAAACTCAGACAACGCCAGATTTTTCGGTTCTTCCTTCTTCCTTCTGATAATTATAGTTGATTGTCAGATACAGGCATTAACTCTTCTTCTCTACTGTAAATAAAAGGTTTGTTATCATCAACACTAGACAAGACATATTCAAAACGAGTACCTTTTTGATTGCTATGTTTGATAATTCTACAAATTTTTCCAATCCATTTATACTCAATCAACATTACATAGTCGTTTACTTGAAAGCTCATCATATTGATCTCCTGAAAGTTTCCTGTTCTTAAGTATCTCCAGAATAATACACAGACTTAATGTCACACTTCACCTATAAAGGTGATTTTATTATCCCCCAACTGGGTGATTCTACAGAAGTGGCCATTACTGTATTTGATATCATGTCCGGTTAAATACTTATAGAGAAACGACGGACAACTCAGGAGTCATAATTCATAAGTCAGGAGTCAGGAGTTATATCATGTCCGGATAATTAGTTATAAAAAAACTTTCTCCTTCAACTCCAGTTCTTCTTCTTTCTTCCCTCTTTCCTCCTGACTCGGTCCTCCTGACTCCTGAGGACTCCGTAGTTATTTATTTATCACTGTTCAACCGGACATGATATAACCGGATTTGATATTACAGCGGTTTTCATGATTAGTAGACCACAGTAGGGAGGTTCCATGGAACCTCCCTACAAAGTTTTGCTTGTGAAGATGTGGTTCATCAATTTGAAAAGCGCTGTAAACGGATATGATATTACACAAGGGCACTAAATGTGGTGAATATATTGAGGATTTACCAAAATATGCACCGTATATAGCATTACTGGGTAAGTCCTGTGTATTTGACATATCAAAAGCTTAAAACTCAGACAACACCAGATTTTTCCTTCTGTCCTAGATAACTAAAGCTTTCTTCCCTCTTACTTCTTCCCTCTTGCTTCTTCCTTCCTACTCTTCTTCCATCAATTCAGCAATAATATCAAACCGAAATTCATCAGCTAATTCCATCAAAGCGTCTGTGAGTTGCTGGTGTTCCTCTGGAATTTGCTCTAATAGAGAAATAACCTCCTCAGAGCTACAGCTAAGAGCTGCCATGTGAAGTTGAGAGCGAAACTCTGAACTCATACCCATATTACTCAAGGAATCTTTAGATAAATTAGATACTGCTGAAGTATAGGTGTCAGGATCAGGGGTAATATGACAAGAACTATATATGTATTTAACACCAATACATTCAGCAATTGAGTTGAGCAAAATATCTTCTTCAACTGGTTTGGAGAGTATATGACAACAGTTATCTTCCAAAAATGAATGTTGCTCGTCATTAAAAGCTCCAGAAGCAGAAAGAGCAATAATCATAGTATTTTGACCTTCAGGGGTAGATTTAATCTGTTCAATAGCCTCAAACCCATTCATTCCAGGCATTCGTAAGTCCATACAAATTAACTGTGCTTGGTGCTGCTCCCACTGGTGTATAGCTTCTTCACCATTAGCTGCTTCTAATACTCGGAAACCTAATGGTCTCAACATCATCAGCAACAATTTTCGATTTTCTTCTATGTCATCAACTACTAAAATACGATATTCTGGTTGGTCGGGAGCGAGACCTAATATTTGTTGAACAATTGGCAGCTTTGTATGGGTAGTATCGGCAGCATAATTAACCATAATTGAGAAACTAAAAGTTGTTCCTGAAGCAGGACTACTCTGGATATGAATATCGCCACCCATGAGTTGCACAAATCCCTGACTTATTGATAAACCCAAACCTGTACCTGTTTGAGAATATCTACCTGCTTTGCCTTGAACAAATGCTTCAAATATTTTCTCTAACTCTTGCTGAGTCATACCTTTACCTGTATCTTCTATCTCAAACTCTATATTAGTAGTTAAATCAACAGGGTTCACTTCTGTATCATTTTCTGTATCATTAATTTCTGGTATTTGTGCAACTCGGACGCTTAATTTCACATGACCTGCATCAGTAAATTTGATAGCATTAGAGAGAAAATTAATCAGTACTTGTCGTAGTTTCTGTCGATCGCCATAAATATATTGAGGCACTCTATCATCAAGTTCAAGCAGTAAATTCAAAGCTTTTTTTCCTGCACTTGGTCGAAACATTTCTCTCAGCTCTGTGATGAAGGCTTGAAAATCAAATAAACTCAGCTTAAGCTCCATGCGGTTAGCTTCGAGCTTGGAAAAATCCAAAACTTCTTCGACCAACTCTAGTAAATTATTCCCACTTTTATATATCAGGTTTAACTGCTCTCTTTGGTAGTCGTCGAGATTATTTCCATGGCCTAAAAGTTGGGTAAAACCGAGAATAATATTTAGAGGTGTTCGCAGCTCATGAGTCATCTGTTTGAAAAAGTCACTCTTAGTTTTATTCGCTGCTTCGGCTAATTTTTGACTTTCTAATAACTGTTCCTGAATTTGCTTGAGTTGAGTAATTTCTGTAATTACTCCACCAATTCCTTTTTGACCGTTTTCTAAGTCCACAGGATAATAACTTGATAGCCACCAAGCTACTGTTTCAATATTAGTAGGATGAGGAGCATTGATTTCAATATTTCTGATGATTTCTCCTGTTTCCAATATTTCATGGAATAAGGGATTTAATTGATCTGCTAAATACGGTAGCACCTCTGAGAAGGTCTTACCAATATTTTCTGATACGTTTAAGTTATTAATCTCAGCAAAAATATAGTTAATGCGTAAAAATCTTAATTCTTGATCTAGTAAAAACAAACCTGCGGGACTAGATTCATACAAGCTTTCCAGAACATTATTAGTGCGTGTGAGTTGAGTTTTGGTCTTTTGGAGTTCGTTAATATTTACTAATGTGATCACTATGCCATCGTTGATGTCATCTTCCCGAATATAGGGATGAATGCGCAGGAGTAAATTTTCTCCGGTAGCAGATAAAGTTACTTCCCTCTCGATTAATTTTTGATTGCTGAGAGCTTGTTGGATAATTGCGATGAAGTCTGGGCAGTCTAGGTTGTGAGTAAAATGATATATAGGACGGTTAATATCGGTGCCTCTAATATTAATAGCTTGGGTAGCAGGAGGGGTAAATCTACGAATTCTGAGATTTTTATCGAGAAAAACTACACCAATATCTATGCTCAGGAGCAGATTATCTATATCTTCGCTCAGATGAGTTAGTTCTTCAATTTTTGCCTGATATTGGGAGTTAATAGTAAATAATTCTTCGTTTGTTGACTGTAATTCTTCATTGGTACTTTGAAGCTCTTCGTTGGAGGCCACTAATTCTTCGTTAGTAGCTTGTTGCTCTTCGTTAATAGTTTCTAGCTCTTCTACTGCTGCTTGTAAATTTTCTCTGGTTTGTTGGAGTTCATATTCTAGTTCTATAATTTGTTGTGCTATTTCAGGTGCTACTTCATAGACTTTTTTTTGGCGATCGTTTAGTAAAGATACCGCTGGTGGGGTTTCTATTTCCAGAAATACAATTAAATATTCTTCTAATGATGGGGCATTGCAATTATAACCAACTCGCAGAGTAATATTTTCTTCTTGGTTATTTCGGTAGAGCTTAATTCCAGTATACAAAACTGTCTGCTTGTCTCGTTTGGCACGATGCAGCGCTGTATCCAAAGGTAGTTTGAGTTCTGGTAAAATAATGTCGGTGATTTCTAAATTTGCTTCCCCAATGGGAATTTGCAGTAGATCTGCCTCATTATAGAAAACATTCAGCAAGCGGTTATCTACATTCACCAACAAAGCAGTAATTTTTCGCTCCCCAAAACCTACTTGAAATACTTCTGTCAGCATTTTGTCAAGTCTGGAGTGATTAAGTTTGGTCTTTATGGAATAATAGATAGTAGGTATGGTTACTGCTTTTGGTGTCAGATGAGTTAAGGATAGCTGCACATCTCGTCGCTTGCGATAGACTTTCAAACAAGATTTCAGGACGATAAATTCTTCCTCCAGTTCTCTAACGCTTTCAGTATTACCTAAGAATAAAATTCCTTGGGATGATAAGGAAAAGTGGAGTAACCGTAGTACTCGTTGCTGCAATTCTGGCTGCATATAAATTAGTACGTTACGGCACGAAACTAAATTCATCCTCGAAAAACCAGGATTTTTGGTCAGGTCGTGAGGGGCAAATATCAGCATTTCCCGTAGCGATCGCTTTACTTGGTAACTACCTACTTCATGGTTAAAATATCGTTCTAGGTATTCCTGAGATATATATTTAGCAATAGACTCTGGATAAATTCCCCTAGCAGCAGTTTCTAGAGCGTTACTATCAATGTCTGTGGCAAAAATTTTCACTTTTAGGGACTTACCTGTTTCTCGTATAGCTTCATTAATTAGGATAGCTATTGAGTAAGCTTCCTCTCCAGTTGCACAAGCAGAAACCCAAATTCGCAACTGTTTTTCTTCCTGTTGAGCTTTCTTTACAAGTTCGGGCAAAATTTCTGTTCTTAAATATTCCCAAGCTGGAGGGTCTCGAAAAAAGGAGGTAGCACCGATCAGTAAATCTTGATAAAGTATTTTTTGTTCTTCTTCAGAATTTTTGAGATGATGAATATAATTTTCTAGCTTTCCAGATCGTACTAAAGTGCAGCGATGAATAATTCGACGAGTGATGGTGGAAGTTTTGTAATAGGAGAAATCTACTTCTTTATATTTGTAGAGGATACTTAATATTTCCTGTAGCTCTTCGGAAGGAATTAATGGTGATTCTCGATCATCTCTAGAAAATAATGGATTTTCTTGCCACTCCACAATGTGATAGATAAGTTGAGCAAGTTCTACTGGAGACAAGATTTCCTCAATTAACTCAGGGGAAATGGCATTGGTGGACATACTGGTAAATTGGTCTGTTTCTGGAGATTTAACCAGGGCAACACCATTAGCATCGCGGATGGCTGCTAATCCCTCTTGGCCATCATTATCACTACCGGAAATGAGAATGGCAATAGCGCGCTTTCCCCATTCTTGTGCCAGAGATTTGAAAAAATAGTTGATGGGGGTGTCAAACTCCGAGGGAGGGTCGAGTAAATTTAGGGTCTGAGTTTCTAACTGTAGATATTTTCCCTCTGGCACAATATATACAGTCCAGGGGTTCATGATCATTCCATCTTCTATTGTATGGACTGTGAGGCTGGTTTTTCCTTCTAGAAGTTGGACAAGCTGACTGGGAAAATTAGCAGATTGATTTTGGACTACTATTATGAATACAATATTTAGTTGCTTTGGCAGATGAGAAAAAAATGTTTCTAATAGTTGTAGATTCTCTACAAATATTGCGACACCTATGATAAACAATTGGTTTTCTAGTTGTAATTTCATTTTTTAATGGAGAAGAGGGAACAGGTTGTACATCACTTTTTTTAATCAACGCGATAAAAATCATATGTCCTACCTATTTAACCCAAGCATCAAAGATAAAATTAGTTTGGCTTGACTAGTTATATTGGTAAACTGTTAAGGAAAATAGGGAATAGGGAAAGACTTTTCAACTAGAGCAATTCTCAATTATTTATCATAAATCCTAGAATAAATCAAAAATATGAAACTATGATTTTAATAACGTGATAATTTTTTTTCTTATCTATTCAACCTGATTATCAAAGATACAATTAATTTGGCTTGACTACTTATTTTAGTAAATTTTTGAATCAAATAGGAAATGAGGAAAGGCTTTTCAACTATAGCAATTATTAATAAGTCAATATTAATCTACTAATGTTAAATTTTGAACAGTTTAAAGTTAAAATTATTCATCTATAGCAACTGCCATGACTAGTCTTGACCGATCAAATATCTGTTTGAGTAGCACTGCGCAGTAGAAATAAAGGAATATCAACCTTTTTCCTTCTACTATATATTATCATGTTATAATTTTCAGACTAAGATTAATAGTATAAAAAATTATCTTTTTCTTGATGGATATAACACCCCACCATCTACAATTGGTTGGGGTTTAAAAAGTTTTTCCTGACTGAATGCTCCGCAAACAGCAGTTCAGCAATTAGCGGTCAGCTTTTTATAAGGGGATTTAAACCCCTCCTAAAATTAAGCTAATTATAGAAGTCGGGGATGTTTTACCGAAAAATTGTGGGTATGCGCCTCCCCTTGGATAGGGGATAATAAGCGGTCGTTTGCGGAGCAGTCCGTTAGGATGGGATGGCGAGGAAACCTGCGCCATATCCAATCGACTCCTGTGAAGAAAAATTTTCATCTCTTTGTCAATCCTCTTCAATTCATGGAGAGGTAATTATTCATTATTCATTATTCATTATTAATTGTTGAACCAAGCTTGGACGTTCCGGAATGCTGCGAAAAAGATACCTAATTATATGCACAAATTTTTCCTCCGCAGGAGGCTAGCTAATAGCTGATAGCTAGTTAAATCCCCATCCACTTTTTCCCGATATCCTAGATAACTAAATGCCTTCTATCCTAGATAACTAAATGCCTTCTTTCTTCTTTCTTATTTCTTCTTCAATAATATTTTTTTAATTAATTGTAGTGAATAATAACCCTCGTCAACTAGCTTTTATTATCCTCCAAGAAGTGTATCGAAAACAAGCTTTTGCTGATTTTACCCTAGATAAATATCTAAGAAAAAATGATTTAATTGATGCCAACCGTCGATTAGTTACAGAATTAGTTTATGGATGTGTGAGAAAGCAGCGAGCGCTCGATGCAATTATCGATCAATTAGCAAAAAAGAAATCTCAGCAACAACATCCAGACTTACGAATAATTCTCCATATTGGTTTATATCAATTATCTTATTTAGCACAAATTCCAGAATCAGCAGCAGTTAATACCACAGTTGAGCTAGCAAAACAAAATAAACTAGCTAAATTAACTGGTTTTATTAATGGTTTGCTCAGAGAATATATTCGGCGAGAATTGAAAATCGACCTGCCCAAAAATTCAGTACAAAAATTAGGAACATTATATAGTTTTCCTGACTGGATTATTGAATATTGGATAGAAAAATTAGGTATAATAGAAACCGAAGAATTATGCTCATGGTTCAATCAATCGCCGAGCCTTGATTTAAGAATTAATCCGCTTAACACCTCAATTGCAGAATTAGAAAAAGCAATTAAAAATACAGGTATTTCTGTTAACTGGATTCCCCAAGTTCCCCAACTTTTAAGATTAACAGGTGCAGTAGGTTCAATTCAAAAATTACCGGGTTATGAAGAGGGTTGGTGGTCAATTCAAGATTGTAGCGCTCAATTAGTTAGTTATTTATTAAATCCACAACCAGGAGAAATAATTATTGATGCCTGCGCTGCCCCTGGAGGCAAGACAACTCATATAGCAGAATTAATAGGAGATCATGGCAAAATTTTGGCTATTGATAAAACAGCTTCTCGACTAAAAATGTTAGAACAAAATGCTGAAAGATTGCAGTTAAAATCTATTTCTATTTCTATAGGTGATAGTCGGAATTTTCCTGAATTTATTGATCGAGCTGACCGAGTTTTATTAGATGTACCTTGTTCGGGTTTAGGAACTTTACACCGTCGAGCAGATATACGGTGGAGACAAACTCCAGAAAATATTCAAAAGCTCTCAAAACTTCAGAGTGAGTTATTAGAAAATACTGCAAAATGGGTAAAACCAGGGGGAGTTTTGGTATATGCAACTTGTACAATTCATCCTTTAGAAAATGAGGAGGTGATTGAGAAGTTTTTGACAAATAATTATGAGTGGGAAATTGAAGCACCAACTATTGATTTTATGGTTTCTCCTACTGTGGAAGGATGGGTAAAAGTTTGGCCTCATAGAGAACAAATGGATGGCTTTTTTATGGTGAAATTGAGAAGAAGGTGTTAGTAATTAATAATTATTCATTGCGATCGCCTCTAAAATTAACAACCCTAAATCTTTATATAAACCTCGATTTTGCTGAGGACAACTATGGTGAGTTAAACAGCGGGGACAACCATATTCACAATCACAATTTTTGGCTAATTCTGTTGCCTTATGTGCAAACTTCAACAGTTTATTAAAAATTGCCTCACTCGCTCCATTTCCACCATCGCAAGTATCAAAAAAATAACCGACAGTTTCTCCTCTTTCTTGCTTCACAAACCATTGCACATCCTGACTCGAACTTAACACAACTAAAGGCACAGCAAATATTAGTTGATGCCCCATACTATGCAATGCAATAAAATCTGAATTACAACTCCATAAATCTTTGAAATCATCTGGAATTATGTCTTGATACTTCTCTTTGATTTTCTCTTGAATTTGTCTAATATTTTCTCGTATAACATTGCTAAAAGCATAATTTATTTCTACCTTCACAACTGGAGCTTGATATTGAGTTTGATAAGGTGGATCGAAATTACCTCCATCTACAACTTTAGTAATTTCACCTCCTTTTTTATATTCAGTAGCAAACAAGTCATATCCTGTTACTGAAAAGGTAATTTCTCCCCAGATTAAACTTAATCTTAATCTAGCGTGTGGAATATTTGTTTGAATTATTTGGGATTTTGCTAATTGCTGAATTTCTTGAATAATTAACTCAGTTTTTGGTTTGCTTTCTAAATTACAATTTTTGCCTAAAGGCTTTAAAATTGCTTGTTTTTTATCTAAGTCGAGATTCTCAGAACGATAAAAAATTAACTCACTGTTATAATTTTGGGCTAAATAAATTGCCCCTGGAAAGACCTCCTGATGTGCCAGACTCATTTGCATTTTTTCAAAATTTTTTCCAGTATTAATATTGATTAATTCCACATCATTTTGAGCGTGACCGCGAATATTAATATTTCGATGAGGATAACCATATCCCCAAATTTCAGAAGAGTTAGTAATATAGATTTTTTCTTGTTTCAATAAACTATCAGCAATAGATCCTCCCACCACTCCAAAACGTTCTGTTATTTCATTCAAAGGTACACCACTTTCTACACAACTACATTCTAAATGTTTGCCCAAAATAGTCGGATAATTTGGATTAAAAGCAGCACTTTCCACCTCACCATTTAATAATAAATCTGGTTTATTTCCATAGAAATTATCCAACGGGTTTTGAGCTACTGGTAAAAACATCACTAACCCAGGATTTCTACGCCCTGCTCTACCAATTCTTTGTCCCCATGACATTAAACTACCAGGATAACCACGCACCAAACAACAATCAAGTCCTGGTAAATCAATTCCTGCTTCTAATGCGGAAGTAGAAAGAATAACTTTTACTATGCCAGCTTCTAACTTTTGGATAATATCCTGTCGTCTCTTAAATTGCAAAGAACCATAAAAAATTGCCACTTTATCTGCCAAATAACTCTCTCCATTCTTATCAGCTATTCGCTTAATTATACCCAGGAGTTTTTTCACAGCACTCCGGGAATTACAAAATACTATTCCACTTAAATCGTGGCGTAACCAAGACAAAATTATTTGACAAGCATCGGGGTTAGCAGTATCGCTAGGTTCCAGACATAAAATTGTTTTACCAGCACTATCAGCACCACTTTTTGATATTAGATGAAGTCGTTCCGGTTCGTCAGAGCGATCGCTAAATCTCATTGCCATTTCTGCGGGGTTGCCAATAGTAGCTGAACTAAAAATAAATTGTAGTTTTTCTGAACTTCCTCCTACTCGGTCTACCGCCATTTTTAATCTACGCATTAGATTAGAAAAATGAGCGCCAAAAGCACCTCTATAAGTATGAGATTCATCAATAACTACATAGCGGAGTTGTTGAAAAAATTTACGCCATCCTTCTCCATCTTTACTTCTAATTCTATATAGTTGATAGTGTAATAAATCTGGGCTTACTCCTAAAATATTAGGTGGGTTGGAGATAAATAATTTTTTCCTTTGTTTTGAGGATATGTCACCTGTAATTAATCCAATTTTGACAGAATTTTCAGGAAAATATGAGACCATTTTTTCCAGCTTTTGCATTTGGTCTAATGCTAATGCTTTGAGAGGAAAAATATATAATGCTGTGGTCTGAGGTTGTTGTAAACATGATTCTAAAATGGCTAAGTTATAACAGAGAGTTTTGCCAGAAGCTGTGGGTGTAAAGATGCAAAGGTCTAATTCTTTTCTCAGAGCAGTTAATGATTCAATTTGATGTTCATAGAGTTCCGTAATATTTTGTAAAATCAGAGAACTTTTGAGAGTTATTGGTAAATCTTTTGGCAAAGGATAAAGTTTTCCTGGAGTTGGTGGTGTATTTTCTATAGCTACTAATTTATCTAAAAATTCTTGGGCTATTGTTTGAAATACTGGTCGGGGAATAGCTGTTATTTCTGCGGAGGTAATATTTGATTTTTCTGGCTGTTTTAACTTCTTAGTCTGAAAATTTTTACTATCTCTTGGATAAATTTTTTTTTGATTAATTGCTATTTGCCAATCAGGAAAATGTACTGGGGTTGGATTTTCTAGAAAGTCTACAATTAAACGTTTGCCTAATACTGCTGTAATTTGACCAATACCATATTCAGGAGAATAAATTTTTGCACCAATTTTTAACCACTCTGGAGGTAATAGTAATTGATTTCCTGTCGCTTGGAGAATAGCAACATAATCTGTAGGTTTATCTGTCATATTAGCTTTTTAGTAGTAGTAGTGGACCGACACAGCTAAAATGGTGCATTAAAATAGTCAGCAATGGAGGACAATAATTATGGGAAGAGGTCGGCGTATTGAAAGTCTATCTGACGGATGTCATATAAAATCCAGTAGCATTGGTATAAAATTTTTTGAAGGTAGGAGTCAGGAGTCAGATAGGGGAGACATCGGATTAGCGGCGTACAAGAGTCAGGAGGGAAAACAGTTATAAAGATTTGGCAATGGTGAAGATGGACAATATTTTTATACCTAATTAAACGGATTTGATATCATATTTGTAACTATTTTTTCTACACAATTAATACTCTGCGCTCAAAGTTATTTTTTTAAGTAGAAATAAAAATAAAATTTTCTGACAGCATTACTAAGTTCTGTCAAAACTGATTTGGAGTAATTATTAACCTGGGTTCAGCAACATATAGTTCTGTACGATATAGTAAATAAACTAGACCTTTTTTATCTACCCATCGATCATATAATGCTTTCAAATTTGCCGTAATTTGTTCTCGTTCATAACCTTGATTTGGCACTGATGACGAACTCATAATACGACCTATTAATCCTGGCAAATCTAACTCTTGTCTGTGAGCAAATGTTGAATGTTGAAAATTGAAAAAATAGGAACTTTTTTCTATGGAGGCAATTGAAAAGCGTCGCTTTTTTTTAGTGTTTGGATGATGTTTAGATATCTGCTTCATTAAGTTACTATTTTCTTTAGTAAATCCATCTTCTCTATTCCAGTTATTCCATAAAAGTGCTAATTTGCCAGAGGGTTTTAAAATTCTGTGAAATTCCTGTAAAGTAGGTTCCAGATTAAACCAATGAAAAGCGTGAAAACAAGTTACTAAATCAACTGATTCATTAGGAAGATTAGTCGCTTCTGCCGTTGCTTCTCTAAACTCTATTAAAGGGTGAGATTGAGCAGCATTTTTCATTTTAAGGTTTGGTTCAATAGCTATGACATTAATACCTTGTTCAGCTAACATTCTAGAACCAATACCTGTACCAGCTCCAACATCTGCTGCTAATAATTCTGAAGGATTTTCAAATCCAGAAATCATTACAGCGATCGCTTCTTTTGGATAATTTGGTCTATACTGAGCATAATCTTCGACTCGATCGGAAAATCGATTTAGTGGGTTCATTTTATCTCAGCATACCTTAACTAATATTACTTTTAATAAATTTAACTCAATTATCAAATCATGGCATATAAATTAAAAAAAATATTAGACATATGGGGAAATGTTGGTACGGAATTTGGACCCAGTGAATTTGTGGTTCGCGCAGGTGCAGAAGTTGAGATTGATTCGGTTATGAACACTGTTGAATATGTCCAAGAAAATTCGGCTTTGAGCCAAACCTAAAACTTGCCCCAGTTTTTTCAAAATTTTGAATATAAATTAAATATTCCTTTTCTTAAATTCTCCAACCCTTGTAGGGATATGCCATAGAAAGTTCCTATATTCCTTTTCATATCATGTCCGGATAATAGCCTACAGCGCTTTTCGCTCTTGATGAACCACATCTTCACAAGCAAAACATTGTAGGGACGTTCCATGGAACGTCCCTACTGTGGTCTACTAATCATGAAAACCGCTATAATAAAAAACTTTCTCCTCCTGTTCCCTCCTGTACATCGCCAATCCAACGGAGGAGTCCGGAGTCAGAAGTCAGAAGGAAAGGCTGAAAATGGCTAAAAATGAGGAACAGTAATCCTTTCAAGAATTTCGCTATTGCTTCACCCCCACGAAACAGCCATAATCATATTGATAGATTTGAGGATTTCCGAACATGGCAGAAATTAACGGCGTAATGATGCAATATTTCCACTGGTATATTGACCCAAATCTTATCCTGTGGAATCAAGTGGCAAGTATGGCCCAAGAATTAGCAGATGCAGGCTTTACCGCAATGTGGTTACCACCAGCTTATAAAGGTATAGGCGGCACTTATGATGTGGGATATGGGGTTTACGATATGTATGACCTGGGGGAATTTGACCAACAAGGTACTGTTAGGACAAAATATGGCGATCGCCAACAATATCTAGATGCCATTCAAGTTTTACATAATGTTGGTATCCAAGTCTATGCTGATGGAGTTCTCAATCACCGCATGGGTGCTGATAGAACTGAAATTGTCAAAGCAACCCCTTTTGCCAAAAATAACCGTATTTCTCCCTTGGGAGAAATGCGTGAAGTTAAAGCTTATACTCATTTCCTGTTTCCTGGTCGGCAAAAAAAGTATTCTGACTTCGAGTGGCATTGGTGGCATTTTGATGCGGTTGATTATGATGACTACAGCAAAGAGCAAAATACAATTTATTTATTTGAAAGGAAAAGCTTTGATGATTATGTAGCGTTGGAAAATGGCAACTATGCTTACCTGATGGGATGTGATATTGATTTCCAGAGTAAAGAAGTTCGCGATGAAGTGATACGTTGGGGTAAATGGTATCTGGAAACTACTGGGGTTGATGGTTTTCGACTTGATGCCATTAAACATATTTCTTCTTGGTTTTTTCCTCTTTGGATTGATATATTAGAGGATTATTTTCAGAAAGATTTATTTATGGTGGGTGAATATTGGTTCAACGATATTAATACCCTGCACTGGTATATCAATTCAGTTCGTGGCAAAATGTCTGTGTTTGATGTTCCCCTACATTACAACTTTTACTATGCTAGTAAGTCGAGCGGACATTATGATATGCGCTATATTCTCAACGGTACTTTGATGCAGGAACGTCCGATTAATGCTGTGACTTTTGTGGAAAACCATGACTCACAACCTTTACAAGCATTGGAAGCTCCTGTTGAACCTTGGTTTAAACCTTTAGCTTATGCCATTATTTTGTTACGTCGTGAAGGATACCCTTGTGTTTTTTATGCTGACTATTATGGTGCAGAGTATGAAGACTATGGAAAAGATGGTAACCGTTACAAGATTTTCTTACCATCCCACCGTTGGATAATTGATAAATTACTTTTTGCCCGCAAATACTTTGCTTATGGCGAGCAATATGATTATTTCGATCATTATAATACTGTTGGTTGGACTCGTTTGGGTAATGAGGAACATCCGAAAGCAATGGCTGTAATTATGAGTGATAGCTATCCAGGTTACAAGTGGATGGAAGTGGGTAAACCAAATGCTAAGTTTTATGACCTCACGGAACATATTCAGGAACCCATTTATAGTAATGACTCTGGTTGGGCTAAGTTTCGGTGTAATGGCGGGTCAGTTTCTGTTTGGTTACAAGAATAATAACTAATAGATATCTCTAGAAAAGAGGGAGTAGGGAGTAGGGGAGTAGGGGAGTAGGGGAGTAGGGGAGTAGGGGAGAAAGATTGTTGTTCGGTTTATCCTACGGATAACCTGCGAAGATCGTCTCTTAACCAAACCTACATCTATTGCAACGTTGAAAATGAAACAGTCTAGTAGGGGGAAAGAATTGATAATTTCGGTAGTGCATCAGTAAAGTTTGGGATAAGTAATTAATACCATTTCTCAAAAATTTTTCTACATTTTATTGAGTGGGGGAGTAGGGGCGAACGGCTATTTTTCAAAAGCTCTCATCAGGGTTGATTTTATATCTGAATATAGCGATCGCTCTATTCTCTCAACCTAGGCCTGAAATACATTTGTCTTACTTTGTATTATTGCGACATACGCATTAGTAGAGAAGGAATATGTTAACCACAAGGTTATAGAACCCTGATGGTATCTTGACAATTTTCAGCTATGGAGTCGTACTGTGGGAATTAGGCAATATAGCGCAAGTCAAAAGTCAAAAGTTAAAAGTTAAAAGTAATATCTGACACTCGTTTGAGCATTTATAAATGTCCGCGCCCTATTTGCGTAGTGCAAT
>NZ_JAAHGO010000063.1:0-35048 GCF_010672455.1 Okeania sp. SIO2C9 | reverse complement strand
ATGGAGTCGTACTGTGGGAATTAGGCAATATAGCGCAAGTCAAAAGTCAAAAGTTAAAAGTTAAAAGTAATATCTGACACTCGTTTGAGCATTTATAAATGTCCGCGCCCTATTTGCGTAGTGCAATACTAGAAAAAAAGGTGGAAAAATATTCCCATACTTGTGTGACTCTGTTGTTGGAATATTTAGTCGCGTCAAAATCTTAGAGATACACAGTCGTACATGGGAATTAGGCAATAATTGAAAATACTTCAATACACCCCATCTCCACATCCCTCCATCTGTTCCTCTATTTTTCAATGACATACGCATTAGTAGAGTTTAATTAATTTGCATTCCTGGCAACCAAATAATTAAACTCAAAAGACTAATAAATAAAATAGGTAAAATTATAGCTAAACTAATACCACAGTAATTTTTCCAACTAATTTGAAAACCATGTCGCTTGATCATATAAAACCAACATAGAGTAGATAGACTACCAATCGGGGTGATTTTAGCACCAACAACACAGCCAATAATAGTAGCATAAACCATTGCTTCTGAAATATTAGAATCTATTATTGGTGCAGTTTGAATTGTCAATATGTTAATCAAAGAAGATGGTAAATTATTACAGACTGCGCTAATAAATGCAGATAAAAAACCAGTAGCAATAATAGCTAGAGAAAATCCCCATCCAGAGATTTGAACTAACAGAGATTTAATTACATCTGTTAAACCATAGTTACTCAGACCAAAAACTATTATGTACATTGCCCAGATAAATAAAATCACTGGCAGGAAAGGATAAAATATCAATTTAAAGAGAGAAAAACAGTAATTTGTTAAAAATTTAGTTTGAGAAATTAAATCTTGGAATCGATAATTATTCTGCAAACTATTAACTGAAATTTTGTGACTTTCTTCACTCTCAAGTAATTCTTCTGATTGTAGGTATAAATTCTGCTTCTTTTGACTTTTATCCGCAAGTTTCAGACTAATTTTTGGTTCTATACTAGCTGCTGGTAATGCTCTTTCTAGATAATTTTTTCTGAATCTAAATTTTTTATATTTCCTAGGAATATCAGACCAAAAGTAAAACAACAAAACAACAATACTGGCAGCAATTGTCACGAAACTAACAGGTAGCATTATCATTATATAACTACCAAAAGAAATATTGTATGTAGTAGTAGCAATATAATTGACTGAATTACTGATAGAAAATGGTAGACTACTGATGTCAGCAACTAAGCCACAAGCTATCAGAAATGGGATAATTTCTTTAGGGGTAAACTTGAGTAAAATTAGAACTTCAATTACTATTGGTAGAAATAATAAGGTACTACCATAGTTAGCGAAAATAGCACTAACTAGAGCTACTAATATTAGCAGTGTGACAAATAAAAGTTTACCGCTACCCAGATTCCAATTAGCAATATGAAATCCGAACCAACGAAAAACTCCCTTTTGTTGCAATATCCAACTAATAGTTATTAAAGCTAGTAAGGTAAAGGTAGTATTTACTAAAATTGCCCAAATCAATGTAGGTAGATTTGCTAGAGAAACTAGACCAGTTGTGAGTGTTAGGCAGGCTCCTATCATTGCACTGAAACCTATATCTAAACCTTTTGGCTGCCAAAATACAAGAATTAGAGTACCTAGAAAAATCAATGGAATTAAGACTATTTGCCAACCCATAATATAGGTGATTATTATTTGTTTTTGTGAGATTTTTTTCTAAACTTACTATAACATTATCTTTTTTTTAAAGGTTTAATACCCCACACCTGACCTGCAGTGTCTACAAGTTTGTTGGAGTTCCGTCGAGCAGAGCTGCTTATTTGAGTATTCCCCATCCACTTTTTTCTTTTTCCAACTTCAGTCCTTCCTTCTTTCTTCTTCAATCATTTCATATCTGGTTCATAACACTTTCAAAAAATATTACTACAATAATTTTTAGCAAGTAGTAGTCAGGACTTAGTTAAGGGAAAAATATTCAATTTTTTTCTCTATTTCCGGTCTAATACCAATTACAAAAAAGAATGTTATGAATCATGTGGGTGATTAAAAGGCTTTATATATAATGTCCCTTTGACAAACAAGATAAGTTACGACCTAAAAAATTATAGCGAAGCCATTCCCATACGACTCCTGACTTCCCCTCTTAGGAGGGGTTAGGTGTGGGTTTACTCCGAAGAAATAGCCTATCTATTTGTAGCAAATATTTATCAAACTGGTCTAAGGTAGAGCATAAAATCCTAAATGGTTAGCAATTGAACGTTCACGCATAGGTACAAGAGTATGAATTGGTGAATTTAATAATTTAGCTTGGGAATTAGAATTTACTACTAAAGTTGTTGAACCACCACCATCTAAATTTAATGCTTTATCAGCACCTAAATTAATAATAAATTCAGTTAATTCTGCCAAAGTAACACCATTACTATAAAAAGGCTGTTTACCATCAACTAAGATTAACCATAATTTATCTCCTGTTTGATTAATTGCTACTGCTGTCCGTGGATAGGGTTTTTGATTCAAAGGTGAATTTTTTGGCAGAGTAACTGCTTGACCATTAGCAACTAAAATTAAATTACCAGAGATAGCTTGAATAGTTTGAGCTGAACAAATAGAGTTATCTGATATTTGAGCATAATTATTAACACTCAAACATAAAGTCGGCCAGTTTCTATCAATTATAGAGTAATCATCACCATTAGATATTGCCCGCCCAACTACATTAACTAAATCACCACTTTTAGGGTAAAAATCCCAAGGTGTCTTTTCATAAAAGGGGGAGAAAAAATTGGCATTTATTGCTAGTTGTAAATCAAATTCATTGACAAATTCAGAAGTGGTGCGGGCACGAATTTTCAGATCTGGAGAAGTAGAAATTCTTGGTGTGACTAATGCTTTTACTCCAGGGGTGTTCAGAGCTATAGTTACAACATGAATCATGACCGGGCGTGGTTGAGAAAAGGCAAATCTTTGATAAATAATACCTGGAAATAGTAATAAATTAGTGTTAGTTCGAGGTGGACGAATAACAGCAAGTATAGTAGTAATTGTTAGTAGTAAAACCAAGCAGAAAACTATGCTAATAGTCAACAGTGATCGCCATGTAAAAATTCTAGAGCGAGACATTAAATAAAGTCCTCATAACTATAGCAGTACAAAGAATCTTGTATATTCTAGTTTTAGTTTTTTATGCCATTTATCAAAAATAATGCTATTCTTATACAAAACTTCAATGATTAAATAATGACAGGATTCAACAACGTTTTGAGTAATTATTAGCCAGCGAATGTATATTATTTTTATGTTGACCGAATAATTAAGGTTTAAAGCCTCTCTTTTAAAGCAGAAACAAGAAAAAACTTTCTTTGAGTCAATCTTCTTATTTTCAAGGAGAGGTCATTTCAGTTATCAGTTATCAGTTATCAGTTATCAGTACCTCTGCAATAAGGAGGCTTGAAATCTGAAATATTCTCTTTTTTTATCCCCTTAAAAGGGGAGGCGCATACCCAGAATTTTTCGGTAATAATTAATAATTAATTATTAATTATTAATTCTTGAATACTCCCCTACTAAAAATACAGGTAAAAAAGTTTTTGATAAATGGTATTAGCTATGTCTGTCAGAGGTTGAATGTATCATAAAATATAAAAAAGGAAACAGGGAATATGGGAGCGATATGAAAATACAATTATACTTTTTATTTGTGAGCATAACCCATCGAGTTTGAATACCGATACACTACTCTTTTATGTTTATTTCAATCCTTGGACTTCTTCCCACTTTTATATAAATTTCTATCCATAATCTCTTAATAGTAATTTGACAAATAGTATCTCAAAAGCAATTCGGATTACCTGCCAAAAAACTTATGGCTGGCAATAAGTAAATTAAGAACAATGAACATAATTTAGGACAAAGTTAGCAAAAATAGATAAAAAAAATCTAATTTCTCTAGACAAAGCTTGATTTAACAAACAAGAAAATTATCCTCATTTCTAATTGCTCTAGTTCAGCTATGCGGAAATTAAAAATCATGCATTTAAAAGCGAGTGCTAATTGGCGAGGTTTCCTCAGAATATAAGACGCACATTTGACAGTCAATCATTTTTGATTTGTAATTGTTTTAGGATTTTTTAACTGGTAAGTTATTTCCGCAATCCTGTACTAAGTAATTATACCAGTTTCATAAAATATTGCTATAGTAGTTTGGTATGTTAGTGGAAATCTAGAGATTAATATTGTGTTTACTTGCAATCTTCACTAAAAACAGGAATGAAATAAATACTAAAAAAATTTGAAACAATTAGAAGCTGTGTAGATGCCACGTTCAAAAATTAATTTCAGGAGCGTAAAAGTTAAACTCTTGATACAGAAGTAGGTTGAAAAGCGTTGAGTAGATAAAAAAACTTTACTGTCAAAATTTATTTACTAAGTTATTACAATAGTAGAATTCTAAATAATCTGTAGATGTAGAAAATGGCCGATAAAAATTACGCGAGTCATTTAATATCAGCAGAACTAAAAATCCTAACTTTCATCTTCCACCCTCTTTACACCCAAAACTTTGCTAGATTCATTTAGGAAACAGTTAAAATATATTAAAGTATATCATTAAACTTAAAAATTAAGCCATTTTATTATGGCAAAAATTTGACTCATAAGTAAAATCTCCTCGATGGACTTACTCAAGAAATTCTGCAATAAAACTCATGTCGGTTAAACAAAATCAATTCACAGTTCAATTTTGGGGCGTAAGAGGTAGTATTGCTTCTCCCGGAGCAGAAACAGTAAGATATGGAGGTAACACTCCTTGCCTAGAAGTGCGAGTTGCTGGACATCGCCTGATTTTTGATGGTGGAACTGGCCTAAGAGTTTTAGGTCAATCCCTGATGTCTCAAATGCCCGTAGAAGCCCATATGTTCTTTACCCATACCCACTGGGATCATATTCAAGGCTTTCCTTTTTTTACACCTGCTTTTGTAAAAAATAATCGTTTCTATATATATGGAGTGGTTGCTCCCAATGGAGCTACTATTCAACAGAGGCTTAATGACCAAATGCTTAACCCTAATTTTCCTGTGCCTTTGCAAATTATGGGGGCCGAACTTAAGTTTTTCGATTTGGAAATAAGTCAGCCAATTAAAATTGGTGATATAGTTGTAGAAAATGCTTTGCTCAACCACCCTGGAGAAGCAGTAGGATATCGTATAAACTGGCAAGGATATGCTGCAGCTTATGTTACTGACACAGAACATTTTCCCGATCGCTTTGATGAAAATGTTTTATTTTTGGCTCGTCAAGCAGATGTATTAATCTACGACGCTACCTATACAGATGAAGAATATTATTCGGACAAGTCTAGTAAAATAGGTTGGGGACATTCAACTTGGCAGGAGGCTGTAAAAATTGCTAAAGCTGCTCAAGTTAAAAAATTAGTGATTTTTCACCATGACCCTATACATAATGATGATTTCTTAGATAAAGTAGGGGAGCAAGTAGCAGAAAAATTTCCTAATAGTTTGATGGCAAGAGAAGGTTTGTCAATTCAATTAATTCCTCCAAGCAATACTGAAGAGAATAATTCAGCATTAAAATACTCCAAAAAAAGCTGAAACTTTAGCTTAATGTTAATTTTGTGAGTAAGCTGACAAAAAATATAGATGAAAAAGATTAAATGTAGTAAAAAATAATTCAATCAATGAAAATATAAGGTGTGTGGGTAACTTCTTCTTTAGCTACAGTACTAACTCCAACTACCGTTGCCTTGGGAAACTTTGATGGTTTACATCGAGGACATAGGCAAGTAGTTCAACCAACTTTAAAATTAGATACTAGAAAAAATTCACTTTATGTTTATCCATCACAAACAGATACAGAAGTAGACAAAGACACAAAGCTTCAATTATTAAATTCATCATGGTATTACCAAAGTGAATTGGACAAAAATGATGATTGCCAAGAGCCAAAAATTTATTCAACTGTTGTCACTTTTAACCCTCATCCCCAAGAGTTTTTTAGTGGAAAGCCAAAAAAATTGTTAGCTCCAGTAGATGAAAAATTAGCTCTTTTTCAACAGATGGGAGTAGAACAAGTAGTACTACTGCCATTTGACCAAGAATTGGCAAATTTAACTCCTACTGAATTTGTAGAAAAAATTTTGGTAAAACACTTAAAAGCAAGTAAAGTAAGTGTAGGATGGGACTTCCGCTTTGGACGAAACAGAGCAGGAAAAGCAACAGATTTACAGACTATTGCAGCTAAATATAATATAGAAGCTGCTATTGTACCTCTATACACTTGTGAAAATGGAGAACGTATTAGCAGTTCTATAATTCGCCAAGCTCTTGAGCAAGGAGACCTAAAAAAATCCAATCGTTTATTAGGTCGTCCCTACAGTTTAGTCGGTCAGGTGGTAGAAGGGCAAAAATTAGGTAGAACTTTAGGATTTCCTACAGCTAATCTACAGCTACCGCCACAAAAATTTTTGCCTCGTTTTGGAGTGTATGCTGTAGAGGTCTATATCTTTGAGCAGAAGCAACTTCAGGAAAATGATTCTGGCGATCGCCCACACTTAGGAGTAATGAATATTGGCTGTCGCCCCACATTAAATGGTCTACACCCGACTACAGAAATTCACTTGTTAAATTGGTCTGGAGACTTATATGGTCAGACTCTAAAAGTAAATTTGATCGAGTTTTTAAGACCTGAACAAAAATTTGCTTCTTTAGATTTACTAAAAGCGAAGATTCAAGAAGACTGTGCAATTGCTAGAAGTATACTTATCAGTAATACTAAATAAATATAATGTACAAGAATGTAGTTGTCTCAATGGAAAATAATTGAGTTATGAGTAAATGTTGTATCACTTTAATTGATCATTGCTTTTGAATTCATTATTGGTCGAACATATCAACAATCAATTATGCAAAGCTAAAAAAAATATAGCATTCCTGTTTAATTGGTAAAATTTGATGAATAATTTAGCCTAGACATTTCATCAAACTTCTATGTAGCTAAAATCTAAAAAGTTTTACTGGTAGTTTTCAAGTTGGACTAAAGTTTTAATCTGTATAATTCTTAGCCAAAACTGTCTATGATATAATCTAGTTCGAGAATAGGTATAGGTTACAGTTTTTGCTTTCAGTGGTGAGCTTTTTTGTGATGTTTCATCTGGCATTGCTGGCCTTCCGAAATCTCTCTAGATTGCATTTAATTTTGGAGGTCAATTATGTCGGTTTACGTTGGAAACCTTTCCTACGAGGCAAAAGAAGAAGATATAAGAGAAGTCTTCGCCGATTATGGTACGGTTAAACGAGTTCAAGTTCCTACAGACCGTGAGACTGGTCGTCCCAGGGGCTTTGCTTTTGTAGAAATGGAGACAGAAGATGAAGAGACAGCAGCCATTGAAGCACTTGATACTGCTGAATGGATGGGACGTACTCTAAAGGTCAATAAGGCCAGGCCACGAGAAAGTCGAGGGTCATCTGGTGGTGGCGCAAGAAAAGGGGGAGGAGACAAATTCTCTCGTGACTACTAAATTCTCATAGTTAAATTAGATTCAATTCAAGGGATAGGAATTAATCCTGTTCCTTTTATATTCTCGTATTAATTACAATTTGATTGATAGTTTTTCTGATGTAAATAGTGCGATCAAGGTAATATTTTAAGTATTAAACTTCAAGAAATTGTTAAAATAAAATTTTTGGCCTTAATTTTGATGATGTTTCTCTTTGCTGTTTATTGTGCCAGACTTTTTGCATAAGTCTGTTAATTTTTTCAATTGATGAAAGAGTTTTAATTTAGGAGTTAGAAGCCAGGATATTTTGGGCTTTCAGCCAATATTTATTGTGACAAAATTAATTCAACTAAGTAGGTAAGCGTTAAAATTTATCGTGCTTAGGGAGGCAGAGGGTAGAAGGCAGAAGGAAAAAGACTTAGGAAATACTTTACTTTTTGTTACATACTTAATTTTTTTAGTGCCTACCTATTTAACAAACGTTACTGTTACTAAATATTAATTATTATGGTAGTGCCATCACAAAGATATAAGATTATTTGATAATTAAAGGAGTGTTCGGTCAAGAATATTAGGTAGTAGTTTAATCCAAACTACCTTCTAGACAGTACTTTGTGAAGAATATGCCACCGAAAATAGTATTTTTCAACTTTAGTGAAGTACAACTGTTTTTCTTCTTTATCTGTTCTGTTGCCTAAAATATAAAACTTTATACTTCATCAGTACAATAATCGCTATATTTGAATTGAGTTCATATCAATTCAGACAAAAATATTTTGTTAGTTTGATAAGAATAAATAAAAGCTTTAATACTCTTTCAGCCAATCTCAAACCTCCACTTCCCAATTAACTTAAGTTAATTTACTTCAATTTAAGTTAAAATTTTCTGTAAGGTAGATATTAATTTGAGATATTATTAAATTTGGAGTTAGTAATCTAAGAATAGCATAAAAATATCCCCAATATTAAATATTTAGATTTGCTAAATTACCCTACTTATATCTCAAAGCAATAAAAGTAATTATTTATAGATAGCAAATCATAAATTTTATGAAAGAAAGTATTGAAAAGCTGAAACAAAATCTTAGTCAAACTATTGTTGGTAAAGAAGATGCCATTAACTTAGTATTAGTAGCACTTCTTTCGGAAGGTCATGTTCTTTTAGAAGATGTTCCCGGTGTAGGTAAGACTTTATTAGCTAAATCTCTAGCTTATTCGATCGCTGGAAAGTTTCAGCGAATTCAATGTACTCCTGATTTACTACCTACCGATATTACTGGTACTAATATTTGGAACCCTAGCAGTGGAAAATTTGAATTTCTACCAGGTCCGGTGTTTGCCAATGTACTATTGACAGATGAAATTAATCGTGCTACACCGCGTACTCAGTCTGCTCTATTAGAAGTAATGGAGGAAAAACAGGTTACTATAGATGGGGTTTCGCGTTCTGTTCCTAACCCATTTTTTGTCATTGCAACTCAGAACCCTATTGAATATCAGGGGACATTTCCACTGCCGGAAGCACAAATGGATCGTTTTAGTTTATCTCTGACATTAGGCTATCCTACAGAATCTGAAGAGTTACAGATGCTACAAAGAATTTCTGAGGGAGTAGGATTAAGTACACTAAAAGCTTGTATTACTTTAGAGGAAGTCGAAGAGTTGCGTCGTTTGTGCAGTCTAGTGAAAGTAGATGAGTCTTTACAAAAATATATTCTCCGATTAGTCAGAGCAACGCGGGAAGATGAAGAAGTTACACTGGGTGTTAGTCCTCGTGGAACAGTTGCTTTGCATCGAGCAGCTCAAGCTTTAGGGTTTCTTGCTGGAAGAGATTACGCTATTCCTGATGATGTGAAATTTCTTTCTCCCTATGTTCTTTCCCATCGTTTGATACCAGCAGGAGGAAGACGTGCTCAAACAATTGTGGAAAGATTACTGACTTCTGTAATGGTTTCCTAAGTTTGAGTTTTTGATTGTTAGAAGTGCGGTTAGCTATTTGATAGTTAACTAGGTTTGCTCAAATTAATGAGAAATACAGGTAATACTAAATCCGGTTTATAGAACCCCCGATCGTATCTTTTAAAACTTAGGCGATCGCTTGGCTATACTAAAAAATATTTGCCTCCTTATAGTGAACGCAATCATTATTAAACCAATATATACCGCAATCTTTGTGACACTTTACATTCTGTAGAGAGAGAAATACTACGAAGGTACTAAATTAGTATTGACACATTAACGACAAGAAGAAGTATTTACTAAAAAGTGATGGTACAGCTATTGGTGCAACAAGCATCAATAGCTATAGTTCTTGATGCTTGAAGTGAAGAGAAGAGAATCAGTGAAATAGAGAATATGTTAAGTAAGTATGTAGTCTTAACTTAAAATGTTGCTGCTGATACTTCTTCTTCTTCTTCTTCCTCTTCTTCCACAACTTCACCTGCTTCTACTTGACGTAGGTGAATGTGTTTACGCCCCAAAGAAATCTCAAACTCATCTCCTGGCTTTAATTCCATTATTTTAGTATAAGCCGCACCAATTAGTAAATTACCGTTGGATTGTACGCTAATTCGATAGCTAGCAGAGCGTCCTCCACGGCCATTACCATTCTGTTTACTATCTAATTCAATACCTTCAGCATCAATCAAAGCATTCAAAAACTTCATCATGTTAACTCGTTCAACACCATTTTTAGTAACAGTGTAGTAGCCACATTCTCTCGCCTTCTTTTCCTTACTTTGATTACCTAAGTCTTTGACTTTTTTAAGTAAATCTTCCCCAGATAAGGGTTCAATATTTTTCTTTTTAGCCATATTTTCAGTCCTAACATTTTACTACACTTATCATTTTTTATCTTGGTTTGTTTAAATTCCAAGAAACGATAAACAAATATTTGCTCGTAAAACTATATTACACTAATTATCTGAATATTTCACATATTCGATCAAATTTTTAACACAATATTCTGAGAAGAGCTATTGATTATACTCATCTATCATATCTATAGTATGTAATATTAAGCATTGCGCTATCAACTATCAACTATTCACCTATTTAGTTGCAGGGCCTATTGATATAGTTATAGCTATAAATTCCTGAAGTCCCTTTGAATTAAACACAAGACAATGAAGTTAACTACTCGTGGGCATTACAGTGTTAAGGCACTTTTAGATTTAAGTTTACAACAAAGTAATACTCCCATATCTGTCAAAGAAATAGCACTACGTCAAGACATACCTATAGCCTATCTTGAAAAGCTATTAATAGAGATGCGCCGTACTGGTTTAGTCAAATCAGTTCGTGGTGCTCAAGGAGGATATCAATTAGCTAAATTACCTGCTCAAATATCTTTAGGACAAATACTAGAATCTGTTGGTGAAACAATCAAACCTTTACCTAGATATGTTCCTGATAATAAACAGGCAGAAGACTGGGTTACTTATTCTATCTGGCATAGATTAGATAAAAAACTTTCTGAAGCACTTTACAATATTTCTCTAGAAGACTTATACTATGATGTCCGTAGTTGGCAAGCTGTAGTAGGAGAAGAAACGAGTTTTGTTGTTTAATTTTTGATAGCTTGACTGTCAAGTTGTAATAGTTAATCAGTAGTATATGATTCACAATGATTACTTATTAAAACAAATTTATAACTATTGAATTCCTGTGAATGCCAACTATACTTTAATTATTCTTTTCATAGCTGCTTGCCTAGATTATTTGATTGGCGATCCTTGGAGTTGGCCACATCCTGTAAATATCTTAGGTTGGATAATTACTCATTACACTAAACAAATATTTAAACTCACTAAACCTCATCAAGATAACTCTGGCGTATTTATACTTAGATTGGCAGGAATACTACTAGCGATCGCTCTTGTTTTTGGCAATGGAATTATCAGTTGGTTAATTATTCAAGCTTTACGAATAAACTTTGTCCAATTTCCTATATTAACAGTAATAACAGAGAGTATTTTATTAGCTAGCTGTTTTGCCGGAAAAAGTTTAAGTATGGCAGCTCAAGAGGTACTTCAACTGGTAAGAAGTAACAATTTAATTCAAGCACGTCAAAAATTAAGTATGTATGTAGGTAGAGATACAGAAAATTTATCAAAATCGGAAATATTTCGAGCAATTTTTGAAACAGTAACAGAAAATGCAACAGATGGGGTAATTGCACCTTTATTTTACGCTTTAGTGGGAGCAATAATACCAGGTGTAGGTAGCGTACCTTTGGCATTTGCTTACAAAGCTGCTAGTACATTAGATTCGATGATTGGGTACAAAGAAGCGCCCTATACTGATATAGGATGGTTTAGTGCCAAACTAGAGGACGTTTTAACCTGGCTACCCTGTCGCTTAAATGTGCTGACTATAGCTTTGCTCTCTGGTAAACCTTTATATGTTTGGAGAATATGCCAAAGGGATGCGGTGAAAGACCCTAGTCCTAATGCTGGTTGGAGTGAATGTGCCTATGCTGCAAGCTTGGGAGTACAGGTAGGTGGTACAAACTCATACAAGGGAGTGGTTAAACATAAACCATTATTAGGAGATCCCATCTATCCAATTACGCCAGAAATTATTGATCGAGCATTGCAGTTAACTCGATATTGCTTTCTAATTTGGTTGGGGTTATTTTTTATCTGTTATATCATGTCCGGTAGCATCGGTATTGTATAGTGAAGGTAAGGAAGAAGGAAGAAGGAAGAGGGAAGAGGAAAGAAGGAAGAAGGCTTAAAAGTATGAAAAAACGTAAATTTCATGTAGATATTCACCCTTGGTTTTACACAAACGCGCCCCAGGGGACATGATATTTTTTATCAAAATAATTAGGTCTAAAACCCTGCCTTGATTGGCGAAATGTTCTTGGAGGGGAGCTTATAGCGGTTTTCAAGGTTTTCAAATAGATAGATAGAGTATAGTGGCCAAAGCATTTTTCTGATGCATACGGACGCCCTTATGCAACGTCCCTACCTGCCTCAACCAAAAGAATTTTGTAGTCTACTTAAATGAAAACCTCTGTAAATCCCCGTTACAAAAACAACTTCTGACTTCTGACTTCTAACTTCTGACTTCGTTAAGGTGGTGGAATACATGAACAATACTGTAGAAATTTTATCAGCACAGGAGTTACGGCGTACTGTTACTCGTCTTGCATCCCAAGTAATTGAAAATGCGGGAGATTTGTCTCAACTGGTGTTGTTAGGCATTTATACTAGAGGAGTACCGCTAGCAAAAATATTAGCAAATCAAATTGAATTGCTAGAGCAAGTTAAAATACCTGTGGGAGCATTGGATATTACTTTTTATCGAGATGACTTGAATATAACGGGAATGAGAACACCAGCTAGAACTGAAATTCCTGGTGATATTACTGGTAAGATTGTGGTTTTAGTTGACGATGTAATCTATAAAGGTCGAACAGTGCGAGCTGCTTTGAATGCAGTTCTTGAATATGGTCGCCCAGAAGCAATTAAATTAGTTGTGTTGGTTGATAGGGGTCATCGGGAACTACCCATTCATCCAGATTTTACAGGTAAGAAGCTACCCACTTCTAGAGAAGAGAAGGTCAAAGTTTATGTGCAAGATATTGATGGGAGAGATGGCGTGGAGTTATTTCGTTAGAGGGTGTGGGAAGTGTGGGAAGTGTGGGGAATAGGGGAGTGAGGGAGTAGGGGAGATGGGAAAGCACCCCTAACCCCTCCCAGGAAGGGAATGTGGGGAGATGGAGAAAGATTTAGCAATGGCGCTCAGATGGAAATTTTTTTGGCGTTGGTGAATGTAGCTATGATTTTTGTGCTTAGGAGGTAGGGTATTTATAGAAGCCATTTGGTATCTATTTAAAAAGTTACAAGTTCAATACCCATCTGGGTTTTATGATTCTGGCAGTCATTTTTCATAATTTTTCAGTTTCCTGAACCCTTATAGTTGTTAGGCTCCTTAAAACGGCTTTCCTGAAGGCTTTGTATTTCAAGAAAAGATACGATCAGGAGTTCTATACAGCGCTTTAACCACACCGTCAGAATTAAAAACCTGTAGGGACGTTCCATGGAACGTCCCTACTGTGGTCTACCGAAATGAAAACCGCTCTAAGTCGGATGGCCCTCGGAGGAGTTTAAATCTCATTTCCGTTCCGGAATGCTTCCCTACGGGATGCTACGCAAATGCAAACGAGGCCATCTCAAAAAAAAATCTGCTGATCGCTCTCGGTGCTGACCGCTGAAGTGCTTCTTTAACGTAACTTGAGAATGTCAGCAGTTATAGCCAAACTCTCTTCATATAAAACTTCCCGACCCCAACGTTGTAACTGTTGAGCCATCAAATATTCTGCTTTCTGGTCGCTCAAAGCACTAACTTGCTCTGTACGACAAGACTGAGCACTACCACCTGCTTCTAATCGCATACAACCAGTATCTTCAGAACATAAAATCGTGCAACAGTCAGCATTAGGATTACTAGACCCCAAACGCACGCCTACTAAATCTCCAGGAATTTCACCATAGTCAGCGGTAGGAATTGCTGCTAACTCAGCTAAAATCTCCTTATCCGTAGGACTGGTAAACTTGACATGAACGATATCATAATCACCACCAATCTCAGTATAAGCTGTGGGTTGCCAATCAAGACGACTAGCAAACCAACCCAAGAACATTAGTGCTTGAGCAGCATTCCCTTTTTCATAGTCAAGAGTAATTTTATCGATTTCACTCAAAGCAGCACGACGTTGTGGTGGATCGAAAGTTGCAGCAGCTAACTCTTGCCATGCAGATAGACGGTGCCAATTTAAGTCAGCAATATATGTTTGATTTTCGATTAGCTCTTGCATTTTGAGAAATTCTGAATCTGCATCGCTAAAATAAGATGAATCTAGAATAATGCAATTGCTATTTTCACAAAGGTTTCGGAATAATTCTTGTTCTGGGTTGGGAGTAGCTTTCCACCAAACAAATTTCGGCAAGTCAGGAATCATCAATGATGTCACGACATCACTCACCCTTTCTAGTGCTTCTTTAGTTCCGCGTAGGGTAATGTATTCACAGCAAGTTAATGAAGACTGCTTTTTCTTTACTGGGCAATAAGCAGAAACTTGTGCTGTTACCCCTGTATCTTCTCCAAAAGTAGGACATAGTGTGATGACTCGACAGGGATTTTGATTTGCAATTACTTCACTAATGCTAAATCCTCTAGCATCCATGTTGGGGAATTGCCGAGTTTCTGGAGATTTCGCAGCCCATTCTGAGCGTAACTTGGCGAGAGTCTCGGAGTCTATCCTACCTGTTATTGGTAACTGATAAGCTTTTTGAGCTTCTTTGATAGCGTCACGGGCCTCAGTGCCGTTAATACCATCTATTTCACCTTTATAGAATCCCAAACCAGCTAAAAGTTGCTGAAATTCTTCGGGTTCATATATTACCATGCTGAAAGTAGCTGCTCTGGTAGCGATCGAAGTCGCTTTTCCTCCATTTTGACCGAGCCAGATTTTACTAAGTTCTGCTTCAATTTCTCCGAGAGAAATATCTTTTGGTTGTTGTAAGGCAACAAGTGTTGTACTCATTTTTCTTGTTTGTAAATGCTTTACTGATGGTTATTTGTAGCGCGTAGCGCTGGGGAATAGGGAATAGCAAACTGTAAAAGAGTTTTAGGATTGAAAAACGTCCTAACCAATTACTGTAGTGCTATAGAAACCCAATAGTCAAAAATTGAAATCATCCGCCAAGAAATAAATTTCTTGGCTCAAAGCAGAAGTCATCTTTAAGATGACTAAAGATAACTAAATTTATTATGGCTAATTAATGAGACTTGATATAAGTCACAATTGGAAGAAAAGCTTCTGCCTTCTCCCCCCTTTCAAAGGGGGGTAGGGGGGATGCCCTCTGCCTTCCTTCCACCAAAGTAGCGGGCATGATATTACCGAAAAATTATGGTTATCAAGCCTCCTCTTTTAAGGGGATAAAAAAGCGGTCGAGATCTGGCGAGGTCTCCTCGCCAGATCTAATCGACCAAGAGAAGAGAATATTTCAGATTTCAATCCCAACGCCTCAGCTAGAGGTACTGATAACTGATAACTGATAACTGAAACTTACAGTCGGCGCCAACGACGACCATCGCGGTTGAGCAAAAGTTCAGATTCAACTGGTCCCCATGTACCTGCTTCATACAAAGGTATTGCCTCTGGTGGTGCTGGAGCATCCCAGATACCTAGTATTGGTGTTAATGCTCGCCAAGATGCTTCTACTTCATCACCATGAGTAAATAGTGTTTGGTCTCCTAACATACAATCAATCAACAATCGACTGTAAGCATCTGTACTGGGTTTACCAAAAGCAGTATCGTAACGGAAATCCATATCTACTGAACGAGTCCGCAGGGAACTGCCTGGAGTTTTTACCTCGAAACGCATAGAAATTCCTTCATTTGGCTGAATTCGCAAAGCCAATACGTTAGGATTTGCTTGTTTAGCTGCTGACTGGAACATTAAATATGGTACTTCCTTGAACTGAATCGCGATTTCTGAGACTTTTTTCGGCATTCGCTTTCCAGTCCGTAGATAAAATGGAACTCCTTTCCAACGCCAGTTATCAATGTAGAGTTTCAGTGCTGCATAAGTAGGTGTGGTGGAGTTGGGGTCTGCTCCTCCTTCTTCCCGATAAGCTGGTACATCTTTGCCTTTCATCCAGCCATTTGTATACTGACCACGAATTGCAGAAAGCTCTAGGCGCTCTAAGTCTGCTAGATGGGTTGCTTGAACTACTTTTACTTTTTCGTTACGAATACTGTCAGCATCGAGGGAATTAGGAGGTTCCATTGCTGTGAGGGAGAATAGCTGCATCAGATGGTTTTGCACCATGTCCCGTAGGGCACCTGATGTTTCATAATATCCAGCACGTCCTTCTAGTCCTACTGTTTCTGCAACAGTAATTTGCACATTATCGACAAATTGACGATTCCATAGGGGTTCAAAAATGGCATTAGCAAATCGAAATACCATTAAGTTTTGAACTGTTTCTTTTCCTAGATAATGGTCGATGCGATATATTTGCTCTTCTGGGCAAACTTGGCGCACAACTTTATTCAGTACTTGAGCGGAGCTGAGGTCTCTACCAAAGGGCTTTTCAATTACTAATCTGTGTTTTTTGGGGTCTTCCAACATTCCTGCAGCGCCTAACTGTTGAGCAGCTTCTCCAAAAAAGCGTGGTGCTACAGATAAGTAAAATACGCGATTACCTCGCGTACCTCTCTCTTCGTCAAGTTGACTCAAAAATTCTTTTAGTTTTTGGTAATCTTCTGGTTTGTCGATATTACCGGGAGAGTAAAAAATCCCTTTGGCAAAGTCATTCCAGAGGTTTTCAGATTGTAATCCACCACCAAATTCTTCTACGCCAGTCCGCATTTGTTCGCGGAAGTAATCATGGCTCCATTCTCTGCGTGCTACTCCGACTATTGTTAGTTCGGGGGGGAGTCTCCGCTCTAGCTTCATTTGATAGAGTGCTGGAACGAGTTTCCTTTGAGTTAAGTCCCCTGAAGCACCGAAGATAATTAAAATCTGGGGTTCTGGGATTCGGTCTTGTTGTAACCCAACCCGCAAGGGATTTTCTAGTAGTGCTACCATCTATTGTTGACTCCTTCTAATTTAGTTACTTATAGAAGCTTGTTTGTTTTTGCCGAGGTGTGCTATTTTATGATTTAACAACAATTCACTATGATTGTTTTATAGGAAATAATTTAATAATTCAGCGTCTTTAGCTACATTCATTTTAATTTTTGGTCATCATTGACATCCTCCCCGGCCTAAAGGCACGGGGATTCCTACCGAGCCTTAGCTCCTCGGTGGGTTGACGTCTCACAGGCTGCTGCTACTTTGGCAGTAGTCTGACGCTTGCCTCCACGTCCGTTTCTTGCTCCGCGTTCCCTTGCGCCTTTCGGCGGCGCGGGTTCGGTGCGCTTTTTTGTCTCGGACTGCCCGCCCGCGACTAATATATTTATCGCTGCGTTGGTATCGCGATCGTGTTTGGCACCACAGTTAAGGCATTCCCACTCTCGTACTTGAAGGTCTAATTTGCCTCCACGAAAACCACAGCAACTGCATTTTTGGCTGGTTGGCTCCCAACGATTAATTACTCTGAAATCGCGACCGTATTTTTCTGCTTTACCTTCTAGAAGTGTTCGGAATTTCCGCCAACCTAAATCTGATATGGCTCTGGATAATTTACGGTTTTTGACCATTCCAGAAACATTCAAGTCCTCTAAAACAATTGTTTGGTTTTCACGAATTATTTCAGTGGATAATTTATGCAGAAAATCTGTCCTAGTGTCTTTGAGTTTGGCATGAAATTTAGCTACTCTCAATCTAGCTTTTTCATATCGTTTAGACCCTAAGATTTTTTTGGATAATGATTTACTTAGCTTTCGATACTTTTTAATCCGCTTTTTCAATGGTTTAGGACCATCAACCTTTATACCATCGCTAAATGTAGCAAAGGTTTTGATGCCTAAATCTATCCCCACTGATTTATCAGTATGAGACGAGGTTTTGGCACAAGTTTCTACTACAAAACTTAAGAAATATCTATTAGCTGAATCTTTGATTACTGTTACTGATGATGGAGCAGCAGGTAACTCTCTTGACCAAACTATTTTTAGCTTTCCAATCTTGGTTAAATAGACTTTATGCTGACCTACTTTAAAACCTCCCCTTGTAAATCTAGCAGTTTGTTTTGACTTCCTAGTTTTGAATTTAGGAGGTTTAACAGGTTTACCTTTTCTCTGACCTTTAGTCGATTTAAAAAAGTTTTGATAAGCCTGGTTTAAATCATTCAAAGATTGCTGCAATGGTATGTTAGAAACTTCAGATAACCACTCTCTATCTTCAGTCTTTTTTGCTTGAGTAATAAACTGTTTTTGCAGCTTTTCGTTACTGGGTTTCTTATCTCCGGATTTGTATTTTTCTTGACAGCAAGCTAGGCTATCATTCCAAACAACACGAACACAACCAAATAGCTTTGCTAATCGATGCTTTTGTCCCGGTGTTGGATATATACGATACTTAAATCTAGCTTTCATAATCCGATATTTAAACTAACAGTATTGTAACATATTCATTGAAACACTTAACAACTAAAAAGTCGCCCTAGAAGGGCGAGGCTTGAGACCCAATTTTTCGGTCAAACCGTTTTTTTTACGTTTCGGCTGTCGCCGACATGAAAATGACTGATGACATAAACAGGACTTACGCAGAGACTCTATATATAGAGATATATAGAGAGGGCGAATGCCATTCGCCCCTACAGATGTTTCCTGTTCCCTGTTCCCTGCTATAAGATTTTCTAACTTGAAACAGGTGCTAATTTCTTGACTTTTTCTTCTAGGGAGTTGATTAAAGAACTAAAGGGTTTGATAAATTTGTCAATCCCTTCTGCTAGCAGTTCGTCCATTACTTGGTCGATATTGATATTAATATCGGGGTCTTTAAGACTTTCTATAAGCTGGGTCGCTTCTTCTATATTAGTCTCTACTCGATTGTCAACATGACAGTGGTCAGCACAAGCATCTATAGTTTGGGGAGGCAAAGTATTTACTGTGTCAGGCCCAATTAATTCATCAACATACATCACATCACTGTAGGTGGGATTTTTGGTGCTAGTACTTGCCCATAATAGCCTTTGCATTGTTGCACCTTTTGCAGATAGAGCTTTCCAACGATCGCTCTGAATTATTTTTTTGTATTCTTGATAGGCTATTTTGGCATTAGCGATCGCTACTTTTCCTTTAACTGTTTCTAATTTGGCCTTGACAGTTTCATCGGTTACATTCTTGATTTTGCCATCAATAGTAGCGTCAATATTACTATCAATGCGACTCAAAAAGAAACTTGCCACGGAAGCTATTTTACTGACATCTTCTCCTTTAGCTGCTCTTGCTTCTAGACCTTCAATATAAGCCCAAGCGGTGTTTACATAGCTTTCTACAGAGAATAACAAAGTGACATTGACATTAATTCCTTCACTAATAACTTTTGTTACTGCTGGTAAACCTTCTGGCGTACCTGGAATTTTAATCATTAAGTTTTCGCGACCGATAGCAGTGTAATAACGAATTGCTTCGGTGATGGTACTTTCTGTATCTTTAGCTATAGTAGGTGGGACTTCAATACTAATGTAACCATCTAATCCATTGGTTTGTTCGTAGACTGGCATAAATATATCGCAAGCATCACGAATATCCTTAAAAACAAGAGATTCGTAGATTTCCATCACTGACTTACCAGCGCTAATACCTGCTTCAATATCTGCATCATAGATAGCATTACCAGCGATCGCTTTCTCAAAGATAGCGGGATTAGAAGTGATACCACGAATCCCTTTCTGGGCAATCATATTTTTGAGTTCCCCAGACTCAATGATATTGCGACTGAGATTATCCATCCAGATACTCTGACCGAAGTCTTTAATTTCGAGCAAATGATTAGTTGTCATAGCTGTCTTACCTTAATTGTTACTATTTTTCTTGGAGTTTTTTGTGTTCTTATATACTGCAAAAAAAATAACTAAGTTGTTAAATTTTCAAAGGCAGTATTCAAAATTTCTTTACTATTGCGATCAGCATTCAGAAAGTTGAAATTAAATCTGCGTTCTGATTACAAACTTTTACATACCGATGTTAAGTTCTATTAACCGCTCAACTAAACTTACTCAAAGGTATGAAGTCTAGTCATTCGTAGTGGGTCAAGCACTACAGGGTTAAACGGCAAACCCTTTATTCCCTGGTCAAATACATCAGGAATTACTTTTCTAACAATATTAAATGCTCCATTAACATCAGCATTTAATAACTTATTCTCTCCTGTTTTATACAATCCTCTTGCTATTCTTTTTCCTTTAAATATCGGTTTTTCTTCACCATATTTTGGCAATTCATCTTGATCTAATGAACTTGATTGTGATGTATAGGATTCTTCAGTAATTATTACTTTTATCCCTTTTAACTGAGCTTTATATCTTAACATCTCTATTAATCTATAATGAGGTATATTAACAAACTGTTGATTGTTCTTTTTCCCTAGATTAATAGATTGTTTCCACTTTTGATTATGTCCAATTATTAAGGTTCCTATTTGGTGTACATCACACCAATCTATGACTCTTTTACTAGCTGTATGTAAATAATTTTCTATTCTACAGTTTCGTTTATGAGTTAGATAATTTAACCGATTAGATGAGTTTTGATTATTTTTTGTTTTCAGTTGGGATTGTATCAGGGAGCGTTTTTTATTATAAAAGGTGTTAATCGCTTTTAATGGTCTGCCATTTATCAATAGAGGTGCTACACCTGTTTGATTTGTAGTTACAGCCATTAAGTTATTCACTCCTAAGTCTATTCCTGCTACCTGTTGATTATCTGTTGTTTTCTCCGATTTTTCATAGAGTATTTCAATCACATAACAGCTGCTTTTTGGTACTATTCTCACTTCTATAATTGACTTTTGTGATGTGGGAATTTTTAACTCACTCATGGATAAGTGACATATTCCTTTTTTGAGATTTTTTTTGTAAATTGATTCGTGAGAATAGACTAAAATATTTCGACCTTTTGTCTTATGTTTATATTTAGTTATTTTCGGTCTGACTAAAAATTTATGGGGTTGTTTTTGCCATACTTTTAAAGCTGCAAAATAACTACTCCAAGCAGAATCTAATCTTCTGATTATTTGCTGACTTACCTTGGTAGGTAAAACTTGATAATCGTAACTTTCAGATACTAGATGATACAGTTGATTAAAGCTGAGTTTCTGTTTGTTTTCAAAGAAATATTGGCGATAATGGTAATTGGCTAAATTGAACAGATTTTTTGACAAAAAAGCCTTCTGGTCAATTTCTGACCACAAATAATGTGATTTGCTAATAACATGACGTTCAACTAGCTTCATACCTTAATTGTAGGTAATAACGACTCAATGGATAGACAACTGAACAAACTTACTCATTTTAGTTTGATAGCTATGAGTTATGAGTAAGTTTGATGGATTTTAGAGAAGTTTTTTTTGTATTAACCCTGATGAGAAATGCGTGCTTGTTCCTTGATAAAAGACTCTACAAGTGCTACATCTTCTTTACTACCAATCACTAATGGTGTACGTTGATGTAACTCATTTGCTACAACATCCAATATTTCTTCAGTACCCGTACTAGCTTTACCACCAGCTTGTTCTATTAAATAAGCCATAGGTGCTGATTCATATAGTAGGCGTAATTTTCCTTCTGGCTTTTTCACTGTACCTGGGTATAAAAATACGCCACCTTGGTATAAAATTCTATGGAAGTCTCCAACTAATGCACCACCATAACGAGCAGTATAACCTTCATGGCGATGAACATAGCGGATATAATCCCGCATAGAATCATCCCACTGCCAAAAGTTACCTTCATTCACACTGTATATTGGGCCATGTTCGGGGATTTTAATATTCTCATTAGCGAGAATAAACTCACCTAAGCTAGGGTCAAGAGTAAATGCGTGAACGCCGGTGCCGATTGAATACACCAACATTGTGCTAGGTCCATATAAAATATAACCAGCAGCAATTTGTTTACGTCCACTTTGGAGTAAATCTTGAGCGGAACCATCTTCATCGTTACCTTCTTGTTGGCGAACTGAGAATATAGAACCAACATTTAGATTTGTATCTAGATTAGAGGAGCCATCTAGGGGATCGTAAAGTAATGTATAGCGACCTATTGGACAGTTTTCTGGAATATAATAGGGTTTTTCCATTTCCTCGGATGCCAAGCGACAGACAAGGCCACTTTGCTTAAATACCGAGATAAATACATCATTGGCATAGATATCCATCTTTTTGACGGATTCTCCCTGGACATTAACTGTGCCAGTAAACCCTAAAGCGTCTTCTACTAATCCAGCACGAGTTAGGCGACGAGCGATTAACTTGCCGGCCAACCCTATTCTATTCATTAGGGCGCTGATATCTTGAGCATCTGGTGAGAACTGAAGTTGCTGTAGAACATGACGTGATAAGGTTGTACAATCACGATCTAATGCCTGTGTTTCCTCCAGACGAATGTGGAGGTTGTCCTGGGTATTGACCATAAGTATTTAGTTCCTCCATATTAATTAGCTCCAGTGGTGAATAGATGATTTGTAAAGGTTTTACCTTTACTTGGACTTCTATGACTGGATATGTCTAACGTTTATCTTATTTAGGCTTGAGCAAGAGGAGGCTAAATTTTATATGAATTTTAGATAGTTAGGGATTTGCAACTTAATAAAGTACCGATTATTAGTGTATAAAAAGTTCCGTGGCTGTCATTGCGAGGCGATAATATTAGGCTCAAGCTCAATCGGAAATAGTCAAGCTAGCCGAAGCAATCTCTACTCTATCAATCAATTAGCTGGTAGTCTATTTTTTTGCTAGTCCCATAGTCGCTTTTTGCTCTACAAAAAGCAAATTTTAAAAGTCAAAAGTTAAAAAGTTCTAAACGTTTCTAGTATTACACCCATCTCAAAAAAAAGTTTGTGTTATCTACTAAAAAAAATATAGTAATAACACAAACTTTATATTATTTAGGAATAAGAATTAAAGAGTAATGTAAAATATTATTCCTTAAATATAGCTTGTAAGCATTCAGCCGTCAGCTATCAGCTATTGCTTTTAATGAGTGATAAAAGCTTTAGATCTCTTAACCCTGGTCTTTAAAATAAAAGCCCAACGCAACACCCAATAATGTTACTTGTGGGGTGATAATAAGTCGAATTCAGATGATTGCTGAGAGTGAAGTTCTCTCCCGTTAAATCAAAGATTATAACGGGAGCTTCTCAAACAAAGAAGTTTCTTGTTTCACCGGCTGATTAACATCTAAGCCTCCACAAGCAGACAAGATGATACCCACCTCATTTAATGCTTTATTTAATATGTTAATTGCAGCATTCTCATCTCTATCTAAAACTATTTTACATTTAGGACAAGAATGAGTTCTAACTGATAAAGTTTTAGGTACTTTTTGACCACAATTACTACAATTTTGTGATGTGTTGTGAGGGTGTACGGGCGAATGGCCATTCGCCCCTACTTACATGAAAACCGCGTTTTACCGCCACTGCATTCAATTTTTCAATAAAAGCTCCCCAGGCTACATCATAAATTGATTTTGATAGTTTAGTATTTTTAGCTAGACCTTTAATATTCAGGTCTTCTACAGCAATTAAATCATATTCTTTAACTAACTTATGAGCAGTTTTTAAGTGGGAATCTTCTCTTTGCCTGGCTATATGTTGGTGCAATCTAGCTATTCTATTTTGTGCCGCCCTCCAGTTATTGGAACCAATTTCTTTTCTAGATACTTTTTTTTGCTTTCTGGCTAAATTAGATTGAGATTTTCTATAGAATTTAGGAACAGAAACAGTTTCACCAGTATTAGTAGTTAAAAATTCTTTTAACCCTAAATCAATACCTACAGCAGTTTTGATATTATTTTTAGGAATTAGACTGGGAACTGATTTATCTTCTAAACTAAAACTGACATAATAGCCATCAGCTTTTTTGGTTATAATTGCAGTTTTCATCGTAAACCCATCTGGAATTGGTCTATGAACTATCACTGGAATAGCACCAAACCTACTAATAATTATGTGTTGTCCATCAAATTTTATTGCTGCTTTGGGATGATTAACTCTACTAAAACAAAATGATCTTAATTTGCCAGACTTCTTAAATCTTGGTCTCCTCCTCGTTTACCCGTTTTATCAAGTATTAGCCAACGTTTCCAGGCTTTATCTAGTCTTTGTAAGTTAATTTGCTGGACTTCTGAATATATTTCTTTGTAGTCAGGAAATAACTTTTTTGTCTGTTTAAGTGCTGATTGCTGAAAATAATAATCTGGTCTACTAGAAATTTCACCAATAGGACATGAAATTAATGAACAACGGTCAACTTGACATCTAGTTGTATTTAACCAATCTAGTCTTTGACAAGCGTGCATAATTCCAATGTCTTCGCAGGAGTTCTAGCCAATAATCTATTTTGACTGACTGTTCACAAGTGGGCTTAATTTTGTAGCAATGAGTAATTATCATAATTTTTATACTACTCTTTATTGCTATATTTGAACATCAATCGATACCTGTTCAATTTGCAGCTCGGCAATTCCCCTCCCGTTAAATGGCTCAATTATAACGGGAGACCCCGAGACCGTATCAAGTGGGAAAAAGCTTTCAAGTAAAGTAAGTATTAATATTAGACCTCTTGCAAAAGTTTTAATGAAATTAATTCAAGAGATAAAATCAACAATTCCCTAACCTCTGCAAGAAGTATATTTATTATTCTATAGTGATTGATTGAGGACCTTCATTTTTATCACTATTTACTTCTGTAGTAGGGCTAGTATTAGCAGTATAACCATTCTGCTTTTCAATCCAACTTTTGACTGGATCGTCATTAAGATTTAGTCGGAACATACCAGAGAAAAAACCTCCAAAAAAGGCAACTGGTTGTTCAATTAGTTCTTTTACCACTGGGGTTAGTTCATCTAAAAACATACAGTCTTTCCTCTCGCTAAAGAATATCTTTTTAATCAAATTAAATTATTCACTCGTATTGTAACGTACTGAATATGAAACTATCCTAGCGATCGCCTCAATTAACTTAATTAGCTTTTAATCGCACTATCTACAAAGTTGTGGACTTACAAAGTAACTGAGATAAGAATTAACCTTCTACCTTTTGCTACAATTAATTAGGACTTGCGCTGATCAGGCTAAAAGTCAGGATAGCTGACGGTAATGGAGCTTTTATATTCAGTTGATCTCCTACGTTTATGGCTCTTATTGGTATCAATTTACTGAAATTTTCTGCTGAAATTCAAGAAAATTTCTTCACATAAAATGGCCGAAACCGTTGCCTGTTTCCCCATCTCCGCGTCCCCGCTTCTCCACGTCCCCGTGTCCTACCCCCAGCAACCAATTTTTTCAGCAAACCCTAACTATTTTGGGCTAGCTTGGCCTCCTGAGCAACCTGCTCAACCTGATCGTTAGCTAACTGCGCAATAACTTGCTCCGCTTGTGGCCCTCCTAATTTATGCAAAGCTTGTACAAGTCTATAACGCATTTGCCAATCACTATTAGTGGCAAAAGGTGTTAAGAAAGGAACAGCTTCTGGATTACCTAGTTCCCCTAGAGCACTAATGGCCATAGTCTGTATCAGTTCATTATCTGACTTGAGAGCATCTTCTAGTAAAGATAATGCTCTTGGTTCCCCCATTGCTCCTACTACTGCAACTATGCTCATTTTAACTATCCATTCTGGAGTATTCTGGTAGACCTGTTGTAGGTCGTCAAAAGTTTCAGTAAGTTTTAACGCCCCTAAAGCATCTGCTGCTGCTGCTTGGACATCTGGTTCGGGATCGTTGAGCAGACAGTCTCGCAATATTTCTTGGGATACTTTTAAATTTTGTGTGCCTAAGCTAGACATTTGGCTCACTGCAGCGTATCTAACACGAGTATCTTGGTCTTTGATTGAAGTTTGAATTAATTCAAAAGCGTTAGCTAAATCTATTTGACGTAATTGATTAACTCCACGCAAGCGATCGCCTAGATCCTCTGATATTAGTAGTTGCTGAATTGAATCTGGGGTAACACTCATTGCCATAAATTTATATTTTTTTCTTTTCCTGGATTATCTGAACTATAAACTAGAGTAGATTTTTGATCCCCTGCTATGATTGATTTTTAATAGAATCAAAATTACTCACTTGCCATAGCTCTAATAATATCCCCACGAGTTAGTATACCAATCACTTTATCATTTTCATCTAACACTGGTAACCGATGAATATTCTGTTCGTGCATAAGTCTTGCTGCTGCTGAGAGTGATTCTTCCGGTGTAGTAGTTAGAGGTTCTTTAGTCATTACTTCTTCCACAGTTTCTCCTAAAGCTTTATGAATTTGTTTTTCATAACGAGCTGGATTTTCTAGAAAAATCACACTGTCTAGCAACATAATATAGGGTGGAGGAGTGACTCCGCTTTCTTGCCACATCAAATCTGTTTCTGATACGATCCCGACTAATTTTTCTTGTTCATTGACTACAGGAAGACCACTAATGCGTTGTTCTGCTAAAATTTTAATTGCCTCTTTTAAAGGCATTTCTGGTTTAACAGAAATTGGATTATTACTCATAACATCTGCGACAGTTTTAGTCATGTTTACCTCAGGTTTTGTTTTAGTTGGAGTAACTATGAGAGCGTCAAAAAGTAAAATTTTTCCTTTTTAGTTTTGGCTTCAATAATAATCATAAAAGAAAGTACAACATACTATAATTGCACCTTTCTCAAATCAAAGCTTAAAATGTAGCATAAAGCTATATTAAGAATTTTTGACTAATGTCAACACCAGAAGGCCAAAAATTAGAAGTTCCTGCTCGCGATCGCTGTGTATTTGTCTGCCAAAATACCTCTTGTCTGCGCCACAATTCTCAACAAGTCCTCAAAACTTTCATAGCTGAGACAGAAAATGTAGTTGGTGTTAATATCAAGGCCAGCGGTTGTCTAGGTCAATGTAGCACAGGTCCCACAGTCAGAGTTTCCCCTGATGAAATTTGGTATTACCGAGTCCAACCTCATAATGTCCCAACAATAGTTAAACAACATTTTCAGGGAAATGAAGCTGTTGATGATATGCTTAATCCAAGAATTCATCCTCGTTTCTACTAGACATCTCCGATCAGAAAAAATCAAATCAATTATCCCACTCTTATTAATAAATTCTTTCTCCCTGCTCCCTACTTCTTACTCCCTCTTTATCTAGAGATGTCTACTGATTGACATTCTCCTCTAGCTCAAGTACAGAGGATTCCTATTCCTATTTATCAATTAAACAACCTAAGCTGCTCAAAAGACTCAAGGCAAATTAACGCTTAACTGGAATCAGCTACCTTTTTACCGAAATATTGTGGGTATGCGCCTCCCCTTTTAAGGGGATAATAAATAAAAATTTTCATCTCTTTGTCAATCCTCTTCTTTTCAAGGAGAGGTAATTCTAAATTCTAAATTCTAAATTCTTAATTCTTGAAAAGTAGAGCTATGTTAATTTAAACAAGTCCACCCCCTAACACTCAGAGCATTTCTACTACCTTATGAAACCAAAATTAGCAAACTTTCTAGTAGTAGGTTCCCACTGCCTCAAACACACAAGTATATTTTTTGTGCCCTACTGCCTACTGCCTACTACTTGGTGACAAATGTTAAATTAATTTTGCATAGGTACTTAATATCATCTCCGCTTAACAGCGCGACCAAAAACATCCTTCCTTTTTACTCCTGACTCCTCCGTCGTTATTTATAAGTATTTAACCGGACATGATATTACTTCACCATTAAAAACACCCATTCTTTAATTAATTTGTTAACTTGTTCTGGCACTTCATCATGAGGGCAATGACCCGCCTCTAAAAAGTATTCTGTTAACTGAGGATAATACTTACGAAACTGGGCACTTCTACTTTGAGTATTTATCCAAGGATCTGCTTTTCCCCATAGCATGAGCAAGGAACAGTTTAACTGACCTAACAACACATCAACTTTTTCGCCAGATGGAGTTTTGAATATAGAGGCAAAGACTTTAGCTGCACCAGGATCGCAAGAAGGCCGATATATATCTTCTATTAGTTGGTCTGTAACAGCACTTTGGTCTAAATAAACTTTCTGTAGTGTTTTTCTGATAGTGCTACGTCGTCGCGTCCATTGAAATAATAAAAAACTAGGCCAATCTTGCAAAAGTAACCACTTTGTACTTTGAGAAATAACTTTTCTCCACAACGGAGGTTTGGCAGTAGGCTGAGATTCACTAAAAGGTCCAGCACTGTTAAGTAATATTAAACCTGCTGTAGAAGTTGGATATTGAGCTGCCACACACAATGCTGCATAGCCTCCCAGAGAATTTCCTGCTAATACCACAGGTTTACCAATTATTTCAGTAATAAAGTCATTTAATTGTTCTCTCCACAGCTGACCACTATATTGCCAGTTTGCTTTTGTTGAACGTCCAAATCCTAGCAAATCGATCGCCCAAACCTGAAAAAACTGGCTCAGATATGCAATATTTTTGCGCCAATGGTCTGTTGATGCTCCAAAGCCATGTATTAATAATATAGGTGGAGTTGGGGTATCCGACTTACCTGCACATATATAGTAGATAGACTGATCCCGCCACTGCCAATAACTGCCAGGAACTGAAGTTGTGGTAGAGGCTGATGTAGTTAGCATATATAAAGTTTTATTAAATCACATTAAATATTGTATCAAAATTAAGGCGGGATCGAATTATTTCTAAAATATTTCTCGTCAGCGATAAAAATGTATTAAAAAAAATCTAGGCCAAAAATCAAGAAACCTAAGTAGATATTAGATACTTTAAGTAGAAAATATATAAAGAATTTCCACTAATTTTGCTTAGGTACTTTATTTTTCTTAAGAGTTTTGATACTATAAAAATATCAAAGCAGGGATGCTGATTAAAGAAAAAATTTTTAATTGTACGAGGAGATTGACAAAGGTTTACTAAGAAAAGCTAGGGAGTTTTTTCAGTGATTGCTATCTCATCACGTCCACGTCTAATAAGTCAAAACTGGGTGACAATTAGCTTTGCTTCTACCCTATATTTGTGTCCTATTCTTGATCTTTTACTGGCAGATGTTCCTAAACATTGGCATCCAGAACTACGACTAGGATTACAAGAAGCGTTGGTAAATTCTGCAAAGCATGGCAATAATTTAGACCCCAATAAGAAAGTTTTCGTCCGTTTTTCAATTGTACAAGACCAGTATTGGTGGGTGATTTCAGATCAAGGTCTGGGTTTTAAACCACCTTGTAAATCAAACCAAAATCATAGGCAAACTGCTACCTATTCCCCAGAAGATTATTGTGATGATGAAAAAGAATGTGGTCGAGGCATATACATCATCTACCAAGTTTTTGATTATGTTGAATGGAACTCCAAGGGTACAGAGTTAATGCTATGCAAAAGAGTAAGAAATAACTCTAGATTACCCTTGGTTATGTGAAGAATTTAAGTTAACTTCAACTGATTAATCCTTCTTCACTCCATGAGTTGGACATGGGGGAGCTGAGATAGATCGATCTAACCAGCTAGTAGCTTGTTTGAGACGTTCGATCGCTTCAGTTGGTTGCGCCTTAATTAGAAAAACGAGGGCAGCTACAGTTAGCTCTAATGCACGGACTTGGCGATTAGACTTAAGTCGATGCCAGTCTCTTTCTGGTATAGCAAGTCTTTGGGCTAAAGCTTGAGCTAGTTCTAATGTACTATACTCCTGTAAATCTCTTTTGTGAGTTGCAGTTGCAGAAGCTGAGTTAGAGTTAAGCATATTTTCCTAGATTAATGTTTTCAGGTAGAACTTACTATACTTAAGTATGCCAGCATGAATCCTCCTCCAGAACATTCTGAGACAAAAATAAATGATGGGTACTCAAACTCTGCACCAATTGATGGGGAGTCAGAAGTTTCAGAGACTGATTTTGCACAAGCACTAGCAGATGTAGAGCGTTCCTTTGCTGCTCTGAAAGAACGTTATTCGCAAGTTCAGTATTATCAGAGGCGAAAAGCAGAATTAAAGCATCGCTTAGAAGAAGTGCGACCGGAAGTACGTCGTCAAAAAACTAATGAATTGAGAGAAGAGTTACAACAAATACAGACAGAATTAGAAACAATAGAATTAAATCTAGAGAGTAGTTTGTTTGGTTGGCATAGCATAAAAGAACCATTTTGGCAAGCTGTAAGATTTGGCGGCTTAGGAATTGCGATCGGTTGGCTATTAAAATCTTGTGCTGGATGATTTCATTTCAGTTATCAGTTATCAGTTATCAGTACCTCGTAGCTGTTGCCAGAGGCTTGAAATACTGAAGTTTATTTTTCTGATCCCGTTGAAAGGGGAGGCTTGAGACCTTTTTTTATCGTTTGTGTAAACCCAAGGGTGAATATCTACAGGAAATTTAAGTTTTTTTTCTTGCTCTTAAGTATTCTTGCCTGTTCCCTGTTCCCTGTTCCCTACCTTTGCTATACAATACCAATGCTACCGGACATGATATTATTTGACATTTTTCTATTTTTTGATATAACTTTTACTTAAGGGTCAATACAGAAATCAGTATACTAATAGCTCATTCTATATGAACCTGCACTTGATATTTGTGCCAATCGACAGTAAGATCAGGTCTGAGGGGCGATATATTAAGCGCATTGTTACAAAGAAATGGATCAAACCGCCTGCCCTAACGCAAGTGTTTCGAGTTTAGACGAACAAACATTCGTTGTCTTTAGCTTTCTACATATCACTTTTAGTAAAGTTTCAATTCCCACGCCTTGATAGCGGAGCGGCTCCAGGGTTGTTCTATCAAGAGAGCGCAAGTCTCCAGGAAGTTGGACTCGTTCTCGATAGACATCTCTGTGTGAAGAATTTAGGTAGACATGAATTGGATGGAAGATAAGCACTTTCAATCCTGGCTCCGACAAATCTAAGAATTCTGCTGAGTTCAGACTTAACTGACGTTCTAAGTGTAGGTTATCAGTCCACCAAGCTGGTATTCGCAGGAGATTTCCATAAGCTCTGTTGATTTCAAGATTTGCATGAAAAGGTAAAAAGATCGAAGAATCATAAATAACTCCCTTCTTTGGCAAAAGATCGTACAATCCATAGTCCCAAAACATTCTGTGAGAGCGAAATCCTTTCGTATTTGGAAAATCAAACAGAAGTTCGTCAATCAGCTTTTCTGCTTCAGGTGTCACACCTCCACAAGTGATGAAGTCAGGGTGAATTGCCGTTTCAATAAAGTCAGGGATGTCAAACCCAACCTTATTTGTGAAAAACATCGTGGCTTCTAAATCGTAGTCGGCAAGTATGCTGCACACATACTCTAGTACGAAATCAGGAGCCCAGTCTGTATCAAACGTAAGTGCAACTGTCATAAGGTGATTGCTAAAAATAAATTTACCAGCGGAATTGAGTATGTTACTGAGATAGTGTAACTGTCAGGAAATTAATTACAATGACTATAACTTTTACTTAACGTACAATACAGAAATCGCTATACCAATAGCTCATTGGTTTAACCCAAAAGTGCTTGGCATAACCTTCACTAACGGCTTCACTACTTTCTCGATACAGCAGAGATGGAGAATTATCAACGACATAAAATGTATGTCCTTGCTCATCTTGATAGATTGGATCTTCAATTTTAGTTGCATGAGTCCCTTGAATGGCTCTACCTGTATCCGCTGCTGCATCAATGATCCAACTTGTAGATTTCATAGAATCAAGCATTTCAAAAGTAACAATTGCTGCATCTCCTTGAGCAATTTCTACTGCATTAATAAATATATCATAGTCTTTAAATTCTTGCTGCATTAACTCGATATTACTTCGGCGACGCAATACAGGTTCAATTCCTTTGCTGGCAAAATATTTCAAGACTCCATAAGCGACATTTCCCGAACCAAATACTGCTATTCTATCGTTGTGGGTAATTCCACCTCGCAACATAATTGCTTGCATCATCGAGGCATAACCTGCTAAAATACTATTTTTATGGGTAATATCTCTGGGAATATTTAAAGTTTCTGTTTTTCCTTGAGTAACACGAATAGAGATGCAATTGGTAATATCAAATAATCGGACATTTTTTGGTTCAGCGCAGTATTCTCTAAAATATCTTCCTGATGCACCGAAGGGATGAATCCAACCTGCAAGAGTTTGATTTTCTCTAAAATATTGATAATCTTGGGGTTGGGGAACTTTAATACAGTAAATTACATCTGCCCAAGCAAATAGATTTTCTCTAGAATAACCACCACTTTCTCCATAAGCTGCATCTGGAATATCTAAACTTTCCCCATAACCTTGTTCAAATCTGCGTTCGTCTTCTGGACTACAGTAAGATAAATGCTGTGGTAATAAACCGACTCTTTTTTCGTTAGGGAAACTGGGTTTAATGTAAGCAATTTTCATTTTATGTTCTTCAATTGTTAAAATTATTGGTTAGGACTTATACCAATTTTATATGAAGTTGCATAGAATGATGAAATTCATTAAATTGATTTATCTTTATCTACGCTTACCTGCGGTCACTTCTACTTGAAATATTATTCTATGCAGCTTCATTTCAATTTGGTATTACACATAACAACTAAAACTAAGGAATATGTAAATAGCAAAAATATCATGTTTTATCAGAACGCTAGTGCATCAAAATACAAAATTTACCCAAAAACCCAGTTTATTACCGAAAAATTTGGGTAGTTACGCCTCCTCTTTATAAGATAAAAAAAATAAGATTTCTTATTTCCAGCCTCCTTATTCCACAAGATACTGATAACTGATAACTGAAATGACAACTACTAAAAATTTGTGCTAGACTCTCTAATACTAGAAAATACCAAAAATTAATCAAAATAGTAAGTCTAATAGACAGGATTAAATCAATGACAAAGCAACGAATTGCTGAAATTTTAAGAAGCGGTAAACCTGATGAAAAAGTAACAATTCAAGGATGGGTACGTACTAAGCGAGAGTTGAAAGATTTTGCTTTTGTAGAGGTTAATGACGGTTCATGTTTAGCTAACCTACAGGTGGTATTAAATCCCGATATACCAAATTATCAAGAAAGTTTGCAGCAAATGAATACAGGTGCATCAGTAGAAGTGAGTGGTATTTTGGTAGAGTCGCCAGCAAAAGGACAAAGAATTGAACTTAAGGCAGAAAAGGCGATCGCTTATGGTGATGCTGATCCTGAAACTTATCCTTTGCAGAAAAAACGTCATTCTTTTGAGTTTCTCCGCACTATTGCACATTTGCGAGGACGAACTAATACTTATGGAGCAGTTTTTCGGGTGAGAAATGTTTGTGCTAATGCTGTGCATCAATTCTTTCAAGAACGAGGTTTTTTATGGGTTCATACTCCTATTATTACTGCTAGTGACTGTGAAGGTGCGGGGGAAATGTTTACAGTTACTAATTTAGATTTAAAGAAAGTTCCTTTAACAGAAAAACAAGACATTGATTTTAGTCAAGACTTTTTTGGAAAGTCTGCTTTTCTGACAGTTAGTGGTCAGTTAGAAGCGGAAATTATGGCAACTGCTTTTAGTAATGTTTATACGTTTGGTCCGACTTTTAGAGCTGAAAATTCTAATACTTCTCGGCATTTGGCTGAGTTTTGGATGATTGAACCGGAGATGGCTTTTTGTGATTTGGAAGGGGATATGGATTTGGCTGAAGAATTTCTGAAACATATTTTTAAGTCTGTTTTGGAAAGTTGTCCGGAGGATATGGAATTTTTCAATAAACGGATTGATAAAACAGTTTTTGAAACGGCGGATACGATTATTAATAATAGTTTTGAAAGGATTACTTATACTGAAGCTGTTTCTTTGTTGGAAAAGACAGATAAAAAGTTTGAATATCCGGTAGAGTGGGGTTTAGATTTACAGTCAGAACATGAACGTTATTTGTGTGAGGAATTGTTTAAAAAACCTGTAATTGTGACTGATTATCCAGCAAAAATTAAGGCTTTTTATATGCGTTTAAGTGATGATGGTAAGACGGTTAGGGCGATGGATGTTTTGGTGCCGAAGGTAGGGGAAATTATTGGTGGTTCTCAGAGGGAAGAACGTTTGGATGTTTTGGAGAGAAGGATAGATGAACAGGAGATGAATAAGGAGGAATTATGGTGGTATTTAGATTTGCGTAGGTATGGTACGGTTCCTCATGCAGGGTTTGGTTTGGGATTTGAAAGAGTGGTGCAGTTTATGACAGGAATGGGGAATATTCGAGATGTGATTCCTTTTCCAAGGGCACCTTTAACTGTGGATTTTTAAAGTTAGGAATTGTTGGGAAAAAGTCGGGGCGATATAGCACTATGTGCAAAGCAAAAGTCAAAAATAATCTATGAATTACAGCCCTTTTCAGATTGATAAATCACATCGTCATAACTAATATTATGTCCGGTTGAATAATTAGACTTTGGTGGAAGGAAGGCAGGAGGCAGGAGGCAGAAGGTTTTCTCCTATTGTCTCCTTAATTTTATACACAAACGATGTACCGGACATGATATAAAAACCTATAGAACCCCTGATCGTATCTTTTCTGTCCAAGATTATAATTAAGTAGCGATCGCCAATTATCATCAACAAGAGGGTCAATGCCATACTCAAGCAGTTTAATAGACAAAGAATGGGTTATGATTGAGCCATTACTGCCAAAAAAGAAAAAAACTTGTCCAACAAAATGGAACAACAGAGAAATCTTAGATGGTATTCTATATCAATTAAAGAATGGTTGTAACTGGTGTGACTTACCCTGCATACTTGCCTCCTTATTCAACAGTGTATTGGCATTACAAGCAATGGCGAGCATCAGGGGTAACCCTTGAAAATTAGAGATGTATTGCATCTCTCTTGTACGCTGCTCAGGTAAAAAAAACCAAATGGGCAACTTTAATAATCATTGATTCACAGG
>NZ_JAAHGO010000062.1:34887-53308 GCF_010672455.1 Okeania sp. SIO2C9 | reverse complement strand
AGTTATTTTATAGATGTGAAATAAGCGCTAAGATGGCAAGATAAATTTGTTTATATAGATACTATTTTTCTGCTAGTTATTAATAGTAAGTATCTCAAACACCTATTCTGGTGTACAAAGTAACTACTTTTGCGATTTTGCGATAACCTCCGGTTAAGCGTACGCTATCGCGATTCTAAAGGTAGTGATAGTAGGACTTTGGTTATTTTCGGAGATGTCTAATGCAGCTAAAGCTTATTCTACTCAGTTAGATTCAGGAGAAGATTACACTTTGCTAAATCCTGTTATTGGCTTAATTATTACAGATTTTGAAATGTTTTCTGGATTAGATAAAATTATTTATCGCTTTTTGCTCAAAGAAAAAGATTATTTAATAGACTATCCTATTTATGACATTGAATTAGTCTTTGTAGAATTGCCCAAATTTACTAAATAAATCTCATAATTAACAATAATTACTGATAAATGGCTGTATTTTATCAAGAGTGTAAAAAAAATTGATTATGTGCCAGAAAACATGAGGGAAGTGCCAGAAATTAAAAAAGCATTTGAAGTTGCTAATTAAGCTGGTTTTAATAGAGAAAAATTTGAAATTTTTGAGGCACGGTAAACTTATATTGCCGACAAAAAAAATGCTATAAAAAGAGCCATTCAACAAGGAATTGAGCAAGGTATCCAACAAGGTAATCGAGAAGCTAAAATCGAAATTGCTAAACGATTACTAGAATTTTTAGATGCAGAAACTGTTAGTCAAAATACAGGTCTGAGTCTAGAATAAGTTGAAAACTTGAGAAACCAATGAGTAAGCATTTCCTACGGAATGCTGCGCAAACAGCAAACTGACTACTAATAGCTGAATGCTTATACCAATTTTATATGAGGTTGTATAGAATTACGAAATTCATTCATTAATCTATATTTATCTATGCCTATCTACAGTCAATTGTGCTTTAAGTATTATTCTATGCAGCTTCATTTCAATTTGGTATTACATCAATGATATAAGAAACAAAGCAGTAAATTTTAAGTCAAAATTTGTCGTTATAGCGCTACGCATTAAGGTTAGGATATGAATAGAAACTGTTTGCGCAGCATTCCGTAGGAAAACCCTTTTGTATTCCCCTATTGCCTGTTGCCTGTTCCCTGTTGCCTTGCGCGTAGCGCTATAAAGTATGAACAATTTGTCTTCAAATCGGCAACCTCTGAAAATAAATAATGTTTAATCTAGATTTTCCTAAAAGCACAGAAATAGATTACTTAACTCAATTTTCTGGTTGGTACATTCCTGAAAATAATCTCAAGATTCAATTAAGTCTGCATCTCAATGGAAAACCTTATGCCTCCCTTTTACATGGTGGATATCGACCAGATGTAGCTGCTGCTTTTCCAGAAAAAAAATATGCTAGTCATAGTGGTTTTGGGGGGGAGCTTTTATTGCCAAAAAATATTAAACCACAGACAGATATAAAAATAGAAATATTTGCTGATGGAAGAGAAAAAATATTATTATTTCAAAATCAATTTAAGATTATTGGAAATATCCCTAACCAACCTCAACGACAGAAAACTTTCAACCTAGAAAAACTATTAACTTGCCCCCAATGTGGAAACATAGCTGCACCATGTAATAAACAAAATTGCCCTATATGGATAAGAAGAAATACTCCTCATATTTTGCAACCTGGAGATTTACCATTTATCAAACTTACAGAAACAGAAACTACCCATCCCTACTCAGAAGGAATTTTAACAGTATTAAATAAAATTGGAGAAAATGGAATAGTTTTAGATTTTGGCGCAGGTAACACTCAAAAAGAATATCTAAAGCCAAATATTTGTTACTTAGATGTGCAGCAATATCAATATACAGATGTCGTCTGCTCAACATTAAAATTACCATTTTCAGATAACTGCTTTGATGCCATAATTAGTCATGCAGTTTTTGAACATTTACCTAATCCATTTTTTACCGCAAAAGAACTTTATCGCATCTTAAAACCAGGAGGTTTAATATTTATTGATACTGCATTTTTACAACCACTTCACGCTGACCCCAGCCATTATTTTAATATGACAATTCATGGTTTACGGCAAATTTTGTCAGACTTTGAAGAAATCAATAGTGGTATTTTTCCCCATCATTATCCATCCTATAGTATGATGATGTTGATTCAAACTATCTGGCCTTATATTCAACAAAAAGAATGGCAAGAACGTTTAGAAGATTGGCACGCTTTTTTAGTACAAGAAGGTGATAATTTAGATATGGTATTAGGAGAAAAGGCTAGGGAAATTTTAGCAGCAGGAGTATTTTTTGAGGGTAAAAAAACTACAAAAAAATGTATTGTTGAAAATACCTAAATATAGGTAAGCATTTCCTACGGAATGCTGCGCAAACAGCCGTCAGCTATTAGCTATTGCTTTTAGTTTAGGATCAAAGCTTTATTAACTCTCTTACTACAAAATTTGCCTTCCTTCCCCTTAAATTCATACCAATTTGAAAAAAGAATGCTACAAAAACGTAGACCTTGCTCGAATATGTTTAAAAATAGCTAGTCCAGTTCATTTTAGATAGTTATTTATATTGTTTTTCCCTTTTTTTTAATATTTATCCCTTCTTCCTTCTTTCTTATTCCTTCTTTCGTACGGAGGTTGTATGCAACGTCCCTACCATTTTTAACAAACATTTATCAAATTGGTATCAGTTGTTAATTTAAACACTGTCCTATATAAGAGAGTGTTGTTGCTGATAACTGACAGCTAATAGCTGTTTGCACAGCAGTCTGCAGGAAATGCTTACAAATATAGAGACTTCTAAAAATCGTGAATTAGATATGGCGTTTCTCAAGTTACTGAGATACAGTTTTTTTCTTATTTTCTACTCCCTATTTCCTAAAGCAAAGGAATTTTTTACCGAAAAATTATGGTCTAAAGCTTTCCCCTTTTAAGGCTATCTCTTACACTTAACAAAATCGAGAAGTCAGAAGTTATTTTTGTAACGGGAATGTGTCAGTAACTCTCCAAAAATATTGCGTCTTAAAAGGCGGGGTTTTAGACCCATATTATATTATTTTGATAAGTATTGAAACCCTTGTGGAGATTAGGGGAGTAGGGAGCAGGGGAGAAAGGAGCAAGAATCATAGCAGCTAAATAAAAATACTGAATCTGTCAAATAAAAAGTACTTTTTTATACATTTTTCCAAAAAAAGCCTAAGCAATACTCATTCATAATTTATCTATTTTGTCAAGTTTTATATTAAGAAAGATGTGGGTAATGGATAGCCCTTTTAAGGTAGGGTCAATTTATTGTAATTAGAGAAAAATTGATGGGGAGATAGGGGGTTAGTTAGGAGATAGACTGATAATTAACCAAAGAAGGGGAAATATTTTTCCTACTATTCCCTGTTGCCTATTCCCTATTCCCTGTTGCCTGTTGCCTATTCTCTATTCCCTATTCGCTGTTCCCTGCTATATAATATTTCACAATTAAAATAAAATTTTTATATGTCAGAAAAGAGTTTCAATCATCAGCATCAGAATCAAGCTCAAAAATATTGGCAAACAAATCCAAAAGCAGCTTTAGTAAATAGTAATCAGTGGGTATCTAATTTGATTATTGAAAAAGCTATTAATAAAAGAATCTCTGGTGGAGAAACAGAAAAATATTGGCTAGCTTGGTTGATAGAAGATTTTTTTGCTGGCAGAAAATTTGATAGTTTATTGTCTATTGGTTGTGGGGTTGGTAATCACGAAATACTAATGGCTAAGTTAGGTTTAGTTAATAATATTGATGCATTTGATTTTTCTGAATCTGCATTAGAAATTGCTATAAGAGATGCAGAAAAAGCCGGAGTTAAGATTAATTTTTACCAAGATAATTTTAATACTTTTACTCTTAACAAAAAATATGACCTAATAACCTGCTTTGGTTCTTTGCATCATGTGAAAGAATTAGAACACTGTTTATCCACAATCAAAAATAGCTTAAAGCCTCAAGGGTATGTAATATTAAATGAGTATATTGGTGATTGCTTCAATATTTATGAACAACAACAATTAGATATTATTAATCGTATATATAATTGCTTTGATGATAGTCTAAAATCTGTCAAAGTATCAAAATATAAAAGCCCAAGTATTGAAGAAGTATTTACAGTAGACCCATCAGAAGCAGTACGTTCAAAATTGATATTGGCATTTATAAAATACTACTTTCGTATAGAAGTTTTGAATCACTATGGTGGTGGGTTAATTCACGAACTATATCAACTACTAGATAGTAATCAATTTATTACAGAAGACCCCAAAGGAGAAACAATAATCAGACTATTGCTGGAATTTGAGAAAATTTTAATGGAAATTCCAGGAGGCTTAAAAAGTGATTTTTGCTTATGTATTCTCCGACATAAAACCTTAAAAAAACAATCCCAAAAACCTGATTTTTTGATAATTGGAGCGCAGCAATGTGGCGTCAATTATTTACATAAATATCTTTTTAAACATCCTAAAGTAGCAGCAGTTAAACAACCATCATTACATTTTTTTGACCTCAATTTTCATCAAGGAATAAACTGGTATAAAAATCAATTTGTAGTGGGAGAGGAAAGTGATTTAATTACAGGAGAATCAAGCTCTTACTATTTATTTCATCCTCTTGTTCCCCAAAGAGTTTACAATTTATATCCTAATATAAAGTTAATTGTCATACTAATAAATCCTATAGATAGAGCCATCAATCACTATTACCATGAAGTGAAATTAGGTTATGAATCTTTAAGTTTATCAGAAGCGATCGCTGCAGAAGACAACCGTTTAGAAGGAGAAGTTGAGAAGATTATAGAAACAGAAACATATTACAGTTTTAACCATCAACACTACACATATTTATCTCGCGGTAAATACGTTGAGCAACTGCAAAGTTGGATGAAATTTTTTCCAAAAGAACAATTTTTAATTCTGCAAAGTGAAGACTTGTTTAATCATCCCCAGGAAACTATGAACAAAGTATTTAAGTTTCTTGATTTGAAGCCAGAATTAATAAATGATTATATCGATAGTAATCAAGAAAAAGAACCAGAAATTAACTCTGAAACATACCAGCAATTAACAGAATACTTTCAACCCTATAACCAGAAACTAAATGAATATCTTGGCATCAAATTCAACAAAAAAATAGATCATTCAATCAATTACCAAAAACCACATTTTCTAATAATCGGCGCTCAGAAATGTGGTACTAATTCCTTATATAACTATTTAGTACAACATCCTTTAATTGCAGCATCCTTACAACATGAAATTCATTACTTTGACTTAAATTTTGATAAGGATTTAAAATGGTATCAATCGCAATTTCCCGAATTAGAGTCAGGAATAATTACTGGAGAATCAAGTCCTTACTATTTATTTCATCCTCTCGTACCCCAACGAATTTTTGATATATATCCTCAGATGAAATTAATTATATTGTTGAGAAACCCAGCAGAAAGAGCAATATCTCATTATTATCACGAAGTTAGATTAGGAACAGAAAAATTAACTTTGAAAGAAGCGATCGCTGCCGAACAAAATCGCCTAAAAGGAGAAGTTGAAAAAATCATTCAAACAGGAACATATTACAGTTTTAACCATCAACATTATACATATCTAGCAAGAGGAAAATATATTGAACAACTGCAAAATTGGATGAATATTTTTCCCAAAGAACAATTTCTCATCCTCAAAAGTGAAGACTTATTTAGTCACCCACAAGAAACAATTAACAAAGTATTTCAATTTTTAGAACTACCTGCACATTTCTCAGAAGAATATCTTCAATATAATTCTGGCAATTACTCACAACCTAATGATGAAATATATAAGCAGTTAATTCAATATTTCCAATCTGATAATCAAAAGCTAGCCGAATTTCTCAATATTGATTTAAACTGGTATTGAAGAAGGCAGAAGGTATCCCCCCCCTACCCCCCTTTGAAAGCTATCCCTTATAAGGAACTCCTGAAACCTTGATGGGAGGGTGGGGAGGATGGGGAGGTGTGGGGGGTGTGGAGTAAGAATATTCAAAAAAACGTCTAATTCAATACACTTTTGTGAGAAAAAAGCCTCTCAAATGACTTATACATAAATTATCACTAATGTCTACGTTTTATGTTCAGAAAGATGTGGGTAAAGCACAGCTTTCAAAGGGGGGAAGCAGAAGAAAAAATTGCTTATGGATAGTCTTCTCTTATAACCCCAAACAATTTTCAGCATCCCCGTTGACGACGGGGAATTAAACCCGCAAAAGAAAAGATAATAGTAATTAACACTTAGGTATTAGCTATCAGATTTTTTTTCCCCAATTTTTACTTTTAAAATTAGTTAATTAAAGTGAAAAATACTAAGCACTTAGTCTTGAATAAGTTAGACTCCTGGGTCAAAATTGTGTTAACAAGTATTATGATCGGGGAGTTAAACATTTATCAGTAAGTGGTTTGGCATTTAAAATGTATATTTTAATTAAAGTCAAGAAAACATCGTAGAGGAGATGAGAACTCCCGATGGGACCCTGCCTCAGTGAAGCACATTAGCTCTTTTGTAGCGGAGCTTCTCGTAGGTTGGAATTACTCACTCCTTTGAGAAAACAGGGAATATAAAATCTCAATAGGTCTTAGTTGAGTTCCGGTTCAATTTTTTCCATCAAATGGAGTTGGAAATAGTGAACTAATGATTAATAACTTTTACCTGAATAGTGGCGGTATTAAGCTCAATTTTAAAAATATACATAAAATTCATAAATATAGCAGTTGATGGAAAATGCACGGACAGATCGATACCTAAAAACTCAGATTAAGTCAGATTTTACCTTCTTTATTCTTCCTTCTTCCTTCTGCTATAAAGTAGAGAAAATCACTGTTTTAAAACAATCAAAAAACACTATACTTGACATTTGATTTAATCTATTTATTAATATAGTAATCCCAAATGATTTGTCAAAAATATTAGAACATATAAAAATCTGAAACTTTTATTCTTATTCCCTGTTACCTATTACCGATAAATTGTGGTCTAAAGTATCCCATTTTAAGGAGATAAAAAAAAGATAATTCCGTATTTAAAGCCTCCTTATTGCAGAGGTACTGATAACTGAAATGAACTGTTGCCTACTGCATAAAATAAAAGATATTTTTTTACAACTAAAATAGCATTGCTATTTGAACTAAAAAAGCTGACAAATAAACAAAAAAATAAACAAAAAATGACTATTAATTATGAAAATGCTTGGGAAGAATATGCTAAAAAATGGCAAGAATATTATCCTGAATTAAATCATATAGGTGACGAATGGATAGGCAAAGCAGCAGGAGCAGCCAACTCATTAGCAGAATATGAAAAATTAATCGAACAAAAATTTATAGCACCATATATAAATGAAAAACATACAGTACTAGAAATAGGTATTGGTGGAGGACGTACCGCAGAATTGTTACTCAAATATTGTCAAAAATTAATATGTGCCGATATTTCCAATTCTATGTTAAATGCCACTAAAAATCGACTCGGCGAAGCCAAAGTAAAATACCTCAAACTTGATGGAATAACATTAAATGGAATTGATTCAAAAACAGCAGACGTTTGTTTTTGTTACGACACAATGGTGCATTTAGAACCCAGAGATATTTTTAACTACCTAACAAAAATTCCTGCCAAATTACGAGGAGAAAAAATTTGCATATTTCACCACACAAATACCCTCAGCGATTTAGGTTGGCAAAGATTTCTCAAAGATTGGGATAAAAATCTTATGGGAAAACGAAACGGAACTGCTCACTCAGTAATGACTAATGCAATAATGGAGAAATTTCTATACCATCTCAAATATAAAATTATTCATCAAGATACTGATTCAGTTCCTAGAGATTGTGTTTGGATCTGCCAAGCACCAGACACTATTTAGGGTTTGCTGAAAAAGTCTTTTTAAGGAGTGGGGGAGTGGGGGAGTGGGGGAGTGGGGGAGTAGGGGAGTAGTTAGGAAGAACGGAAAATAGAATTTAATTAGGAGGTAGTCGAATATATTTTTCAGAGTCATTTTTCTGGAATTATTCTGCCTTTTACGCTAACTTTTTGAAGGTTTTCGACCTAATACCAGGCAAGTTTTTTCACCAGAAAAAGGCTTTAACTAATATCAGTCAATGCTTTGATATTTAATCAACAAACCCTATTTAAACATAAGCATTTCCTCCGGAATGCTGCGTAAACAGCCGTCAGTTATTAGCTATCAGCTATTAATTTTAGGGAAGGTAAAAGCAACCTTTGAAATTGAGAAAGAATAAGAAGTTACTGCCATGCATCCCCTGACTAAACCCTAGAAGTAATTATTCATTACTAATTGCTGATATAGCAATATGATTTTAGTTGTGAGATATTGGAGACTTTTGCTTTAGAGAATAGGGAATAGGTATGGAGGGAAGAAACGAATACATAAGAATAAGATAACTGCTATATCCTATACTTTAAAGGAACACTTCAATTCTCACATCTGATTCCTGATTGCTATAGCTGACTGCTAATAGCTGAATGCTTACATTCAAACATTAAAAAATCATCATAAATAATACAACTTATAACCTATGAAATATCTATTCCTACACCCAAATTTTCCTGCCCAATATCGTCATATTATTACCGCTTTAGGAGCAAATCCTAATAATCAAGTTGTATTTGGCACAAAAAACGAACGCCCAGAGTGGAAAATACCAGGAGTTCACAAAGCATTATTCAAACCCAGTCGCGAACCCCGTCCAGAAACCCATCACTATGTTCGTCCCCTAGAAAGTGCAGTAATTTATGGACAAGCCGTATTTAGAACCGCAGAACAACTCAAAGCACAGGGGTTTGTGCCAGATATAATTTGTGGCCACTCTGGTTGGGGTCCAACCTTATTCGTCAAAGAAGCATTTCCTAACACTCCACTTCTTTGCTACTTTGAATGGTTCTATCATTCTTATGGTTCTGATGCTGACTTCGACCCCGCAGAACCCTTGACAGTAGATGATATGGCCAGAATAAGAGTAAAAAATGCTCCCATATTAATAGATTTGTACACCTGTGATTGGGGATTATCCCCCACATATTGGCAGCGATCGCAATTTCCCACAGAACTTCAAAACAAACTATCAGTACTCCACGATGGAGTAGATGCAGACTATTTCAAACCCAATCCAGGGGCAAAACTAGTACTGCCTAATTTAGACCTATCTGGCGTTGATGAACTTGTGACTTATGTAGCGCGAGGAATGGAACCCTATCGGGGATTCCCAGAATTTATAGAAGCGATCGCCTATCTCCAAGAAAGAAGGCCAAACTGCCATGTAGTAATAGTAGGTTCCGAAAGAGTTTGCTACGGTAAATCTTTACCCAATGGTAAAACTTACAAACAAGAAATGTTAGAAAAAATACCCTTAGACTTATCACGAGTTCACTTCGTTGGTTCATTGCCCTACGGTTTATACTTAAAAGTCATTCAAGCATCTGATGTTCATGTCTACTTAACCAGACCTTTTGTTCTGTCATGGTCTATGATTGAGTCTCTATCCACTGGTTGTCTAATTGTAGGTTCAGATACACCTCCTGTGAGGGAAATTATTCAAGATGGTGAAAATGGCCTATTAGTAGATTTCTTCTCCCCCAAACAAATAGCTGACCGCATCGATGAAGTGTTGGATCATCCAACTCGCATGGCAGAAATCCGTGTCAAAGCTCGCCAAACAGTTTTAGAGCGATATGCTCTTTCAAACTTATTGGTAAAACATTTGGAACTAATTCATCAAGTTGCTAACCGTAGCTTACAACAAAAAGATGTAGGTATGGAAAAAAAACAATCTCTAACCTCATCTAAACTCTAGAGACATTAAAAATCAACCATAGTATATGGGAACCTAAAATCAACTATCCACGTCCTCCGGTAATGTTAACACTATAATCAATCATTAAAAATATGCTGCCTTAGTATAAATACTAGATTGTACTTAAAAGTCAATAATGGTAAACCCATAGGCACATAGTAGGCCAAATTTTGGCTGATAATTTTTGTAGTTAAAAGGCTAGACTTATTCCAGATAAACAGGTTAAACTACAGCCGAATATAAAATTACTGGTATTTGTTGGTAGTTGAGCCAAACAAAACAATTGTCCATATTTTAGATATAAACCATGTAGAGGAGTGAAACGGTATGGTAACACTAACTGATGGAGACGACCGCTTCGATCAGGAGGATTCTGGAAATATAGCACCTGATACGATTAATGCTATTGGTGGAGACGACCTGATATTTACTTCTACCTTAGGTGGTAGTCTAGCTAGAGGTGGAGCAGGAAACGATACACTGGTATCTAGGGGTCCTTCTGGTATTAACAACTCTGGTCAACCAGATACTCTTGAAGGTGGTGCAGGGAGTGACTCCCTGGAATTCCAAGCTGCTGCTGGTTTCGGATTTGGAGATGCAGACAATGATACCTTAGTCGCTGTTTCCCGTACAAGTCTTTATGGAGGTGTGGGAGATGACTTTCTCCGTGGTCTGATTGGAGATAACTGGTACTCTGCCAATCAAGGTAATGATATCCTACTAATAGGCACAAGAGATAGTCTCTATGGTGGCAGGGACAGTGACACTATTAGTGCCTTTACTCCAGATGTAGTAGAGGCGCTTGATTTTGACACCTTACCTACATTTACAGGTAATACAGGTCAAGGCCAAAACTTTATTTCTGCAAACCGACAAGAAGATTTAGTAGTTGCTTTTGGCGATCGCGATACTATCTTCGGTGGTAAAGATAATGACACATTATATTCTTTGGGTAACCAAGTCCTTATAAGTGGAGATATTGGTAATGATGTAATAATTCAGGTAAATCAGGAATCTACAGGTACTCCTGTTAATAGTACAGCTATAGCTTTAACTTCAATAGAAAGGTCTACTCTACTAGGTGGTGAAGGTAGTGACTTTATTCAAGGTGCAGTAGGGCCATTCGGTGATGGTAGAAATTCTTTAGATGGTGGAGCTGGCAACGATACTATCAGAGGTCAAGCTTCAAGAGATACCTTAGCTGGAGGTGGAGGTGATGACTTCATTACCACTGGTTTGCTCGAAGAAAACGAAGATAAATTTAGTACTAATGGTATAGCAGTTACTGTTCCCGGTTTTGCTGGTCAAAATAGATTAGATGGTGGTGCCGGTGATGATACTCTAGCATCAGGCTTTTTGTCAGATACTATGATTGGTGGTCAGGGAAATGATTGTCTCAGTGGTATCTTTAGTCGTGTGGATGGGGGCGAGGGTAACGATACCATTGATGCTACAAGTATCAGTACCAATGCTTCGGGTGGTGGTAGTATTGAAGTTACTCTGATTGGTAGTTCAGGTAATGATATCCTTTTGGGCAGTACCAACGCTGGTGTGGCAAACTTCTTTGATGGTGGTACAGGCAATGACTTTATTCAGTTTGGTGGAACAAACGATCAGTTAATTGGGAATACACAAGGTAACGATACAATCATAGCATTTCAGGGTGGAGGTACAGCACCATTCTTAATAGAAGATACTCAAGGTAGTAACACTCTAAGTGGTGGTGATGGAGCTGATATCTTAATTACTGGAGCAGGTGATGATTCTATTGTGGGTGGTACTGCAGATGACTCATTAGGAGATAGTATTAGTGCTGGTGCAGGGGATGATGTTATATTTGGCCGTGGAGGAACTGATACTATTCTTGGTGGTGCTGGTGACGACTATATTGCAGCTGGCCTTGATGGTACAGGGGACTCCTTAATTGGTGGTCAAGGTAACGATAGCTTTGCTTATTTTGCCGTTGAGGAGGATGTCACTGAAAATAGTGTTATCGTAGATTTCGATCCTTCTGATGACCGGATACTTCTAGACTTGAATGGATTTAATTTGGAAAATTCCAGCAAAAACTCAATTATTGGCATTAATGATTTTGTTGCTGTTGGTGTAGGTGATAACTATGAAGATAGCTTTGCTCGAACTAGCGGTCCTACTATTATCTATGAACGAAACCCAAAAACCGATCCAAATGACACATCAGATGACCCAGAACTAGCTGGTTCAGGTCTGTTAAAGTACGATCCTAACGGTAATCTAGAAAATGATGATAGTAATCCTATTATTACTATTGCTCGCCTCAATGGTACTCCTAACCTACTTCAATCTGACATCTTTATTATCTAATATAATCTATTAGCATTAAGCAAAATTATGAGGCTGTGATTGATTTTTAATCACTCCTCATTTTTTTCTGGATTAGTTTCTGTTTTGACTTCTTTTTCTACTGGATTTGTCTGAGTTTTTTCGTTAACTGGAGCTTGTTCTTGAAGCAATGTTATTTGATTATCAATTAAACTCAAAAATGTAGTGCCAAAATGCTGAATTTCTAGAAAACTTGCATCAGCAGCAGCAGGTTTATAAATTTTAAAAGTCCGCATAATTCCTAATGTAGCAGCACTTTCTAACGGACCAATAAAGCTGGTATCTCGGTCTAAAAAATAAGGTTTACTAGCCCATTTTTTCATCTGTTCGGCATTCAAAAAATAACAACCAGAGTGGGGGTTAAGAGTTCTATGAAAGGCAATTACCTTTTCCATGATTTTTCCCTTAAGCTGATATTGCTCTCGAATATTTTGAAATTTAGCTGTTATTTCAGGTTTTAAATCTCCATCTATATAAGCTTTGGGAACAGCTCCTAAAGGAGAAATTTCATAACGATTTGGTTGAAGTAAATTACCATTTCCTGTGTGGTGATTAAACCAATTTAATTTCACAAATAGCCATGGATCGTGCAGTATTAAATCATCTTCTAAGTAACAATAATAATCGTATTTCCCAAGACATGATTTCATTACTTCCTGACATTCAAAACCTAGTAACATAGGTTCTACGTTAGTGCTGTGATGCATCAGAAAATCTGAGGGCAAAGGAATTTGAGATAATAAATGAAAACCTTTAGTCGTACAAACAATAATATCAATTTCATGGCCATGATTTTGATTTGCTGGAGTTGCTTGATATCTACTAATATCAATTATGTACTGAGATTTAGCATACAAGGCACGCAATGCAGTTAAACAGGTAGTTAGTGCTATACGTCGTGTTTGCGGGTCTTTGCGTAAAGAACCATGTTTTCCGCTACCTTCAGGGTTAAAAAAATGAGCAATTGTAAATAATATTCGCATTTTTATTTATAGCGCTAGGGAATAGGGAATAGGGAATAGGGAATAGGGAATAGGGAATAGGAAATAGCAAACTGTAAAAGGGTTTTAGGATTGAAAAATGTCCTAACCAATTTTTGTAGCGCTATAGATTAAGAAACAGAGAGTAGGGAGTAGGGGAGTAGGGGAGTAGGGGAGTAGGAGAGTAGGAGAGTGGAAAAAACTGTTAGTAGGAAAGAAACCGAAATACATCCTCTTTCTTTATAATTGGAGCTGAGGTAATAACAGCTTACATCATTAGGTAATTTGTCTCAAGTTCATTGAAGAATGCAGAAGGCAGCTATGCTGAAGGCAGAAGGGAAAATTGCATGGGGATTCTCACCTCAAACAATTTTGAGTACCCCGTTGACGGTGGGGTATTAAACCCATAAGGGAAATGATCAATACCATTACGGTTGCAGGACTGCCGGAAAATTTACTAATACTAACTTTTTTGGCAGCTCAACTACTTATTCAAAAATCATAGTTCAATTTTTTGTCTGTTAAATAGTTCTGGAACATTATATTTTTAATAATTTAATTTTTTTAGGAAACCATAGACTAATAAAATATGTGAGTTATCAAAATAAACTAACATAATTTAGACAATTACACTTATGACAATTGCTGTATTTAATTCTATAGCATTAATGAATTTAGTTTGCTTCTCTGTAGGAATATAAATATAGCGATCCTATTTAAGTTTTAATATTTTGGTGGTAGGGGAGCCGTCGGATTGACTATGTACAGAATTTTAAAGGTTTTTAGTTCAAATTAACTATTATAAAAATTGTCACAATCAATGCGCGAATTGCTATAGATTTAATATCATGTCCGCACTTTATAATTTGTGTAAATCCCAGGGTGAATATATACAGGAAATTTAAGTTTTTTCCAACTTTTCAACCTTTTTCCTTCTTCCTTACCGAAAAATTCTGGGTATGCGCCTCCCCTTTTAAGGGGATAAAAAAAGAGAATATTTCAGATTTCAAGCCTCCTTATTGCAGAGGTACTGATAACTGATAACTGATAACTGATAACTGATAACTGAAATGACCCTTACTTTACAATACTGATGCTACCTTACTTGATATAATATCTCAACTAAATTTTATGTTCTATGGTATTTAATAGACATCTCCAATAATCAAAAATAAAATCAATTATCGTAGATAAATCATCAATTATTTCCCCCTAATTCCTACTCCCTACTCCCTCTTTTCCGGAGAGGTCTAATAGACATCTGTTCATTAATGGATAATTGATAATGGATAATTGATAATTACCTCAGTTTTTAACCGTTAAGGAATTGAATATAAGGAAATATCCTAGCACTTTTTTTCCCCTTAAAAGAGTCGGTTTCAAGGCGAGAATTATTTAATTATTCATTATTCATTATTCGGTAAAAATAAAAAATAAAATCAATTCATATTCATGAATTATCAATTATTTTTCCCTGTAACCTATTGCCTATTTTGGAGGAGATGTCTAATTAGCTAGAAATAGAAACTGTATTTACTTTCGATTCTTCATTCTGTGTACTCTCTTCTTTCTCCTGGTTCATTCAAACATAAAACCTCAAGTTTTCAATCATCAAATAATTCTGGAACACGATTTTTTAACTCTTCATTTAAACGCGGTAATTCATCTCGCATTTGCAGATACCAATCCCGGCGTTGACGATAATGTTGAGAAAGTAAACGATTATTTTCAACCCAATCATAAGCGTTGATTGCTATTTTTTTTCTGAAATTTTCATCAGTTATTAGTTGTCTAAATTTCCTAGCAAAATCTGAAACAGAATGATAAATTAAACCTGTTTTACCATCAAGAATTGAATCTTGATAAACTATTGGGCTAGCTAGTACAGTTATTCCATAACCTGCACATTCAACAAATTTTAAGTCGGATTTCATTTGATTAATTGGGTTGTCATTTAGAGGCAATAAACCAAGGTCGCAACTGCCAAGAATCTCTAGATATTTATCATAGCTGCAAAATGGATAAAATTCTTTATTGGCTGTATTTAAACTTTCAAAAAATAACTGATCGTGGATGACTTTGAATCTAATTTTATCTTGATAATCTGACAATACTTGATTGATTATCGGCATAATTTCTTTCCAGTCTGCTTCCCTGTTGACAGCTCCGAAAAATATGGTAAGATATTTATTATGGGGGAAGGTGTGCTCAGATAGGGGTACTATTCTAGCCAATTGATTGTAAAAAACTACAACGTTGGGGTTATATTGACGTAAAAAATTAGCTAGGGATGGAGTAGAAGTTTGTACACAGTGACAGCCACGATAGCTAAGATAATTATTTTCAGCATATTCAGGACGACGTAACGGATTATCATCAATTTCAGCCACAATCAAATAACCCTTTTTCAGCAAAGACTTAAGTTTATGAAAGTCAGACGGATAATTTAAAATTGTGCGTTGCCAGATAAACACCTTTTCTTCTTGAGGCAACCCTATATTTAAGTCAGCAGTTTTCGCAGTAGAAAAAGTTCTCACCCCAGGAATAGTAGCGCTAAAGCGGTCTGGTTCCAGAACTCTGACAGTACCACAAACTTTCGGGTCCATAATTATCGTTTGAATTAATAATCTCCGGGGAGGGATAGGAGATTTGGTAGCGCGTGCAATGAAATATTCAGCAGCGGTCTGAGTAGCGAACTTTTTTGAATCCAAACCCAAAGCATCAACCAGACCCTCAGTTACTTGGAGAAACCGTTGAAACTCCTCTCCTTTTTCACCACGAGTTTGTATTTCATATACTTGTAAACCTGCGTTAGCGAAACATGACTTGAGACTTTCCAGACTAAACCAATGACGAATTATTTCCGAATTTTCCCAACCACCTTTAAGCAAATTAAAAATTCTGTGCCAATGCTGTACATTTTGTACAATAGCCAAAACTTGACCATCATTTTTTAACCAACTTTGATGATATTTCAAAACAGCAGTCGGGTCAGCGATCGCCATTAAATCTAAACCATAAATCAGACAGTCTACTGTTTCTGGTTGAATATTTAGAGTAGAAATATTTTGTTGTAAATTTCCTACTACAATTTTATCTATATCTACTTGTAAGACAGAATTTTTAGCAAAGTCTGGATTAGATTCAATAGCAATATAATAACAGTGAGGATTAATCTGTTTATATTGAGAAGCTATTGTGCCATTACCACAGCCAAATTCGATAATAACTTTAGCATCAGCGGGTATAAATTTTAGAAGTTCTTGGTGAATGGAATTTTCTGAAGAATTAAATCTAGTCTGAGTCATCTTCTTTAATTTAAGCTGCTCCAAATAATACCATTTCTCAACAACAAGAAGGAAGAAGGAAGAAGGAAGAAGGAAAAAAATCTGGAATTGTCTGGCTTTTTAGCTTTTGATATGTCAAATACAGTAATGGAGACTGCTATATATTTTATCTATGACTCCTACTGAGACAAAAAAGTAAGTTACCCTCCGAAAATTATCTACAGAAAATCAACAACAAAGCCTAACCATTTCCCATACATCTATCTATATAGAATAGATAAGAGTATATTTTTGAATTTTTGCGATTTTTTCTAAAGTCAAAAATAGGGATAGTCATTTCAGTTATCAGTTATTAGTTATCAGTTATCAGTTGTCATAGATATTGTTAGGAGAGTGTCAGTCAGATATATATATATATTTAATCCATGACTCTCACCGAGGGATAAAAAATTAATTACTCTCCGACGTTCAAATTTTGATATAACTCAACTTTTAAGACGATATTTTGATTTTTTCTACAGTCAAGAGTCAGGTGAGGTATATATTTAAACTCTGACTTTAGCCCAGACAAAAAAATCAATTACCCCAGAAAATAATCGAGAGAAAATCAACAATTTATAGCCATTAAAATCATGAGATAATTCAACTTTTAACCAGAAAAATTTGAGTAGGAATTAGATATTTTCAGCTCTACTAAAGAAAATTAACTACAAAACCAAATCATCTCCCATACATCTATAAATATGTAGAGCAATATATTTGTAAATTTGACGATATTTTGATTTTTTCTACAGTCAAGAGTCAGGTGAGGTATATATTTAAACTCTGACTTTAGCCCAGACAAAAAAATCAATTACCCCAGAAAGTAATCGAGAAAAAATCAACAATTCACAGCCATTAAAATTCTGAGATAACTCAATTTTTAACCAGAAAAAATTTGAGTGGGAATGAGATATCTTCAGCTCCACTAAAGAAAATTAACTACAAAATCTAAGTAGTCTCTATACATCTATATATATATGGGAAAATTTGGCGATATTTTGATTTTTTCTACAGTCAAGAGTCAGGTGAAATATATATTTAAACCCTAACTCTCAACAAGATAAAAAAATTAATTAGCCTCAGAAAGTAACCTAGAGAAAATCAACAACTCACAGCCATTCAAATTCTGAGATAACTCAGCTTTTAACCAGAAAAAGCAGTATATTTAGAAATTTGACGATATTTTGATTTTTTCTACAGTCAAGAGTCAGGTGAGGTATATATTTAAACTCTGACTTTAGCCGAGACAAAAAAAATCAATTATCCTCAGAAAGTAATCGAGAGAAAATCAACAATTCACAGCCATTCAAATTCTGAAAAAACTCAGTTTTTAAGCAGAAAAATTTGAGTGGGAATGAGGTATATTCAGCTCTACCGAAGAAAATTAATAACAAAGTCCAAGCACTCTCTATACATCTATATATACAGAGCAGTATCTTTTAGAATTTTGCAAGATTTTTCTCAAGTCAAAAACAGGAATAGTCACAGATATTGTTAGGAGAGTATAACTCAGATATATATATTCAACCTATGACTCTCACCGAGGGATAAAAAATTAATTACTCTCCGACATTCAAATTCTGAGATAATTCAGCTTTTCACCAGAAAAAATTTGAGTGGGAATGAGATATCTTTAGCTCTACTAAAGAAAATTCACTACCAAATCTAAATACTCTCTATACATCTATATATATATGGGAAAATTTGGCGATATTTTGATTTTTTCTACAATCAAAAGTTAGGTGACACATATATTTGAACTCTGACTCTAGGCGAGACAAAAAAATCAATTACCCTCGGAAAGTAATCTAGAGAAAATTAACAACTCATAGCCATTCAAACTCTGAGAAGACTCAACTTTTAACCA
>NZ_JAAHGO010000062.1:0-34877 GCF_010672455.1 Okeania sp. SIO2C9 | reverse complement strand
AGGTGACACATATATTTGAACTCTGACTCTAGGCGAGACAAAAAAATCAATTACCCTCGGAAAGTAATCTAGAGAAAATTAACAACTCATAGCCATTCAAACTCTGAGAAGACTCAACTTTTAACCAGAAAAAATTGAGTAGGAATGAGATATTTTCAGCTCTACTAAAGAAAATTAACAGCAAAACCCAATCATCTCCCATACATCTATAAATATCTAGAGCAGTATATTTGGAAATTTGGCGATATTTTGATTTTTTCTCAAGTCAAAAGTCAGGTGAAGTATATATTTAAAACCTGATTCTAGCCGAGACAAAAAAATCAATTACCCTCAGAAAGTAATCTAGAGAAAATCAACAATTTACAGCCATTCAAATTCTGAGATAACTCAACTAAAGAAAATTAACAACAAAGCCCAATCATCTCCCATACATCTATAAATATCTAGAGCAGTATATTTGGAAATTTGGCGATATTTTGATTTTTTCTACAATCAAAAGTCAGGTGACACATATATTTGAACTCTGACTCTAGGCGAGACAAAAAAATCAATTACCCTCGGAAAGTAATCTAGAGAAAATTAACAACTCACAGCCATTCAAATTCGGAGAGGACTCAACTTTTAACCAGAAAAAATTTGAGTGGGAATTAGATATCTTTAGCTCTACTAAAGAAAATTCACTACCAAATCTAAATACTCTCTATACATCTATATATATATGGGAAAATTTGGCGATATTTTGATTTTTTCTACAATCAAAAGTCAGGTGACACATATATTTGAACTCTGACTCTAGGCGAGACAAAAAAATCAATTACCCTCAGAAAGTAATCTAGAGAAAATTAACAACTCATAGCCATTCAAACTCTGAGAAGACTCAACTTTTAACCAGAAAAAATTTGAGTGGGAATTAGATATTTTCAGTTCTACAGAATTACGCACTCGCTTTTGACTTATAACTTTCGTGAAACGGTATTAGCTAACCCTCATCCAAGTAAAATGATGAGAACTTCTTCTATATAACTCCACTTTTACTGAGGCAGATAGATAAACGATCACTTATTTATATATAAATAGTTAAATCTGTTAGACTTAACCAATATAAATATTAAGACCATTAACAAACCTAGATACAAACAGATGATGAAATGCAAAATATGTGAATCTATTTCTTTAAAATTTGCTGAAGCTCATATCCTCAACAAAAAATATAAAATCGACTACTTTCAATGTCAAAACTGCAACTTTATCCAAACAGAATATCCTTACTGGTTAAATGAAGCTTATTCTCAAGCGATCGCCTCTAGCGATGAGGGTTTAATCTTCAGAAATTTGATGTTATCTCAAGTTACAAAGAATATTATTGATCGACTGTTTGACTCAGAGGAAAAATTCCTCGACTTCGGTGGTGGATATGGTTTATTTGTGAGATTGATGCGGGATATTAAATACAAGTTTGATTGGCAAGACAAATACTGTGAAAATCTCTTTGCTCAAAATTTTACAGCTACTCTAAACCAAAAATATGAGTTAGTTACTGCTTTTGAACTACTAGAACATTTAGTTAATCCTATTTCTGATATTGGAGAAATTTTAAATTACTCCCAAAATATCCTTTTCAGCACAGAAATATTACCGCCAGACAATCCTAAACCTAATCAGTGGTGGTACTATGCTACAGATGAAGGTCAACACATATCTATATATACAGTTAAATCTCTCCAAATTATTGCTCAGAAATTTCACCTCAATTTTTATACTAACTATTCATCACTCCATTTATTAACGGAGAAAAAAATCTCTCCAGCTTTTTGTGAAGCACTCTTAAAATATGATGCGGAAAATCTCCGAAAAATTCTTAGACAAAATCGGGATTATCTCAAAACATTCGAGAGAATTTTAGGCAAGGAAGAAGGAGGAGACAAGAAGGAAGAAGTAAATTCTCTTAATCTCCCAACATCTACCCCAAAATCTCAACAACTCTCAGACAAAACTCAATTTTTACACCAGGGAAAAGGAGGAGGTATAAATCAAGAAGAAATTTCTCTCAATTTCCCAACATCTACCCCAAAATCTCAACAACTCTCAGACAAAACTCAAATTTTTCAGCAACAAGAAGTAGAAGGTATAAATCAAGAAGAAATTTCTTTCAATCTCCCAACATCTACCCCAAAATCTCAACAACTCTCAGACAAAACTCAAATTTTTCAGCAACAAGAAGTAGAAGGGATAAATCAAGAACTAAATTCGCTTAATCTCCCAACATCTACCCCAAAATCTCAAGAACTTTCAGACAAAACTGAATTTTTACACCAGGGAAAAGGAGGAGGGATAAATCAAGAAGAAATTTCTTTCAATCTCCCAACATCTATCCCAAAATCTCAACAACTCTCAGACAAAACTGAATTTTTACACCAGGGAAAAGGAGGAAGGATAAATCAAGAACTAAATTCTCTCAATCTCCCAACATCTATCGCAAAATCTCAACAACTTTCAGATGAAACTCAAATTTTTCAGCAACAAGAAGTAGAAGGGATAAATCAAGAAGAAATTTCTTTCAGTCTCCCAACATCTACCCCAAAATCTCAAGAACTTTCAGACAAAACTGAATTTTTACACCAGGGAAAAGGAGGAGGGATAAATCAAGAAGAAATTTCTTTCAATCTCCCAACATCTATCCCAAAATCTCAACAACTCTCAGACAAAACTCAAATTTTTCAGCAACAAGAAGTAGAAGGGATAAATCAAGAACTAAATTCTTTCAATCTCCCAACATCTACCCCAAAATCTCAAGAACTTTCAGATGAAACTGAATTTTTTCAGCAACAAGAAGTAGAAGGGATAAATCAAGAACTAAATTCTCTCAATCTCCCAAAATCTACTCCAAAATCTCAACAACTCTCAGACAAAACTGAATTTTTTCAGCAACAAGAAGTAGAAGGGATAAATCAAGAACTAAATTCTCTCAATCTCCCAAAATCTACTCCAAAATCTCAACAACTCTCAGACAAAACTGAATTTTTTCAGCAACGAGAACTAGGAGGGAAAAGGAAAGAAGTAAATTCTCTCAATCTCCCAACATCTACCCCAAAATCTGAACAACTTTCAGATAAAGCTCAAATTTTTCAGCCACAAGAAGTAGAAGAGATAAATCAAGAACTAAATTCTCTCAATCTCCCAAAATCTACTCCAAAATCTCAACAACTCTCAGACAAAACTGAATTTTTACACCAGGGAAAAGGAGGAGGGATAAATCAAGAACTAAATTCTTTCAACATCCCAAAATCTACCCAAATATCTCAACAACTCTCAGATGAAACTCAATTTTTTCAGCCACAAGAAGTAAATTCCCTCAAAATCTCAAAATCTACTCCAAAATCTCAACAACTCTCAGACAAAACTGAATTTTTACACCAGGGAAAAGGAGGAGGGATAAATCAAGAAGAAATTCCTATCAATCTCCCAAAATCTACTCCAAAATCTCAACAACTCTCAGACAAAACTGAATTTTTACACCAGGGAAAAGGAGGAGGGATAAATCAAGAAGAAATTCCTATCAATCTCCCAAAATCTACCCCAAAATCTCAACAACTCTCAGACAAAACTGAATTTTTTCAGCAACAAGAACCTGAAGACAAGAAGAAAGAAGAAATTTATCTCAATCTCCCAACATCTACTCAAAAACCTCAACAACTCTCAGACAAAACTGAATTTTTTCAGCAACAAGAACCAGGAGGCAAGAAGAAAGAAAAAATTTATCTCAATCTCCCAAAATCTACTCAAAAACCTCAACAAATCTCAGACAAAACTGAATTTTTACACCAGGGAAAAGTAGGAGGTATAAATCAAGGAGTAAATTCTTTCAATCTCCCAAAATCTACCCCAAAATCTCAACAACTCTCAGACAAAACTCAAATTTTATACCAGGAAAAAGCAGCAGTGAGAAGGAAAGAAGAAAATTCCCCAAAACCAGAAAAACTTACAGAGATAAACGAACTTTTATCAACTCCAACAACTCCTCAAAAATTGGGAATTAATATTGCAGGTTTTGTTAAAGGAGAATTAGGAATAGGAGAAGGAGTAAGAGCAACACTTCGAGCAGTAGAAACCACAAACATTCCCTTTGTTATCAACAACATTATCAGCACTCCCCATAGAAACTCCGACAAAACCTACCAAAAATTTACCCAAGAAAACCCACATCCAATCAACCTATTTCAAGTCAACGCCAATGAAGTCAAAACCTTTCTCAAAAAACCAACTGTAAGACAATATTTCACCAATAAATATAACATCGGTTTTTGGGCATGGGAACTTCCGACATTTCCTCCAGAATGGATAACAGCATTTACACCATTTCACGAAATTTGGACTTACAGTAATTACTGTGCCGAATCTATCTCAATGGTGTCATCTATTCCTGTAATAAAAATGATGCCCAGCATTTCTCTACCAATTCCGAAAATTAGTAGAAAACAACTAGGTTTACCAACAAATAAATTTATCTTTCTATTTATCTTTGACTTTTTTAGTCGCCTCCAACGAAAAAATCCACTCGCCACAATTACGGCATTTAAAAAAGCATTTGGAAACTCAAACCCAGATGTTTTGCTCCTGATAAAATCATCCAATTCTCAAAAATTTCCTAGAGATAAATCACGACTAATAAATAGTATCGGAGACTCCTCAAATATTAAACATATAGATGGATATTTATCCAAAGAAAAAATCAATGCCTTGCTTTACCATTGCAATTGTTATGTATCTCTACATCGCGCCGAAGGCTTTGGCTTAACAATGGCAGAAGCAATGTTTTATGGCAAACCAGTTATTGCCACTGGCTATTCATCAAATACTGAATTTATGAATGTAGGAAATAGCTTTTTAGTCGAATATGAAAAAGTAGCGATCGCTGATAATTACGGACCATATAAACAAGGAGATATTTGGGCAAATCCTAACATCGAACATTGCGCCAATTTGATGAAATATGTGTTTAATAATTCTGACCAAGCTCAAAAAATTGGATTAAAAGCTGCTGAAGATATTAAGTCATTACTCAGCCCAGAAGCTATGGGTAAAAAAATCAATACTCGCCTTGAATATATTGCTCAAATTACGGAAAACTTTACTAATATTCCAGGCACAAAATTATCTCAGTCTTCTCCAAGGAAGAAATCTCCACTTGTTAGTATTTGTATTCCTACTTACAACGGAGAAAATTTTATCAGAGCTGCAATTAATAGTGCCCTTTCCCAAACTTACTCCAACCTAGAAATCATAATTTCTGATGATAATTCCACTGACAAAACCCTCGAAATAACAAAATCATTACAATCGGAAAATCCACAAATAGAATTTCGGATTATTTGCCATCAAAATTATGGCTTAGTGGGAAATTTAAACTTCTGTATTTCCCAAGCTAGAGGCAAATATATTAAATTCTTGTTCCAGGATGACTTGCTCGAAAAAAACTGTATTGAAGAGCTTGTCAAAATAGCAGAAGAAGATTCAGAAATAGGCTTAGTATTTTCTCGCCGTCGCGTAATTTTAGAACCTGGTGCAGAAAATAATTCTACTTGTATAGCTGCTTATCGTGGTACTCAAGATTTACACAAAGATTGGTCAAATTTGAAAACTATTCAGTCAGGAAAAGATTTATTATTAGACCCTAATTTAATGAAATATCGCCTGAATAAAATTGGGGAACCAACAACAGTATTAATTCCTAAAACTGTCTTTGAAAAAATCGGACTTTTTGACTCTAGTTTGACTCAAGTATTAGATATAGATATGTGGTTCAGGATTATGGGAAATTACAAAATTGGATTTGTGGATAAGCCTTTATCTCAACTTCGTATTCATCCCCGCCAACAAACTCAAATTAATCTTACTTCTGGGAAAAATCCTCAAGATTATCAAAGGTTTTATCAGAAAATCTTGGAGAATCCCCTTTATAGTTTTTTAGCTGCAGAGGTGAAAGAAACTGTCAGACAAAAATTAAGATTTTTGCTCAAAAAAGACTTTTCTCAACTGCCAAATTTGGTCGAACAATATCGTCGCTTTCCTGGTGATGAGTCGGTTTTAAATAATCTTCGCCAATTACGTCGCCAACTCGCTGAAAAGTTGTTGAGTCTGTCAAATGAACAATTGAAATATTTTTATCAAGCTGAAATAGGTGAAATTTATAAACTTCTGCTCAATAGTGAGATAAAAAATGAAGTTTTAACTGCTTCCGAACAAGATTTTATTGTTAATCTACAGAAAAATTTTTCCACAAAAAATCTCTGGCAAAATCTTTTAGTATTTCTGCTTTATCGGTTTGCTTTTCAGTTACCAATAAATTATCGTAAAGCTGTTTTGCCAAAATGGATTTTTACTGATTTTCTGAATTTTCTATTTGCTAGACCTCTAAATTTTCAGGAAGTTGGAGAATTGGAAAAATATTGTGAGTATGTCAAAGATTTAATTGTGTATTTGAAAGGGAATGTTTGTAGTAATAGTAACTCCGCAGTTAGACAAAGTATTGCTGCTTTTCTTGCCGACGATCTTGATTTAACAGTTTTGTCTTGTTGTGATTTTTCACTTCCGAATATAGCAATCAGGAATCAGATGTGAGAATTGAGGTTTCCTTTAAAGCATAGAATATAGCAGTTTTCTGATTCTTATGTATTCGTTTCTTCCCTCCATATCCATATCTATTCCCTATTCCCTAGAACAAAAGTCTCCAATATCTCACAACTAAAATCATATTGCTATATTTGGCAAAATGTTTTGGAAGTGAGGGAATTTTTTTAGAGTTTAATGGGTATCAACTTGATTATTCCTTTCCCGCAAAAACATAAACATTAAGCTAGCTCACAGTCAGTTTTTAGCTGTTTCATCAATAATGAATATACATTGCTAAGGTCAAGGTGAGTTTTTTTCCAATACTTTGAATTCTCTTTAAATCTCTCAATACTAATTCCTCCTATAAAAGCAATGAATTAATAGCTGATAGCTGACCGCTGTTTGCTTCGCGGTGACAAACGGAAATGCTTATACAAAAACAGGCGTTCGCGGTAGCGATGCGGAGCATTATCGCTCTAATATTCCTCTGGGAATATTACTCTATAAATTAAGCCTTCAACAGGATACTTTTACTGTTATTTCAATCCTCGAAAATTTAGATAGACATAACTTTTAAATAGTGTTATATTATTTTTCAATAGCAAATGATATTCTGGGTTATTTCTGTCAAAAAAATATATACAGCGGATTCCACCTTAGTGAAGTACACCCGTCGCGGACAAGATACCCGCACTGGGAACCTTTAATTGTTAATATCTGTACTTCATATAAATATAACTGGAATCTGTTGTATGTATATTTATCTTTCTAGAAAACCTTTGAAAAATCCCTAGTGGTGTACAAGTAGTGATTTTTGCAGTTAAGCTCCTTATCAGTGAAAGGTAAGCATTTCGGTCCGAATGCGGAGCTAACAGTGGTCAGCTATTAGCTATCAACTATTGATGATTAGAGGAGGTATAGCGTTTCTCAAAAAGCGTGAGATACAGTTATCTTTTTGTCTTTTTATTCCCTGTTCCCTCAAACCTAAAATTTTGTACCTCACGCTTTTTGGGAATTGCTATAAAAGCAATTGATAAATTTGGATAGAGTTAAAACTTACTGTCAAATTACCGAATAATTCAGGTAAAATGCCTCTCTTTTAAAGGAGAAACAAGCGGTCGAGGGATGGCGAGGTCTCGGAGCTGACCTCCAATCGACCAAGAGAGAAAAAATTTTCATGATTAGTCAATCCTCTCCTTGAAAAGAAGAGGTAATTATTAATAATTAATTATTAATTGTTGAAGCTTCTTTAAGCTTATAAAGAATTATTCATTATTTACTGTTTGCGTAACATCCCCCAGGAAAGTGCTGACTGCTAAGAGCTAAATGCTTAAGGTAAAAGGAGCTTATTTATGAAGATAGCTAAATCTACAGGACTACCAAAAAATCCATCTAAATCTGTAAATAATATCTGTGCTTAAGACCAATTTTAAAAAAGAATGTTACGAATAGTAAGAGGGATAAAAAAAACTTTACAGGAGATGTCCCTTTGACAAAAAAGATAATTTACACCCTAAAAAATGGTATGAAAGCCATTCCCATACGACTCCTGAGGACTGAGGACTAACTCCTAAGAAATACCCTAGCTATTTGTAGCAAACATTTATCAATTTGGTATAAGACGACCAAAAAATTAAATTACCATATCAATCCCTCATAACTGATTTATAGTCAAGCTCGGTCATTTGCTATACAACTTTTCTTCAGCTTTAGCTGCAATATCTCTTAATTTTTCACCAGTAAAATTCAAATCTTGTTGAAGATTATCAATTAATTGATTGAGCTGATTTTCTCTTTATTTAGCTTCTATATTCTTGAGAATAGGCAAGATAATTATAGAAGCTAGAGCAGTGGTTAAAACTTCTTGTCTCAGCACTAACGAAATTAATCCTAATTGTACTAGCAAGTGGAGAAACCCAAAAATTATTAGAATTACGCATATCCCTATTCCTCCCATAACAGATAAGACAATTGAAGGGTTATTAAAAGATATACTACTGCTTGAGTGTAATGTATCTAAGGTAGTGCGAAACTGCTCATAAAGAGAAGGCTTTTCGCGGTTTAATTTTCGTAACCAAGCACCATTAAAGTGATTACTGTTTGACCATTTTTAAACTTCATTTTTAATCACACTATTAACAAAAGCAGAATTTAAACTACCATTACTTTTAACTTGGCGACGAATATTAGTTTCCAAAATATCCATAAAAGTTTGCCACTGAGAAGCAAATTCTGATTCCCAACTCATTTTAATACCTCCGCTTTTATTTGAGTAGTTTTCTGTTTGAGAATATATATAAAGCAAGCATTCAGATGTCAGCTAATTTAGGGTTTACTGAAAAAGTCTTATGGTTGAGGGTAGAATTCATAATTTAGAGGAATTAGCAGGAAGAAGTATCCCTTTATTTTTCTCTCCTTATCTACTCAAAACCCTGATTTTTTTTAGCTCCCTAGACCAAAAACCATAGACCTTTTTTAACTCTAAAAAGGCTCAAATATTTACATATAAAAGCTTTGAAAGTTAATCAGCAAGCCCTAATTTATTTATGATATTTGAAGAATGAATTAGTATTGAGAGATTGAGCAAGAATTAAAAGTTATATTAAAAGCAAAAGTATCAACTAATCTTGGCAACCTATATTCATTCTCAGCTTAAATTCTAGATAGGGTGTACACGCTTCTTTAATATGGTTTATTATTTTATTTTTAGATTTATTACTTAACGTACTTAAAAGAAGGTCTTTAATGTTAGAAAGTGGTTTAAGATTTATTAATTCACGAGAGTCTTGTTCCCAAGTTTCCTTAATTTCATGAGTATATGCAATTAAATCATTATAGACTTTTTGCTTAATTCTGTCACGGTAAAAGAAGATAGTAAGACAACAAAAATTGGTAGTCCTACAGCCGTAATGGTGTACAGGAAAAAGGAATGCGTGGCATGGGAGCAAGATGCTCCCACTGTTCTCGTAACAAAAATAATAAAAATGCACCACCACCCAAAAATTAACTCTCTTGTTTTTGTTACTAAACAATGTATAAAAGGATTGTAATAATTGCAGTTCTGGTTAGCAAATGAAGTTGAGATTAAGACTGCAAATCAAGTCAAATTTTAAATAATCTAAATCAAACAGAATTTAATTCTTAAAAAGCCTGAATAAAACGTAATTTTATATCCTAAAAATGGGAGTTATAATGATGCTAATACAGGGTAGGAAACTAACTAATGTAATAAATAAAAAAAACAGTAAAATCTAGATTGACAAAGCACAATAAAAAAATCAAATGTAGGAGAAAAAGACTACTATAACTCTTAACTATCTGACTAGATAATCATGATTGAACTAAAGCTATTATAGACTCTAGTAACAATGATGTTATGATTAAGTAAACTCTAATATAAATATTTTGACTAGCATATTCATCCGGATAGTACCCAAGTTAAAAACAGTTAGTGAAACTATGGACTAATAAGTATATATTTTGACCCATATTCGTAGTGCCATGACTCCAGTATAGATACCACTAACAGGGGAACAGGTCCAAATAGCAATGCGTCAAAAGTCAAAATAACCTATTTCTTTCTTTATATTTTTAAGATTAAAGACAAATCAATATAAAGAAATAATAATGATGTGGCACATTAAGTTACCACTACTTTTAACAGAAGACTAAATTAAAAGAGATAGTGCAAGTCAGTTGGAGATATAAAAAATGACAGGACTGTTTCAAATCGGCGATAAATTATTGCAAGCTCAAGATATCCCATCGTTATTACAACGTTATCAATTAATGCCTCATTTTTTAAGAGGGGTGATAATCGACCAAGCGATCGCTAACTTGACTTGCACAGAAGCAGAACAAACTACAGCGGTAGAAAAATTTGAGAGCCAATATCAGTTAAATTCCCCCGAAACCAAACAAGCATGGCTCAAAAAGCAAGACATGACCCAAGAACAATTGGTAGAAATGGCAATCAGGCCAATATTACTAGAAAAATTTAAACAAGAAACTTGGAGTAATCAAGTAGAAAGATATTTTATGACTCGTAAGAGCAGTTTAGACCAGGTAGTATATTCCCTGATTAGGACAAAAAATCCTGGTCTAGCTCACGAACTGTATTTTCGCATAGTAGAAGAAGAACAAACCTTTGCAGATGCAGCTCGTCAACACTCTGAAGGTCCAGAAGGGCGCTCGGGAGGATTATTGGGGCCAGTACCTCTAAGTCAACCACACCCTGCTATAGGCAAAATTTTATCAGTAAGTCAGCCAGGTCAAATCTGGGCTCCACGTCCATTAACAGAATGGACAGTAATTATTAGATTAGAAAAATTTATCCCGGCACAGCTTGATGACTCAATGCGACGCGCTTTAATAGATGAACTATTTGAAAATTGGCTCAGAGAACAAATAGGAAAAATTGGCACTCTTAAGCCACTACGTTCAGATGTAAAAGTATGAAAAATAATTAATAATTAATAATTAATAATTAATAACTACTTCTCCTTGAAAAGAAGAGGATTGACTAAAAGGATGATTTTTTCTTATTTCTACTTAGAAAAGAGAAGCTTTAAACCTTAATTATTCGGCAAATAACATACAATAAAAGTGTTAGGTAGTAGGTTTAAATAATTAACAATTAACAATTACCTCTGATGGAAAACGGATAGGATTGACTCAAAATAAAATTGTTCTTTTTATCCCCTGAAAAGAGGAGGCTTTAAGCCACAATTTTTCGGTAACTACAAGCTTATTATCAAAATAAAGCACGCCATACTACCAAATAAACCAAAACTAATTCTAAATTCTGAATTCTAAATTCTAAATTCTACATGGCTACTTCCTCAACAATATCAAGAACCCAAGTACAAGAATTTCTGGCAGAAAAACCACCATTTAATCGACTTTCAGAAAATGCACTGAAAACTCAATTAGTGGGAAAGTGTCAATTGCTCGGTTACCGTAGTGGCCAACCACTATTTGAAAGAGAAAAAATGCCCACCCAGATAGCAATAATCTATCAAGGTCAGGCACGAATATTAGGTTACGACCAGCGATCGCAACGTCATGTCAGTTTACAGTTGGCAGGGCCTGGAGAAGTCCTTGGTTGGGCTGGGTTGTTACGAGGGACGCCTTGTGAAACAGCACTTGCTTCCACAGATTTAATTGCCGTGACTTTACCAGCCGCAGACTTCTTGGCAATATTAGAAGCAGAGCCAGAATTTGGGGCAGCCTTTTTAGAATGTCCGGCAGTGAGTGAAGTATTTGAACTACTCACTCAAGAATTTGCTAGAAGAGCTGAAGTTAGTGCGAATTTGAAAGAACTGGCTAAAAATGTTGTCGAAAAAACTGTGGTAGTAAACCTACCAAAAGGAGATACAAAAACTAAGGAATTAGCATCTATCTTAGAGTCGGAAAAAATCTGGCTAGTTAGTAGTGGGGTAGTAGGAGATTTTGCTCCGGGTAGTCCAGTGGTTTTAGATGGAGTGGGTAGGTCTTTAAAAATTGAGGGACCCAGAGGAGCAAGAATTTTAGGATTCCCAGAACAACAAGAGCGAGGTGAACTTGAAGATACCACCGTCGAAAATGGGGCACAAAAAACTGAGCTTGTGCCTTTAGATGTATCTATGGTCCCCCAAGCGCCAGCACGTCCACCAGAGCCAACAGTTGCTCAAGATACTCAATCTATAAAATATCCAATTTTCCGGGGTAAGGGAGAAGTACCTGCTGCTTTGGCTTGTTTTCAGATGCTGGCTAAACATCTGAAGCTGAAGTTTCGCCGAGACGTGATTCGTCGGGTATTGGACAATCAGATTCGGACTGCTGGTAGGGTGTCTCTCCAAGCTTGTGGAGCGATCGCCCAGATGATGGGATTAACTGGTCAACTGGTACAGGTTCCGGCAGCAGCGGTTGGTCGTCTGAAGGCTCCAGCTTTAATTCAATGGCAAGACCATTTTGCCGTACTTTACAGCATTACAGAACAAGAGATAGTTCTTGGCAGTCCAGAATTCGGGTTAACTCGCCTCAAACCAGGCCAGTTTGCGGAAATTTGGGGAGAGTCTGGACAAGTTTTATTACTCCAGGCACCAAAATCAGAACAGAAGGAACAGTTTAGTTTTTGGTGGTTTATTCCTTCCTTGATGGAGCATCGCACTGTCTTTATTGAGGTGTTGATTTCTTCATTTTTTGTACAGGTATTTGGTTTGGTCAACCCCCTGATGACCATGATTATTATCGATAAAGTGATGGGGCAACGTAGCATTGAGGCTATGGATGTTCTGGGTCTGTTGATGTTATTGGTTGCTCTATTTGAGGCTTTGTTGGGGGGTTTACGAACTTTCTTGTTTGTGGATACTACTAACCGTATAGATGTCAAACTTAGCTCTGAGGTGATTGACCATTTACTCCGTCTCCCACTCAATTATTTTGATAATCGTCGGGTGGGTGATTTGACGGGTAGGATTGGAGAATTGGCTAATATTAGGAATTTCCTGACAGGTACAGCTTTAACTGTGGTTTTGGATTCGGTATTCTCGGTAATTTATATTGCTGTGATGTTGGCTCTTAACCCGTTAATGACGGCAGTAGCTTTGGCAGGGGTGCCTTTCTTTACTGGGATTATTATTATTAATTCGCCAATTGTAAGAAGACTTCTAAGGAAAAAGGCGGAACGTTATGCTGATTCTCAATCTTATTTAGTGGAGGTTTTAAATGGTGTTCAAACTGTTAAAGCTCAGAATTTGGAACTTCGGTCTCGTTGGGAATGGTCGGCGCGTTATGCGAAGTTTATGACTGCTAGTTTTAATACTGTTTTGACTCAGACTACTTCTAGTTCTATTAGTACTTTTTTAAATAAACTTTCCGGACTGGCACTTTTATGGGTTGGTGCTTATTTAGTAATTGATGGTCAGTTATCGGTGGGGGGATTAATTGCTTTCCGAATTATTGCTGGTAATGTGACAGGTTCGTTGCTGCGTTTTGTGAGTGTTTGGCAGAGTTTCCAAGAGGTGGGAATGTCTATTGAACGACTTCGAGATGTTTTGGATACGGAGGCAGAAGTGGATGAGGAAGACCGGAATAATATTGATATGCCGCCGATGAATGGGGGTGTTAAATTTGAGGAGATTTCTTTCCGATTTACTCAAAGCGGACCTTTACAATTGGCTAATGTAAATTTGGAATTTCCGGCTGGTTATTTTGTGGGAATTGTTGGTTTGAGTGGTTCTGGAAAGAGTACGTTGATGAAGTTATTACAGCGTTTATATCCTCCTCTTTCTGGTCGAATTTTTATTGATGGATATGATATTCAAAAAGTAGAATTATATTCTTTACGTCGTCAAATTGGAGTGGTTTTACAAGATACTCTCCTATTTAATGGTACGGTTCAAGATAATATTGCTTTGACAAATCCAGATGCAACTACTGATGAAATTGTCAGGGCGGCTAAAATAGCAGTTGCCCATGATTTTATTATGAATTTGCCTAGTGGTTATAACACGATAGTGGGTGAAAGAGGTGCTTCTTTATCAGGGGGACAAAGGCAAAGAATTGCTATTGCTCGGACGGTTTTACAAAATCCAAGATTGTTGATTTTAGATGAGGCAACTAGCGCATTAGATTACAGTTCGGAACGTCAAGTTTGTGAGAATTTAGCGGAGGCTTTTGCTGATACAACGGTGTTCTTTATTACTCACCGTTTAACTACAGTGAAAAATGCTAATACTATTATTATGATGGATAAAGGTTCGGTGGTGGAACAGGGAACTCATGGTGAATTAATGGCGGTTAAAGGTCGTTATTTCTGTCTCTATCAACAACAAGAAGCTCAACAATAATTGGGGAAGGAGACAGGAGACAGGAGACAGGAGATGGAAGAAGGAGTCAGGAGACAGGAGACAGGAGACAGGAGTTTTTTTAGGAGGTAGGAGGTAGTAGGGAGGAGAGAGGAGAGAATAGGAATTAGGAGATTATCTATGTTTTTCAATTGCATTTATATACGAATCTAATAGTTTACTTACTTCTTCTAGATCCAGTAGAAGTTTTGAAGTATCTCCATATCCAAGGTCATTTGCCAAAATTAGGTAATACCGACTTTCTTCTAATGAACCTTGTGCAATATTCAAAAAAAGCATAATTCTAACTCCTTCTTCCAAAAAACCAACTCCTGACTCCTGACTCCTTCTTCGATATTAGCTGGTACTGATACAGATGCTCTCCTTAACTGACTTGTTAATCCATAGGTTTCTGTTTTGGGTAAATTGCTGCTAAAACCATAGACTTCTAAAACAAGTTGATGTGCTTTTTGCCAAACTATTAAATCTCGAAAGTTTTTAGCAGGTTCTCTTTTCATTCTGACTCCTGATTCTATATTCAAACTACGTTCCAACCAAAAAGCATAATTCTAACTCCTGTACGGGCAAACGGCCGTTTCGTTTGCCCCTACCACTGACTCCTGTTTCCTGTCTCCTGTCTCCTGACTCCTCAAAAAAACTTCTGTCTCCTGACTCCTGTCTCCTGACTCCTGTGAAATGAAAATTCAAACAAAATACTATAGACAAAAATTAAGAACAAAATGGATACTCAATCTACATCATTAAACGAACAACCAGTCATTCTAGAAAAACCAGCCATATTATCTAGGCTATTTCTGTGGATGATTATGATAATTACCAGTTCAGCAATAATTTGGGCTTACTTTGCAGAGATAGACCAAGCAGTACCAGCTACAGGACAATTAGAATTAAAAGATGGTTCCATAGACGTACAAGCTCCTACCAGTGGAAATGTAGTTAGACTTCATGTAGAAAATGGCGATCGCGTAGAAAAAAATCAACCATTACTAACTTTTAGTCCCACTGCTCCTAGTGCAGATTTAGGTTCTGCTAAAGAATTAAGAGACACTCTAAAAAGAGAAAATCAGTTTTATAAAGAAGTACTAAATGGTAAAGTTCCGACAGCTTTACCTCCAGATTTACAAAAATTAGCTCAAGAGCGACAAACTAGAATATCGGAAAATCAAACATATCGTGCTCTAATTGATGAGCTTTACCTAAATAGAGGTGGTTTTGTTAATGTTGACCCTAGTTTGCAAGGATTATATGTAAACTATAAAGCTGAATATAATTCTCGTGTAGCTTCTGTAGAATTACAAATTACAGAGCTAGAAAAACAACTTCAACAAGCAGAAGAAGAGGAAGAAGCAGCTAGAGAACAATTAAGAGTAGCTCAAGACCAATTGCAATATGCCAAACAACAATTACAGTTTGCCAAACAACAATTAAATAATAGTAAGCAACAGCTAACTTATGCTAATGAACAATTAAGAAATGCAGAAGAGCAACTAAAATTCGCTAGGGAACAACTGAATAATACTCAGGTACAATTAAAGAATTCTGAAGAGCAATTAAAGTATTCTGAAGAACAATTAGAGTTAGCTAAAGGACAGTTAGATAAGTCAGAAAAAGTGTTGGATTCTAATGAAGGAATTCTCGATCAAATATCTCCTTTGGTAGAAGAAGGAGCAATTGCTGAATTGCAAAAAAAACGTCAGGAACAAGAAGTATTTCGTGGGGAAAGTGAAATCTTAAGACAACGAGACCAGATACAATCAAGGGCAGGAGAAATTAATACTAGAAAAGGAGAAATAAATGCTAGATTAGGAGAGGTAAATTCTCGGTTAGCAGATATTAATGCTAGAGAAGGAGAAGTAAATTCTCGTAGGTCTGATATTAATACATTAGAAGGAGAAATAAATACTCGTGAAGGAGAAATCAATTCTCGCCTATCAGATATTAATGCTAGAGAAGGAGAAGTCAAAGCTCGTCAAGCAGAAATACAACGCGCTAGGTTAGAGCAACAGCGTTTAAATGTATCTATTAATAGAACTAAAGAACAGTTAAAAAATACTAGAGATGCTTGGGCCCGGGAACTTTATGCTAGAATTGCTGAAAATGAAGGAAGGGAAATTGCCAGAATAGATTCTCAATTTACTCGTCTACAACTTGATAACAAAAAGAGACTAACTGAAGTTAATGCTCAGATTGAAAAGTTAGAGGAAACTCGCGATAATCAAGTTTTAAAAGCACCAGTTTCTGGAGTGATTTTTGATTTAAAACCTGTTAGTAAAGAAGAGTCTTCTCTAGATATAAAAACTGACCCTATTTGTCAGTATGTAATTAATGATGTTTTGAAACCTAATGATATCAGACCTGAAAGATGTGAAGATGCGTCTTATGAAGCACAACAAACTGAACCATTATTGACAGTATTGGATGATGATGAAGGTTTAGAAGCGGTAGTTTATATTCAGAATAAAGATATTGCTTTGGTATTAAAAGCTTTAAATGATAAGCGGAAAAAATTAGAACCTTTTCACGAGCAAGAGTTAGCTGGTGGAGAAGTTATTGAATGCGAACCAGGTAAAAAATGTGCTTGTCCGGAATTGAAAGAAAACCGAGAAAAATTAGGTTTAAGTGATGTGGAATGTGTACCTGTAGAAGTACAAGTTGAAGCTTTACCAGCTAATGAATTTGGTACTGTAACTGGGGAAGTTATTTCTATTAGTGATGATGCTATTCCACCAGACCAACAAGCAGGAAGACCTTATTTTTCTTTTGAAACTACAATTGATTTAGAACGGCAAACTTTTGTTCTGGATAATGAGAATGATTTGGAAATTGGTTTGCAGAATGGTATGGCAATTAATTCAAATATTAATGTTGGTAAGCGGACTGTTTTAGAGTTATTCTTTAACAGATTTACTGGCAAGTTTAAGAGTTTGACTAATGTGAATTAGAATTGAGAATTGAGAATTGAGAATTGGGGATTGAGAATTGAGAATTGAGAATTGAGAATTCTGAATTAGCTAAATTTGCAGTCAGCTAGTAAAGGTAGGAGTTAGGATAAATGGGAATTATAGAGGAGGTAGGAATATTGATCGGCTTTTATTAGAATTTAGAATTTAGAATTCAGAACATAGTTCAAATTCTTTCTTTCTCCTAACTCCTGACTCCTGACTCCTCAGCAATTTGAAATTAAATTGAATGGGGAGATAATTTGATGATTCAAATTAATTATTCAGCTATGACTGACAAAGAGTTGAGACAATATTTTATTAAACATCGTGAGGATAAAGTTGCTCTTCAAGCATATTTAGACAGATTAAGTAGACATCCATATCAAAAAGTTATTACTACTTTAGACGATCCTGATTTTGATGAGAAAATTCAAGCAGCTATTCGTGACCAGATGGAAATTAAAGAGTAGGGTTTAGGAGAAGCGATCGCTTCTTTGATCTAATCAATAAATATTGTCAAAATCAACAATAATCAAGGTTAACATGATTGAAAGTTCCAATTGAGATATAGTCAAAGATGTTAGTCAAGGAAAGAAAATTTTATAATATCAAGATATGTTATTCTATCAAACAAAACAAAAAGGACAAAAAGACAATTTAAGAATGCATAAGTATCAAAAACTAAAACTAACAAACCAAGGAAAACAAAAAATCCACACCTCCAATCCATGGAACACCACAAAGAGAGAAGAGGATCTCCTAATCCCTTTGGACTTGGAGTTCCTTGACCAAGTAGTAGGGGGGAGATCAGAAGTAGGGTTAGTGGGGGTATCCAAGCACCAAAATGGAGTGACTAGAGGAGATCAGAGACCTTATAAATGGAATACTTCCTATTTGGTTCTTTAATGCTTTTTGTTTGGATTAATCAAGGAGCCGATTTGACATACTAACATTGATCAAACTCGATTGTCAAAATTCTTTCGACTCAACAATGTTGGGTTGGGTTTATTGACCCTCATGAGTGATATATAAAACGAAAATGTTATGGCAGTCGAAGCAAAGGCTAGGACAGATAAAAAGCTTAAAACTTAGACAAAGCAAGATTTTTCCTTCTTCCTTATTGATTCTGCTATGCCCAGCGATCGCCTACTTGATCTGCTCTTTGAAGTCCAAAATTCATCCAGGGAAATTTCCCTTCGTTTAATCTCTGACAAATAAGACTAGACTATGTTATACTTCCGCTCGCAAAACAAGATAATAAGAGATTCACAGTAATGCATAAGTCTCAAAAACAAGGAAAACAAAAGGTCCACACCTCAAATCCATCGAACACTCCAAAGAGGGAAGAAGAGGAGCCACTAATCTCTCTAGACCTGGAGTTCCTTGACCAAGTTGCCGGGGGGGCTTGGTCAGGACCTCAAAGAAGTCATCCAATCAGACACGTTTTGACAAGACAATGAGAAGGAAGGGAACAAATAGTTATTGTTAAGGGTTGAGGGCATCACAACTAAGATTTACATCGACCTAGCTAAAGTTAGAATACTAATATTGATAAAACTTGATTGTCAAAATTCTTTCGACTCAAAATTGTTGAGTCTATTTACTCTTAAAAATTTACTCACTACCCTTGTCAGTTCCAAGTTTTCCGATCGCTGGCACGGGGGCAAAAAAAAAGGTGGCGACGGATATTTAGTTAGCGATCGCCTCTTCTCCCCAAAATTGAGAAGAGTATCCCCTAGAAGTCTACTTCCCCAGTGGCACTTTCTAGGGGACTTCTTTTTAGAGCTATAGCGACTACAAAAACCCTTGTACTTTCTGGAAAATTCCTCCAGAGTTTTGACCGACAAAATCCAGAGGCAAGGGTTTAAAAATCAGAAATAAAAATTTGATTCATCTATATTGCTGTATACGCAATAGGAATTTTTGCTCAGTTCTCTTTTGTTGCGAATATCGCAATAGGAGCTTTTACCTACAAAACTCACAGGCAAGTTTTTCGTAAATTCAAAATAGAAATCTAATTCATTTCTATTGCTGCATATGCAATAGGAATTTCGACTCAGTTTCCTTATTATTGCGGATATAGCAATAGGAGCTTTTACCTACAAAACTCACAGGCAAGTTTTTAGCAAATCAGAAATAAAAATTTGATTCAGCTCTATTGCTGTATACGCAATAGGAATTTTTGCTCAGTTCTCTTTTGTTGCGGATATAGCAATAGGAGTTTTTGCCGAGAAAATCCAAAGGTAAGCTTTTAGCAAATTAGAAATAAAAACTTAATTCATCTCTATTGCCACATACGCAATAAGAATTTTTGCTCACTTCCCTTTTGTTGCGAATATAGCAATAGGAGCTTTTGCCGAGAAAATTCAGAGACAAGCTTTTAGCAAATCAGAAATAAAAATTTTATTCATCTCTATTCCCACATAGCTCTAAAGAGACAGGACTTTCAACTTCGCTTTAAGGTAATATTTCCAAAAAAAGCTATCTACCAATTTTCTAATAATGTTAAAAGTAGATTGTAGGTTGGGTTGAACGGTAGTGAAACCCAACATTAAACGAATAGAGAAAAGAGATACAGATGTGGTTTGTTTTATTGTATAAGTGTCAGTAGTTGGGTTACCCTTACGGGAAGCAAGCTACGTTCCTCAACCCAACCTACACCTATAATATTGCCGATCGCCACTTCCCAATAATGCGAAAAATATTTTCCCAAACCAAAATATTATTACTAACCCTCTATATTTTCCCAGTCTTATTACTCCTCTGGTTTCTGGCTAATTTTAGTGTCAACGTTCCCTACTGGGACCAATGGAGATTAACCCCTATTTTTGAGCGAGTTGCTGAAGGAAACGCCACATTTTTTGACTTTTTTACAGTACACGGACATCACAGAATATTAATACCAAAATTAATTATTACTGCCTTAGCTTTTGCCACGAAATGGAATACCCAAGCTGAAATAATTTGTAGCGTAATTTTTGTCATCATCACATTTTTTGCTATCTGCAAAATAGCCGAAATTCAATTCCAGAATAAAAACAAAAATATCCTACATATAGCAAATATATTAGTCAGTCTATTATTATTTTCCCTAGTACAACATCAGAATTGGTTATGGGGATTTACCCTATTTTGGTTTCTGACAAATTTATGCTTAATCATAGCAATCTATTTTATTTACGCATTCGATCATTTTTCAGCAAAAACTAAAATATTTCTGGCGGCAATATCCTGTTTTATTGGCAGTTTTACATTAATACAAGGATTATTTTCTTGGTTTGTACTTATACCATCAATATTTGGGCTGGAAGGTAAACCCAAGCAAAAAATTAGTAGAGTAACTATTTGGATTTTACTGTTTATACTTTCATGTTTGATATATTCAATTAACTATAATCCCATTCGAGAGCCAAAACCATTTTTATTTACAGAACAACCATTCCTAATCATCAATTATTTTTTAGCTATTTTAGGTTTGCCTTTAGTGAGAATTTCCATTCCAGCAATTTTGACAGGATTAACATTATTATCTAGTTTTATATTTTTCACATTTTATTTTCTCAAGAAACCTTGGTTTAACGAAGTCAGTAGGGGCGAATGGCGATTCGTCCGCACAAAAATCAGAAGTAATTTTTTTAACGGGGATTTAAGCTCCGCTCCAAAAATATTTAGCCTTAAAAGGTGGGGTTTTAGACCCAATTATTTTGATGAATTTACCTTGACTCCGGCAGCTATTCCTTGGTTAACAATAGGAACGTTTTCTCTAATTTCTGCTCTATCTATTTCTGTAGGGAGGGCAGAATATGGTGTGGAAAATGCAATGATTTCTTCGCGGTATACAACTACGTCAATTTTATTAATTATTTCCTTAATTTATCTTTTTGGTTTATTTCTGCAAAATCAGCAAAAGTATTTATCAATATATAAAATTTTTGCTGTAGTAATGACAGGAATTATCATGGTTAACTCGGTGTATGTTGTTGCGAGTGTAAAATCAAGTTTTCCTTACATGGAAAGTCGGAAAGAGTGCCTAGAAATAATTAACTATTTGGAAGATTCAGAATTTATTGAAGAATCTCAAGATAGTTGTTTAGTATTAATGAATGGCAAAACGTGGTTAGTCAGAAAAGGTGCAGAAATTATGGCAAAACTAGGATGGCGAAAATATCCACAAAATTTGGAATTTATTACAGAAACAAAACAAACTTATGGTTATTTAGATAATCCTCAAACAACTGAAAATCCTCTAATTATTAATAGGAATGAAACTCTTAGTTTGGGGGGATGGGCAATTAGACAGGATAGAAAAAAACAACCGAATCTAGTTTTACTTTCTTCTGGTCAAAATAAATCTTTCTTTGCTAATGCTATTGTCAATTTAGAAAGTAATGATATTGCTAAAGTTCTGAAGTCAAAAAAGTATAACAGAGCGCGATGGAAAGTCACATTTTCAGCTAAGTCTTTACCTGTGGGAGAAACCGTAATTAATGCTTGGGTTTATAATTATGATAACCAGGAATTTATTAAATTGAATGATGAAGTTAAAGTCAGGGTTGAAAATGGTTTATAAGATAATAATAAATGCCAAAATTACCTTTAAATTTATTTCAAGACTAATATAGCAATATGATTTTAGTCGTGAGATATTGGATATTTTTAGGCAACAGGCAACAGCTCCGGAAGGCAACAGAGAAGAAGAAAAAAACGAATATATATGAGTAAGATAACTGCTATATTCTAAACTTTAAAGGAACATCTCAATTCTCACACCTGATTCCTGATTGCTATAGCTGAAGTCCCTTAAAAGGAACTGAAAATACGGAGTCATCTTGAGAGGAATTAAGATGTGAGCATTTTAATCCCTGGCATATTGATTGAGCTGTGAGTTAGGGATTTTAATCTCTAGAGAATTTTCAAGGAAAATCGTCTTTATCAATCATTTGTTTTTGGTAAAAATTTACCGAATAATTAAGGTTTAAAGCCTCTCCTTGAAAGGAGAAACAAGAAAAATTTTTCTTAAGGGTCAATCCTGTCCTTGAAAAGAAGAGGTAATTATTAATTATTAATTATTAATTATTAATTATTAATTGTTCCTTTTGAATGATGTTGTTTTTGATTATCGACATAAGCGATCGCTCGTTATAGTTGTGTTTTTCCCAAAGAAAAGACACCATATCCTGCTTGCCAAGCAAATTTATTTTCCTTCGGAGGTAGAAGATTATTTAGATAATGAGAACTACTACCTTTAATGTTTTTCACAAAATCAGAAATAGCTAAAGTAGGTGATACTGAAACTACCAAATGAATATGATTTTCTGTACCATTAATAGCATGAATAATACAATTAAGAGCATTAGTTTTGCCAATAATATAATGATAAAGTTGAGGTTATATATTTAGTTTAATTAGAGGTTTTCTTTCTTTATTTGACCAAACAAAATGATAGAAAAGTCGCCATAATGCCATGGTAATTTTGATATTTTAAATATGCAAACTTAGGTAAAAATTGATATCCCACCCAGAAATGAATTTCTGGGCTAATAGCTTAAGTGCTCTAAAGCGGACTCAGTATTTTTATTCCCTTTTAAGGGAATTGAGCTATGAGCCTGGGATTTTAATCCCAGGTAATATATCCTAATAGAGGTAAACTGAGTATTTTTAGTCCCTTAAAAGGGCTTCAGCTATGAGTCTAGGATTTTAATCGCAGATAATATATTTATCTAGATGTAATTTTAACAGAAGTAATTTTAATCAAATATTATGCAATATTATGCAAAAGAATCATTGCCCCTTATGTCATACAGATAAATTTAACTACTACAAAGCAGGGGATGACTATCTATTAGCAAAATGCTCTGAATGTGGTATGGTATGGGATAATAATCCACCAACAAATCCTACTGCTATCTATCAAGAAGATTACTATAATAACGATTTTCCTAAAGGAGGATATTCTAATTATTTTCAAGGCATGAAAATTAATAGCCAGACTTTTCGACAGCGTTTATTGAAGGCTGAAAAAAAACTTTATGGTAAAGGTTTATTATTAGATGTAGGTTGTGCTTTAGGTGATTGTTTGGAGCAAGCAAAAGATTTAGAATGGGATAATCCTCAAGGTTTAGAAGTATCAGAATATGCAGTGAATTTTGCTAAAAGTCGTGGTTTATCTGTCTGTCAAGGAGATTTGTTTAATCATAGTTTTGAACCTAATTATTTTGATTTGATTATGTTGCAAGATATGATTGAACATACGACAGATCCTATTACTCAACTAACAGCAGCTTATCAACTTTTGAAACCGGGAGGATGGATTTTTATTACTACTCCAAATGTGGGAGGATTTTGGGAAAAGTTATTAGGTGCTTTATGGTATCACTATAAACCAACAGAACATCTGACTTATTTCTCTCTTGATACGATGAAATTTGCCTTGGAAAAAACAGGATTTTCTGATGTAGAATCAAAGCCAACTAATAATTCTATGAGTGTGGAATATATACTTGATCGACTCAAGTATTATCAGCCAACTTTATTCTCCTTTTTACTAAGAATTGCTCGATCACTAAATCTCCATAAATTAGTTTTTTCTCTGTGGATAGGAGAATTAGAAGCTTGGGGAAAGAAAAAGTAGGAAGTGGCTCACACGGATTATATACGGATACGGAAGGAGTGGGAGAGTGGCTCACACGGATTATGGCACGGATATACGGATATGGAAGGAGTGGGGGAGTGGGGGAGTAGTAAACATCAGAATAATTAACAATAACTGGGGTGCTAATTATCAAATAAAGTTATTAAGTCTGTGTTAATTACTTAATAATTGAAATATTGCCTAAGTTAAGCATTCTTTTTTCACGGTTGGTTGATGTAAGGGAAAAAAGGTTGACAAAATAGACAAGATAAAGTTATATATCTATGGAATTTTTAATTGTGAATATAGCAGAAGGAAAAAGGAAGAAGACGTTTAGTTATCTAGGAGAGAAAGAGAATCTTGTGTTGTCTGAGTTTTAAGCTTTTGATATGTACTAATCGCTTTGACGGTTACTATATATTAACTCTAAAACCTAACAACTAATCAGACCTAAAACCTAAGACCTAAAACCTACTACCTATTAAATAAATTGAGGTTATATAAATGAATGTAATTCAAACAGAAATCCCAGAAGTATTGCTGATAGAGCCAAAAGTTTTTGGAGACGAACGTGGCTTTTTTATGGAAAGTTTTAATCAACGCAATTTTTCAGAAAAAACAGGAGTAAATCTGGAATTTGTGCAAGATAATCACTCTCGTTCTAGCAAAGGAGTATTGCGAGGTTTACATTATCAAATTCAACAAGCTCAAGGTAAATTATTACGAGCAGTTGTTGGAGAAATATTCGATGTTGCTGTAGATATTCGGAAAAATTCTCCTAATTTTGGTAAGTGGGTAGGTTATCTTTTAAGTGCAGAAAATAAACGACAACTTTGGGTGCCTCCTGGTTTTGCTCATGGTTTTTTAGTAGTGTCTGAAACTGCGGATGTTTTGTATAAGACTACCGACTATTACGCGCCAGAATACGAACGTTCAATTATTTGGAACGATCCAGAAATTGGGATTAATTGGCCTTTAGATGGAATTGACGTGAAATTATCTAAAAAAGATGAAGCTGGTACAACTTTGAAAGGTGCTGATTTGTTTTAAGGAGGAGTTATTTCAGTTATCAGTTATCAGTTATCAGTACCTCTGGCGCTCACCCAGAGGTTTGAATACTAAATGAAATATTTTCTTCATTGGTAAATTCTCAAGCTGTAAAAGACTCAAAACTCAGAATTGGAAATTAAATAGATTTCGGCAAACTTTCTAGTTGAAGTGATTTTTCAGAGAGGGTGAAATTTTGTCTATCTACTTACTTAAAGGCAGAATTAAAATCGGCAAATTATCAAACTGTCAAATACTCAAAACTCCAAACTGGTAATTCAGAAAATTTATGTCAATTTTCTAGTTGAAGTAATTTTTCACAGAGAGTGAAATTTTGTCTATCTACTTACTTAAAGACAGAATCAAAATCGGCAAATTATCAAACTGTCAAATACTCAAAACTCCAAACTGGTAATTCAGAAAATTTATGTCAATTTTCTAGTTGAAGTAATTTTTCACAGAGAGTGAAATTTTACCTATCTACTTACTTAAAGACAGAATCAAAATCGGCAAATTCTCAAGCTGTAAAATATTCAAAATTAAGAACAGAGAATTCAGAATATTTCGGCAAACTTTCTAGTTGAAGTGATTTTCCAGAGAGTATGAAATTTTCCCCATCTACTTACTTAAAAGCAGAATCAAAATCGGCAAATTCTCAAACTGTGAAAGACTCAAAACTCAGAATTGGGAATTAAATAGATTTCGGCAAACTTTCTAGCTGAAGTAATTTTTCACAGAGGGTAAAATTTTGCCTATCTGCTTACTTAAAGACAGAATCAAAATCGGTAAATTTTCAAGCTGTAAAATACTCAAAAGTTCAGAATGGAGAGTTGAGAATATTTCGGCAAACTTTCTAGCTGAAGTAAATTTCCAGAGAGAGTGAAATTTTGTCTATCTACTTACTTAAAGACAGAATCAAAATCGGCAAATTTTCAAGCTGTAAAATACTCAAAAGTTCAGAATGGAGAGTTGAGAATATTTCGGCAAACTTTCTAGCTGAAGTAAATTTCCAGAGAGAGTGAAATTTTGTCTATCTACTTACTTAAAGACAGAATGAAAATCGGCAAATTCTCAAACTGTAAAATACTCAAAACTCAGAACAGAGAATTGAGAATATTTCGGCAAACTTTCTAGCTGAAGTGATTTTCCAGAGAAGGTGAAATTTTGCTTATCTGCTGAGTCAAAGGCAGAATGAAAATCGGAAAATTCTCAAACTGAAAATTCTCAAAACTCAGAACAGAGAATTGAGAATATTTCGGCAAACTTTCTAGCTGAAGTGATTTTCCGGAGATAGTAAAATTCTGCCTATCTACTTATTTCAAGACAGAATGAAAATTGGCAAATTCTCAAACTGTAAAAGACTCAAAACTTAGAAGAGAGAATTCAGAATATTTCAGTAAATTTTCTAGCTAAAATGATTTTGCTTGTCGTTTAATTTTGCCTATCTACTTATTTCAAGACAGAATGAACATCGGCAAATTCTCAAGCTGTAAAATTCTCAAAACTCAGAACAGAGAATTGAGAATATTTCGGCAAACTTTCTAGCTGAAGTAATTTTCCAGAGAGGGTGAAATTTTGTCTATCTACTTAGCTTAAAAGCGGAGTCAAAATTTGAGGTAATTATTTATGAGCAATCAACATCATAGTAACAATGAAAGTGCTGATTTTGATGATTATTTGATATGTTTTCTACTTAGTGCTAATTCTGTTTATTCTTCTTTAGATAAGGATTTTATATATAGAGATATTTTAACGACTGACCAAAATATAAAGAATGATTCATCAGAACCACTGAAGGGAATTGTCCTATATACAGATATAGATAGAGAGATAATCAATTATACAAGAGATAACTTTCAGGAATTTGATAAGTTAACTGGAGACTGGATTGAAATATACATCTTAGAAAAACCTCACCCTAACCCAGACTCGCTCAGAAAATATTGGAAGTCTATTTTTCATTTAGAGTTGTATGAAAAAATTCCTTTAACTAGATGGTTCTTAACAACAAAACCATTTAATAGAAATGAATCTTACCGAAAAATTGTGGTTTAAAGCCTCCCCTTTTAAGGGGATAATAAAGAAAAAATTTCATTATTAGTCAATCCTCTTCAATTCATGGAGAGGTAATTATTCATTATTCATTATTCATTATTAATTGTTGAAGATATAGCTAGACAACTAGATATCCTTCCCGAACAATTACCTTGTTTAGTCTTATTACCACCCTTAACAGAAATATCTGGTCGAGAAAAACTGATTATCCCTATTCAAGAAGTATCAGCTAGTTATTTTAGAAAAATATTTTCGACTTTAGAACAGATAGTTAAGCAGGCAAAGCATAAAAATAAATATGAAGCAATAAAAATCAGATTTAATGACCTGACAGAATACTTAGATACAAACTCAGAAAAAATTGTTCAACGAACAACAACAGAATATAAAATAAATGGAACAAATATTTTTGTTAATAGTCAAACGGAGAATTTTCAAATGACCGAAAATAATCGCGATATTCAAATTGGTGGAGGAAGTAAAATCGCCAGTATTGTTGGAGGAGAAGGAAAAATAGATACAGCGAATATTGAGCAGAATAATTATTCACCCGAACAAAGACAAACCTTACAAGAGGCAGCACAATAAATTCAAAATTTATTACAACAACTATCAAAAACAGACTATTCCTCAAATCCCACTAATAACTTAGAAATTGCTAACCAAGCAATTCAAGAAATAGAAAAAAATCCCTCTCTGAAATCTCGAATAATTACAGCATTAAAAGCAGGAGGAAAAGAAACATTCAAAGAATTAATAGACCATCCAGCAGTTAATATATTAATGGCTTCAATTGAAGGTTGGAGTAGTGGCAAATAGAAAAACAAAAATTAAATCTAAATATTATTGGAAAATTACAAATGAAAATCTTATTAACAGGCATTAACGGACAACTTGGCCACCAACTACAACCCCTCCTCACAAATATTGGGGAAGTAACCGCAGTGGGGCGAGAAAACTTAGACCTCGCAGACCCCAATGCCATCTCTCAACTAATTAGCCAAGTTAAACCAGAAATTATTGTCAATGCTGCTGCTTATACGGCAGTTGACAAATCTGAAAATGAGCCAGAATTAGCCCATGCGGTAAATAGTATTGCCCCTGGAATTATGGCAACTGAGGCCAAAAAATTGGGGGCAACCTTAATCCACATTTCCACCGACTATGTTTTTGATGGGAGTCAAAGTACACCCTACACAGAAACCGACCCTACCAACCCCCTTGGTATCTACGGCAAATCTAAATTAGCGGGAGAAAAGGCAATTCGGGAAACAGACGCTAATCATATTATTATTAGAACTGCTTGGGTTTATGGGGTTTATGGTAAAGGTAACTTTGTCAAAACCATGTTGCGGGTAGGTAAAGATAGGGAAGAATTGAGAGTTGTTTACGACCAGGTTGGTTGTCCAACTTGGACCGGAGACTTAGCAGAAGCGATCGCTCAAATTATTCCTCATCTTAATTCAGAAACCTATGGAACTTATCACTATACAAATAGTGGAGCTATTAGTTGGTACGATTTTGCCATGACTATTTTTGAGGAAGCAAAACAATTGGGTTTTCCTTTGGAGGTAAAACGAGTAGTTCCCATTACCACTGCCGAATATCCAACTCCAGCAAAACGACCTGCTTTTTCAGTTTTGAATAGTGGGAAAATTTCCCAAGTTTTGGGAAAACATTCTCCATATTGGCGAGATGGTTTGAGGCAAATGTTAAAACAGTTAGCTACTATGTGAGTAATTAGTATTCAGCTTTTTTTTTGACCTGAATTTTACTGAATAATTAAAATTTAAAGCTTCTACACATTGAGAATAAAAAATCAAAAAAATCCTTTTATAGCTGGAAACAGTACGAAAAAAATTTCCCTGTCTCAAGATCGCGAACGGTATAAGTCAAATATCTATCTGTCTATTGCTATAGTTAACCCTCTTTTTTAAGGATAGATAATTATCTATATAGACATCTGGCGATCGTCAAAAATAAAATAAATTATTGCACTATATAAATCAATTCTTTCCCTCTACTCTGTAGGGATGTTCCATGCAACGTCCCTACAAGTTACTCGCTCTTTTCTCAGGAAATACTGAAGCTGAAAACAGTAAGAAAAATATTTCTCTGTTTAAATATTATGCTAGGTATAAATCAAATACTTATCTGTCTATTGTTATAGTTAACCCTGTTTTTTTTAGGATAGATAATTATCTATTAGACATAGGCGTGATAATCAAAAATGAAATCAATTATCCCACTATTATTTATCAATAATTTCCCCCTAGTCCCTCTTTTCTAGAGATATCTATTTATTTATGAATCAAACTACAATAACTTCTCCTTGGATAAAAATTTTTCAACCTTCTTCTCATCCTAACCTGCGTCTATTTTGTTTTCACTCTTCTGCATCTGGTGCTTCCTTATTTCGTCTCTGGGGAAAACATTTACCATCTAATATTGAGGTTTGTGCCATACAATTACCAGGAAGAGAAACTCGGATCAAAGAAACTTTAATTACTAAATGGGATGACCTACTTTCTTCCCTAACCCAAGCTTTACAACCCTTGATAACAGAATATCCCTTTGTGTTTTTCGGTCATAGTCTTGGTGGGTTAATTTGTTTTGAAGTTGCCCGTAAATTACGAGCAAAAAAATTACCGACTCCTAAATATATGTTTATTTCCGGTCGTCGCGCTCCTCACATTCCTATTGATAACCAACTTCATCAAGCATCTAACCAAACTTTAATTTCGACTTTGCGTGAATACGGTGGTACCCCTGAAGCAGTCTTGGAAAACCAAGATTTGATGGAATTATTTTTACCTATTTTACGAGCAGACTTTACTCTTAATGAAAAATATATTTATTCTCCTGAAGCACCTTTTGAATTTCCTATTGTTTCTTTCAGAGGTATAAATGATACAGCAGTTAATTTACAACAGTTGTCTGAATGGGAAAAGCATACTATCGGTAATTTTACTTTACATGAATTTCCGGGCGGTCATATGTTTTTCCAACAGAAACCAGAGATTTTAATTGAGGCAATTTTAAAATTTATGTGAGCTATTTTAGCGAATAGTTTGCTACGCATATGAAAAGCCTTCTAAGTCCGAAGTACGTTATCAGTTATTCTCTTACAGAGGATTTATGCTATTGGTAACTCCAGCTTAAATAGAAGGCTTGAAATGCAGAATTTTATTTTTTTTATATCCCTAAAATAGGGAACTTTAACACCTTATTTCTTATTTCTTTGCTCAATAGTATGTGGTGCATAAGTATTTCTTAAATTACAGCACTCTGCGCGGATGGTGAGGTAGAGTCTAATACTAATCTCTATTGCCTATTCCCTACTCCTAAAAATCCTAAAATTTTGTACCTCCAAGACTCGAAAACTGCTGTAAATATGAGAATTTCTTTGCTTTAGAAAATAATCAAGTTTTAAAATATTATCAATGAAAATTCCTAATTACTTCAAATTTACCATAATACTTATTTTTATCTTATCAACTCTCTGTAGTTTTTCATCCTCAAGTATAGCTGACGAACTCCCTTTAAGAGAAAGATGGAGTCCTTCAATTTTTGGAAAAAATGATGAAGTAGGTTCAGTTAATTGGATTAGTAATAAAAAAGTTTTAGAATCTCTGAAATTAGTCAAAAAAGGTAAAGTAGCTACCCTTGGCAAGGTTTATCAAAGTGATGCTCCGGTATTTGCCCAACGTAATTGGAAATTAATAATTCCCGGTCTACCAACTTATAAATTTCCCGGAGAAAATGACATTATTGTTAATGATGAATATGTAATGGCTGAGTTAGGTCAGGTTGGTACTCAATTTGATGGTTTAGGTCATATTGGCGTGAATACTTCTCAAGGAAATTATTTTTATAATGGTAATTTTTTAGAAGATTTTGGAACATCCTACGGGTTAAATAAATTAGGAGTAGAAAAGATTGGAGAGTTAGGGTATGTGACGCGAGGAGTGTTATTAGATATTGCTGGTTATCGAGGAGTTGAACGTTTACCAGTTCCTCAAGGTAAGAGTAAAAATGATCCAGGAATTATTACAATTAATGATATTAAAGGAGCAATAAAAAAACAAAAAATAGCTCGAATAAAACAAGGTGATGTAGTTATTTTCTATACTGGTCATGGTAAGTATTGGGGAAGAGACTGGGATAGTTTGAGTCCCGAACAAAAAGCTAAAAATCGTCAAATATTTAATTCTGGAAGACCTGGACCAGGTATTACTAGCTGTCGTTATTTATCTAGTTTAAAAATAGCGATGGTAGGGTCAGATACTTGGGGAACTGAAGCTGCTCCTGGTGAAGACCCAAATCGACCTGCTGATTGTCATATTGAATGGATGACAAAAAACGGTATTACTATTTTTGAGAACTTGGATGTTAGTCAATTAATAGAGGATAAAGTTTACGAATTTATGTTTGTTTTTGCACCTCTAAAAATGAAAGGTGCAACAGGTTCGCCTGGTAATCCTATTGCTATTTATTAGTTTAGGGAGTAGGGAGTAGGGAATAGGGGGAAATAATTGATGAACAAGAGTGCGATAATGAGTTTTATTTTTTATTCTTGGAGATGTCTATTACTAAAGGAGTAAATATTGAAAAAAAAGGGAAAAATGATAGAGATAGTTGTATAAAATGAATTGGAGTAGCTCTTTTTAGGGTTCTCAGATTCAAGATACACCTTTTTGTAGCATTCTTTTTTCACGCTTGATATTATAGCCATTTCAAATCATAATGAAACTATTTCATAGCAAGAAACCCTCGTCTAAATCTAAACTGAAATGGCTATATAAGTAGGGCTTACCGATCTAATCTAAAAGCATTTATAGATAAATATTTTAGTTGTTTTAGGTAAAAAAAAATGCCTGGGAATCAGCTCTTCATGTTCAAAAAATTAGTATTTTAGGCGCATAGTTTGGCAGAAAAATCATTCTTACAATTCTTACTTCTACCTCCTCTTAATTCCCATTTATCCTGTCTCCTGTCTCCTGTCTCCTGCCCCTACTAAAAGACTTTTTCAGCAAACCCTAAGTAGGGTAGCAAAGATTAACCTATTTCAAATTAATCCGTACATCCGTGCCAAAATTCGTGTCTTGTCTTCCGATTTATGTTAGTCAAAAAAAAGCCAGAACTTTCTTTTATAATTATCGCCACCATTGTAATTTTACTCCCAGCTTTCTATGTACTTTTTATGATATCGAAAGCAGGGGAACTACTAAATTTCGATTATTGGTGGATGATTCAAAATATCTATTCTATAGATGGCTTTTCCACCAATATTTTTGACTGGATGTTTCGAGCAAACGAACACTTTGTGTTAATTCCTGCCATAATTTATGCTCTAAATATTCTGATTACTAAAGGTTCCAATATTGGGCTGTGTTTAGCTACATTTTTTCTAGCTTGTATTCAGGGAATTTTATTAATAGCATTAGTACCTAATACCCTGAAAAAATATCGGACAATACTTTTATTATTAATTCTATTTATCTCCGTGTTTAACTTTACTCCTGCTGCTGCTCATAATTGGATGCGCGGATATAGTGGAGTGCATTGGGTAATTGCTAATTTGTTTGTTATTGCCTCAATTTTTTGCGTAAATAAATTGGTAGAATCTCCACAAAAAAAATGGTTAATTGCCAGTATCAGCTTGGGAATTTTAGGATGTATTAGTTATAGTACAGCTTTGGGAATTTGGCCGATATTATCTGCCGTTACTATTTTATTTAAACTTCCGAAAAGATTTACTATCTCTTATATTATTTTTTCTATTTTAGTAATAGGAATTTATTTCCTCACTTACGCAACGCCCTCTCATCATCCCTCTTTGTCTAAACTAAATATAATTAATATAATTGCCTATATTCCTGTTTATCTAGGAGCAATTTTTACTCATAATATTCCCGTAGCTTCAACAATAGGTTGGTTCGGATTAATTTTGACAGGAATATTTTTTACTTATTGGTTATTTTCATCTTATCCTCAAGACTGGCTACCCTGGTTATCAATAATAACTTATACTTTAGGTACTGCTTTAATGGCAGCAGTTAGTCGTTCTGGATTTGGAGTCGAACAAGCGATCGCTTCTCGTTATGCTACTCTACCTTCTCTATTTTGGTTAAGTCTAATTATCCTAATTTTCTTATTGCTCCAACAACAGCAACCTACTCTCAAAAAACAGTGGTATTTTGTTATGCCATTAGTGGCGGTTTTGACGATTTTAACTATATTAATGTATCGAGTAGGTACGGAAACTTTTAGAGACATTGCTCATCGCGCAACTTATCAACCTTTAGTAGGATTATCTTTACAACTTGGTATTTCTGACCCGGTTTTAATTAAAGAAAAAGTAGGCAACCGACCTGCTGCTTTTTTAGGTTTAGTAGATGCTTTAAAAGCTGATGGTTTAGTACCTTTTAATCGAGATATAAAAAAGGATAATTTTTGTGCAAATTTGGATGAAAAAATTAACTCAGATTTATTAACAGCAAAACTACCAGAAAATTTACAGGGATATTTTGATACTGTGACTGAATTTTCTTCTACTACAGCTAGAGTAAATGGATGGGTTAGTGAAGTTAAAAGTCAAAAGCGAGTGTGTAATTCTGAGGTCTCCTCAGAATGTAAGACACACTCAAGACAGTCAAAAGTCAAAAGTGAAGAGAATTATTTTCAAGTTAAAAGTCAAAATTCAAAAGTCAAAAGTGAAGAGAATTTTGAAGTTAAATGTATTGCTATTCTGAATCAAGAAAATGTGGTCAAAGGTTTTGGAATGTCGGGTTTTCCTCGTGCTGATGTGGCAGAATTATTAGGAGCTGAATATGAATTATCCGGCTGGAAAGGATATATTCAAGCCTCAACCAACGATGTTTTAACGGCTTATGTAAAATTGAAAAATAGTCAAGATTGGATAGCTTTAACCAATCAACATAGTTTTGATAACTAGAATTGACTCTAGTGCCGCTGCGCGGAAGTTAAAAGTCAAAAGTTAGAAGTCAAAAGTAAAGAGAATGTTCAGATTAAATGTATTACTATTCTCAATCAAGAAAAAATCGTCAAAAGTTTTGGAATCTCAAATTTTCCTCCTGCCAATTTAGCAGAATTATTCAGAGCTGAGAATCTTAAATACCTCAATTTTGTGATTCTGGAAATTAAATGAAATGTCTTGCTATTTTTAATCAAGAAAAAATTGTCAAAAGTTTTGGAATCTCAAATTTTCCTCCTGCCAATTTAGCAGAATTATTCAGAGCTGAGAATCTTAAATACCTCAATTTTGTGATTCTGGAAATTAAATGAAATGTCTTGCTATTTTTAATCAAGAAAAAATTGTCAAAGGTTTTAGAATCTCAAATTTTCCTCCTAATGAAATGTCTTGCTATTCTCAATCAAGGAAAAATTGTCAAAGGTTTTGGAATCTCAGATTTTCCTCCTGGGGATTTAGCAGAATTATCAGGAGCTGAGAATCTTAAATACCTCAATTTTGTGATTCTGGAAATTCAATGAAATGTCTTGCTATTCTCAATCAAGGAAAAATTGTCAAAGGTTTTGGAATCTCAGATTTTCCTCCTGGGGATTTAGCAGAATTATTCAGATCTGAGAATCTTAAATACCTCAATTTTGTGATTCTGGGAATGAAATTAAATGTCTTGCTATTTTTAATCCAGAAAAAATTGTCAAAGGTTTTAGAATCTCAAATTTTCCTCCTGCTGATTTAGCAGAATTATCAGGAAA
>NZ_JAAHGO010000061.1 GCF_010672455.1 Okeania sp. SIO2C9 | reverse complement strand
CCGGTTTAATATCTCGATGAATAACAGGTTGTGGTTGATTTTGGAGATAGACTAAAATTTTTAAAATTGAAATAGCAATCTTTTTAATTTCTTGAGGTTGCCACTGACGATAAATTACAGCAGATTCGGCATTAATATATTCTTGAATCATGCAGAAACCATCGGTAGTTTGAAAGGAGTCTAAGTATTTAGGAATCCCTGGATGCTTAAGACTTTTTAATACAGCTATTTCTTGTTTGTAGGCATCATATTCTGCCCAAGTTGCTCCTAGCTTGGCAAATTGAAATTGTTTGATAACTACGTTTTTTTGAGTCTTGATATTTTCAGCTAAATAAGTGACTCGCCCACCAATATTATTGTGTCCGAGTTCTCTAATTATTTGATAGCCATGAGAAGAAAAATTGGGGTAATTATTCATGGGTTTTTAGTCGGTTTTTAGGGAATAGGAAGCAATTAAATTATTGGATATACTTCCTGTAAGCAGTCAGCAGTCAGCATTCAGCGGTCAGCTATTTATTTTAGTTTCAGATAAAAGCTTTATTAGCTGAGGTAAATTTAATCTTACTATCAAAGCCGACTTTAAAGGTTATATTCATTTAAAGGTTTAGATAGGGTTTGCTGAGAGCTGATGGCTAATAGCTGTTTGCGCAGCATTCCGCAGGAAATACTTACTTTTTCCTAATACTTACATTTCGATTATACCTTAATTAATTTTTGCTCAGATTTTTGTAGCTAGCTATTATTTTCATAAATTTTAATCTTATATAAAATAGAAGTATTAGGGTAATAGAAAAAGAAGCGATCGCTCCGACTACTAATAGTTCTATTTCTCCTCAAGTTATGCAGTGTAGAAGTTCAAAATAATCTCTCCACAACCAACAAAAATTATTACCGAAAAATTTTGGTATAAGAGCTGACTCTTTTAAAGTTATGCAGTGTAGAAGTTCAAAATAATCTCTCCACAACCAACAAAAATTATTACCGAAAAATTTTGGTATAAGAGCTGACTCTTTTAAGGAGATAAAAAAAGAGTATTCCCTATTTTCAATTTACTTTGCTTTCCTACGAAATGCTGCGCAAAAAGCCTTAGGTACTGATAACTGATAACTGATAACTGATAACTGAAATGACCTTTCCGAACTCCATATATTACACTCAGTAGTATAATGTAACCATGAATCCTCAAAGTCGGGGAATATGCAAAAATAATCAAGAAAACAAGACTATCGAAAATAATACGGAGAAAAACTGTGGACTCCAAATATAACCCTGTATCCATTGAACAAAAGTGGCAAAAAATCTGGACCGAACAAAACCAAAATCAAACCCCTACAGACAAGAATAAACAAAAATTCTACGCTCTATCCATGTTCCCCTACCCATCCGGGAACTTACACATGGGTCATGTTCGTAACTACACAATCACCGATGTCATTGCCCGACTCAAACGGATGCAAGGTTATCGCGTCCTGCACCCCATGGGTTGGGACGCATTTGGACTACCCGCAGAAAACGCAGCCATTGATCGTGGCATCCCACCCGCCCAATGGACCTACCAAAATATTGCCCAAATGAAAGAACAACTAAGACGTTTGGGTTTCTCCATCGACTGGGAAAAAGAAGTCGCCACCTGTTCCCCCGAATATTACCGCTGGACCCAATGGATATTCCTCCAATTTTTCCAAGCAGGTCTCGCTTATCAAAAAGAATCCGCCGTTAACTGGGACCCCATCGACCAAACCGTACTTGCCAACGAACAAGTAGATGGCGAAGGTCGTTCCTGGCGTTCCGGGGCAAAAGTCGAACGTAAATTGTTGCGTCAGTGGTTCTTCAAAATTACCGACTACGCCGAACAACTCCTCAACGACTTGGACAAATTGCCTGGTTGGCCAGAAAGAGTTAAAACCATGCAGGCCAACTGGATAGGTAAATCTGTCGGTGCTTACCTCGAATTCCCCATAGTCGGTATGGATAAAAAAATTGGAGTCTTTACCACCAGACCCGATACAGTCTACGGCGTAAGTTACGTTGTCTTAGCTCCCGAACATCCTTTAACAGCACAGGTGACAACCCCAGAACAACAAACTACCGTCGAAACTTTCATTCAAGAAGTAGCTGCCGAAAGTGAACTAGAACGTACCGCTGAAGACAAACCAAAACGTGGCGTTCCCACTGGTGGCAAAGCTATCAACCCATTCAATAACCAAGAAATTCCCATCTGGATCGCCGACTATGTACTCTATGAATATGGTACAGGTGCAGTTATGGGAGTACCCGCTCACGATGTACGCGACTTCCAGTTTGCCAAACAATACGAGCTACCCATTACAAATGTTATTCTGCCAGATGATTCGGATAATGATGACTGGGAATTTACAGATGCTTATACCGATGTTGGTGTCATGGTCAACTCCGGTCCGTTTAATGGTCAAAAATCTACTGTTGCCAAAAAAGCAATTATTGAACTTGCAGAAGACGAAGGTTATGGAGAAGGTCGCGTACAATATCGTTTGCGAGATTGGTTAATTTCGAGACAACGTTATTGGGGCGCACCAATACCTATTATTCACTGTCCGAACTGTGGTGCTGTACCTGTACCAGATGAAGATTTGCCTGTGAAGTTGCCAGATAGTGTAGAATTTTCTGGTCGCGGTCCGTCACCGTTGGCAAAATTGGAAGATTGGGTGAATGTTCCTTGTCCGAGTTGTGGCACTCCTGCAAAACGGGAAACGGATACCATGGATACTTTTATTGATTCGTCTTGGTATTATTTGCGTTATCCAGATGCAACCAACGAACAACAGGTGTTTGACTCGGAAATAGTTAATGACTGGTTGCCTGTAGATCAATATGTAGGTGGTATCGAACACGCAATTTTGCATTTGTTGTATTCCAGATTTTTTACTAAAGTTTTGCGCGACAGAGGTTTGTGCAATTTTGACGAACCATTCCAACGTTTGTTAACTCAAGGAATGGTACAAGGTATCACTTACAAAAATCCAGTTACGGGTAAATATATTCCCTCTGCTGAAGTCAACCCGGAAGATGCCAAAGATCCGAAAACTGGAGACGAGTTGGAAGTCTTTTTTGAGAAGATGTCTAAATCTAAATATAATGGTGTCGATCCTTTAGATGTGATGTCAAAATATGGAGCTGATACCGCGCGGATGTTTATTTTGTTTAAAGCGCCACCGGAAAAAGATTTAGAGTGGGATGATGCAGATGTGCAAGGACAGTTTCGTTTCCTCAACCGGGTGTGGTTATTGATAACTGAATTTGCAGAAAATCATAGTTTAAGTGAGTTGAAAGTAAAAAATAGCGGTATTACTCAAGCAGACTTGAAACAGTTGGGTTGGTCTCGGTATTTGATTACTGAAATCACGAAAAATCTTGCTGCTTTTAAACTCAAAAATGTGGTGAAAGTTTATGCTGCTGCTGATGTGAAAGCTGCAATAGAAGCAAAGTTTAATCATCCAGAAACTCAACAAGAGACTAAGAATGATTTACAGAAAGGGTTGAGTTGGATAGCAACTAGGTTTGCTAAAGAGTTAACTAAAGCAGAGAAAGATGTACGCAGGGCGGTACATATTGCTATTAAGGAAGTGACAGAAGATTTGGATGGAGATTATCAGTTTAATACTGCTGTTTCTGAGATGATGAAATTGAGTAACGCTCTTGCTGATGCTAGTTGCAAAGATTCCCCTATTTATGCGGAAGGTTTGGAAACTTTGCTGTTGTTGTTGGCGCCGTTTGCACCTCATATTATTGAGGAGTTGTGGCAAGTTGCTGGTAATTTTGGTTCGGTGCATACCCATTCTTGGCCTAAGTTTGACCCGGATGCTTTGGTTGTAGATGAAATTACCTTGGTGATTCAGATTAAGGGTAAAACTAGGGGTACTATTCAGGTGTCAGCGCAAGCAGATAAAGCGACTTTGGAAAAGTTAGCGCGAGAGTCGGAAGTCGCACAGCGTCATTTGGAAGGTAAGGAGATTAAAAAGGTAATTGTGGTACCTGGAAAATTAGTTAATTTTGTGGTGTAGAAGAAGGAAGAAGGAAGAAGGAAGAAGGAAGAATTTTCCGTTGTCTGAGTTTTAAGCTTTTGATATTTCCTAAGCTTTGTTTTGACTGCTATAGCTTGATTTATCAAAATAATTGGGTCGCGCAACCTCGCTTTTTAAGGCAAAATATTTTTGGAGCGAAGCTCAAATACCTGTTACAAAAATAACTTCTGACTTCTAACTTCTGACTTCATTAAGGTGGGGAGTTTCTGTGCCACTTCCCTACTATTCCTAATTATATAGAACCCATTTGGTATCTTTTATACATCTGCTCCAAAAGTAGGGACGTTGTATGCAACGTCTTTAGAGAGTGAGGAGTAGAGGGAAAGAATTGATAAATAAAAGTGCAATAATTGATTTGATTTTTTATGATTGGAGATATTTAATGATAATTTGATATATTGAAAGTAGAAAAATGCTCCCTCTCCCCATCCCCCCCCCTCTCCCCATCCCCCCATCTCCTTCTCTATTTTTAAATAGATCCAAAATGGGTTCTATATAGTACGTTTTTTGCTTAGGACAATAAATCTGGGTTAAAAGGCATTCTTGCAAAAGCTAAAAAGCAGCATAAGAATGTACTAAATTAATGCGTAGAGACATATAGCGTATTCCACTTTGATGAGATACACCCCGAAGCGAGCAAGATACACCCCGAAGCGAGCAAGATACACCCCGAAGCGAGCAAGATACACCCCGAAGCGAGCAAGATACACCCCGAAGCGAGCAAGATACACCCCGAAGCGAGCAAGATACACCTCGAAGCGAGTAAGATACACCCCGAAGCGAGCAAGATACACCCCGAAGCGAGCAAGATACACCCCGAAGCGAGCAAGATACACCCCGAAGCGAGCAAGATACACCCCGAAGCGAGCAAGATGCTCGCACTGATAGGATTTAATTATTAATATCTGTACTTCATATACTTGTAATTTGCTGTATCTGTTTTTTATATTATTAATATATGAAGTTTTTGTTGGAAATATTCCTAATTCCCGATCTGTTTTTCGGAATCTGGATTTTATGAATTGAAGGTTAAAAAGTTGAAATTTTCTACAGAAAGTTTCAAAAATAGTTATGATTTAGATTCTTTAATTCATCTACCTTTTCTTTACCTAACAATGACTACTCCCGACAAATTACCAGATTTTAACAATAATTACGAACAACAATAATCGTATCCAGACATTCTGATTGAATGGCTTGAAACTAATCCAGATTATGAATATATGGTTCGCAAAGCAAGAGACAAAGCTAAAAGAAAAACATGGTATAGTACTCAGAGATTCTTAGGAAAGTTATGGATAGCACTACATGGATTAATATTTGCAAATGCGAGGGACTTTGATGGTGAAGAATCACCACCAGACAGCCTAAAAAAAGATTCTGATATCACAGCGGGAGTAGTATCAGGAGCAACTTTAATCAATGCAATAACAAACTTACCAATACTTTTTTATGCCTTCAAAGATTTAAGTATTTCTAGTTTAGCTCTATTAACCCCAGGTATTTTAACAACCTTAGCGCCATTGTTAATCAACCTAATTTTACTCAATTGGACTAATAAATCAGGCACAGCAGCATCAGACATAAAACATGGTGAAAAAAAGTTTTTTTTAGGATAGGAGCATCCTTATTTTTTGTAATAAGCATTATACAATCTTTAGTCGCTGGTGTTGGTTCTGAACTAATTAATAATAGAGGTGAGCTAAGTTACCAACTAGCACAGGAGAAAATTGAAGAGCAAACTGCATTAAATAGCAGATAAAAACACTCAAAATATAACCAATATATTATTGCTAGAGACACCTGTGCAAACAACAGAAAGCTACTTCAAAATACATCTTTCAGCAGTCAAGAACGATCGTCGTTGTACTTAGAAACTTATGGTAGCTATGAACAAAAGCAAAGTGGGATGGACTGGAGCGAATACCCCTTAGAAAGCATACCCTGGTGTCCCAAAGCGGACATTCTAAAAGAGGAAGTAGAAAAGAGTGAAAACGCATGGAATGAAAAACCTGAGAGTCGCAGCGAGATAGGAAACGATTTACAATTCCTTAGTCAAGAAACAGATGAGTTATACAAACGTCATTTTGACGAGAAAGGTAATATAAAAGTTGGTTCAGAGGAACTAAGGTTAGCCTTTGAAAACTTCTTTAGTAAGGCAATAGAAGGGGATTTAGACGGTCTGGGGTTCTCCCTATTTTTCTTCCTGATATCATTAATTACCAGCTTTGGAGCAGTCTCCTTAACAATGGCTCATGCTTACAGAAAAAGTGCAATAAGTATAACAAAACCTGAAGTAAATGAGGTAATTACAGTATGGTTACAATACATTTGGAAGTTAAGCCTAATAAGAGGAAATAAGGAAGATTCAGAATATCAATATCATAAAATTCTTATTGGTATGTATGTATCGAAATACCATCAATCACAAAGATGCGATTACCCGTTTTTAAAAGTAATTGCTAGACTTTCGGAAGATGGTAAATCCATATTCCCCCCTTCTCCATATCAGTTTGAAGCAACTTTACAAAAGCTAGACAAGTATATAACAGACATCTACAAATCTATAAATGAAATAGAAAGTACAATTTATGAAATTAATAATCAGTCAAAAAAAGCTAGTTCAGCTTCACCGAAATCATTTAAATAATCATAAGAACTATTAAAAATGAACATTGATTTTCTCACTCAAGCTCTAGTATCTTTGTTAAAGATGAGCGAAGAAAACAACATAATAAAAATTAAATTAGATAGCAAAAAAAACCAAGATACAACTAACTCTTTAGATACTAAAGATAGGATAAAACAAATATGGCAACGTCTCAACAAAGAAGCTCACTACCTATTCCAAAAATCAATCGATAAAAATAGTAATTCAATGCCAGATATTAAAGAAGATACGATATACCAATTACTAGATGAACTACCAGGTTTATGCTCCAGCCTGAAAGCAGAGAGACAGGAAGAAATTCAAAAAAAAATTTCAAGATAAATGAAAATTATTTAAGTTAAATAACTTCAATTTTTTTATGATGATAATTAATAGAAAGGCTATTTTCTGATAGATTAGAAAAAGTATCAAAATTTATAAACATGAGTCTAGTTATACCATTTGGACAATCTCCTCTGTTGCAGGTTCATAAGCAGGGAACAGGAAACAGGGAACAGTAGGAAAAACTTTTCTCTATCTAAACTTTATCATGTGAATATCTACAGGAAATTCAAGGTTTTTTCAAGCTTTTAAGCCTTCTTCCTTCTTCCTTCTTCCTTCTTCCTTCTTCCCTCTTCCCTCTTCCTTCTTCCTTCCTCCTTCTTCCTTCTTCAAATGACTATTTATTCAGAACATTGCAAATTAAATTACCCGCACCATTACGTTTAAATTTAACAATCTTACCATTTTTTTGTATTTTCTCTTTAGTGCGACAATTATAAATTTCCAATGGTTTTCTCCTACCATTAATACTAACTTCTGCTCGATATTCCCAATAGTTTTTAGCACTGCGCTTAATATTGAGAATACAAATTTTATTGCCGTTATAGTTACGACAAAAAGATGCTGCTGCGGGGGGTGCAACAGCAAAAAAGAATATGAATAAAAAAATTGACAAGATAATGTATTTCGGCATTTTGATATGCTATTTATTTTCTGAGCTAGCGATCGCATGGAAGTCAAAAGTCAAAAGTTAAAAGTTAAAAGTTAAAAGTTAAAAATCAGATTTTATCAGCTCAAAACTTTTACTATACAATAATTTCAGCAAATTATTTCACATTTAAAGTTGGAAACTATTTGTGACATCTTGAAAGTGAATTGGTATATCTACAAAATCTACAAATAAAAAATCAGGACTTATATCATGTCCGAAGGCAATCGTTTGTGTAAAAGTTAGCGTGGATATCTACAAGAAATTTAAGTTTTTTTCTTGCCTGTTGCCTGTTGCCAGATGAGCTGTTGCCTACCTTTGCTATACAATACCGATGCTACCGGACATGATATTACACATGAGGTACAAAAAACCAGAATGTGAGATTGCTTTCCGTTCCAAACTGCTCCGCAAACCCTGTCAGTCGCTTCAGACAAAAATACGTTGCAACTGCGTAAGTCCTAAAAATCAACTAAAGTCCGAAGCTCAATTTATCAATATCATAAACTCTTACTTCTGCATCTTCAGCTAAAAGTTCTGATATTTCTTCAATTAAAGGTGCAATGTAAGGTTGCTTAAGATGGGAATTAAGAGCTTCTCGATCTACCCATTCTTCAAAATACAAAAACGTATTAGGATTATCAAACTCTTCATATAAAGTATAACTAATATTTCCAGCTTCTTTGTGAGTTTCTTCAATACCAGGTTTTGCGAGTTCTAAAAATCGTTCTCGTTTTTCCGGTTTAATTTTGTATTTCCCAGCTAAAACAAGTGTAAATTTTTTGTCTTCATTTGCTTGATTCATGTTTAAGTCCTTGAATTTTGGGCGTTGGTGATTTGAGTTATGATATCATGTCCGGATAAGAGCGCGAACAAAAAAACTTTCTCTTCTACTGCTCTTTGCTTCTTAATATCATGTCCGGTAGCATCGGTATTGTATAGTGAAGCAAGGAAGAAGGTATCCCCCATACCCTCCTTTGAAAGGGGGGGGAAGAAGGCTTAAAAGCTTGAAAAAACGTAAATTTCCTGTAGATATTCACCCTTTATTTTACACAAAAACGCCCCAGCGAACATGATATTATTTTTTCCCTCCTGACTCCTGACTCCTGACTCCTAAAGAATTGCTTTCCGTTCCAGACTGCTCCGTAAACCCTGTGGATCGCTGCCGACGAAAATATGTTGCAGGTGCGTAAGTCCTATTACAGTAGTTTTCGAGTCTTGGAGGCACAAAGTTTGACTGCTCTAGGGAACACCGGAGCTGGGAACAGGAAATATAGGATAAGAATAGTGTTACAACCGTACCTCAAGCTTCCTTAAAAGTGCTGTAATTTTAACAAATTAAGTATATACAAAATTTATCATATAGGTTATAATAACAGCCTTTATATAAAATATGATTACAGTTAATTTATTCTCATCAACTTAGAAAAGCTTAACAATACTTAAATGCTTGTAATTAAGTAATAATAAAAAACGACAAAAATGATTTAGATCATTGTTAATTTAGATCACTAAGTAACATTTTAGAATATTTATCGGAAAATATCAGTTTATTCTAATAAAAAAATCATAAAATCAATTTAATTAATGAATTAATGTAAGTTAAGGTGATAATCTAGTTGATAGAAAAAATGTTTCGGATATGTCTAATAGATTTGCCTCACATCTGAACAGCAAATCAGATAGGTCAGAAGTGTGGACAATGATATTATTTAATATCTCGATCGAGTGGCCGTCATCTGCTCGGGTAAAGGCCGATAACTTACTAAAAAATTAGATGTTAAACTGTGTAAGAAAGCGATTATGCTAGGTAATGCTAACGCGATATTGCTCTAGAACGCTGACACAAACACAGTATTGAAACGAACATACCATAGCAAATTGGAAAAATTAAGCGGATAAACTATGGAATACAAAAACGCAGTCCTAGATGACAAAGCTCTGCAAGAAGGTTTAAATGGTATCAACCCCAAATTCGGGGACTTTTGTACTCGTGTGGCAGGTGAAGCATGGGGTCTACCACTCATAGACCAAAAAACCAAAGCTCTGATTACAATAGCAATTGATGTAGTCAATCAAGATCATGTAGGTCCGGGAAACCCTTTTGGCGCTCATGTTAATATGGCAATGCAACAAGGAGCTACCCGTGAAGAAATAGAGGAGTTATTATTATTCACCTGTGTTTATGCAGGATTTAATAAAGCAGCAGGTTGCTTCGGCGCTCTGAATGAAATTTTAGGCCCCTCCGCTTAACGAAGTCAGAAGTCAGAAGTTAGAAGTTAGAAGTTATTTTTGTAACGGGGATTTGAGAAAAGCTCCAAAAAAAAACCCAAACAATTTTCAGCACCCTGTAGACGGTGGGGTATTAAACCTGCCACAGAAAAGATAAATATCGTTAATCGCGATCGGGGGTAAATACAGAAAGCAAAAACTTATCTAAAGTTCATCAAAATTACTCATAATTATAGCTATCAAACTAAAATGAGTAATTTTGCTCAATTGTCTATTCATTGAGTCGTTATCAGCTACAATTAGGATATGAAGCTAGTTGAACGTCATGTTATTACCAAATCACATTATTTGTGGTCAGAAATAGACCACAAGGCTTTTTTGTCGAAAAATTTATTCAATTTAGCTAACTATTATTATCGCCAATATTTCTTTGAAAACAAAAAGAAACTTAGCTTTAATCAACTTTATCATCTAGTATCTAAGACGGATGATTATCAAGCTTTACCAACTAAAGTTAGCAAGCAAATAATCAGAAGATTAGACTCAGCTTGGAGTAGTTATTTTGCAGCTTTAAAAGCATGGCAAAAACAGCCAAATAAATTTTTAGGGAAACCAAAAATCCCCAAATATAAACATAAAACAAAAGGCCGAAATATTCTGCCCTATCCAGATGAATCAATATACAAAAAAACCTTAAAAAAAGGAATTTGTCACCTGTCGATGAGTGAAATAAAAATACCCACTTCACAGACAGAAATAATAGAAACCAGAATTATCCCCAAAAGTAGCTGTTACATAATAGAAATAGTCTATGAAAAATCCGATTCAACAACAGAAAATCAACAAATAGCAGGAGTAGATTTAGGAGTAAATAACTTAATAGCTGTAACTACAAATCAAACAGGAGTTTCACCTCTTTTGATTAAAGGCAGACCATTAAAAGCAATTAACACCTTTTATAATAAACAACGCTCTTATTTACAATCTCAATTAAATAGCCACAACCAAACTAATTCTCATCGGTTAAAAAAATTAACTCACAAACGAAATAGTCGAGTAGAAAACTATCTCCATACAGCAAGTAAAAGGGTAATAGATTGGTGTATCAACCATCAAATAGGAACCTTAATTATTGGCCATAATCAGAATTGGAAACAAGAAATAAAATTAGGGAAAAAGAACAATCAACAGTTTGTGAATATCCCTCACTATAGGTTAATAGAGATGTTAAGGTATAAAGCCCAACTAAGAGGAATAAAAGTAATAATTACCGAAGAATCCTATACATCTCAATCAAGCTGTTTAGATGGGGATGATTTGCCTAAATATGGAGAACAAAAACCGAAATTTAGTGGAAAAAGAGTAACAAGAGGATTGTATAAAACCAGAGAAAATAAATTATTAAATGCAGATGTAAATGGGTCGTTAAACATTATTAAAAAAGTAATTCCTGATGTTTTTGACCAGGGAATAAAGGGTTTGCCGTTTAACCCTGTAGTGGTTGATCCACTACGAATGACTAGACTTTCAGACCTTTAAGTAAGTTTGAGTAAGTTTAGTTGAGCGGTAGACACAAAAATTTACTAATATCTTCAAGCTCGAAGAAAGCACAATTTTATACTAATTCAGTTTAGAGATGTCACAAATAGTTTCAAATCTAAGATGTGAAATAATTTTCTGAAATTACTGTATTGTCAAAGTTTTGAGCCTGTAAAATCTTACTTTTTAAGGGCGAATACCATTCGCCCCTACGACTTCCGTGAAACGGTGAGGTTTCTTTAGCGATCGCTCGTCTCCCCCAGCAATTTTGTTTCAATCAATGAAAAAACAACTACAAATCTAGATATTATGAAAAAGCGCACAAATTACTACAAAGACCTAGCAGTAGATTATTCTCGAGCTGTTCCAGCAGCTGCTGATGTTGCTACAGAGATGATTGCTCTAGCAGAAAAAATCATTGCTATGAAAGAAGCAACATTACCAGAGCTAGGTCCTGACTACACATTAGAACAAATAGAGAAAGAAAATAAAGAGTGGTGGCCTACTCATTGTGAAGCTTTGAGACAGGGACGCGGTGATATTCTCACGGCGGAATATTATCAAGATTTAGTCTATTTGTGCCAAGACGGACAATATTTTGGTCTAGAGGAACAAAAAGAAAGGGAACAGCATTGGTGGGCGTTAATTTCTCAACCAGGAGTTATTATGTGTTGGCCAATTGTTATGTTTTCTGGAGAACATACATTCTTCGAGTGGAAAAGTGTGGATCTCGAAACCAACGAAACTATTGCCAAGGGAAATGTCACTTGGGTACGTCGTGGTCACAGAGGTGGTTGTTACTTAAAGACTGAGCAATTAACATTCTATCGTGATGTATTTGCTCCTGATTCACTCTTGAAGTTAATTACAACATAAGAGAAAAAGTTAGATAGTTGAACTGAAGGGAGTTGATAATAGTTTCCAGCTCCCTATTAACTATTTTTTTTTGCAGAAAAAGTATTTAATCTCAAATCTATTGTTTGACAGCAATATTAGAGTCAAAAAAAATCACAAAGGTAGGCTGTCAGATAATAATTGAGACACAAATAAAAAGTTAAAACTTAGAGGTTGTCTGAGAAGTCTCATTTACTACATCAAAGCCCCCTAAATCCCCCAATTTTGGGGAACTTTTACCAGCTAATTGATTCTTGTTCCCCCCAGAATTGGGGGGCTAGGGGGGCAAAATTCAGTATTAAACAACTTTTCATATATCCTATTAGGTAATTGAAAGAATTAGGTTCTATAGAGACTGAGTTATTACATCTGAGTTTAAATCTAAAAAGAGCAACTAAATAGCTATTTTTTGATAATAATGATGTGTAAAATTATAGTTACTCAGAATCAATGAGGATAATGTTATCCCTCGTAGATTCATTGTTTGATTATATTTTGTAAATAGTAAGGAGTAAAAAAGAATGACTACTGCAACAAAAGGTAAAATTGGAGTCTTAATAGAAGACCATTTTGATCCTACAGAATATCTGAAATTTAATGAATTTTTCCCTAAAAAAGGCTATGAAGTAGAATATATTACTCATTTATGGGGTAACAAAGAATTACATTTTGGCTCTAACCCAGAGAATAATATTGTCGAACAACAAGTTACTGTTTCTACAGAAGTTAATGATATTAACCCCTCAGACTATAAAGGGATAATTTGTATTGGCGCTTACGCTATGGATAGATTGAGATATCAGGTAAACCCCAAAAAAGGTGAACCAAACCAAGCACCAGCAGTAGCATTTCTTCGCAAAGCTGTCAATACTGAAAATGTAAAATTAGGAGCAATTTGTCATAGTTTATGGCTATTTTGTGCCGACAATGAAATGATTAAAAATAAAAAAGTCACCTGCGCTCATAACATTATTTGTGATGTAGAAAACGCTGGAGCAGATGTAATATTTGATGGAGATCAAACAGCAGATTTAGTGATAGATGGAAACTTAATCACAGCCAAACATCCAGGGGTAACAGATGAATTTATGGAAAAATTTGTAGAAGCGATCGAAGCTAACAATTAATATTGCTTTTTGTGGTGGTAGGTGTTACCTCAAGATTTAGGATTAAATTAGAGGATAAAAATTAAAACCTGCCACACTCAATACTCAATATAGAACCCATTTGATATATCTATTTATTTACAGCGGGTTCCACCTTGGTGAGATACACCCCGAAGCGAGCAAGATGCTCGCACTGGGAACATTTAATTTTTCATATCTGTACTTCATATACTTGGAATTTGCTGTATCAAAGATAGGGAGTGGAGGAGATAGGAGAATTTTTTGGTAGTGGTGCATTTTCATTGGTCGTGTATTGTCTGGCAATGTTTGTGACAAAAACAGTGGGAGCATCTTGCTTCCGTGCCAGGTATCCGTTGTTATTGTATACAATTATGCGACCAGGACTACTCATTTTTCTACCTTTTTCTTCTATTCAGGACTTACGCAAATTATTAGATAAAACGCTATCTGTAGAGGTAAAATGCAATTTACCCCTACTATATATGGTGCTTGGTGCGTAAGTCCTGCTATTCTCTAACTAATACCAATTCAGTTAAAATTTGACTTCTGACTTCCGTGAAACAGTATAAATTTCCTGACTTCTGACTCAGTCATCCAGGAGGACTGCTACCAAAAGCACATACCGCGTCCAAACATAGCAAATGGGTTCTATACATAAGACTTCTTGCAAAAGTGTTAATTCAATCAATTCAAGACAATATAATATATATGTAAACAATTTAATCTCCCTATTCCCTATTCCCTGACTTCTACAAGAAGTCTATAAAAAAACTCGTAAACACAGTTAAAGATAATCAAAAATGACTACCCAAATAGAATTTAGCTTTTCTGACTTAATCGCAGGATATGTTACCAAATACGACTCAGAAACAGATATTTTTGGTATCAAAACAACAGACGGCAGAGAATTTCAAGCCAGACTAAGTCCGATCTCTTACGCCAAACTCGTACAAAACTTAGACGAAGCATACCCAGATGCTACAGGTTCCATGCGGTCAATGTTAGTACCCGGTCGGTATTTATTCACTTATGGAGTATTCTTCCCAGATAGTCCCATATTTGAAGCCAAACAAATTATATTTGTCGGTCGTCAAGCAGATGACTACGTTTTTGAGAAACCAAACTGGTGGGTAGACCAGGTGCGTTCCCTTGCTAATTTTTATGTCAAAGCTCAGTTTGGCGACGAAGAAATTGACTACCGCAACTATCGCACAACCCTAAGTCTATCCGGTGCAAAATCTCAGGTAAACTTCTCTCAAGAAACTGATACTATTTCCCGGATGGTTTACGGAATGGCAACTGCTTATATGATGACTGGGGAAGAAACTTTTCTAGAAGCAGCAGAAAAAGGCACCGAATATCTGCGAGACCATATGAGATTTGTAGACCTAGACGAAGGAATTGTCTATTGGTATCACGGTATTGATGTACAAGGAGAGCGGGAACAAAAAATCTTCGCTTCAGAATTTGGCGATGACTACGATGCTATCCCTGCTTACGAACAAATTTACGCCCTTGCAGGTCCGTTACAAACATATCGACTCAATGGCGACCCTCGGATCATGGACGATACCGATAAAACCATCAAACTATTCAACAACTTCTACCTGGATAAGAGCGATCGCGGCGGTTACTACTCTCACCTAGACCCCATAACTCTAGACCCCCTCAGCGAATCATTAGGACGAAATAAAGGTACCAAAAACTGGAACTCAGTGGGGGACCACGCACCAGCATATTTAATTAATCTCTGGTTAGCAACAGAAAAACCAGAATATGCTGATATGCTCGAATATACCTTTGACACTATTGAAAAGCGGTTCCCAGACTACGAAAATTCTCCCTTTGTCAATGAAAAATTCTTTGAAGACTGGAGTCCAGACCATACTTGGGGATGGCAGCAAAACCGAGCAGTGGTTGGTCACAATATGAAAATTGCCTGGAATTTGATGCGGATGAATAGTCTCAAAGCTAAAGATTCTTATGTGGATTTGGCCAAGAAAATTGCCGATCTTATGCCAGCAGTGGGCAGCGACCAACAACGGGGTGGTTGGTATGATGTGGTGGAGAGGGTATTAGGTGAAGACGAAAAAATCCACCGTTTTGTTTGGCACGACCGTAAAGCTTGGTGGCAACAGGAACAGTCTATTCTTGCATATTATATTCTCGCAGGAGTTTTGGGAGAGCCAGAATATCATCGTTTAGCGCGGGAAGCTGCTGCTTTTTACAATGCTTGGTTCCTGGATACAGAAGATGGCGGAGTTTATTTCAATGTTCTTGCTAATGGTATTCCTTTCTTGGCAAGTGGTAACGAACGAGGTAAGGGGTCTCACTCCATGAGTGGTTATCACTCTACAGAGTTATGTTTTCTTTCTGCTGTTTATACTAATCTTTTGGTTAATAAGCAGCCAATGGATTTTTATTTTAAACCTATTCCTGGTGGTTTTCCCGATAATATTCTGCGGGTTTCGCCAGATATTCTACCTCCGGGTAGTATTAAAATTGGCTCTGTAGAAATTGATGGTCAACCCTATAGTGATTTTGATGCTGAGAAACTGAGTGTCAAATTGCCTGATACTAAAGAAAGGGTGAAAGTTAAGGTAAATATTGTGCCTACCTGAAGGAAGAGTGTGGGGAGTGTGGGGAGTGTGGGGAGTGTGGGGAGTGTGGGAAGTGTGGGGAGTGTGGGGAGTGTGGGAACTCAAAAAAATATAGGGTTTTCAATAATTGATAATTGATAATGGATAATTGATAATTACCTCTCCCTAAAACGGAATTGATTGAATAAAAGGAAAAAATTTATTTTTTCCCCTTGAAAGGGGAGGATTTTTACCTGAATTATTGAATTATTGAATTATTGAATTATTAATTCTTCGGTAAATATTCTCTCCAGGCAAAGAATTTGCCCTGTCCTACTCCTCTACTCCCTACTCCCTACTCCCCTACTCCCTACCCGGATTATATATAATACTTGTGTGTTGGGTTTTCTCCTTATCCTGTGGATAAGTTGCCCTAACGGAGACGTTTCACATTGGCATTAGTCTGTCCTAGACAAACGTTTCTCAACCCAATCTATCTAAACACCTGAGTATTATTAGACTAAATCCAATGGCAATCGAAATTAATATTAGAACAATAGAAGAAAATATTACAGTAGTAGAACTAACAGGGGACATTGACGCTAGTACAGCACCTAAAGTTTCAGAAGAAATTCTCCCCCTAGCGACTCCTGGGTGCAAAATTCTGATAAATATGAGCAATGTGCCATATATGTCTAGTGCAGGGTTGCGCACATTACTATCATTGTACCGACAAACAACAGCAAAGGAAGGAAAAGTTGTATTAGTTGGACTTTCTGAAGAGCTTCAAGATACTATGTCTGTGACTGGGTTTCTAGACTTTTTTGCCACTGCTGAAAATGTTGAGTCAGGAATGGCAACACTAAATTAAAGAAGGCAATAGTTCAACAATTAATAATTAATAATGGCTTTGTTGCACAAAAGACGATCTGGTAAGCTATTTTTTTGCTAGTCCCTTACTCAAGCGATCGCTCAGTTTCGGGAGATGGATGGGGTGATTTATCTATTATCCAATAGTTATGTTGAGTTTAGATAGAGTCAGAGTCAAGCGATAGAACATCCGTTCCGTTTCACGATCGCTCAGTTTCGGGAGATGGATGGGGTGATTTATCTATTGTCCAATAGTTACAGCAGTTACCGCGCATTATTGTTGTACATCTCGGGAGTCTAGTCGCAGCTATATACTTTCATGCAACAAAGCCATTAATAATTAATAATTAATAATTACTGGAGAGTACAAAGTTATTCAAAAAAAATGACTTAATCTCAAGGCTGAAAATATTACTAGAAAAGACTTGCAGCACATACAGTTCCTAAAGTGCTAGTTTATAACCTTAAGATTGCCGAAAGCTTTAGCTAGCAATAGTTTTTCCAAGAAGTTTGTACTGTCTATTCATTAATTGATAATGGATAATTGATAATTACCTCTGGTTAAAACCGCTACGGAATTGAATATAAGGAAATATTATTTCTTTTCCTTAAAAGGGGAAGCTTCAAGGCGCGAATTATTTAATTAGGGTTTGCTGATTAAATCTAAAAGAACTGACATATAAAGGTCTTAGCATTTTTTAGTTAAAAAAAGTCCAAGCTTTTAGGTCACTTAGGTTCAAAAAATTAGCATTTTAAGCGCATAGTTGCGCAGAAAAATCAAGGGATTATTCTTCCTCCTACCTCCTCTATCATTCCCATTTCTCCTGACTCCTGACTCCTGACTCCTGACTCCTACCCTCACCCATAAGACTTTTTGCTGCAAACCCTAATTATTAATTATTAATTATTAATTATTAATTATTAATTACCTCTCCTTCAAAATAAGAGGATCGACTTTAAACCCTAATTATTTGGTAAAATCTTGTTAAGCTGTTTAGCATTTAAGTACATATCCAATTTTTGTGAAAGGGACTAGGAAATATAAAATCTAAATGCTTCTTAGCTTACCTAAAACCTACAACCTAAAACCTACCACCTACAACGTATTCTCCCTTTAATCAAAAGTCATGCAATTAGATCGTATTGATATTCATCCTACCCACAGTCACGGTGACTTGAAACTGCGTAGTGGGAAACCCTTTCCATTCGGTGCAACTCTAGTACCTGGAGGAGTGAATTTTTCCATATTCTCCTCTAATGCTACATCCTGTACATTGGTTTTGTTTAAAAAAGGCGCTCTCCAACCAATGGCAGAAATTCCCTTTCCTGAAGAATTTAGAATTGGGAACGTTTATTGTATGGTCATCTTCGACCTGGATATAGAAAATATCGAATATGGCTACCGGATGGAGGGACCGAATAACTTCCAGGAAGGTCAATGGTTCGACAAGAGTAAAATTCTCATGGACCCCTACGCTAAAATTATTGGAGGTCGAGATGTTTGGGGAGTATTTCCTAACTGGGATGACAATTATCAACATCGAGCTAGAATTGCCTATGATGATTTTGACTGGGAAAATGACCGCCCTCTAGAAATTCCACCAGAAGACCAAATTATCTATGAAATGCACGTTCGGAGTTTTACCGCTCATCCCTCTTCTGGAGTCAAATATCCTGGAACATTTGCTGCCATCCGCGAAAAAATTCCTTACCTCAAAGAATTGGGTGTTAATTCAGTAGAATTGATGCCTATCTATGAATTTGATGAGTTTGAAAATTCCCGCCCCAGCCCAATTACAGGAGAAATGCTCTACAATTATTGGGGTTATAGTACGGTCGGATTTTTTGCCCCAAAAGCAGGTTATGCAGCCACAGGTAAGTTAGGGATGCAGATGGATGAGTTAAAAACTCTAGTTAAAGAACTGCACAAAAATGGAATAGAGGTAATTCTAGATGTTGTATTCAATCACACAGCAGAAGGTAACGAAAACGGTCCGACTATTTCTTTCCGGGGTATTGACAATAAAGTATATTATATGCTAACGCCAGAAGGTTATTACTATAACTTTAGTGGCTGTGGTAATACGATTAACTGTAATAACCCTATTGTTCGTGGTGTAGTGTTAGATTGTTTGCGCTATTGGGCAAGTGAATATCATATTGATGGTTTCCGGTTTGATTTGGCTTCAATTCTCGGTCGTGACCCCTGGGGAGCGCCATTGGCAAATCCTCCACTTTTAGAGACTTTAGCTTTTGACCCCATTTTAGCTAACTGTAAATTGATTGCAGAAGCTTGGGATGCAGGGGGTTTATACCAAGTGGGTTCTTTTCCAGCTTTTGGACGTTGGGCTGAATGGAATGGTAAGTATCGCGATGCAATTCGCAAATTTATCAAAGGTGATTGTACTGTAGGGGAAATGGCGCAAAGATTACAAGGTTCCCCAGACCTATATGCTTGGCAAGGTCGCGCTCCTGCAACATCTATTAATTTTATTACCGCCCATGATGGTTTCACCCTAGCAGATATGGTTTCCTACAATGGGAAACATAACGAAGCTAATGGCGAAAATAATAACGATGGTGCTAATGATAACGAAAGTTGGAATTGTGGAGCAGAAGGTTGGACAGATAACCCGGGAATTAATGCTTTGCGTAGCCGTCAGATGCGAAATGCGATCGCGATTATGATGGTTAGTCAAGGTGTACCTATGTTATTGATGGGAGATGAAATAGGACGCAGTAAACATGGTAATAATAATACCTACTGCCATGACTCGGAACTAAATTGGCTTAACTGGGAATTTCTCAAAACTAATGCGGAGTTATTTAGATTCGTGAAAAACTGCATTGCATTCAGGAAAGCACATCCAGTATTAAGAAATCGCAACCATTTCAGAAATCAAGATTATATTGGTAGTGGTTATGCAGATATTACTTGGCATGGAACCCAGGTGTGGAATGTAGATTGGTCTGAAAGCTCCCGTACTATTGCTTTTATGCTCTGTGGCAAACACGCTAAAGAAGGAAAACAGCCAGATAACTATATTTATGTAGCAATGAATATGCACTGGGAAAGTCTCTGGTTTGAAATTCCTGGTTTGCCCCAAGGAATGCAGTGGCACGTTTTTGCTAATACTACCTGTCCATCGCCAGAAGATGCTTGGGAACCAGGAACTGAACCTGTATTGGGAAATCAACAGGGGTTATTAGTTGGCGATCGCTCAGTAGTTATTCTGATAGGAAAATAATATCATGTCCGGTTGAGATGAAGGAGTCGTAGGGGCGAATGGCATTCGCCCGTAAAGGAGTCAGGAGGGAAGAAAGAAGAAGAAAGAGAAAGTTTTTTTGATCGCTAGACATCTGTTTAATAATGGATAATGGATAATGGATAATTGATAATTGATAATTGATAATTGATAATTGATAATTGATAATTACCTCTCCCTAAAAGGAAGAGAATTGAATAAAAGGAAAATTTTTTCTCTCTTGGTCGATTGGATATGGTTAGGAAACCCATCCATCCCACCCTTCGGGAAGCTGCGCTAACGACTGCTTTTTCCTCTTAAAAGTAGAGGTTTCAAGGCGCTAATTATTTAATTGTTAATTATTAATTATTAATTAGAGTTTGCTGAAAAAGTCTTTTAGTAGGGGTAGGAGACAGGAGACAGGAGACAGGAGAAATGGCTCGGGAGCGAGGAGGTAGGAGCAAGAATTGTAAGAATGATTTTTCTGCCCAAATCTTGACCAAAATCCGCTCATTTTTGAACCATTACCACTTAAAATTTCGCACTTTTTGATACTTAAAAAGACTAAAACCTTTATCTATAAATACTTTTAGATTTAATCAGCAAGCCCTAATTATTCGGTGAAAATAAAATCAATTATTATCCATAAATTATCAATTATCAAAAAAATTGTATCTAATACAAAATCTCAAAATTCTTGCTACATCTCCTAGAGAGTATAAAGTAGGGAGTAGGGATTAGGGAGTGGGGTTCAAAGATATAAGATATCTTGGTTTAATACCGATAATCGTTACAAACATTACTGGAACATTATTATTACTTAATAACTGAAATCTTCATAAAGAAGAACATTAATGCATGGAAATTAGTATAAAACCTTGCCTTTTAAAGCGAAATATTTTTGGAGAATTGCTCAAATCCCCGTTACAAAAATAACTTCTGTACGGGCGTTAACGATAGTTATGCGAAGCAAACGGCCGTTCGCCCCTACTAACTTCTGACTTCGTTAATTCTCCCTGTTCCCTGTCCCCTATTTTGGTGGAGATGTCTACTAATTATCCGAACATGATATAACTCAGGAATGATATGATAGAAAAACCAAAAATATCGCTCAGTAGTATAAATTACGACGAAATTAATAAATAAGGGAAAATTATGGCTTTTGAAGCAACTCTAGAAACAACAAACGGCATCGCTAAAATAACTTTATCTGGAGAGCTAGATGGGTCTACCGCTCCAGCTTTTAAGAAAAAAGTAGAGGAAGCAGCAGCCGAAAACCCGAAAAGACTTGTTTTAATAATGAATGACCTAGAATATATGGCAAGTGCGGGTCTCCGGGTATTGATTTTCTCCAAACAAAAAATGGGAACAGGTGTTGATATTTATATGGTAGGTGTTCAAGAAATGGTGCTGGATACCATCAAGAAAACAGGTTTCGATCAAAGTATTTATTTACTGGATGAATATGATGCAGCTAAGGTAGAGAATATTTGAACAAAATTTATGCATTGAAGAAATAGTCAGTAGTAGAGGCGAACAAAGGTTCGCCCGTACAATTTTAAATAGGGTTTGCGCTTCACTAGTCTTTTTTCAGGAGTAGGGGAGCGCTTGTGTAGGGGAGTAGGGGAGATTTTTTTTACCCAACTATGCGCCCAAAATGCCAACTTTTTGAGCATGAAGAGCTGAAAACCAGTTATTTTTTAAAGTTATAAAATTGTTCAAACCTTTATATATAAATGCTTTGAGAATTAATCAGCAAGCCCTAAATAGACTTTCTTCCCTACGATATTCCTAAGCTGGATGATTGGAAAATAGTTGCCTGTTTTCATCAGGCCAAGCAAGTAGCTGGAGACTTTGACGATGCTTTTCTAAATTAGTAGTAGTTGATAGGTTTTTTCCATCTTCAAAAACTTGCTCCTACTGTGGTCATGTTCAAGATATGCCCTTAAATAATCGTACTTATGACTGCGGTGATTGTGGGATATCTATAGACCGGGTATAAGACGCAAGTATTAATTTAAGTAATGCGGTCAGCTTGACCGTTGATGCCTGTGGACGGAGTGCTGCCGACAGTTCCGGTGGAAGCAGGAAGTAAACATTAAAATGTGACACTTGTGACGTTTTATATCGGTTTTATGAAGCAGATATACTAATCAGTTATACTGAGGCAAAATCTCCTGAAGGAAAGTTATTTACAGATAATAAGCAAAAATAAATAGTATAAAAATCTGCTAGTTATGCATCATAATTGATGAAACGCATTAAAGATAATTTATTTACTTAGGGTTTGCTGAAAAAGTCTTATGGGTGAGGGTAGAATACAGGATACAGGATACAGGATACAGGAGAAATGGGAATGAGCTAGGATGTAGGAGCAAGAATTTTTCTGGATGTTTCTGTCCAACTATGCGCCTAAAATACGCTCCATGCATGAGCATGAATAGCTCAAACAGGCGTACTTTTTTTGACCTAAAAAAAGCACTTGTCTTTATATGTCAATGCTTTTAGATTTAATCAGCAAGCCCTACTTATATTGATGATGCGCCACAATTTGATGATCTTACAATGTTAGCGGTGCGTAGAAATTAATGAAAACTATTACTAAAAAAAACTCAAAAAAGGAGCATTATGGAACCTTTAATAGTGTCAGGTAGCCTAGACTCTTTAGGAAAAATTGGTCAATATATTATGTCGGCAGGAAAAGAAGCTGGTTTAGAAAAAAAAGCATCATATAAATTACGTTTAGCAGTAGATGAAATAGCAACAAATATTATTACTCATGGCTATGATGAAGCTGGTTTAGCAGGGAATATTTCTATACAAGCCGAAATAAATGAGCAAAATTTAACTGTTTATATTGAAGATACAGCTATACCTTACGATCCTACTCAAGCAGAAATGGTAACAGAAGAAACTTTACAACAAGCCTTAGAAAAACGCCCTATGGGTGGATTAGGAGTATATTTAGCAAAAGACAGTGTCGATCAGTTTATGTATAAACGAGTGGGTGACAAAAATCGTAATATTTTAGTTGTGAATAGAGTTGGGTAAAAGAAGGAAGAATGAAGAGGGAAGAATGAAGAGGCAGGAAGGCTTAAGTTAATATAACAGCAAGAAAAAAACTTAAATTTCCTAGGTGGTGGTGCATAGTAATGGTAGAGGGAGTGGGGGAGTGTGGGGAGTGTGGGGAGTGTGGGGAGTGTGGGAGAAATTAAAAAATATATATCCTCACCATTACCATGCAGGACTACCAATTTCCTATATATATTCATAATATTCACCCTTGAATTTACACAAACGCGCCCCAGTGGATATGATATTATCTATCCCTAGCTCCCTAGTTCCCTATTCCCTAAATAATAATATGCTAAATCAAAATTGGTTAAAACCTGGTGACTTACTACAAGTTATTTCACCAAGCGGTTGTCTGCGAGAATTAGATGCTTTTGAAAAGGGAGTGGAAATTTGGCGATCGCATGACTACCAAGTAGAATTAACTCCTGGTTATGATGAACAATGGGGTTATTTAGCAGGTACAGACGAAAGTCGCTTCACTCAATTAATAGCAGCGATGAGTAATGAAAATTATCGTGGTCTTCTCTGCTCTAGGGGTGGTTATGGCACGACTCGCTTACTCGAAAACTGGCCAAACCTCAATGATTTTTCATTGCCTATTCCTAAATGGTTGATTGGTTTTTCTGATATTACTGCCCTGCTGTGGACTTTTAGTAAAATTAGCAATTTTTCCTGTGTTCATGGTCCATTATTAACTACTTTAGCTGCGGAACCAGAGTGGTCAATTCAACGACTATTTGACTTGGTGGAGGGTCGTTCCCTAGAACCTTTAAAAGGCAATGGTTGGGGTGGAGGCCAGGCCAAGGGATATTTAATGCCTGCAAATTTAACTGTAGCTGGTCATTTATTAGGCACTAAGTATCAACCAGATTTGAGTGGGACAATTTTAGCCTTAGAAGATACAAATGAAGTTCCTTACCGTATTGACCGAATGTTGACCCACTGGCGGATGGCTGGGGTTTTACAGCAGGTAAATGGTATTGCTCTGGGGCGGTTTAGTCAATGTTCCCCTGGCCTTATGAATAATACAGAGTTTACTGTTGAAGACGTATTGCGCGATCGCCTGGCTGATTTAAACATTCCCATCGTTTCCGACCTTCCTTTTGGCCATGATAGTCCAAATGCAGCTTTACCTGTAGGAGTTGAGGCCCATATTGATGGTGACACAGGTGTTTTAGAAATTAAATCAAACCCGCTTATCTGATTTGCAGCACTGTTTAAGTGTTTAAGATGGGTGAACCACATAGACAAAAGCAAAATCCTTGTAGGGATGTTCCATGGAATGTCCCTAGAGTGGTCTACTAGTGTAGTAGTCAGGAGCTAGGGGTTGTATCAAATCCGGTAGCATCGGTGTAATTAGATTCATAGGGTGGGTAGTGTGGGGAGATGGGGATATCAAGTAAAGATGTGACAATGGTGCTGAGATGGAACATTTTTTCATACCGAATTAAGCAAGTATAATATTATATCATAATTCGGAAATGCTAATAGTTATTGTAATAGACAGATAGGTTAAAACATAGCTATTTACAGGGAAATGTTTTTAAATCTGTTGCTTGTTGTCTGTTCCCTGCTATATCATAAAAAATTGGCACTTTGTAGGTTAGGTTAAGTTAAGTGCAGAACCAACCTACAGTATTATTACTAATTATCCGTTCTAGCATGACACCTGATACCTGAAAAATGACTAATCAACAAACTCTCAGGCAGAAACTTTTAGACTTAGACAACTGTAACTACAAAGCTTACAGAGATATTCAAGGTAGTTACGAATTTCCTGACTTTACCCTAATTATTGATTATATTCAGGGAGACCCCTTTGGCGCTCCTAGTAAACTTCGGGTGCAGGTGCCTTATACAGTTGCTGCCTTTCCTCCAGAACTTTATAAAAGTCCAATTCGAGAAGTGGCCCTACGGGATTTCCTAACTCGTAAATTTGACAGAATGGCTTATGAGGTCAGTGGACGGCGTGGCACTGGCAAAAGTGGGATGGTGGCAATTACGAAAATGGGACAGGAAGTGCTGGAACGAACATCAGTATACTTGGCTAATATAGATCCTCCAGCTCCTAAAGTTGTTTCTCCTGGGTCAAACCCTGCTTTACAAAGAGGAAAACCTATAAAATTAAAAAACAATACTCAAAAAGGTGTTGAAGTACGATTAATAGTTGGATTACCGGCAAATGGTCGTCGTATTCTAGGCAGACAGGCCGCAGAAATGTTGTGTGATGATATGCCTTATATTGTTCATCGGAGTCTCAAATATGAACAATTAGATGCTGATGCTTGTCGCCGTCATGTAGAAACTGTAGAAGATACAGATTTTTTGCGGAAGCAGTTGGTAGAAAAAAATCTGGTGGCTTTTGTTGCTAATGGTGCAATTTTACCACGTCGTAGTGGGATTGACAGTCGCCCTTTGTCATCTGAGAATGTAGTGCCATTTCAGTCTCCTCCATCTTTGGAAGTAGAGTTTGAATGCCCGAATCAAGGTAAAATTTCTGGCATGGGAATATCTAAAGGGGTGACATTAATTGTGGGTGGTGGTTATCATGGTAAGTCTACCCTCCTCAAAGCGATTGAATTAGGGGTTTATAACCACATTCCTGGTGATGGACGTGAATTTGTTGTGACAGATCCAGCAGCGGTGAAAATTAGAGCAGAGGATGGTCGTAGTGTTGCAGCTGTAGATATTTCGCCGTTTATTAATCAATTGCCTCAAGATCGTTCTACTACTCAATTTACTACTGAAAATGCTAGTGGTAGTACCTCTCAAGCTGCAAATATTATGGAAGCTTTGGAGATAGGTATTAAAAATGATAGACCTGAAGGATCTGAAGAAATTGTGACAACTTCCCCTGTCTTGTTAGTAGATGAGGACACGGCAGCAACTAATTTTATGATTCGCGATCGCCGGATGCAAGAACTTATTGCCAAAGATAGTGAACCTATAACTCCTTTTATTGATAAGGTAAGACAGTTATATACTGACTATCAAGTATCAACAATTTTGGTTATGGGTGGTAGTGGTGACTATTTTGAAGTGGCAGATAAAATCATTGCTATGGAAAACTTTCAAGCTAGAGAAGTTACAGAAAAAGCTAAAGAGATTGCCGAACAATACGTTACTGGTCGTACTCTAGAAGGTGGTGAAAAATTTGGCGAAATTCGAGCGCGCATACCACTACCAGAAAGTTTAGATCCTAGTCGAGGGCGACGAGATGTGCGTTTAAAAGTACGAGATGTTGATGAAGTGGTGTTTGGTAGCGAGGATGTTGACCTCTCTAGTGTTGAACAGTTAGTGAGTAAAGACCAACTAACGGCGATTGGTGCAGCTATGGTTTATGCTAAAAAACAATACATGGATAGTGATCGAACATTGTCAGAAGTTGTTGATGCTATTATGGCAGATATTGAATCTAAAGGTTTGGATGTTTTGCTTCCTTTTCCACAAGCAGATTTAGCTATCTTCCGACGTTTTGAGTTGGCAGCAGCAATCAATCGTTTACGGACTTTGAAAGTTAAATAATTACTGCTTAGGAGAAATCATGTTTAATATTAGCATTTAGCATAAGCTGTTTAGCATTGAAATTGGGTATATAAATATTGACTCATTGAATAGAGCTGATAGTTTAACAGTCTTTCTCTGTTCCCTGTTATATTATGTCTGGTTGAATACTGATCAATAGACCTCTGGTGAAAAAGATATAAATTTTTGCCTGAAGTAGGGAACAGGGAATACCAAGCATGACAAATGTTTGCTAGAAATAATTATGTGACTACTTAGGAGTCAGAACTCGGAACTCAGTTAGGGTATCTGTCGTTAGGGCGACGTACAGAATTAATATATTAAGTATCATGTCTTAGCTAGAAGACTTCTTTTTAGTCACTTGTAACATCTGATCTCAAGTATTTTAACTCTCCTAATTATTCGTAACATTTTTTTCACGCTTGGTAGAACAGGGAAGAGCTTTTTGGGAAAAAGGTACAAAAAATGATTTATTTGGTCAGGACTTACGCAACAGCACTAGTTATAGTGATTGTATCTAGAATAATGACGAAGTTATATGCTATATATAGCGGTACTGTATAAGTCCTGTTGGTGATCTCACCCCCGGTTTAATACTTATAAATAAGTGAGGTTAGGGAGTAGGGAGTAGTAGGGACGTTGCATGAAATGTCCGTAGGTCTTAGAGATCAAAAAGAGATTTGCGATAGCAACTGAAAGAATAGTTTTTTTTCATAACTAATAGACATCTCCAAAAAATAAATAAATTGTGATAGAATCATAAAAAATGTAATTTTCAGTTGCTAATTATGACCAGTATGCTTGAGTACATTTACAATCATCTACAAGAATCAGAACGTTTATTAGGCATCAAGTATGAACAGCTAGAAAAGTTACTAAAACAAGCAGAAAAACTCCACAATAATAAGCAAGAAATAGCCACAGCTAAAAAGTTAGAATAATTGCTTATGGTGGTGGTAAGCCACCTAAATTATCTATCTCAGACCAAATTATTTTAACCTTAACTTATTTAAGACATTTGACAACGTTTCAACTACTAGGCATTCAATTTGGAGTGAGTGAAACTACAGCTAATGATACCTTTAATTATTGGTGGCCAATTATTGGGTATTTATTACCGAAAAATTGTGGTTTAAAGCCTCCCCTTTTAAGGGGATAATAAGCGGTCGAGGGATGGCGAGGTCTCCTCGCCATATCCAATCGACTCCTGTGAAGAAAAATTTTCATGATTAGTCAATCCTCTTCTTTTCAAGGAGAGGTAATTATTCATTATTCATTATTCATTATTAATTGTTGAACAACAAGTCTCTTAGAACAGGTAAAAAAAACAAAGTGACTATGAAATTGTCAAAGAAATATTAACAGAATTTGAATTAATTGTAGATGGCTACGAACAGGGGATAGAAAGACCAAGAGAATATGAAAAACAAAAGGAATATTACTCAGGAAAGAAAAAAACTCATACAAAAAAGCGAGTGCTTCATTCGCCGTCGCACGGCGAATGTAAGAAGCACTCAAGAAAAGGGCAAGTAATTGTATTGCCAAAAGGTAAGGATATTGTGGATATTTCAGCAGGAGAACCAGGGAAAAAAAGTGATATACAATATTTCCGTGAAACTGAGAAAAAGTTTGACAGTAAACAAAAATTTAGTGGAGATAAAGCCTATACTGGAGAACTGAGGATTAAAACACCTAAAAAAAAGCCGAAAAAACGAGAACTAACAGACTCAGAAAAATCTCAAAATAGAGAATTTGCGCTACTAACGAATTTTTGTTGAACATATAATTAGATTAGTCAAAATATTTAGGGTAGCTCAAGAAAGATTTAGATTAAATCCCTACAAAGGCTGAGCAAATAATTATGACTATTTGTGGGTTAGTAAGATTACGAATAGGGACATTTATTTTGTAGTAATAAATAAATCTTGAGCAAGATAATAATTATTGAATTTATATTGCTATTTTTGAACTTGTTTTTAAGAGCTGATTCATAAAGTAAATCTAAAGAAAGCTAGTCGCTTGACCATGAGTTGGATTAATGAGCCATAAATCATTGCTTCACTTACATCTGAATAGACTTCATAATCCTTACTTAAGCGTCTAAATCTATTTAGCCACCCATGCATTGCGTTCAACAATCCATCGCCCACGGCAATTGCTCAAAACTCTCTGATGTTCGTTTGATCACTTCCACCCTGACGCCATCGCCACAAACCTGCCTAACAGCATTGGCAAAGTTTTTACCAGAATAACCCTGATCTACCCAGACTACCTCGCTCTTTCGATAGCTTGCTCTTTGCCTCATTGAGCACAACTACTGCTCCTAAACATTCTGAGGCATTTGCCTTACTCACCAGAACTCCAATTAATAATCCTTGAGAATCTACGACTATATGGCGCTTACGCCCTTTAACTTTCTTACCACCATCGCGCGCCGTAGACAGATCCCTTTTTTCTGTTGTTTTGACTGCCATAGGAATCAGCGATAACCTCCGGTTAAGCGTACGCTATCGCAACGGTGGAGTGCTGATCTCTGTCTAGTTGTGTTCTTAATTTTTGCCGAACTTGCTCGTGGAGAACTTGCCAGAAACCACGAGGCTGCAATTTCTGGAAGTACCTGTATACAGTTGTATAGGGTGGTAAGTCATGGGGCATCATTTCCCATTAGACATCTCCAGAAAAGAGGCAACAGGCAACAGGCAACAGGCAACAGGGATAAATAATTGATAATTTATGGATAAGAATTGATTTTATTTTTGATTTTTGGAGATGTCTATTGACATCCAGTTCTTTGTACATAAAATATACCCCATACGAATCTCTCGGAAATCCACTTGAACAGGATGCCCAAATCCCTTAAACTTAGGTAGCAGAGGCTTAAGTATATCCCCCAGTCGAATCACTCAGGTCTCTTGGGTATGGTTGACTTTTAGGGTTGGCGATCGCAGGTAGACGACTCATTGGTTACAATATGGATCAACTATACTCAATAGTAACACCTAATTTGACTGGGACTAAACTTTCTTTAGATTCTCTTTATGAATCAGCTCTAATAGTAAGTATCTATAATACTGATTTTACGGTAAAAATCAACTATCTTAAGTATTGGCGAACGCTCTCCAAAAGATAGTTAGAGTAAGTGTTTGACTATTTTCGGAGATATATAATAGAGTTGTCGCTAAATAGAGGGAAAAAAATCGCTCCAACCTAGACAGAGCAATAATTCTAATACTTTTTGGTTGCCAATGGCTACAATCCTTACAGAACAAAGTTTTTGGGGATTTTTTAAGTTATAGAACCCCTGATCGTATCTTCATAAATATCAAGTTTTTTTAGCCTTGAGTCAGGAGAAAGGAGACAACCCACCCCTACTGCTCCTAGGAGGGGGAGATAGGAGTTCATTAATGGATAATGGATAATTGATAATTGATAATTACCTCGGGTTTTAACCGTTACGGAATTGAATATCAGGAGATATTATTTCTTTTCTTGGTCGATTGGATATGGCGCAGGAAACCTGCGCCATCCCATCCTACGGAATGCTGCGCAAACGACCGCTTTTTTTCCCCTTAAAAGGAGAGGCTTCAAGGCGCGAATTATTTAATTACAGCGGTTTTCATGATTAGTAGACCACAGTAGGGACGTTCCATGGAACGTCCCTACAAAGTTTGATGTGTGAAGATGTGGTTCATCAATTTGAAAAGCGCTGTATATCATGTCCGAAGGCAATCGTTTGTGTAAAAGTTGGCGTGGATATTTGCAGGAAATTTAAGTTTTTTTCTTGCCTTCCGGAGCTGTTGCCTTCCGGAGCTGTTGCCTATTTACTATACAAGACCGATGCTACCGGACATGATATTATTAATTATTAATTATTAATTATTCGGTAAGAGGGAAGAGGGAAGATGTGGGGAGAGACAATACAAAAAATTAAACACTCCTTCAAATGATTTTTCCTCAAAACTGATGCGCGAAAAGACTTGACTACCATAATTATATAGCTATCAAATGGGTTCTATAAAGCGACAAGTCTAATTATCCGGAGATGATATTACCTGCACGTTTGCATACCAACTGCACCGAAAGTGCTATATGTATATTTAATCTACAGGACTTACGCAGTACCGCTACATATAGTGTATTATTTGGTCATTATTGCTGATATAACCAGTATGATTGTTGCCGTTGCGTAAGTCCTGATCTAGAAGGAAAAAATTATGACGATCGCTAAATTTATGGAAAATTTGGACAAGCATTGGTGTTTGTTTGCCAATTATACCAAGGTAGCGATCGCGTTCTATCAAATCACTAAGCTAATTACAAATTGCTCCTCTAGTGTCAACTTCTAAAGCTTTTACTTCTGTAACTACTCCTTGATTTTTCCAAGTATCTGCCATTGCTGTTACTACTGCTGATGTTGTGAGTGAATTTGTCAGTGCTAATAAAGTCGGTCCTGCACCACTGATTACCATTTCATCAGCACCAGCATCTAAAGCAGCTAATCTAACTTTTTCATATCCTTTGATTAGAGACTTACGGTAGGGTTGGTGAATTTTATCTTGCATTCCAGCTTTTAACCAATCTCCATTACCAGTTTCTAAACCTCTTAACAAAATGCCTAAATGGGCAGCATTGAATATTGCATCGGCGCGACAGTATTCTGTTGGTAAGACTCGTCGCGCTTCTGCTGTTGAAAGTTCAAAGTCTGGAATTGCTACTACTGGCACAATATCAGAATGCCAAGGAATATCACATACTTCCCAACCACTAGGAGTCGAAGCAGTTAAACAACAGCCCCCGAGTAAGGCAGGTACAACATTATCTGGATGTCCTTCAATGGCGATCGCTAAATTCATTATTTCTGTTTTACTCAAAGGATGTCCCGCTAGTTGATTTGCTCCGAGTAAACCTCCGACTATTGCAGTAGCTGAACTTCCTAAACCCCTAGCTAAGGGTACCCCTAAGTCGATTTCTATTTCCACAGATGGGGGTATTTGGTTGAGATGTTCATATAATTTGACGAATGCTTGATAGGCAAGATTGGTTTTATCTGTGCTGACTCGTGCAGCTTCTTTGCCAGTGACAGAAATTTTGAGTTCTGTTGCGCTATCCGCAATAGAGAATTTTAAGCGGTTATATAAGGAGAGAGCTGCACCGATGCAGTCAAAACCAGGGCCAATATTTGCGGTAGTTGCAGGAACGGTAATAGTAACAGAAGAAGGTGTGGTCATTTCAGTTATCAGTTATAGCTACGCTAGGGAATAGGGAATAGGGAATAGCAAACTGTTTTTCATCTCCTTGTAGAGCGCCAGGTCGCGACGCAGCTAAGGGGAGGCTATTGACCCTCTTTTTTGGTCATTGTTATTTTAGAATACTGATAATTTGTTCAGTTGACAATATTCTCAGGACTTACGCAACGGCACTGATTATAGTTGCAATATCAGAAAAATGACCAAATTACCTATTTATAGCGGTACTCTCTAAGTCCTACAAAATATTCTTTACCAAAAAATGAGGGTATGTGCCTCCCCTTTTAAGGGGATGAAAAAAATATTTAGTTCAGTATTTCAAGCCTCCGACTTCAGTCGGAGGTTCACTGATAACTGATAACTGATAACTGATAACTGAAATGACCATCACCAATACCGTTTTTCATACTACCGTCTGGCATAATGGTATTGTTAAAAATAGCATTCTTCAGTCTAGCTGACCTGAGATTAGCATCTTGGAAATTAGCTCCACTCAAATTAGCACCTTCTAAGTTAACACGATAGAGGTCAGCTCCTGTCAAGTTAGCGTTTTCTAGGTTAGCATTATCCATGTATTTCTTTGTTAAAATGGCTCCATTCAAATTAGCACCTGCCAGGTTGAAATCGCTAAAATAAATTTTTCGCAGATCCATACCTGCTAGATTTGCACCAGGTCCAATATAGACTAGTTCAGACAAGTCAGTTCCCTCTGGAAAAATTGTTTGGTAACTGTAGAAGGCATCCTTCAACTTAACATTGCTAAGGTTGGCAGCACCCAGGTTTGCTCTAGTTAAGTCGGAACCTCTAAAATCTGCTGACTCTAGATTGGTATCTTGATTAAATATGACTCTACTGTGAATGCGGATGTTTCGGAAGTCAGCATGACTTAAGTCTGCACCACTAAAGTCTGTACCATCACCACATATATCCGCCAGCACCATATTTGTGAGGCTGGTGTGTGAAATGGGATAGTCACGATACTCAGAATCGTAGGTACGCATGACCGCTGTTTCCTTATCTACAACTAGAACACAGCCTTCTGCACAATTATCTGGAATGGCCTCAAAAATCAACAGCCAGTTAGGAAGAAAATCTCCGTATCCAGCAAGTGCTGCCTCATATTCTCTTTGAGAAGTTTCCAGAGTCTTTTCAAGGGACAAAAATCCATACAATCCTTTCCCATTCGAAATAAAAATTTGCGGGTTTGTCATTCCATTATGCCACTGGTAAAGTTCGTAGAGTTCTTCTGGCAAAGAAAAAGGTAAGTCTTTAACTAGCTCATCTATTTGTGTTCTTGTCAGTCCTGGTTGTAGTTCTTCTACTGCGAAGGGACTGTGTTTAAGATGATACTCTTTCATTCGTTCTAAAGCTTCGATTAATGCTGACATGAGATTTACCTCCTGTAAGTTTTTTCTGTTAGTAGTTAAATAGTGATCGCCTCCCTTTTCTACTAATGCGTATGTCGCAATAATACAATGTAATATAAATGTAGTTCAGAGGTTGATGGAGAAATATGGAGCGATCGCTCAATTGAGATCTCTTTTCTACTAATGCGTATGTCGCAATAATACAATGTAATATAAATGTAGTTCAGAGGTTGATGGAGAAATATGGAGCGATCGCTCAATTGAGATCCCTTTTTTACTAATGCGTATGTCGCAATAATACAATGTAATATAAATGTAGCTCAGAGGTTGATGGAGAAATATGGAGCGATCGCTCAATTGAGATCCCTTTTTTACTAATGCGTATGTCGCAATAATACAATGTAATATAAATGTAGCTCAGAGGTTGATGGAGAAATGTAGAGCGATCGCTCAATTGAGATCCCTTTTTTACTAATGCGTATGTCGCAATAATACAATGTAATATAAATGTAGCTCAGAGGTTGATGGAGAAATGTAGAGCGATCGCTCAATCGAGATCCCTTTTCTACTAATGCGTATGCCGCAATATTACAATGTAATATAAATGTAGTTCAGAGGTTGATGGAGAAATATGGAGCGATCGCTCAATTGAGATCCCTTTTTTACTAATGCGTATGTCGCAATAATACAATGTAATATAAATGTAGCTCAGAGGTTGATGGAGAAATGTAGAGCGATCGCTTGATTCAGATATAAAAATCTTGATGGGAATTATAGATGAGGAGTTGGGTGTCTTAAAAAAGTATTTTCAATTATTGTTTAATTCCCATGTACGACTGTGTGCCTCTTGACATACTCCCGACGTTGCGCATAGCGCGACAACGCGGGATTCTTACATTATGAAAAAAATGACCGCTGTTTCGTGTGAGGTGATGTCCTTCCCCTGTGTTAACCTTCGTGATAACATGCATACCTCCTAGCTTGTCAAGGGTATAGGAAGGTTTTATTTTTGGAGGTATCCGACTCAAGGCCCTGGCTTGACCATCCCTCCGCTCCCCTAATAGCTGCCGCCACCATCCTCCGCCAACGGGAGAGCGCGGGACTTCCCGCCAGGGAAGTTAAATTTTGACTTTTGACGCGGGTATTGGAAGATTGACAAATATTTGGCAAAAGTAAAGTAGATCAGAACTACAAAAGTCAATTCAGAGGTTAAATTAAAATGCAATTATCACAACGTTTAGCTCCCTTAAGCTTTAATGTATTTGCCGATATGGACCGGGCAAAAGCATTGGCAAAAGCAGCAGGGCAAAATTTGATAGATTTGTCTCTTGGGTCTTCTGACTTACCCGCGCCTTCCCACGCTTTAGAAGCGATCGCTCAATCTTTGTCAGACTCTACTACTCATGGTTATTCGTTATTTTCTAGCACTCAAGCTTTTCGGCAGGCAGCAGCTCAGTGGTATACGGATAAATTTGACATTCCAGTAGACCCAGAAACTGAAGTTTTACCTCTAATTGGTTCCCAGGAAGGTACGGCTCATTTACCCTTGGCTATACTTAATCCTGGTGATTTTGCTTTACTGCAAGACCCTAGTTATCCTTCTCATAGTGGTGGGGTGTTTTTAGCAGGGGGTCAAGTTTACCCAATGCCTTTATTGGCAGAAAATGGATTTTTGCCTGTTTTGGCAGACATTCCTCAAGCTGTTTTATCTCAGGCCAAAATGATGGTTTTGAGTTATCCTCATAATCCCACAACAGCGATCACTCCTTTATCTTTTCTCCAAGAAACAGTTGCTTTTTGTCAAAAACATAATTTAGCCTTAGTTCACGATGCTCCATATTTAGACTTTGTTTTTGATACCTTTTCTCAAGCACCCGAAAAACAATCTATTGCTCCTTCTATTTTTCAAGCTGACCCAGAAAAAAGTGTTTCTATAGAATTTTTTACGATGTCAAAATCTTATAGCATGGGGGGTTTCCGAGTTGGTTATGCCATTGGTAATGCTCAATTGATTCAAGCTTTGCGACAGGTTAAAGCTTGTATTGATTTTAATCAGTATCAAGGCATTCTCAATGGAGCGATCGCTGCTTTGACTGGTCCTCAAGAGGTAGTTAGAGAAACTGTGGACATTTTTCGCCAACGTCGGGATGTGTTTGTTGGGGCATTGCATCAAATTGGTTGGCCTGTACCTACTCCATCGGCCACTATGTATGTTTGGGCGAAACTACCGGAAGCATGGGCTAATAATTCTGTGGAGTTCTGTGTGGACTTAGTAAAAAATACAGGGGTGGCAGTAGCCCCTGGAGCTGGTTTTGGCAAGGCTGGAGAGGGATATGTGAGGTTTGCTTTGGTTCATAAGTCGGAGATTTTGTCAAGGGCTGTGGAGAAAATTTCAGTGTTTTTGCAGAAATAATGTTTTGTGCTGCTGTTAACGCAATAGTGGGTTAAATTAATTTAAAAGTTAGTCATAGTGAGTGTTTCCTGAGAAGATCCTGGGGAAACACTATCTTTTATTTTGGATTTTTTTGAAATGGGAAAAAATGATTATTTATAGAAGTAATTAATTCATTATATGGACGAGAATTTTTGTATTGATAATGATTTAGGTAGAAATACATAAGTGTTTTCTAGGAGTTTTTCTAAATACTAAGCTTCACTAAAATTTCATATAAAAATCGCCTAGAAATATAGACATTCGGTGATAAAACTGCTTATAATGGATTTAAGTGAAAGAAAAAAACTTAAATGACTGGCAAACAATATAAAACCTAACAACAGGTGCATTGTTATACAAAAGAGTAAACAAGAATCATCAGCTCAAGTGATTTGAAACACACAAAATATCTTGTTACTTATGCTTTGATAAACATAATAGATAAATTTCCATTTCACCAGTCAATATATATTTTTCAATCTAGCTAATTGTTACAACACACAAATTAAATTAAGGAAACAAAAATCATGGCAGGATTAGTAAAGAAATTTTTAGCAAGTGCTTCCGTTGTCGCTGGTATGAGTGCAGTATTCGGCGCTCCAGCAATGGCTGCTACTTTTAGCCCAATAGGTACAGATTTGATATTGCGCGAACAAGTAGGTAATGGCTTTCAAGAAACTGACTTGAGCCAGTTAAATTCAGTCCTACAAGGAGATAGCTCTAATCCTGGTGGTAATGTAGAGTTCGGTAGTAGCGATACAGGCGGTAACCCACTTGCTGGAGTACAAGCTCAAAATAGTCAGGGAACTGCTAAATTCACCAATGTGACTGAGGACATTTACAATGATGTTACTTGGCAACAAACTGTTGGTTTAGAATGGTTTTCTGATGCCTGGGCACAAACTGCTTTGGCAGGCAGTACTGCGATGAAAAGCGCTGCTTATGGTATGTTTAAAAGCAATGGAGGATTTGATCTGATTAGCGATCCCAACATTTCTTACATAAACGCAGTCGGTGACGACATTGTGGTTGGTTTAGCAGGTCACTTCAACTTAGCAGATAGATTCAAAGACGTACACATAGGTTTAGCAAACTTCTTAGAAGGTGTGCAAATGAGTGAAATTCTTGCATACGATATTGATGGAGTTACTGGTTTCGCTTGGAGTGACTCCGCTACTGCTACTGGATTAGCTGACAATGATGCAGCAGGTTCTTTCAGTGGTAACTATGAAGTTGTTATAGGAGGAGGGGGTGGTATTTTATCTGAACCTCCTGCTGATGCACCTGAGCCTTCTACAGTATTAGGTATAATGGCTATCGGTGGTTTGGTTGCTGCTACTAAGCGTAAGTCTGCAAAGTAAAGCATTAGAATAGCTTCTCTATTTTTGTTAGTGAGTATTAAAGTCTGGAGAGGGAGTTTTGACTTAGTTTACAATTTACGTATGTAAGCGATATAAAACGATATTCTCTCCCATAGTAGTAATGAGTGTGAGATTTGTATCTTCTGTTCTAATCACTGCTTAAACATTTCTGATAGTCGTTTCTATTGACAAAGACTTAAATACAAGTGTAAACTTGACGGATGCGGTTGGCTTGACCGTCAATGCCTGTGGATGAGTAACCGCCGACGGCCTCAATTGAAGCAGGAAATAAACAGCCTCCTAGGTCGGAGCTACGCTATCAGATTGTCACGTTATATGATATTTTGTATCAGTTTTATGAAGCAGTTGATGAGACTCCCTTATTTTTTTGTAACGTTGTAATAGTAGGGGGGCTTCCAGTTCAAATTACAGCGGTTTTTATTTCAATAAATCACAGTAGGGACGTTGCATGCAACGTCCCTAGATTTTGATTATGGCGATGTGGTTCATCAATTTGAAAAGTGCTGTAATAAATACATCAACATTCAATCATAAATCCTGCCTTAATCCACAAAATTAGATTTATCTCAACGTTGGTTGAAGACCCGCGCTCTCCCGAAGGGGAGCGTCGTATGGGAAAACCAATCAATTTTGCGGCGCATGTCAATAGTGTGTTAGACTTAGAAATATGGCTGCTGGGCTAGCAGTTTCAGTCTGTGGAGCGCGCTTTTAGACCGAAAAGAGGCTCGACCTTGGAGGCTGGTGCATTGTTAGCGCAGCTCCTCTGCAAGAGGCAGCAGAAAGGCCTAATCAGCGATGGTTAGGAATCCCGCGCTGTACCGTCAGGTCAGCGTCGGGAGGATGTCAATATATGTCCGGTTGAATATTTATAATTAAAGTTTGTAGTAGGGTTTTAGCCCTTGAAATATCTATCTCAGGGCTGAAGCCCTACTACAAACAAAAACTTTTTTATCACTAATTATCCAGACATAATATTAATCCAGTAGTAGTCTGACACACCTAAAATGTTGCAGTAGTAGGGGTGGGTTCCCCCTGAAATTATTCTTGCTCAACATTAAATCAAGTTAACTCGCCCCCAACGAAAGGCGAGCTTTGAGGACTTATATAGAATCTAGTTAAATAGTCGTCCGCAGCGACGATAGGAAGCAATCAACCTACGACTCTGAGATTGCTTCCTTCCACTCCATTCCAGTCCCAATGACGTGGGTAAATTATCCGGCGTTTATATTATCCCTAATTTTCAGGTTTTCGGTTAAACCCACCACTACTGAGCAATAAAATCAAAAAAAATAGGAGCCAGAATATATCAAATATTCTGACTCCTGACTCTTAAATTCTTTCGTTTAATTAAGGTACTTATTTTAATGGGCAAGTGCCAGTTGTACAACTGTCGTATGCACTGAAACCTCCTTTTTCAATAACACATTCTGCTCCAGCTTGTATACTCATACTACCACCCGCAGTAGCAGCCCCACTACACTCGACTAATCCCCATACACCTATTTGATTTTGCACACACATTAGATCGGCGGTACAACCTCCAAGAGTTACAGATGTATAGTCGTTTAGCTCCGTATCGTAACCTAAACTTGCATTACCATAGGAATTTTCATTTGACAGTAACACCATTCCAAGGTCATCTATAGGAACATCAACAACCTCTGCCATACTAGCCCCAGCAGCAGAGAAAGTTAAAAAAGCTGTAGAAGCGATCGCTGTAAGTAATTTTTTCATGGATATATTTACCTGTAAATAGTGAACAAAAATTATTGGTTATCAGAATTTAGATATTCGGGAGCTAATAAGTATTTTTTTATATCCTCAGCCTTCTAAATAACTAGGTTGCTTTAAAAAATTATAAAATCTAAGTTATTTCAAAAAGAAGAAGAATTAGTGAGTTTTTAGTTTTAGCCAATCTACACTCTTGTTGAATTACATCTACTATCCTAACCAGAAAAAACAGGATCGTCAACTAGAGTAAATACACAAATTTTTTTTAAAGATAATATGAAGATAGGATTATATGGTAGAAATGATATCTAGATAGATATAGACAAAATCTCAACTGTGGGCAATTTTTGCTCCAACTAGATTGATGTACACATTATAAATCTAAACTATGAAAGGAACTAATATCAGTCAAGTACCAGTCCAGGCAGTTAGATTTATGAAATTAGCTGGAATTATCTTGGTACTATTTACTATTATCAATTATGTTTTACTTCTATTTACTATCAAGATAGGAGATACAGACTGGAGTCTCAATTTCACAACTACAATAGTAGAAGAAGGTATTGTACCAATTTTAGGAATAGCTTTAATGTTTTGTGCCTATGGCTTTGAAGAAATTCTTGGTTTAGCTCCAACACAACCTAAACTTAGCTGGAATAGCTTAAAATTTTGGGTTTATTTATTATCTTTTTTCTTGGGCATAATATTTTTGCTAATTATTCCTCTGCATATTAGTAATACTTTAGCAGTAAGCAATGAAGCAGTGGAAGCAGCAAATCAAACTGCCAAAGAAGAGAAAGAAATATTAGAACAACGTTTAGATCAGCAACAAAATGTCATAGGTGATATGCTCCGGGATAGGCAAAAATTAGAGGCTTTTACAAGAAAAAGACAATTGAGTGAAGAACAAATAGATAATTTAGAAAAGTTTAAGAATAATCCTAATGCTTTTAAAGTAAAAGTAGAAGAAGTTCGCTCAAATTTAACACAACAAATAGAAAGGAAACAACAGCGAGAAATACAAAAATCACAACTATCAACTTTTCATTCCAGTATCAAAATAGGCTTAACAAGCTTATTACTGGCAAGTTGTTATTTAACTATTGGTTGGAGTGGGTTTAGAGGTAAACCCAGGAGAGTTCGGTAAGTAGTGACAGGTTCTGTAATTGATTTTGATGGGGATAATTTAATTAACTAAACCTGCCCAGTACTATTAATTATTGTACCTTTATTAAAAGTTGGGGGCGGGTTGATCTGAATAATTTATAACACCATTAACTTAACGCGGAACCTGCCCCTACTATTTCTGTCGCTCTATTTTCAAGGCAGCAATAACTTTTTCATACTCCACTTTAACCTGAGAAAAAATCTCTATTGCTTCTATTGGAGTAGCATTTTCTGACTCATAAGCTAAACGAGCCATAATTTCTAATTCTTGACAAATTTTATAAAGAATCATTGCTCCTAGAGTACCACTAATAGACTTGAGAGAATGAGCAGCATTCTTGAGTATAAGTGGATCGGCTTGATTAATAGCAATATTAATATTCTCTAGAAGTTCGGGAGAAGTATCTAAATAAATATCTATTACTTCATCTAGAGCTTCTACTTCTCTCAATCCTTCTATTACCTTACTCTCAAGAATAGTCTGTTCTGTGAAAATGTGATTATCGTCTGGAACGGTTGCTGGAGATAAATTTGATTGTGGGAAAGTCAATTTTTCCTTTCCTTGTGACACAACAGACTTAGCTTTACTTAAAGCTTCTATAAGTTGCTCCATCCGTATTGGTTTACTAATATAATCATCCATTCCTGCAGCTATACATTCTTCGCGATCGCCCTGCATAGCATTAGCTGTCATGGCAATAATTCGAGGTCTTCGCTGAGAAACTTTTTTAGGATGTTCTATGATATTTTCATATTTTTGCCGAATGCGACTAGCAGCTTCTAGGCCATCCATCAAAGGCATCTGTACATCCATCAAAACCACATCATAAGGCAAACTAAATACAGCTTCTAAAACTTCTAAACCATTACTAGCAACATCAGCACGATATCCCATGCGTTGTAAAATTTGTAAAGCTACTTTTTGATTAACTAAATGGTCATCTGCTAATAATATTCGCAGCGGTAATTGTTCTGCTAATAAAGGAATAGTTTGAGAATTCCATTTACTATTATTGTTTGTGATTCTAATTTCAATACTTTTACCAGAAAAAATATTTAGTAAGATTTCATAAAGCTGAGATTGTTTAACAGGTTTATTAATAATGGCTGCAAATAATTGATAAAAATCATTAATTTCTTGCCTGCCAAAAGAAGTCAAAATTACTAGAGGTAAATCCCGATACATTGGATTTTGACGAATTTTCTTGGCTAAAGTTAAACCATCAATTTCAGGCATCTGCATATCTATAATTGCTAGATCGAATTTGTACTTTTTAGCCATTAAATCTAAAGCATGAGTAGCATTTTCAGCAGTGTTAACTATCATGCCCCAGGATTCAGTTTGTTTCAACAAAATTTTTCTGTTTGTAGTATTATCATCGACTATTAGTATTTTTTTATCTATTAAATTATGTCGATTATCATCTAAATAATTAGTTTGAATTAATTGATCTTTAATAGTTTGAATGCTACATTCTGTGACTATTGTAAAATGAAAATTTGATCCTGATTTTTCGTTGATATACTCTAATTTTTTATCTAAAAATTTATAGCCTGCTGGGGGATTACCTCCAACTGCACCCATACTTTCAACCCACATTTGACCACCCATCATTTCAGCTAATCTTTTACTAATAACTAATCCTAAACCTGTACCCCCATATTCCCTACTGGTAGAAGAATCAACTTGACTAAAAGACTTAAATAAACGATTCATGCGAGTAGCAGGAATACCAATACCTGTATCTCTGACTGAAAATTGTATTTCATATACGGGAAAAATATCACAATTATCAAATTCTGAGTTATTTTTTGCCTTTAAATTCTGTGAATTTTCTTCTGCTTCTAGCTGTCTACTGCTAACAGAAACTAATACCTCACCATGAGAGGTAAATTTTACCGCATTGCTCAAGAGATTAACTAAAATTTGACGTACGCGAGTAATATCTCCGATAATAGTAGTTGGAGTTTCTGGAGGGATGAAATATACAAGTTCTAAATTCTTTTCACTAGCTTTTGCGGCTAACAAATCAATAGATTCTTCTAGACAATTTTGTAAATCAAAAGGATTTGCTTCTAAATCTAGTTTCTCAGATTCTATTTTTGAGAAATCAAGTATATCATTAATGAGTGTAAGTAAAGTCTCACCACTACTACGAATAGTCTGAACAAAATCTTTTTGGTCTGTTTTGAGAGGAGTATCTAATAGTAAACCAGTCATGCCAATAACTGCATTCATTGGGGTTCTAATTTCATGGCTCATAGTAGCTAAAAATTCACTTTTTGCTCTAGTTGCAGCGAGTGCTTCATCTCTAGCTTTTGCTAAATCATTAGCGGTTTGTTGACGTTCTAATTCTCCACCTATCCACTGAGCCATTAGTTTTAATAACTCTTTATCTACGGCTTTCAAAGGTTCATTTAGGACTTGAGGACTCCAGAAATTGAGAGTACCATAAACTGAGCCTCCCACCATAACTGACGTTCCCATATAAGCTTCGATTTGGAAAGCCATATCTACTGTGATACAAAAACCTGAATATTGAATAGATTCAAAACATATTGGCTGTTCTGCTATTGCTGCAAAAATAAATGTTTTTTCTAAGTCAAATTCTTCTCCTTTCAAAATAGAATTATCTGGAGTTTTAGCTGCAACAATAGTATATTTATTATCTTCAATTCTAGACAATACCCCTATTTCTAGGCCGAACTTTTGACAGCCCATTTCTAATAATTTTTGGAGGCGGTCATCAAAACAGAAGATAATAGAATTATCTTGATTTGTACTTTGACAAGGAGTAGAAGTTATTTCATACAATCTCCGAATAGCAGCTTCACTTTCTTGTAATTCTTGTTCTCTTTGTTTACGGTCAGAAATATCACGAGAAACTGCAATTATTTCTTGTACTTTCCCAGTTTCAGGATCGCGAATTGTACGAGCGGTGGTTTCAAACCAAATATATTTACCTTCTTGACAAAGAACGCGGTAGGCAATAGTGTAAGTTACGGGATTGTTAATAATAGTGTGATAAGCTTTGGCAATTGCTTTAATATCTTCAGGTGCAAAAAACTCTTTTGGATGAGTACCAACAATTTCTAATGGAGAATATCCCATCAGGTTGCGACAAGCGGGGGATACATAAAGGAAAACCCCATCTGGAGAGTGACGAGAAATCATATCAGTGGAGTTTTCTGCCATTAATCTATAGCGTTCTTCGCTATATTGGCATTCAAATTGAGAATGTTGTAAGACTTCTAGCATTTTATTAATAGTCTGGGCAAGGCTTGACAATTTATCATTCCCTGTCATTGGTAGGCGCATTGAAAGGTCTCCACTAGAAGCTATTTGATTGACTATTTTGTTTAATTGTGAAACACGAGAGACTAACAATTTTGCTCTGACTGCAAGCATAACGATCCCAAAAACTAGACCTACTATTACCCATAAAAGAATAAAGTAACTCCAAAACGATCGACTGTGGTGGTGCATAATTCGCTCTACTTCTCTTTGTAAAATGAGAGCAGGTTGAATATAGATATCTTTGATAGTTGTATAACTATTTACTTGATCTGAATTGAGCGGTTGTAGGACTATTTCCGAAGTTTTCCGTTGCTGATTAATTTGTTGCAAGTTATTTTCCCACCGGCTAAAAGTTAGTGAGAATTTTGTTAATTCAGCTAACCTTGTTATTGTTGCATTATCTAGGTAGTGCCCAACAATTAGGGTGACGTTATTTAGACTATCTATTTCATTCACAATGGGAGTAGAAGCAATCAGGAAAGGAGCTTTTGATAAAAGAATAATACCTGAATGCTTACTTATATTTTTACCTATCGGTAGATATTTTTTCCAGCTTTCAGGTATGAGTATTTCCGTTTGTTGACTTTGATCGAATCTTTGACTAAATAAAATTTTTCCTTGAGCATTAAGTCGTAATAAAAAGTTCAGTTTTTGATTAATCTCAAAGTTATCGACTGAATTAAAATTAATAAATTTATTTATAGTATTAGATTCTAGTTTCTTCTCATCAAGTAACTTTTTTGATAAGGCAAATATTGTCTCCTGTTTTGCCTTTACAGATAAATTAGATATCTCATCATCTAATCTATTTAATTCCCTTGCTACATCTAGGCAAACGTAATTTACTTCCAAATTTTGGCAGCCATAAAACAACATCATTGATGCTGTAATACACAAGACCACTATCAAACTAGCGATCACTGTACTAATAACTATTAATGTTTTTTGACGAAGTTTCATCGGCTTTTTCCCTATTGCTCCTATGCAGCAAACCACTACAAATTCTGATAACTCTTGTTATACCATTTTGAAAAAAGAATGTTACAAATAAACTGACTAGTAAATAATTAATAATTTACCTACCACCTACCACCTAACACCTAATACCTAGAAAGTTATTTGTAGCAAACATTTATCAATTTGGTATTAGAACATAAGAATTATGAATTAGTGATTTGCTTTTCCCTGATAGCTACTACCCTAGACATAATTGTGTCTAAAAGTGTTCTTTAAATTTTCTTTCCTAGAAATAGTTTCCTAATTACAGCGTAGCAATTTCAAATAGCAGAAGGTATGAATATCTCCACAAAATTATCAGGGTTTTCTCAGGATCTGTAGCTAAGTTAATGAAAATTGTAGTTTAAATATTTTTTACTCATAGTTAAGTTTAAGATGAAATTTATCACTAAATGGCCTAAAAATCCCAGATTAGAGCGGTGGAAACTCGATCCATCTTCTTTGCAAACACGTCTAACATTAGGTATTGCATTATTTTCAGTATTAGGACTAGGGAGTGTAGCCTTGTGGACAAGTTGGAAGATGCAGCAATTATTGATCGTCACTCATAAGCATAACATTGAGCAGATAGCTGAACGTTTTCCCAGAGATGTTGAAATGTACAGTGAAACGTGGTACGTCAAGAAAAGTTTACAAAAAGCTATTGATAATTTAACATTGGCCAATGTATTTATTTGGGTCAAAAATCAGCAAGGTACTGTGATAGTTCAATCACAAAATTTCCAGAGTGACAGTGACCACTTTGTTTTAAAATCTTTAGCTGAAATGCCCTCAAAACCTTTAGTATATCCAATAAATGGACGCTATTTTGTGTTATGTGGTGGTCCGTTAACAGTTAATGGGATGAATGTTGGTAAACTCTATATCGCTCTAGACATTTCCCGCGATCAAAAGATGCTAGTGACGATGGTGATGAGTTTAAGTGTTGCGAGTATTTTGGCAATAATTGGAGTAACACTTGCTATAACTGTCTATATTCAACGTTCTCTCATGCCTCTGCGTCATATTAGTCAACTTGCTGATAATGTTAATGCCGATATTCTGGATCGAGCAACAGTTTATTTAGAACGCGCTCCTAGTGAAGTAAAGGAGTTGGCGAGAACTTTAGATACTATGTTGGGCCGGTTGTCTGATTCTTGGGAACAGCAAAGACAGTTTGTGAGTAATGTTTCTCATGAGTTAAGAACTCCTTTGACTATTGTTTCTGGTTATCTTCAGAGTCTTTTGAGAAGGGGTAATAATTTAACAGAGACTCAGAAAGAGGCTATTTCGATAGCTTCTGGGGAAGCACAACGCACTATTGAGTTATTGAAAGATTTGCTGGAGTTGGCAAGAGCAGATAGTGGCCAAATTCATTTTCATTTAGAAGCAGTTGTACTGAATGATTTGGTAGCAGAAGTAGTAGAAATGGCTAAACAATTTAGCGATCGAGAAATTATTCTGAGGTTTGGCAATGGAAGTAATGTTGTTAATTTAGAGCAAATATTTAGTGATAATAAAAATTCAATTATTACAGAAAAAAATAATCTAGTCTCTACCCAGATTGACAACTCTAAAAAACTAAGTTCAGAGCAAAAGATAAACAATAATTATATTGCTAGTAAATTAAGTTTAAAATCAAAAAATATTGTCGGTAAATCACAATATAAGATTGATAAAACTATAAATTTATCGTTAATTGAAGTCATGGTAGACCGCAATCGCCTGAAACAGGTTTTACTAAATTTAATTGATAATGCTGTTAAATATTCTGGTGAAGATTCTCCTATAATTTTAAATTTGTGTCAAGAAAGTGGTGAAGCGATCGTTCAGGTATGTGACAAAGGTCAGGGTATTTCTTTATCACAACAAGCTAAGATTTTTGAACGTTTTTATCGAGCGGATGAAGCTAGAAATCGTTCTGGTGGAGCTGGTTTAGGTTTATCTATTGTTAAAACTTTGGTAGAAGGAATGGGAGGAACTATTCAAGTTTATTCAAAGTTAGATCGAGGCAGTATATTTACTGTAAAATTCTCAGTTAAAAAATAGTTTTTGTGGTTTGCAATTATAGCGGTTTTCACATAGATAAACTAAAGTGGCTAAAGCATTTTTCGGTTGTGCATTACCAAAGTGTGGGATAAGTAAGTAGGGCAGGGGGTTGGTAATCACTCAGCACTGATATATATAAGGTTGAGCGTATTTTTGTCGCGAAAAAAGTGCGAGTTGTTAAGCTTGTTGGACCAAAAAGTTAGGACGGCATCAAGACAAGCACAATAAATATACACCCAACAATTATTCCTCCTACTTTCTTTCTCAGCTCTCCCCACACTCCCCACACTCCCCACACTCCCCACCCTCCCCACACTTCCTTGACGCACTACCCATTTTTCTATCCCCTATTCCCTGCTCCTTGCTCCTTAGCTCCCGCGCGCAAAAATAATTTTGTAGTCTACTTAAATGAAAAGCGCTGTAAGCATTTATCTTTTTCTTTTGGGTTTAATACCCCGCCATCTACACGGTGTTTACAAACTTGTTGGCGTTATAAGACACAAAGTGGCAGGTCGTTGACTATCCCCATCCACTTTTTCCTTCTTCCTTCTTCCTTCTTCCTTCTTCAAGGAAGCTGTAAGCATTTATCTTTTTCTTTTGGGTTTAATACCAAATTCAAAAAAGGTAGTTACATCTTAATTTGTGATTTATTGCTACAATTAAAAATTGTATATATCCATCAAATTTCAAAGTTAAGCATTTTTTCCCCTTTTTTATCCAGTTTTTCTTTCCCTGTTGCCTGTTGCCCGTGTTGAGACTGTAGCAATATTTTATGAAATTGGTATAATACCCCACCATCTACATGGTGTTTACAAACTTGTTGGCGTTATAAGACACAAAGTGGCAGGTCATTGACTATCCCCATCCACTTTTCCTTCTTCCTTCTTCCTTCTTCAAGGAAATTGATTTGTACAGCTTAATTTTAATCTTTCCCTGTTTCGGAAAATTCTCTAATATCAAATCCGGTAGCATCGGTGTTATTCAGTCTTTAAAGATAAGAGTCTATACTGTAGGGGCGAATGGCCATTCGCCCTTACCGATTGCATGACTATCAACAGAATTATATTACTCCGAAGCCAACGGATTTGATATAATACCAATTTGATAAATATTTGGTACAAATAACTAGATTATTTCTTAGGAGTCAGGAGGGAATAAAGAAGGAAGAATAAAGAAGCAAGAAGCAAGAATAAAGAATAAAGAGGAGGAAAAGGAGAATTTTTTTTGATCACTAATTATCCGGACATGATATAACAATCTTATTTGAGTTTTTAGGTCTCCTAGACTTTTAGGAAACTCTTAACTGGAAATAGGAAATAGGGAATGTGAAACACCGAAGCAATAAAATTTTTATCAATCATTCCTAATTAGTATATATACAGGACTTACGCAAAGACACTATATATAGCCCATAGCAAGTAGAGCGATTGCTGACGCAAAGCTCCGCTAACGCTATGATTCTTAGAGAGCGATCGCCCAGTATTTCTGATACTATCTATATCCATAAAAACTTAAATAACTGTCATTTTAATTGCAGTATGTTTGAGTTCAGATACTAGATATTTAGATAATAATTGATGTTTGAGTTGATAAATAGTTTTCCCCATAATGTAGACCATTTTTTTTAAATTATTCCAGACTAACATGGCACAAGCAATATGATTTTTTTGAATTTTTTCTCGACGACACTGGCAAAACTCTATTCCCGTTAACTGCTTGATTTATCTATGAAATTCTTCGATTTTCCTATTTGTTTTTGACTCAAATTATACACCATCTTTAGAAAATTGACTTAAGTCATTAGTAACAATGTATTCTTTCCTATTTGCAGAAATAGTAACCCAGAATAGCTTGATTTTTTTTATCCCTTAGAAAACCTTTTATTTTTATTATTTTACCCGCTCTTTTTTCTGATTGATTCCAACTTAATGCAGAAATATTTTTAGATTTTTATACACCTCCAGTATCATCTACTAAACGATTCATTTTTAATTAAAAATAATAAATTTTTCCTAAATTATCTATCAATGCCATTAATCTTGGCATTGCATAAAAGCTCTCCATCAATACAGTTTTCAATGGTAATTTATTCTTATTTACCACATCAAATATCATTTATTCAACATTATCTATTTTAGTTTTTTGATCGTTATCTGAAATAATATATACGATAATCTATTATCCAAAAATGTTCACTTTTAGGATTAAAATAGATGCAATTAACTATTCCTATACCCAGAGTTACCTGATGTTCATTACCACTGTATTGTCGTCGCACAAGTTCAATTTTTATGGCATATTTTTTATTAATAACTGTATCATCAAAAATTAGGTATCTCTCTAGGCTTTTGACAATTTATCCTTTCGCATTTCGCCATAAATCTTGTGTTTGCGCAGCATTCCGATAGGAAACTCAAGTCTTTAACTTTTAAATAACGATTTATTGTATCATCGCTAACTTTTTCTATATTGTTCGCTAAATTTGTAATGGTATAATTTGTATGAGAATTAAGTAAATATTGACAATAATCAACATAGTTGAAATTCATATTATTAACTCAAACCAATAATCACACTATTAGAGAATAGTTAGAGTTTTTTGGCAAGATTTATTTACATTGAGCTATACTTGTAAAAATCAACTATACCTAAGCATTAAGTCCTATTAATTTTTGATGGGGACAAAACCAGTAATGGTAAGCGATCGCTCTACTTACTATACGCTATATATAGTGTCTTTGCGTAAGTCCTGATATAGCAATCTTATTTGAGTTGTGAGATATTGTAGATTTTAGGAAATAGCGGTGTGACCCCGCGTCGGCGTTAGATGCAAGCGGTCGTTAGCGCAGCTTCCCGTAGGGTGGGATGGCGTTTTGCTCCGCAACATGAAAAGCGTTAGCGTTAGCGTTTGCGCAGCATTCCGATAGGAAAGCTCCTCTGTAAGAGGCAGCTCCTCTGTCACTCTTCGGGTCTCCTCGCTGGCCGACCATCGACCAAGAGAGGGAACGCGCACTTCTGTGAGGGAATCACGAAGTAATAAAATTCTCATAAATTATTCCGGATTTCTATATAGCAATGTGCGCTGGCATATTTACAAATCACAGGAGGTGTCCAATAGCTAAAAGTCTTATATTATTCCAACGGAGATGCTGCGCAAACAGCTTTTATTCCCCCTATTGCCTCACAGGAGTCAGCATTCCGCAAGCAAGCTGGCGTCGTCGCGGGTTCTGACCGCTGTTGCCTTCCGGAGCTGTTGCCTGCGCACAGCGCTATACATACAAAAATATGCGTAAAATCTAAAATTTTTCTATACATCCTGTCAGTAAAATCTCATAACTCAAATAGGACAGCTATTTAATTCAGATATTTATTTCTCCTGAATTTGTGACTTTTAAATTCGATTTATATACTAATAGTATTAGCCTTCAAACCCTCTAAAAAGTATTTTAAATTTATGACAGCTGATAAAATTATTATTACTAAAGTTATTTGAAAAAAATAAGAAAGACTACTTAAGCCATTTATATGATTTATGGGAAATAATTAGAAATTAAAATTACCTGATACTTAGTTGTGAAATTGTATAAATGAATATGGCTAAAAGTGACTGATATTAGTCAAGGTTCCCATGAAAAGTTTCATTCTTATTAAGTTCTGTTTAGGTCAACTTTAAAATTTAAACTTCCTATATAAATCTGGTGGTTAGGCTATGAATAATTCTCATCAATATAGTGTAAGTAGTCAGGAAATATGCCAAGATATTATCAAGTCTATCGAAAGTGTATTATGGTCAGTTGAACCATTAACAAAAAATATTCTTTACCTTAGTGATAGTGCTGAAATAATCTACGGAAAACCAGTATCTGATTTATTAATAAATCCTCTCTCCTGGCTAGAAGTAATTTATCCTGAAGACCGGCAAAAAGTAGAAGATTCTATAGCTATTATTAGCTCAAATAAATTATTAAAACTACAATATCGAATCCTTCGTTACTCTTCTAGTTCTGAACAAGAAATTAGATGGTTAGATGTTCGAGCTAAACTTGTTTGTAACGATTGCGGAGATATGATTAGGATCGATGGTATTTCAACAGATATAACTAATGATAAAATATCAATCTTTCAAGAAATTGTACAAAATGATAGTACAAAAAAATCTCCTATTTCACTTTTCAATCGTAGTCTGATAGAAAGCTATAATTCTCAACTTCCATATCTCGCTCGAGACCTGGAAAAGCAAATACTTGAACATCATTTTATTGAATTAGATAATTTATATAGAATCGATCAAAATAGACAAAAAGCATGGGTTTCACAAACTGATTATTTTAATAAAATTTCAACCATTTCCTCAAAAAAATTCTGGATTAATCAAGATATTTTTCAATCTTTGACTCAAATTAAACGAAATATCCATCGAGGTTTGCTAGAGTCTAAAACTGTATTAAATCTTTTACAAATAGGATTTTTTATTACAGATAATATAGGTAATATTATTGAAATTAACCGCAAAGCAAAGCAGATTTTTAGTTGGCAATGGCAGGAAATGAAGTCAATCAAAGCGACTAAATCAGAGTGGAAAATAATTAGAGATGATGGCACATATATGCCAAAAGAAGAATATGCTTGGATTGTAGCTTCTAGAAAAAAAGGCACTGTTGAAAATTTACAAATGGGGGTAATTCAAGACAGTCAAGAAGTAATTTGGCTTAGTGTGACATCTACTTTTATATCAAGTTTAAGTGACATAATTATTACAACTTATGTTGATATAACAGAATGCAAAAGAACTGAAAAAAAATTAAAAAATTCAGAGCTTAAGTACCGTGCATTTATGCAAGATGCGGGTGAGGCAATTTTAATTGCTGATTTACAGGGAAAGATTATAGAAGCTAACTATAAAGCCACAGAAATATTGGGTTATCAGAGAGAAGAATTTATGCGAATGCACACCAAAGAAATCCATCCACCAGAAATACACCAAAAAGTAATAGCGACAATACTGGAAACAGCAAAAAAAGGCAAAAATATTATACCAAATATTCTGGCTTTGAGGAAAGACGGCAATTGGCTTTGGATAAATATTATTTATAAAATTATTCACTTAGAGAATGATGAAAAATTTTATCAAGTAATTTTTCAAGATATCACTTCCTATGTTTTAGCTGAAGCAGTAATAAAAGAAAGTGAAGAAAAATTTCGTGCGACTTTTGAACAGACTTTAATGGGAATATTTTTTGCTACCTTATCAGGAAAAATATTCCGATTTAATCAAGCATTTAGGAATATTTTAGGATATAGTAATGCCGATTTATCAAAGTTAAATTTGATGGATATTATTTACTCAGAAGAACGGCAAGATTATGAAATAAATTTACGATATCTTATGGCAGAAAAAATACAAAATTATGCAACTGATAACCGTTTAATTCACAAAAAAGGTAAAATTATTTGGTCATATTTGAATATATCTTTAATCAAAACTTCCCAAGAACCAAAATATTTAATTGGCTTGATTAAAGATATTACTCAGCGTAAACAAATGGAATTAGATTTAAAAAAAAGTGAAGAACGTTGGGAATTAGCGTTGCGCGGTAATAATGATGGTATATGGGATTGGAAGATTAAAACTAATGAATGTTTTTATTCAACCCGTTGCCAAGAAATTTTAGGTTATACAGAAACGGAGATTTTTAATCATGTAGATGATTGGAAAAATCGTATCCATCCTGATGATATTAATTTAGTAATACAGTCTATTCAAGAACATCTTAATCGGAAAACACCGTACTTTACTACTGAATATCGTATCCGATGTAAAGATAATACATATAAATGGATTTTAGATAGAGGTCAAGCACTTTGGGATGAAGAAGAAAACCCATTGCGAATGGTAGGTTCCTACACCGATATTACAGAACGTAAACAAGTAGAAGACTATTTACAAAGACAGACTCAACAAGAACAACTTATTCGTAAAATAACAGAACGTATTCGCCAGTCTTTAAACTTATCAGAAATTCTGCAAAAGGCTGTAGATGAAGTGCGAAATATTTTACAGGTAGAGCGAGTAATTATTCAACGTAAAATGTTAGATAAATCTATTCTTGTTTTAGCAGAATCTTTAGCTCCAGGGAAACCCTCAATGTTAGATTGGGAAATTAATGATTATATAATTACAACTCAACAGCTTATACAAGAAAAAAAATCAGATAAAATTATAGCAGTTACAGATATTTATCAATCTACAGTGAAACTATCTTCTACTAATTTATTAGATTTTTTCCAAATTAAAGCTTTCTTAATTATGCCAATCTTTATCCAAAAATCTACAACTAATAATATTCAAGAAAAAAGTTTAGTTGTTAGAGCTAATTATAGTAAAGATGATACATTTTGGGGAGTCTTAGTTGCTCATAACTGTAGCAATAAACGCCAGTGGGAACAATGGGAAATCAATTTATTAGACCAATTAAGAATTCAACTAGAAATTGCTATTCAACAATCACAACTCTATCAGCAACTGCAAAATGCTAATCAAGAATTATATCAACTTGCTACATTAGATGGATTAACAAAAATAGCTAATCGACGTTGTTTTGATCGATATTTAGAGAAAGAATGGTTACGTATGGGGCGAGAGAAAAAACCATTATCTTTAATCATGTGCGATATAGACTTTTTTAAAAAATATAATGATACCTATGGACATCAACAAGGTGATGAGTGTCTTCAGCAAGTAGCAAAAGCTATCTCGAAAGTAGTCAAACGCCCCACAGATTTAGTAGCTCGTTATGGAGGAGAAGAATTTGCTATTATCTTATCTAATACTAATCTAGAAGGAGCAATTCATCTTGCCAATATAGTTCAACAGCAAGTATATAAATTACAGATTCCCCATCGAAATTCACCAATATATAAACAAGTTACTCTAAGTTTAGGAGTATCTAGTATTATCCCATTTCCTGAAGCCACTTATCAAAGTTTAATTGCAGGAGCAGATCGAGCACTTTATCAAGCAAAAGAAAAAGGTAGAAATCAGGTGATTCCTTATGTAGGTGATATAATTATTAATTAACTAAAAGATCGAACTTAAAATTGAAAATTATAAAATATAATTTTTGACAAGTCTTCCTATCCGACTCAGGAGACTAATATCAAATCCGGTAGTATTGGTGTAATTAGATCAAGAGTGCGGGGACTCACCCCTAACCCCTCGCAGGAGGCAGGGTCAATTTATTGTCACGCTTAGAATAATTGATAGGGAGTGGGGGAAGTGTGGGGAGATGGGGAGATGGGGAGATGGGGAGATGGGGAGATGGGGAGTGGGGGAGTGGGAAAGTAGGGGAGTAGGGAAGATTAAATATTGGGTAGTCCTGCATGGTAATGGTGAGGATATATATTTTTTAATTTTTCCCACACTCCCCATCTCCCCACATTCCCCTCCACCGGAGGGGTGCGCGGGTGGGTCCCCATCTCCCCACACTTCCTTTACC
>NZ_JAAHGO010000060.1 GCF_010672455.1 Okeania sp. SIO2C9 | reverse complement strand
TGGAGATGGGGAGATGGGGAGATGGGGAGTGTGGGAGTGTGGGAGTGTGGGAGTGTGGGAGATGGGGAGATGGGGAGATGGGGAGATGGGGAGTGTGGGAGTGTGGGAGTGTGGGAGATGGGGAGATGGGGAGTGAGAGAAATATTTGGTAATGGTTGAAGATGGAACATTTTTTACGTGCCGAATTAAACGGATTTGATATCACTATTTTTTACAGGATTATTTGTTTAAGGAAAATGTATATGAAAAGCTTGATTTTCTATTTTTAATCCTCAAAATATAAGGCAGAAGGTAGAAGATTTCCTTATCTAAGTTTTCAGCTTTTGATGTGTTTCAAGCTTTGCTTCGACTAATATAAAAATTCCTCAGCTAGGAACCTATCTCACTATTTTTAACAGGTTAATTTGTTTAAGGAAAATGTATCTGAAAAGCTTGATTTTCTATTTTTAACCATCAAAATATAAGGCAGAATTTAGAATATTGCCTTGTCTGAGTTTTCAGCTTTTGATGTGTTTCAAGCTTTGCTTCGACTAATATAAAAATTCCTCAGCTAGGAAGCTATCTCACTATTTTTTATATCATGTCCGTTTATATCGTTTGTGTAAACCCAAGGGTGAATATCTACAGGAAATAATGGTTTTTTTCTTGCGAGGGTAGCCTTTCTTCCTCTTCTCTCTTCCCTCTTCCTTCTTCCCTCTTCCTTCTTCCTTACCTTTGCTATACAAGACCGATGCTGCCGGACATGATATTACAGGATTATTTGTTTAAGGAAAATGTATATGAAAAGCTTAATATTCTATTTTTCACCCTCAAAATATAAGGCAGAAGGTAGAAGATTTCCTTGTCTGAGTTTTCAGCTTTTGATGTGTTTTAATCTTTGCTTCGACTAATATAAAAATTCCTCAGCTAGAAACCTATCTCACTATTTTTTACAGGATTAAATGTACCACACTCCCCATCTCCCCATCTCCCCTACTCCCCATCTCCCCTACTCCCCATCTCCCCTACTCCCCATCTCCCCTACTCCCCTACTCCCCTACTCCCCACACTCCATATCCCATATAAAAACGCTATATTGTGCAAAATCTAACAGAAAAAAGTATCAAACATTCTGCACAATTTAATGTATATACTCCAATCAAATTTGTCATTCTAGACATATACTAACTCATAGTTTCAAATCAATAACTAAGATGAACAAGCAGACTTCTACAGAGAAAAAGTTTTACTACTTTGCCTATGGTTCTTGTATGTGTCCTGTAGACTTAAAAAGAACCATGGGAGAAAATACCCATCCTTACGTCATCGGTCCGGCTACACTTAAAGGATATAGAATTGGATTTTATCGTTATTCAGAAAAGCGTAATTGTGGAGCATTAGATGTAGTCAAAGACCAGAATTCTAATGTAGAAGGAGTGCTTTATAATTTACCTTTTAGGTTGCGCCCTCGTCTAGATGAAAGAGAAACTGTAAAGTTCGATTTTATTAAGCAAATTCACTGCGGTGGTTATCGACCAGAAATAGTTGAAGTTTATAGCCAGGGGAAATTATATAGTGAGGTTTGTACCTATACTGTTATAGATAAATTGCCTCAGGAATTAGCTCCTAACGATTGGTATTTGAATGTTGTACTTAGAGGAGCTATAACTTGTGGACTTTCTGAAGAATATTGTTGGAAATTGTTTGAACATATGCATAATTTACAGCATCAGAAAAGACAAAAATATTTCTTGTCAGCAGCTTAGATATATAGCGCTTTGCGCAGGCAACAGGCAACAGGCAACAGGCAACAGGCAATAGGCAATAGGGGGAATAAAAAGCTGATAATCAGACTTTTAGTTATTAGACATCTCCAATAATAAATAAAAAATCCAATCAATCATCCCACATAAATTCTCAATTCTTTCCCCCTACTCCCTCTTTTCTGGAGATGTCTATTGAGTAGTTCCTGCAATTTGTAAACATACCAGTGCATATTGCTATATCTCTGGGTTAAAAAAGGTAAAAGATGAAAATTTATCAAGAAATTCAGGGTGTTTTTAATGAGCAAAAAATCAGGTCTGAAGCCTCCCATTTCAAGGGGATGAAAAAAAATAAAATTCAATATTTCCAGCCTTTGATTTTAACTAGAGGTACTGATAACTGATAACTGATAACTGAAATGACCCTCTAAACTCTGGCACTTTATGTCTTGATTGAGATTGAGATTCTTTTTTTCTTCTCTGATATAAATCTAATTACTCTATAGCAAAGAATGGGTTGGTTAGAACATAGAATGATAATAAACCTTAAGACAGGGAAATATTTTTCCCACTGTTCCCTATTCCCTTCTATAATAATTATTCATCTATTCCTCCTTCCTCATCCTGATAACTGATAACTGATAACTGATAACTGAAATGACCCCTTCTTTTACTGATGAAACAACATAGTTATTAAAGGGAAAAAATTTAACAATATCCAACTCCAAGACCAATAATTATTTTGTTGTATAGAAAAATCTGGTTCCGCTAATAACGCATCAATTCTTTCCGTCAAACGGTTAGGGGGAGTTGTACAACTAAATGCCGCAGCAAAATTAGCTGGCTGAGTTAAACGATCACTCACCATTAACAACAAAGTCTCCGCCAATAATAACCCATCAACTTGTTTTTTTGCCCACTGATCGGCACGCACTTCTCGAAGAGTCAAAAGTTCATGCCACAACATTTCAGTATTTGGTAAAAAAGGCGCAATTTTTCCTAACCAACCTAACCAAAAAAAACAAAAATTATCTCGATAATAATAATGTGCTTGTTCGTGATTTAACACCGCATAAAGTTGCTCGGAATTTAATCTTTCTACAAGTCCTTTACTAACTACTAACTGAGAATTCCAAAAGCCTATTTGGGCACTAAATAAAATAGGATTATCCAGTAAACGTAATGATTTACCCTGAATCATTATCTGAGGATAATCATTCACCTTTTGTGCAGACCGCCAACCTTGATAACCTAATACCAAACCTAAAATAGCTGTCCATCCACAAAAACCCCAGGCCAATAAATAACTAAACCATCCAGTAGATAGTCCAAGCATCTCTCCTTGATGACCCATACAAATAACTGCAATGGCTGTCGTAATTAATATGATGGGAGGAGAAATAAATAACAGCAGCGATCGCTCCCAACGTTGGCCCCAATTACATGGAGCAAAAAAGTAAGCTTTTCTGAGGACATAAGATAGGCCAATAGCTCCCAAAATGATGATCAGGTGCATTATTCTTTCTCCTCCCTAACTTTGCGTATAGCTTTTAGCTTTTCGGCGATCGCTTCTATTTGCTCGATACTAGCAGAATCTAAACTATCGGCAAAAGAGGCCACCAAATCTGGGTTTCCTACTTCCAGAAATTTATTTAATTGTTGATGCGCTCTCAACATTTCAGCTTCTCGACGAGAAATTAAAGGTCGCCACATAAAGGCACGCCCACTTTCATCACAAACTAACCAACCCTTTTGAGTCAGGCGACGTAGCACTGTAGTTACTGAAGTATAAGCTAGTTCTCGGTCAGGGTCAGCCAGAATATATTCATGTACCTGTTTGACTGTGACACAACCTAATTTCCAAACAATATTCAAAATCTCTGTTTCCAGAGGGCCTAAAGACATTTGTTGTGGACGGTGATCTGGTAAAGTACTCATTATTTTTTATTTTTAGATTTTGACAACACCGTAGTTTAAATTTCTCCCTTTTTCTGCTAAATTATTTAAGTATGACAGTCTGTCGTTTTACAATTATAAATCTCCAGAAATTAGATTTTTATCTAAACAGAATCAGGATTTCAGGTTTTTTTGGAGATATCTATTGTAAAATTATCTCTGAATACATAATAATTTTAAAAGAACAGGAGTAAAAATGCGCTTTATTTCTTCACTTTCCAAGTCTGTAGCAGTACTAGCTTCGGTAGTAATGCTAGTTATTGGTAGTCTAGTATTTTCTCATCCAGCAGAAGCAGCGAACTATGAAGTAACAATGGGTGCTGGTGGACTACAATTTAGTCCTAAGAAAATAGCTGTTAAACCAGGTGATACAGTTACATTTAAAAATGGTATGCTTGCACCTCATAATGTAATGTTCAATCCAGCTAAATCACCAGATTCAGAACTGTCCAAATCACTTTCTCACAAAGATTTGGCTTTTAAAGCTGGAGAGAGCTTTGATGTAAATATCCCAGCAGATGCTGAGACTGGTGATTATGAATTTTTCTGCACTCCTCACCGTGGTGCAGGAATGGTTGGCCATCTGGTTGTAGAATAATAGCAGAACTTAAGTGTGAGAAACTACTTGAAATTTGCTCTACTCTACTTGAAATTTGCTCTACTGTAGTTTATTAAAGTAATGACAAGAATACTTGTTCTTGTGCAAGTTACTAAATAGTTTAGGTCTCATAATACGTAAGCATTTCCTGCGGAATGCTTACCATAATACTAATCAAAATTTAGAGTTATCAGTTATAACTCTTAAACATTTCTCCCTCTAAAAATTTATCTACCACAAGTGTTAATAACTTCCACAATTAATTCTTGTGATTTAGATACTTTTAGGGGGAGAATAATTATTTTTATTATTAATTAGCTATCAGCTATTAGCGCTTCCCTACGGGATGCTACGCAAACATCTATCAGCCCAAAAATTTGCACACATAATTAGGTATCTGTTTGCGGAGAATTCCAGACCGAAACGCTTTTTAATATAGCAGTCGAAAAAAAGGATAGGGCAGTTCAAAAATTTAAAACTCAGATAACATTAAGAATTTTCCTTCTTCTTTCTTTCTTCTTCCTTAGTTCCTTTTACTATAAAGCACATTAAAGTATCAGCACAAATTAAAAATGTAGCATTCAAAACTATTTGCTCGTGATTAATTTGATTTTTATGTTTGACAGGCTGTCGTTTGACTTAATATAAAGGTGCAATTTAGAATAAAAAACGCAGATTTAATAATTTTCTGTATTTGTGTTGAGAGAGGAGAACAAAATTGAAAAAATTACTATCAATTGTGGTATTGGCCATAACTTTTTTTGTTGTTGCTGTACAACCCCCCGCTTTAGCTGCAGACTTAGCTCATGGGAAGGCGATATTCCAAGGTAATTGTAACGCTTGCCATTTGGGAGGTCGCAATACAATCATGGCACCGAAAACTCTAAAAACCGATGCCCTAACAAAATATCTCAAAGGTTTTAAAGAAGATAGTGTAGCAGCAGTAACCTATCAAGTCACAAATGGTAAGGGAGCAATGCCAGCTTTCAAAGGTCGTCTAAAACCTAATGATATTGAAGATGTTGTCGCTTATGTTTTAGATCAAGCTGACAAATGGTAATAAATTAGATAAAAAATTTAACTTCATCTTGAAATAAGTTCGAGTGGACTTGTTCGGTGACTATCAACAGTCATAAAAAACAAAGTAGTTATTGTTTAATCAAAAATTGCTTCTGTTTCTCAGAAAGTTCTGACTGTCTTCAAAAAGTATCAAAAGTCTACACAGGTGCACCCACTTTCTGTGTGTGTTAAGTCATTACAATATTAGCGAGAATAATTTTCTACTTCACATTGAAAATTTTCTCCTCCTAATAAATTTTTCTTTAATAGTTAGTTGGGGTGAAAATTTAGAGCGAAACAAACTGCTGAGTTTGCTCTAGATGTTCACCCCAATATTAATATGTAAGCAAACAGCGATCAGCAGTCAGCTATTCCTAGGGAATGCTACGCAAACAGCAAACCCTAATTAATAATTACTTCTCAGGTTTTGTCCTGAGACTTTGGTAGTAACTTTTTATTATTTTTAAATTTCAAAGGTTGCTTTTACCCTCCCTAAAATTAATAGCTGAAGTCCGCAGTTCCGACCTAGAAGGATAGCTAATAGCTGACGGCTGTTTGCGCAGCATGACCTAGGAAATGCTTACATTAATATTGAAATAAATATAATAAATTTAGATAGAACTCGGATAATCAGTTGTAATAAAAACTATTGGAGGCTAATTAGCATTTACAGCACTTTTTAGGATAGTGAGGTACAGCTATAAGACTATTATCCCTATTGCCTGTTGCCTGTTGCCTGTTGCCTGTTGCCTAGAGCAATAAAACTTTGTACCTCATCAACCAGAAAACTTTTGTAATGTTAAAGCCATAGCTTATTATCGCTAATAACTATTATCAATCTTCACAGATATTATGAACAACTTTTATCGATTTCTACTAAGTATTGGCATAGTTTTTGCAGTAATCTTTTCTTCATTCTCCCCACCAATGAAAACTGCAACTGCTAGCTCAGAAAGCGGAATTTATCAAAAATTTTTCACCGAAGGTATAGCTAATACTCAAGATAAAAACTATGAACAAGCAGTTAATAATTTCACCAAAGCAATAGAACTTAATTCTAACTTTGCCAGTGCTTATAGTAATAGATGTTTAGTCTATCTTCAGTTGGAAAAGTACCAGCAAGCGATCGCTGACTGTACTCAAGCTATTAAACTCAACCCAGAAAATCTAGAAGCAAATCTTAATCTAGGTTTAGCCTACTACAACATTAGTAATTACCAACAAGCTATTGCAGAATATACCAAAGTCCTTAATCAAAATCATAATGATTTTCGTGCTTTATATAATCGAGGTTTAGCTAATTTTGAACTGAAAAATTATCAGAAAGCTGTAGGAGACTATAACCTAGCTTTAGCAAATACTAAGCAAGACAATAATTTTGATCGAGCAGATATCTATAATGAGCGAGGTTTAGCATATTTAATGTCAAAAAAAATGCACAAGGCAATGGCAGATTTTTCTTATGCTATTAATATTGATGCTAATAACTCCAGAGCTTATTTAAATCGAGGTTGTGTCTGTAGCAAGATGGGAAATATAGAAGGAGCAATGGAAGATTTTAGCAAAACCCTACAACTTAATCCCCATGAAGCTCAAGCTTATTTAAACCGAGGACTTTTACACCACCACCAGGGACTTTATCAAGCAGCAATTCAAGATTGGCAAGCTGCAGCAAAATGTTTCTGCGATGGAGGAGATATGGTAGCTTATCATCAAACTCAAGCTCTGATTAATCAACTACAAACATGGCTCCTATCATCTAATCAAACTGCCATTGCTTGATATAACTACTTAATTTTTCATGGTCTAACCTTAATTATTTAACCTCTATAAAAACCTCACAAAATTCATCCCAGAAATACAGAAAATAATCACCTCAGCCTCCACCTATCATTTTGCGAAGCTCTGAAATCGGCGGCGCAAGTTTTTTTTGTCTTGCATCTTCCAAAAAATTGTGAGATAATTTATATATTGGGAGTTGTTCGCCCCTACGCATGACTTTTTATTCAACGCAAAAAAACATACTTTCCCCTGACCATCAACAAGAGAAAATTATTGCTGTAGGCTTCAAGTTGTCATTTTGTGAAGCTCAAGAAGTGGCGCAAGTTTTTTTGTCTTGCATTCCCCAAAAAATTGTGAGATAATTTATATATTGGGAGTTGTTCGCCCCTACGCATGACTTTTTATTCAACGCAAAAAAACATACTTTCCCCTGACTATCAACAATAGAAAATTATCCAGTTTGACAAAAAGATGAAACGGAGAAAATTTACTCCAGAAACAGAGAAAATTATTGCTGTAGGCTCCAATCTGTCATTTTGTTAAGCTCAAGAAGTGGCGCAAAGTTTTTTTGCCTTGCATCTTCCAAAAAGTTGTGAGATAATTTATATATTGGGAGTCGTTCGCCCCTACGCATGACTTTTTATTCAACGCAAAAACCGGACTTTCTCCAGACTATCAACAATAGAAAATTATCCAGTTTGACAAAAAGACGAACAGGGTTCCTATAAAATGCTAGCTCACCCCAGAAATACAGAAAATAATCGTTTCAGCCTCCAAATCATCATTTTGTGAAGCTCAATAGGCGCAAAGTTTTTTTTGCCTTGCATCTTCCAAAAAGTTGTGAGATAATTTATATATTAGGAGTCGTTCGCCCCTACGCATGACTTTTTATTCAACGCAAAAAACCATACTTTCTCCTGAGCATCATTAAAGAGAAAATTATCCACTTTGATGCAGACATGAATATTCACAAAAAAAAATTGGGGAATGTTCCCCAACTCCAAAAGGAGATGAACTTAGATGCAAACAAAACAAATTTTCATACGATGCGATAGATGTTACTATTTCCGGCTAAAAAGTTGCTATTACTGAAGTCGAAAAATACTCAAATTTAGGAATTTATTCTAAACAACTCGTAACAACTTTAGCGTAGATGGTTAGCCAGATTTAATATCAACCTTCAAATTTCAATATCTAAGCAGGTATCAAAACAGCACTTTCCGTGCCTACAAAAATGGGGCGTAATGCTTCAACCCACTGAGTAATTCTTTCCTCAGTTAACTCGCTTTGGTTAACTTCATCAATTGGCAAACCCACGAATTTACCATTACGCACTGCTGAAGAGTGTTCAAAACTGTAACCTTCAAGAGGAAACTCTCCCACTATAGTTGCACCAAGTTTCTCGAAGTGGTCACACATAAGCTGCAGTGCCCCAGCAAAGTGCTTTCCATGACCGACTTGATCTGCTGCACCAAACAAAGCAATAGTTTTTCCTGTAAAATCAGGCTTTTCGATATCCATATCAAAAAGTGGTTCGCGCCAGTCATTCTGTACTTCCCCAGCACCCCAGGTCGAACAACCCAATAACAAATAATCATAATCAAGAAGTTGACTATATTCGTCGTAATCTTCTTCCATACTATAAAGATCGCAAATTTCTTCGCCGAATTTGTCGCGCAATGCTTCAGCGATTTCTTCAGTTACGCCAGATGTGCTACCATAAAAGATACCAATTTTTGCCATAATCAACACTCCCGATCAGTTTTGATAAAATTCATTAAATCTGGTGAGTTAGACAATTGCCAAAGCTCAACGCAGATTTTTGAGGGTTTTCAGTAATTTATACAAGTTATTTGCAGAATCTTCTTGCTTCAAATTCTTCTTAATAGATTAGTCTCTTTTTTTTGCTAAATAAGAAGTAATTTCAATAAAATTAGAAATTATTTCTTTAACTGTAGGGGCAAATGGTATTTGTCCTATTAAGTCAAATAACAAAGGCCAATTAGAGACTACTCTATCAAATAACCCCGGAATAGACAGGAATTTTTCTATCAACCCTATCTATGTTCTGAATATATCGGGTAAATTAATTGAAATCTGTATCAATTATAGTTGAGAATTCTTTTGAGTAAGTTTATAATTGATCGAAAAATTATTAATTGATTTGGGCTTAGGCTTAACTTTGCCCATAGGCTTCTTTTTGTCAGAGTCACAATTAATAAAACATCTCATTAAGCCTCAAATACACCTTTTTTAAAGCCCTTGTAGGAACATTCCATGGAACGTCCCTACATTTTTTTGGGGAATTTTTCCTCAGCCCCCTTAACGAAGTCAAAAGTCAAAAGTCAGTAGGGGCGAATGGCCATTCGCCCCTACTGAAGTTAACCCACCCCTCGCCCCTCCCCCTCCCAGGAGGGGAAGTAGGGAATTTGAGCAAGCCTCCAAAAACCCGATCGCCTGAAAAGGCGGGGTTGCGCGACCCAATTATTTTGATAATTTGATTTTTGAATTATCAGGACTTACGCATGAGGTAGGAAAAACTAGGGTTTGACATTGCTTTCCGTTCCGGACTGCTCCGCAAACCCTGTCAGTCGCAATGAGGAAAATACGTTGTACTGCGCAAGTCCTAATTATTTTAAACTACCGCACAAACTGTGGCATAACTTCCGCAGCAGTAAACAAACCATAAAGACCTCTTTGATATAAAGCAACTCCAGCTTTCAAATAGCCAAAAGCAGGGCCACAAACATTAGCCGCCATACTAGTGTCATCTCCCAATGTAAAAGTATGTGTAGAAATTTTGCCCTCAAAAGTACGACCAGTCACCTGAACATTAGTACTCAAAGGCTTTTTCGGGTTGCGAGTATCAACAATACCTCCCACACTCACCCGGTCGCGATCGCAAATTCCCGCCAACTCCAACATAATATCGTCAGCGTGTTCCATATTCTCCAGTTTCAACAGACCATTAGTCTCTTCCAACAAAGCCTCAACTTCAGCATCAGTCATCGCCTTTGCCCGTTCCACATCATATCCAGGCAAATGGCCAATATCCTCACGAATTGTCGCACGGTAAGCCTCCCAATTCGCAATTCCCACTCCAAAAGTAATCTTTACACTGTGAATTTCAGCATAACTCTGAGCTGCAATGGCCGCTGCTGCAGTTAATAAACCAGGAGTTGCCCCACAACCAGTCATATAAGTAATACCCGCAGCTTGTAGGTCATCTTTCAAGGCCAATAATTGCTCTACAGCACTGGTACGCTTAATGGCATCCACCAATACACCCCTCCAACCAGCAGCAATAAATTGTTTTGCCACATCTGCCATAAAAGTATTAGGCAAGTTTGGTAAGGCCAGAAAATAACCATCTACAGTATCAGCAACTTTGATTAGTTCTTCAATACTTTGATTACTTAAAACGCCACCAGATTCTAAATAGCCTAAAGACCCCTGAGTATTGTACATGGTCATACATTGATCGGGATTTAATCCTTGAGTATTGTAGGCATAACCTTTTTGGTCAGCAGCAGCAACCCAGAGCATTTCTTGTTTGGGAGCGAGTACCCTAGCTGCAGCTTGACCCAGGCCACCGAAACCTAAAACACCTATATGAATTGGATTATTGGAAGTTGTGATTTGCATAGCACTCATAGCACTTAATTTAAGTGGACAGACTTTTATTATCTGCTAAGGTGCATCACTGCGGAAGTCATACCATTTGACGGAAGTTAAAAGTCAAAAGTTTAAACAATTGGTATCAAAAGTTAAAAAGGTAAGTAAAGACGAAGGAATTTAACCTAAAGTTCCTGGTTCGTTAGCGACTTAATTAATTATCTAAAAAATCTCTTTGCAATTATTAGAAATGAACGAAAATTAAATAATTCAAAACCTAATTTTCACTAAGAAAACATAAAAATTATTTCAGATTATATAATGAGCCTTTATTCTAAAGGGAGAGAGAAGAACAAAGAAGGCTTTAGTTATCTAGGAGATAAGATTAGTCATTAATCTTATGTTAGTTCTCCTAGGTTCTGCTACACAAACAGCTATTCGATCAGTTCTAACGGTTATCGCAACTGATATATATCAGCTTAACCTAGAAAATCATTTGTATTTTCAAGAGATACCTGACCGACAAATTCCAAAATACTTATTGGACAAGAAATATTAAAGAAAAATATTTTCTTTAACAGTATGAGTAATATTTGTCAAGCACTTTTAGCTTGAAGTTTTATTGCATTACTCACCTGCCTATTTTCTTGATCCCATATTTCCTCGTGCCTGAGTCCATTGTCTTGACGGTTTCCAAAATATACGCCAAACTTAACAAATAACTGATGCAATGCTTCAGATTATAATAACTTTTGTTAAGAAATGATTCTTTATCTATCAATTAGTAAAAATTGATTTAGATTAAAAGCAAGTCATTGAAATAATCAAGAAGCAATTTCAGCAGATATTCAGTTTCAAAAAATTGGTATCTGTACATAGTCCTACAACTGTTCATCATTCATCTATGAACATGGAAACTTTAGAGTTCATCATTCATCCGGATGGTCGCGTACAGGAAAAAGTTACTGGCATTGTTGGTGCATCCTGTACAGAAGTAACTGCTGCAATTGAATCTGAGTTAGGTATTGTCTTAACTCAAGAGTCAACTTCTGAATACTTTGCTCAACAGCAGCATCAGTCTGATACTGCTAGGACGCAAGTTTCTTCTTTTAGCAGTTACTAAAATTTTTTTCTTGTTGAGTTCAGTTTATTTCTCTTAGAATTACTATGTCACACTTTAGTCAAATCAAAACTCAAATTCGTAATCTGAAGTCTTTGCAGTCTGCTCTCACAGATTTAGGTATTGACTGGAAATCAGGTCCAACAGAAGTCCGGGGTTATCGCGGACAAACTAGCACTGCTGAAGTAGTTGTAGAACAAAATAATGGGTATGACTTAGGGTTTACCTGGAATGGTAATGAATATGAGCTAGTCGCCGATCTACAATTTTGGCAACAAGCATGGTCTGTAGATCGGTTTCTTAATATGGTGACTCAGCGCTATGCTTTCCATACAGTAGTTAATGAAACTGCTAAACAAGGATTTCAGGTTACCGAACAGCAAAAAAACCAGGATGGATCTGTACGTCTAGTTGTTCAACGTTGGAGTGCTTAAATAGCAGTCAGCAGTTAGCGATCAGCACTCAGCTTTCCAAATTGTGGAAAAGTGATTTCAAATTTAGGTTGGGTTTTGCTGTGCAAGCGGAGCATTTCGTAAGAAAAAGCATTAGCAAAACCCAATAACTCTAATACAACATTAATAGCGTATTTTGGGTATATCAACGAAGGCCAACTTACTAAAGTTTATACACATAAGATAATATTATTACTTTTACAAAATGTTAGATTTTTCTTCATCCTCCCTAGAAGGTGAGACAGAACGCTCCGGTTTTGAACCCGAACTTGGTGGAATATTACGGGATGCTCCCGAACGTTCAGGTTTTGAACCCGAACTTGGTGGAATGTTGCGACAAAAGGGAGTTTACGTTGATGAAATTACCTGTATCGGTTGTAAACACTGCGCTCATGTTGCCCATAATACTTTTTATATAGAATCAGATCATGGGCGAGCGCGGGTTTTTCAGCAAGATGGCGACCCTGAAGAATTAATCCAAGAGGCGATCGACACTTGTCCTGTAAATTGTATTCACTGGGTTGATTATACTAAACTAAAAAATTTAGAACAAGAGCGCAAATATCAGGTGATTCCTATTGCTGGTGGTCCTGTGGATAGTGGAGCAGCTCGTATTGCTAGTCATAGAAATAAGCAGAATGCGAATAAATAGTAATGATGTACAAGGCATGAATAGTCAAACTCTTGCTGTGTGGGGACTTATATCATGTCCGGTAGCATCGGAGCGTGTATAGAACCCCCGATCGTATCTTCATAAATATCAAGTTTTTTTAGCTAGGAGTCAGGAGACAACCCACCCCTAACCCCTCCCAGGAGGGGAAGACAGGAGACAGGAGGTAAGAGGGAAGAGGAAAGATGTGGGTTCGTGATCATACAAAAAATTCAACACTCCTTCAGATGATTTTCGGTCAAAATTGATGCGCGAAAAGACTTGACTACCATAATTATATAGACCTCAAATGGGTTCTATAGAACTAAGTTTCAATAGACATCTCCAGAAAAGAGGCAACAGGCAACAGGGAGAAATAATTGATAATTTATGGATAATATCAAATCCGGTAGCATCGGTGTTATTCAGTCTTTAAAGATAAGAGTCTATACTGTAGGGGCGAATGGCCATTTGCGTTCCGCAAAGCTGCCGAATTGCGCCCTTACCGATTGTATGACTATCAACAGAATTATATTACTCCGAAGCCAACGGATTTGATATAAGAATTGATTTTATTTTTGATTTTTACCAGATGTCTAATTGAAAGAAACTCTTTCCTACGGAATGCTACGCAAACAGCATAGCAGCATAGCTGCCCTCTGCCTTTCTTGCACCAAAGTATAAGTATTCAAACGGACATGATATGACCTGCAAAATATGTACCTCACGGGCAGCAGGAAGTGCTGTAATTACAACAAGAGCGATCGCTCTTTATACCTTTAGCATTTAAAAATCAAGAAACCATAGGGAAAATTTCCTGTGGAATGCTGCACAAACATGAATTGCTTCTACTCCATTCCTATTTATGATTCTTGCTCTTCTTTCTCCTCAAATACTTCTGCCAAAAGAGGAGAAATATTACTATTCAACTTACCTGCTCGAATAAACTCAGCATAAGTTTCCGCTTCGATATCCACCAACTCTTCCCGCAATAACTTCATATCCAGCGCCACTAACTGAGAGTGTTCTGCTTGCATTTTATCAATTTTCTCCTGCAACTGCTTCAATTCCTTTTGCAAAAATTCTGCCTGATAGCGATAATATTCTGGATCAATTTCTTGCAACCTGACCAACTCAGACACATAATTAAGCACCCGCTTTAAAGCTACACGGCGAGCAGTCGTTTCCATATATTCCTGACGCAACGGTTGGTCACCTATTAAACCCAATACTTTCAACATTGACTGAGTTGTTAAACCTTGCACCAACAATGTAAACAATACCACCCCAAATACAACTGCCGTAATTTCATCTCGCCCAGGCAAAACTACAGGTACACTCAACACCAGAGCAATAGAAACCGAACCCCGTAAACCTCCCCACCAAAGTAACGTTTGTTCTTTTAAACCAATATTTGACTTTACTACCAAATTACTCAAAGCACTCAAACTATAAACCGAAATTGCTCGCGTGACAAGAACTGCTCCAATAGCTACTGCTATCAATAATATATTATCTGCCAGATTTGAATATCGAATTTGATCGCCTATTAACAGAAACACTATAGAATTGACAAAAAATGCCACAAACTCCCAAAACTCACTAACTATTAACCGAGTGCGGGGGTTCATCCCAATGCGAGAACCGAAATTACCTAAAATCAAACCAACGGTGACAACCCCAATAACTCCCGAACCCCCTAATTTTTCTACTATTATATAAGTGCCATAAGCAGAAACTAAAGTTAGTGACTGTTCCACCAAAGGTAAATCAAAACGTTGGGTGAGGTAAGAAATGCCAAAACCAATTAAGCAACCTATACCGACACCGATGCCAACAAAACTGAGAAAAGTGGATAGAGAGTTTGAAATAGAAAATTTATCTACTGTTCCTAATGGAATTCCTACTAGCAAAGTAAAGGCAACAACCGCCACCCCATCATTAAATAAACTTTCTCCTTCCATTAAAGTGCGTAGGCGTTTACTTGCTCCTAATTCTTTTAATAAAGCCACTACAGAAATAGGGTCTGTTGCGGATAAACTAGCTCCGACGAGAAAAGCGATCGCCAAGGGAATTCCGGTGAAAAAATTCAATCCATAAGCAATACCAACTACAGAAATAATTACACCAATAATTGCAAAAAATCCCACTGGAACTAAATCTCGTTTTAAGTCTCGCCAATTCAAATTCCAAGCAGCCTCAAATAATAAAGGAGGCAAGAAAATTTCGAGTATTAATTCAGGAGATAAATTGACTAATCTCACATCAATAAATGCCAGAACTAATCCGAAAATTACTAATAATAATGTAAAGGGAATTCTACGGAACCAACTAAAAACTCGTGAGAGAGTAGCCACACTCAGAGAAACAGAAAGAACTAATAAAAACTGTTCTATATTTTGCTCAATAACTGTTTCAGTTACAGCAGTTTCTAAAGCCATATATTACCCCTAAATTTTTTATATAATTAATCAATAAAATACCGACTGTTGTCTGAGTGTAAGAAACAGTCGGTTTTTTAGCAAAGAGCTGAGGTTAAATCTAAGCTTCTTTGTTCAAGAACTTTTGGATTTGTTGAATGGCTACAGCCCCAATATTGTAAACTGCCCAACCACCAGCAGCAATTATAGGTAATAGAACAATTAACAAACGAAAGTCAAATTCCATTTACTCCCCTCCTAAAGATTTTTAAAGATTTATCATTTCTTATAATCTTAATCTAAAATTAAGTTTTTTGAAGAAAATTTTTAATGGTTTGCGCAGCATTTACCAAGAAAGGAAGAACTAACAAGGAAAGAGGAAAAAGGTTGGTTATCTTTCTTCAATAATATTATCTTCAATTAACTTTTGACTTTTGAGTTTAGACTTTTGACTTCAGTTGGTAAATCCAACATCAGTTCCCTTGCCAGCATGGACTAAAGCTAACTTTTCATAACGTTGAGCGTGTTCAATCAAATTAGCAGCCTCTGACTCTGAAATATCCCTAACTTTTTTCGCCGGTACTCCTACCACCAGAGACAATGGGGGTATATCCTTAGTAACAATAGACCCAGCTCCCACAATACTACCTGCCCCTACCCGTACGCCATCCAAAATTACAGCTCCAATACCAATTAAACAACCTCTTTCTACATGAGCCGAGTGAATCACAGCTCGATGTCCAATAGTCACATGATCTTCCAAAACAGTTACTAAACCAGGGTCTCCATGAAGCACTGCCCCATCTTGGACATTACTATGGTTTCCAATCACGATCCGTTCTACATCCCCTCGGACAACAGTCCCATACCAAATACTAGCTCCCACTCCTACTTCCACAACACCCATAACTACAGCGTTATCTGCCACAAAAGCAGCTTGGGATAAATCTGGAGGAGGCCAAAAAGAGGGCTGATTTGACATGATCTTCGTTAATATTAGTGATGTTTGCTTAATCGGAATTTTATAGCAGGCAACAGGCAACAGGCAACAGGCAACAGTGGGAAAAACATTACCTAATCTAAGATTCATCATTAGTCCATATCCTAATCAACCCGTTCCTTGCCATAGGCTAAAAAATATTTAACTCCTGACTCCTGGTTGAAACATCACAAATTCTCTACCCCATAATGTAGGTTAAGAGTTTGATGTAGTACTTTAGTAACTATCCTGTAGCTATTTGGCTCAGATTCTTTAACCAAGCTAACTATAATTAAGTCACCACAGCTCTCTAGAAACTATGACCCAATCCTCTATCAATTCTGCCCTCCAATACCCAATGTTTGGCCCTGAAATTCAGTGTCCTCACTGTCGCCAGACCATACCAGCTCTCACCTTGACAGATACCTATTTATGTCCTCGTCACGGAGCTTTTGAGGTTGACCCAAATACTGGTAAATTGTGTCATCTTCAGTCTGGCCGTCACTGGCGTCTATGGAACGATGAGTGGTATCGGCAACATACTCATCCCGATGGTATTAGGTTTGAAATCCATGAAGCGCTGGATCGACTTTATACTGAAGGATATAGAGCCACTCGTGTGATTATTGCTCAAAGATATCAGGAGTTGGTTAGTACCTATTTGGAACGTAGTACCCCTTGGCGTTCTAATTTTGACTCTTCCTGTAAGCCCAAACTTTATGGTTTACCTGTAGAATTTAGTCCCGACCCCAAGGATGAGCCTTGCTGGGAAGTAATCAATTTTCAGTTGGACAAAGAAGCAGGAGTACCCGTTCGATATCCCTATTTTCGATTGTTTGAATAAGCTATTCAGCAGACTTCTTGCGGAAGTCAGGGAATAAGGAATAGCGGTGCGACCCCGCGTCGGCGACAGACGCACCTGGTAGCGCACCAAGAGAGAGAATAGTGAATAGGGAATAGGGAGGTGAAATTGTTGATTTAATATCTTGAATTGATTTAATTAAAACTTTTGCAGGAGGTCTAGCATTTATAAATGATTTATAAATATTGATTGATTGAATAGGGTTGATAGCTGAAAAGTCTTTCCCTTTTCTCTTGAAAAGTTATCCTTATTTATTGCTAAAATAAATTAGTCTTAGCTGAGTTCTATTTACTGTAAAATTAATACTGAAAATCAGGTTAAAAATATTAAACTAGAATGCACCATGCCTCGATTCGGACAGCCAATATTCATCGGGCGATCGCTTTCTATGAAAAACTAGGTTTTACGGTATGCGAACGCTTTAGTACAGGCTATACTTTAGCTTGTTGGATGGAGGGATTAAATGGTAGAATTGAACTGATTGAAATTCCTCAACCAAAATCTGCACCTGATGCTTTTGGGGATGAGCATTATGTTGGATATTATCATTTATCATTTGATTTGACTCAAAATACTACAGATTTACCTGGTTGGTTAAATGATTTAAAACAGCAATTTCATGCTGCTAAAGTAGCACAACCAGAAATATTTCAACCATTGAAAATTCTTTTAGAACCTACTCAACAAATGATTGGAAATAATGTTTATGAAGTTGCTTTTATTGCTGACTGTGATGGTTTACCTCTAGAATTTATTAGAAAATTAAATCCTTAGAGTAAATTGCACAATGCTCTTAAGGTTTTACAGCAGTTTTGGAGTTGATAAGGTACAAAATTTTAGGACTTTAGGGAGTAGGGAGTAGGGAAAAAAAGATTAATCTTAAAACTGTACCTCACGCTCCCTAAAAAGTGCTGTAAAAATGCAGCATTCAATTATTGTAGTATGTGATAGCCTTGCTTCTAGAAAAAAATACAATAAAGCAAAGCGTTAAATATTCTAGTTTACTTCATTGCTGGTAACTTTAAACTTTAAAGGAAATTATGAAACAAACATTCCGTAAATTACATAGAATAGTCGCCCCAATAGTTTTTCTACCATTATTTGTCACTGTCATTACAGGAATAGCTTACCGACTTGGTAGAAATTGGTTTGGTTTATCCAGAGACCAGGCACATATTTTAATGGTAATTCACGAAGCCGAATATCTTGGAGAAGACATTAAACCTTTTTATGTACTCCTAAATGGTATCGGATTAATCTGGATGTTAGTAACAGGTATTATTATGAGTGGCTTATTTAATAAAAAGAAACCCAAGCAAAATACAGAATCAAATACAACTATAGTAGAATCATAGAATTATTAAAAATTAATAGTAGATATATAGCAATTCCCAAAAAGAGTGAGGTACAAAACTCCAGGCTTTAGGCAACAGCTCCTCTGGCAATAGTGAAGTAAAGACAAGACTGTACCTCACGCTTACTGAGAAACGCTTTTAAGATGTGGAAACCAAGTACGATTAAACAGGAAATAGGGAAGACTAGAGGATATCAAACAGCATTAAATAGTAGCAAATATAAGGATATAAATTCAACAATTAATAATTAATAGTTACCTCTTATTTTCAAAGATAGGATTAACGTGGTAGGGAAAATTTTTTATTCTCTTGGTCGATTGGATATGGCTCCGAGACCTCGCCATCCCTAGACCGCTTTTTTCTCCTTTCAAAGGAGAGGCTTTAAACCTTAATTATTCGGTAATCAGTCGGCTAGCTTTTTTTCTTAGAAAAAACTCTATCTAGATTTACATCTCATTTGAATATGATCAAAAAAAAGCAAGTCAACCAATAATTTCATAATATTGTAGTCAAAAAAAAACTCAATCTATCAATTCCCAGTTGGGTTAAAATATTCTCAATTTATCTTGTATCAGTTCAGGTATATATTTAACATTTGACTTTAGTTATACCTAAACTTTAAGATATCATAGATAATATTTAACAACTTGTCAGAAAACATGAACATTTTTAGTAATATACTTGCAGCTCCAGCAAAACCTAAACCACGTCCTACTGTTAAGAAAAAACAACGTCGAGGAATAGAAATCAAATCTCAACGAGAAATAGAAATTATGCGACAATCCTGTAAAATAGTCGCAACAGTACTCAAAGAAATTTCTCAGATTGTTAAACCAGGAATGACAACTGCTGATCTAGATGTCTATGCAGAAAAACGCATTCGGGAAATGGGGGCAACACCAAGTTTTAAAGGTTATCATGGTTTTCCTGGATCTATTTGTGCTTGCATAAATAACGAAGTTGTCCATGGTATTCCCAGTAAGAAAAAAATTATTCGAGTTGGTGATGTTTTAAAAGTAGATACAGGAGCTTACTATCAAGAATTTCATGGAGACTCTTGTATTACTATTGGCGTAGTTGAAGTTGCTCCAGAAGCAGCCAAACTAATTCGTGTAGCAGAAGAAGCAATGTATAAAGGTATCGAACAAGTCAAAGCTGGTGCTTATCTACTCGATCTTGCAGGAGCTATTCAAGATCATGTAGAAGCAAATGGTTTTCGTATAGTCGAAGAATTTACAGGTCATGGTGTGGGAAGAAATTTACACGAAGAACCTTCAGTTTTTAACTCTAGAACTAACAGTTTGCCAAATGTGAAACTAAGAGCAGGTATGACTTTAGCTATTGAACCAATTCTGAATGCTGGTTCTAGATTTACACGAATTTTATCCGATAAATGGACTGCTGTTACTGTTGATAATTCTCTTTCAGCTCAGTTTGAGCATACAGTATTAGTAACAAATACTGGTTATGAAATTTTAACAGATCGCTCCCAAGTTAGCTGTTAGGCATAAAACAGTTTTCAGCTAATTCGCAGGTAGGTTGAGTTAGAAAGAGTGAAACCCAAGGACTTTTATAAGTCATGGGTTTTCTTCCTCAACCAAACCAACTTTTAAATATAATTGAATACCACAAAAACAAACTTTAACTCCCCCGGCGGGAAGTCCCGCGCTCTCCCGTTGGCGGAGCAAGTGCGGCAGCTATTAGGGGAGCGTCGGGATGAGAGCCGGGCTAGAGTGTGTGGTTTTCATAAGGTCTTTTTGCTATAGCTATTGACAATTATATACACAGCCATTATGATAGCTTTTTGAGAAATCCTGGTAGATTCTGCAATGCTACTGAAATATAAGTACAAGCTCAAACCACACAAAACCCAAGGGGTGATTATATCTAATTGGTTGTCCATGGCGAGGCAGCAATATAATTACCGTTTAGCTCAAAGGCTAAACTGGTTTGAAGCAACGCGCACGCCAGTAAACGCTTGTCCTCTTAATGTTTCAGTAGTACCAGTAGAACGAATTTACCAAAACATTCCAGAATTTAGGATACAAACCCGCGACGGTAGAAAAAAGGACAGTAATGGTAATTCGATAACTAGAAAAGGTGACAAACATCCCAACATAATAAATGGTTATGTAGCCTGGGAAACAGTACAGTTAGCCAACTTAGCACAAACTAAAAAACTCTTCGGTGAATACAAGTCCATGCACTCTCAGGTATTGCAAGATGTGATTCAGCGTGTACAAACAACAATGGATAACTATACCTTACCCGATCAAAACGGTAAAACCAGTGGTAGACCTAAATTTAAAGGTCGGCATTATTATAATTCTTTCAGTTATCCTCAGTTGTCAAATACCCATATTGTCAAAAATGCTAACGGTCGCTTTTGTGTCAATCTACCAAAGATTGGCTTAGTCCCCTTTGTCTATAATCGCCCAATACCAGAAGGTTTCAAGGTTAAGACAGGTACAGTAATTCGTGAAGTTGACGGGTGCTACATTAGCTTCACGATAGAAGATAAGGCTGTACCTCGCGAGGTTGTAGAAATTCAACCCACTGAAGAAAACTCAAAAGGTATTGATTTGGGATTATTGCACTATGCTGTTACATCTGATGGTGAGTTTATAGAAGTGCCTAAGTTTTTTAGGCACTCTGAACATCGGCTGTCTCAACTTCAAGCAAGATTAGCTAACAGACAAAAACATTCAAAGCCTTGGAATATTCTTAAACGTAAAATAGCGAAACTGCATCAGTTGATAGCTAGACAACGTTTAGACTGGCAATTCAAACTGGCTTATCATTTGTTCAGTGATTGTCAGGTGATATTTTTAGAAGACCTACAAATAGCTTCTTTAGTCCGACGTTGCAAAGCTAAATTAGGTGATAATGGTCAATTCTTACCCAATGGTCAATCATCTAAGTCAGGACTAAATAAGTCTTTGCAAGATGCAGCTTTTGGTCAGTTTGTTCAGATTCTAGAGTATGTTGCCTGGAAGTTAGGCAAGAGAATTATCAAAGTAGATCCAAAAGGTACGTCTCAGTATTGTTGGGAATGTTTGAATAAAGTATCTAAAAGCTTATCAGAACGCTGGCATTCATGCCCTAAATGTGGTCAAGAGTTAGATAGGGACTATAACTCAGCTCTTCTAATACAAAAGATAGGATTGTTGTCAACACAGGAGGAGGACATCACTTCTGTTAAAACTGCGGTCAGGGCTTATCTGGCTGAAGAATCCCGCGCTCTTCCGTAGGGGAGCGTCGGGAGTATGTCAATCAAGTATTGTTAACCTTATATTATTTTAACCCCGATAATAATGAAAATTAGCTAAATTATAAAAAAGTAGTAAAACTAAAATAAATTATGATATCTCAAACAATTCAAGCTAAAAATGTGTTAGAGGAAAAATTAAAAATGTCAGGAAAAATATTATTAGTGGATGATGAACCAGGATTACGGGAAGCCGTACAAGCTTATTTAGAAGATAGTGGATTTAATGTAAACGTTGCTAGTAATGCCAATGAAGGATGGGATATTCTACAATCATATTTACCAGACTTAGTAATTACAGATATTATGATGCCTCAAATAGATGGCTATCAATTTCTACAAAAATTACGAGAAGATCCAAGGTTTAAAGTTTTGCCAGTAGTATTTTTGACAGCCAAAGGAATGACTACAGACCGGATTCAAGGTTATCAAGCAGGTTGTGATGCTTACCTTTCTAAACCCTTCGATCCTGAAGAGTTAGTAGCTATAGTCGAAAATTTGTTAGAACGTAGAATGGTAGCGAAAACCACGAATGAAGGTGAAAATACTTCAGATATCGCTGTTTTAGCAAGTCAAATTGCCGAAATTAAAGCAATGTTAATGGGGAAAAATACAATCGCTCAAACCCCATCACCAATTAAAATAGATTTAACCCCAAGAGAACAAAGTGTTTTAGATTTAGTAGCCAGAGGACTAATGAATAAAGAAATAGCTAGAGACCTAAACACCAGTGTTCGCAATGTAGAAAAGTATGTCAGTAGACTATTTACAAAAACCGGCACAAACAGTCGAACAGAATTAGTTCGTTATGCTTTAGAGCATGGGTTAACTAAATAATATGATAGTTCTGCTCGCGTAATGGTAGATGAGGATGAACAACGACGCTTCATGGGAGCAAGATACAAGCAAGGGAGCAAGATGCTCCCACTCCACATTTTATTGAGTAGGGGAGTGGGGGAGTGGGGGAGAAGTAAACATAATAATATCAGGACTTACGCACTGACAATAGATATAGGGTTTTGTGCATTACGCTACTGCTAACACACCCTACTAGACTGACACACCTTAAATGGTGCATTAGAAAAATGCTCTAATCTTTACTGCTCATGTATTTGAATAAAAATCTATTGCACTAAATTAGCTGTGTCAGTCCACTACTGGCGTGACACACCTTAAATGGTGGATTAGATGGGGGGTGTGGGGAGTGTGGGGGGTGTGGGGAGTGTGGGGAGTGTGGGGAGATCAAGACACCTAGAAACAAAAATCTATTACACAGTTTTAGGCGTGTCACGCCACTACTAGACTGACACAGCTAAAATGGTGCATTAGAAAAATGCTCTAATCTTTACTGCTCATGTATTTGAATAAAAATCTATTGCACTAAATTAGCTGTGTCAGTCCACTACTGGACTGTTTCATCTAAAATGGTGCATTAGAATGGTCAGCCAAAAGTGACTATTGGACTGACAAGCGATCGCTAAAAATAGACAGTCAAAAATAGGCGATCGCTTATTTTTGATTAGAGTTGTCGCTAAATAGAGGGAAAAATCGCTTCAAGCTAGACAGAGCAATAATTCCAAGATTTTTTGCTTGCCAATAGCTACAATCCTTACAGAACAAAATTTTTGGGGATTTTTTGAGTTATAAAGCGACAAGTCTATTGTCTACAGCACTTTGTGACTCTATGAGGTATACCAATCGCGGGCAAGATGCCCGCACTACAATATTTTCACTATTCATCTTGTACATCATTTACCCGAAATATGCTGTATTTTTAGCGACCGATTGGATATGGCGCAGGTTTCCTCACCATCCCACCCTACGGTTCGCTTTGAAGATCGACCGCTGTTTGTCCTTGTAGAGCGACAGCTCGCGGCGCAGCCAAGGAGAGGTTTTAAACCTTAATTATTCGGTAATAGAGATTAGTATTAAGCTGTACCTCACTACCCTCAAAAGTGCTGTAACTGTCAGTAGTGCCAGCAAGATGCTGACACTATTGACAATGATTAAATTATATCATATAATACTGTATAAAAAATTGTTAAATAAAATTAAAATTATTGTCTACAAAAAATGTAGATTCATCATAACTAAATCATTCAGATAGTTTCTGTCTATAATTCATAGATATTTGCTCGGGAGTTAGAGATACAAAAGATTCAGTCGTATATGAGGTACAAATATTAACGATACTCGCTCTGAAACATTATCTATAAAATTTTTAATAAAAATCAATAAATTATGTCTGTAGAAAATCAAGAATATAAAAAAAAATTAGCAACAGCGATCGCTCGTATTCCAGCATCTCTAGACCAAGAAACTACTTTCAAAATTACTGTGACAGAGGTACGACAGTTAATCAATGCAGACCGAGTGGCCTTGCTTCGCTTCTATCCTCAGTTAAATTGGCAAGGAGAATTTATTTGCGAAGATGTAACAGATGATTGGAATTCTGTTTTAGGGATGAAGGTAGAAGATTGGCTTTTTGGGAAAGAATTAGCTGCATACAATAAAGAAGGATACATTGAGACTGTAACGGATATTGAGCAAGGAACATTAAGTGAATCTGAGGGCAAAATTTGCCAAGAGTTTCAGGTACAAGCTCATTTGGTAGTTCCTATACCCAAAGTAGATAACACCAAAGATGCTACAACATTAACTCAACCCAAACTGTGGGGATTACTTTGTATACATCAATGTAGCAGACCTCGGGAATGGCAAGATGTGGAGATTGAACTTGCTCATAAAATGGCTGAAAATCTAGGAGTAGTAATCAAAAATACAGACCTTCTAGAAGCAGCACATTACCAAGTACAACAACAAAAAGCCTTAGCTAGAGTAATCAAGAGAATTCGTACCCCACTAGATTTAGAAGAAATTTTTAAGATTACTGCCACAGAAGTACGTCAACTACTCAAAGCTGACCGCGTGGGAGTGTTTCGTTTTTATCCTGAAAGAGACTGGGAAGGAGAATTAGTTTCCGAAGATGTAGGAGTAGAATGGAATTCAGCATTAGCAGTTAAAGTATACGACCACTGTTTTGGGGAACAATTCGCTGTTCATTATCAAGAAGGTAGAATACAAGCAGTAGCAGACATTTATCAAGCAGGATTAAGTAATTGCCATGCAGAAATATTGGGGCAATTTCAAGTACGCGCCAATCTAGTTGTGCCTCTACTCAAAGGTGCAGGTACAGAAGCATTACCCGAACTGTGGGGTTTGCTATGCATTCATCAATGCAGTAGACCTCGTCATTGGCAAGACTACGAAATAGAATTTGTCCAACAAATAGCCGATCATTTTGGTGTAGCGCTACAACAAGAAGATGCTCTGATACAACTTGAACAACAGGCAGCAGAACTAGCTATAAGTAGACAAAAGGAAAAGTTAGCCGAACGCCAGAAAATTGTAGGTGAATTATTTGACAAAATTCGTTTATCTCTAAAAATTGAGACAATTTTTGACACTGCAACCCAAGCAGTAAGAGAACTGCTGCAAGTAGAACGAGTGGCAATATATCAGTTTTTGCCTAACTGGAGTGGGGAATTTATTGCCGAATCTTTTGCAGAAGGATGGACTTCCCTAGTCGGAGTTCAGCCCATTATTGAAGATACTTTTTTACAAGAAACTCAGGGGGGGCGGTATGCAAACAATGAAACTTTTGCTGTTAACGATATTTATGAGGTAGGTCATGATGAGTGTTATGTTCAACTTTTAGAACAATTTGAAGCCAGAGCTTATGCACTTGTGCCAATTTTACCTGGAGAAAAACTTTGGGGTTTGCTGGCAGCTTATCAAAATTCTGCTCCTCGTCATTGGCAAAAAGATGAAGTAGACTTGCTAGCTCAAATAGCTGCTCAGTTGGGAGTTGCTCTCCAACAAGCTGAGTATTTTCAGAAAGTTCAGGAACAGTCGGTACAACTAGCAAAAGCAGCAGAGCAGGAAAAATCAGCACAAAGGCAAAAAACTCTAGTAGCAATTGTTGATAAAATTCGTCGGTCTCTGGATATTAAGACAATTTTCCAAACAACCACTCAACAAGTACAAAAATTACTGGATGCAGACAGAGTTACTATCTACCGCTTTAATCCTGATTGGAGTGGGGAGTTTGTTGCTGAGTCAGTAGCTAAAGGTTGGAATTCTTTAATACAGGAGCAAAAGGAAAATTCCGAAATCAACAAAAATGTTAGTAGATGTTCCGTCCAAGATTTGGCAAATCCCCATACTGATACCTATTTGCAGGAAACTGATGGCAGGCCTTTTAATAAAGGATTAGTTTATCATATCTGCAACGATATTTATAATGCAGGTTTTAGTGACTGTTACATTGAGGTATTAGAGTCTTATCAAGCCAGGTCTTATGGGATTATTGCCATTTATCTGGGAGAAAAACTTTGGGGTTTGCTGGCAGCTTATCAAAATTCTGGTCCCCGTTGTTGGCAAAAGGATGAAGTGGAGTTGCTAACTCAAATAAGTACTCAGTTAGGGGTAGCTCTACAACAAGCTGAGTATGTTCAGAAGGTTCAAGAGCAGTCAACACAACTTGCCATCAGAGCAGTAGCAATGGAAAAATCAGCAGAACGCCAAAAAACTCTCGCTGCGATTGTTGATAAAATTCGTCAGTCTCTTGATATTGAGACAATTTTCCAAACAACTACCCAAGAAGTACAACAATTATTGAATGCAGACAGAGTTGCTATCTTCCGCTTCCATCCTGATTGGAGTGGGGAGTTTGTAGCTGAGTCAGTAGCTGAGGGTTGGGTGAAGTTAATACAGGAGCAAAAGGAAAATCCTAAAATTCCTGCAAATGTTAATCTATGTTCCGTTAGAGATTTGCCAAATTATGTGGATGATACTTATTTGCAGGAAAACAAAGGCGAAAATTTTGCCCAAAAAGTTTATTGCACCTGCAACGATATCTACAAAGGAGGTTTTAGTCACTGTTACATTGAAGTATTAGAGTCTTATCAAGCAAGAGCTTATGCTATCGTAGCTATTTATCAGGGAGAAAAACTTTGGGGTTTGCTGGCAGCTTATCAAAATTCGGCTCCCCGTGAGTGGGAAGTAGCAGAGGTAGAATTGTTGGCTCAAATTGGCGGTCAGTTGGGAGTTGCACTACAACAAGCTCAGTATTTCAAACAAGTTCAAGCTCAAGCGGCAGAATTGGAAAAAGCAACGGAACGACAAAAAGCGCTTTCAACTACTATTGATAGAATTCGTCAGTCTCTGGATATTAATACGATTTTTCAGACGACTACTCAAGAGGTACGACAGTTACTAGAAGTTGAGAGAGTCGCTATTTATCGTTTTTATCCAGACTGGAGTGGGGAGTTTGTCGCAGATTCAATGATTGATGAATGGACTCCCATGGTTCATACTCCTCTAGCAATTAATCCTGTAATCAGTAAACTGACTCATGCTGCTAAACTTCCCAGAAATGAAACTTTTGTACCTATTTTGCAGGGAGATAAACTTTGGGGGTTACTGGTTGCTTATCAAAATTCTAGCCCTCGTTATTGGCAAGATGAAGAAATTAATTTGTTGGCACAGGTGGGAGTGCAGTTAGGTATTGCTTTACAACAAGCTGAATTACTGGAAAAAACCCGTACCCAAACTGAAGAACTAACAAAAACTCTGCGGGAGTTAAAACAAACTCAACTGCAGATGATTCAGGGTGAAAAAATGGCTAGTTTAGGGCAGTTAGTAGCAGGAATTGCCCATGAAATTAATAATCCTGTAAATTTTATTTTTGGTAATCTGACTCATGTCGATGAGTATGCACAAAGCTTGCTCACTTTGATGAAATTATATCATCAACATTATCTTGACCCAGTTCCAGAAATTAAAGATTTTTCAGAAGATATTGACTTGGAATTTATTATTAAAGATTTGCCTAAGATGATAAATTCTATGAAAATGGGAGCTGAAAGAATTCGTCAATTAGTATTATCATTAAGAACATTTTCCCGCCTTGATGAGTCTAAAAAAAAAGAAATAGATATCCATGCAGGAATTGATAGTACCCTGTTAATTTTGCAACATAGATTGAAACTTAAATCAGAACTTCCTCAGATTACAATGGTTAAAAATTATGGGGAATTACCTTTAGTTCCGTGTTATGCAGCTCCAATTAATCAGGTATTTATGAACCTGCTTAGTAATGCCATCGATGCATTAGAAGAAAAACTGGAAACAGATCAACTTTTTATTCCTACTATTACGATTACTACAGAAATTAATCAAGATAATCCAGACACAGTTTTAATTAAAATTTCTGATAATGGCTTGGGAATTACTCAAGAGGCAAAAGGTAAAATATTTGACCTGTTTTTTACTACTAAAGAGGTAGGAAAAGGAACTGGTTTAGGGCTTTCTATTAGTTATGAAATTATAGTACAAAAACATAGAGGTCAAATATTCTGTAATTCTCAACTAGGTCAAGGAACTGAATTTATTATTCAAATTCCAATTAATCAGGAGTCAGGAGTCAGAAGTCAGGAGTCAGGAGAAATATAAGGATTTGAATAGCATGAATTTTTAAATTCGTATTCAATAAAGTATCTATATTCAAATGAACTAATACCAGTTTTATATGAGGTTGCATACAATGATGAAATTCATTAAATTGATCTATATTTATCTACGCTTACCGGCGGTCAATTATACTTGAAATATTATTCTATAGCAGTTTCATTTCAATTTGGTATAACTTAGCAATTATATCATTTCTAGTAGCATCGGAGCGTGTATAAAATAAGGTGGCAATGAGAAAAAAACCTTTCCTACCGAATGCTACGCAAACAGCATAGCTGCCTTCCTTCCAGCAAAATCTAATTACTCAACCGGACATGATATTACTGTATAATCAGATTTTAGATGAGACAGGAATTACGCATAACCACCACATAAAGTAGGGGTTAACGGCCGTTAACCCGTACATGGCCAACCCCTACAAATGGTGTATAATTTCGTCTTTTGCGTAAGTCCTATGAAAATAAAGTTAATAGTTTTCTGAATATTCTGATTATGACTCAATCAAATGATGGTGGAACAGTCGAACAGCTTGTTAATACAGTAATGGGGGTAAAAACTGAGTCGAAAAATCAATCCATCCCCAAACAAATAGTTTCTACAAAAGAGCTAGATATCAAAGCACTTTTAATGTATAAATTAGGAACTATTGTACAAATAGGAATCATTCTTCTTGCTTTCTGGGGAATGGAAAAATTGGTAACTTTAGTTGATAGTTATTCTTCTTTTCCTAATTGGTTAAGTACCGTACTTGCAGGAATGTTTTTTACCTTATTAAGTATTCGTTCGCGAATTTTTTCCCCATTAGATAATACTCGTTCTCGTCAGACTTATGATAGTATAGTCAGACCAAAATGGGCACCTCCACCTTTAGCTTTTCCCATAGTGTGGATGACAATTGCAGTCTTACGAGTTATCTCTTCGTTATTAGTTTGGCAGGAGATGAACCAACAATTTTTAGTGCTTCCTTTAATAACTTTTGTAGTGCATCTTGCTTTAGGAGATACTTGGAATACAATATTCACTGTAGAACGTAGGTTAGGTGCTGCTGTTCCCGTCGTCATTTTAGGTCCTTGGTTATCTGCTTTCATAGTTACTATATTTTACTGGCAAATTAATCCTACAGCAGGAATGATTTTAGCCCCTTCTTGTGTATGGTTAACTGTGGCGGCTATATTAGTATTTAGGATTTGGCAATTGAATGGAAAAGAACCACTATATCCACTGAAATAAATATTGATGTTCTATTTACTATTGTCCAATAGTTAGGGCTGACCGTTCAAATCTCAAAACTTTGACAGGTAAAAGTTTCAGCCTTTTTATTTCCAAGATTAAAGAGAGTAACTTTTACCAAAACTTAGGCTTTGTTGCATGAAAGTAGCGTTCTTAACATCCATTGCGTAGCTTAATTGCTCTGTTTGGCGGTTATTGATGTTCTATTTACTATTGTCCAATAGTTATTGCTCTGCAATAAGAGCGATCGCTCTGTTTCGTGATTATTGATGTTCTATTTACTATTGTCCAATAGTTATGGCTGACCGTTCAAATTTCAAAACCTTTACCTGTAAAAGTTTCAGCCTTTTTATTTCCAAGATTGATGTTCTATTGATCTATTGCCCAATAGTTACAGCAGCTTCAGCACGTTATTGTTGTAGATATGCGGAGCAAGTGCGGCAGCTATATACTTTCATGCTACAAAGCCCAAAACTTATATAGATTCTGGCGTAGTTATTGCAGCATTTAGAGGTATAACGACTGTAGCAGTTAAAGCGACAGAAGTTCTTGACGATCCCCAACTAAAATATGCGACTAGCTTATTTATCAAATTAATAGAGAATTGACCTAATCAACTAATAACGATATTATAAATCATAAAATATACCTTTATCTTAATTTTCATTTCTATGAAATTCATTATCACTAAACTCAAATGGTGTTATGACCGGGGTTTAAGTTTGTGGGAGCAAGCTTATTTTAATGTTTATAAGCCGAATGCTCGTAAGCTTAGAGAAGTTTTTACCAACCATATAAAACCTGTTGAACTCTGGATAAAAGACTTGTCGTCTGAAGTTTACCAATATGCTTTCATAAACTTGGGTGGAGCATTTAAGAGTTTTTTTCAAGAGTTAGATAAAAATCCAAAGTTTCAGAAGAAAAGTAAGCACGATTCTTCCACAATAAATCAATTCCAAAATTCTACCTCAGTTCGACCGTGACAGCTTGTGGACTGGATAACGCCGACGTTGCCAGGTTGAGACAAGAATAGAACAAACTATATAGAAAATCATAGATTTTTACAAATAGTCGTAGGTTTCTAAGAACGGTAAAAATATCGTCCGTTAATTCTGAGTTGCCTAATGCGGTTTCACAACAGGACAGAAATAAGTCTCCTAATGGTACTTAGATATTTTTTGGCAGAAAAATTGGTTGAAAACCAGTCTAGACAAGGGAATTACGTCAACTCCTTAAAAATAGCTAAAACCCTTGGTAATAAAGGATTTATACCTTTTAGGCGTAAAAAGCTCTTCCTGTCTATATTTGAGCCTATTTTTTACCGAAAAATTGTGGTTTAAAGCCTCCCCTTTTAAGGGGATAATAAAGAAAAATTTTCATCTCTTTGTCAATCCTCTTCTTTCAAGGAGAGGTAATTATTCATTATTCATTATTAATTGTTGAATGCTTTTTTGTGTAAGTCCCGTTAGTAGTTTGTCATCAGTGAACGATTTAGCGACAACCATATTATCATATTTTTACCACCGCAACCGGGCGGCAGGTATTACGAGTGCAGATGTGTTATGGGAAGCACAGATGGAGTTGAAAGAATTAACATTGGCAAAAGCGGATGAGAGTACGAAAGAAGCAGAGGCAAAATTAGATGAATTGGCAGAAGGGAGCAGAGAGTATGAGGAACAGGAGAAAATAGCTGATAACTGTCAGGAAGTTCAGAATTTAGTAGCTAAAGCTCAAAAATTGAGAGAGGACAAAAAGCCTTTTAATCATCCTTTTTATTGGGCAGGTTTTGTTTGTCAAGGAGAAGGATGAATTCAGTTATCAGTTATCAGTTGTCAGGAGTCAGGGGGAAACAGGAGCTATTCTGAAGGAAAGAAGATAATATGGTAGGCTAAAAAGTAGCGATCGCGCTATTATGAGAAGTGTGGGAAGTGTGGGGATATCAAGAAAGATTTGATAAGTATTTAACGGAACATGATATAATACGAACAGGATTTACCCAGTGACAATAAATATAGGGTGTTGCTCAGTTACGCTACTGTGCATTATATCCTTGGGTTGGGGGCGGGTTCATAAGATAATCTGTAACACCATTAATTTAACGCTAAACCCGCCCCTACTATTGCACCATTTTAGGCGTGTCACGCCACTACTGGACTGACTAAGGAAAAATATGACTGCAATTATTCAAGCAAATAAACTAAATATGATTGATGTTGAGCATAAATTTAGTCTCAACCAAACAGATGATATTCAATTCTTTAGAGAATGGTTTGATGGTTTACCAGAGATAACCGATATAGAAAAACAAGTGTTAGACCGAGCAAAAGCAAATTATTTGAATGCTATTAAACATCGGGAAATTTCAGAAAATTTGGTAAAAATGACAGTAATTGCTCCCCTACTTGCTTGGGCAAATTTTTATCAGCTTCCTTTTGATATTGTAGATGAAAATTCTATTGATATTTCTGTGGAAACACAGAATGAAATAATCAAAGGTCGGATTGATATAATAGTTTTTAAACATCATCTATGGTTATTAGTAATTGAGTCAAAAAATGCTGGATTATCTATAATTAATGGTATCCCTCAAGGCCTTACTTATATGATGGCTAATCCTCATCCAGAACAACCAATTTTTGGATTAGTAACTAACGGAGATGATTTTCAATTTATCAAATTAGTTAAACAAAATTCACCTCAATATGCTTTATCTAAAAAATTCACAATTTCTAATCCCCAAAATAATGAACTTTATCATGTACTCAGTATCTTAAAAAAATTAGGTCAAGTTATCAATTAAACATTTACAATAATAAAAAATCAAATCAATAATTACCGAAAAATTGTGGTTTAAAGCCTACCCTTTTAAGGGGATAATAATGAAAATTTTTCTTTATTAGTCAATCCTCTTCTTTCAAGGAGAGGTAATTATTCATTATTCATTATTAATTGTTGAAAGCATATTTTGGGCAAATGAGATACAGGGTAAATGATGAAAATATTGTAGTGAGGCAATCTAGCCATCTTCGGGGTGTACCTCACGGGCAACGGGAAGCGCTGTATAAATTATTTCCCCCTACACAGAACAATCTTGGGACAATTCTTACTCCTATCTCCTCGTTCATTCCCATTTCTCCTGTCTCCTGTCTCCTGTCTCCTGTCTCCTACCCCTACTAAAAGACTTTCCATACACAAACCCTAATTATTATGTTAAAACGTCCTATATATCTCGACTGCAACGCGACTACTCCTCTTGATGAACGAGTATTAAAAACAATGTTGCCCTATTTCACCGAATATTTTGGCAACCCTGCCAGTGTCACTCATCAATATGGTTGGGAAGCAGAGGCAGCAGTTAAAAAAGCTAGAGAAATTTTAGCTTCAGCTATTAACGCCACCCCTGAAGAAATTGTCTTTACCAGTGGAGCGACAGAAGCAAATAATTTAGCAATAAAAGGAGTTGCTGAAGCTTACTTCAATAAAGGTAAACATATTATTACTATTGCTACCGAACATAACGCCGTTCTCGACCCCTGTGTATATTTACAAAACTTGGGATTTGAAGTTACTTATTTACCAGTAAATACAGATGGAATTATTGATTTAACTTCCCTAAAAACTGCCATACGTCCTGATACAATATTAGTCTCTGTTATGGCAGCAAATAATGAAATTGGTGTCTTACAACCTTTGGTAAAAATAGGAGAAATATGTAAAGAAAATTCCATTATTTTCCATACTGATGCTGCACAAGCTATTGGCAAAATTCCTCTAGATGTGCAGACAATGAATATTGATTTACTATCATTAACTGCCCATAAAGTTTACGGACCAAAAGGTGTTGGCGCTCTCTATGTACGTCGTCGTCATCCCAGAGTAAAATTAGCACCTCAAATACATGGGGGCGGTCACGAAAGAGGTATGCGTTCTGGCACTTTGTATACTCCCCAAATAGTCGGTTTTGCTAAAGCTGTGGAATTGGCAGTAACAGAAATGGAGTCAGAGGCAAAACAGTTAACTACTTTGCGACAACAGTTGTGGGAAAAGCTGCAAACAGTGGAAAATATTTTTCTCAACGGACATCCGACTCAGCGTTTGCCAGGAAATTTGAATATTAGTGTTGAGGGTGTGGATGGGCAAGCATTGTTATTGGGGTTACAACCTGTGGTGGCAGTGTCTTCCGGTTCTGCTTGTACTTCTGCAAAAATAGCGCCTTCCCATGTTTTGGCAGCTTTGGGACGTTCAGAAAAATTAGCTTATGCTTCCGTGCGTTTTGGCATCGGGCGGTTTAATACTGCTGAAGAAATAGACTTGGTGGCCGAACACGCGATCGCTACTATTACATCTTTACGTCAAGCTACTCAAAGTCAAAAGTCAAAAGTCAAAAATAATTGAGTTTTTTCTTTGTCAGTTTTAAAATTAATAGGACTTAGGCAAATTGACCTTTAAAGCACCATCTGTAGGGGCAAATGGCATTGGCTAACGCCAAGCTCCGCTAACGCCCTCGCCAGTCCCTGCGTAAGTCCTGATTAACAAAGAATGTTGAGTTCAAAGGTGAATTTGCGTAAGTCCTGAACTGATAACTGATTTTCGGTCAAAATTGATGCGCGAAAAGACTTGACTACCATAATTATATAGCTATCAAATGGGTTCTATATTATCAGCTTTTTTATACCAATTTGATCAACGTTTGTTGCAAATAGTAGAGACGTTGCATGCAACGTCCGTACGAAAGAAGGAAGAAGGAAGAAGCAAGAAGGAAGAAGGAAGAAATATTAAAAAAAAAGGGAAAACGATAGATATAACCATCTAAAACGAACTGGAGAAGCTATTTTTAAGCAGATCCGTTCGAGATGCACTTTCTATAACATTCTTTTTTCAAACTGGTATTATTCCCCCTATTGCCTGTTGCCTGCGCGCAGTGCTATATATGAAATCTTCAGAAATATGACTTACGCATGAGGTACGAAAAACTAGGATTTGATATAGAATCCGGTTATACAGTATATGTTTATAATTCTATCCACACTTTCGGAGCCTTCAATCTCTCGACCTCCCCTTCTCCCCACACTCCCCACCCTCCCCACACTTCCCACCCCCAAATATAAGATAAGTATTCAACCGGATTTTATATGAGATTGCTTTCCGTCCCGGAATGCTCCGCAAACCCTGTCGGTCGCTTCGGACTAAAATACGTTGCAGGTGCGTAAGTCCTATTAATATTACGATACATTAAAGAGGGAAGTCTATGGAACTTCCCTCTTTAATGTATTACCAAACCACTTGTAACCTTTCTGCTGCAACTCTCTGATAAACCATGTCTGTTTGTTTCGCTATCCTACCCCAACAAAATTTATACTCTAATTCCTGATAAGCATTACTAACCAATTTTTGCATATAACCAGAGTCTCTCAACGCCTCCAAAATGCCTTGTGCTAAAGAAGCAGAATTACCAACTTTCGTAACAATACCTGTTCTACCATGTTCTACCACTTCTGGTAAACCACCCGTATCCGAAACCACCACAGGTACCCGCGCAGCAAAACTTTCCAAGGCAACAATACCAAAAGGTTCGTACAAACTCGGAAATACTGCACAGTCAGCGATCGCTTGAAACTTATCTAAATTTTCCTCAGACATAAACCCAGTAAAATGAAATCTTTCAGAAATTCCTAAATGCCAGACTTCTCTTTTCCAAAGGTCTGTTTTTCCGCCACCGATCATAATAAATTTTACCCTGTCTCCCATTTCTGCAATTACTCTCGGCGCTGCATGAATTAACACAGAAAGACCTTTTTCTGGGGTCATCCTACCTAAATAGTAGACAATTTTTTCTCGATCTTCTGCAAAATGCCTGCGAAAGTTTACTGCATCAAACTCATCTCTGCTTGGTTTTTTTGCCCCACAAATACCATTATAAATTATATCTATTTTATCCCAAGGACTGCCTAAAGTTATTGCAACTTCTACCTTCATATATCTAGAGCAAACAATAACTCGCCAAGCATTATAAACTAGCTCTTTTTCCTTTTCATTTATGTACTGTTGACTATGATTATGAATACCATTGTGACGACCATTTTCTGTGGCATGAATTGTAGCTATTAATGGTAGTTTAAAGATATGTTTAAGAGCGATCGCTGCATCGGTGACTAACCAATCATGGGCATGAATTATATCAAAATTTTTCTCTTCTTTTATTAGTTTGCCTCCATGACGACCCATAGCTTCATTCATATTTGCTATCCAATGAAAGAAGTTTTGACTGGGTCCGACTGGCACTCTATGTACTTCTATTCCTTCTACAATTTCATACATTGGCGCTTCGCCAGACTTGACTGTGATTAAATGCACTTCATGTCCTAATTTCACCATTTCTGGGTATAATTCTGCAACATGACGTGCTATGCCTCCAATAATTCTTGGTGGAAACTCCCAGCTTAATACAAGAATTTTCATTACTGCATAACTCCCATTTTTTACAATTCTTAATCTTTAGTAATTTTACTTCAAAGATGATTTTTAATATTTAACATTTTCTCAAGAAATTACACGGATGCTTTAATTCAACTATTCTTGGCGATGTGAGTTAATTCCGGTTAATTACTATACCAAAAAATATATATATTTAATAATGATATTTATCCTAGTGAGATTTTTCTCCCTAGTGCCGCTACGCGGAAGTTAAAAGTCAAAAGTCAAAAGTATTGATTTGTAATTGTTTTAGGATTTTGTAACTGGTCAGTTATTTCTGCCATCCGGCACTAGACTATTTTATAAATTTTGTCAAGATTATTCAATGACTGAAATACGAACTTGATACTTTTATGGAGTTAGTATATACATGATAATTTCACTTAATACTAATAACTATTATTCCATTATCTTTAAATATATCATTAATTTCCCCTAACTCAAAATCTTAAGCAATCAATAAAAATAAGTATAATTATACAAGTATGAGGAATTATAAAAAAATATTAAGTAACTGCGATCGCTCTATTTAGCCTGTAAGTGATTCTCTGCATTTATCCCCTCAACTTTCAATATATCAAAATAATTAAACCTCTCCGGAAAAGAGGGAGTAGGGAGTAGGGAGTAGGGAGTAGAGGGAAATAATTGATAAATAAGAGTGCGATAATTGATTTTATTTTTTATTATTGGAGATGTCTATTAGAGGCCAGAGTTAAATTATAAATTATTGCCGTTGCTGCGATCAATAGATCGGCATTTTATATTGTTCTTCCTTTTCGTCTCAAGTCTATGTTAATTTCTGATGCTGTTTCGATAATTGATAAATTGTCTAACAATAAAATTGTAACTTCTTAACAAAACTCATTAAACACGGTAACTTGAATCATCATATCCTCCTGTAAATTGACTTTAATTAAACAGCGATATTACTCTATTATATCTCTAAGCAATTCTCTAATTTTATTCCTTCAGTTCTTAACATATCAGAATCATTATAAACTAGAATTAAATTATGAATAATTCCCGTTGCTGCAAACGGACATGATATCATAATCTCCTCCTATAATTTTTTAATTCTGGTTGACAACTGCTGAAACTATACTAATATTTAGTATATAAGTTACCCTAATATCTCCCTTCTACTACTGCATTAAACATTTCTATTTGCTCTGGGCTAATAATCAAATATTGTTGATAATAGTTCTATTGACATTACTCCTCTAACTTTTTTTGTCAGTAGTTCATCATCTAGATATATTACCGTCTGAGGTGACACTTTCTCTAAATTATTAGAGAAAGTATGAATGAGTTGATTTTGATCTAATTATTGGTAAATATTTTTGCTTTCCATTACTTGGTCAATTGTTTCTGAAATTATTTTAATGGCGGTATTTTTTTCCACAGAAGCTTGAGTCATAATATTTATTCTGCTTATCATTCAGATCAATTAAAAGGGTTCTTGATTACTAGAAAAACTCTTGAATTATAGACTATTTCAAATGGATAAATTTCTCCTGCCATCCATCCTCTTTATTGCTTTTGAATGCAAATTAGTCCAAACTAAAGTATTATTGAATTGCACTAATCCGAACTTTGAATATAGGATTGACCTAATCAAAGAATAACGGTATAATTTGAAAAAATATTTAAGTAATGTCTAAACAAACTACACAATTATCTCTTAATGAATTGAAACAAGTCTTTGATTCATTTGATACTGATAGTAATGGCTCATTATCACCTGAAGAGGTAATGAATGTTCTGCGTTCTCTGGGAATGAACCCAAACACTGAAGATATAAAGTCCATCTTCATTAGTACTGATAAAGATGTAAGCAATACGATTGAGTTTGACGAATTTTCTCAATGGATTGTAGATAAAGTCGATATAACTTCTAAAAACGATTTATTAGAGATTTTTCGCCTAATTGATTTGGATAACGACGGTACTATCTCAACTGATGAACTACGAGAATTGCTTGATGGTTTGAATATTAACGTTAGCGATCGTGGCATCGAAACGTTGATGCAACAAGCTGATGTCGATGGTAATGGTCTCATTGAGTTCGATGAATTTGTCAAAAGTGCGGGTTTGTGGACTCGTATTAAATTAACAGTTGGTGTAGTACGTTCCTTTTACATACAAGCAGAATTCGACTCACTCGCACGAGAATATAATCAACTCATCCGTTTGTGGGTTCCCTGGTACGAAGAGAATCTTGGGGTAACGCTGGATAACTTACAAAATGAGTCCACTGCGCCGAATGTCCTTGAACTCGGTGGTGGCACTGGTAATCTTTCCGCTGCTGTGCTAGAACGCTACTCACAAGCGAATGTTCATGTTGTAGATAGTTCCAGTAAGATGATCGATTTTTGTCAACAGCGCTTTGCGAAGAATGAGCACATCCACCTTTATGAGCAGAACTTTATGACGCTGGATTTCAAAGAAGCCACCTTTGATTACGTTCTCTCATACATCAGTCTGCATCATCTAAATGATACCAATAAAAAACAATTGTTCCACAATGTACATCGGTGGTTAAAGTCTGATGGGTTATTCTCTTACTCCGATATCTTTCGTGGGATTAATGATCGGGTCCATGAACGCTATAATGAAGAATGGAAAAGAGCAGCTTATGAGGTAGGGGCAACAGATGAGGAATGGAATCATTTTTGGGATCATGATCGACGCTATGACCAGCATATCCCTATTATGACAGTCGTAGATTGGCTGAGAGAAATTGGCTTTGTGGATATTGACATTACCTGGCGTCGTTCCTTATGGGCAAATGTTATTGCTCGAAAAGTTTGATTTCTGACGAAGCATCTGGTGTAAAAGTAAGGGTAGCCTTGTAAATGTAACGATATTTATAAGTCAACCCCTTTTACGATGCGGATTTATGGAAGCTTTTATCAGAAGTATTAGGGGAAAACATAAAAAAAATAATTTTCGTTCTACATTAGAAAGAATCTATATTGAATCATCTGAAAATTTCAATATTTACCATATCAATTGTGCTAATAATCATTTGTCTAATCCCCAAACATTAAATCAAGTCACTCCCAAAAAAAAAATTCCAAGAAACTGATATAAATTCTCAATTTCAATCAGCTATTCAAGATTTAAACCTGGCACCTAAAATCATTAATTTTTATAGTAGATATTCCGAACTAAAAAACATTGAGAACTGGATATTCAATCAAAATACTCGTTTAATATCAGTCTTAGGAACAAGTGGAATTGGTAAAACAACTCTAGTTAAAAAGTTTGTCGATTCTAACTTACAAAAATTTGAATTGATCATCTGGAAAAGTTTGAAATATCCCAAATCTTTGCCTTTACTTCTGAATGATTTATTACAAGTTTGCCAAGAAGAAGTAAAATAAACCATTGATGAGCAGTTAAAACAATTATTTGCTCTACTGACTGAGAAAAAATGTTTAATTATTCTAGATGATGTGCAAAATATATTTATCAGTGGTGAATTTGCCGGACAATATCAAAAAGAATATCAAGATTATCAAAGCTTTTGGCAAATGATGACAGAAATTGAACATCAAAGCAGTCTAATTTTAATTAGTCAAGAGCAATGTGCAGAAATGGAATGTTTAGACCAGGATTTATATCCTATTAAATACTTAGAATTATCAGGTTTAGATGAAGTGGCGATTCTCAAAGGTGTAGGATTCAAAGATGAAGGGAGTTGGTTAAAGTTAATCAATTTATATCAAGGTAATCCAGTTTACTTAAAAAGCATTGCTGGTTTAATCAAAAATATTTTTGACGGTCATGTAGCTGTTTTTTTAGCTGAAAATGATTTATTAATTACTAAAGATATACAAGGTATTCTCAAACAATTATTTAACAAATCATCACCATTAGAAAAACAACTTGTTTTAGAATTGAGTAAATTTGACCAACCTGTAACCAGAAAAGATTTAATTACAACTTTAGATTGGTCATCAATGAATTTAATTAATAGCTGGCAATCTTTACAACAAAGGTATTTAGTCAAGAAAATTTACAATGGAAAAGTTCATTTTAAATTGTCTCCAATTTTTCAGGAATATGTGAGAAATTGTCAAAATTAAACTTAGAGCAATTTCCCGCTTTCTGAAATAACTTTACACAAAGCTAATCTGCATTGGGGATGAGTTGCCACTACTTTTACCGAAAAATTGTGGTTTAAAGCCTCCCCTTTTAAGGGGATAATAAATAAAAATTTTCATTATTAGTCAATCCTCTTCTTTTCAAGGAGAGGTAATTATTCATTATTCATTATTCATTATTAATTGTTGAATACCTCCAGTCCAACCTTTTTTATAGATATAGGGTTGTGGTGTGTTACGCTATCGCTAACACACCCTACTGGCGTTTAGTTATTTCTAATTATATTAATAACTTGGGCAAAAATCTCTTTAATTCTTTTCCACATCTAACCAATTCTCTAAATTTATTCCCTGCACCCTAGACATATCAGAATCATTAGAAACTAGAGTTAAATTGTGAATAATTGCCGTTGATGCAATGAGTATATCAGCATCTTGTATTAGTCTGCCTTTCTTTCTCAAATCTATGTAAATTTCTGATGCTTTCTCAATAATTTCTAAATTGTCTAAGAATAAAATACTCCACCTTCTGCTACACAAATCATTAAAGTCAGATAGCTGTCTTGTAGCATTAATATATAATAATCCTCTTTTAATTTCATAGTAAGTAATGCAACTAATAAATAATGACTTACCTTGGAAATTAACTAATTTTAATTTATTTATTAATCCTTGACTTTTTTTGATAATAGCCGTCACTATATTTGTATCTAATAAGTAACTCATTATTGTTATTTACCTGCTACTCCTGCTTCAAAAATTTCTATTTGTTCTGGCGTAAAATCATCTAATAAATGAGACATTGCGTCTACTATAATTACTCCTTCTATTCTTTTTGTTAATTCCAGATTATCCAGAGAGTTTATCTCTTGAGGAGAAATTTTGTCTAATAATTTCGAGAAAGTCTCAATTAGTTCATTTCGGTCTAATTTTTGATAAATGTTCTCCTTTTCCATTATTTTATCAATCATTTCTGAAATTCTTTTAATTGCTGTATTTTTTTCCACAGAAGCTTGAGTCATCATTTCCTCCAATTATATAAAAAAATTAAAAAGGTTCCCTATTTCTAGAGAACCTCCTTAATTATAGTTGATATTTTGATACAGCTAATAGGCAGATATAGCACTACGCACTCAAGTTAAGACAACTATAAAACTTTAACGCTATTATTTTGTAGCTGACTGCTGAATGCTAAATGCTCAACGCTTATTCACCATCAAAACTAACCCAAAACTTCCTTAGCTTTAGCAACAATGTTATCAACAGTAAACCCAAACTTCTCAAGCACAACACCACCAGGAGCAGAAGCACCAAAAGTATCAACACTCAAAGTCGCACCTTCATCAGTTACATAACGATGCCAACCAAAACTAACACCTGCTTCAACTGCCAAACGCTTCTTCACAGATGCAGGGAACACAGACTCCTTGTAAGCTGCATCCTGCTCTTCAAATAATTCCCAACATGGCATAGAAACCACTCGCACTTTCTTACCTTCAGCACGGAGTTTTTCACCAGCGTCAACACATTGGTAAGTTTCCCCACCAGTACCAATTAAGATAATATCTGGAGTACCTTCGCTGTCACTAACAATATAAGCACCTTTAGCAACCCCATCAATAGAACTACCTGCTAAATTAGGCAAACCTTGACGAGATAATGCTAACAAAGTAGGTTGAGGATGACTTCCTTTAGCTTTTTCCACTGCTACTTTGTATGCACCAGAAGTTTCGTTACCATCAGCAGGACGCATCACAAGTAATTGTGGAATTAAACGCAAGGATGCAATATGCTCAACAGGTTGGTGAGTAGGTCCGTCTTCACCTAAAGCAATAGAGTCGTGAGTCATTACCCAAATAACACCAGCTTCAGCTAAAGCAGATAGACGGATAGAGTTCCGCATATAGTCGGTGAATACCAAGAAAGTTGCACCATAAGGAATTAAACCAGAACCATGGAGAGCAATACCGTTACAAATAGCTCCCATTCCATGTTCCCGCACACCAAAACGCATATTCCGGTTTTGGTATTGACCTTTTTGGAAATCTCCTAAACCTTTCATTAAAGTCTTGTTAGAAGGTGCTAAGTCAGCAGAACCACCAATTAATTCTGGTAAAACTCCAGCTATAGCATTCAATGTTGCACCAGACTGGTTACGAGTAGCATCCTTCTTGCTTTCAGGAGTATATTTAGGTAGTGCATCCGCCCAACCATCAGGTAATTTACCACTTACCATTCTTTCCAAAGTAGCTGCATCTTCAGGATACTTAGACTTATAGTCGGAGAAAAGCTTATCCCATTCTTCCTGATATTTTGCTCCTCGGTCAACTGCTTGGCGGAAATGACTCAGAGCATCCGCAGGAACTTCAAATTCTGGATATTCCCAACCAAGATTTTTGCGAGTAGCTGCTACCTCATCTGGTCCCAGTGCTGCACCGTGAACATCGTGAGTATCAGCTTTATTAGGAGAACCATAACCAATAAGAGTGGTAACTTTGATCATGGAAGGTTTGTCAGTAACCGCTTTTGCTTTTTCAATTGCTTCGGCGATCGCATCTAAACCAGTATTACCATCCACAACGTGCTGAACGTGCCAACCGTAAGCTTCAAAACGCTTACTTACATCTTCAGTAAAGGATATGTCTGTATGACCATCAATGGAAATGTGGTTATCATCATAGAAAGCAATTAACTTACCTAAACCCCAATGTCCAGCTAAGGAAGCAGCTTCACCAGAAATTCCTTCCATGTTACAACCATCACCCATAATCACATAAGTGTAATGGTCAATTAGGTTACAGTCTGGCTTATTGAATGTAGCAGCTAAATGAGCTTCAGCAGCAGCTAATCCTACAGCATTAGCAATACCTTGTCCTAGTGGACCTGTAGTAACCTCGATACCTTCAGTGATGTGATTTTCTGGGTGGCCAGGAGTTTTAGAATCCCACTGACGGAATTGTTTAATTTCCTCCATAGGTACACTGTCAAAACCCGTGAGGTGCATGAGAGCGTACAGTAACATACAGCCATGGCCCGCAGAGAGAACGAAGCGATCGCGATTTAACCATTTAGGATTTTTGGGGTTAAAGCGCATGAACTTATCCCAGAGGACAAAGGCCATTGGTGCAGCACCCATGGGTAGTCCAGGGTGGCCAGAATTAGCTTTTTGAACTGCATCAATTGCTAAGAAGCGGATTGAGTTAATACAAAGTTCTTCGAGTGATTGAGTTGCAACAGCCATAGTTATTGTTTCTATATACTTAATTGAATGTGTGAATGCCGGAGTCGATCGACCAGATATTTTTCTACAGTAATATTTGTCTGGAATTTTTCTCAGGCCATATACATTACAAATCATCTCATCTGTGGGGAACTCTAGGCAAGAGAAGTCATCAAGTTAAAAATTTTAAGGCCATGTGAAGTTAAGCTTATAGTGTGGACTTTAGTTCTTATTGTTAGGTTAAGGGTTGATTAAGTGCTTCAAAATCACAAATAGTCCAACTTATGGGGAGTCACTGATAACCCAATCGAGGAACTCAGGTTAAATTTTATCAGGTGTTAAAAAGTTTTTAGTGTTACTTAGACATTTTATGGTATGGAAAAAAATGCTTGTTTGCCGAGCATTCCTCCGGAAAACCCTCTTGCTGTTAAGGATTTATGCCTTTTGGAGGTAAAAGCCCATACCTATCTATATTTGAGCATATTTTCTGACTCTGTTTTGTCAAATTCCCACCCATTATACCAATTTTATAAATGCTTGCTACAAATAGTTAGGGTACTTCTTAGGAGTCAGGAGTCAGGAGTCAGGAGTCAGAATAAATGGCTTTAATACCATGTTTTATTTAGGTCATAAATCATCTTTTTTGTCAAAGAAGCATCTTCTGAAAAGTCTTTTTGGTACTATTACTATTCGTAACATTCTTTTTTAAAAATGGTATTAGAAGATGTTGTTGAAGTTCCCTTATCCTTAAAATCAAGGTACAAATTATACTAAAATAGATTCAATATTTTCTAATGGAAAGAGCAAAAGATGTCTGAAGTCCAGCTAGCAAATTCTTCATCTAAAAATAGCGAAAAAAACACTGCCACGACTCTAGTCAAAGTGGCGGCTTTTTTAGTAGGGTTGTACATCATTTACATCACAGAGCGTGACCACCCAGCTAAATATGAATATAATTACAACTATCTCAATCCTCTAGCGATGACAAATGTACCAAGAAACAAAATTATAGATAAAATTGTGGGTTTTCCTTTAATACACCTACCTAAAGGCACATTTCCAACTCTGCAATGGCTGATCAAGGTAGTATTATCCTTGATCAAGATATTCATAAATGAATCCCTTTCCAAAAATTCTGGCTTATCAAAAGCAAACTCTTTTGAATGGACTAAATTATTTCCAATTAGTAATGATTTTGGCGACATTCCAGAGGGAAGTTTAAAAGATGTAATTGAGCAACTAAATTTAAACTTAGAAAAAATTGACAAAGACCCGGAAATTGACCGCCAATGGCAAGAACTTTCTCAACAAAAATCTGCCGAGGAAAACCTTGTGCAAATAGTTGATAATGATTTTAAAGAAATTGAAAATAAATTATCTCAAATCCCCCAAGAAAAGATCGATGAGTTAGCATCTACTGGTGAAAAAACTTTATTAGACAATCTTCAGAAAATAGTCAAATACAGTGCCAAACTAGCAGAAATAGCTGATGCTAATAAGTCTTCAACTTCAGATTCAAGTGTAGAATTTTCTCCACAGTCTCCTACTCTTGATGATTACGACAAGCAATTCACAATTATCCGCAAACCGGCGATCGCCTATAACTTCCAACAAGACCTGATATTTGCTTATTTACAAGTTGCTGGACCAAACCCCCTGGTAATTGAGCAATTCCAATGCAGTGATTCTCGTTTACCAGTTACCGCAGAACAATATTCCCAAATTGCAGCAAAATTTGGTATTGCTGATTCACTGGAGGCAGCAATGGCAGACGGTCGGCTTTACGTGGCCGACTATGCGCTTTTGAATAGCTTGGTTAACGGTTCTTTTGTTAGCCAAGAATTAGAACAACAAAAGTATATTGCCACTCCAGTAGCACTATTTGCCGTTCCACCTACTGACAGTTGGTCTAGACCTTTATTTCCGGTTGCCATTAGTTATCAACGAACAGCCATTAGCACTGAATGGATTTTGTTTACGCCCCTAGATGGGGAATCTTGGATGACTGCTAAAAACATTGTCCAAATGACTGATTCTAACTATCATGAACTCATCAGCCATTTGGGACGCACTCATTTAGTTGTGGAGCCTTTTATTGTTCCCACTAATCACCTACCCGAAGATCATTGTTTAAGAAAACTTTTGGTACCTCATTTCGAGGGGACTGTGCTGATCAATTACGGCGCTCATGCAATATTAGTTGCGCCCGGTGGTAAGGTAGACTCTCTATTAGCCAGCAGCGTCGGTGCTGATCAAGCTATGGCTGCTAAAGCTACACAGAGTTATTTGTTTAACTTTAATGAAATTTCATTTCCCCAAACTTTAGCCAATCGGCGTGTAACTGATATTAACAAGTTACCAACCTATCCCTACCGAGATGACGGGTTACTAATTTGGAATGCTATTGAAATTTGGGTAAGAGATTATTTCAGCATCTACTACAGCAACGACTCAGCAGTTGAGAATGATAGCGATTTACAAACTTGGGGATCAACATTAGTCTCTTTGGAAGGGGGACGGTTGCAAAACTTTGGTGATGATGGACAAGGCAAATTTAACACCATAAATTGTTTAGTCAAAACAATCTCGACAGTGATTTTTACGGCGAGCGCTCAACACGCAGCGGTGAACTTTTCTCAACAAGAAATGATGTACACGCCAGCATTTCCTTTGGCTCGCTATCTTCCAGCCCCAATAAATCCCCAAGATCCTGAGAGTTTTATCAAGGGTTTGCCTTCACTCAGTCAAGCTCAAAAGCAGATTGATACGCTTTATTTACTTGGCTCTGTCTATTACACTCAGCTAGGTAAATATTCCCCATCAGCATTTCCAGATAATGATAGATTGCAAGAGGCGTTGAATAAATTCCAGGATAATTTACAAGCGGCTGAGACCACAATTAAGGAGCGAAATCGCAATGCTGACCGTTTAATGCCTTACGAGTTTTTACTACCTTCCCAAATTCCTCAAAGCATCAATATTTAGCAGATAGCAAAGTGGGAAAATGCGATCGCTTTCCATCAGACTATTCATCTACTACATCCGTCTTAATATTTTGAGGTCGCATTCCTCAAAGTATTAATTTCTAATATCATGTTCGGTTGAATACTTAGGGTCTGCTGAATCAAAAGGAAAAGATTTACCTGAAGTATTAAAAAGGGGGCTTGCGCCCCCTGAATAATTTCTAGTCCTAACCTCTAGACATATTTCTTAAATACTAGGGTTACATTATGGCCTCCAAATCCAAATGAGTTTGATAAGGCTGCTTCTACTTTGTGAGCACGACTTATATGGGGGACATAATCTAGGTCACATTCTGGATCGGGATTATCTAAGTTAATGGTCGGTGGAATTTGGTCATGGGCGATCGCCATTATTGTTGCTATAGCTTCAATACCTCCAGACCCACCTAATAAATGACCAGTCATTGACTTAGTTGAACTAATTGCTACCTTATAAGCATTTTCACCTAGTGCCTTTTTAATAGCTTTTGTCTCTGTTCGGTCGTTTGCTGATGTACTGGTCCCGTGGGCATTTATATAACTAATATCTGCCGGAGTTAAGCCAGCATCTTTGATCGCTAACTCCATAGCTCTAGTTGCCCCTTCTCCACCAGGTACTGGGGAAGTCATGTGATAGGCATCACAGGTCATGCCATAGCCAACAATTTCTGCATATATTCTCGCCCCTCGACTGAGGGCACATTCTAATTCTTCTAAAATCAGAATACCTCCTCCTTCACCCATGACAAAGCCATCGCGGTCGCGGTCAAAAGGACGACTTGCATGAGCTGGGTCATCATTACGCCTAGATAAGGCCTTAGCAGAAGCAAATCCTGCCAATCCTAAAGGGGTAATTGCAGATTCCGCCCCACCACAAATCATTGCTTGAGCAAATCCCCTTTGGATCAGACGGAAAGCATCCCCTACAGCATTTGACCCAGAAGCACAAGCAGTCACACAACAAGAGTTAGGTCCTTTAGCTCCAGTATGAATTGCCGTTAGACCTGCGGCCATATTACCAATCATCATTGGAATCATAAAGGGGCTACATCTAGAAGGACCACGAGTCAGATATATCTCTTGTTGATCTTCTAATACTTTTAGGCCACCCACCCCAGTGCCAATTATTACCCCCACCTGTTCTGCGTTGAGGTCATTGATTTCAAATTTGGCATCAGCTACAGCCTGTTTGCTCGCTGCAACTGCAAACTGGGAAAACTGGTCCATTCGTTTCGCATCTTTAGGACCAATATAGTCGTGAGGGTCAAATCCTTTTACCTCTCCAGCAATACGACATTTGTGTTTAGAAGCATCGAATCGGGTTATTAGGTCTATACCATTTTTGCCACTTAACAAGGCATCCCAATAATCAGATAGGGTGTTGCCAATAGGTGTTAAAGCACCCATTCCAGTGACAACTACCCGTTTCAACTCAAAATTTGTCATAATTTTCGTTTCCAGAAATTCCACACCCAGAAGGCAGAAACTTTGGGTTTTGGGAATGATGTTATGCTTTGGTTGTTAGTTGTTCGTTAATATAGTCCACAACAGCTTGAACAGTAGAAATTTTTTCTGCTTCTTCATCTGGAATCTCGATTTCAAATTCTTCTTCCAATGCCATAACTAACTCTACGGTATCTAGAGAATCAGCTCCTAAATCATTGGCAAAGTTAGATTCTGGTTTGACTTCTTCTTTTTCTTTTTCTAGCTGGCTGGCCACAACTGTTTGTACTTTGTCCAAAATTTCATCTTGGCCCATAAAATTTTCTCCTTTTTGGTTTTAGATATTGCGTCTATAATCTTATCTGAAAACTGAGATCGCTCTATTACGGCATACAGGCAAATGAGTTTTGTAAATGCCTTTTTTGATTTTGCGGTTAAATTTTGTATTAGAATACAATCTTATAATTATAAATAAGTAACAAAGAAATTATATATACTAATAAGTTATGTCTATAATACTTGCCTTCCTTATATAATTAGTTAATGTTATGCCATCTCAAACACTGAAATATGCTTACTTCCCTGGCTGTGTTGCTCAAGGAGCTTGCCGGGAGCTTTATCAATCTACCCAAGCTCTTACTCAAGCTCTGGGAATAGAGCTAATAGAATTGAAAAAAGCTGCCTGTTGTGGCTCTGGCACTTTTAAAGAGGATTCTCAACTACTAGAAGATACTGTTAATGCCCGTAATATAGCTTTGGCCGAAGAGCTAAATTTAGCCTTACTAACGCACTGTAGTACTTGTCAAGGGGTAATTGGTCATGTCGATGAACGTCTCAAGGAATCTCAACAAGTCAATCCTGACTACGTAGATCAAATTAATGGCCTCTTACAAAAACAGACTTGTTCTCCCTATCAAGGCAGCACAGAGGTCAAACATTTACTTCATGCCCTGGTTGCAGATTATGGTCTAGAAGAAATTCAAAATCTTGTTACCCGTAAACTATCTGGCCTCAAATGTGCTGCGTTCTATGGTTGCTATCTACTTAGAGGTCAAACTAATTTGCCGTTAGATGACCCCTATCAACCAGAATCTATGGAAAATGTATTTCGGGCTATTGGGGCGACTCCAATTTATTACCGAGGCCGGACTCAATGTTGTGGTTGGCCTCTTTCTAGTTATGCCACCAATCAAGCTTTTCAAATGGCCGGAAATCATGTGAGCGAAGCTATTGACAAAGGTGCTGATTGTATGGTAACGCCTTGTCCTTTGTGTCACTTAAACTTAGATTCTCGTCAACCAGAGGTAGAAAAAGTGATTGGACGTAAATTAGGTTTACCAGTGTTGCACTTACCTCAACTGATAGCTTTAGCTTTAGGCATTTCTCCAACAGAATTGGGTTTGGATCGTCATGTAGTCTCAACTCGTCCAGTATTAGAAAAGTTAGGACTTTGAATTATTTTTAAGAAGGAGTCAGGAGACAGGAGACAGGAGACAGAATGAATTTTATTGCAATTTAAGGAGTCAGAAGTCAGGAGTAGGGGCGTTCACGATAGTTATGCGAAGCAAACTATGTTCGCCCGTATAATCAGAATTTTTTTTTGCTTTGGTCTGAGCAACTTGCTCCTGGCCTGAAATTTTTCAAGCAAGTCCCCTAGTTGCTAATATTTACTTTTTCCCACAAATAAATTCGGAGGTGTGCTTCTCTATTCTGAAAAAGTTTGGTCATTCATCACTAATTTACCCGAACGTTGAGAAATTTTAAGTTTTTCAACAATGTTTATCAAGGATGAGAAGTGGTGCGGTAAACTAAGTCGAAGCATTCACTTCTAAAACTTGCTGTCTCATCTGCCTTTATGCAGGTACAGCAAAATCAATTTGTTGGGAGAATTTAATTCATGTCTCATTCAGTAAAAATTTATGATACTTGCATCGGTTGCACCCAGTGTGTTCGTGCTTGTCCATTAGACGTTCTAGAAATGGTACCTTGGGATGGTTGTAAGGCAGGCCAAATTGCTTCATCTCCTCGTACTGAAGATTGCATTGGTTGTAAGCGTTGTGAGACTGCTTGCCCTACTGACTTTTTGAGTGTCCGGGTTTATCTGGGTGCTGAAACTACTCGCAGTATGGGTCTGGCTTACTAATACTCTTTTCCCTCTATTGGTTTTTGGTTTTAGATTTAATAGAGGGTGGGAAAATTTTAGATATAGCAGAAGAAAGAAGGAAGAAGAAAGAAGGAAGAAGGAAAAATCTTACATTTTCTGAGTTTTAAGCTTTTGATCTGTCCTAACCTTTCCTGCAATTGTTATAAGGTATAATAAATAAAAATTTTGTAGAGGGAATTAATAATTTTCCCTCTATTTTTTATTTAGTTTCTATAATTATTACCGAATAATTAATAATTAATAATTAAATAATTCGCGCCTTGAAGCCAACCCTTTTAAGGGGAAAAAAGTGCTAGTGCCGCTACGCGGAAGTTAAAAGTCAACATTCAAAAGTCAATCATTTTTGATTTGTAATTGTTTTGGGATTTTGTAACTGGTCAGTTATTTCCGCCATCCTGCACTAGGATATTTCCTTATATTCAATTCTGTAGCTGTTAAAACCTGAGGTAATTATCAATTATCCATTATCAATTATCAATTAATGAAAGGAGTTTGGGAGGGTAATTTCAGTTATCAGTTATCAGTTATCAGTTATCAGTTATCAGTACCTCTGGAATAAGGAGGCTTGACCTTGGCGAATATTCTCTTCTCTTGGTCGATTAGATATGGCGAGGAGACCCGCTCTGATCAGAGTCGCTCCGCTAACGCCATCTCTCGACCGCTTTTTTATACCCTTAAAAAGGGAGGCGCATACTCACAATTTTTCGGTAAAATTATGGAAAAGCCTATTCTTAAATAGGTTTAATATTCCGAAATATTGATTCTCTGGCAACTTTATAACTTATCTCTTTTGTCAAGTTTTATCTTAAGAAATATGTTGATAAAACATAGCCTTTTAAGGGGATGAAAAGAATAAACTTTAGTATTTCAAGCCTCCACTATTGCACAAAGTACTGATAACTGAAATGACACCCAATTCAAATGAAGTAATTAATTTTGTAGATCATCCTACCAAGTACAACAAGATTGCTTCAGCAATGAGAGAACTTGTGGGTCAATTTATGCCAATTAAGGTGATTGAAGACTCTCCACCTTTTGCAGTTGCAAGGTTGGGGGTATTTTCCCGAGCAGGACAAGCGCCAATTGTTGAAGAACTTGTAATGTATCTGCCTAATTCTCGTCATAGAGCTCATATCCATGATGAATCAGATGCAATTATCAAAATAATTACTGGAACTGGTGTTGTAGTAATTAACGGAAAGCCTATACTTTACCAACCAGGTGATGTGCTTGATTTCCCAAAAAGTATAAGTCATGGCTTTGAAGTAGGAGATGAACCTACGCTTTTCCTATCTACTCAAACGCCTGGGATTATCAGAAGTGATGGTTCTGTAGACTTTAGATATGCAGATTGAAAAGAGAGTTCTACTTTGTGGTAAAAAATTACCTAATATTAAGATAATACTTGAAATATTCAGGTAAAAAAAAGTAGTTAAATGGACTTACAAGAGGCTTTAGAAAGATATCAAGGTACTAAACTCAACCTCAATGAATTAAGCAAATATCAACAGTGGGCTTTCTCTTTTTTCCATAACGAAGATTTTGTCTTGAACTCAAACCTTTCAGTAACTATACAGTTAGACTTGGTAAAACCTCGTGAGGTTTATGAAAGGTCTTTTCAAAATGCCCAAGAAGCATCTTTTCAAAGTTATCTTGTATGGAATTTAGTTAAGGCTTTATCTCTAGAATGGACTTTTAATACCCGCAAAATTGACGAGGAGTGGTATCTCTTTAAAAATCTTCCAGTTTATTTTCCAGTTTCTATTGGTGGGGAGGATAGATTTAAAGATGTAATTATTAACGATGTCATCTTCATGGATTGGACAAAGTTTTGTAGAGTATATCGAGATTCTATTGACAACTGCAACACCGATCCTGGTTCTTTTGCGCGATTAGTATGGGAAATTTCTCATTTTATTGGAAACCTACCTTACCTAAACTTTACGTCATTTCAAATGCACCGTGGAGTTATGAAAACTGGTCGGCCTATGTTTTATTTTGGACAACGCCACAATTTGTACCAACGACAGACTGTTCCGTTAAGCATTACCTTCGACCATGCTAATTCAGATCCCTATGTATTGAACAATCTCATGCAAACCTATCAAAATTTGTTGATAACAGTTTAATTTAACTGAGGGAAACAATTTTGAAAAAGGCAAGCAAAAGAATCAAAGAAAAAAATCAGTTACCCACTGAGGAAATAGAATTTGAGAGAGCAAATTTAGGCTCCCAAAGTATGGGAAACAAGAATTTCAACCAGCAAAATTCACCAGAAAATTTTCGCCCTCGTTTCCTGCGGTTCACTACTGTCAATATTCTTTCAGACATCATAGTTCCTCTAGCAGGTTTAGTAGATACAACATTTTTAGGACATTTGCCGAATATTCATCACTTAGCAGGAGTTTCTCTTGCTAGTGTAATTTTCAACTATCTTTACTGGAGTTGTCTTTTTCTATATGTGGGAACAACTGGACTAACAGCTCAAGCATCAGGACGTGGCGATCGCCATCAAGTTTTGCTGGTTTTACTACGCAACTGTCTCATAGCTTTACTTTTAGGAGTGCTGATACTGCTGTTGCAAAACCCGCTAAAGAATATAGGATTTCACTTGCTTGCTGGCACTCCAGAAGTTAAAACCCTGGGTCAAAAATATTTTCAAGGCAGAATTTGGGATGCTCCTCCTACTCTGATTAACATGGTACTGATGGGTTGGTTTGTCGCACAACAACAAGGGAATAAAATTTTAGCAATGTCATTGGTTGTAGGTGGAACAAATATATTTCTTGATTACTTATTGATAGTGAATTGGGGATGGGGGAGTTTCGGTGCTGGGATAGCAACAGCAGCTAGTCAGTATCTGACTTTGGTTGTAGGAATAATATTCTTGCCTTGGGAAAACTTTCGGGGGTTAATTCCAAAAATATATCAAAAGATATTTCAACTACAGGAACTGAAAAGTAGTTTTCAGCTAAAGGGAAACTTTTTTATTGCCACAGTCATATCTATCTTGACCTATGTAATTTTCATCAACCTGAGCGCAAGTTTTGGCACTTTGATCTTACTGAGCAATAGCTTAATGTTTCAAATAGTTAGTATGTCAACTAATATACTTGGGGGGTTAGCTTCAACAACGCAAGTTTTAGTGGGAAGTTATTATGGTGCTGGAGTTAATCAAAAATTACTCCCTATTCTGAAATTTTCTTTTCTAATTGGGTTCAGTTTAGTACTACCTATTGGTTCAATGTTTGTCTTATTTCCAGAGCAACTCTTTGGGGTCTTCACAAATAATGCTGAAGTAATTGCTGTTGTTATTAATCAGGTTTTTTGGTTACTTCCACTACTTGTTTGTATGTCTCTCGCTCATGTTTTAGATGGATATTTCAATGGTTTAAACAAAAGCTTGGTTGTTCTCAGAAGTAGAGCTGGTTCTTTAGTTGGATTTTTGCTTGTAGCATTTATCGCTTGGCAATTAAATTCTTCTGCTCTTTTGTGGTTAGCTTTCTTATTGTTTATAGCTACAAGAGCCATAATATTAGGAATTAAGGTGTTCTTAAATAAGCAATCAGCAATCAGCAGTCAGGAGTAAATGTGTGCGTTTGCCCAGCATTCCGGAACAGAAAGGGGATTTATATCATCTCCGGTTGAACAGTTATAAATAAATGACAGAGGAGTCAGGAGTCAGGAGTCAGGAGTCAGGAGGTAAGAAAGAAACAATAAAGTAGACCACAGTAGGGGCGAATGGCCATTCGCCCTTACCGAATTATTAATTATTAATTATTAATTATTAAATAATTCGCGCCTTGAAGCCTCCCCTTTTAAGGGGAAAAAAGCGGTTGAGGGATGGCGTTTGCTAGCGCACAACTACGTTAACGCGTAGCGTCCCGGAGGGAAAGGTCCCCTCGCCATATCCAATCAACCAAGAGAAGAAATAATATTTCCTTATATTCAATTCCGTAGCGGTTTTAACCAGAGGTAATTATCAATTATCCATTATCAATTATCAATTAATGAAAGAGTGTTGGTTATAAAGATGTGGTTTATCAACCTGAAAAGCGCTGTAAAAAGCAGGGGGGATAGCAGAAAAATTAAGGGACAAATATATCCGACTATCTTCTAATTAATTCCTCGTTTCTCCTGTACGGGCGATTTCCTAAGGTCATGCTCCGCAAACGCGAATCGCCCCTACTCCCCTGCTCCCCTGCTCCCCTGCTCCCCTACTCCTAAACCCTAATTACCGAAAAATTGGGTTTAAAGCCTCCCCCTTCTAGGGGGACTTTTTAGTTGATTTTTTTAATAAATATGTTATTATTTTCTTAGTTGAAAAATCATGCCATGAAAGGAAGATTTAAGTACCGTAT
>NZ_JAAHGO010000006.1:44150-121709 GCF_010672455.1 Okeania sp. SIO2C9 | reverse complement strand
AAAGTTTAGTTTTCCGAGACTAACTGAAATTGAAGGAAACACAATTATGCAAGACGCAATTACTTCTGTTATCAATTCTTCCGATGTCCAAGGCAAATACTTAGATGCCTCTTCCCTTGAAAAGCTCAAGGGCTATTTCCAGACTGGAGAGCTACGGGTACGGGCAGCAACCAGCATCAGCGCTAACGCCTCCACCATTGTTAAGGAAGCAGTTGCTAAGTCTTTGCTATACTCTGATAGCACTCGTCCCGGTGGCAACATGTACACAACTCGTCGCTATGCTGCTTGCATCCGCGACATGGACTACTACCTACGCTACGCAACCTATGCGATGCTTGCTGGTGATCCTTCCATCCTTGATGAGCGTGTACTCAATGGTTTGAAAGAAACCTACAACTCTCTTGGTGTTCCTATTGGCAATACTGTACAAGCTATCCAAGCTATGAAAGAAGTAACCGCTAGCTTGGTTGGTCCTGATGCAGGCAAAGAAATGGGCGTTTATTTCGATTACATTAGCTCTGGCTTGAGCTAAGTAAGTCAGCTGGCTGGCTTAAATTCTGAGTTCTTCGGAATTTTTTGTCTTGTCAAAGTCTGGGAAGTCAGTGGTGAGTGCTAGCTTGTTAAAGACAAGTTTTGCTCCAATGTCAAGCAGATAAGTTTTGGCACAGTTATCAGTTATCAGTTATCAGTTATCAGTGAACCTCCGACTGAAGTCGGAGGCTTGAAATACTGAACTAAATATTTTTTTCATCCCCTTAAAAGGGGAGGCACATACCCTCATTTTTTGGTAAAAACTATAGCACTATGGTATATATAGTGTTTTTGTCGAAAAAATGCGTAAGCCCTGTTTTATTTTTTATTAGATGAAAACGCTATAATTACCAAAAAAGAATTCAGTCCTCATTCTGAGGAATTGAGAATAGAATTTAGTACTATTGGTTTATGAATAAAAGGGTTTAAAGCTCTCACAAAATCTGATTTTTGGTGGTTTTTGATTAGTGGCGGTTCAGCAATGCCCTACTAATTATTCTGTCTTCTGACTCCTTCTCCAAGAATTAATTTCCTCTATTAACTACTCCCACTGGAAACATGAAAGACTTCTTCAAATATACTTTTGCCAGCTTGATTGGCAGTTTACTGGGAATTGCTCTAATTGTCAGCTTAGGATTTGGCGGACTAATATTTCTTGTTGGTTCCATCGCGAGTAAGGCCAAAGATATCGGCCCAAAAGTTAAAGATAAATCGATCCTAGTTTTCGACCTCGCTACTAATATTACAGACACCAGACCCATCTCCACTACCGGGGAAGCACTTCAAGAAGCTCTCTCTGGCGACCAACCTGCAACTATTACTCTCCGAAAAGCAATTAATGCTCTTGATGCTGCTGCCCAAGACGAAAAAATTATCGGTCTTTACATTAAAGGTAGCAGTATACCAGGAATAACAGGACTGGCAAATCTACAAGAAATACGTCAGGCACTTCAACGCTTCCGAGAAACAGGCAAAAAAATCATTGCCTACGACGTAGACTGGACAGAGCGAGAATATTATCTATGTTCCGTAGCAGATGATATTGTTATTAACCCCATGGGTGCCATAGAATTCAATGGTTTAAGTTCACAAACTATGTTCTTGAGTGGGGCGTTTGATAAATTTGGTATTGGAGTACAAGTAACGAGAGTCGGTAAATATAAGTCCGCAGTTGAACCTTTTATCCGACAAGAAATTAGTCCGGAAAACAGACAGCAAACTCTCCAGTTGTTACAGGATATTTGGGGTAAATACCTGCAAACAATAGCCCCTAGTCGCGGGTTAACAATACAGCAGTTACAGGCGATCGCTAATGAGCAGGGGATTTTGATGGCGGATGCTGCGGTAGATAGTAAATTAGTAGACCGAGTTGGTTACTACGACGAAGTGCTAGGTGAACTTAAAGAGTTAACTGGCAAAGAAGAAGATGACAAAACTTTTACACAAATTAGTCTCAACAACTATACGAGAGTGCCAGAAGTTGCAGAAACTGACAGTGGAGATGTTAAAAGCAAAAATAAAATTGCTGTAGTTTACGCTCAGGGAGAAATAGTTAATGGTACGGGTACTCCCAGACAAATAGGAGGCGATCGCCTAGCAAAGGAATTGCGACGACTGCGACTTGATGACAAAGTTAAGGCTGTAGTTTTGCGAGTGAATAGTCCTGGTGGCAGTGCTTCAGCATCGGAAGTTATTGGTCGAGAAGTCAAACTTACCAGGGAGCAAAAACCTATAATTGTATCTATGGGTAATATAGCTGCTTCTGGTGGATATTGGATTTCCATGAATGCGGACAAAATATTTGCTGAACCTACTACTATTACAGGTTCCATTGGAGTTTTTGGTGTTTTGTTCAATATTCAAGAGTTGGGCAATGAAAATGGTATTACTTGGGATACAGTAAAAATTGGTCAATTTGCCGATCTGAATAATAATTCTCGTCCTAAAACTGAGGAGGAGTTAGCCTTAATTCAAAATATGGTGGATTCAATTTATGAGCGTTTTATTACAAATGTAGCAACTGCTCGTAATTTACCAAAGGAGAAAGTAGCTGAAATTGCTCAAGGTAGAGTTTGGTCTGGTGTTAGTGCTCAAGAGTTAGGTTTAGTAGATGAGATTACTGGAATAGAGGGTGCGATTAAGTTTGCTGCAGAAAAAGCGGAATTGGGAGATGGTTGGAAAGTTGAAGAATATCCTAAGTCTCGTAGTTTGGAGCAAAGAATTTTCCGCAGTCTTTCTGGTGTGGAAGCTGAAATATCGACTTCTCCGGTAGACCCACTGACGGCAGAATTTCAAAAGTTGCAGCAGGAGTTAGCTAGTTTGAGAGCTATGAATGACCCTTATGGAATTTATACTCGTTTGCCTTTTAATCTTAGAATTGATTGAAGAAGGCATTCAACAATTAATAATTAATAATTAATAATTAATAATTACCTCTCCTTGAAAACGGATAGGATTGAAAGGTTGTCTGAGACGTCCCATTTGCTACATCCAAGCCCCCGCGCATCCCCAAATTTTGGGGGACTAGAGCAAGCAAATTGTCTTGTTCCCCCCAAAGTTGGCTTGCTCGGGGGGCAAAATTCAGTATCAAAAAACTTTGCAGATATTCTCTAACTCAAAGGAAAATGTTTTTCTTATTTCTCCTTTAAAGGAGATACTTTAAACCTTAATTATTCGGTAACTATGGCAACTGATAACTCAAATAACTGTCCCCATCCAATTTTTCCAACAAGGTCAGTCCTAAATATTTTTTTTCCTTCTTCCTTCTTCCTTCTTCCTTCTTCCTTATTTTTGAATTTCAATGCCAGAAAATCTTAATATCAGAACAGCAAACTTATCAGAAAATTATATAATTGCCGAGCATCTTTACAAAATGTGGCAAGATATTGGCGTACCTATTGATTCTATTGAATCTAACTGGTTAGAAATCACAAAAGAGTATATTGATAATGCTAGAAAAAAACTATTTTATCAAGCTTTTATTGCCGAAATAAATAATACAATAGTTGGTTCAGTTAGCTGTCAAATACTTGCTGGTTTGTATCCAAATATTCTCAAGCCGGAATATAGAAAATATGGTTATATTTGGGGTGTTTATGTTGAAGCAAATTATCGCCGTCAAGGAATTGCTAAAAAGTTGATGGAAGAAGCGATCGCTTACCTTAAATCTATTAATTGTACTAAAGCTATTCTTCATGCTTCACCTCAAGGCAAACCTCTATATTCTGATCTTGGCTTTGATAAAAATAATGAAATGCGGCTAGACTTATCTTAGAATTATTTTTTATTCTTACCGATCTTTTCTTTTGCGGGTTTAAGAGGTTGTCTGATAAGTCCCATTTACTACATCTAAGCCCCCGCGCATCCCCCAAAATTGGGGGACTAGAGCAAGCAAATTGACTCTTGTTCCCTCCAAAGTTGGGGGGCTAGGGGAGCAAAATTCAGTATCAAAAAACTTTTCAGATATCCTCCAATATCATGTTCGGATAATTACTTATAATAAAGTTTTTGTTTGTAGTTGGGCTTTAGCCCTTACAATGCTTAGTATTAGGACTAAAGTCCAACTACGAGCCTAATTATAACTGTTCTACCGTTAGCGTAGCTCCCCCGGAGGGGGAACATAATATAATACCATGTTCGGATAATTAACCATAAAAAACCTTCTCCCTTGAAACCTTCCTTCTTCCTTCTTCCTTCTTCCTTCTTCCTCCTTCCTTCTTATTAAAAATGTCAAAAAAACAAAAATTTCCTCATCTTGTTGGTTCAAAATGGACGGCAAATCAAAAAACCTGGGGATGGCGACATTTCCAAGTAGTAAATCGTAAAAATCAAGGTCAATGGGTATTTGCTGAAATGGTTGCATCCTGTGACTCAAGTGTGAGATTTTGGTTAAATGCTAAACAACTAAAAGACCGTTCTCTTTGGAAACCTGGATGGCAGTCAACACAGGAATTAGAAGCCATTGAATAATTAATAATTAATAATTACCTCTCCTGGAAATTCGTATTACTTCTTACTTTTTACTTTTTACTTATAAAGGAGAGACTTTAAACCTTAATTATTTGGTAAGTAGCACAATTTTTGTATTTCATATTACTTCTTACTTCTTACTTCTTACTTTTTACTTTTGACTTATAAAAGAGAGGCTTTCAACCTTAATTATTCGATAAAAATGGATTACGAATATCTTAAACAAGCAATTAAATTATTAACAAATGCCACCAAAAATTTAGAAGATATTGTCAGTGAAAAATCTATAAATCAAGCTAATCATCAAACAGTTGAATTTGCTCAAGAAACTATCAAAAAAGCTATGGCAGAAATCTCTGCTGCCATTAATCCTCCCATCATAAATCATATTCCAGATGAATTTTTAGCTAAAGCAGAAAGTTTAGGTATTCCCTTAGATGATGTTGAGGTTATAGTCGCTATTTCTGAACATCATCCTAGTCAGTTATTAGGTGTATTAGCAGAAATTGAAAATAGAGCTGAAAATATCAGACGTAGACGAGAATATTTTCTCCTACGATTACCAGAAATGCCAATAGAAAAATTAGGTTCTCGACTACCAGTTATTAAAGCTAGTGATTTTAATTGGCCGGAAGAACCGATTTCTCAAGAATATCGAGAGGCAATTAAAGCTAAATACAAAATTGATCGACTAATGAAAAAACGACCTTATTCTAGAGCTACAATTTTTGAAAAAATTAAACAAGCAGAGGCAATTTTTGCCGAATCTCAAGAACGGGAAAATGAGTATGATTTAGATGAAGAAATCCCGTTTTAATTTTTATATGCTCCCAGAAAAAAGGTAATTTCAATGAATTTAAACAGTTAAAATACTTCATTAAAATAGTTAACTAAAAGTTCTTAATCATTACATACTATTAGACAATTGCTAAAAATTGACATTGATAATAAGCTCTGGGGAGAATATCTTCAAAAGCATCAAGCATAGTCATTTCATTAATGGATAATTGATAATGGATAATTGATAATTACCTCTGGTTAAAACCGCTCTTGATTGAATATAAGGAAATATTATTTCTTCTCTTGGTCGATTGGATATGGCGAGTTCTCCTCGCCATCCCACCCTTCGGGAAGCTACGAAGATCGACCGCTTTTTTTCCCCTTAACAGGGGAGGCTTTAAACCAGAATTATTTAATTATTAATTAGTTAATTATTCGGTAAATCAGTACAAATCATAATTTAATTACAAATTTTATAAGAATGGAAGAGAATTCAAAAAAACTCTGTGTGGTAATTGATACTAATACATGGATACAAGATTCTAATATTTTACTAAAAACGTCTTTAGGAGGAGCATTACTTTATTGTATCAAACAAAATAATGGCTATCTTGGATTACCATAAGTTATAGAAAATGAAGTCTTAAAACATACAATTAAAGATGGATGTAAAGCTGTTGAAGAAATTAACTCTAATTTTAAAAAAATTGAAATTATCATGGGAAAACGCTCTAATTACCAAGTACCAGACGAAAGTCAAATTAAAGATGCTATAGAAAGCAGAATGAAAGAAATTGAGTCGTGGATTAAAAGAGTACCGTTTACTTTTGAACACGCTAAGTAAGCACTTCAGGGCGTAGATGAAGGAACACCACCTACACCTAATGGAGAAAAAAATCAACAATTTAAAGATTCTGCTATTTGGGAAGCAATTCTTTCTCTACTAAAAGAAAATTACGAAGTTCATTTTGTAACTCAAGATAAAGGTTTTTTTGAGAATAGAAATGAAAACTATAGTCGTCTTGCTAAGAATCTCTATAAAGAGTGCAAAACTTTAGGTCAAGAAGTGTTTATATATAAAGATTTAAAATCATGTTTAGATCGGCTTAAATCTAATGTACCAGAATTGGATAAAACAAATATTATTCTGGGAATAGATAAAGAAAGAATTCCTCGCTTGGATCGAGAGATAGGTTTTGAAATAGTAGAATTATCTCAAGATTTATCTTCATTTTCAGCATTTATTACAGAAGCTAATTATAAACTAGCTATAGAGTTTGATCTAAAGTATCATTTATCAGATTTTAAAAGTACAAAAGAAAACGAAAGACAGAATTCTATATTGACAGTTGAAGGAGAATGTATGTATGACTATACTGATAAAAATTTTAGCGAGATTCGTATTAGAAGAGAAACAGTGAATTGGTCAGAAGTTGATGGTACACCAGGTAGAAGGAGTAATGTTTATGTTGATTGCTTGATAGGTGGAATAAATGAGGAAGTTAAATATAAAATTAGGGAACCACTTTAAGCAATAAATTATACCATGCATGAAAAAAGAATGTTACGAATAGTTTGGTCAACAAAAATGGTTAAAGTCAGATATATATTTAGCAGAATAGAATTATTTCAGGGTCAAAAATGATAATAACAGCTCTTTCTACTGACTACTGACTATTGACTACTAGAAACAGTTCCAGGATTTGTAGCAAACATTTATCAAATTGGTATTAAACTGAGAATAAAGGTTGAAAACACAAATTTTTCGACGATAAAAGTTAACTAAAGTAGTAATATCATGTCCGGATAATTAGTGATAAAAAAACTTTCTCCTTTTCCTCCTCTTTATTCTTTCTTCCCTCCTGACTCCTGACTCCTGACTCCTGACTCCTCTATCATTTATTTATAACTGTTTAACCAGACATGATATTAAACCTGAATATCCCACAAGCTTTCCTGATACTTCTTCACATCCTCAATAAAACGCGGAGGATAGACATTGCGAAATTTATGATGGTCTTGAGGAATAGTCTCGATCATAAAGTCAATCATTCCTTGAGGGTCGAGTTGCAAATCTTCCCCTGCAAATAGTTGCTGTGTATCGCGAACTGGCTTCTCTGGGGTGAAGTTTCGGTCGGGGTCGTACCACTGGTCGAGGGTGTCATACATTCTATCGTTAAAACCTGTACGGAATGGGCCGGGGTTAATAGTTGCAATCTGTACTCCAGTACCCTCCATTTCCTCACGCATCAACTGCACAATGGCTTCGAGGGCGTGTTTGGACGCGCAATAGGGTGCGAGAAATGGGAAGGTGGAAAACCCTGCAATCGAAGAAGTAAAGATAATTTTTCCTTTGCCTTTTTTGACAAAATGACGGGCGAACGGCTGGATAAATTCTAGGGTGCAGAAGACATTCACCTCAAATACGCGACGTACTCGATCGACAGGAATTTCAGCGATAGGACCAGTTTCACCAGTAGCTGCGTTGGGAGCTAAAATGTCGATCTCGTCGGCATATTTCTCAAACACAAATTCGCGTTCCTCTTTATTCAGCAGATCCATCTTAGCGACTTCAATTTCCACACCTTCTTGTTCTGCTGCTGCCTTAAGTTCAGTGACTTGGGGCCAGTTTTCACAGGTAGCAATTACCTTATGACCTTTTTTTGCTAACCCCAGCACCGTACCTTTACCGAATCCCGAACCTGCACCTGTCATTAAAATTGTCTTACTCATGAGAAATCTCCTTTCTGAGAAAAAATACTTTGATTTATGAAACAAACTTATATCATGTTCGGTTAAATACTTATAAATAACTGTTGTGAGTCCTCAGGAGTCAGGAGGACCGAGTCAGGAGTCAGGAGGGAAGAAAGGAGGAATACATAGGAAATATTGGAGAATAGTATTGATAATTTCAGTATTTCTTTTGTACTGTCGGTACTATCAGTCCTTAAATTTTATTGTAACTGATTATCCGAACATGATATTAGATGATTTTATGGCTTTTATAGACGATCGGTTCGCCATCCAAAATTTCCTTAAATTTTTCAACCGCTGAAGTAAGATGGGGTGTTTTCCAATGTGCAGATTCAACATCCGTATCTTGCCATTCTTCAAAAGATAGTATGGTGTTAGGGTCTTCTTGGTTACGATAAAACCCATATTGCAACGCTCCTGCTTCCTGACGAGTCTCTCTTGCTAGTTCTTCTAGAACCCCAACTAGCTCGTCAAACTTTCCCTTTTGAGCCTTTAGCACGGCAACGGTATATAGTTTTTCGCTCATGATCTTTACTTTTTGTCTCTAATTTTCTATTGGTCACTATCATTGAAGTTGATGTATCAGTTATCTTTAACAGGACTTACGCAAAGGCACTATTTATAGAGTATAATAACTATTGGACAATAGTTGTGAGCGCTATATATAGCTTGTCTGCGTAAGTCCTATTTAAATCTAGCTGCATTGGCAGCTTCAGCAGTATCAACATCACCTCGACCAAAAAACGCAGGTACGGGTTTGGGTTTTTCCAAAGCTCTTTGGGTAGCAGGTCGTTCGTCAATACGGTCAAACCAAGCTTGAAGATTATTCAACCCATCTACAGAAACCTTTGCCCAATAGTAAGACCTCGCCCAAGGATAAGTAGCAATATCTGCGATCGTAAATTCATCTCCCACCAAGAAGATTTTACCCTCAAGCTGTTTATCCAATACTTCCAGTAACCTGCGCGACTCCTTTACATATCGCTCGATCGCAAATTCATCTCGATGTCCCTGTGGTTCGGCAATCCTTTGAAAATACATCGCCTGTCCCATCATTGGTCCGATACCACCCATTTGAAACATTAACCATTGAAGTGTTTGAGAGCGAGCTTTTTCATTTTGAGGGAGAAACTTTTGATATTTTTCTGCCAAATACCAGAGAATTGCACCCGACTCAAAAACAGCAAAATCGTCATTACCCCGGTCTACGATCGTTGGAATACGTCCGTTTGGGTTGAGCTTCATGTACCAATCTGACTTTTGTTCCTTTTTAGAAAAGTCAATATAGGTCATGTCATACTCAACTTCAGCTTCTTCAAGAAAAATTACTGGCTTCCATCCGTTCATGGTGGAGGCTGTATAAAGATGAATGTCTGGTTGTTTGGTCATGATATTTTCTCGGTTATTCTAAATTAATAGTGCTGCTACGCGGAAGTCAAAAGTCAAAATTCAAAAGTATTGATTTGTAATTGTTTTAGGATTTTGTAACTGGTCAGTTATCAAAACAATATGGGTCTAAAACCACGCCTTTTAAGGCGAAATATTTTTGGAGCAGAGCTCAAACCCCCGTTACAAAAATAACTAGGACTTAAGCAGATACGGTATATATAGTACTCATAACTATTGTCCAATAGTTACTGGACTCTATACACAGTGTCTTTGTGTAAGTCCTGATAACTTCTGACTTGTGACTTGTGACTTCTAACTTCGTTAATTCCGCCATCCTGCAATAGTATTTTTTGAGGATAAATCAAACATTAGACATCTCCAGAAAATAAATCTTTTAATTAGAGCAGACTAAGGATACGAAAAATTCACCCTAAAAAATCTTTTTTCGTGCCTTTTTCGTAAAAACATCTTACCTGTTGCCTGTTGCCAGATGAGCTGTTGCCTACTCCTGCAAAAAATCTATATCTTTTTCGGAGATGTCTATTAGCCAGGATTACTGACTGATAGATGCTACTTGTTGAGCGTCTGCGTTTCTAAAAGGATTGAAATCGAGAAAAACTTTAGTTAAATGAAGAATATACCGCTCTTTATCGGACTCAAATTGAGGATTTTTAATAATGTTGTGGCAAGAAAAATGAGGTAACTCCTCTAAACCACAATATTCCTGAGATTTACGCATTGGTAGCAATACTTCTTCTGCCGATCGCCCTTCAAAAAAACTATTTGGATTCTTATTATTGAAGACTTCGATGGGTGCATTCCAGGTAGTAGAGAGCATAAACTTTTTACCTTTCATAAGTCCACCAGATCCATATTCACCACCACTAAACCCAAAAAATTCACCATAAGCATAAACATCATCTAGGTATCGTTTTAAAGTTGATGGCATCATGAACCAGTAAACTGGGTATTGAAAGATTACTGCGTCAGCTTGTTTGAATTTAGCAATTTCCTCTGGAACTTTGTAGCCATCTTCAACAATAGTAGTCAAAATTTTATAACGATTGCTTAAAGTTTCTACTGCGGTCTCAAAAAGACTTTGATTATAGTTACCTTTAGCAAATTCGTTAGTTTCTTTACCTAAAATTAAAAGCAGAGTGTTCATTAGTTGGCCTTGATTTATTTGGTATTTGTCACTGCCAGCGTTGGTAATTTGAGGTATGATATCATGTCCAGATAAGAGCGCGATAGAACTCCATGACCTTTACGCGACCAAAAAACTTTCTCCTTCTAGTCTGGGTTTATTCTTCTTTCTTCTCTCCTGACTCCTGACTCCTGACTCCTGACTCCTAAGTAATTAAGATTAATATCATACACTAATTTACCAACGCCGTCACTGCCATAATTGAAAGATACAAAATTAAGTTACTATAGTCAACTAGTATACTTTTAGTAACCAGGTGGGAAATGAGTTCTAAGATTGAAATTGAAACCGACAATCTAGGTCGCAAGCAGGCAATTGAACCTTGTCTTACACCCTGTCCAATTGAACGCGGAATGAGGCTTATAGGTGGAAAATGGAAAGGATCTATTCTTTGGCATCTCAAGGATAAACCCGTACGTTTTGGGGATTTAGCTCGTCAACTTGGTGGAGCAAGCAAAAAGATGGTAACTCAAAGGCTAAGAGAGATGGAGAATGATGGTTTGGTTAAGCGTGAGGTAATTAGTACAAGACCTTTTGCTGTAACCTACGAGATAACTGATTTTGGGAAAACAACACTTTCTTTTTTAGAAGAGTTGAAGCAATGGGTAGAGAAGCAAAATATCTAGGGTTTGCGCTTCACTAGTCTTTTAGTAGGGGTAGGAGACAGGAGACAGGAGAGATGGGAACGAGCGAGGAGGTAGGAGTAACAATTGTAAGAATGATTTTTATCCCCAACTATGCGCCTATTTTAGGCTCCATGCATGAGCATAAACAGCTGAAAGAATTGTCCCTTAATTTTTCTGTTCTTGTCTGCACAAAATACTAATACGCATGAGCTTTCTTGACCGAAAAGCTGGTACTTTTTTTTACCTCAGAAGGCTGAAACTTTTATATGTCAATTCTTTTATAGTTAATCAGCAAGCCCTAACTATTTATGGGTATATTCTCTATTATTATTTATATAGAATCCGGTTATATAGTATATGTTTATAACTATACTTCAAGTCTTCAATCTCCCCTACTCCCCTACTCCCCCCAACTATATAATAAGTGTTCAACCAGATTTAATATTAGAGGTGTGAGGAGTTGATTTTTCATACTCGACATTTCTCTGCCAAACTATCATTTATGGGCAAGTTGGTTAAAAATGCCGTAAGCATTCAGCTATTAGCAGTCAGCAGTCAGCAATTAGTAATGAGTAATTACTTCTAAGGTTTAGGAAGGGGAATTTGCCAGTAACTTTTATTCTTTCTCAATTTTAAAGGTTGCTTTTATCTTCCTCAAAATTAATAGCTGACGGCTGAATGCTGACGGCTGAATGCTTACAAAATGCCTTATACTTGTAGTGGCCAGCTATACTTGAAATGCTTGTTTAATACTGTTAGCTAAATTTAACTTATTTTGTTGTTCATAAAGCTCCATAGCTTGACCATAAGCTGATTCCATTGCCTGTAAGTTTTGAATCTCTCCATGAGAATTTTTAAGATTTAACAACACCCACCCTAAATTATGATAAGCTTCTGCATAATTTGGATTGATTTTAATTGCTTTTTCTAGGAAAGATTTAGCGAGCAACCATTGTTGTTGACGACCAAGGAAAGTGCCTAAACGATATAGAGCAATTTCATTTTGATGATTATTACTGAAATTTTTATATATTTGAATGGCAGCTTGATAGTTTCCCTGATGTTCATAGGCGATGCCTAAATTTAAAAATATCCAAGATTTAAGATCAGATAAATGGGTAGCTTTTTCTAGAGAAATAATAGCTTCTTGCCATTGATTTTTGCAGCCTAGTTTCCAACCTTTGCATCCCCAGGCAAAACTACTGTTAGGCAATTTAGTAATAAATTCTTCAATACATTCTTCAATACATTTATCTATATCTGGAGTAGTTTTACTTAGTAATTCTTGGTCTATAGCAAAAATCAAAGAAGGGTATAACCAAGAAAGCAATTTTTGCCGATCGCTACTATTATATTTTTGGGAAATTTTTATTGCTGGACGAATAGTATCGATGGCTCCTATCCACTGTTTTTGATTTGCTAAAATCCAGCCTTTTAATCCTAATGCAAAAGCCGAATTACTATCTATTTTCAAGGAGCGATCGCATACTATTAATGCTTCTTTCCATCTAGATAATTTTGCTAAACTCCAAGCATAGTTAGCCTGTATCCAAGATTCTTCTGGAGATAAATTTACAGCTTTTTCTAACTGTTGAAGTGCCTGTATCCAATTTTCTTGACGACAACTAATTAGCCCTAAAACTCCATAACCTCTACCATCATTGGGATTAATTTTAATAGCTCGCTCGGCAGCAAAAATAGCTTGGCGATCGTCAATATAAACTAATAACATTGCCAGTTCTATAGCAGCAATACTATTATCGGGTTCTTTCAACAAACATTGTTGATAAGCTGTGACTGCTTCTGGCAAATTTCCTTGTTTTAAAATCTGTCTAGCTTGACTTAATTGTTGAGAAATAAACTTACCTTTCAGCGCATCAATTAATTCCTCAGCACTTTGAAAACGTTCCTCTATTTCCATCTTCATTCCTGTTAAGATAATTTGTTCTATTTGAGGAGAAATTGATGGTTCTATTTGGCGTGGATAAATCAAAGCTTCTGAACTTAATCTACCAGGTGATGCTACTGGTAATTTACCTGTTAAAGCATGATAAATTGAAGCACAAACAGCATATAAATCTGTACTAGGATTGGGTTTGCCAAAGTTAGTATATTGTTCTATTGGTGCATATCCAGGCGTCAACATAGAGGTCATTTTATGAGTGAGACCTGCCAAAAATTCTCTGGCGGAACCAAAATCAATCAGGATAGCTTTATCTAGGGAATTAATAATAATATTATCCGGTTTAATATCGCGATGCAGAAAATTATTAGCATGAACTAACTGTAAAGCTTCAGCAATTTGAATAAAATATTTTTTGACAAGATTTTCTGGCAGTCTACCTTTTTCTTGCAAAATTTTAGATAGGGGTTTACCTCTGACAAATTCCATTACTAAATAAGCTGTATTGTGAGCTTCAAACCAATTAATAACTCTGACAATATTGGGATGGATACATTTTTGTAAATATTCTGCTTCTGTCTTAAATTTTTGAATTTGTTCCTGCTTAATTTTGGCAGTAATAGAGGGAGGCCAAATAATATTTATGCCATGTCTCAGAAACTTATCTGGGCAAAGTTCTTTAATCGCAACATCGGTAAAATTTTCTAAATCAATTGCTTTGTAAGTAATGCCAAAACCACCCTCACCTAATGTTTTTTCTATTCTATATTTACCTTGTTGAAGTAAAGTGCCACTAGGAAGTTGATATCCTACTGAATTTATATTAGTTAAAGGGCAACCACAAGCGCGACAAGTAATGGCAGTATCAGAATTTTCTGCGCCACAAACTGGGCAGTTTATCGACATTTTTGTATCCTTATTTTATTGGAGAAGGAAGGCTTCAACAATTAATAATTAATAATTGTTGAAAGTTGATAGGATTGATGCAAGAGGGAAAATTTTTCTTGTTTCTCCTTTAAGAGGATATCTGAAAAGTTTTTTGATACTGAATTTTGCCCCCCTAGCCCCCCAACGCATGGGGGGAACAAGAGTTAATTTGCTTGCTCTAGTACCACTTTATTAATCCCCCTCCCGTCCCCTGGTGTCATCCCCCTCCCGTCCCCCGCAGGATCGGGGGAAGCCAGAGGATACTGCGCTTTTTGTTGAATGGGAGACCAACGGGGGCTTGGATGTAGCAAATGGGACTTCTCAGACAACCTCTAAAGAAGAGGCTTTAAACCTTAATTATTCGGTATTTGGTACAGGTACAATTATTCCTCCTATTTTCTTTTTCTCCCCACCCTCTGTTTTTGTCAGGGCGAATGGCCATTCACCCCTACTGATTCCTGACTTATAAATTAAATAATCAGAAATAGTAACCTAATTTTACCTATAGCAATTTCATCTCCTGAGTTTAAAACTTCTGGTTTATTAGTCCTGTATCCAAACCTAGTTTTACCTGTAGGTTTAATATAAATACCATGAGTAGAACCCATATCTTTGATTTGCCATTGATTATTTTCAAAATAGATTTCTGCATGGGTAGAAGAAACTGTTTCATCTCCATAAAATCCATCTAAATCAATTTCTACAGGACCAATATTAGTGTCAAATTTACCAATCAGAGCATTATTACTATCGATAATAAATTCTGGTACGGGCGAACCTACTTGTTTCGGAATAAGTTTAGCAATTGTTCCAGTAATTACAGTAGGATTAGCAGAATTTGTAGGTAAAATATTTGCTTTTTTAGAAGTTTCTAGAGTTGGAGGTGAGCTAGTGTGAATATTTGTATTAACTGGTGCGGTTACAGGATTATTGTTAATATTTTGATTAATACTTTGATGGAAATTTACTGGTTGTTCATCTGTTTGTAAAACAGTTTGTGTTTCTCCCTCTTGAATTCCTGTATCTGCAGCTTCAAACAAAGTAATTGATGGTTGTATTTCTGAACCACAAACTTCGCAAAATTGATTTTTATCTGAATTTCTATCGTAGAAACATACATTACAATTAATAGTCATAATTTTTATCAAAAAATAAATTTATTTTAGAGGATATCTGAAAAGTTTTTTGATACTGAATTTTGCCCCTCTAGTCGCCCAACGCATGGCAGGGCTAATTCTTTGTCGTCAGAGAATATTCATAAGAAATACAAAAAATTATGCAAATATACAAATCTCTCCATCTCCCCACCTCCCCATCTCCCCATTCCCCCATCTCCCCATAAATTTTTCTCTAGTGACAATAAATAGACCCTGCCAACTTTGGGGAGAGCAAGAGTCAATTTGCTTGCTCTAGTCCCCCAAAATTGGGGGATGCGCGGGGGCTTAGATGTAGCAAATGGGACTTCTCAGACAACCTCTTAACTTCTTTTCTGCCAGATAATTTTTAATTTTATGTTTTTGTTTAGTAACAGTCTTGAGCTAACTACCTTATTTCTTCTTGCTCCTTCCTTATTTTTTCTTACTTTAAAAAACTTTTCCGTTCCGGAATGCTACCCAAACATATACCATTATTTATGCACAAATTTTGAGCTGATAGCTGATAGCTGATAGCTGATAGCTGATAGCTAATAGCTAGTTAAGAAAAATCTAGGGGGGGTAATGCACCAATTTTTGGTTCTATATCAGATAAATCTGGATAAATAAGTTGAGGAATTTTTTGATTTCCTGATTCTTTGAGATTGTTAATATTCCGATGATTAATTTTAGGTAAATCTAGAACAATATTACTATCTCTATATCCTTCTTTGATATCTTGAATCCATGTTTTGATAATTATTTGTAAGTACATATCATTAATATGACAGCTACTTTGACTTTGTAGTTCATTTCTAATTTTATTGCATACTATTGGGGTAAAAAAACTGGCAGGCTGATTTTCATAATATTCTTCTAAGTCTAGAAGATATCTAGATATTTGATTAGTATTTTTGTTTGTGAGAGTAAAAGAATATTCTACCATAATAATTCTAACTAATTCAGACTAACTGTATCTATATTCCATTTGTTATCTGTAGAATTCCAAACTAAAAATAACTCCAGAGATTGAGCAATATTTTCTCCTGATTTTTTTGTATATTTTACCAGAGCATTTACTGTAGCCGTGTCTGTACTTGTGCTGACCTGCTTAACATCTTGAATAGCAATATTATTAATTCCTGTCCACCAATCATAATAGGAATTATAACCATCTGGATGTAGTTGTTGATTATCTTGAAAACTTGTTGATAGTTGATTCCAAGCTTGCTCATATTTACCTTGATTAAGATTAGAATAATAATTTTTTACTGCTGCTTCACTAGAAGTTTTAGAAGTAGATTCTTGAGGTGTCGTTTCTGATTTTGGCGTTGATGAAGTTTCGTCGATATTAACTGTAGAAGGTTCTGGTGTTGCTAAATCTCCTAAACTCATTTCTAGCTTGAATTCTGTAGATTCACTAGGACTTGAAACTTGCACAATATATTCTCCTGTTAGAGGTAGATCGATAGACATTTGTTCTCCAGAAATTGGTGAATCCCTCTGTTCAGCGATGATTAATTCTCGACGTTGTAATAGTTTCGTATCTGGGGAAAATATCCAAATACAAACATTGCTGGTAATTCTATAGTTAAAGTCTTTACCCCTTCTGGCATAAAATTTATAGCCAAGCTGTTTTTCAGAGTTAACAGTATCGGATATAGTGATAATATTTTCAGTTAAAGATAAAGATTTAGCGTCTGTTTTATCCAGACGAATTATTGGTTTTTGTGGGCATTCTACAAAGGTAGGAGTAGGTGATGTGGTAGGCAAGTTTAATGGATTTTCAGTAGTAGATAAGTCACTGCACCCACAGATAATTATAACTGTTAAATATAGTAGTGATTTTTTCATAAATTAATTTGTGCATAGATAGTAAAAAAATCAGATTTGCTGTTTTGATTTAATAGACTTAATTAGCAGTACATGATTGATTTTGATAGGCTTACTTTATCTCAATTCAAACTTCAAGAAGGCAGAAGGCAGAAGGGAAAATTGCTTATGAATTCAAATCCCAAACAATTTTCAGCCGTTGATGGTGAGGTATTAAACCCGCAAAAGAAAAGATAAATTATCTGACTATTTTAGTTTTAGTTCTGCTAGATTAATTGAAACATAAATCTGGAAAAATAGTATCACGATGGAGGAGTCAGTCCTCAGTCCTCAGAAGTCAGGAGAGAAGAAAGAAGCAAGAAAAAAGAGAAAGTTTTTTTGATCACTAATTATCCGGACATGATATTAGATATTTGGGACTGGTTTATTTAATCTGGTGCTTAAACTTGTTAATTTAAATCCTGAACCTGCCCCTACTACAACATTTTAGGTGTGTCAGTCCACTACAATTATTTGGCATAGACACAGATAGTCCTGCTCGCATAATGGTAGATGGGGATGAACAGTGGCGCTTCATGGGAGCAAGATGCTCCCACTACCGTTTCCCTTGACCAAAATAATTACAATAGACCACCATGACAATGCACCACAACCTAGAAACGAAGTGGTTTGTCGAAGACTATTTCCATCCACTTTTTCCTTTTCCCTTCTTTCTTCTGCTATAAAATATAGCAGTAGCCATTATTTGATTTATGGAATAGCTCAAAAAACGGAATCAGGACTTACGCAGAGACTCTACATATAGTGCGAATACCATTCGCCCCTACAGGTCAACTTGCGTAAGTCCTGGGAATATTAATAATGAATCTTCTATCCCAGAGAACTAAAGCCTTCCTCCTTCTTGCTTCTTCCTTATTTGACTTATGGAATATCTAAAAAAACGGAATGTCAATAATCAACCTTCTTCCTTCTTCCCTGTTCCTTCTTCCCTGTTCCTTCTTCCTTCTTCCTTGTGCTATATGTCAAGACTTCAAAAATATGGGTTTAGGTTAATTCTGGCATTGTGCATCTGTTTACTATCAATATTTCTATTCTCTCCCGTCCTAGCAGAAGATGCAATAAGTGTAAAAGCTCCGGTGGTATTAAATGGTCGAGAATTATTAGAAGTTGGCCCGTGGGGAAATATCACAGCTCAGGAACGAGCTACATTTATCACATCAACTCTGGAGTCAGCATTAGCTGAAAGTATTGACCAGGAAAAACCACCGGAGATAACAATAGTTCGTTCAGATCGAGATATAGTCTTGAAAGTTAATAACCGCTTCTTAGTGCAATTGGCAGAAGAGGATGGCCTTAATTCTATGTACTCAGAGGTTCAGGCACAAATGTGGCAGGAACAACTCCAGCAGGGTTTAGAACTATGCTGGCAGGAACTAACACCAAGCTATACGAGCTCGGCAGTCAAAAAGCTAATATTTGCTTTGATCATCGCCCTGTCGCTTCAGGGGGGTTTGGTATTACTATTTCGTTATATTCTACGTCAGAAAATTAAAAATCCTCAACGTTGGCACTCCTCACAACTATTAGGTTTACTATTATTCCAAGTAGGAGTATGGGCAACATTTATCAAGTATGGAATTCAACTATTTCCCATAACTAGAGCTTGGTTTTATGAAGCTTTCAAACTTCTAGACAGTACATTTAATTCTAGAATGTTTAAACTGGGAGAAGAAAGCATTTCCCTAACCAGAATATTAGCGATCGCCCTAACTATAGTCGCACTTTGGGTAGGGGTAAGTTGGTTTGTGAGTATCCTCAAATCTCGCTTCCTCCCCCTTACAGAAGCTGAACGCAGCCACCAAGACACGATCGCTTTTTTTGTCCAATACGGACTGCTTTCTGTAGGAGCGGTCTTAATTCTTAATGCTGGAGGAGTAGACTTTCAGTCTCTAGCTATTTTGCTTGGAGCGCTCGGAGTGGGAATTGGTTTTGGATTACAAAATATTGTTAAAGACTTTATTTGTGGATTAATTTTAATTGTCGCTCGTCCGGTCAAAGTTGGAGAATTAGTTCAAGTTGGAGAATTTCAAGGTTTAGTCCAACGCATCGGTGCCAGAACTACTGACATTTCTAATATCGAGCGCTATATTATTACCATTCCCAACTCTCGCTTTATTGAAGGGGAAGTCCTCAACTGGAACCGCAGTGGTATAACTAGGGTGAAAGCTTATGTGAAAGTTCCTTATGGAACAGATATTGATTTTGTCTACAAAGTTTTGCTTGCTTCAGCTCAAGTAGAACATCCAGATATTCTCCGTCATCCACCTCCCAAAGTTAAATTTCGGGAATATGCAGAGGATGGGTTACAGTTTCGGGTAGTAGCTTTTATCCGCGACCCTCTCAAGCAACCAAAGGTGAGAACCCACCTCTATAACCAGATAGAAAGATATTTGCGAAAGTATGGAGTAGAAGTAGCTCGTCCTCAACAAGACTTACATCTCAAAGACCTCGACCCAGAAATCTATGCTTGGTTGCGGTCGCAAACTCCTGTAGAATATCTACCCCAACCTGAAGAAATTCCATCTATCGAAGCACCTGCTATCAAAGAAGAGTACGACTGGGAGGCGATCGCCACTGCCATGCGTGGAGCTAACGGAGTTTCTATCAAAGACCGCAAATTTCAATTTAAGAAATTTCAAAATGTCTTTTTTGGGTCGGATGCGGTAGAGTGGTTAATGACTCACGAACGAGCTACTAGGGAAGAAGCTATTTTAATGGGTCAATTAATGTTACAACAGGGCATAATTCACCATGTTTTAGACGAACATAATTTTAAAGATGAGCCTCTGTTTTATCGCTTTTATGATGATGAGACATCAGATGATTTTCCAGCAACAAATGAAACACCTTGAAGAAGGCAGAAGGCAGAAGGTCAATTGCATGAGGATAGTCAATGACCTGCCACACCCGTGTCTGATCACCCCAAACAATTGAACCTATCCTAGTAATAATATTTTTGCTAAAAACTCTAAATATTTTGAGAGTTAAAAACGAAAAATTAAGCTTTTAAAGTATATTTTACTTCAACAAATAAGCCTGTTAAAAATAGTGGGATAGGTTCAACGTTATGTTCTAATTTTTGATTTTTAATGATTATATCATGTTCGCTTAATTAGCCTTGAAGAAGGAAGAAGAAAGAAGGAAGAAGGAAGAAAAAATGGATGGGGACTCAAACCCTAACCAATTGTCAACACCGTGTAGACGGTGGGGTATTATATAAAATCCGGTTGAATACTTATCTTATGTTTGGGGGTGGGAAGTGTGGGGAGGGTGGGGAGTGTGGGGAGAAGGGGAGGTCGAGAGATTGAAGGCTCCGAAAGTGTGGATAGAATTATAAACATATACTGTATAACCGGATTCTATATTAAACCCAAAATAAAAAGAGAAAAAACTTTCTTCTTTTTTCCTACTGACTCCTGACTCCGTCCTCCTGACTCCTCCGTCATTATTTATGTGCTAAAGTAAGCTATGTCTATCAACCATATAGCTTGCAGGACGAATTAAATAACCAATGGCAACTGAAACTATCGTTTTATTATCAAAAAGAGAAATAGAAAAAATGCGTCGGGCAGGACGTTTGGCTGCAGAATTATTACATTATCTTGAACCTTTTGTCAAGCCTGGGGTAAGCACTCTAGAATTAGATGAAGAAGCAGAACGTTGGACGCAAGCTCATGGCGCTCGTAGCGCTCCCCTTGGTTATCACGGTTTTCCTAAGTCTATCTGTACCAGTATTAATGAGGTAGTTTGTCACGGTATTCCGAACAAAAAACAAATCTTAAAAGAGGGAGATATTATTAATATTGATGTGACTCCAATTCTTGATGGTTATCATGGGGATACTTCTAAAACTTTTTTCGTAGGTGAACCTTCTCCATTGGCTAAAAAATTAGTTGAAGTTACAGAAAAATCTATGTATTTAGGCATTGCTGAAGTTAAACCTGGAAATAAAATTGGGGATATTGGAGCTGCTATTCAAGAATATGCTGAAGCAGAAGGTTTTTCTGTAGTTAGAGATTTTGTTGGTCATGGTGTGAGCAATATTTTCCACACTGCACCACAGATTCCTCATTATGGTACCAGAGGAAAAGGGAAAAAGTTGCGAGCTGGAATGGTATTTACTATTGAACCGATGATTAATGAAGGTACTTGGGAAGCAAAGGTACTTGACGACGGTTGGACTGCTATTACTAAGGATGGTAAATTATCTGCACAATTTGAGCATACTGTTGCTGTTACTGAAACAGGGGTAGAAATATTAACTCAATATGAAAGCTAAGATAAATAATAATTATCAGATAAAAAGTTTGCTGAATGGTTAATAAAAGTTGAAGAATATGTTAATCATTCAGATATTATATCATGTGCCCCTCCGGGGGAGCTACCCTAGCCCCTTATAAGAGAGCTGCGAATTGCGGATAATTACTTATAATAAAGTTTTTGTTTGTAGTTGGGCTTTAGCCTCTGCAATACTTAAGTATTAGGGCTAAATCCCAACTATGAGCAATTATAACTGTTCTACCGAACATGGTATTAACGGTCAATTTTACTACTTTTTTTAATAGACATCTCCAGAAAATAAATCTTTTAATTAGAGCAGGCTAAGGATACAAAAAATTCACCCTAAAAAATCTTTTTTCGTACCTTTTTCGTAAAAATATCTTACCTGTTGCCTGTTGCCAGATGAGCTGTTGCCTACTCCTGCAAAAAACCTATATCTTTTTCGGAGATGTCTAATGAATACGCCCTTATTTATTAAACTTCTATACCCAGTCAAATAAATTAGTAGTCCTAAAATTTTAAAAGTGCCTCAATGTGAATAAGTAAAAGATAATATTCAAGCATCTTACTTGACCAAGAGAAAAGAAAATTAAGTATTTCAAGCCTTCTGCTTTCCTACGGAATGCTGCGCAAACAATAGGAGGTACTGTTAACTATTAACTGATAACTGATAACTGAAATGACCATCAACTAATAGCTGAATGCTTAAAATCATAGTTTTTATCAAAATAATATGGGTCGCGCAACCCCGCCTTTTAAGGCCAAATATTTTTGGAGAGTTGCTCAAATCCCCGTTACAAAAATAACTTCTGACTCACAGGAGTGCGCGTTCCGCAAGCGAGCTGGCGTCGTCGCGGGGTCGCACCGCTTCTGACTTCTGACTTCGTTAACCCCCTCATACTGTAGGTGGAAAATCTGATAATTGGTTTATTCCAGAAAGAATAATTTCTGGTTTATCTCTATACATATGTAGTTGCCCAGTGATATAAACATATCCTCTACCTAAACCAAAGTAACGATTTTTTAATAGTTGTAATAATGGCTTCATTTCTTCAGTATTAGTATTTGGAATCCATAATTTTAAACGATGGTCTTTAGTTCCATCATAAATTAAAGCACCATTATCTAACCACTTAGAAACTCCTCCCTGTAAATCATAGAAAACTGTTACATCTTCTTCAGCCTTTGCTGCTGCTAAAATCTTGGGAAAATCTAATCTAACTTCTAGAACTCCAGAAGCAATTCCATAGGTACGATAATTATCTACAATGGAAGCTCTTAATGACCACCAAGGTACTAGCAAATTATAATTTCTTTTACGTTTACCTCGATTTACTTGAGGATTCCAAACACCAAGATTATTAGCTTGAGCTTCTATTTCTGCAGCTATCATTTCTTGATGATAAAGTCTAGAATTCCCATATTTAATAAAATAGGGACTCCAGCCTTCTCTAATTAGTTTAATATTAAAGTTTTCTCCATTTTTATTTACATAAGCTATTAAACGACCTTGATGGTCGCGATATTTTTCTAAACAATTTTCGACAGGGTCGTCTGTATCAAATTCAAGATCGACTTGAGCAAGTTCACCGTCAGGTAATATGAAATATTTTATTGCCATTTCTGATGCAGCTTTACCCATGTCTGTAACTGGTTTAGAATATTCAGAATAGCTTTCTTCAGCATCAACATAATCCATTCTGATAAATTCTCGCTGATCGTTTAATAAAACTTTGATTGTGTCACCATCAACTACTTTTGTAACTTGAATATTTTGAATTGTTGTGCCTTTTTTTTTTATAGTTAAAATTTGAGATTTCATAATCGGCGATCGCTCTTGATTTTCCGTTCAACTAAAATAATATAGAATTTTACATTGAATCAGTAAAAAAGTAAATGTATGAGTTGACCTTGTGTTTAGGGAGTAGATGTTTAAGTAGTGACGCAAAATTAATTAATTTGTATATTTGATGATGAGTGTCTAAATGAATATCTTGAAGTCAAGTTTTCAGTCTCAAGTTTCTTCCTAATACTACACCAGATTGTGAGTCAATTTTTCATAGGTAAAGTAGAAATAGAAAATAGTTATTAAGGCATTGTTTAGCTATATTAGATCGTAAAAAATGTGTGGTTTGCGATTCAGAATAAAGACGATCTTTTGTCAGTTTAATAAGTGATTTAAACCTGAAATTATCAATAATTATAAAAGATTAAAACGGGGAAAGGCAGGAATAATTTGGCACTTGTTGTATAATCATATTATTATCTGCCTTACTCCACCAAAATTGAATTGGTGTAATAAAATTTTTTTTATAGGTATTTTATCGATTCAAAGCTCTCCTGAACCAACACGATTTCGTAAATTAATTAATTGTTCAATAGTTGTTTGAATTGAATGAAGAGCTGTGGCATCTTCTGATGCTTGCTTTGCTATATCTAATAAATAAATTGCTTCTGAAAGCTGAGAATAAACTTCTTGGTTTCTAGTGTTGACTTGGCTGAAGTTGAGATAAGACATGATTCAAGACCCTTAGTTATCTACAACTTCATCATCTCCTAACTCCTGAAAAACCACATCCTTCAACTGGTTCATCCAATTGGGTGATTATTATTTTAGATTAATATTCAGTCTCGATATATAGATAGCTATACTAAAATACTTGATATTTTCGTGCGCCTTGCCAATAGTCGTTAGGATCGAGAATATAAATAAACCGAAATACATCATCGGAGAAAAATAAATGGATCTAGTCAGACTCCAAAATTCATTGGACAATATCTCGTTTGCCATCTTGTTTGCCACAATGCTAATTTATTGGGTGGGTGCCGCTTTTCCTCGTATCCCCTATCTTTCGGTCTTGGGTTCTACCGGAATAGCAATCGCTAATCTTTGTATTGCAACCCTATTGGGGGCACGTTGGCTAGAAGCTGGCTATTTTCCCATTAGCAACTTGTACGAATCTCTATTTTTCCTGACTTGGGGACTTACTACTATTCACCTCATAGCCGAAAATATGAGTGGAAGTCGCCTGGTGGGAGTTTTTACATCTCCCTTGGCAATGGGTATTACTGCTTTTGCGGCCCTAACTTTGCCCTCCGGTATGCAGTTATCAGAACCTCTTGTGCCTGCTCTAAAATCTAATTGGTTGATGATGCACGTCAGTGTCATGATGTTGAGCTATGCAACTTTGATGGTGGGGTCTTTACTGGCGATCGCTTTTCTCATTGTTACCAGTGGCCAAAAAGTAGAACTTACTGGTAGTTCCTTTGGCACTCGTTCTTATAGAAACAATCATTCTGTGAAGCTATCAAAAAATTTGCCACTTCAAACAGAGGGAGCTAGTCTGAATCAAATTGAGGACAACCATCAATCTTCTCCTCTATCTACAACAAATGGCCACAGGCAAACTGCTGTCTTAGAAATGGCTAGACCTACTCAAGCAGTTGAGACAGAAGTAACTCTTTCTCCTCAACGTTTGAGTATTGCCCAAACTTTAGATAATATTAGTTATCGTATTATTGGCTTAGGATTTCCTTTGCTGACTATTGGGATTATTGCTGGAGCAGTTTGGGCAAATGAAGCTTGGGGTTCTTATTGGAGTTGGGACCCGAAGGAAACTTGGGCTTTGATTACTTGGTTGGTATTTGCGGCCTATCTCCATGCCCGTATTACTAGAGGATGGCAAGGACGACGACCTGCTATTTTGGCTGCTACCGGATTTGTTGTAGTCTGGGTATGTTATTTAGGAGTAAATCTTTTGGGTAAAGGTTTACATTCCTATGGATGGTTTTTTTAAATTGCTTTACTCGTTTAGCTACGAGAAATGAAGGCGCAGCATTCAGTAAGAAAGGAAGAATAAAGAGAAAGGAGGAAAGTAAAGAGTCGGGAGTAGGAAGCAGTTATTATTACTCAGATTCTACAGGTCAGTTTGTCACATAAAAAGTACCACAAACATCAGTGGGTTGCTCAGTATTTATACTCTATAAGTCCTCATAATTTAACTGAGACGGGAGCAAAATTATAGCGCTGTGTGCAGGCAACAGGCAATAGGCAACAGCTCATCTGGGGGGATAAAAAGCTTATAATGTAAGACTTTTAGCTATTGGACACCTCCTGTAATTTGTAAATATGCCAGCGCACATTGCTATATGAGGAATAAATTAAGCATAAATACTTGATGGAGCCAGATAATTAGCCAGCATCATTACCCTACTGACTAATGATTGATGAATAATTACTACTGACTAATTGCCTTTTATACTAGGCTTTGAAGTGCGGAATGTAGGTAATAAGATTTCTTATTCTCGTTTTTTAAATCACTTTTTAAATTAACTTCCTTTCTTCGTTAAAAATAAATCTAGGATAATTAAATATGGAAACTGAAGTGACTTTACTAAATAATGATGATGTTTTGTCTACAAGTGCTAGTCTTTTGATGTTTCAATGTACATTTCAAGTCAGTGAATATATAACGATGATTTTGGCTAGGTTGGAGTCGGAAAATTTATTTGATGATGGGCTAGAATGTCAATTATTAAGACCTGGTGATTATTGGAGAAAAGGAAAAGTAAAATTTCGTTTAGAATTTTTTACAGAAACTGAAGAAGAGTTATATGAAGCTGTCGATCCTATTTCTCAATCCTCAGCTTACTCCATACTAACTTCTGATGAACAGCCACAGAATGTAGGAATGTGGAGTTAATATTAAAGCTATTTTTTTAATAAAAAGGGAGTAGGGAGTAAGGGGAAAGAATTGATAAATAAGAGTGCGATAATGGATTTTATTTTTTATTATTGGTGATTTCTAATAGACATTTCCAGAAAAGAGGGAGTAGGGAGTAGGGAGTAGGGAGTAGGGGGAAAGAATTGATAAATAAGAGTGCGATAATGGATTTTATTTTTTATTATTGGTGATTTCTAATAGACATAGGCGTGAAAAAGATATAATTTTTTTTCTGGAGTAAGGAACAGGGAATAAGAAATAGGGAGTAGAAAACAAATTTTTTGTAGTTTAATACCAAATTCATCAGAAGTTGCATAGAACAATATATCGAGGTTGACTGTAGATCGAGATAGATAAGTTATTGAAGAAGGAAGAAGGAAGAAGGAAGAAGGCAGAAGGCAGAAGGCAGAAGGAAAAAATAATTCTGTGCCACCTCACATAAAATTGGTATAATACCAATTTGATAAATATTTGCTACAAATAACTAGGTTATTTCTTAAGGAGTCAGTCCTCAGTGCTCAGGAGTCAGAATGAATAGCTTTAATACCATTTATTAGGTCATAATTTATCTTTTTATTCCAAGGGACATCTCTTGCATGTGTCTTTTAACTGTCCTTATTATTTGTAACATTCTTTTTCCACGGTTGGTATAATACCTAATACCTAACACCTAATATCATGTTCGGATAATTACTTATAATAAAATTTTTGTTTGTAGTAGGGCTTTAGCCCAGAAAATCTTACTATAATTGCTCAAGCCCAACTACGAGCCTAATGATAACTGTTCTAGCGAACATGATATAATACCTAATTTTGATATAAAACAGGAAAGAGAGATTTCTAGCAAATATTTATCCAAATAGCATTAGAGATATTTTAGCAATGGAAGATGAAGATAATTTTCAAGAAAAACGTTGCTCTGAACTTTTACTATATTTGGCTTTAAATATAGAAGACTTCCAAATATTACCCAAAATAAAATTAGAAACAGACCTACCTCAGACAATTATAGATGGGATAAGAAAGTATTTTTTGACTTATCAATCTGCCTGTGAATATGCTAACCAGATATTCCTAGAAATTTACCAATCTGGTGCAATAAAAAAATACTGTCAACAAAGCAAAATAGGCAAAAAATTACCAACCGCTTTTTATATTCATATCTCAGCCTTAGCACAACTTCATCCTTTACTACAACTCTACGAAAATTTAGCTCATCGTTTATATCTCAAAGCAACTTCTCAGCAGAAAGCTGATGCAAAAACCACCACATTAATTAAATTTAACTTTGATAAACCCACAATTTCTTATCTCCACTATCCAGATTTCGATACCGACCCTCATCCAGCTTTAAAAACTAGCATTTCCATCAACATGAATAGTGGAAAAGTTGAGTATAGAAACTACCAAAATAGTAAAAACCCCCCTGTGCTGCATCGCAAAGAAACCTTTGTGAATACTGACTATCCCCACTACAAAAAATTTGCTCAACTGACCAGTGCTGAAGTGAAATTAGGACTGTTAGATAATACTCGTTTAATTGGCACTCGCCAAGGATGGTTCACACACCTAAAAAATCATGGAATTGAAATTAAAGACCATCATGTAATTCAACATACTATTGAAATACCAATTCCCAAAATAGAACGCCACAAAGCAGCGATCGTTCGTAAAAAAATTTCTAAACCAGTACGTTTGGGTTTAGAAGCAAATCTCTTTACAGAAGGTACAACCTTTTTTGATTATGGTTGTGGTCACGGTGGGGATATTAAACATATTGCCCAAAAAGGTTATCAAAGTGCAGGATGGGACCCCTATTATTCGCCCAATAATACTTGTATATCTGCTGATGTTGTCAATCTTGGTTATGTAATTAATGTAATTGAATCTTTAGCAGAACGTAGGGAAGCTTTGATTAAAGCTTGGGGATTGACAAAACAGGTTTTAATTGTTTCCGCTATGGTATTAATTAATGACGAGAAAACCAAGAATAAACTTGCTTATGGAGATGGCATAATTACATCTCGTAATACTTTTCAGAAATATTATGAACAAGAAGAATTAAAATCTTATATTGACCAAGTTTTAAATGTAGATTCTATCCCTATAGATTTGGGTATTTTCTTGGTATTTAAAGATGAAAAACAGGGGCAAAACTTCCGAGCATCTCGATTAAAAACTCGTTTATCTACACCTAGAATTAACTGCAAAAATCAGCAATTTGTAGATTATGAAGAACAGCTTATACCTTTGATGAATTTTATGAGCGATCGCGGTCGTCTTCCGGTCAGAGGAGAAATTGCTGAAGAGGCAGATTTAATTGCAGAATTTGGTAGTTTTCGTCGTGCATTTCGAGTAATTTTGCAAGCTACAGATTCTGTAGAATGGGAGCAGATAACTGATAAACGTCGCCAAGATTTATTAGTATATTTAGCCTTGACTAAATTTGGCAACCGTCCTAAATTATCCCAATTAGCAGCAGTAGTTAAAAATGATATTAAAGCTTTATTTGGTAGTTATAAGCAAGCCTGTACATTAGCTGATCTAATGTTATTTAGTTTGGGTAATTCTGAACTAATTAATAAATGTTGTCAAAATAGTTCTATTGGTTATAAAATTTCTAATTCTCTGTTAGTTCATGTTTCTGCTGTAGCAAAACTCGATCCATTATTACGGCTTTATGAAGGTTGTGCCAATCGTACAATTGGTAGATTAAATGAGGCAACTATCATTAAATTTAATACAAAACTACCGATAATATCTTATTTGTTTTATCCCGATTTTGATACAGAAGCTCATCCAGTTTTGCACACAAGTATGAACATTGATTTACGAGATTTAAGTGTCAGTTATCAGAGCTATACAAATGAATATAATCCGCCAATTTTACACAGAAAAGATGCTTTAGTAACACCAGATTATCCAGACTATGAAAAATTTGCTAAACTCACACAACAAGAAGAAGATAGAGGACTCTTAAATGACTTGAAAAATATTCAAAACCGAATTAGTTGGCTCAAATGTTTAGAAGAAAATTGTACAGAAATTAAAGGTCATCGTGTTTATTGGCGCACTAATGTTGACCCTTATCGCTTAAAAATATTAAAATCTGCTGATGCTACTCGGAAGCGGGAAAGAAAAAAAACAACTATAGCGCGTAGCGCTAGGGAACAGGGAATAGGGAACGGTAAAAGGACTTTCGGTGCGGAAACACTCCGCCAACAGGATTGAAAAATTTCCTAACCAATTCTTGTAGCGCTATAAATCAGGAATAAATAAGCTATTGACTGAAGATGTTTTATAGACATCTCCGAAAAAGAATAGACTTTTTGTAGAAGTAGGGAACAGGGAACAGGGAACAGGGAACAGGGAACAGGGAACAGGGAACAGGGAACAGGGAACAGGGAACAGGGAAGAAATTTCTCAAAAAAGACACAAAAAATCATCTATCTATCTATATGTGTAATTTCTACCAGATGTCTGATATAGCGCTACCCATTAAGGTGTTTGATATCAAATCCGTTTAATTCGGCACTTCAATAATGAATAATTAATAATGAATAATTAATAATTACCTCTCCTTGGAAACGGATAGGATTGACTAATCATGAAAATTTTTATTCTCTTGGTCGATTGGATATGGCTCCGAGACCTCGCCATCCCATCCTACGGAATGCTGCGCAAACGACCGCTTATTATCCCCTTAAAAGGGGAGGCGCATACCCACAATTTTTCGGTAAAAAATGTTCCATCTTCAACCATTACCAAATATTTCTCTCACTCCCCATCTCCCCATCTCCCCATCTCCCTATCTCCCTAACTCCCCTACTCCCCTACTCCTCTACTCACCATCTAATTATACCGATGCTACCGGATTTGATATGACATGAATAGAAGCAGCAAACCCTTTTGTATTCCCCCGTTGCCTATTGCTTTCCGGAGCTGTTTCCTTGCGCGTAGCGCTATAGTTTAAAATAGTTAAGAATAAGTCAACTATCATCAGAAACCAATGAATAAATTATTTGAAAAAATAAATACCCAAGTAACGATTTTAGGAAGTATTATTGCTATTCTTTGGATTGTACAAATTATTAATTCTGAATTTTTAGCAGGAAAATTGAACTATTATGGTGGAATTCATCCTCAAAGTTCTATAGGACTTAGTGGTATTTTTTTTGCTCCATTTCTGCATGGTAGTTATGCTCACTTAATGGCTAATATTGCCCCATTAATTATTCTCGGTTGGTTAATCATGTTACGGGGAGTTGGTGATTTTTTCTTTGTGAGTATCATTACTATAATAGTTAGTGGTTTAGGTATTTGGTGTTTCGGTGCGCCTAATTCTATTCATATTGGTGCAAGTGGATTAATTTTTGGTTATTTTGGGTTTTTGCTACTCCGAAGTTTATTTGACTTCAGTGTTTTATCAGTAATATTCGCCTTAACTGCTGGTTTCCTTTATAGTGGTTTAATCTGGGGTATTTTGCCTTCCGATCCTGATGTCTCTTGGGAAGCACACTTGTTTGGTTTTTTGGGTGGGATATTCGCAGCTCAACTTTTGGGTAAACGTAAACAAAAATAGTTAAAGTAGAATTGAGCTGATAGCTGACAGCTAATAGCTGTTTGCGCAGCAGTCCGCAGGAAATGCTTACAAAAATATTAGCCATGCAACTGACAGTTCTGGTTTTTTTTCATCACTAATTATCCAGACATGACAGTTTTTTCCACTCCCCTACTCCCCTACTCCCTTACCGAATAATTAAGATAACAATCCTCTCCTTTAAAGGAGAAACAAGTGGTCGATCTTCGGAGCTTCCCGAAGGGTGGGATGCTGAGGTAACCTAACCATATCCAATCGACCAAGAGAAGAAAAAATTTTCCCTACCACGTTAATCCTATCCGTTTTCAAGGAGAGGTAATTGTTAATTATTAATTATTAATTATTAATTATTAATTGTTGAATCCCCTACTTCTACTCCACAGACCTAATCCTACCACAAAAAATAACCCGCTAATTACAGCAGGTTCTGGTGTTCCTGCATAATCTTTAACTTTATCTATGAGGTTACAGTCGATAGTAGAATTTTGAGAATCTTCAGATGTTTGAGTTAAAAATTGCGATAAACTATAACTCCCAGAAGAATTGCTATTGGTAGTTAAATTACTATTATTATCGTCAGAATTTATCACAAAAGCTCCTACAGGTAACCTAGCAGAAAATCCTACATTCAAAATTAAGCTAACCACAACTACTTGTAAAAATTGATTAATTTTCATTTATTGATACTCCAAAGAAAGTCAAAAATCGTAGGGGCGAATGGCATTCGCCCTCAAAGTAAAAAGTAAGAAAAAGACGAAATTGCTGGTAAAAATTCCCCAATCCAATTCCCAACTAACCACAACATATAACCCAAAACCAACACCGTATAAATAATACTAAGAGGTGCATAAATAGCTAAAATGGCTTGGTCAGAAGTCTTTTCAGGCGAAGGTTGACGGCGCAATAAATCAAAATAAAATAAGATCGATCGCTTCCTCAAATTATTAATTCCTGTCATTGCCACCAACAAATAATAACCATCAAAAGCATTTAATGGATTGAGATTTAACACCACCGTTACCAAAGCAGCGCTCATCAATAAATAACTATTTTGCTGCATCAAACTCTGGGGAGGAGATGCTAATAATAACCACAAAGCTAACGCCCAAATAACTATTTGAACTATTACCCCCGCAGCTACAACTAAAACTCTTTGTTTCCGTTTAACCAAAGAATATTGGTCAGAAGTATTGGTATACATTCCTGGCATAAAACACATAAACAATAGACCAATCTCCGGCACAACTCCACCGAAATGTTTCAGAGTAAAAGCATGACCTAACTCATGGAGAAAAATTACTAACATAGTGGCAAAACCTAACTTTAATAAATTAGTAGGAGCTGTAGTAAAATCTCCCCAAACTTGTTGATGAGCAGAAACAATATCTGTGGCATAAGCTAACCACAAAAAAACTGTTTGACCGAGGAAAAAACAGAGAAAAAATCCAAAACCAGCCGTCCAAATCCAACGAAGTTTATCTATACTTTCTGTTAACCATTCATCAGGCTTAAACAGAGGAATTTTGAAAAATAATATTTGCGCCAAAGAGAACTTTTTCGGCGGAGGTTCCGTACCTGACAACATACCTGTTGCTGCCAATTTTTGTAAGAGTTGTTGAATGTCTTGGATAGTTAGATCGTATTTATTAGCAATGGCAGGTATTGGAATTTTTTCTAACAGACAAATGACATTTTTATCAATATTATCTACTTGGAGAAACGTTGGATATTCAGGATTGCGTAATATCCAATAACCATCTGGATGTTGAATCCAATGCACCTCTGATTTTAGTCGCATAAATTTATCAAATCGAGAAAATACTTAAGCAATTTTCAGACTGAAAAACTGTGAATATACTGATGTATTTGTGAACAATTAATTTGATTCTAGAGAGATATAAAAATTTTTGTCTATTATGGCATAGTTTTTTGTACTTGTTGTCGAAAATAGACAAAATATCAAAAATATTTCTGTAGAATTTAACTAGATTTTATGGGAATGGTTTGTGAGATGTAACTTTCAGCAGCAACGTGTTTAAAAAATTAAATTAATTTTGTCGATCATCGACAATTTTGTTGCAAATCGACAATTTTTTTCCTTACCTATGTTATGTTTGGTTATTAAGTAATTAGTAACTTTATTTATTAGTTGGCCTCCTGATTAGGAGCTTTGCTTTGGAAGGATTTGCTAACCCTAAAGGTTCTCAGTAAATCCAGGGATGAACAAATTTAAGACCTTATTTATCTGGTTAAAATTGCCAATTTATCTGTACATTTACTGAGGTATTAGTTATCTATAATTAACTGTTATTGAATAATTAAAAATAATGTAGAATTTATAATTTATAATTATTAAATTAAGGAATTATAGCGGAAGTATTGGTTATCTGGAATTAACTGTTATTAAACAATTAATAATTTTCATATTGGCGATAGCCAAAACAATTTTTCCTACTTATACTGAGGATTAATTCCTCAAAAATAAAAAAATTAGATTAATACCTGTAGGAATTACGCAGAAACCAGGTTGATAGAGGAAATTTCCTGAAAAACAATAATCAAGGTAATAAACCCGGTTTCTTGTTTGTAAATTCGTGGGCGAATAGCCATTCGCCCCTACAGGAGGAAAAATAATTTAGAAAAAACTATTTAAAAAAAAACCAATAATCAGAGGTGCAATTTATGGTATTTTTCTGGAATAAAAAGACTAAACAAAAACAACCTAAAAAATCTTCCAAAAAAACTAGAAGTAATACCTTTATTTTAGAAGAAATTATTAGTCCTGGTGCTTATTGCCCCATACCAATAGATGACTCCCTAGTTAATCATCCCATCTTTGGATTATTCACAGAACAAGAATTAATTACTACTATTTTAGGAACTAACGCTCCTCCAGATATTGCAGATATAGACACAGAAATTTTAGTCCGAGATTATTGGGAAAAAATCGACCAATACTTTCAAGAAAACCCCAGTGAAGTTAATAGTTTTGATGATCAAGATTTGTCTACTTGGCCGACATTGGAGGCGCTGATAAACCCAGGGCAACCGAGTGTAGAAATACCAGATGTTGGTGGAGCAGTAGATACCTTACCCCCTCCAGTAACAGTACCAGTAGACCCCCCTAGAAATAATCCCGGTAGTGGTAGTCAAGACCCAGTTATCACTCCTCCTCAACCACCTACTCTAGTTAATGCTATTTCAGACATTACTCTGACACCAGAAATATCCTCTCAAACCATAGATATTTCTGATGTATTCGCTACTCCAGATGGGGAACAACTGAAATATGAAGTCATAAACAACAACAACGAACTTCTGAATATCAATTTAGAAAATAACCAACTATCTATAGCAGCACTACCCAAAACAGGGGAAAGTCAAATTACAATTCGGGCGACTACTAATGCTGGAGGTGTGGCAGCTCATACTTTTAAGGTTTTCAATAATTATGTTCCACCAGAGTCTGTGGCAACTATTAATTCTGGTTTAACTGAGTTACAAAAAGCTATTGATGCTAACCCCGATGACTTATTAGCTAGTTTGGATAACCCAGAAGCACAAACAGCTTTGGAAACATTAGCGACTGAATTAGAATCCAACTTTGATAATCTTTTCAACGCTATCCAACAACCAGAAACTCTGACAAAAGCAGGAGTGTCTCCTGAAGCAGTTGCTACTTTGGAAAAACTATTGGCAAGTGAGGAGTTAGGGGCAGCTTTAGGTTTGCCGACTTCGGTGGAGTCAGCTTTGGTTTCGGAGGATTTTCGGATTTGGGATAACTATTTAATTAATGCTACGGAAGCTGCTTCTATCCTTTTACCCGATGCGCCTCAAACTTCTGTGGCATTTTTAGATTTTGCGGATGGACATGGGGAAAATGTGACGGAAGTGTTTGAGTCGGTGAACCCCAATGCTGAATATGAACGCTTATCTATTAATGATGGAAATTGGGCAGAACAGTTGGTGCAGTATGTGGATAATTTGAAAGCTGCTGGAAAAGACCGGGGTATTGCCAACCTCAGTTTTGATTTGAGTCAAGCGGACTCCGAAGGAAGGGTGACAACTCGTTATGACTTAACTGAAGCGGAACAATTAGCAATTCAATATGCACGGGATAATAATGTATTGTTGGTAGCTGCTTCTGGTAATACTGGTGGAGAAATGTCAGCTTTAGGGAAAGCTGCCGAAAAGTTTGACAATATTATTACAGTGGGAGCGGTGAATAAGTTGGAGGAGGTTGCTGACTATTCGAGTCGGGGCGATACTTTGACTTTGGTTGCTCCTGGAGGACAGTATGAAAATGACCCGGATGCTTTTGTGGGTACTTCCAGGGCAACTTCTTATGTGACTGGAGCAGCGTCTCTAGTTTGGGCGGCTAATCCAGATTTGAGTTATCAGCAAGTGAAGGAGTTGTTGACTCTGACTGCTAAAGATTTTGGCCCGGAAGGTTGGGATGCTGAGACTGGTGCTGGTTTGTTGGATGTGACTGAGGCGGTGTTGATGGCTGGTTTGGTGGCACCGGAGGCGGTGGTTAGATTTGGGGATGTGGATATTTCAGCATTTACTGGTGCGGGTAGGGTAAATGTTGATGTTCGTGCTGCGTCGCCGGAAACTGAAGCTGCAATTCAGGATTTGACGGATACTCAGAATCAGTTGTTGGAGCAATGGCAGGTTTTGAGAGATTTGGGTAATGCTGATATGACTTTGGAGGAGTTACAGAATGAGATTGCTTCTCGGAAGTCGGAGGTGTTGGATAGTTATCGGGATGTTGATACTGCTGCTGCGATAAGTTTGGTGAAAAATCAAGAGTCGGTGGCAGCTTTGGGTTTGGCAAGGGAGCATTATCAGATTGAGTTGGCGCGGTTGCAGGAGTTGGCAGGTCGTCAGCAGCAGTTGCAGGATGGGTTAGTAGCTTTGACTGGGGAACGGGATGAGTTGGTTGTTACTAATGCGGAACAGTTACGGGTGTTGGAGGAGGCGATCGCTCGGACGGAACAAGAATTAGAGGATGCTAGTCAGAAGTTGCAATATCAGCTTGTGGACCCGGATACTTTAGTTGCTCAGACTGATACGGTGCAGGCTGAAATTGCTGAGTTGGAAGGGAAGATTACAGATTATCGTCAGCAGTCTGCTGCTTTGAAGGCACAAGCAGATAGTTATTATGCCCAAGCTAACCAGTATCGCCAACAACAGCAACATCATACTAATATTGCCAATAACGCTTGGATAATGGGAAATTCCTGCGGGAAAAGGTATCCTATAAAACGAAATACGCCTGTATATAACCATCATATAAACTTAGCAAACCAAGCAGCGCGTAATGCTACTCATGTTAGCTGGCAAGGTGATGTGTTCCAAGTTAATCACGGCCAACTAGAACAGTTCATCGTTCAAATGGGGCAACAAACTCAGGCTTTGAGAAATTATGAGAAGTTGCTGGAAGCTAATAGCCAGAAACTATCCACTCTTACTGGCGACCTCGATGACGCACATCAAATCCTGGCAGTCTTGCAAACACAAATAGCAGCAAAGAGACAACAGGCAGAACAATATTGGCAGCAAGCAGCTTTAGCAGAAAAACGACGCAAGCAAAGTCAGGATACAGCTAATTGGCATAATAGTATGTATCGGAGGCGGGAAAAAAATATTTCTGGACGATATCAGTGGCGTCACTATCCAGAACACGTCACCCCTCGCAACCAAGCCCAACAACAAGCTAACAATGCTGAAGGAGAACGTCGCATTTTTGAACAGTGGGCACGACAGGCGCAAGCTGAGGTAGATGCGTTAAACCAACAGGCCACAGCTTTAACCCAACGAGTGGGAGATTGGCCAGAACTGAAGCGGGGCATCGAATATGAAATTAATGCCAAACAACAGCAGTTGCAAGCTGAGAAGGATTTACTAGCATTGCAAACTCCAGTCCAACAGCAACAGTTAGAAACTCTAGATTTGAAGATTAATCAAACCACAGATGAACTGCAAAAATTGGAAACTGAGGAATTGCCAGAACAGCAGCAAAAAGCCGATGCTACTGAGGAACGGTTGAAGAAAGCTCAAGAGGAAGTAGAGGAAAATCAAAATCAGCGCAGTCAAACTCAAACAGACTTGCAAAATTTCCTAGAAACTTATGGTTATTTACTGCCATATCAGGAACGTCGGGCAGCAGTGCAAAAACAAATTCAACAGTTGGAGGCTGAGAAAGTTAGGGCTCAGGAGTTGCTGGTTGAGATTCGATCCCCCCTAACCCCCCTTGAGAAGGGGGGGACCGGAGGTGAGGAATCTTCTCTTGAAGTCCCCGCTGGTGGTGAAGGATCATCTCTTGAAGTCCCCCTTGGTAAGGGGGATTTAGGGGGATCGTCTTTTATCACACAGACCAAAAATTATCTAGAGCAGATAGAGCAACAGTTGGCTTATGCAAAGGTGCAAGAGGAACAACTAAATCTTTCTGCTCCTGACTCTCCCCAACGTTTGGCTATTGGTAATTTGATTGATGAGTTGGCAAAACGACAACAGAATTTGCCAGAAACTAATACGTTACCATTACAGGAATATATTGACTTTTTGCGTGGGGTAGAAAATCGCAATAATAATTTGTTGAATGGGTTTGACGACTTGGAAGAGCGTTTGACGGCTGCCCAAACTCAACAAACTGCTGCGGATGAGACTTTGCAGCGACTTCAGGGCGAATATCTGGATTTAGGTTTGGCAAAAGCGGATGTTGAAGCTGAGAAGTTGATGCCGACTCAAATTCAAGCTTTCCAAGAGGATATTAACGAGCAACAAGAAATTATAAATGGCTATCGCCAGCAGATTAGCAATGCTCATGCTGTGGCGAGTAATTTTGAGCGACTGCGACAACAGCATCAAGGTTATGCGAATTGGTGGAACAGTCAAATTAATGTATTTAATGAAGCAAGCTATCTAGCACATAACCCGGATATTGCTCATGCGGTGCGTCATGGAGGGATGCCCAGTGCTTGGTATCATTATTGGCGATATGGACGCTACGAAGGACGTTTGGCCAATCCTCAAGCTTTGGTTGAACGCAATGCTGCACAAGGAGCAGCTAATAATTATGCCCAACAACGGAATGCAGCTACTCTACAAGCGCAACAGCTACAGGGGAGTTTGCAACCAAGTATCAATGAAACTCAGGCAGCCATCGCTGCCATTGAAAGCCAGCAGCAAATTTTCAAAGATATCGAAAATATTCAACCTAACGCTACTTTGGAGGAAGCGATCGCTCTCAAAGAGACCCAACTAAGTAACACAAAAACGGCAATTAGTCAAACCAAAGATACGATTAATTCCCTCGAAAATGATTTGGCTGCCACTAAGCAAGCTAAGTCCGATAAAGAAACAGAAATTGTGGGACAAGAGGGGGCGATCGCCCAAACCCAAACCGACATTGCCACTACTGAAGATAAAATAACCGCCAAACAGGTAGAAATTAACCAAGAGCAGTCGGTGTTGCAAGGTTATCACAACCAAATAAACCAAGCAAACGCCGTTACTAATAATTTCGAGCAACAGCGACAGTCTCATCAAAATAGTGCGAATTATTGGAACGGTCAAATTCATACTTGGGGTGTGACTGGCTATCGCCAGGATAAGTCTGGCAAGAAAGAAGCAGTCTATGGTTGGATATATAATCCCCAAGCGCACGCTAACCGGGATGCTCACATCGCTGCAGCCAGCAGTGCCACTCAACAGCGTGACTTGGCTGCCCAACAAGCACAACAATTCGCCACTAACTTGCAACCGCAAATAGAGGCCAAACAAGAAGATATTGCGGGACTGCAAGAGGAAAAGCACAACTTAGAAACAGAGAAACAAAACCTGCAAACTCAGTTAAGCAACCAACAACAAAATTTACAAAATCTCCAATCTGAACTAGGACAAATTGAGCAAAATATCGGCAACATTGAGTCGGATATTGCCACCAATGAGGAAAAAGTAGAAGACCTAGACGCTCAACTTCTGAAAGAAAGCTCAGAGAAAATCTATCTCCAGGATACTTTAGCAGAAATAGACCAACGTATTGCGGATAAAGAGGCAGAAATCTCAGACAAATATGAGGAAATTAGACTAACAGAGAAATACACCCGCCACGTTAATGCTGAAGTCGATCGCCTAGAAAACCGCCTCGACTTAATTAACCAAGCAGATGCTCTGGAAACTGAATATCAAAATCAACAAGATAACTGGCAAAATGCTTTAGATAATCAAATCGCTGCTACTGAAGACTTTTTAGCAACTCGCAAAGCAGGGGAAGACGAACGAAAACAACTGCTATCCTTGCAATCTCAGCTAGCAGATACTCAAACTCAACTTACCACTGCTCAACAACAACAAGCGCAACTCATAACAGAGGTACAAACTGCCAAAAAAGATTTACAGTTGACTAAAGTGCAACTCCGCAACCAGCACTTGCAATTGCAAAGTTTAAATGATCAAGACCCATCCCTGTACAGTGCTGAAGCTTCTTACTACAACCAAGCGCAATACCATCGGGAGCGGATGTGGTATTATAATGGTGGTCAGTTTGTATATCACCACGGCCACGCAGCAGCATATCGCGCTAACTTGCAGAAATCGTCCCGGTTGGCACAGGAGCGCCACGAGAATTGGTATAAGAGACAGGAAACTCATAAGAAAATTTACCAGTTGAACCAGGCGATCGCTACTCAAACGGCAAATGTGGCTAGTAAGGAGCAGGAGTTGGCAAAAGTTACTCCAGAGGTGACTAACTTAACTGCCAAGGCAGCAGAAATCGAAAGTCAAATCCCCCCTCTTGTTACTGCTATAGAACCTATGCAACAAGCAGAAAACGCCAAATTAGCAGATTTCCAAAATGCTGTTGGGCAAACAGAAACTGCATCGGTAGAATTAGCTCAAACCACTAAAGAGCAAGCAGCAGCTTTGAATCATCTGATTAGCTTTGGGGTTTTGGGTACGGAATCTGATGTGGATTTCTTCGCGACTCAGGTGGAGCCAAAGGTTAATGAATTTATTCAACAGTTGCAAGACCGCAGTAATGACTTGGGTTCCCAAGCTGATACTCTAGGAAATTTGATAGGAGACTGGCAACAGGAGTTAGATAATACCACAGATGAAGTTAGTCGTCAAGCCTTAACCGATTTGATTACAAAAACTATTGGCCAACAGAATCATCTATTGGAACGTCAACAGGAGAATCAGGAAATAGTGACGGAATTGAGCGATCGCCTGACAGCAGCTACAGCATCTCTAGAAAATCTGCGACAACAGCAGAAATTGGAAATTCGGGAACAACTCAATAGTAATGATGAGCGGTTAGAGGCGCTTAACCGTCAATTGGAAACTGAGACGGCAGCAGAAAAGGCGGTTAGTGAGGATACGGTGTTAGCTTATGCTGAACTGAACGATCGAGTACGGGCAGATTTGACGGCAAGTGCAACTCAATGGGTGAGTCAATTGCAAGAAGGTCATCAGCAAACTAAGGAAATTGGGGAAAGTCAGCAAAATCTGTCTGAGTCAGTTGATGATTTGATTGAGTATATAGAGGATAATTTGGCAGATGTGGATGGGGAACGCGACCGAAATTTGGCAGATTTGCGAGATGCCATTACTACCTTGGGTGTGGTTGCGCCTCGTCGCGATGAATTAGCAGCAGGGGAAACTACCCTGAAGCAAGAGATTGAGAAGTTGAAACAGTGGATAGAGCAGGATGCTAAGTTGTGGTCGGAAATTGCGCCTATTGCAGAACGTTATGGTGCTGAGTCTCAACAGTTGGCAAGGTATCCGCAGCAATATAATGCTAAATTACAACACGATCTCGGTGTAGCCAGACAAAACGAAGCACAACGCCATCAACATCAACAGAATGCTAACTACTGGAACGGTCAGATTTATCAGTTTAACGAACAAACATACTTACATAATAATCCTGATGTTCGCCTTCATGTATCGCTCGGATGGCTTGACAGCGGTTGGGAGCACTATGTAAAGTGGGGCCGTAAGGCAGGAAGACTTCCTAACCCACTGGCAAAAATTAACCGCGACAGGGAGCAAGCAGCAGCTAATGCAGCAGCCAAAAGACGCGATGCTGCAAACCAGCTACCGACTGCAAATGCCTACCGCGAGGCATTTTTAAGTCAAGTTACTAACAACGGTAGTGCCATTAAGGTCTTGCAAGCCGAAACCCAAGAAGAAAGCAACAAATACGATTCCCGAATAGCAACCTTAAAAGCAGAAGAAGTCCAAAACGATGCACAAGCATCTGCTGCCCTATCCCAAGCTGCCTGGTACGAAAAACAAGGCGCCTACCACTGGCTACGCAGTCGCAAAAACGGTCCAACCTGGCAAGAATGGCGCCAAACCTGGAAACGCAATTGGCGTGGTAAGAAAAAAGAACATTGGGTACTCGTCACCCACGTCGATCACCATTGGATAATCTGGGATACCTACACCAAATACGCTCAACAACTCCGCCAACAAGCATTCAGTAAATTAGTGGTCACCGACAGCCAATCCCAACAACAAGACCGCTTGCAACCCCTAGCAGAACAGTGGGCAGACGCACAGAATGCCACCAACGCTGCCGAAGCACCAATTACTGCCAGTCGCAACCTGGTGGAAGTATTGGAAACTGCCCGCGAACAAATCCCCGCAGCTCAGGAACAGTTACAACTGCTGGAAGACCTCTTGCCTGAAATTGAACAAAAACTGGCAGAAGCTCAGAAGGAAGCGGACGACTACAATGCTAAAGTATTAGCGGAGTGGGAAGAGCATGACGAAAATGCGACAGAATATCTCAATACTGTTGAAGACATATTAGAACGTCGTGGCGACCTCAACAAACAATCCCAGGAGTTGCAAAACCAACTAGCAGATACGGAAAAATGGGTGGAACAACAAACTGTGGCTTTGGATGTAGAAACGGAGCAAGTAGATAATTTGCGTCAACAGTTGATAGCTGATGGGGAGGCATTGGCAGAAAAAATCGCTGTGGCAACGGGCAACGAGTTAACGGAGTTACAGACTAAACAAGCACAACTCCAGGATGCTCTGGCACTCCTAGACAATAAAGCTACCGTCTTGCAACAACAGCAAACTGCCTTTAGTCAAAAACGCACCCTGCTGACCGCAGAAAACGAAGTTATTCTAGCAGAACAGGGGTTATTAGATGCTTACCTGACAACCCCCGACAGCGACTTAGAGCAACTGCGGGAACAGCTAGCAGATGCCCGCGCTGCCCTAGCCGAAGCCCAACGGTTGGCAGAACAAGCAGAAGCCAGCAGTCAGGCATTAACGGCTCCTTTACAGGAAGTGCAAAACGACTTATTGGCACAAAATGACGAACATTTAAAAGCTGCTAAGGAACATCAGCAGATACTCAAGGATTTGTTAGAAGCAACGGAACTAAATGCCAACTACACCTTAGAAGCAGCCCAGAAACAGCAGCAAGTCAACGACTTAGAGTTCCAAATATTGCAACGGTTGCAAGAAGTGACTGCTGCGGGCAACCAGGAGGCAAAACATTTATTAGAAGTTGCCACTCACAACGACGTTGCTAGTGCTGCCGAAATCTATTATCGCGATTACAGTGATATTGCCAGCGATACAGGGGGTAGTTGTGCGGGGGGTATCGCGCGACCGGAAGACCGCGCTTTAGCAGACCGTTACTACCGGGAAATGTTAACCCATCGGCAGTTGCAGCACCGGGCGCAAGCTCAAGCCAATCATTTCCGGCGGATAAAAGATACCGCTCAAGGACAGATGGATGCTTTAAGCCGACAACAGGAAACCGCTGCTCAGATACTCCAGGATATTAACAATAAGATTGCCAAAACCCAAGAGCAGCGGGAAGCCAAAGAACAGGAAGTAGCAGTTGCTCAAGCGCGGTTAGATGGTATTAGTCGTATCCGCCAACAAACAGAACAAACTTTCGTGCAGTTAGTGAGTTTAGAACAACTGAACCTGGCTCAAGCTCAGTTAGAACAACAAATTGCAGCCCAACGGCAGTCAGAAATTGAAGAGGAAGTGGCACGGCGCATCGAACGGGAACAAATCGAAATTGAACGTCAACGTTTAGAGGCGCGGGCAAAGTTGGAACAGTTGGAACAGTTGCAAGCAGAGGAAGATTTACGACAAGCGGTAAATCAGGTGCGGGTTGATGTTGGTTTGAATGAGGTAGCTGGTGGTAGTGACTCGGCTCAGTTGCAGTCTCAGATGGCATCGTTGTTGGGGCAGTTGCAGAATTTAGAGCAGCAACAGCCTGATTTACCTGATGATGTGAAAGCTTTGTTGGCTGATGCTCAAGGGGATATTCATCTAGCGTTGCAAGGGAAGGAAGCAGAGAATATTCAGGAGAATTTGCTGAAAACTACTGCCGGGTTAGTGGGGCAGATTCAACATTATCAGACTGAAATTGCCCAACTGGAGTCAGAGGAACAGTGGGATACTCAATTATTGGCCAAAGCGCAACAGGATTTACAAAGTGCGTCGCAGGAGTTGGTAGAGGAACTGGAGCGATCGCAAGTTTTATCTGAGGAACGGGACATTATTAATCCTCTGTATCTTGAGACTTTGAGTAAGGTTGCCTATGCAGAGCAGGCGGTGGATATTTCCCAAGATTTAGCCAAGCAGTCGCGGGAGATGTTGGAGCAGATTATTGACCAGCGGATTCAGGAACGGAAGGCTAGGAAGAAATTCTTCTGGAATCAGATGTTGGGTATGGTTTCCATTGTTACCAGTCTCATCGGTACTATCCTCAGTTTCACTCCTCTAGCACCTCTTGGTTATGGTTTGGTTGCCGTTAGTGGTGTTATTAGCGGTATCCAAGCAGTGATGAATGGCGATTGGTTGGGAGGTATTTTCAACGTAGTCATGGCAGCAGTCAGCGGTCTAACTGGTGGTTTGGGCAGTGCTGGTTTAATTAGTCAGACAGCAATGCAGACAGTACAAGGCATACAAGCTGCGGTAGGAGGCGTGTTTGCCGGAGCGCGTTCTGTGATGTCTGGCGAGAGTATATTGGGTGCGTTACAAGTTCTGGGCAGCGTTGCTGGTTTTGTCAGCACGGGTTTGAGTAATGTAGTTAATAAGTTGACTACGCCATTGCAACAAGCGATGTATCAGGTTGTTAATAGCTTGCAAAAAGTCCCAGTAATGATTTATAAGGGCGTGAAAGCTATTGAGAGTGGGGACTGGTTTAGTGCGATTAGTAATGTTTTCAATGTCATTACTACCCTTGGGAAGAATTTCGGTGGTTTCTTTGGCGATACCGTGTCTAAAGCTTTCGACTCTTTGAGCAAAGTGGGTAACTCTGCTTTAGCTGTTACTGGTGCAGCTATGGGCGGTACTTTAGAAGGTGCTTTGTCTGGGGTTGAAAGTTTGTTGAATATTTTGGGCGATGATATTAGTGGGTTTGTGGATAAGATTACGGGTAAGGATGAGTGTGTTTGTGTTCAAAAGAATGAAGATGATTCTGATAAGGATGAAAATTCAGATGCCCAAGAATCTCAGAGTTCAGAAAATGAAACCACTGAAAATTCCGATTTGGGAGAACTGCACGAAAATGCTGCTCACTTCTTATCCGAAGAACAAACTTTGTTTATTAGCTTATCTCTTGAAGATATAGAAGAAATAGAAGAATATTTCAAAAATCACCAACAAGAACAACTGTTAGAAGAGCAAAGCATATATATAGCTAAAAATTATGACGATAATCCTTTTGCTGAAAAGCCTAATATTGTAACTGACGTAGGAATTGGAGGAGTAACGACTTCAAGTAGTCTAGATGAGGGTAATCCAGAAGTTACTTTACAGTTAGGGATTACACAATTTTTAGAGTATGAAATTCGGGAGGAAGGAGAAACACTCTGGGGGATTGCAGAAAAAAGCCTTGGTGATGGTAATCGTTGGCAAGAACTTCATAAAAGAGTTACTACTTCTGATGGTCAAGAAGATTATGTTCCATTCAAAGATGGAGAACAATTTAACTTACAAATCAATCAAGAAATTTTCATTCCTAGTAACAATAGTAGCGAAATTAATGATAATTATGGCAGCACAAATCAACAAGGCTATACTAGCAAAATTAATGACAGTAATAGTAACCTTAATCAAGAGAAATCTACAAAAACAACATCTCTGCCAACACAACCTGACAAGGCGAAAAATCCAACCCTTGAATATACTAAATATGGTACAGAAGCAGTGCAACATGGTCGCAATATAATTAATGCTGTGGATGAGGTTGCACCTAACGTTAGTTTCCCAAAGAAAATTAATAATTTACCAGGAGTAAAACAATTAAATCAAATAGATCAACTTCCAGTAAAGCTTGCGGAAAAAGTTTCCTACAAAGCTACTCAAACAGGTAACAAAGGGTTTGTCATCTTAAAAAATCCTGCTAGTACAAGATTGGTTCGAGCTTCCAAAGCACTAGGACCTGCTGGAATTCTCATTGGATTTATTCCTACAGGTGTAGAAGTTGCACAAAATTGGAATAAAGATAGACCTCAAGCTTATAGAGCTTTAATTAAAGGATCGCTTCAAACAGTCTTCGGAGTAGTAGCAGGTGTTGGTGCTGGTTTGGGGACAGTTAATCCACTTGTAGGAATAGCTGCTGGCGTTGCTGGTTCCGAATTAGGTGGGGTTACTGCAGATGCACTTAACAAAAAATTATTTCCAAAAAAGAATGCCGATGATGCAAAATCCTCTAAGTGATAACCTACTATCTGTCAGATAAAGTAATGGTAAAATAGCTAATGAATGCAGTATGAGCTAGCAGATTGGGAAGGGGGAAACCAGGGTAAAATTTAGGAAAAAGCCTCTTCCAAATCGCCTCTTTCAAAAAAAAAGAGCGATCGCCCCCTCCCCCTTAACTAACCCATACTAAAATACCAATCAAAAACAACAGCCAATTCTCAAATATATGCAAAAATTCCCAACTCCAACCACCAACCCTCAACTCAAAGAAATAATCGCCCAAACTCGCCAGGAATTGGAAAAAAATTACAGCCAACAATTAGAGCATTGACTTAATCAAAGAATAACGATATAATAAGTTATAAAGCATACTATTAGACTAAGTTTGTTCACAAGTAAATGAAATCCATTAGAACCAAGCTCAAACTTAATAACAAGCAGAAAACTCTGATGGCTCAACACGCAGGCTACAGTAGGTGGTGTTACAACTGGGGTTTAAGCTTGTGGAATGTTGCTTATAAAAATGGTTACAAGCCCAATGCCCGTAAGCTAAGAGAGGTTTTTACCAACCATACAAAGCCTTTATACCCTTGGATGAAAAACTTGTCATCTAAAGTTTACCAATATGCTTTCATAAATTTAGGTGAAGCATTCAAAAGGTTCTTTAAAGGATTAGGAAAACACCCAAAGTTTAAAAAGAAGGGTAAACATGATTCATTCACAATAGATAATTGTGGAAAACCAATAGAATTAAATGGATGGAATCATAAATTACCTTTTATCGGTATTGTTAAGACTTATGAACCCATTGAGGCGACAACCAAAAAAATCACCATTAGTAGACTTGCAGGTGATTGGTATCTTAGCTGTAGCTATGAATTTAATGCAACAACTACACCCAAAAAAACTGATGTTATAGGAGTAGATTTAGGAGTAAAAACATTAGCTACTTTGAGTGATGGGAAAATATTTGAGAGCGTGAAATCGTATCGGAGATTTGAAGCTAAATTATCTCGACTGCAATATCTACATCGTCATAAAAAGATTGGCTCTGCTAATTGGAAAAAAGCACAACTGAAGATAGCCAGGTTGCATAGAAAAGTAGCTAACATCCGCAAAGACGCACTTCATAAATTGACAACATACTTAGCCAAAAACCACGGCATTGTGTCAATTGAAGATTTGAATGTCAGGGGAATGTTGCGCAATCATAAGCTAGCAAAGTCTATAGCAGACCAAGGATTTTATGAGTTCAGGCGACAGCTAGAATATAAGTGCCAATGGTACGGTTCGGAGTTAGTAGTAGTTGATAGGTTTTTCCCATCGTCAAAGACTTGCTCAAACTGTGGTCACGTTCAAGATATGCCATTGAACCTGAGAACTTATGACTGCCCAGATTGTGGCATATCTATAGATAGAGATTTAAACGCCAGTATTAATTTAAGAAATGCGGTCGGCTCGGTCGTGAATGCTTGTGGATGAGTAACCGCCGACGGCCTCAGTTGAAGCAGGAAGTAAACATCAAATTGTTACGCTATGTGACGGTTTGTATCGGTTTTATGGAGCAGCGAATAGTTCTCTTTGGGTAGCTACATTGCCCCACCCACAACCTTGACACAATCCTCAAATTTGGTATAAAATATTGACAACTTCTCAACTGGAGTCAGCTAATGGAAAGCATAATCATTACTCTACCAGACTCTGAGCGAGTCTATATAGAAGAACAAATACGACTCGGCGGTTATAGTAACGCCAGCGAGTATTTTAGCAACTTAGTCCGGCAAGAGCGAGAACGCCAAGCTAAAGAACGACTGGAAACCATGTTAATAGAAGGCATAGAATCAGGACCTGCCGAACCAATGACTGCAGCAGACTGGGAGGAAATTCGTCGAACAGTAGGAAAACTAGAGTGCCACCCTCAACTAAAAGAAATAATTGCCAAAACTCGTTTGGGATTGGAAAATATTTACGGCGAACAATTGGATAGACTTATTCTCTTTGGCTCCCAAGCAAGAGGTGATGCCAGACCAGACTCAGATATAGACCTTCTTATCGTTCTCAAAAATCCCTTCGACTACTCCACTGAAAGCGATCGTATTAGTTATTTGATTGCTGATATCTGCTTAGAACATACTGTCGTTATTAACAGTGTATTTGCGACACTTCAAAAGTATCAAGAATATGATGGCGGTTTATTTCGCAATATTCGGCAAGAGGGAATCCCGGTATGACTCCCAAGCAGCAAAAACTACTGGAAAAAGCTGACCAAACGTTGCAAGCAGCACGAGTTTTAAAAGACCAAGGATTTTTTGATTCTGCTACTTCTCGTGGTTACTATGGGATGTTTTACATTGCAACCGCATTTTTAGAAGGAGAAAAGTTATCTTATTCTCGCCACTCTGCAGTTATTGCTAGTTTTGGTCAAAATTTTGCCAGACCGAAGCGGGTGCCTATAGAATTTCATCGTTATCTAATTGACGCTCAAAACATTCGATTAAAAGCAGATTATGATGTAAATGCACAAATCACACAAACAGACTCATCACAAACAATAGATCGTGCTGAAGAAATGCTTAACTTTGCCTTAGCAAATATTGACTCTCTTCCTCCTCCATCTCCATAAGCGATCGCTCCCAAAAACTCAAAACCCAAACAGAAATTTGCATAACTAATACCCACCCTGGTAAAATATTCAAAAACCACTCTCAGTATTCCCTCATGCCAGCTAGAGACGCTTACCATGCCAACTTAATTAACGCCCTGGTCAAAGATAACTGGAACATAACCGACGACCCTTACATTATGAAGTGGGGGTCTAGGGATATGTATGTCGATTTGGGTGCTTCTTTACTTCTGGCAGCAGAAAAAGAAGAGGTAAAAATAGCAGTAGAACTGAAAAGTTTTACAAGCCGTTCCCCAATGAACGATCTAGAAAATGCGGTCGGTCAATATATCGTTTACCATGACGTACTCAAGAAAATAGAGCCAGAAAGAATTCTCTACTTAGCAGTAGATGTAAAACCTTATGAGGGGATATTCAGCGAACCCATTGGTGAATTAATGCTAGCAAACCAACGCTTAAATTTATTAGTTTTCAATAAATCAGAGGAGGTAATTATTGAATGGATACCATCCGTAAATATCAACAAATAATCGAGAAAATAATCGGCGACTATGGTCAATTGCGCTATTCCTATAGCGAAGTAGAAAGAAAAACGGTTTTTGACCGAGAACAGAACCATTATCTATTAATGATTCTGGGAGTAGAGGGTCATAAAATGGTTCATGGTTGCATACTTCATCTGGAAATCAAAGGCGATAAAATTTGGATTCATCGCGACGGAACTGAAGATGGTATAGCAGGAGAATTATTAGCAGCAGGAGTGCCAAAAGAAAAAATTGTTTTAGGATTTTATCATCCAGAAACACGGGAATTAACCGAATTTGCAGTTAGTTAATTTGAAGATATATCGCCCCTCCCCTATTCCCAAAAAACAACCAACCACAAAAAAACAAAGACTAAGCAATCGCTACTTAAAGAGTCAATTTTTACTAATTTATCAATGTCTTACAGCCAATTTACAATCGAACAAATAAAATCAGAATTTGGCATTTTACTCTCAGAAAAAAACGGCATATTTGCTAAACTTCCAGAATCACAATACAGCAAATTTTTATCAGAAACTCTGGATTATAATATTCCATTAGCTCTGTCAATTAATTCAGAAAAATCTCGTTCTGAACTGATAATTATGCCTATCCTAATTGAACTAAAAAAACAATTATCAAATCAAATCAGTCTATTTTCTGGCAAAGAATTTACTGTCGATTCTCAGAGAGGTTTAAATGGATTTTGTGACTTTATGATTAGTAAATCCCCCGAACAGTTAATTATCGAAGCTCCAGTTGTTACTTTAGTGGAGGCAAAAAATGATAATCTAGAAACAGGTTTGGGTCAATGTATGGCAGAGATGATTGCTGCTCAGTTATTTAATCAGCAAAAAGGAAATGAAGTTAAAAAAATTTATGGAGTTATTACAACGGGTAGTCTCTGGAAATTTATGGAGCTAGAAGGTCAAACTATTACTATTGATATCAATGAATATTTTTTAGGAAATTTAGGTCAGATTATCGGGATTCTGAAAAGTTTTATTAAAATGGAAGATTCAACATAAATGTAAGCATTTCCTGCGGAATGCGGAGCTAACAGCCATCAGCATTCAGCTATCAGCTATTGATTAGAGGAGGAAGTAAAAGCAATTGAAAAATTGAGAGAGAATTAAAAGTTACTGCCAATGTACGCTCATTCAACCTTAGAAGGAATTATATCATGTTCGGATAATCAGTTATAAAAAAAACTTTTGGCCTTGAACCTTTCTTTCCCTTCTGCCTTCTGCCTTCCTTCCTCCAAAGTGTCAGTATTCAACCGAACATAATATTATTAATTATTTGCTGTTTGGGTAGCATCCCGCAGGGAAGCGCTGACTGCTAAGAGGTGAATGCTTACACATAAATTTATGATAGTTTGCAGGTATTTGCCAAATACTAATCTGAACAAACAAAAAACTTTTAGCCTTCCTTTTCCATAACTAAACATTCAACAAATTATTAACAAAATTTCAACAGAAAAATATAACAAAAAAATAAAGTTTGAAAACTTACCTTTTAAAGGTATGATAAAGAATAAACTTTAGTATTTCAATCCTCTGGCTAAACCCAGAGCTGCTGATAACTGATAACTAATAACTAATAACTGAAATGACTTACACTCATAGATTAGCAACTCCAGAAGATAGTCAAGCAATAGCACCCCTCTGGGCAGAATTTGCTACCGAGCGAGCTACTATCGACCCATCAATGAAACTAAAACCCAACTTTGATTATGAAAAATATGTCAGCAATCAACTCAATAAACCTCTATCTTATTGTTATATTTTAGAAGCTCAAACTAACAATCTAAATCAAATAGTTGGCTGTATATTTATCTATTTCTACGATGAAGCACCTCCTCCTACCTTACCAGCAGAATTTTTAGAAGAACACGAACTAGAAAATCCCTTTTTACCTCGACGTATCGGTTCAGTTTTAGGAATGTACGTTCAACCAGAACATCGTCAACCAGAAAATATTCAACTCTTAGCAAATACGGCAATTAAAAAAGCACAAGAAATGGAAGTAAGTGATATTGACTTATTAATTGCTGCCGACCAAAAAGGTATACAAGCATTATTGAAACGTTCTGGTTTTACACCTACAGCAGTTCAATTTAGCAAACATTATGAAATTTTACCTAATACTAATTCACCTAATTTACATCCGCCTCATCCAGAATTAGATGTACCAGAACCACCATTACCAGGTGCAATTCCTTTAAGAGACCCTAAAACAAATGAATTGGTTTATAATAATCAAGATAAACCTGTATTTATTTATCCCATTACTGATAGTAGTGAGCAGTTAATTAAAACATCAAAAAACCTACCTATTTATCCTACTCCCTTGCGAGACCCACAAACTCAAGATTGGGTATTTGATGCTAATGGAGAGTTAGTAGTAAGTCCAATTTTTAAGGATGATAAAGGTGAAATATTTGAGCATCAAGGTATGGTTCAATTTCATCCTCCTAGTTATAAAATGCAGGGTGGAAAGTTAGTTTTAGAAAGAAATGATGCTGGTAATTATCTATTTCTTGATGTAGAACGAGATAGTCAAGGTAATATTGTTTTATCACCAGAAGGTCTACCTATTTTTCAACAAAATTCTCTCAATTAAATATATATTAGAATTCAGGATTCAACCCACCCCTAACCCCTCCGGTGGAGGGGAAGTCAGGAGTCAGGAGGGAAGAAAGAATAAGAAAGATTTGCTAATTTCTGAAGATGAAACATTTTTTATACCAAATCAAGTTGATTTGATATCCTATTAATAGGACTTATACCAATTTTAAAAAAGAATCTTACGAATAATAAGTGTAGAGAATTTCCGACCTAAAAACTGGTATTAAAACCATTCATTCTGACTCATTCCTCCTGAGTTCCCCTCCTGGCAGTGGTTAGGGGTGGGTTTACTCCTAATATCAAATCCGGTTGAATAGTTATTAGAGTTGTTGGGAGTGGGGGAGTGGGGGAGTGGGTCCGATTAAATATTGAAGTAATTATAGAATTATCAACATATACTATATAACCGGATTCTATATAAGAAATAGCCTAACTATTTGTAGCAAACAGTTATCAAATTTGAGAAATTGAAAAAATGCAGATATCATCTCCCATCGATCAACTCACTGAAAAAGCAAAACAGGTACTCAATGAAATTACCTATCTCACTTTAGCAACAGTAGATAAATCAGGACACCCTTGGAACTCACCTGTCTATTACGGTTTTGATCAAGATTACACATTTTATTGGTCATCATGGATAGAAAATCAGCACTCTCAAAATATTATTAATAATGGGCAGGTTTTTGCAGTTGTTTATGATTCAACAGCATTGAGTGGAGAGGGATTTGGTGTTTATTTCAAAGGTATAGCTGAAGTTATTGAAGTAGAAGACAAAATATTCAATAAAGCAATTGATACTATCTACACAAAAAATGGCAAACCAAAAAGAGACAAAAAATATTTTCTTAACTCAGGACTGCGGCGTTTATTCCGGTTCATGCCAACAACTATTTGGGTTAATGTGAAAGAACCTTATGAGGATTATTTTCTTGATAAAAGAGTAGAGATTACTCAAGAAATAAAACAATAAAAAAAAGCCCATGTTGCGGGCTTATTGTAAATCTTGACATACTCCCGACGTTGCCCTTACGGGACAACGCGGGATTCTTCAGTCTGGGAAACCCTGACCGCTGTTTAGACAGAGGTGATGTCCTCCCCCTGTGTTGTGCCTTATAATAACAAAATGTACCTAGCTTGTCAAGGGCATATGAACGTTTAGCTTATGAAGGTATCCGAGCGTTAGCAAATGGCCATTCGCCCCTACTTGCTATTCCAATATCTCGAAAGATTGAACTTCCAATACTGGACCAATCATTGCGATCGTCATCACATCATCTCGCACCACACCTGTAATGCTTACCTTCAGGTCAGACTGACATAGCTCAGGAGGAGCATCCTTCAACTCATAAGTCACATCATCAGTTACTAACGCCCAAGTACCAGTACCAAATCCTTTCTTTTCCACAGTACCAGTTACCGTAATACTACTCATGCTAATTTGTCCTCTGTTCTAATTGCCAAACGTGCTAAACCTAAACATAAAAAGGCATTCACAACTAGGAAAATTTGAGCAGCAAAACCAGAACCTAATCCCCAAACTGCCGGATCTACAACTGCACTCACAGCCAAACAACTAGTAACACCAATAGTAGTGCCGATCGCTAACCACTTCCATTGCTGATTTCCTAATAACAACACAATTAATAATGCTGGAATCAAAACACTAGCAAAAATGGGATTCAAAATGCCACTACCTTGAATAGCTCCACCGACTTCAGGTAGGGAGCTACCCATCACACGCATCGGCCATTGTGGTAAGTCGAAGACATAGAAGCCACGGAGGAAAAATAACCCACTGCTACCAGCAACTAATCCTGTATGGAGAGGGAAACTCCAACTGAAAGGGAAATAATTCCGCAGAAACCAAGCTAATATATAAGACCCCAAGACCATTGCCAACTTCGGTAACAATGCCACAGCACCACCATCAAGCCAAAAACCAGGACTGAGATACCCATTATCATGCAACCACCGGAAGAAGTCGCGGAAAGTAATTTGACCTTTTATTGCCAACTTCACTGCAGCAGCAGCATCTAACTGACCTGCACCAAAATGATTTAGTGGGTCTTCCTTGACAACTCTGGCAGATTTTTTGAGAATGTTGCCAATTTCCTCTGGGTCTTCAATACCACTAGCTTTGATTAATGCTGCCACACCTGCAACGTGGGGAGACGCCATGCTGGTACCTTGGAAGGAAGCAAATATAGTCTTACCATTTTCTGGGTTAATGGTTTCTTGCAAAATACCACCAGCTTCATTTTTGCCAGAAGTTGAGCCACCAGGAGCAGAAATATCAACTCCTGCACCAAAGTTAGAATAGGAAGCTTTTTCTCCACTTGAGTCAGTAGCAGAGACACCGATAACATGGGGATAACGAGCGGGATAACTTGCTGAATTTTGCCCAGAGTTGCCCGCAGCAGCAATAATGACTACGCCTTTACTATGAGCATAGTTGATAGCTTCCTTCATTATTTGGCTTTCACCGCCACCACCAAGACTCATATTGATGATATCTGCACCATTGTCAGCAGCAAATTTTATAGATTCGGCAATATCGGAAACTGTACCGCCACCACTAGCAGATAATACTTTTAAAGGCATAATGCTAGCTTCGTAGGCGATACCTGCTACGCCATATTCGTTATTGGTGGATTGGGCAATAGTCCCTGCAACGTGACTGCCGTGACCATTATCGTCGGTGGCTAAAGTCCGGTCGTTAACAAAATCGTAGCCAGTAACGAATTTAGTTTTTTGCAGGTCGGGAACTCTGGTGACTCCTGTATCGATCACCGCTACAGTTACGCCGTCGCCTTTTGTTTCATTCCATGCTTCCTCCACATTTATGCTGCGGAGGTTCCATTGTTTCCCGTACATAGGGTCGTTGGGAACGCCGTTAGCGCCCTCAAAAATGATAGCATTAGCGCTATAAACATAGTTAGGTTCTATGTATTCAGTATATTTGCTTAGAGAGCTTTTCAGTTCTTTGAGCAGTTGGCGATCGCCCTTGACAATATATACATTATCTGATATAGAAAATTCACTATTTAGACGAGGACTGACTTGGTATTGTTCGGAGATTGTCTTAATTTCATCGACAATTTTAGTAACTCCGATATCTTCACGGAAGTCTAGAACAATTGAGTCATAGACTCCTTTATTGGCCAAACCAGAGAAATTAGATAAGGCCCAACCAAGCCCAATTAAAAATAAGCAGACAAACAGAAATTTTTTCATTGCTTGAGATATCCACTAGATTGAAGGCTTTTTTACTACGATAGCTCAGAGTTTGCAGTATTGGAGGTATTGGGCGGAAATGTGGCATTGGTCAATTCCCAGGATGAAACTTGTATGGACAATCCCCCACTGGTAATTTCGGCGTTGATAATTTGAGGTATGATATCATGTCCGGATAAAAGCGCTATAGAACCCCTAAGCGTATCTTCATAAATATCAAGTTTTTTTAGCTAGGAGACAGGAGACAGGAGGGAAGATGTGGGTTCGTGATCATACAAAAAATTGGTGGTGGTGCATAGTAATGGTAGAGAGTGTGTGGGGAGTGCGGGAGATGGGGAGATGGGGAGATGGGGAGATGGGGGGATGGGGAGTGCGGGAGAAATTAAAAAAGATATATCTTCACCATTACCATGCAGGACTACCAAAAAATTCAACACTCCTTCATATGATTTTTCCTCACTCATTGATGCGCGAAAAGACTTGACTACCATAATTATATAGCTATCAAATGGGTTCTATAGAACTTCGTTCCCTTTACGCCACGAAAAAACTTTCTCCTTATGCTTCTTCTTTCTTCTCTCCTGACTCCTAACTTCCCCTCCTGGGAGGGGCGCGCGGGTGGGTTGACTCCTAAGTAATTAAGATTAATATCATACATGCGCTTTACCAACGCCGTATGCCAAGTGTTACCCGAAATCAAAGATTAGTTTTAAGCTGTGGAGAGTAGAATTTAACTTCTTTTGCTGGAAAAATAGGACGTTTCAAAGAAAAAGGATTCATACCATTACGCATAGCAGTAATTAAACCTGCGGCTTCTAAATATGATTCCACTTCAATCAGGTTGGGTAGTTGCATTATTGTTTGATTAACATTTAAGATTGTCCGGTTTTCTTTGACCGCAATAACTGGTATGTTATGTAATTGTGCAGCTAATACAGGTATTCCACCTAATGCCGAAGCTGGCACAACAACAGCACCAATATCATTGATAGTAATAGTTTCAGCACGTGCGTCTTTGATGTCAACAATCAGAGGAGCATTGTGTAATCCCTTTAATACACAAAAATAGTGTGGAGTGGAGATAAATTCTGCAGAAGAGCGCGGATTTTCAACCGACTGATATTTAACATCTTGATAATAAGGTAAAGGAGCATGAGCTGTGGGTACTCTGAAGATTTTTGACAATAAATGAGTAATTATTGCTTCTACTGCCCCTGATGGATTAGGAATGTTACCAGCAATATGTTTTTCACACATTTCCTTCGTTACACCATGTATTACAGACACCACTCCGAGAGCATCTATTCTTTGGTTTAGCAAAGCTTCGGCAGTTTCCAGTAGCACTTCAGGATTAGTAATTGTACCACTGGCACAACCTGTAGATGTCCACTCAATCTTTACTCCAAAATCTATGCTAGGAATTGTGTAAGTATCACAATTAAAACCACCTACCGCCATACCCGCATTTAGTACATGAATCACTTGATCTAATAAATGATTACCTGTAGGATCGATAATAGTTCCTATGCGATTAGGTGAAATATGGCGTTCAAGTCCGATTTCTCCTAACATAAAATCGTCTAAAGTTTTCCCTTCAATATATAAAGTATTTTTACTTAATTCATTGATTTCAGATGCATTAACAGCATTGGGATGAGTGAGGACAAAATCACAGCAACTTGACAAAAGATTAGTAACAGGAGTAGCATCACCAGCATATCCACCAAAACTACAATTAATTCCGGTAGGAATAATTTGGACAATTCCAAATTTTTCTAAAGGAGTATGAGTTCTGGGAGTAGAATACAATAAAGAATTAATATTGAGTCGTGAAAACCATTTTTCTTCTGGATTAATCTCTACAACTGTCAATTCTAAAATACAGTCATTTTCAGTAGTAGCAACAATAGCAAATCTCAATGGATAAAGATTTTTTTCTTGCAGTTCTAACCACAAAGGTTTGAGAGCATCTAGCCATAATAAGTCTTGATCTATAGGCCACTTGCGTACAATATTTTTAATAATCAATTATTACCTCGTTGTTTTGAATTGGAGTTTAGACTAAAGCTTGAATAATTATTCAATTCCGGGGACGGATTGAGATCATTGATCTTAAAATCAATTAATAGTCTAAATCAATTAATAGTCTAAACTCCAGTACTTAGAACGAATCGCACACCTTGTAAAGTTTTGTAAAATTTACCCGTTTTTTGGCCAGAATTCATAAGAAATCCATATTGGCTTTGGGAATGGGCGATTTGGTAGGTGTAGCAAGATTATTTTTAACTAACAAATATTGCCCTTGAGGGTGCTATTTCCAACTTTGTCCGGATTTCTCTTGTAAATGGGGGAAACAGTAATTAAATCGATAGAGCATAAGTAAAATCAAGTTTCTGAGCTAATTCAGGCTACTTTTTAAGAAAAAGAAACTTGGAGTTAATACCAACAGTTAGAACCTAAAGTTTTCTAAGTCACTATGAGACAAATATTTTGGCTCAGTTGGATTGCCCTGGGAACAATGCTGAGTGTAAATCTACCTGTTGTATCACAGGAAATTGCACCTGATATCAGAGATAGTAATAAAGATTCAATTTTAGAACAATTTAAGAAAGGGGATAAGAATACTCTGATTTTTGGAGTTAGGTCTGACTCCTATCCTATTAGTTATAAAGAGAATGATAGCTGGAGAGGCTTCTGTGTAGAGTTGGCTGGGATTTTGAAAGACGAATTGGGAAAATTAAAAGGAATTGAACCTAATCAGAATTCGATAAAAATTGTGTATAAAGATATTAGCGCAAGAGAAATAGAAAAAGAAAGATTTGATATCTTAAGAAATAAAAACATTGATATTGAATGTGGTCCAAATAGTATTCCCGGAAAAGTAAGTGACGATAATTTTTTTCATCCAAGGTATCAAAACATTATTTTTTCTGAGCCTTTTTTTGTGACAGGGACAAGACTTTTGATCAAAAAAGATCAGCTAGATAAAGTTAATAAAAATCCTCTTTTTGAAGGGGAACCTATTGGTGTTATAAAAAATACAACGACATATTCAGTCCTTAAAAATGTCTATCGACTAGCCAATCGGAAGTCTCCTAATCCTCCTACAAGAAAGAACGGAATAGAATATTTGAAGAAAGAATCAGTTATAGCATATGCTACTGATAGCTTAATTTTGGAAGCAGAATTAGAAAGAAAAAAGTATTTAGATAACCCAGATAATTACTATTTATATCCTGAAAATAACTTTTTAAGTATTGAACCCTATGGACTCGCGTTTCATGATAGTGAGAAAGAATGGCGTGATTTCGTCGATAGAGTGCTTCAAACTCCTGGAGCAGAAAGAATTATTGAAGAGCTACTAGAAAACAAGTACGACAGCATCTCAAACCTAATCGAAAGAGAAGAAAATGATACTAGATATCTTGAGACGGTTGAATTAGCTTCCAAAGTATTATCCATAATTTTAGTTGTAACTGTTTTAGTTGCATTCATTTGGTTAATTCGTTATTTACGTTTAAAAGCTCAAACAGCAGAAATAATTTTTGATGAGGAAGACGAGTTTGACTGGAATGCTTTTATCTACACCTTTAAAATGGTACAAGTTGAACATGATGTTGTGCTTCTAGCCATTAATAATGAACTCAGTATCAAAGACAACAATGATCTATCTTTTCAGGTGGGTTTATATAAAAGTCATTTAAAAAAAGAAAAATTCATAAAGCAGTTTAGATCTAAGTACGAATTAGCACTTGAAGACGTCAAGAAGCATTATAAGCTAGACATAAAGGAAGCTCAAAGTCATGGTCAGAGTCTCAAGACTTTTCAGACTAAGCATCCACAAACAAAAACACTCAATGACCTTATAGACAGGTTAAGTATTAATATATTAGCAAGTCAACCACTCAATATAGGAGCAAATTCTATGACTAACGATAATACTAAAACATTTAATACCCACCAAGAAGGAGTAAACATTGCTAACAACGATAGCGTAGTCAAAGATAATGCTAGTCAAAAAGCTAATCAACATAACTACACTCCAGAACAAAAACAATCACTAGCAGAAGCTGCTACAGAAATCCAAGAACTTCTAGATCAACTTTCAGAAACCTACAGTGCAACAGAAGCTGAACAAAAAGCAGCAGAAGATCTAGCTAGCAGAGCAAAAAAAGACCCTTCCCTCAGAAACAACCTCAAAAACTGGAGTCGGTCTATCCTGACAAAAAGCACTGAAGCTGGGGCAATAGAATTTGGCAAAGAAGCAGCAAAACGAGTCATTCCCATGGCTCTTAGTTTCCTTTGATGTAGCTTGGCTAGTAGGGGTGGGAACATAGAAGACATAACACCCCTCAAATTCAACTTTGATACTTGCTTTCCCTTGTTGCAAGTGCTCGTGTTTTTGTTTGATTTTATTCTGCCTTATGTCTCCTGCCTTACTACCACAATAAATTTTAACGCCGACCTACTTATTATAATTTCTGAGCAGTGACAAAAAGTAACTGCCAATGTAAATGAACACCTGCTGAATCTTGAGTAACTGGTAAGTATTCAAAAATCACTTGATAAACTTCATTTAAAGTCGCTTTTGTCATTCTAAACAAGTTTTTACAATATGAAATCATGCTTGGTTCATCGGGAAAATTCCATGTATAGTATTCAACTTTTTCTGTGACGTTAATAAATCCAACTTCTTCTAATTGTTGAGAAACTTCATCTTCTCGGATAAACATACCATCGTGACCAATATCACTGTAGTAATCAACAGGATTATTTAAAAATTGTGCCGGAGGACTTTCTTCTAAAACATCACCAATAACTAAAATCCCTCCAAATTTCAGAATACGAAAAGCTTCTTTGTAAAAAGCTAATTTATTTTGTTGATGATGAATACCTGCTAAACAACCAACACGATCAAACTCTTGATTTGGAACTAAAATATTAGAGAGGGAACTTTTAATGACAAAATACTTTTTTTTGAGAATATCAACAAATGCTTGTGAATTCTCGATGCAGGTTATATCTACATTGCCATTTAAACTTTCAAAAACTCCATCTGCAAGATAACCACTACCTGCCGAAATATCACAAAACTTGATATTTTCTTTTAACTTTAAGCGGGCGATCGCACATTCTCTTTCTAGAAAACGAGCTTGAGGAATTTGTGTACTAGCAAGATCGAATAACCCTACTCGTGTACTTGTATATTTGGCTGCACGATTATCAAATTTATCCATAGATTTTCATTAAAATTAATTAAATGTAGAAAGCATAAAATTAGGGGAAACATTGGAACATAATACCAATTCACTTTAGAGATGTCACAAATAGTTTCAAATCTTAGATTTGAAATAATTTCCTCAAATTACTTTAGTCTCAAAGTTTGGATCCTATAAAATCTTACTTTTTACTTTTGACTTTTGACTGTCAGATGTGCGTCTTACATTCTGAGGGGGCCTCAGAATTACGCACTCGCTTTTGAATTCCGTGAAACGGTAATGTAGAAAGCATAAAATTAGGGAAACATTGGAACATAATACCAATTCACTTTAGAGATGTCACAAATAGTTTCAAATCTAAGATTTGAAATAATTTCCTCAAATTACTTTAGTCTCAAAGTTTGGATCCTGTAAAATCTTACTTTTTACTTTTTACTTTTTACTTTTTACTTTTGAATTCCGTGAAACGGTTAAGATACCACAAAAATCTTACTCAGTCATCGACCAGAAAACCAGCATTTCATAGTAACTAATATTTTTTTCCATCTACGAGGAACAAACTTTTCTAAAAAAGCTAAAATTTGATTACGACGAATTGATTGATTTAAGACTTTAACCCAAGACTCCTGTTTATTAACTATTTTTACTGCTCTTGCTACTGATTTTAAAGCATCTAATCCTCCTCCCTTTACTCTAAGGTTTAAAATTTGTCGATCGCTAACATCTTCTGGAAAACAAGGAGGTAATCCATAATCTAATGCTCTAAAAATCAGAATATTACGAATACACTTTTCACAACGACAACAGTTCCTATCTTTTTGTTCTCCTTGCCAACAAACTCTAAGATTTTCAACTGCTTCAGGCCAATCTAAAAGTTGCTGTATCTTTTCAAATCTACTAGCAATAGCACCATCATAGAAAATTTTGCAAGCTTCGCTTGATAATAGTGGATCTGTAATAGCATTAGAACCATAAGGAAAAGTCGTAGTCCGGTAAGTATAGGAAGCAGGAATAAGTCCTATTGCATAACGTTTAGTAAATAGATGAAGACAAGATGCAATCCCTGTACCAAAAATATCTTCCCATGGAAGTTCGATCGCTTGCCGAAAATTGGTTGCTACTGAAATTAATTCTAAATCCAAACTGGAAGTCATTTTTTTGCTTCTCAAAAAAGCTCTTTTAAAGACATCTTCTTCCTGAATAGGAATATCAAAACCATGGATCATTAGACTTGCTTGTAAATTACGCTTTCTTCTGCCACAAATTCCTTTTACATGACGATAAGCGGTAAAACAACTATCTACACCTCCCGAAAAAGCCGAAATAGCAATTTCTTTTTCTACAATTTTTTCTTGTTCTTTTTCTATATTTGCATTGATGCTAATTCTTCTATAAATATTCGGTCGCCAAGAAGACCATACAGCTTGAAATTCCTCTAAATTATCTAATAAAGAAGGGGAAACTTGGCCATGAATGATTAAATCGTGTCCTCGACTCATTGCTAGAAAAATTGTTGCAATAACAAAAGGATCGCAGCTATCTGTCAAATATTCTTGATATTTGCTCGGAAGACGATACCAAAGAGCTTGACGTTTATTATTAGGGTATTCAAGGGTAATGCTTAATTTAGCAAAACCATCTATCGTTTGTGTTTCTTCTTGCCAGAGATGAATCTTATTAATTATCATCTAAATCTACTAAATTTTAATTTCAAGGATTTTTTGGTGTTGCTGATTCTGGGTATGATTTTGCCCCCCTAGCCCCCCAACTTTGGGGGGAATAAAACTCTAACAGTCCCCCAAAATTGGGGGATTTAGGGGGCTTGAACAGAACCAAACAATCACGCATTCATACTTCAATTCAGCAACGCCGATTTTTTTTAGGAGCACTTGCCAAATCATTATAGACTGACTTATTAACTAGGGATTTGCCTTTAATCTACCCTATAATAGTAGTTCAACATTAAATTACATAAGTAGAAAATCTAAAAGCTAATATGGAAAGAGGTTTATTGTGGTTGCCCTTATTGGGTGCGTTTATTTGGTTAGCTTGGGCAGGTTGGAATGAGTATCAAAAGTTGGAAGCTTACCGGAGTTGGGCTGAATCTTTTGAGAAGGCTAAGTATGATATTTACGCTGTGTTGGGTTTTGATGGTACTAATAATATAACTTGGGGAAAACCAACGCGCAGTGGACCGATAAATTTGCAGACTTTTTCTTTGCAGGATGTGCGATCGTTACAATTATTAGTTAACAATAAAGCTATAGATATAGAATACCCAGTAAGTCAGGGCAAAGTAGTTTTGGAGTTTATTATTTCTGAGTCTAAAAAGATTAAAGTTCCGTTTACAGATATTGATTTAGCAATTAATTGGTATAAATATTTAGATTCTATTTGGAGGGTTTTGGCAAAGGAGTCAGGATATCTAGAAATAGAATAAGGAAAAAAGTTGAAAATTTGATTCCATATTCACCATCTTCCCATCTCCCCAACCTCCTGGGAGTTATTAGGGGTGTGTCCCCACACTTACCGAAAAATTGTGGGTATGCGCCTCCCCTTTTAAGCCTTTTAAGGGGATAATAAGCGGTCGTTTGCGCAGCATTCCGTAGGATGGGATGGCGCCATTCGGAGCGGGTCTGCAAGAACGGGTCTCCTCGCTATATCCAATCGACTCCTGTGAAGAAAAATTTTCATCTCTTTGTCAATCCTCTTCTTTTCAAGGAGAGGTAATTATTCATTATTCATTATTCATTATTCATTATTAATTGTTGAATCTATATTTTTAAATATATCCCAAATGGGTTCTATAAGGAATACCTGGCACGAGAGCAAGATGCTCCCACTGTCCTCGTAACAAAAGTAATGGCAATGCACGATCGCCCATTTCTGTTTAACCATATCCCTAATAATTACCTAGAAAATATGACTATAATATCAAATCCAGTAGTATTGGTATAATTAGATAGTTAATTAGGAGTCAGGAGTCAGGAGTCAGAAAGGAAGAGAATTTAGAAATATTTGTTAACGGGTGAATATGATTTTTTTTTATACCGAATTAAACATATTTGATATAATAACGCATTTATTATTGTTTATATTGAAGCAGTAAAATTGATTTGTTTGTTATCAAATATTGATGTATTTTTTTTACTGAATAATTAATAATTAAATAATTAAATAATTAAACAATTCGGCTAATTCCGCCTCCCCTTTAAAGGGGAAAAAAGCGGTCGATCTTCGCAGCTTCCCCGTTGGGTGGGATGGCGCAGGTTTCCTGCGACATATCCAATCAACCAAGAGAATAAATTTTTTCCTTATTTGTCAATCCTCTCCCTAAAAGGGAGAGGTAATTATCAATTATACATTATCAATTATCCATTAATGAATCTTTATTCCCTACTTCCTAAATAATATTATGTCCGGATAATTAGTGATCAAAAAACTTTCTCCTTTTCCTTCTTCTTTCTTTCTTCTTCTTTTTCCCTCCTGACTCCTACGTCGTTTAGTTATCAGTATTCAACCAGATATGATATAAGTAATATAAGTACTTTTTTCTATTCCCTATTCCCGATTCCCTGAAAAAAAAATGGTATTAAAATTTTTAACAACAGTCAGTAAGGCCGTGGCAGCGGCAGCTAAATTTGTCACTCCCCATGCCAAAAAAGATGTCATATCTACAACTATAGTTACTACAGAAAATTCAGCAATAGCAAAGCTAGAAAAAAATATTGAACTAGAACAACTTAAACTGCAATATATCCAAAATATAGATAACTTTGATTGGCCAGAACTTAGTCAAGCTAATACCCAAGAATTACAAGCATTTATTCAACTTGCCGAAAATGCCAAACTCCAAACCAATATAGATTTTCAACGATGGCTATTAGAACAAGAAAAAATAATTCAAATAGAACTATTAAAACAAAACTATGAACTCCAACGAGAATTAGTTACCTATCAACGGGAAACTTTTCTACAAGTAGTAGAAGAACAAAAAAGATTAGAAAATTCTCCCATTTGGTTAGTTGCTACTGACATTCTCAACTCTCATCCAGGGGAAAAAATTATGCCCCTAAGAGTTTTTTTTGCTCCGCCAAAACTGATATTTGATAAATTTGAAGCAGCGAATAATTCTTCTGATTTTTTCCCTGACCTAGAATTAACTTTAGGAGAAGGTTTGCGACAATTTTTCAGAAATTATACAACTCGTGGCAGAGAAATAGACTTTTTAGCAGGAGCTTGGGTAAGTAAATCTTTTCATAGTGAAGCCAGTATTAAAGCTTTATTTGCTGTATTAAAATCTCAGCCAACTTTAGTTTTAGAATCAGAAGTTAATGGCAATTATCTCAACTTTAGAATTGCTTATTGGAGTTTAGGTTGGTCGAAATATCGTTACGATCCAGTTATTTCTAAATTGCCATATCAAGATATTTTATATGAATCTGCAAAACTGCGAGCGCGTCGATGGCTGGCTATTAGAGCTCAGTTAATTGCTACTGGAGAAAAAACTAAAAAAATTGATGAACTTTATGGTGGTAATAATTTAATCAACATCAAAAAATTACAGCGGGAGCAAAAATTTAGAAAGGCAGGAATTGACATTAGTGAGTTAGATATGAACTACATTGTCAATCAAAAAGATTTTGAGGAACTAGGGAAATTTTTAAGTATTTATCATTGTATATTTGCAGGTTTAGTAGCAGATGAATATTTTTTAGTTGAATATAATCTCCCTCCTATTTTGCCAGAATTATTACCCGATTTAATTAAAAATTTACCAGAATCTCCAGAAGTTGATGAGATGATGGAATCGGTGATTTTATATTATCAAAAAATTTATCAAGCTCTGGAAATTCAGCGTTCTGCTTGGATACCAGAATTGACTTTAGATTTAGCTCAAAGTTTGGCAAATTTACAAAATAAAGTTTGGGCAATGACACAGATTGTAAATTCCTTGAAATATTGGTTAAAGTCACGGGGTTTGTCGTCAGTTCCAGAAGAATTAATTTTGCTATTGGAGGCAATAGAATCTGTAGTAAAAGCAGAAGATTTGGAATATGTAAATAAATTAAATCAATGTTTAGCAGCCATTGGTGAAACTAGGCAGTTAAATATAATGAAAATTTGCTACAAACGAGCAGTAAGTAATTTTAAAGATGAAGATTATTTAGGGGCTATTAGTGATTTTGATCAAGCAATAAAACTGAATAAAAATTGGGTTGAAGCCTATTATAATCGTGGTTTTGTTTATGCAGAAATCGGTCAAGAACAAGCAGCAATTAATGATTTTACCCAGGCATTACAGATAAATGAAAATTGGGTAGATGCCTATAATAAACGAGGTGATGCCTTTAATCAATTAGGGCAATATGAACAGGCGATCGCTGACTATCAACAAGCATTAAAACTACGACCAGACTGTAAAGATGCTCGGCGAAATTTAGGCATTGTCCAGGGAGTTGTTGCAGAAATAAAACGCCAAAAACAAGAAGAAACAAAACCAGTATCTCCTCCTGTTCAACAAACACCAAAACAACGGGAAAATAAACTAGAAAATTTTGTTGTAACTAATGAATTTCAGGCACATTCAGAAGGAGTAAGTTGTCTTGCCATCAGTCCAGACGGGCAAATATTAGCTAGTGGTAGTTATGATGATACTGTTAAGTTGTGGCAGTTGAGTACTGGAGAAGAAATTTCTACTTTTACAGAACATTCCGACGATGTGGAGTCAGTGGCATTTAACTCTAATGGCAAAATATTAGCTAGTGGCAGTTACGACCGCACTATCAAACTATGGCAGTTGAGTACAGGCAAAAAAATTCGTACTTTGCGCGGGCATTCCAATGATATTGAGTCCTTAGCATTTAGTCCCAATGGGCAGATATTAGCTAGTGGTGGCGACGATAACCAAATTAAGTTGTGGCAGGTGAGTACGGGTAACGAACTTCATACTCTCACTGGTCATTCTCAGAGGGTTTGGTCTGTGGCGTTTAGCAATGATGGGCAGATGTTGGCAAGTGGCAGTGGTGACAATACTATTAAGATTTGGCATTTAGCTACAGGGCAAGAAATTAAAACTCTCAGGGGGCATTCTGGTTATGTGAGCGCAGTTGCGTTTAGTACTGACGGTGAAATATTGGTGAGTGGCAGTGATGACAACACTATTAAGTTATGGCAGTTGAGTACGGGTCTGGAAGTAGCTACTTTGACTGGGCATTCCAAAAGTATTTGGTGTTTAGCAGTTTCGCCAGATGATACTTTGCTGAGTGGGGGTGCGGATAATATGATTAAAATATGGCAGTTGAGTACGGGTCTGGAAATGGGTACTTTGACTGGTCATGCTTTGGGTGTTTTAGCTGTAGCAATTTCTCCTGAAGGAGATTTTTTGGTGAGTGGGGACGGTGATGGTTGTATTAGGGTTTGGCGATAGGTTGTTTGCACTCAGGAGTAATATCATGTCCGCTTGAATACTTACACCTTGGTGAAGGGAAGGCAGAAGGATTTCTGGCAATTTTGATTTAATTTTATACACAAACTATGCTACCGGACATGATATCAGGAGTCAAGAAGGAAGACGAGAAGAAAGTTTTTGATCGCTAATTAGGGTTTGCGCTCATAAGTCTTATGGGTGAGGGTAGGAGACAGGAGACAGGAGACAGGAGACAGGAGAAATGGGAATTTGGAGGAGGTAGGAGCTAAGTTTTGCCCCAAGATTGTTCTGCCCAACTCTTGACCAAAATCCTGAATTTTTGAACCATTACCACCTAAAACCTCGCACCCCCTCCAGACCTAAAATTGCTCAAACTAATACCAGTCAATACTTTGATATTTAATCAGCAAACCCTAATTAAAACTCACATTCCGCACTTCAATTTGTAACATTAAAAGTAGTAGAAAAATCCGTAACTTGGTAAGTATTTATACTATATAGCTCCTACATTTGACCTTTCTCAGCAGTCATATCAAATCCGGTTAAACAGCCATAGAATGGTTAAGTTAGGAGGAGTCAGGAGGACCGAGTCAGGAGGACCGAGTCAGGAGGAGAAAGAATTACAAAGATAAACATTGAAGATTTTTTTTATGTCCAATTAACCGGATTTGATATTACTTGTTCTGTTTGTTTACTTACATCGTCGGTATAGACTATTTGATTGATTCTAGTGTCGATCGCTATTTGACCTGATACAAAAATCATTTGACCTGTGGTAGCGATCGCTTGATTATATGGACTAATATCATGTCCGGTTGAATAGTTATAAATAAAAATGGAGGAGTAATGAGTAATGAGTTATGAGTTATGAGTAATGAGTTATGAGGAGGGAATTTTAAGCTATAAATTGAAGAGAAAGTTTTTTTATCACGCTCTTATCCGGACATGATATAACTGCTTCGGGTGCTTTGTCGGTTTTGATTATTTTGCCTTTCTACTAGGTTAGGTGTTATTGTTTCTATTTTTTGTTGGTTATCGCTTGGTGTTTCTGCTTTGGTAAATTCTTCATCATTCGGCATTATGGTATCAGTAAAGTCTGCATCTTTATACTTTCCACCCATAAGTTTTAGCACCAGATAAATTGGCTTTAATCAGATTAGCTCCTTCTAAGTCAGCTCCGATCAAATTTGCTCCTTGTAAATTTGCCCTTTCTAAATTTACTTCTTTGAGAGAAGCTTTTTTAAAGTTTGCATTAGTAAGGTCTGAGCCAATGCCACATCACTATATAATATATAATAGATATAAATATCGATAAAAATTAAAGACTATGAAACTGCCAAAAATTATTACTATTACCCTTTTAACAATTGCCGGATTAACTACGCCAATTCTAGCAGAAAATGCCAATGATATCCGAAGATTTTTAGATAATCCATCAGCAGTTTGTCAAGGATGTGACCTTAGTGGAGCTGACCTTAGTAATATCAGACGACGAGGTGCAAAACTTAGACAAGCTAACTTAACAAATGCCGACTTAAGCAAAAGCAATTTTAGTGGTTCTTACTTTACTTGTGCTGACTTAGCTGATGCTAACCTGCAAAATACTAACCTCCAATGGTCTAATTTAGTAGATGCTAATCTCCGTGGAGTTGACCTCAGAGGTGCTGACCTCAGCAAGACTGATTTAAGTGGTGCTATTTTCGAGGGTGCTTTAACAGAAGGGGTAATATTAGAAGGAGCAAAAATGCCTGATGGAGCAACTATTTATGATGGCCGTGGTTTAGAGTCATTTCAGCCTAGACCCATTTTATCTCAAGCACGAGTTCAATGTCTGGGAGACCAAAAATAATGGGTAGTGCTGCATACTCATGGTAGAGGGAAATGGGGAGATGGGGAAATGGGGAGATGGGGAAATGGGGAGATGGGGAAATGGGGAGATGGGGAGATGGGGAGCGGAAAAAACTGTGAGTAGGAAAGAAACCGAAATACATCCTCTCTCTTGGTCGATTGGATATGGGGAAGTCTCCTCGCCATCCCACTCTACGGGAAGCTCCGAAGATCAACCGCTTTCTTTTAATTGGAACTGAGGTAATAACAGTTGACATCATTAGGTAATTTGTCCCAAGTTTTATCAATAGACATCTGTTCATTAATGGATAATGGATAATTGATAATTGATAATTACCTCTGGTTAAAACCGTTCTTGATTGAATATAAGGAGATATTATTTCTTCTCTTGGTCGATTGGATATGGCGAGGAGACCTCGCCATCCCACCCTTCGGGAAGCTGCGAAGATCGACCGCTTTTTTCCCCTTAAAAGGGGAGGCTTTAAACCTGAATTATTTAATAATTAATAATTAATAATTAATAATTCGGTAAAAATCGAAAATCAAATCAATTCTCACACATAAATTATCAATTCTTTCCCCCTCCCCCTCCCAGGAGGGGCGAGGGGTGGGTTCCCTACTGCCTACAGCAAAGCTGCCTACTGCCTATGGGTGGAGGAGATGTCTAATATCATTACCGTTGCAGGACTGCCAAATAATCTTAATTGTTGAAGTTTGGTTGAAGAATAAAACTTCAAACTCTTAATATAAAATTACTTCAAATTATGATTAATTAGTTTGGTATGAGAGCTGATTTATAGACTGAGTTGAAATTCCTTTCTAGCATGGGTTTGTGGAAAATTATGCCCTAGGGGCTTAGATAGTGTCAAACCCTTACACTGTAAAGCATTTATCCTCTCAAGATTTACTTTATAAATCAGCTCTGAGGTCTGGAGATAGTGAATTGTTTATAGTGTAATGAATGGTTAAATAATTTGATATTATAGGCTTTGTGAGAATCCCCTATTCCTCTCCCCAACCTAAAATTTATTTGTTTGTTTTTTCTTTTTACCAAATAATTAAGCTTGAAAGCTTCTACGCATCAAGAATAAAAAAATCATTTTAGTCAATCCTCTAATTTTAAGGAGAAGTAATATCATGTCCGGATAAGAGCGTGATAAAAAAACTTTCTCTTCATTTATAGCTTAAAATTCCCTCCTCATAACTCATAACTCATAACTCATAACTCATAACTCATAACTCATAACTCATTACTCATTACTCCTCCATTTTTATTTATAACTATTCAACCGGACATGATATAATTATGAATGATAATTGTTATAGGAATTGCCATTACTATATTTGACAGATAAAAAGCTTAAAACTTAGATAACGCCAGATTTTTCCTTCTTCCTTCTTTATTCTTCATTCTGCTATAATTGTTGAATATTTTCTGAAAATATGTCTATTTATTCCTCAAAATCTGCCGATCATTTTGTAGTTAATTACAATAATATTACCGCCGCAGCTAATCGTTTATTGTCGGTGGCTAATCGCACGCCTGTAATAACTTCAAAAACTGTAAATCAACTAACTAACTGTCAAGTATTTTTCAAGTGTGAAAATTTTCAACGTACAGGTTCATTTAAGTTTAGAGGAGCTTACAATGCTCTATCTCAACTATCAGAAACTCAAAAACAATCGGGAGTCTTAACCTACTCTTCAGGAAATCATGCTCAAGCGATCGCCTTAGCAGGAAAATTATTAAATATTCCCACAACTATAGTTATGCCCGACAACGCTCCACAAGTAAAAAAAACGGCTACTCGTGGTTATGGAGCAGAGATAATTTTCTATGATGTAAATGAAATAAATAGAGAAAAACTAGCTCAAAAAATTGCTCAAGAAAAAGGTTTTATAATTATTCCTCCTTATGATCATTGTGATATTATTGCAGGACAAGGTACAACTGCTTTAGAATTAATTGAAGAAGTAGGAAGTTTAGATTTACTATTAGTATGTTGTGGTGGAGGTGGTTTACTTTCTGGTTGCGCGATCGCCACTAAAAATCTCTTAAAAAACTGTCGAGTTATTGGCGTGGAACCGAAAAATGCGGATGATGCAACTCGGTCTTTTTATTCTAAAATTCTACAAACTGTATCTAATCCTAATACTATTGCTGATGGTGCTAGAACACCTTATTTAGGCAAGTTAAATTTCCCATTAATTTTGAATTATGTTGATGATATGGTGACAGTTTCAGAGGAAGAAATTTTAAGAACAATGTATTTGATATGGGAGAGAATGAAATTAGTAATAGAACCCACTGGAACATTGGCAGCAGCAGCTTTATTAGAAGGTATTGTTAAAGTTTCTGGTGTGAGAGTTGGAGTAATTATTAGTGGAGGAAATGTGGATTTAAAACAGGTGGGAGAATTGTTTAATAGGATTGAAGCTAAAGAATGGTCTAAAAAGTTTTGAAATGAAAGTTTTGCAGAGAAAGCAAACCCCCCTTTAAAAAAGAGAGGTTTTAAAAAGTTGAATATTAGAAAATTAATTATTTGAAGAAGAAGTCAGAAGTTCAAACCTGCCACTAATTGAAAATCAACTAATCTGATAATTTGTAATTGATATTAAACCAATTTATTAATCTTAGCTCATACAGAATTTTCCTGTTGAATTCTGACTCCTGAATTCTGACTCCTAAAATTCTTCCTAATGATGATGATGGTGACCATGATCGTGGTCGTGATGGTGATGATGACCGTGGGAATGTCCATGTTCCCCACCGTGACTATGACTATGAGTTTTCTTCGCTTGTGCCACTGCTAAAGAAGGATTAACAGCTAAAGCATTTTCACTCAACAACTCCTCAATATAAAGGTTAGCCCAATCAGCAGCCATCTTCAAAAATTCTGGGCGATCATTGACACAACGCATTTGACGATAAGTTACTTCTGGATATTTGCGACGTATTGCTTCAATAATATGCTCAACATCTAATAATGTTTCGTGATTTTCTGTGGCAAAACCAATAGGCATAAATATAATAGCTGTTGCACCTAATTCTATGAGGTTTTTCGCAGCAGTTTTCGCATCTGGTTGAGTCCATTCAATTAGTGGAGTATCGTGGTTTAACCAACCTACAGAAATTAAAGGAAAACGATTAATTAAACGTTCCCGCACTAATTCATAAAGTGCCTGACTTTCATCAATTCCAGAAGTAAAACCTTTAGCTTCGTGAGGACAACCATGATTAGTTAAAACAATGCCAATTTGAGATGGTAAATGAGCAACTGCTAAGTCATTAGCAATTTCTTCTTCTACCATTTTTGCCATTAAATCAATATAATCAGGTTCGTTATAAAAGGAAGGAATATAACGTTGACCTTTAATCCAATGTTCGGTCTTATCTGCTAATTTTACTAGGGCTTTATTAACTTGTTCAACAGCAATTCCACTGGTAAAAATAGAATCAACTACCAGCAAAGGATAAATCAATAATTTATCAAATCCTTCAGCTTTAATTTGTGTTAATACTTGTCCTGGTAAATGGGGAGCGCAGAAGTTAAAAGCTTTGAAAACTTTGATACGATCGCCCCATTTTGCTTGGAGATTTTTTTCAATTCCAGCTCTTTGACTTTCAAAAATAGCATTATGAGGAGAGATAAAATTGCCATGTTGATGACTCCATTCATGCAAGTCAAAAATAGCTAATAATTTGGCAATGGGAGGGTATATCCAGGTAGGAACAGGAGCAAATTTAGCAGTAAGTAAATTTAAAGCTTGTTCATTATAATTAGCAAAATCTTCATAACTTTCTACTTCACCATATCCCATTAATAAAACTGCTACTCTGTCTTTTTTATCCGATGGAGTAACTGTTGATTGTTGAATTTTTTCTGGAGTAGTAACCACGTTTTTTCCCTTGATTTTAGAAATATTAATTAACTTGATACAAGAATGTACAACAGAAACAATTTATTGGTTTATACCCTGTCAAAAAAACAAGTATAAAAATCCTTTTTTTGAGAATAGGTTTGATTGAAATATGATTGAAAAAAACCAACATTTTTCTCGAACCCGCCCCTACAACTATTGGTTTCTGTGCAACAGTAGTAGTAAGTAATTTCACTCTGGTGTTAGTTTAACACTCCCCTCCGGGGGGATGGGTACTACAATCTTGAGATTATATAAAATATTGAAGGTTTGCTTGGGACATTTAACGAAGTCAGAAGTCATATCATGTCCGGTTAAATACTTACAATGCGCGAGGTTTGAAGGCAGGAGGCAGGAGGCAGGAGGCAGGAGGGAAGAAAAGGTTAAAAGGGTAATGTTTTTTTATAACTGACCCGCCCGAACATGATATCAGAAGTTATTTTTGAACCTTCTTATCGTTTTCTTTATGGGTTTAATACCCCACCGTCACCCGCGGTGTTCAAAATTACTTGGGGTTAGAATCCCCATATAATTTCCCTTCTGTCTCCTGTCTCCTGTCTCCTGTCTCCTGTCTCCTTCTTCAATTCTTCCTTCTTCCTTCTTCCTTCTTCAAGATGACTATAGTAATTTGCCCTGGAATGCACGACCCAAAATTAACTGAGCAATTCTTGGAGGGATTATTTATCCATTGGCAAAGTCTCTCTCAATCTGGAGAGTTGTTAATTTGTCCCACTCAAGATTATTCTCCCTATTCTGCTATTGACATTTTGAACTTTTTATGTATAAAAAAACAATTAACTAAAAATGTGCCATTAATATTCATTGCCTTTAGTGCCGGAGTAGTAGGAGCAGTGGGAGCAGCTTGGGGTTGGCAACTGCGGGGTGGACAAGTCAAAGCCTTTGTTGCTATTGATGGGTGGGGAATGCCTGTAGAAGGAAACTTTCCTATATATAAGGTGAGTCACGACTATTTTACACATTGGAGTTGGGGACTCTTGGGGACTGTGGATGAAAGTTTTTATGCCCATCCATCTGTAGAACATTTGGAAATCTGGCGATCGCCCCAAACTACTAGAGGTTGGTGGTTGCATCAAAACAGTGACCAATTAGAAACAGCTTCACCAGCAACAGTTAAGGAATTTATTAGTCAAATTTTGGAACAGTATCAAGAATTTTCCAAGTAATAAATAATAGATATCTCTTTCATCATTAAAAACCTGTAGGGGCGAATGGCCATTCGCCCTTACTGTGGTCTACTGAAATGAAAACTGCTGTAAAGTATTTAACGATCGCCTAATCAAGGCAAAGAATAAGTAAGCATTCAGACATGAGTGGTCAGCTTTCCTGAATTAGTAGTTTGAGGATTCGAGTAATATTGAGTTGCGAGCAAGTAGATAATTTATTTCGTACTTTTAATTCTGTTACATCTTTCAACTCTGATTCCTCCCTCAAGGACAATTAAGTTAATAGCTGATGGCTGATAGCTGACGGCTGAATGCTTATAAGAATAAAGTATTTTTTATAGGAGCAATTTAGGGTGAAAACAACAGAAAAAACATCTTATATAAATATCAATGGCGTTGAACATTACTATGAATGGATAAAGACATCAAATTCCACAGAAAAATCCAAACCAGTAATGGTATTTCTCCATGGATGGGGAGGTTCTGGTAGATATTGGGAAAGTACTGCTAAGGAACTTTCTAGTCAGTTTGATTGTTTAATTTATGACTTACGAGGATTTGGACGTTCATGTTTACCTCAACCTTCTACTACTGAGGAAAAAACTCTTTTAAAATCATCAAAAAATCCTACAGAAAAATATGAATTAGTCGGTTATGCAGAAGATTTAGCAATGTTACTTGATGCTTTAAATTTAGAGAAAGTTTATATTAATGCTCATTCTATGGGAGGTTCTATTGCTGCCTTATTTTTGAATATGTATCCAGAGAGAATAGAAAAAGCAATCTTAACTTGTAGCGGTATTTTTGAATATGATGAAAAAACATTTACAACCTTTCATAAATTTAGTCGTTATGTAGTCATGTTTCGCCCCAAATGGCTAGTACAAATTCCATTTATGAGCCGCATATTTATGGCAAGATTTTTATATAAGTCTCTGCCAGATAGTATTAGTCGTACATTTTTAGAAGACTTCTTATTAGCAGATTTTGATGCTGCCTATGGCACAGTTTTAACTTCCGTAAGTAAAGAAGCCACAGAATGGTTGCCAGAACAATTTAAAAAATTTACAGTACCTACTTTATTAGTAGCTGGCGAATATGACCAAATTATTCCCGCAGAAATGGGTAAGCAAGCAGCAGAATTAAATGAAAAAATAGAGTTAACTATTATGCCAAATACAGCTCATTTTCCTATGTTAGAAGACCGGGAAAATTACTTACAAAGAGTGACAAATTTTTTGGCTTAGTTGAGAGGTTGTCTGAGAAGTCCTATTTGCTACATCCAAGCCCCCTAAATCCCCCAAAATTGGGGGGCTAAATTCAGTATCAAATTCCCCTTAAACTTTATAATTATTTACAAACAACTTCTAATTCTAAAGAAAGTATTTACTTCATCAAAGGAGAAATATTATCGTTTTAATATGTGGAATTAATATGTGGAAGCTAGAAACTATAAATTTCTCAAGGCCAAAGTTTTAGGAATGGTGGGTCAAGATAAGGAAAGCCAAGAGACAGAGAATTAAATTTTTAGGCGAATCGGTTTGCAATACTTTTTTGATAGCTTTTTAGGCGTTTAATAAAGCGCTCGTGCTTTGAGTTTTCTTCATACCAACAAGCAATATTTTTTTTCAATCAAGTTAATTGTGAGGAAACGAAATGGCTGTAATTAACTGGACAGGAAATGGTGACGGAAGTTCCTGGTTTGACGAGACCAACTGGGAAAATAATACAATTCCAGGTTCTACGGATGATGTAGTAATTAATGTCGAAGGGAACCGGACGATTCAAGTTGATGGTTCAGTTAATGTTAATAGCATCAATAGTTCCGAGAATTTGAGAGTAATTGACGGTGCGCTGAATATTACTAATGGTTTGACTTTAGGTTCAGGTGTGAGTTTGACAGCGGATGGAGCTACGGCGTCAGTTTTGGTAAATGGTGCGAGTAATATTGATGGGGCAAGTTTGTTTGCTGCTAATGGTGGGTCAATTAGTTTGCCTGGTTTGACTAACTATCAGAGCGGAGATGAAAGTGATACATTTATTGAAGCGGATGGAACAGGAAGTAAAATTGACCTATCATCCCTGACAAGTTTGCCTGGTGGCAGTAGTTTTGTTCATCGCAATATAAATTCTTTGAATGGTGGAGAAGTTGACCTAAGTGGAGTAACTTCTATTCCCAGTGGAGCAACTGAGATTCGAGCTAATGGCAGTGATAGTTTGGTTAATTTGTCGAACCTCAATGAGTTCATTGATGATGCTTTTGATGATTCTTTGATTGAATCAACTGGTGAAGGTATTATTAATATTGGCAACCTCACTAATATTACCAACGGCAGTTTGTCCGCTGTTGATGGAAGTATGATTAATCTTGGCAACATCACTGAGATAATTGGAGGCAGTTTGTATGCGACTAATGGTGGGTCAATTAGTTTGCCTGGTTTGACTAACTATCAGAGCGGAGATGAAAGTGATACATTTATTGAAGCGGATGGAACAGGCAGTAAAATTGACCTATCATCCCTGACAAGTTTGCCTGGTGGCAGTAGTTTTGTTCATCGCAATATAAATTCTTTGAATGGTGGAGAAGTTGACCTAAGTGGAGTAACTTCTATTCCCAGTGGAGCAACTGAGATTCGAGCTAATGGCAGTGATAGTTTGGTTAATTTGTCGAACCTCAATGAGTTCATTGATGATGCTTTTGATGATTCTTTGATTGAATCAACTGGTGAAGGTATTATTAATATTGGCAACCTCACTAATATTACCGAAGTCGATATTACTGTAGACGCTAGCGACCTTAACTTACCAGGTTTAACTACTGCTATTGGCGATAACCAATTCCAAGCTCTCAACGACGGTACACTTAACCTGGTCAATTTCACCACAATTTTAGATGGCACTCTCAATGCTATAGCTAATGGTGAAAATAGCACGATTTCGCTTCCTGGCATAAATGATACTCCCGATGATAACTTTATACCTCTAGAGGAAAATGGAGGGGATATCGTGGTTGCGGGTGAGTCGGTGACAAATTTTGTTATCGCTCCTCAGTCCAGAAGCGTCTCGGAAGGCGATCTAGATGAAGACGGCAACCCAGAAATTACCCCAGTTGAATTTACCATCACTCGATTCGGAGATAGTTCAGTTACAGGAAGTGTAAATTTCGCTACCTCTGGTAATGCCACATTAGGTACTGATTTTAATAATGTAGTCCTCAGTGGTGAGGGTATTTCTCTTACAGGTAATACGATTACTTTTGCCCCTGGAGCAAGTGAAGCTACTGTTAGCTTAGATGTGTTGGGCGATGAAGTGGATGAACCAAACGAACAGGTAATTGTCACTCTCAGCAACCCAACTGCTCCTGGAACAGCTACTATAGGTGGTAGTCCAGTAACGTTAACCATTGTTGATGATGAACTTACCCCTACCTTCTCTATTAATAACGTAACAGTTACAGAAGGACAAACCGCAGAGTTTACTGTTTCTCTGAATATTCCAACTGACAGCGATGTTACGGTTGATTTCACAACTAGCGATAACTCGGCAATCCAGGATGAGGATTACACGGCAATTTCTGGAACTGCAACTATTCCCGCAGGAGAGACTCAAGCTACAATTTCCGTTCAAACAACTGATGATTCAGAGATTGAAGGGGACGAAACTTTTAATGTCACCCTTTCTAATCCTACTTCTGATATAGTTATTGGGGACGGAACTGGAGTCGGTACAATTCAGGACAATGATACTGCACCTCTTCCCAATATTTCTATTGCTGATGCTGCAACTGTTACGGAAGGAAATACTGCAACCTTTACTGTTAGTTTAGACCAACCTGCAACAGAAGATGTGACTTTTGAATTTGCTACCAGCGATGAGGAGGCAACTGCGGAGGAAGATTACACTCCTAATTCTTCTACAGCAACAATTCCCGCAGGAGAAACTCAAACTACAATCTCCGTTGAAACTACTGATGATTCAGAAATTGCCGAAGCAGACGAGACCTTCAATGTCACCCTTTCTAATGCTAATGGAGCAACTATTGCGGATGGCACTGCCGTAGGTACAATTCAGGATAATGATGAAGCACCTCTTCCCAACATTTCTATTGCTGATGCTGCAACAGTTACGGAAGGAGAAACTGCAACCTTTACTGTTAGTTTAGACCAAGCAGCAACAACAGATGTGACTTTTGAATTTGCTACCAGCGATGAGGAGGCAACTGCAGACGCAGATTACACTCCTAATTCAGCTACAGCAACAATTCCCGCAGGAGAAACTCAAACTACAATCTCCGTTGAAACTACTGATGATTCAGAAATTGCCGAAGCAGACGAGACCTTCAATGTCACCCTTTCTAATGCTAATGGAGCAACTATTGCGGATGGCACTGCCGTAGGTACAATTCAGGATAATGATGAAGCACCTCTTCCCAACATTTCTATTGCTGATGCTGCAACAGTTACGGAAGGAGAAACTGCAACCTTTACTGTTAGTTTAGACCAAGCAGCAACAACAGATGTGACTTTTGA
>NZ_JAAHGO010000006.1:37119-44050 GCF_010672455.1 Okeania sp. SIO2C9 | reverse complement strand
TTCAGGATAATGATGAAGCACCTCTTCCCAACATTTCTATTGCTGATGCTGCAACAGTTACGGAAGGAGAAACTGCAACCTTTACTGTTAGTTTAGACCAAGCAGCAACAACAGATGTGACTTTTGAGTTTTCCACCAGCGATGAGGAGGCAACTGCAGACGCAGATTACACTCCCAATTCTGCTACAGTAACAATTCCTGCGGGAGAGACTGAAGCTACAATTTCCGTCGAAACTACTGATGATACAGAAATTGAAGCAGGGGATGAAACTTTTAATGTCACCCTTGCTAATGCTAATGGAGCAGTTATTGCAGACGGTACTGCCGTAGGTACAATTCAGGACAACGATGAAGCACCTGTTACTAACATTTCCATTGCTGATGCTGCACCTGTCCTCGAAGGATATACCACAAACTTTACCGTTAGTCTAGACCAACCCGCAACGGAAGATGTGACGGTTTCTTACACAACCACGGATGGTAGCGCGACTCAACCGGATGATTACACAGAAACTTCTGGCACAATTACTATTCCCACTGGCAGCACTCAAGCAAATATTACTGTACCGACAGTTTTGGATGCACAACAAAATGAACCTGATGAAACCTTTAATGTTAATCTTTCTAATCCCATAACTGGAGCGATCGCTAATAATACAGCTACGGGAACTATTCAAGAGAACAATGGAGTTGAATTACCAGACCTGCTCATCAGCGAACTAGATGCAGATTCGCCTGCATTTACTGGACAAGAAGCACAGTTTACCTACAAGGTGGAAAACCAAGGTCTAGCAACTTTGGAAGATACATGGGTAGACAAAATTTACCTTTCCACGGACGAACAACTGGATGCGGAAGATGAACTTTTAAGCGAATTTGAGATTAGTGCCAATATTCAAGTCGGTCAGTTCTACGAGCGCAATGTTACCTATTTCAATCCTCGATCGCCTGGGAATTATTATCTAATTGCGGCTGTTGATGCAGATGAAATAGTAGCAGAAGGTCAAGAGGCAAATAATACAGTTATAGCTCCCTTTGAAGTGTTGCCTGCTTACAGTGCAACTGTAACAACAGATGTGGAAGTAGGAGTTACTGGAGAAAGTATTTTATTAGAAGGAACAGCGCGTAGCAATGAAGATAATTCTCCTATTCCCTTTGAGTTTGTTTCAATTGAAATTGAAAATAATGGTTTCACCAGGGAGTTAGACGGGTTTACCGATGCTAACGGCAACTTTGTCCGAGAATTTACTCCTTTACCTGGAGAAGCGGGAACTTTTAATATTCGTGCTTTCTTCCCTGACAATGAGGGTGAAGATACTGGGTTTGAGGACAGTTTCAATGTTTTGGGTGCAACGTTTAATGAGGAGGAAGTCACTCACAAGATTTTTGCCGATACACCCTTCACCGCTGAAATTAGTCTGGAAAATCTGACGGATACACCCTTAACCGGGTTTACCTCTAATGTAGTAGATGCGCCCGAATCTTGGGATATTGAAGTTCAGGTTCCTGATACTTTGGCGGGAGATGCTACCAACAACATTAGCTATACAATTACAGCTCCCAATGAATCTCAAATTACTGAGGATACTTTTGAAATTCAACTCACGAGTGCGGAAGGAGCTACTGCAACTTTACCTGTTAATGTAGACTTAGAAAGGAATGTGCCTCGGTTAGTCACAGACGTTAGCACCATTAGCAGTGGAATGTTGCGGGGAGAGCAAACTTTTGTGGAGGTTGAGTTAACCAACGAAGGTGGAGCAATTGCTGAGAATATTGACGTTATTGCACCCGAAGCACCTTGGTTATCGGCGACTACAGACACCATTGAATCTCTAGCACCAGGGGAGTCAACAAATGTTACTTTGATATTGTCACCGGATGCAGAATTAGAGTTAACCCAGTACGAAGGCAATGTTTTCTTTGATGCTGCGGGGAGCGATGGAGATTTATCTGTTCCGTTTGAGTTTCGAGCTGTTAGTGATGCCATTGGTAGTTTACAGGTAAATGTGGTCAATGAGTTGTTTTATTTTACAGAAAGTGCGCCGAAGTTAAATGGTGCAGAGGTGACATTACGGGATTATTTTACAGGGGATGAACTGGGCAAAGTTACCACTGATGAGACTGGTATGGTTAACTTTGACGATTTGCCAGAAGGTTTTTATACTTTGGAAGTAAAAGCAGATGACCATAGTTCATTTAGTGAAACAATCCAAATTGATGCCGGGGAAAATGAAATTGTAAATTCTTTCTTGTCTCGTGAAACTGTTAAATATACTTGGAATGTTACTGAGACTGAGATTGAGGACGTTTACGATATTAGTGTAGAAAGTGTTTTTGAGACTGACGTACCTATTCCTACAGTTGTTGTCGAACCGCCTGTAATCGATCTGGAAGATTTACAAGTAGTTGGTCAGGTAAAACAGATTGATATGACCTTTACGAATCATGGTTTGATTGCTGCCAATGATTTGGGCATGAACTTTGGGGAGCATCCATTCTATAAAATTGAGCCTTTGATTGATGAAATTGGCAGTTTAGACGCGAAAAGTTCGATTACTGTACCTGTCAGGATTACCAGAATTGCTGATTTTGATACTTTAGAGCAAAGCAGTTCACAAGAAGACAATGGTATTGTTAATCGTAGTTCCATACAACTCAGGTCTGCTTCTGCTTCAAGTTCTTCAGTTTCTTGTGGTATTTCTGGTTCTTTTGACTACTCCTATATATGTGGCGATCGACAAGTTGGTCGTTCTGCATCAATTGCTTTCAATGGTGTAGATGGAAATTCTGGTTGTGGTATATCTGCTGGCGGTAGTGGTAGTGGTAGTAGTAGTGGTAGTGGTAGAATCAATGGAGCACCTGTCACTGTAAGTAGTTCTAATTGCGATCCTTGTGTAGAGCAAAATCAACAGCAACTTCCTGATGCTATATTAGCTGTTGGTAGTTGTATCCCTGGTCCTATTGGCATAGCTTTTACCACAGTTGGATGTGTTAGAGCTCTTTCAGATGGAGAGGCAACAATAGTAGATTTAGTAGGATGTACTCCTACTCAGGTAGGTTGTGCTGTTTCTGTCTTGAATTCTTTGAGTGGCTTTTGTTCTGATAATCTTCTCCAAGGAAGTTCTGTTCAAAGAAGTTCTGACACACTAAGGTTTGCTGCTAATGCTTCAGCAACAGGTACTGTTAGTGGAGCGCTAGATAAATTATCGGAGCATATTGAGCGCTGGCAGGCAATAATTGATAATTATCTACTCTACTTCGGAGATTCTATCTGGTTAGAAATTGAAGATGAGGAATCTTATAATAATTGGGTAAATTCTTTTGAACAAAAAATTCAAGGACAGGGCGATGCCAGAAAAATTACAGACCAAGAGCGTAATGAGTTACTAAATACACCCTTTCCTGAACCACTAACCGGAAGCGATATTAACAAATTCATAGATCGTTGGAATCGCACGATTGATTATGGAAAAGAAGGAATCCTTAACGTAGCTGATGTACCAGAGGGTCAAAGTACAGACTTTATTACTCTTGAAGATATTGAAAGAGTAGAAAATGCTCTGAATACATCTCTCGAACAAACTCAAGCAGAAGGATTTAATGACCTCAGAGAAGCAACTCTGGCGAAGTTAGAAGAGCTTGAAGAAGCTCTCGATAACGACAACGATGGAGTCTGCGCTAAAGTCCGCATTGAAATCGACCAAGAAGCAGTATTAACTCGCTCTGCTTTCCTCGGCGAACTCGTCATCGAAAACAGTAGCGAAGTAATCAGCTTAGAAAACATTGATATTGACCTAGAAGTATTAGACGAAAACGGTAACGTCGTCAACGAATTATTCGGCATCACCGACCCCATCCTAGAAAACATCTCCGCCGTTGATGGCTCAGGAATTCTAGGAACAGATTCCACTGGTAGCGCCGAATGGACTTTTATCCCAACCAACCTCGCCGCTCAGGAAACCCCCGAAGAATATAGTATTGGCGGCAGTCTCAGCTACCTGCAAGACGGCGAACTCGTCACAGTTCCCCTAGTCTCAACTCCCATTACCGTCTACCCCCAAGCAGAACTCACCGTAGACTACTTCCAACAACGCAACGTCTTTGGAGACGATCCATTCACCGATGCCACCGAAATTTCCGAACCATTCTCCCTGGGAGTATTAGTCAGTAACGAAGGTTTTGGAGCCGCCCAAGACTTAAGCATCACCTCCTCCCAACCCCAAATCATCGAAAACGAAAAAGGATTACTCATAGACTTCGAGATTATCGGTTCTCAAGTAAACGGAAATCCAGCAAGTCCTTCCCTCACCGTAGACTTTGGCAACATCGAACCAGGAGAAACCGCCGTTGCTGACTGGTTACTCAAATCCAGCTTGCAAGGAAAATTCATCGAATACGAAGCCACCTTTGAACACGTCAACGGTTTAGGGAACCCGGAACTATCCCTAATCAAAGAAGTCAACATTCACGAACTCATCCAAAAAGTTAAAGCAGATAGCGACGGACTTCCCGACTTCCTAGTTAACGGCGAATTCGATGCCAACTTCTATCCCGATATCCTCCACTTCAGCGACGGTACAACAGCACCAGTCACCGCCATCGACGACGTAACCGTTGACGCACCAGTGACAATTTCCGACCTAGAAGCAGAAATTACGATCGCTGCCACAGAAGGATGGACATACATTAATTTAGAAGACCCCGCCAACGGTCAATTTAACATTGAGAAAATCATGCGTTCTGATGGCACAGAAATAGACCCCGATAACTATTGGCGCACAGACCGCACCTTCCCTGCTACCGGGCAACCCATCTACGAAAATATTCTGCATATTCTGGATTTAGACAGCAGCGGAAATTACACCATTATTTATGACAGTGACGACAGCGCACCTCCAGAAGTACAGCAAATTATAGACGTAGACCCAAATCCCAGGAATACCCCTGTTCCCGACATCCAAGTTATCTTCACCGAACCCATCGCTGCTGATACCTTCGATGATCAGGATATTCAACTCACCCTAGATGATGGCAATAACCTAATTACCGACGCAGTTTCCGTAACTCAAATTGACCCCATTACTTTCCAAATAAACAACCTGAGTGGAATCACAGGAAACGTCGGACAATATCGACTCGCTGTTGATAGCACAGGAATCGAAGATTTAAGCGGAAATACCGGAGCAGGAACAGTCACAGAAAATTGGGTATTCACAGGAGACCGCCCCGCAGTTGCCACCATTGAAGGGTTTACTAGCAATCTGCTAACGACTCCCGTTGACACATTCACTGTCACCTTCACCGAAGCTATTGTTGCTGGAAGTTTCGACTATCAAGACATCACCCTAACTCGCAATGACGGTGGCAACCTAATAAATGACAAAGTTACTGTGACAAAAATTGATGACCTTACTTACGAAGTTGCCAACATAGCAAACTTGAGTAATACCGAAGGCGAATACGAACTCATTGTTGCAGCTAATAACGTTCAAGATATAGACGGCAATAACGGAGTCGGTGGAAAAGGGTTCACCTGGGAACTAGATAACAACGTACCCACCTTAACCGGAATTGATGAAATTACTAACGTTCGTAATATTGCCATTCCCAGTATAACTGTCACCTTTGACCAGGCGATCGCCCCCGAAACTTTCAGTTGGGAAGATATTACCCTCACAGTTGATGGCGGTGAAAATCTAATTACAGAAAATATAGAAATTGAGGAGCAAGAAATTGAGGAACAAGAAGAACAAGATGAACAAGATGAAACAACTTACGTCATCAAAGGCTTAATTCCCCTCCAAACCGAAGATGGAGAATATACCCTGACAGTCAATGGTTCCGGAATTACAGACAACGCTGGTAACTCAATAACTGACAACCTGTCCACCAGTTGGGAACTAGATACAATTGCACCTCTAGCTGCAACTAACATCCTAGTTAATGGTTCTAGCAACAATCCATCCGACTCAACCCAGGATGAAACCGACTACGGAGAATTCAGTATTACCAGCAATAATATTACCATTGCAGGAGACTTACCAGAAGAAAATCTACAAGTTTCTTTTACAGACATAACCACAGGAGACTCCCTCGGTCAAGCAACAGTAACAGGAACAAACTTCACTGGAAATATAGAACTCTCCGGAGTAGGGTCTCGCACAGTAGAAATAGCGATCGCCGATCGAGCAGAAAATTCCACAACAGGAACTCTCGAACTTTTCGCCGATGTCACCCTACCCACCATCCTAGAATTTTCCAACGTTCCAGAAACCCTAACAACAGACCCCGTAGAATTTATTGACGTCCGCTTTTCAGAAGCGATCGACATTACAACCTTCGACAACAACGACATTACCCTCACCCGCGATGGTGAAACTGTCTCAACCGATGGAATTACCATCGAAAATATTTCTGATGCCACCTACCGAATTCAGGGACTGACAGACTTAACCACAACCTTTGGTAACTACAGTTTAGGAATTAATACCACAACCATCCAAGACCAAGCTGGAAATTCGGGCACAGATACAGAATTTGCCAATTTTATTATTGATGAAATTGTGACTATTCCCCCAGATGTTACCGCACCCACCATCCTAGAATTTTCCAACGTTCCAGAAACCCTAACAACAGACCCCGTAGAATTTATTGACGTCCGCTTTTCAGAAGCGATCGACATTACAACCTTCGACAACAACGACATTACCCTCACCCGCGATGGTGAAACTGTCTCAACCGATGGAATTACCATCGAAAATATTTCTGATGCCACCTACCGAATTCAGGGACTGACAGACTTAACCACAACCTTTGGTAACTACAGTTTAGGAATTAATACCACAACCATCCAAGACCAAGCTGGAAATTCGGGCACAGATACAGAATTTGCCAATTTTATTATTGATGAAATTGTGACTATTCCCCCAGA
>NZ_JAAHGO010000006.1:0-37019 GCF_010672455.1 Okeania sp. SIO2C9 | reverse complement strand
CCACAACCTTTGGTAACTACAGTTTAGGAATTAATACCACAACCATCCAAGACCAAGCTGGAAATTCGGGCACAGATACAGAATTTGCCAATTTTATTATTGATGAAATTGTGACTATTCCCCCAGACGCAACCATTGGTGACTTTGTTTGGTTAGACAGTGACGTTGATGGTATTCAAGACGACAATGAATCTGGTCTAGCAGATATCACAGTCAATCTCTATGACAGCGATGAAAACTTAGTTGATACAACCACAACTATCGACGAATCTGGTTTCTACAGTTTCACAGACATTACTCCTGGGGACTACTTCCTAGAATTTATCGCCCCTGAAGGTTACGCCTTCAGTCCCCAAAATGAAGGAACAGATGACATAGATAGTGATGTAGACCCCACCACAGGTCGCACTACTTCCATCACCTTACTTGAAGAGCAAACTGATTTGACTTTAGATGCAGGTCTCTATGTCATTGATGAAGTTACTGACGATGAAATTAATGGTGATGCAGACGACAATGTGTTGAATGGAGAACCAGGTAACGACACACTCAGGGGTGCAGGAGGCAACGACACACTCAGAGGTGGCAGTGGCGAGGATAACCTCCGAGGAGGAGGAGGTGCAGACCGCTTGAATGGCGGTCAGGGTAATGATACTCTTAATGGTGGTATAGGCAACGACCGTCTGTTTGGTAAATCTGGCAATGACCTTTTGATTGGTCGTCGTGGTAACGATCGCCTCCTTGATGGTAGTGGTGATGATACCCTAGAAGGTGGTATTGGTCGCGATCGACTCAATGGTAGTAGCGGAAATGATGTTCTCAGTGGAGGAGCTAGTATAGACCGCTTTATTTTCAACACCAACAAAGAGTTTAATCCTGAAGATTTAGGAATAGATGAAATTACAGACTTCGTTCCCGGACAAGATTTTATTCTCCTGGATAAAAGAACTTTCACCGCACTTATGAGTGACAGTGGTACTGGGTTCAGCATTGAGACTGAATTTGACACTGTTACCAATAGTCAAGATGCTACAACTGCCAATGCTTTTATTGTGTACGACACAGAAACCGGAGACTTGTTCTACAACCCCAACGGTAGTGAAGCAGGATTTGGTAGTGGTGGCCAATTTGCCAGACTACTCAATACAGTATCTCTCAGTGAGGATGATTTTGTACTGAGATAATAGACATCTCCAGAAAAGAGGCAGTAGGCAGTAGGGAACCCACCCCTCGCCCCTCCCCCTCCCAGGAGGGGAATAATATCATGTTCGGTTGAATACTTATAAATAAATGTTGTGAGGAGTCAGGAGTCAGGAGTCAGGAGTCAGGAGAGAAGAAAAGAGGAATAGTATTAGACATCTCCAAAAATCAATTTGTCTCATTAAAAGTAGTATAGAAATCCGTAGCTTGGTAAGTATTTATACTATGCAAATCATCTCAATTACTTTTTTTATTCACAAAATTCCCAGTAAATAACTAAGCATAAATACTTGCTCTTATGATTACTCAATCACGGCAGCTATGATTTTCTTCTAAAATTCTGTCTCCTGTCTCCTGTCTCCTGACTCCTTCTTCGGTTGCTACATTTTGTGGTGCCGAATGTGGGGTCTAATAGTTGGGTAGTGATGCATTGTCTGGCAATGTTTTTTACAAGAAAAGTGGGAGCATCTTGCTCCCGTGCCAGGTATTCCTCTTTGCTTTACCGAAAAATTGTGGTTTAAAGCCTCCCCTTTTAAGGGGATAATAAATAAAAATTGTCCTTTGAATCAATCCTCTTCTTTTCAAAGAGAGATAATTCTAAATTCTTAATTCTTAATTCTTGAAATACCAATACTAAAAATATCACTTCTGACTTTTGACTTCTGACTTATGACTTTAGCGAAACTCCCCCAAACTCCAATAACAAAATTCCTTAATTTTAAGTATAGAAATTTCTGTAAAAACTGATGGTGGATACTTACATTGCCATACTGCTTAAAATTCTGCCATTATTAAAAATGTAAGTAAGTTTTAAGTTTAAGGATAAATAAATGAGTTTTTCCATTCAATCTCTATATACTTGGTATCGCAATACTATCCGTAATCCTAAATATCGTTGGTGGATTATTGCTGGAACATTGGCTTATGTATTGAGTCCTTTTGACATTTCCCCAGATTTTATCCCCATTGTAGGACAAATTGATGATGTTGCTATTGTAACTCTCTTAGTGGCAGAAGTTTCTCAGATGGCAGTTGAATTTATGAAGTTACGTCGGGGTAAAAAAGATGTAGCAGTTGCACCTGATATTAATGATAAAGACTCAACTACTACTGATACCACAGTTGATGTAGATGCTGTTTCTGTCAAGTAAATTAGGGCGTTGCCGAATTGAAGTATGAATGCGCGATTGTTTGGTTATGGTCAAGCACCCTAAATCCCCCAAAATTGCGGGACTTTTAGAGTTTTATTCCCCCCAAAATTGGCTTGCTCGGGGGGCAAAATCATACCCAGAATCAGAAACGCCTAAATTCGATTTAGGCAAAATTAGCTTTCTATTATTTTGTCTCGACTTTATGAAATATGAAAAAGAATGCTACGGGAGATTCCCCCTAACTCCCATTCAACAGAAAGTGAAGCAACATCTGGCTTCCCCCTTGACAAGGGGGACAGGAGGGGGATCGAAGGCGTGATACATAGCAAAAATTTTAGTATTTCAAATAAGAATATTTAACCCAAATCTTCAGTTGATGAACAACCATGGAATTGGGTTTATTTTTTTGCGGGAAAATGGTATAAGTTCAAGGGTATTTGCTACGAGTGGGAAATAATGAAATTTAGGGAACTTGTACATAAACTTGGTTGTGAGGCGATCGCTAGTAGTTTAGAAAAAACTAATGGTGTGGCCCCAGATATTACAGGTGTGGCCCCAGTGGATGAAGCAGTAGTAGGTACTCTTAGTTATATAGAAGGAGCAAAATTTGCCAGTTATTTAGGCACGACAAATGCTAGTGCTTTGATTTTGCCCATGGACGAGACTCTGCAAACTCAGGCAAGCGAACGTGGTATTGAGTGGGTAGCTGGAAAAGAACCGAGATTATTATTTGCCAAGGCGATCGCTCTTTTTTATCAACCTTTTCAACCTATTCGAGAAATTCATGGCACTACTGTTATTCACTCAACAGCACAAATAGGAAAAAATGTTTATCTTGGCCCTCATGTTGTGGTTGATGCGGGGGTAAAAATTGGGGACAATGTTTGTATTTATCCAAATGTGGTAATTTATCCAGATGTGGAAATAGGAGATAATTCTGTTTTACACGCCAATTGTTCGATTCATGAACGTAGTCAAATTGGCAATGGTTGTGTGATTCATAGTGGAGCGGTTATTGGTGGAGAAGGTTTCGGTTTTGTGCCCACTCAAGAGGGTTGGTATAAAATGGAACAGTGTGGCAGAGTGGTTTTGGAAGATGGGGTTGAAGTTGGTGGCAATACTACTATTGATCGCCCCGCAGTGGGAGAAACTAGAATTGGCAAAAATACGAAGTTGGATAATTTGGTGCAGGTCGGTCATGGTTGTCAAATTGGGAAAAACTGTGCTTTGGCCGCTCAAGTTGGTTTAGCTGGTGGGGTGAAACTGGGCGATAATGTAATTTTGGCAGGTCAAGTGGGTATTGCTAATCAAGCAAAAATTGGAGATGGAGCGATCGCTACTGCTCAAGCAGGTGTTCATAATGATGTTGCTGCTGGAGAAATTGTTTCTAGTAGTCCTGCTGTTCCTTATAAGATTTATTTAAAAGCGTCTGCCATTTATAAACGTTTGCCTGAAATTTATCAATATGTGAAACAGATTAAGCGAATTTTGAATATTAGTTCTTAATTAAAGGTATTAATAGACCTCTCCTCCAAAAGAGAGAATAGGCAGCTTTGCTGTAGGCAATAGGGAACCCACCCCTAACTCCTCCCAGGAGGGGAAATAATTGATAATTTCTGCGTGATAATTGATTTGATTTTTTATTATTGGAAAAGAGGCAGTAGGCAATAGGGAACCCACCCCTAACTCCTCCCAGGAGGGGAAATAATTGATAATTTCTGCGTGATAGGGGAAATAATTGATAATTTCTGTGTGATAATTGATTTGATTTTTTATTATTGGAGATGTCTAATAGAGTCTAGTCTAGATATATCAATTTTTTCTGAGGAAAATTAGAGTGATATGAAATCCGGTTATACATTTGTTATACTGTATACTTCAACTCAATGCAGACATATATAGCGCTGTGCACAGGCAACAGCTCCGGAAGGCAACAGCTCATCTGGGGAAATAAATTGCTGATAATATAAGACTTTTAGCTATTTGGCCTCTCCTGCAATTTGTAAATATACCAGCGCTCATTGCTATAAATGCCTGAATATCCCAAGATTTTTCCCACTATTATCCTTCTTTTCTCCTGACTCCTGACTCCGACTTATTTTCTCCTGACTCCTAACTCCTAGCGCGATACGATAACTAATTACCCAGATTCTATATGAAAGTTGAACAAGTTATTAATACACTAAAGTTGGATTTACCTACTCTATTTAAAAAGGATATTTCCTACAATATTTATACTAAAAATATTTTTTTTAAAGACCCAGTTAATACATTCAAATGGAAGTTTAATTATCGAATTATTTTTTGGACTTTACGTTTTCACGGTAGGTTATTTTTCACCGAACTCTATTTTGATTTACACGATGTTCAGCAAACAGAAGAAAATATAATTTTGGCAAATTGGACTGTGCGTGGAGTATTAAGAGTTCCTTGGCAAGCCAGAATTTTTTTTAATGGTTATTCTACTTATAAATTGAATCAAGATGGATTAATTTATGAGCATATTGATACTTGGGATAGAAAACCTACTGAAATATTAAAGCAGTTTTTTCATAAAGGTTGAATTCAGTTATCAGTTATCAGTTATCAGTTATCAGCGGTTTTCATTTGGGTAGACAACAGTAGGGACGTTTTGCTCCGCAACATATAAAGCGGCAGCTCTACGTTAGCAAATGGCCATTCGCCCCTACACGATTTTTGTTGTGAGAATGTGGCTCATCAATTTGAAAAGCTTTGTATTATGGCAATAGCGAATTTTGTAGCTTTGTTTCCACAGACCTGGTACAAACAAGTGCTGGCATCTTACCCGCTATGAGTGTACATTACCCTTGATGGAATCTACTGTATCAAAAGCTTAAAACTCAGACAAAACCATATTTTTGGGGTTGCACATTATGGAATGATATTGCCAAAAATGAGTTGATAATTTGACTATAAAAAACCTAATATTAATCATTCTGGCAATTCTCAAATCCAAAATTATGTTTATCAAAAATGTCAAATCATTCGTCACTGTGCAACGCCATATTTTTTAGTCCTTCCTTCTTCCTTCTTCTATGAAAACGCCATATTTTTCAGTCCTTCCTTCCTCCTTCTTCCTTCTTCCTTCCTCCTTCTTCCTTAAATAGGAGAAATTTCTGCCATATCTAATATTCTGGGAATTAAATCTTCTCGCTTAATTGCCATCAAATGAACTCCGTGACAAATCTTACTAGCAATTTGCACCTGTTCGGCAGCAATTTTCATTCCTTCTTCTAAAGGTTTGTCAGCTTTTGCCAAACGATTAATAATATGTTCTGGTATATCAACTCCAGGCACATACTTATTAATAAAAGCAGCATTTTTGGCAGATTTAAGTAAAAATATTCCGGCTAAAATTGGCTTATTACTCTCAACTGCAATTTGATTCATAAACTTTTCTAACTTATCAAAATCAGAAATTAATTGACTTTGAAAAAATTGACACCCGGCTAATAATTTCCGCTCAAATCGTTTTTTTAATCCAGACCAACTAGGGGACTGAGGGTCTACCGCAGCACCTACAAATAAATCTGTCGCTCCATCCGGTAAAGCTTTCTCATTCCAATCTATCCCTTGGTTTAATTTAGCAATCATTTGTAATAAACGCACTGACTCCATATCAAATACACTTCTGGCATCTTTATGGTCTCCTGCCTTTACAGGGTCGCCAGTGAGAGCTAAAATATTATTAAGTCCTAATGCTGAAGCTCCCATGAGATCCGCTTGTAACCCAATACGGTTGCGATCGCGACAAGCTACTTGACATATTGGCTCTATGCCATTATTCTTCAAGATAATTGAGGCTGCCAATGAAGACATTCTCAAAACAGCACGACTGCCATCTGTGACATTAGCAGCATGAACCCGACCTTTTAGTGTTGAGGCCATCTCGATCATGTGAGTAGGGTCAGCTCCCTTTGGTGGTGCTACTTCAGCAGTTACTAAAAATTCTCCCGATTTTACTGCATTGCGAAATCTATTCATTTATTTATTACTTAGTTGTGGTTAAGTTGTTAATTTTTTTGAGATTATTCGATAGATTAAATAAAAATCTTTTTTAACTAACTACTATTTTCTTTGATTAACGACAGAAATTTCAGAATATTCAATTATACAGAAAATATCATTTTTTTTGCTCATTGACAAATTATAATTTTGCCTTGTACTTACACATAATTATCCAACTTTAAAATAAGTTTTACAATCAATTAATCCAATTAACTTCAGTTGAGAATAATTGTGCTAGATAAAAATAAATAAGTTACTAATTTGAGCTTTATCTAAGTAGTTAACTACTAATATCAATTCACTTTAAAGATTTCACAAATAGTTTTACTCCTTATAAATGTTAAATAACTTCCGTAAATTACTGTAGCATCAAAATTTTGAGCTGATAAAATCTTACTTTTGATTTTGACTTTTGACTTATTACTTCCGTTAGTTTCACTCCTTATAAATGTTAAATAACTTCCGTAAATTACCTTAGCATCAAAATTTTGAGCTGATAAAATCTTACTTTTGAATTTTGACTTTTGACTTTTGACTTATAACTTCTAAATTGGCACAGAATAACCTAAAGCAGCTTTAACTTTTGCTAAAGTTTGATTAGCAACTGCTCCTGCTTTTTGTCTACCTTCGGATAAAACAGATTCTAAATAACCTTTATCATCCATTACTTCTTTATATTTTGTTTGAATTGGTTTCAAAGCTTCAATGGTTGCCTCGGTTAATAAAGGTTTAAATTGTCCCCATCCCATATCCTGACATTCTACTGCGACCTCTTGTTTTGTTTTGTCTGAAAATAATCTATAAAGGGTTAATAAATTATTGCATTCAGGTCGTTCAGGATTATCAAATTCTAAACCCTTAACTGGGTCTGTTTTGCAACGTTTAATTTTTTTTGTAATTACATCCGGTGGGTCTAATAAACTAATTCTACTCAATTCTGAAGGGTCAGATTTAGACATTTTGCTAGTACCATCTGCCAAACTCATTACCCGCGCACCCTCTTTTCTAATCAAAGGATCTGGTAATTTTAGTATCTTTTCCTCCTTACCAAACTGATGATTAAATCTAACTGCAATATCGCGGGTAAGTTCCAAGTGTTGTTTTTGGTCTTCTCCCACAGGAACTTTATCTGCATCATAAAGTAGAATATCTGCAGCCATCAAAACTGGATAATCTAATAAACCTGTCCCAACATTTTCTCCCTGCTTAACTGCTTTCTCCTTAAATTGGATCATATCTGTCAACCAATTCAGTGGAGTAATACAGTTCAGTAACCATGTCAATTCACTATGAGCTGGAATATGAGATTGTACAAATATGGTAGAATAATCCAGGTCTATACCACAAGCCAAATATAAGGCTGCAATAGTGTAAGTATCTGTAGTTAGAGTAGCTGGATTGTGTGGTACTGTAATAGCGTGTAAGTCTACTACACAGAAGAAATTATCATATTCTTTTTGACCCTCCACCCAGTTGCGAATAGCACCTAAATAATTTCCAATATGAAGGTTTCCAGTTGGTTGAACTCCAGAGAGTACGCGCTGTTTAACCATTACTCTTTAATTTTAGCAATTCAATGTTAATTAATAATTAAGAATAACATAATTGAGTACCTAGTCAAAAAAGTCAAAAGTCAAAAGTCAAAAGTCAAAAGTGAGATAGTGATAGTATTGATGGAAAAGTTTATATGATTGCTGTCTCCTTCATCCTTCTATCACCGACTACCTTCTTCCAGGGAATTGGTATCATCAAACAACTCGGCATTTTTCTTTTCAAGCAAGACAAAAGTTTACCTGAATGTCGGAAGAAGGCTCCCGCTATATCGCAGGTTAGCAGTGAGATGAATTCCGACCAATAAAAAAGAATGTAGTAGTTCTGTTTATTGGCTTTGTGTGTAGTAAAATAGACTTATGATAGTGAGAGAAGCCAAGCTATTAAATGGGTCTAAGGCACAAGTTCAAGCTTTAGATGAAGCTATAAGAACTGCTCAGTTTATTAGGAACAAAGCAGTTAGATTATGGCGGGATGAGCCAAGTGTAAACCTAAAAATTGATGATATTATTCGAGATTATTGCGTCTGTTACTGTCCCAGTCTTATTCAGAATGACTATAGTTATAAAAAAACTTTCTCCTTCAACTCCAGTTCTTCCTCTTCCTTCTCCTTTCTTCCCTCCTGACTCCTGAGTCCTGACTCCTGAGTCCTCCGTAGTTATTTATTTATCACTGTTCAACCGGACATGATATTAGACCATCTTCCCAGAAGGCAGGTGCTATGAAACACAAAGCCTCTATTAGTGATATTAGGGAATCCCGCGCTGTCTCGTAGAGTAGCGTCGGGAAGATGTCAAAATGGTGAATGTCACTTAGTTGTCAACAATAATAGAATATTTAGGACTTACCGAAAAATTGTGGGTATGCGCCTCCCCTTTTAAGGGGATAATAAGCGGTCGGGGGATGGCGAGGTCTCCTCGCCATATCCAATCGACTCCTGTGAAGAAAAATTTTCATCTCTTTGTCAATCCTCTTCTTTTCAAGGAGAGGTAATTATTCATTATTCATTATTCATTATTCATTATTCATTGTTGAAGCACCTTAACCTATTTCCGTCCGAAGCGACCGATAGGGTTTGTGGAGCTCCGGAACGGAAAGCAATCTCAAGTCCTAGTGCAGGATGGCAGAAATAACTAACCAGTTACAAAATCCTAAAAGTCTTACCAATCAAAAATAATTGACTTTTAACTTCCGCGTAGCGACACTAATTTTTCGTACCTCATGCGTAAGTCCTGATATTGACAAAATGTGAATAATTATTCCCAATAAATATTATATTAATGAACAGACCTCTTGCAAAAGTTTTAATTAAACCAATTCAAGATATGAAATAAACAATTTCATCTCCCTATTTCCTGCTCTCTATTCCCTGACTTCTGCAAGAAGTCTAATGTTTCTGAATCAAATTAAATGAAGCCTAAAATTAATAACATTACTGCCTGGAAACAATCTGAACTACTAATGCAACCTGCTTTCATCAGATTATTAGATCATATTCGCAAAAAACTAGATAATTCTGTTTGGAAAGGAGATTACCAAGAAGTAGAAACACCAATTCCAGGGTATAGACTAGATTTAGAATATCAAGACCAAAAAGTTAGTATTGATATCTGGGAACTTTGCTATCAAGTTTGTTTTAGTAATTATCATTCTACTCATACTGCTGAACAAGCAGTAGAAGTTGAAGTTGATACTAGCTTACTCAACGATGAAGGAGGTGTCAATTGGGAGCATCTTGACGAAAAAGCTCTAAGAGTGGTAGAGAATATGATGGCTGATTTACCAAATAATTAAGGTTTAAAGCCTCTCCTTTAAAGGATAAACAAGCGGTCGATCTTCGCAGCTTCCCCGTTGGGTGGGATGGCGAGAAAACCTGCGCCATATCCAATCGACTCCTGTGAAGAAAAATTTTTCATGATTAGTCAATCCTCTTCTTTTCAAGGAAAGGTAATTGTTAATAATTAATCATTAATAATTAATTGTTGAACAACAGTATAGATACATTTTATCAGGACAAAATAACTATTTGTATTAAGTAAAAATCAACAGACTAAAGTATAATTATGAACCAGGAATTACAGAATATTCAAACATCTAATGGTGCAACTTTTCAAGACTCAATTCCAGTTAGTTTTGCTAATGAGACTCAAGCAATAGAAGCAATAAAACAGGGAGTAGCTTTATGTGATCGCTCTCATTGGGGACTAATACAAATTTCCGACGATGACCGTCTACGGTTTCTACACAACCAAAGCACGAATAATTTCAATATTCTCAAACCCGGTGAAGGTTGTGAGACAGTTTTCGTCACCCCAACTGCTCGCACTATTGACTTAGCAACAGCTTATGTCACAGAAGATGCAGTTTTGTTGTTAGTCTCTCCCACCCGTTGTCAACAATTAATAGAGTGGTTTGACCGTTATCTGTTCCCGATGGACCGGGTGGCAGTGAAAGATATTAGTAGCGAATACGCCATATTTAGTCTCATTGGACCAGAAAGCAAAAACTCGATCGCCAAATTATCAGGAATAACTCCTCCAGATGCACCCCACGCTAGTCACCAGTTAATGAGTCTGGGAAATGTAGAAATTCGGGTTGCTGTCGGTAGTGGGTTGGCAACAGAGGGATGCACTTTGATAGTTCCGGTAAACAATGCTGCTAAAGTTTGGCAAATGTTAACAGAAACAGAAGCAGTACCGATGGGCGATCGCCTATGGCAACAACTGAGAATAGAGGAAGGTCGTCCCGCGCCAGACTATGAACTTACGGATGACTATAACCCTCTCGAAGCTGGTTTATGGAATACTATTTCTTTTGAGAAAGGTTGTTATATTGGTCAAGAAACTATTGCTCGTTTAAACACATATAAAGGTGTGAAACAACGGCTTTTGGGAGTACGTTTGAGTGGAATGGCGGAATTAGGAAATGTTGTGAAAGTTGGAGATGAAAAAGTTGGGAAATTAACAAGTTGTACGGAAACTCATGATGGTTATTTTGGTTTAATTTATATTAGAACAAAAGCAGGTGGAGTAGGTTTAAAAGTTAAAGTGGGAGATGTGGAAGGGGAAGTAGTTGAAGTGCCTTTTTTGACACATCAATATTTTGATAGTTAGGAATAGGCATCGCTTTACTGAATGAGTAATATTTCAGCAGAAAACTAATAGTATGCAGTTATAAAATATGCTACTTTAACTGTCTTTTTAGAGGGAAGATCATCCTCTTCCTCTAGGAATAAATTTGACAAGCAGCTAGAAAAACTTCTCGTTTGAAATAATTATTTTCATTGGTCTTTAAACGATAGTTGAATTGCATTGATTAGTTAGGAATCATCTACAGCACTCTGACCAGATAGTTAAGTAAAGCTAGCCTACAATTAATCCCTGTACCTTGTTCTTTAAAGTCCTAAAACTTTGTACCTCCAATACTAGAAAATTGCTGTAATATCATGTCCGTTTAATTAGGGCTTGCTGATTAAATATAAAAGCATTGACATATAAAGACTTTAGCTTTTTTGGGGTCTAAAAAAGTACGCCTGTTTCAGCTCTTCATGCTCATGCATGGAGCGTATTTTAGGCGCATAGTTAGGCAGAAAAATCATTCTTACAATTCTTTCTACTACCTCTTCTAAATTCCCCGTTCCTCCTGTCTCCTGTCTCCTGTCTCCTACAAAGAGCAAAAAGACTTTATAAGCGCAAACCCTAATTAGTTATAATAAAGTTCTTAGGTAGTAGGTCGTAGGTGTGAATTCAAATGATAACACTGGAAACGGAGCAGAAATTTGGGATATTCCTTTGAGATCGCTTCAATAGAAAATTTTTATTATACTTAATCATCCGGACATGGTATAATATAAAATCAGGTTGAATACTTATCTTATGTTTGGGGGTGGGAAGTGTGGGGAGGGTGGGGAGTGTGGGGAGAAGGGGAGGTCGAGAGATTGAAGGCTCCGAAAGTGTGGATAGAATTATAAACATATACTGTATAACCGGATTCTATATAATTCTAAATATTTGGGATATTTGAGGCATAATGCTCAAACTAAGATGTGGACTAAAACCTTCTAATTTTAAGTGTTTTCTGATGAGCTTTTAACTGCAACTATAAAATTTCTAAAACTATAAAATAAATTAGTATCAACCCAATCAACTGACTTCAATGCCTTTTCGCCTTCTTCCCACCATTCGTTATTCGCCAATGCCTCGAAAACACAATCTTTGCCATTTACATTACCAAAGTATGTTCTAAACCAACAATATTTTTCAGTTAAATTTGTCATTTTTATAGCTTGCTCAATTTTCTCGAAAGTATTTTCTGGAATTTCTGTATTACCATTACTTCCTATAACTGTAATAGGACCTATATATACATCGTATTCATAATTATTAATTAACCATCTTTCTATTTCAACTTGCTCCGGATAATTTTGACCCCAAAATGCAGCTAGTAAGACGTGTAATGAATTATTTATAAAACTATCAATCCCATCAGTCAATCCATCTAGACCCTCTCCAATTCCTGCAAAGTATTCTACTAAAACGATTCCCTCTTCGATCAATACTTCTACTTGGAGAACACCAGTTATTTGTTGGGGTTTTGGATACCAAAACATACGAATTGCTGGCAGTTCTCCATAGGGTATAATCCAGTTCCATTCTTCAAAACACCTAATTCCATGCTCTTCTAATAATTCTTTTAACCTGTGATTTTGATTGTCACATACCATAGTCATTTATTATTAACTCCTAATAGTTTTTTATCATAACTTTTAACAACTATACTAGCTATTAATGACAGGAAAACTCTCTTTTATTTTCCTTACTAAATCAATATAAAATGGTGTTTGTTTTAAATGATTAATCAGCTCAATTGTATCAGATTTACGGTACTATATTCTATATTATCCATACACGAGTTTAGCGAATATGTTCATCAGTTATTGTGTTGTGATAGTTACCCAACAGGTGCATTTGAACTGAAACAACCGAGAAACTTTCATTGAGCTGAATGTGTCGATCTGAGGGGATAAGTTTTGTCAGCTTCAGCTTTATAATGCGGATATTAGAGTTGTCGCTAAATAGAGGAAAAAAATAGCTCTAACCTAGACATATCAATAATTATAAGACTTGATTGTCGAGGATAACAAAGCTGATACTGTGGAAAAGTTAGTGGCAGCTACAAATAAATACAAGCGTTTTATTGAACTAGATTTAATATTTGATAGCTCAGAAAATTTTTTTTACAGGCAGAAATGGCAATTAAAATTAGACAATACAATTTTGGAAGAGTTTTTACCTTAACTTGTGTTCCAAAGCTTACGAGGAATAGATGAATCTTTTGAGTTGGGTCCGAGAAATACATTTTCTGGCCTGAGTCTTTTATTATCTTTGGGTAATCCTGGTCTGGGTGTTCAATCATCTATTAGGTCGAAGGTTCAAGACTTTATTTTAGGCAAAAAGCTCTATTTAAAAACATCTTTTGAAGCAAATTTTCAAAATTTTAAACTAATTGAATCTCCAGTACGGTTATGTATGTGCAGAATGCAAAACGAATTTAGATAAAACGATGTTTCAATAAGCAGTTGCTACTAGCAGAGATTTAAAAATAGCTGTTCGGTGGTTCCCTATACTTTTTGATTTGCGAATTTCTAGATATGACACCTATTTCTATTGTTTAAACTCTTTAATAGTCAGTAAATCAAAGTCTCTTGCTGCTAACATTAGACAAGAACATAAAACACCATAAGTAAGACATATTCATCAACAAGAATATGCAGTATTTTTAGATGCTTCAAAATATTATCCTCATGTTTTTCACAAGACCATCGATAAAATTAAAATATTGATTGATAATGCTAATCCATCTATAAATAGGGTTTTAAATCAAGGCTATTTTTAAAATAGCAGGACTTACCCAAAGGATGAGACTATAAACCATTTATAGGGATTAACGGCCGTTAACCCCTACAATATGTGATGGTTATGCGTAAGTCCTGAATAGGATAAATTTTATTTCTTATCTTGTCAAAGATACAAAAATATTTTCTCCTGACTTCTGACACCTACCAACAACCCAACAAGTTATAACCAACTTTCTCTAATTATTATCAAATTATTATAAAATAACTTAAGAATTCCCAATATCAAAAATTTATGACTGCAACAACTCCTACCCTTAATCCTTTCTTAACCAATAATTTCACACCCGTTAAAGACGAAATAACCGCCGACAACCTCAAAGTTATTGGGGAACTACCTCCCGATATCTCAGGAATGTTTGTGCGTAATGGCCCCAACCCACAATTTAAACCGATGGGTGAATATCACTGGTTTGACGGCGACGGAATGCTACATGGAGTAAGAATAAAAGACGGTAAAGCATCCTACTGCAACCGTTATGTACGCACCAACAAATTCCAGGTAGAAAACCAGGAAGGTAAAGCAGTATGGCCAGGATTATTAGAACCATTCCAACAAGATAATCCCTACGGTACAGATACAAATACAGCTAACACTGCTCTGGTCTATCATGCTGGTCATTTCTATGCTCTCTGGGAAGGTGGTGGGGGTGCACCCTACCATATTAAACTACCCGAGTTAGATACCATTGGCAAACAGACTTTTAACAGCAAGCTTGAATCTCCTTTTACTGCGCACCCTAAAGTTGATGCCGTCACAGGAGAAATGATGTTTTTCGGGTACTCCATGTCTCAACCTCCCTTTTTACAATACGGCGTTGTTTCTGCCACAGGAGAGTTACTACGCACAATACCTATAGATTTGCCAGTGGGAGTAATGATGCACGACTTTGCTATTACGGAAAACTATAGTATATTTTTCGATTTACCAATGACTTTCCGCGCAGAAAGAATAGAAAAAGGTCAATTTCCACTAATGTTTGAGTCAGAGACACCCAGTCGCTTCGGTATTATTCCACGTCATGGCGATAGTGGCGAAGTACGTTGGTTTGAAACTCCAGCTTGTTTTGTTTGGCATACTCTCAATGCTTACGAAGAAGGAGATGAGGTTGTATTGGTTGCTTGTCGGATGAACTCTACTAATGTGTTTGTGACTAATGATAGCGATCGCCTCCCTGATGGTGATATTCCTTATTTACATCGTTGGCGGTTTAACCTAAAAACGGGAGCTGTCAAGGAGGAAAAGCTAGATGATGTAGCTTCTGAGTTTCCCCGTGTTAATGAAGAATTCTTAGGGCGAAAGACGCGGTATGGTTATTCGGCAAGGATGGAAGCAGGAGACTTCCCTCCTCTATTTGATGCTCTGATTAAATATGACTTGGATACAGGGAAGTCGGAAACATACGAGTTTGGTAAGGGACGTTATGGTGGAGAGGCAGTATTTGCTCCTCGACTGAATGCTAGTAGCGAAGATGATGGTTGGTTGGTGACTTATGTTTATGATGAAAATACTCAGACTTCTGAGTTGGTAGTAGTGAGTGCTCAAGATATGAGTGGGGAAACTGTAGCGCGAGTAATTATTCCGCAGCGAGTTCCTTATGGTTTTCATGCTGTCTGGGTGACAGAGGCACAGTTGAGTTAAGTATTAGTAGATTGGGTTGCGCTGTCTCTTTTGATCGGGACTTACGCAAAATATGAAATTATACACCATTTGTAGGGGTTAATGGCCATTAACCCCTACTACATAAGGTGGTTATGCGTTAGGCATAATAAAAATGTTCTTCTCTCTAAGGGAAAATATTTTTTAAATTTTCCCTTATTCCTTACTCCGTAGAAACGTTGCATGCAATGTCCCTACCTACTAACTTTTTATTAGACATCTCCAAAAATCAAAAATCAAATCAATTCTTATCCATAAATTATCAATTATTCCCCTCCTGGGAGGGGGAGGGGCGAGGGGTGGGTTCCCTGTTGCCTTCCGGAGCTGTTGCCTCATTTGGAGGAGATGTCTATTGTGGTTATTCAAAGAGACATAATATAACAATCAATTGACATCTCCAGGGGTTGAAACACCCTGGATTCTGTGGCAAATCCACCCCCATTTGGGACGGGGCGAATAAATGTGCGGAAGTAAATTCCGCACGCAGCCCCTCATAAATCCACATTTGCTTAAAGCCTGAAGGGCAGACTTCTAAACTCCTCGGCATAGATCATTGTCTAGCTGTGAGCTTACTTTTTTTTGTAGCTTTCACGAGTGGTTTTACTCTAGATATTGGAGCTATCAATCGCTGCTCTAGCTGCGTTACTTGCTTTTCCTGCGGAATGCGGAGCTAACAGCCGTCGTAGTCAGCATCGTCCCCGTCTCCTGGGAGCCGGAATTTCACCGCAAAGCGCGGTCTTGTCATGGCGACAAACCTTGTTCTTACTCACTACCTCTAGTATAGCATACTTTTACTCCGCTTTATTACCCGCGCGTCGTTATTCAACCAGGGGATAAATCTCCCTGGCTAACTTTCTCCCGTCAGTTTTTATGTTTAGTAAGGAGCACCATCAGGGAATAACAGAGCTATGCGTTTTTCTCGCACCTTAGCTTCCTCAACACAAATTTCCTTGAGAGAATCAACAACTTCTTTTTCTAGCTCTAGTTTTTCCGCTATTTGGTAAATTTTAGCCATTTCATCCGGGTGTAACTCTCCATCAGCGCTACAAGTTTTAATAGCAAGATAAATAACTGTACGACGACCAGCATTATTGACAGCAGATGCTTGGTTTAAAACATCAATTACATCTTCATCTGCTGGGTAAGTTTTAGCTAATTCATATCCATCACTGCCGAGTGCAGCAGCACGACCAACAATCCAATTTCTTTCTTCTGGCGCTAGTACCCCATCTGCTTTGGCACAAATAAGAACTGATTTGATAATTGTTTCATGATCTTTGGTTGGTGGGACACTCTTGAAGCCATAGGTTTCACCATGCAACCACAACTTAGCATCCTGTTCGATGTCAGACATAATTTAATGCTCCATTTTGGATTTTTAGTTCCACCAGTATCATACAATATGGCGGAAAATATTAATTTTTAAGAGTGTAAAAAATTATTACAGCAGTAACGTTTTCCACTCTCATCGAAAAGAAAACCAAGATTAATAAACATCCCACCAAGTTTAAACACTTGAAACACATTAGTATATAGTTTCTGTTGTTTGTCGGCTGGAATTTCGTGATTTCCACTTTTAATGACAACATGATCAAAGTTATCAGTTATCAGTGAACCTCCTACTGAAGTCGGAGGCTTGAAATACTGAACTAAATATTTTTTTCATCCCCTTAAAAGGGGAGGCACATACCCTCATTTTTTGGTAATTACTAAGTAATTTATCTCCAGACTGGATATCTCTCATAGAGAGTACATCTCCCTTAATCAGATCAACTCGGTCTGAATCAATATAAGAGAGTGCTAAATCAGTCTGTACGGAAGAATATTCAAGCAAAGTGATGAAACGAAGATCGATATTTTAACATAAAGAGGAAGCTATATCGTATGCGGTTTGTCCTATAGTAGTGCGAGGATTTTTTGAATTCATTACTAATTAAGAGTAATACCAATTTCATAAAATATTGCTACAGTCTCGACACGGACAACAGGCAACAGGCAACAGGTAACAGGGAAAAAAAAGATGAAAAAATGCTTAATTTTGACATTTAATGGATATATACAATTTTTAATTGTAGCAATAAATCACAAATTAAGGTGTAACTACCTTTTTTGAATTTGGTATAAATATTTCTAGTCATAGATTTTTTGGTTGTGCAGAGCGTAAAGTGTGGGATAAGTAAGTAGGGCTGGTCAATAATCATCCTATAGCACTGTCAAGAGTGAGTTTTTCGGATTTTTGTCGGGAAAAAAGTGCAAATTTTTCAGCCTTTAATATCAAATCCGTTTAATTGGGCATCAAAAAAATCTCGAATCGTCATAACTAATAAATGTTTGTGATTCTTTCTCCTCCTGAGGAGTGAGGACTGTCTCATGGTTGAGTTAACCAATCTATAACTGTTTAACCGGATTTGAGATCAGACCATAAAAGCTATGATCAGTGGCAGACTTGCACAAAAAGATACAGCTACAGTCATTCCTTCTACTTCCCACCCGGACCACACTTCCCACCCGGACCACACTTCCCACACTTTCTTGACGCACTACCGATTTTTTTACTATTCTATTTTGACTTGATGGAAAAATAGCGATCGCTATTGCTTACAAAACTTTACAAATAGCCTCTAAAATAATTACCAGAATTTGATATAATTTATTACTTTAAACCAAAAAAATGTATCGAACACCAACTATCAAATTCGATCGCGGCACTCTCATTCTCCATCCTCCACCTCAAGGTAAAGCATGGGTAGACTATGCAACCTGGGATGACCGGGTGGAAAAATTTCGGGTTCGGGCAATAGACTATCGCCCTTTAGTAGAGTCATTAAAAGCAGCAAAAATCGATTTTGTTGACAAAGCTAAAGAATTTGCACCTCTCGAACTTATCCCTAGTTTGGAAATGCCACCCTATCCCCACCAAGAGGCAGCATTGAAAGCTTGGAAACAGTCAGGCAGAAATGGAGTTGTGATTCTCCCTACTGCTTCGGGTAAAACATATTTGGCACAATTAGCAATGCAGGCAACTCCCCGTAGTACCCTGGTGGTTGTACCCACCCTAGATTTGATGCACCAGTGGTATGCGCATTTGAATGCAGCTTTTCCAGATGTGGAAGTGGGGTTGCTTGGTGGAGGGTCTCGCGACAAAACACCAATTTTAGTGGCGACTTACGATAGTGCGACTATTCATGCTGAGGCGATCGGCAATAAATATGCTCTATTAGTTTTTGATGAATGTCACCACTTACCTACTGATTTTTATCGGGTAATTGCCGAATACGCGATCGCTCCTTATCGTCTGGGTCTGACAGCAACTCCTAACCGTTCTGATGGTCGTCATTCTGATTTAGATTATTTAATTGGACCTACTGTTTTTAGTAAGACTCCTGAAGAATTGGCAGGTGATGCTTTAGCTGACCATAAAATCGTACAAATAATGGTTAAACTTTCTGCACAGGAGCGGGAAGAATATAACAAATTAATGACAGTTAGAAATGACTTTTTAAAGCAGGCAAATATTAAGTTAGGTGGGTTAAATGGTTGGAAAAATTTTGTTATAGCAAGTGCCCGTTCCAAGGCTGGACGTCGAGCAATGTTAGCCCATCGTCAAGCTAAAGAAATTGCTCTTGGTACGGATGGAAAATTACGAACTCTTGCTAATTTATTGGCTCAACATTTTCCCGAACGTACTTTAATTTTTACGGCTGATAATACAACAGTTTATCGGATTTCCCATGAGTTTTTAATCCCGGCAATAACTCACCAAACTCCTGTGAAAGAAAGGCATGAAGTTTTAAGTAAATTTAGAACTGGGGAATATAAAACTCTTGTAGCTTCTCATGTTTTAAATGAAGGTGTTGATGTGCCAGATGCGAGGGTAGCAATTATTTTATCTGGTACTGGAAGTGAACGAGAATATATTCAAAGATTGGGTCGAGTTTTGCGTCGAGGTAGCGATAAAAATAAGTTAGCAATTTTGTATGAAGTTGTGACAGAAAATACCAGTGAAGAACAAACTTCTCGCAGACGTAGAGGTAAAATTAGACCGAAAAAATATCCTAAATATCAAGAACAAGAAGAGACTCAAACAGAAATTAAGCCGTTAGAAATTGTGAAGCCAGAACCGATTTATGGAGTTAATAATTATGCTGCTAAACGTGCTGCTGAACCAGGTACAAAATGGGGAAGCGATGGAAAAAATGATGAAAATAATATTGAAAATAAATCAGAAATAAAAGAGGATAAAAAATCTTCAGAAAATTCTGATGATGATATTAATATTGATGACTTTTTCTGATTATTGAAAGGAAATAGGTCATTTCAGTTATCAGTTATCAGTACCTCTGCAATAAGGAGGCTTGAAATCTGAAATATTCCCTTTTTTATCCCCTTAAAAGGGGAGGCTTTAGACCGTTTCACGGAATTCAAAAGTCAAAAGTCATGCATCGAGTGCGTAATTCTGAGGTCTCCTCAGAATGTAAGACGCACATCTGACAGTCAAAACTCAGATTTTATAGCTCAAAACTTTGATGCTTCAGTAATTTAAGCAAATTATTCGACATCTAAAGTTTGGAACTATTTGTAACATTCTTTTTTCAAATTGGTATTAGACCAAAATTTTTCTGTAATGAAGATTACAGCACTTTTGAGGAAGCGTGAGGTACAGTTTGAAAATTAATCTTTTTTTCCCTAATGCCTACTCTGTACGGACGTTGCATGCAACGTCCCTACTCCCTAAAATTTTGTACCTCATCAACTCCAAAACTGCTGTAATATCATACACTAATTCACTAACACCAAATTTTTGACAAGGCGAAAACCAATGTGAGTGGTTCCAGTATCCGGTGACTGGGACTCCCGTGCAGCCGGACGGTATCGACTGCAATAGTTGGGCGCACAGAGGTGAGAACCACCCTTAATAACGTGTACTGCTCCCTCACCAGGTTTTTTGGGGTCAAAACTTTCCGCTTGTCTGGGACCTTCAGGATTAACGCTATGAGCCATGTCTTTTCGTTCAACCTGATACCAGTCCGCTGTCCATTCCCAAACGTTACCTGTCATGTCATACAAACCGTAACCATTTGCCTTGAACGAAGCAACGGGAGCAGTTCCCAAATAGCCATCCCCTTTGGTATTCAGAAAAGGAAAAATTCCTTGCCAGGTGTTGGCTTTTTTAGCAGAATATTCTTGACCCCAGGTATAAGTAGATTCTTTTAAACCGCCTCTGGCAGCGTATTCCCATTGAGCTTCGGTGGGAAGTTGTTTTCCTGCCCACTTGGCGTAAGCTAAGGCATCTTCGTAGGCAATATGAACAACGGGATAGTTTTCTTTGTCGCTAATATTGCTATCGGAGCCGTAGGGATGTTGCCAGTTTGCGCCCACAACCCAATGCCACCAACTTAGATAAGCGACTTGTTGAATGCCTTCTGCGGGAGGTTCAAAAACAAGGGAACCAGGCGATCGCTCTTCATCGGATAAGTCAGGAAATTGTGATTTTGATAGAGGACGTTCGGCTATAGTAACGTAACCTGTATCTTCAACAAACTTGGTAAATTCGGCGTTGGTAATTTCGTGGGAGTCAATGCAAAATGAACTGACAGTCACATTTTCAACAGGTAGTTCTTCGATAAATTCTGGTTTGTCTGACCCCATTTTGAACTCTCCTCCCGGAATGAATTCCATATTTTGGGGACAAGTTGAAGAGGGTACGGCAAACGCACTCGGACTAAAAATAGTAACAGTTAGAATAAAAACACTGAGAACAATTAGGAATTTTTGAATATAATTTTGAGAATTATTCATCATTTGAGTTACAGAATTATTTTTCTGAGGTAGAGAATAGCTTTGATATAGAGAACAGTCGTCCGCAGCGACGATAGGAAGCAATCTCCGCGCACCCCTGAGATTGCTTCCTTCCACTCTGTTCCAGTCGCAATGACTTGAGTATAGTAATTATGCGGATTTGGTATAAACAAAGAAAGCTCATTTATTTAATATGAGAGGGAAAAACTCCCGACTGACTACAGCCGGGAAGTTCAGTCGAACTTAGGTTAGTAAGTTAATCTGACCGGTAAAAGTTTAATACTGCTGATAGCAATTTTTTAATCTGTACCTCATCAATTTGATAATTGCTATAAATTGACATATTTTTGTTAGTCCTAGTTTGTAAGGTTTATTCTTCCGAGTAATTAGGGTGAGCAATGCTCACCCAATTGGGTCACTCAATCCGCCCCATCGAGACTAAATTCATTAGCTACTTAGGCATTCGATTCGGCTGTTGGATGACCTGCGTTTTTCCTACCTCATGGGTAAGTCCTGTGAATAGCGATCGCTATTTGGTTGAATAATGTTTCTCAACCTGCTGAATGATTATGTCCCAGAAGTCTTCATTACTCATATCTTCCGAAGCTTGGTAGGGTTCAATTGAATCTCCAAGCTCCACTTTCACCGTGTTAATCGTTCCGTCGAACTCAAAGGGAGCGCGCTCGGCATAGTCTACTATGCAATCTAATCCCGAGCAAGGTTCTTCAAGGTCTATTGTCACCTTATTAATTTTGCCTGTGAAGGGGAAATGTGACTCTGAGTCACATGACTCTGAGTCATCCGACTCTGAATCACATGACTCTGGGTCATAATAATGAGCTACTGGTGTGAGTAAATCCATGCCTACATCTTGAGTTTCCAGAGAGAATCGTGCAGGTACAGTTTGTAGGATGTTGTATTGACCAAACACGCTCAAAGGCTGGAATTTACTCTCATCAATTTCCTCATCATTAACTAAGAGGGTAACTTCAGCTGGGTAACCCTGACCATCTCCATAATTTCCTGAGTATTCAAAGTTGAATCCAAGGGTAACATCATCACCAGAACAAACGTTGCCGTATGAGCAAATGTCGTCGATAGAAACAACGTCGTAGTGGGTGCCAAAGAAGTTGTAGGTATAGTGGAGTTTTTTGTCCTTAATGTAGAAGCTATAGCCTCCCGTCTCTCCACCGAGCGCCAGGAGTACACCTTCAGCACCTTCAGGAGGAATCGTTACATAAGCAGTAACCTTATGATCTTTGCTTTTCACATCGGGTGCTGTCCCTTCTGGCAGTCGAATGGCACCTTCATAGAACTCGAACTCATAGCGTCCTGCAGTAAAACTGGGACGTAAACTAACATCACCTCGTTCAACAAAGCGATCGTCCAGAGGAAAAACATTATACTTACCTCCCTCAACTAGAAATAAGTCTTTGAGTTCCTCTAATTTATCAGGATTATCTGTGGATAAGTCTTTGCCTTGGGAGAAATCATCCTTTAAATCGTACAGTTCCCACTCATCCTCATCGAAAGGTTTAAGAGGGTCATCGCCAACTGGCTTAGAATGCACAGTTGATGCCATCCATTCGTGTGTTCCTTCGTCCTTGTAGATGCCTCGATTCCCAAACATCTCAAAATACTGAGTTTTATGAGTACCTTCAGTACCTTCCCCATAATCATCATCATTATCGTCATCGTCATCATCATCATCTATACCAAAACCAAAGGTATAAGCTAAACTCACCCCTTCTATGGGCTGCTGCTGGATGCTGTTAACGATCTCTGGTTCCTGAATCCCAGTTACTTCCAGAATTGTCGGTGCGATATCAATAACATGGTGAAACTGGTCTCGGATCTCCCTTGTCTTTGGAGTCGGGGGAATAAACTTTGGCCATTTAATAATCATGGGATTGCGAGTCCCGCCAAAATGGGAAGCTATCTCCTTTGTCCATTGGAAAGGCGCATCCGTAGCCCAAGCCCAGGCAACGGAGTATCCTGGCGAGGTTCCGCTGTCACGCGCACCCCAATCCTCTGCACACTCCTTGATTTCTTCAATCTCATAGCCCAGTCCGTTAAGATTTCTCATGGTGTTGCAAGTTCCATTCACACCACCGCCTGCTGAACCACCGTTGTCACCCACGATATAGATTATCATGGTGTTTTCTACTTCCGTTTCAGGAATAGCATCAAGGACGCGACCTACCTCTACATCAGTGTATTCTAGAAAAGCCGCATAGATTTCCATCTCCTTGGCTAATGCCGCACGCTCGCTGTCGTCGAAGTCATCCCAACCAGGTATTTCGTCTGGGCGAGGGGTAAGTACAGCATCAGCAGGAATTATACCGGGAGTTTTCGCAAGAACACCAGTGCGCTTCTGACGCTCGAAAATTTTCTCACGCTCTGCGTCCCAACCGTCATCAAACACACCTTTGTATTTATCGCGATAATCCTCTGGCGGTTGGTGAGGTGAGTGGGTAGCACCGGGAGCAAAGTAAAGGAAGAAAGGACGATCTGGTGCAATTGAATGCTGATTGTTCATCCAACCAATTGCTTTATCAGCAAGGTCATGGTTGAGGTTGTAGTCGTCTTCCTCTCCATTGTACATCATTGTGGCGGGTGGATTGATGGGGTTCTGATTTTCATACAGTGCTGGATACCACTGGTCAGTTTCTCCACCAATAAATCCGTAGAAGTAGTCAAATCCCAAACCATTAGGCCAGCGGTCAAACGGACCAACCATACTGGTTTGGTTATCGGGAACATTGTGATTTTTGCCGAACCAAGCTGTGCTGTAGCCATTTTCGTGCAGAATTTCGGCAATTGTGGCTGTGCTTTTGGGAATCAAGCCTTTATAACCAGGATAACCTGTTGCCAGTTCCTGAACCACTCCACTGCCTACTGAGTGGTGATTGCGTCCAGTTAGTAGAGCCGCACGAGTTGGCGAGCAGAGGGCAGTTGTGTGGAATCGATTATAAATTATCCCTTCGTCTGCTAGCTCCTCCAAAGTCGGTGTTTTAATCGAGCCACCAAAGGTTTCTGAGGAACTAAATCCCACATCATCCAAGAGTACAAGGACAATGTTAGGGGCATCGTCTGAGGCTTTAGGGGATTCCATAATTGACTTATCTGGCTCCCCGGAAGTTTCGTAAGTAACACCAATGTCACCTTTAAATTCTGGGTCAGGTTGTGGCAGAATTTCCTGAGCCAAGGCTGGTGGTACTAATACTCCTAGGGAAAAGATTACTACTACTAGGAAATTGAGTAGTATTTTAAGTTTTTGTAAAGTTTCCTTCATACACTTAGTGTTGTGCTGTTAACATTTGAGTCTTTCATTGATTCACTCTTTTGTGACATCCTCTTGAACCTATTCGTGCAGCGTTGCTACAGGCTAGGCGCGGAAGTCATTACTGAGCCAATTCTTCAGAGCGGGGTGGAGAACAATTCCACACCACAAAAAAAGCATTGATCCAAAGCCTTAATCGAAACAGGGTGAGTCATGTCCACTCTGTTGTGCTATCGGGTAAATCAAAGACTTAATGGTTAGTTTAGTGGTAAGCTGTCTCTGTGAATGATCAAAAATTATAACTTTCTCAGCTATACAAATTAAATAACTAATTTTTTAAATGTATTAACTTTACTTATATATCCCTTTTGGAATGCGCCACTACTGACGCGACATGAATAAGGGTGGGCGCTGCCCACCCGACTAAAAGTTCGCTATTAAGATGCCTACTTCCATTTCGGTCTTAAATCAATGCTCGAATTTTGCACTGGTTAATCGTAGAACGGAATGGGATTAAGAAGTAAAGGCTGCCCGCAGTATGCCTCTACAGACTCTTTGTCTGCGAGATCGTCAGTGATTTCGATTGTCACTGAGTTCAAAGTTCCAGTGAAATCAAAGGGCATCAAATCCACATAGCTCTCGGATACTGCCGAACCCGTATCAAAGCCGACATCAAAGGTTTCATCCGGGGTGTAGCGGGTACTCAAGGTCTCACAGACAAAGCCGTGACCAATTTGCTGACCGTCGGCATAAAGGGTGACTTCTCCTCCCACACCAGGCTCATCAGAAACAGTTTGATAAACTGCCTTGAGAGTAATGGGGAGACCAATGGTGGGGACTGGAATCTCCAATAAAGATCCTTCGATCCGATAGTGTTCAAGTCTGGCTAAGTTGTAGTCATACACTAACTTACCGTCCTGTACAAACAACCCATACCCGCCAAAAGCACCCGCTAAAGTCACTAATACACCTTCGCCCCCCGGTGGAAACACGACATCTGCAGTAATCGTGTGGCTTTTGGACTTCAAGTTAGGTGCTACACCTTCAGGAGCGCGGAAATGATCTGGGAAGATAAAATGGGTTCTTCCTTCTACCAAACTGGGACGCAGGGATGGATCGAACCGTTCGTAACGACGATCGTCCAACGGGAAGACATTATGTTTAGCAGCCTCGGCATAAAAGAGCTTGACCATTTCATCCAGCTTATCGGGACACTCCTCAGCTAGATCGTTTGCTTGGGTAAAGTCTGGAGTATTGACAGAACAACTCTCGTCAGCATCTCCATTAACGTTATAAAGCTCCCAATCCATATCAATCAGGCTATTGCCCAATGGCTCGTTCCCCTGCCACGGCACTGTCCGAATTGCACTTGCCATCCAGCCATTATCGTAGATCCCCTGATTTCCGGCGATTTCAAAGTATTGGGTTGTATGTTCGCTGGGGGCATCGATCGCGCTTATATCGTTGCCTTCAGTATCGGTTGCATCAAAGGTATAAACCAGACTTGTTCCTTCGATGGGTTTCTGGGTGACACCGTTAACTTGAGTCGGTGCTTCAATACCAACTGCTTCGAGAATAGTCGGAACGATGTCAATAACATGGCTGAATTGGTAGCGCACATCTCCCTTATCGGTAATACGATCAGGCCAAGAAACAACCATGCCATTACGAGTTCCCCCAAAGTGGGAAGCAACCTGTTTGGTCCATTGGAAGGGCGTATCCATTGCCCAAGCCCAACCGGCAGGGAAATGATTATCGTGTTTGGAACTGCCTAACTCGTCGATCGCTGCCAGTTTGTCGTCAAAGTCTTCTGTCAAGCCGTTGCGGTAGGTGGTTGTATTAATCGTTCCATCCACTCCACCTTCTGCACTAGCGCCATTATCGCCAGCAATATAAATCACCAACGTATTGTCCAAGAGACCCAAGTCTTCAATGGCATCAATCACTCGACCGATTTCTTCATCTGTTTGTTGGGTAAAGCCAGCAAAGACTTCCATCATGCGGGCATAGAGTCTTTTCTCGTCTGCGTCCAAATCATCATCCCAATCCCGTAAGTCCTGGCGAGGAGTGAGTACGGCGTTTGCTGGAATAACCCCTAATTCTTTTTGTTTCTCAAACGTTTTGCTGCGGTACTCATCCCAGCCCGTATCAAATTCACCCGCGAAGTTCTTGATATAGTCTTCGGAAACCTGATGCGGGGCATGAGTCGCCCCCGGAGCAAAGAACATGAAAAAAGGTTTTTCGTCTGACAGAGCATAGGTTGTGCGGATGTAGTTGATAGCATGATCGGCTAAATCGGTATTGAAGATATAGGGCGATCCATCGGCATTAGTTTTGGGCGCTTCCAAACGAGTTGTATTTTCCACCAAGGCAGGATGGTATTGGTTGGTTTCGCCACCAACAAAGCCGTAGAAATAGTCAAATCCTAAACCCACAGGCCAGCGATCAAACGGCCCGATCGCCCCTGTTTCCCAGTCGGGAGTATTATGGTTTTTACCAAACCAAGATGTGGCATAGCCATAGGACTGTAGAATCTGGCCGATCGTTGCCGCATTCTGGGGGATAAGGGTGGAATAGCCCGGAAAATTCGTTCCAGCCTCCATGACAGCGCCGGATGCTACGGAGTGAGCGTTGCGTCCGGTGAGAAGGGCTGCTCGGGTGGGAGAACAGATGCCTGTCGTGTGGAACTGGGTATAGCGCAAGCCATTATCTGCGAGCTTTTCCAAGGTCGGACTGGAAATAGCGCCGCCAAAGGTTGACATCTGACCATAGCCTACATCATCTAGCATCACCACAAGGATATTGGGGGCATTTTCAATGCCAAAGGTAGAGGGTAATTTCAGGTCTGCCTTTTCGGATTGGGAGTCTTCGTAAGTTAGTCCCATTTCGCCCGTAAAAATGGGGTCGGGATGGGGCAAAATCTGCTGTGCCATTGCAGGCAACACAGCAGTATTGAGGAAAAAGGAGAGGGCGATCGCGATCGCCACGATCCCTCTGCAAATTCGGTTCAAAAAACCGTTTAAAAACATAGATAAAACCTCATAAAAGGGGTTAACACAATCTCAGGCGACATCCCAAAACACAATCTGGATAGCCTTGGGATGGCCTGTAGAGTCCCGAGCTGGCTCGGAACTCTACAGGTTTAGCTGAATTAGAGTAGAACTTAGGTAATGAGGGTAGGCAACGCCCACCCCGTAACTAAATTACTTTACGGTGGCGATGGGTAAAGCCCCTATTTAAAAATAGGGGATATAAGCGAGAGAGCCATTTTTAAATGGCAGTGAACGCCAACTCGTGCTATGATAATTTATCGTTATCAATTACGATAAACTATGCTCGTATATGAGATGAAACTAAAAGGAACGGAGAACCAGTACCGAAGGTTAGATGAAGCCATTCGGACAGGCCGATTCGTTCGGAATAGTGTCATCAGAGCATGGTTAGACGGTCAAGTCAAAAGTCGCAATGATGCCTATAAGCACTGCAAGGTACTGTCAGATAATTCAGAGTTTCCCTGGGTATCCAGATTAAACTCAATGGCACGACAAGCACACGCAGAAAGAGCCTGGGCATCAATAGAACGGTTCTATAAGAATTGTCGGCAAAAGATACCTGGAAAAAAGGGTTTTCCTCGGTTTAAAAAATACCAAGTTAGAGCGTCTGTTTAGTACAAAACGTCGGGCTGGAAACTATCTGAAGATAGGCGTTATTTAACGTTTTCAGACAAGTTTCAAGCAGGTACATTTAAACTATGGGGAAGTCGAGACTTACACTTCTATCAACTCGAACAGATTAAACGAGTGAGAGTGATTAGAAGACATGACGGGTATTATGCACAATTTCTGATAGACCACGAAAGAGAAGAGAAGAAGGAACTCACTGGAAAACAGACTGCTCTAGATGTTGGTCTTAATTTCTTCTATACAGATTGTTCTGGCAATCAGATCGACAATCCTCGGTTCTTGAGAAAGGATGAACGCAAAATTAAAAAGTGGCAACGTCGTCTATCAAGAACTCAAAAGGGAAGTCAAAATCGCTCAAAAGCCAGGAACAAATTAGGTAGAGCGCATCTCAAGGTTTCACGCAGGCGTAACGATTGGGTTTGTAAATTAGCCCAGCACGTCATCCAGTCTCACGACTTGGTCGCAGTTGAAAACCTACGGATACGAAACATGGTTAAAAATCATCATCTAGCCAAGTCGATTAGTGACGCAGCTTGGTACAGGTTTAGAGAATGGCTTGAATATTTTGGGAGAATTTATGGGGTTCCAGTTATTGCTGTTGAACCCAGAAATACCTCACAAAATTGTTCAAATTGCGGAGAAAAGGTTGTTAAAAGTCTCAGTACAAGAACCCATAGGTGTCCGCATTGTAAGTACGAAACTGACCGCGATCATAACGCCAGTCGGAATATCCTTAAAGCTGCTTTAAAACAACTCTCAAATACCGTCGGGCAGACGGAAATTAACGCCTCCCGAGAGATTGATCTCTGCTATGTTGGGGAAACTCAACCTAGTAAGTCAGCTCGAACACCGAGAAAGAGGAAATCCAAATAGTGATATTTGGAATCCCCCGTTTTAAAACGGGGGAGGATGTCAAATCAGCATTCTTCTAGTCCAAGGGAGCTGGGAGTAAAGGTAAAAAGTGAGATTCATCTGATGTCAGCTCTACTTTCACAGTGTTAATCGTTCCGTCGAACTCAAAGGGAGCGCGATCGGCATAGTCTAGGGAAACCGGAGCCCCCAGATCCGTGCCGACATCGAAGGTTTCACTGGCACTGAAGGCTCCCACGACGATTGTTTCGATAGTGATTGGCTGGTCGAGGACTTCTAAGCCATCCACTCGTATAACCACTTTACCTGGGGAATAGAGATCCTCGATGGTTGTGTCTACTTCAATGGTGTGATGACCACCATCGATCGGTGCATTTGATGCAGCCTTATAACGATCGAGGAGCAGCATATTGTACTCGTACTTCAGAATTCCGTTGTCCATAAACAAGCTCACACCGCCACCGGAACCTCCCAAGGCATAGAGAACGCCGTCAGCATTTTCTTCCAGATCGACATCGATCGTAACCAGATTGCTCTCGCGACCTAGGCTCGGTGCAGTGAATTCAGGCATACGAGTTGTGCTTTCATCAAAAGTCCAGCTAGTGTAGGGACTCCCGATCCGGTCTTCGGGATTAGCGTTGACGTACAGGCCGCCTCCAATGGGGAATGCCAAATTCTCTTCTGCTTCTTCCAAGAACACTTGTTTCATTACCTCCAAAAGCTCTGGCTCCTGAGCTGCCAGATTCTCCATTTGAGTGAAGTCCTCGGTAATGTGATACAGTTCCCAAACGTCCTCATTGGGATCCCAGTCAGGGAAGCCCTCTGCTGATTTAGCTATATTCCAGGGGATCTGAGGACCGAAGGTGCAGGCATACCAGCCATCGATATAGATGCCTCGGCTGCCGCTGTTCTCGAAATACTGAACCTTCTTTCGATCCTCTGCGTTGGCATCGTCGAAGGTGTACTTCATGCTAATCCCATCGAGGGCTTTTTGCTTGAAGCCGTAAACCTCTTCAGGGGGGGTAATGCCCAGGATATCGTAGATAGTTGGAGCGATATCGTTGACATGGTGAAACTGAGACCGGGGGGTTTTGTCGGGGGTGATACCCTTGGGCCAGGAGATTACCATGGGGTTGCGGGTACCACCGAAGTGGGAAGCAACTAGCTTGGTATAACGGAAGGGGGCATCCCCTGCCCAGGCCCAACCTGCGTGGTACATATTTTCGGTTTTTGGGGTTCCCAGGGCATCAAGTCCGCCTAGTTCGTCGAGAGCCTCAAGTTGCTCCTCGATCGTACTGGGAATTAGGTTCTGGGCAAGAAATTCGCTGATAGTGCCCTCCTGACCTTCGGCACTGGCTCCGTTGTCACCAACAATATAAAAGACGATGGTATTGTCGCGAATGCCCAGATTGTCGAGTTCCGAGATCACCTTACCTGCCTGGGTATCCGTATGTTCGAGAAACCCTGCATAGACTTCCATCAACCGCCGTTGGAAGTCACGTTCCTCCTCATCCTCAATATCATCCCATGCTTGCATGTCATCAGGCCGAGTAGCTAGCTGTGCTTCTACTGGAATCCAGCCCAGGGCTTTCTGGTTTTGAAAGACCCGCTTTTGGTACTCGTCCCAGCCGTCATCGAATTTACCCTTATACTTATCTGCCCATTCCTTGAAGACATGGTGAGGACCGTGGACTGCCCCTGGTGCCCAGTACATCAAGAAGGGTTTGTCGGGAGAATAGGAACGGTGGTGACGCATCCAGTTGATCGCTTTATCCGCCATGTCCTCAGTCAGGTGGTAAGTCTCGTCGTGGGGCGGCTCTATGGGGTTGAGGTTCTCATAGAGGCGCGGCTCATACTGAGAGGTTTCACCCGCAAGGAAGCCGTAGAAATAGTCGAAACCATGCCCAGTAGGCCAGCGATCGAATGGACCCATAGCTGTGGTCTCATTGGTTGGGGTATTGTGCCATTTGCCGAAGGCAGAGGTTTTGTAGCCGTATTCGCTCAAAACTTCGGCGACCGTGGCAGTGGTCTTGGGAATAACCCCCAGGTAACCATCCCAGTCCACCGAAAATTCTGCGATCGTACCTGATTGGGCCTGGTGGTGATTGCGCCCGGTTAAGAGAGCGGCGCGGGTGGGCGAGCAGATAGCAGTAGTGTGAAAGGTGTTATAGGCAATCCCTTCATCCCACAAACGGCTTAGAGTCGGCATGTGGATCTCGCCACCAAAGGTGTCAGGCTGTCCGAAGCCTACATCATCCAGCAGGATAATCAGGATGTTGGGCGGATCTTCGTTGGGTATATAGTTCGGTTCTTCCCGCCGAATCATGGTGGTGGGAGGATCCAAAGTCGGTCCGGCAACGCTGGCTGATGGCACTGTCGGGAATGGCAGGGTCGAGCCATTAGCAGTTTGTGCCAAGACAGGGGGAGTAATACTTCCCAATAGGAGAGAGATGGCGATCGCAAATATCGCGATCGTTCTCAACATTCGGTTCAAAAACATCGGTAAAACCTAATAAGAAAGAGTTAACAAAATTGGGGACGCATCCCAAAAAGGGTTAATAAAGTCTCAATATCGCTAGCTAGTTTGAGCCAAAGAAAGGTTTAATTCTAAGGGCAACAAGAGACTTTGACAGGAAAAATTGGTTCGTTGTTAGAACTTCTGCCTTGACGTAGACGCGCTACTACTGATACCAAATCCGGTATAAATACCCCGTTAGCTCCCACCCTGTAGAAACCTTGCATGCAAGGTCTCTAGAGAGCTTTTTTGGGTTATTTAAAACGGGTTTGTTTAACCCAGATTTGGTACGAGCCAATTTTTCAGAGCGTGGTGGAGAACAATTCCACACCACAAAAAAGCATTGATCCAAAGCCTTAATCGAAACAGGGTGAGTCATGTCCACTCTGTTGTGCTATGGGGTAAATCAAAGACTTTAAAGTTAGTTTAGTGGTAAGCTATCTCTGTGAATGATCGAAAATTATAACTTTCTCAGCTATACAAATTAAATAACTAATTTTTTTAATGTATTAACTTTACTTATATAACCCTTTTGGAGTACGCCACTACTGGCGCAACATAAATAAGGGTGGGCACTGCCCACCCTACAGTGAAATCTCATAAAAAGAGTTAACAAAATTCGGGATGCATCCCAAAATGCGATCGCCGCTTGCCAATGTATCGGGGAGCAATCAGAACGAAGTAGGCTGTTTTGTCCACCATAAAAGAATATTGGCAACGAGATGGGCGATCGCGCTGGTTAGTCGATCGGGGCGAGCAAAACCCACCCTGTAGGTAACGGCAATTAGCTCGCACCACCAGAAGGTTCGGCAGGACCGAGATTCTCCAAACTGGGGGGTTCCCAGTACTGAGACAATGCTGGGTAGCCCGGTAAGTACAGGCGCATGAACATAAAGAAATCGCCTTCGAGTGCGGGTAAGCAGTTGGGGATTAGGTTCTCGCCGCTTGGTTGTTCGCGCTGAATGTAAATCGTGAGACTGCCATCGTTACCGGGAGTCATCCCACTACGATCGCCTAGGGAATAGCGATCGATCGGATTATCCACCAAGTTGTAATTAAGATCGTACATGGAGAGAGACCAAAACGCATTGACCTCGGGTTGCTTTCCAGCCTCGAACCGAAGCTCGTAACGATTTTCCCCGGACAGAGGGTTGCCATCTTTATCTACGAATACGCTCATGTAGATAGCCTCGATCGTATCGTTGGCAACAAAGCCAGCTTGGGCCTGCATTGCACGCAGCAGCCAATCCCGTACTGATGAAGGTCGGCCTAAGTATGAAGGCGGATACTTCCACCCATTCACTTCTTTGTGTGCGTACCCTTGGACGACAGCCTCATCGACGATCTTTAAACCCTCTACAGCAGCACGTTCGAGACCGCGCTTCGTGCTTTCACTCTGAACCTCAATGTCTAATCCCGGCCCGACACCAATGGTCTCGAACAATTCGAGCAAGGACGCATCATAGGAATCGGGAGGGTTATCAACCATCGCGCGGTTGATATTCTTCCAGTCCGCAAGGGGATCGGTCGCGCGATCGTAAGGTTCCCAAAGCTCATCGACAGGTTCGGGGGTGGCATTTGGATCGATCCACTGGGACAGAGGTGTCAGTTTGTACTGATCCTGAATAGCATGGACTGCATCCAAGTCCGCGCCTTCCTTCCTTTCCGCCTCCATCAGTAAGTTTCGCGCCGAGAGAAATGCCCAGGGCGTCGGCGAAGGACCTTCAAGCTCCTGCAGGCCTTCAGGTAAATTCCCCGACCAATTTGGCCCAAAAATGGCAAAATGGCCTCCTTTTACTCCCGTGGCCCGCGTACCGACGTAAGCAAATTGGTCTCCTCGGTAATCGGTACATTGTACGTTGTGGTAGCGATAGTCATCCTTTTCCGGATCTGATGGGAGTGCTGGAATCGATAGAATCAGGGGTTCTTTCCCCACATATATAGATGCCTGAGAATACAGGGTGTCATTATTGGGTGCGCCACCGAGCTGGTGGGATTCATCCTTCAGCTTCCGGAGGTGGGTAAATTTGTTGACTGTACCGCTCAACTAAACTTACTCAAACTTACTCAAAAATCTGAAAGCTTAGTTGTTCGTAGTGGATCAACCACCACAGGGTTAAACGGCAAACCCTTTATTCCTTGGTCAAAGACATCAGGAATTACTTTTTTAATAATGTTAAACGACCCATTTACATCAGCATTTAATAATTTATTTCCCCTGGTTTTATACAACCCTCTTGCTACTCTTTTTCCACTAAATTTCGGTTTTTTATCTCCATATTTTGGTAAATAATCCCCATCTAAAAAGCTCGATTGAGATGTATAAGATTCTTCTGTAATTATTACTTTTATTCCGATTAATTGGGCTTTATACGTTAACATCTCTATTAACCGATAATGAGGGATATTCACAAATTGTTGATTGTTCTTTTTCCCTAATTTTATTTCTTGTTTCCATGTCTGATTATGCCCAATAATAAATTGGCCTATTTCATGGTTAACACACCAATCTATTACTCTTTTACTGGCTGTATGGAGATAATTTTCTACTCGACAATTTCGTTTGTGAGTTATTTTTTTTAACCTATGAGAATGACTTTGATTGTGGTTGGTTTTTAATTGAGATTGTAAACAAGAGCGCTGTTTATTATAAAAGGTATTAATAGCTTTTAATGGTCTGCCTTTAATCAAAAGAGGTGCAGTTCCTGTTTGATTTGTAGTTACAGCTATTAAATTATTGACTCCTAAATCCACTCCTGCTACTTGTTTATTTTCTGTTATTTCTTCCGGTTTTTCATAGACTATTTCTATTATATAACAGCTACTTTTGGGGACGATTCTGGCCTCTATTATTTCTGTCTGTGAAGTAGGAATTTTTATTTCACTCATAGACAGATGACAAATTCCTTTTTTTAAGGCTTTTTTGTAAATTGATTCCTCAGGATAGGGCAGAATATTTCGGCCTTTTGTCTTATGTTTATATTGGGGAATTTTTGGTTTTCCTAAAAATTTATTTGGCTGTTTTTTCCACTCTCTTAAAGCTGAAAAATAACTAGTCCAACTTTGATCTAATCTCCTAATAATTTGCTTACTTACCTTGGTAGGTAAAGCTTGATAATCGGAACTTTTAGATACCTTGTGATAAAGTTGATTAAAATTTAATTTCTTTTGCTCGGAAAAGAAATATTGACGATAATGGTAATTGGCTAAGTTAAACAGATTTTTAGACAAAAAAGCCTTGTGGTCAATTTCTGACCACAAATCATGTGATTTGCTGATAACATGACGTTCAACTAGCTTCATACCTTAATTGTAGCTGATAGGGACTCAAATCAAGACAACCGAAAAAAACTTACTCATTTTAGTTTTATAGCTCTAGTTATGAGTAAGTTTGATAAACTTTAGATAAGTTTTCGCTTTCTGTATTTACCCCTTGTTTAAATCCAGGCGGAGCTTATAGGCTACTGGCATGTAGGCCCAAGGAAAGGCATAGATGAATGCCTGCACTCCGAGAGTATATGCATACTCTTCTTCCCAATCCCAATCGGATTTTCTATTTATCAAAGACATGAATATAACCTCTTGACATCCTCCCGACGCTGCACTTGCGTGACAGCGCGGGATTCCCTAACATCGCTGATAGGGGCTTTCTGCTTCTAACGCACCTGCCTCCAAGGCCGAACCTCTTTCCGGTCTTACGATCGCTCCACAGACTGACACTGCTAGCCCAGCAGCCTTTAAGGACTATAGCACACTATTGGAAAAACCGCTCTTATTGATTGGTTTTCCAATTGCGTCGCTCCCTTGTCAGGAGAGCGCGGGTCTTCAACCAACATTGAGATAACAAGAGATGAGCTATGTACTTTATTTGTTCTTGACAGCCTTTCAAAGACTTAATGGTTAGTTTAGTGGTAAGCTCTCTCTGTGGATGATCGAAAATTATAACTTTCTAAGCTATACAAATTAAATAACTAATTTTTAATTTTTATTAGTTTTACTTATAATTTGTTTGATTATTTTTTTTATCAAAATAATTGGGTCGCGCAACCCCGCCTTTTAAGGCGAAACGTTTTTGGAGCAGAGCTTAAATCCCCTACTTCCCCTCCTGGGAGGGGTTAGGGGTGGGTTAATTTCTGACTTCTGACTTCTGACTTCGTTAAAGAGTGCTGCGAAAAATGAGTTTGTTGAAGGATATAGACGATAGTAAAATTACCCAAGTTGAGGATACTCCCGGGACAGGTAATCCGAAGATTATCTCAAAATCCTTTACAGATGTGGATAATTTCAAAGAGTTTTTTGAGTATAAAAATAAGGAAATAATACAACTGACTCCCGGTTCTCTTCACGGTGAGTTTTTGTCGATTCAGGTTGGTGACATATTTTTTGTATGTAATCAGGTGAACCAAGGGTTTCAATTTTCGGGTGATGGTACAAAGGGATACATATCTTTTGCAATAATTTGGTCTGAGAATGAAAGGGAATATTACTCCTTCCGTCACCCTGTCAAACCTCAAAATACTCTTTTTGGTTTCAATAACACTGAAGCACACGAAATATTTCCTCAAGGTGGAGCATTGACAAACATTGTTATCCCTGTTCAAACTTTTGATGCTTATGCAGATCAACTACAACGCCACGATCTAGACGACAATTTCCGGAGTAAAAATCATGTGAATTTGCTTCTAACTGGGATGAAAGAAATTAAAGCTTATCTGAAACAACTGATTTGGTTAGCAGTACACCAACCGACTTGGTTTCAAAACCCTCATATTGAGAAACTCGTTACTGATGATTTCGTTCCTTTGTTGATTAGTAACATTCCCATTAAGTTAAATTCTAAGTCTTTCCTCAAACCTTCTCGAAGAGAAAAGTTGATTGCCCAAGCTGAAAAAGAAATGTTAACACACTTAGAAAAACCTCTGACCTTAAAACAACTCGCTCAAAATTTAGGATCTAGCAGTTGTGCGTTATCTTTTGGTTTTAAAGACTTATTTGGCGTCGGTCCGATGCGCTATCTCAAGATACGACGACTTAATGCAGTGCGACAACACCTGAAAGCAAGCGAACCCGAAAATTGTACCATTACCTTCCTTGCTAGTGAATTTGGGTTCTACAGTCCGAGTCATTTTACTAGAGATTACAAAGTCATGTTTGGGGAGTTGCCTTCAGAGACGTTGGCAAAACACTACAAAAGTTAGCTGGCATTACCGAAAAGCGACGTTGAAGGCCTCCGTGTTTTGACATACTCCCGACGTTGCCCTTACGGGACAACGCGGGATTCTTCAGTCTGGGAAACCCTGACCGCTGTTTAGACAGAGGTGATGTCCTCCCCCTGTGTTGGACCTTACAATAACAAAATGTACC
>NZ_JAAHGO010000059.1:34242-54911 GCF_010672455.1 Okeania sp. SIO2C9 | reverse complement strand
TTCCATCTTCAACCATTACCAAATATTTCTCTCACTCCCCATCTCCCCATCTCCCCATCTCCCCATCTTCCCATCTCCCCATCTCCCCATCTCCCCCTCTCCCCATCTCCCCATCTCCCCATCTCCCCATCTCCCCATCTCCCCATCTCCCCATCTCCCCATCTCCCCATCTAATTACACCGATGCTACCGGATTTGATATTAGGAGTTTCCTCTCTTGGTCAACATTCCCTTGCCTCTGGCACCGACGCGTGACCTGACTGCTTGCATCTGTCGCCGATGCGGGGTCGTACCGCTGTTCCCCGCTATATAATTGAAGTAGCAGTCAGCTATCAGCACTTCAGCAGTCAGCATTTTCCGGGTGTATAATGGGGGATTAAAACCCCCAGAAAAGGCGCACCACTAATTTTTTCAAATAAGCGTGGGGGACTTAAACCCTTGATTTTTTTTAGCGCTCCAGCTAAATGCTGGCAAGGGTCGCATTCCGGAACGGAAAAGCTGATAGCTAGTTAATTTCCTCCAATTACTTGACTATGCAGGACTAACCATGATTTTTTGTGGCAATTGAGATCTAAATTAGATAAAATAGTATTCATATATTTAGTCTAAATTCCTGGTGATAGTGATGCTCAACTTAGCTGGTTATCAAGAAGTCAATCAAATCTATGCCGGACAACGCACACTGGTCTATCGAGCAATTCAAGAAACTCCTCGGCAACCAGTGATCATCAAAGTCTTACGTAACCCTCATCCTAGCTTCAATGAATTGGTTCAATTCCGCAACCAATACACGATCGCTAGTCACCTGGAACATCCAGCTATTGTTCAATGCTTATCTTTAGAACCCTATACTAATGGTTATGCCTTGGTAATGGCCGACTCAGGATCGATTGCTCTGTCCGATCATTGGCCGACTCAAAGCCATTCCCTCAAGGAATTTCTCCACATAGCTATCCAACTAGCAGAAGCTCTCCAATATCTAACTCAACAACGTATTATCCACAAAGACATCAAACCCGCCAATATTCTCATCCACCCTGAAACTCATCTAGTCAAACTCATCGACTTCAGTATCTCCACTTTATTACCAAAAGAACAACAACAACTTATCAACCCCAATATTCTGGAAGGAACCCTGGCCTATATTTCCCCCGAACAAACTGGACGTATGAATCGAGGTATTGACTATCGCACCGACTTCTACTCTCTCGGTGTAACATTTTTTGAACTGCTAACCAGAAAATTACCGTTTGATACCCGCGACCCCATGGAACTTGTGCATTCTCATCTGGCAAAAATGCCGACTGTATTAGGGAATGGAGAAGAAATACCCCAAGTACTGTCAGATATTGTGATGAAGTTGATGGCAAAAAATGCCGAGGAGCGATATCAGAGTGCTTTTGGCTTGAAACACGATCTTGAGCAATGTCTACAGCAGTTAGAAACTACAGGAAAAATTACATCGTTTGAGCTGGGAGAAAGGGATGTGTGCGATCGCTTCCTGATTCCTGAAAAACTTTACGGACGGGAATCAGAAGTTCAAGTGTTACTAGATGGCTTTGAGCGCGTTGCTAATCCCCCCCAGACTCCCGTGAACAAGGAAGAATCTCCTCAAACCCCCCTTAGCAAGGGGGGAGTACAATCTCCTCCACCCCCCCTTAGCAAGGAGGAAGTACAATCCCCCCCAACCCTCCTTAGCAAGGGGGGAGTAGAAATGATACTTGTGGCAGGATTTTCAGGAATTGGGAAAACGGCAGTTGTCAATGAAGTTCACAAACCAATAGTTAAGCAACGAGGTTACTTTATCAAAGGTAAATTTGACCAATTTAATCGCAATATTCCCTTTTCTGCTTTCGTGCAAGCTTTCCGAAATTTGATGGGACAGTTACTAGGAGAGTCGGATACCGAGCTAGCGAACTGGAAAGCTAAAATTATCAAAGCACTAGGAGAAAACGGACAGATTATTATTGAAGTGATTCCAGAGCTGGAACGAATTATCGATTGCCAACCACCTGTTGCCCCCCTCTCTGGTAGCGCAGCACAAAATCGCTTCAATCTACTATTTGGCAAGTTCGTGCGGGTATTTACTACCAAAGAACATCCTCTAGTGATTTTTCTTGATGATTTACAGTGGGCAGACTCGGCATCGCTCAACTTAGTTAAATTGTTGATGGATGAATCACAAACAGGTTATCTATTAGTATTAGGAGCTTATCGCGATAACGAAGTTTTCCCAGCTCATCCATTGATGCTGACTTTAGATGAAATTAAAAAACAGGGCGCTAACATTAATACCATAACTCTAGCACCTCTGGAAGAATTAGATATTAATCGTTTGGTTGCTGATACGTTGTTGTGTTCTGTGGATATTGCTTTACCTTTATCTGAATTGGTGTATCATAATACCAAGGGCAATCCGTTTTTTACAACTCAATTTTTGAAAGGTTTATATGAGGATAACTGCATTACATTTGAGGCAGATGCAGGGTACTGGCAGTGTGACTTAGCAAAAACACAACAGTTGGCGCTGACGGACGATGTGGTAACATTTATGATAGAGCGATTGCGAAAATTACCGTCAGCAACCCAGGGAGTGTTGAAACTGGCAGCTTGTATTGGTAATCAATTCAACTTAGGAACGTTGGCGGTGGTATGCGAGGGTACTCAGGAGCGAGTGGCAACAAACTTGTGGCGAGGGTTGCAAGAAGGGTTTATTATTCCCGAAAGCCAGACCTATAAATTTTTCCAGGGAATGCAGAACGAAGAAAATGAGGTGGAAACAATTTCAGTGGGTTATCGTTTTTTGCACGACCGCGTTCAACAAGCCGCTTATTCATTGATTTCTGAAGAGAAAAAACAAGCGACTCATCTTGATATCGGTACTTTACTTCTGGAAAAATTATCAGCTACCGAACGGGAAGAGAGAATTTTTGAAATCGTTAACCATTTAGACCTGGGTCGGACATTAATTACCAAACCCTTACAACGAGAGGAGCTAGCAAAACTCAATTTATTGGCAGGGAGTAAAGCTAAAGCCTCCACAGCTTATGCTGGAGCTTTGAGTTATATCCAAGTGGGAATCGAACTTTTACCCGATGACTGCTGGCAACAACATTATCAACTCAGCTTTTCTCTATATAAAGAAAGAGCAGAAGTAGAGTACTTGAATGGCAACATCGAAACCGCTGAAATGTGGATCGAACTCATATTGAAAAATGCCTTAACTCCCATGGAAAAAGCAGAAGTATATAATATGTCAATTATTCAGTATACTCTGCAAGCGAAGTATCCAGAAGCTATTCAAGCAGGTCGCCGGGGTCTAGCATTAGTTGATGTTGACCTACCCGAAGAAAATTTTGAACAAGTAAGAGATGCAGAACTAGCGATCGCTACAGAAACTTTTAAAAATCTACCGTTTGTTTCCCTGACTGAATTACCTTTGATGACCCAAGCAGAACAAAAAATGGCAATCAAGCTTTTAATTACCTTGGGACCGCCAACTTATCGTTCTCATCAAAGATTATGGTCTGTTATTTGCGCCAAAGCAATTAATCTGTGCTTGAAATACGGAAATACACCAGAAGTTGGATATATTTATCCTGCTTTTGGCGGTTTGCGAGGATATGCTCTGAATAATTATAAAAATACCGATCAGTTGCTCAATGTTACTATCCAGTTAACTCAAACCTTTAATAACAAATCTGCTGAAAGTGTTGCTTATTTGATGATTGGTAGTTCTCTCAGACATTGGTCCCATCCTCTCAAAGTAGCAAGTGAAGATTATCTCTCATCTTATAGAGTCGGTTTAGAGTCGAGTAATTTGCAATATGCAGCTTATGCTTTTGGTCATAATATGTATTGCCGTTTTTATCAAAGTATTCCCCTAGAAAAACTACTTGCACAAATTAGCGAGTCATTAGCCTTCACTCAAAAATACAAAAATCAGTGGGCGATCGATCTTTTTATTGGCGGTGGGATGTTATTTTCGGAATTGATGGGAGTAAGAACTAATGTAGTCGAATCTGAATATTTAGAAAAATGTCGCCAGCATAAAAACTGGCAAGTAATTTGTATTTATAATATCTTGAAAACTCAACTTCTGTTCTTTTACGACCGACTGGATGAGGCGCTAGAGTGTTGCCAGGAAGCTGATGCAGAAATTATTAACGTTGCACCTCAAGGGTTACTTCCTTATACCCATCACTTATTTATTTATGCGCTGCTGATGGCATCACTCTATCCCAATGCAACAGAGATCCAAAAATTAGAATATGGGGAAAAAATTTCGACCTATCAAAAACAACTTGCTATTTGGGCACAAAATTGTCCGGACAATTTCCTGCATTTGTGTTGTTTGCTGGAAGCAGAAATTGCTCGAATTTCGGGAAAAACTTTAGAAGCAATAGAATTGTACGACCATACCATTGCCCTAGCTAAAGAAAACGAATATCTCCAAGAAGAAGCATTAGGGAACGAACTTGCAGCCAAATTTTACCTTAATTGGGGGAAAGAAAAAATTGCTGCTATCTATATGCAGGAAGCATACTACTGTTATGCTCGTTGGGGAGCTAAAGCTAAGACAGACCAACTAGAGCAAAAATATCCTCAACTGCTTGCTCCCATTCTTCAAGAAACTCAATCTCCCCTCAATTTCGACCAAACCCTCAACTCGATCCAAAGCCTTGATACTGGGAGTTCTTCTTCCTCTCCTTATATCCTCGATCTCGTCTCCATCATTAAAGTATCTCAAGCCATTTCTCAGGAAATAGAATTCAATACGTTGACATCTAAACTAATGAACATTGTCCTCGAAAATGCAGGAGCTGACAAAGGTGCATTAATTTTAAACAATACTGGTACTTGGGAAATTATTACCCAATGTGAGAAGAGCAGTTGTCACCTATTACCTGTGAATCTTGATGATGCCAACAGTCTTCCTCTCAGTATTATTAATACAGTCAAACGTACAAAAAAAATTCTCCTAATCAACGATATTAGTCAAAATACTACCTTTTCTGGGGATACTTACTTGATTCAAAACTATCCCAAAAGTCTCATCTGCACTCCCATTATCAACCAAGGTCAATTAATTGGCCTAATATATCTGGAAAACAACTTCACCGCAGAAGCATTCACCCCAAACCACATTGAAATTCTTAGGCTCCTGAGTGCTCAAGCTGCTATCTCCATCGAAAATGCTCAACTCTATAATACCCTCGAACAAAAAGTTCAAAAGCGCACTGCCGAACTATCTCAAGCTCTCGAAGACCTGAAAGCAACTCAAAAACAACTTGTAGAATCAGAAAAAATGGCTGCTTTAGGAGGGCTAGTTGCTGGAGTTGCCCATGAAATCAATACCCCAATTGGCACGAGTATCACTGTTGCTTCTACTCTAGCGGACGAAACCCAAAACTTTACCAAAGCTGTAGCTCAAGGACAACTGAAACGCTCTGTACTTAACAATTATCTAGAGTTAGCTGGAGAAAGTACCCAACTGATGTTGAGCAACTTGAGTCGAGCTGGAGAATTGATCCACAGCTTTAAACAAATAGCTGCGGACCAAAGCAACCTCGAACACCGATACTTTAACCTCAAAGAATACCTCAAAGAAATTGCTTTAAGTTTAGCTCCCCAATTTACAACATCTCATACCCTCACTGTAGAAGGGGACGAAACTATTAAAATTGATAGTTATCCAGGGGCCTTGGCTCAAATTATCACCAATTTAGTCACTAACTCCCTAGCTCATGGGTATCCTTCGGAAGCAGCAGGAAAGTTTACCTTGGGCATTCGCCAAGAAAGTGATAAAATAAAGCTTGAATATAGTGATGATGGTTGTGGTATTGAAAAGGAAAATTTAGGCAAGATTTTTGAGCCATTTTTCACCACTGCCAGGAGTAAGGGAGGAACAGGATTGGGATTACATATTGTCTATAATTTAGTAACCCAAAAGTTACAGGGAACAATAGCAGTTGATAGTCAGGTGGGTTTAGGCACAAAATTTTTCATAACTATTCCTTTTGCTCGGGAGTAGGGGAGTGGGGGAGTGGGGGAGTGGGGGAGATGGAATATTGAAGTAAGAAGTAATTATAGAATTATCAACATATATGTGTACATAAGGGAAGAGAATATTCCAGATTTCGGCGTTGCTGAATTGAAGTATGAATGCGCGATTGTTTGGTTCTGGTCAAGTCCCCGCGCATCCCCCGTTCAACAAAAAGCGCAGCAACATCTGGCTTCCCCCGATCCTGCGGGGGACGGGAGGGGTATCAAGGGGGACTTTTAGAGTTTTATTCCCCCCAATTTTGGGGGGCTAGGGGGGCAAAATCATACCCAGAAAGCAACGCCCAGATTTCAACCTTCTTGCTTTCCTACGGAATGCTTCGCAAACAGCTAGAGGTACTAATAACTAATAACTAATAGACATCTGGTAAAAATCAAAAATAGTATCAATTCTTATCCATAAATTATCAATTATTTCCCCCTGTTGCCTGTTGCCCCTTTTCTGGAGATGTCTAATAACTAATAACTGATAACTTATAACTGATAACTGAAATGACTACCCACGACGATAAAAAACAGAACAATAACAATACTACTCCTGTTCAGGATGAAGATGATGAGCAACTCTTGCTTGTAGAAGATGACGAATTAATTCTTCTAGAGGATGATGAAATTATTTCTTTAGTTGAAGAAGATGATGAAATTATTTCTTTAGTTGAAGAAGATGACAACCAACCTCTACAAATAAAGCCTTGGAAAATAATGATAGTGGATGATGACTTGGCCGTTCATCAAGCCACTAAATTAGCCTTGAAAAATTTCGTTTTTGATGGCAAACCTATCTTACTGCTGGAGGCATTTTCCGGTTTGGAGGCCAAACAGTTAATTTTAGAAAATCCCGATCTTGCCTTCATTTTGCTTGATGTAGTGATGGAAACCAATGATGCTGGTTTAAATGTGGTTCGCTATATTCGCGAAGAACTAAATAATAGACGTATCCAGATTATTTTGCGGACTGGTCAACCAGGGGAAGCACCAGAAGAGTATGTAATTCGCCACTATGAAATTAACGACTACAGAACGAAGGTTGAACTAACTAGACAACGATTAATTACTAGCACTATTTCTGCTTTACGAGCGTACCGGAATGTTATTGCCGTTGAAGAACAAACTAAAGAATTGACCAAAACTTTGAAAAGTTTGCAGCAAACTCAACTGCAACTCATTCAAACAGAAAAAATGTCTAGCTTGGGCAAAATGATCGCAGGAATTGCCCATGAAATCAATAATCCGATTACTTTTATTTCGGGTAATATCGATTATGCTCGTGAATATGTCCGCGATCTACTCGAACTTATCGACCTCTACCAACAAAATTTATCTCCTCCCGTTGCTGCAATAGAAGACAAACTCCAAGATTTAGACCTAGATTTTTTATGTCAAGACCTAGAAAAACTTTTCGACTCAATGGAAACAGGAAGCGATCGTATTAGCAAAATTGTTCTTGGTTTACGCAATTTCTCCCGCCTCGATGAAGCGCAGATGAAACAGGTAAATATCCATGAAGGATTAGAAAATACTTTACTGATTTTGCAACATCGCCTGATAGCTAATGGCTCTTATCCAGAAATTGCTATTGTTAAAAATTATGGAAAACTCCCTCTAGTAAATTGTTACGCCAATCAAATAAATCAAGTATTTCTGGAAATTTTCACCAATGCTATTGATGTTTTAACTACCTCGAAGGATGTGGGAAAAGATCCCACAATTTTCATCACTACTGAGATGAAAGACTCAGAAACTGTACGAGTTAGTATTGCTGACAATGGAATTGGGATGAGCGAAAATATTTGCCAAGGAGTTTTTGACCCCTTTTTCACTACCAAACCTGTGGGTGAAGGTACTGGACTGGGGTTATCAATAAGTTACCAAATTATTACAGAACAGCACAAAGGACAACTGCAATGTATTTCTCAACTAGGAAAAGGTACAGAATTTATCATAGATATTCCGATTTAAAAAGTTTTGAGCTAGAGCATGAAACGTTTTGTACACACAACTACTACATATAGTAGGGGCGAACGGCCGTTCGCCCCTACAGATCGTGTATAATTTAATATTTTGGGTAAGTCCTGATTTTTTCATAATTGCAAAATTATCCCCGCTTCAAATCGTTAAATAATTAAGAACAGATAATTTTTGGTTTTACATGGCTCAAAATTATCAACTTAACAATGAAACGAAAAAATGACTGTAATTATGAAAAAACTTCATGTAATTATTGTGGCTATTTCAGCAATTTTCTCTATCTGGAAAGGCATCGAATTTAGATTAAACTAACCCTCAATTTTTTCTGTAATTTTGAATAAAGTTCGTAGTAGGGCTTCAGCCCTATCTATAACTTCGGGCTAAAGCCCTACTACAAACAAAAACTTTTTTATCATTGATTATCAGGACATGATATAAGGGGTTTATTTTTTCAACCCTTATAAACATTTTTTTTGCACATATAAACAAAAAGGTGTTGGGTTTCGCTTGCTCAACCCAACTACATAGGAGCAAAAATAAACATGATTTATGGTATTTTTGGAGTTAGTTAAATGGTAAGGTCAAAATATGTCTCTGTAACTCAAATGTGTAATGACAAATCTAATAATGATTTGCTCCGAGAAGCGATAGAACATTTCTGTAAAGAAACTCCGGGAACTAGGGAATGGGATAGAGCTTTTTCTACGTTGTGGAGCCGAATTGTACAATACAAAATACTTGCGACATCCCGACATCCCAAGTATCCAGATTTATTACAAGAGATTCAGTTAGAATTTTCTCAAAGAATATGTAGTGAATTTGAACAAATTCAGGAAGGAAAAAAGTCTCTTGTGCATGGTCTGAGATTGTGGATTAATTGGTATGGGTTGCGTCTTAGATACAGAATTAAGAATTTGTATGGTGAAAAAGAGCCACCAGAAATTTCTCTTGATGCTCCAATTTCTGGCAGTAATAATTATTCAAATATACCAACTTTAGGAGACATTACTACTGATGATATTCCTGAGCCGATGGAAACTTTAATTCAAGAAGATTTTGAGGAAAAACTATCAGCAGCAATTCAAGGATTAGGTTGTCATCCAAAAGATTATCCTCAATGTACTTGTGGAGAAATTGCTAAACGGCGTTTGTTAAGAACTCCTCCGCAAAAATTTACAGAAATAGCAAAGGAATTAAATGTTCCTTATCAAACTCTAATGGCACAGAATCGTAGAAAATGTAAGCCACTTTTGAAGGAAATTTATAACGAACTTTTAGGAGGCGAATAATGACTACTACAGATTATCAAACTATGAATATTTCTATCCCTATAGAGGCTCATAATTATGCTCAAAAATTTGCAGCCCAACAACCTAATAAAGAAAAAAAGACTCAAGTTTATCTAAATACTTTGGTGGTTTATGCTGTAGATAATTTTCTCAAAATGTTTGATATTCAAACCGATTTAGAAGCTTCTGATTCTTGGAATCCGGTAATCCGTAATTATCATAATGTGGCTGATTTGGCTATTGTTAAAGTCGGTCAATTAGAATGTCGTTTCGTATTACCAGAACAGAATGAAATTGAGTTACCGCCAGAGGTACTTGAAGATAGAATTGGTTATGTTTTTGTTCGGTTAGAAGAGAGTTTACAATCTGGGGAAGTATTGGGTTTTTTGCCTATAGATGAACCAGACGAAATGCCGGAATCAGTGGAAATTGATGAGTTAGAACATATAGAAGTTTGGTTTGAATGTTTGCAACGTTTAGAATCAGCTAATAATGCTTTTTCTGCGGATGTCGGTACGGTTTTTGCTAGGGTTAAAGAACAATTAGAAATGGAAGATTTGACTAATATTATTGCTCAGTTGGAGTGGATTTATCGGACTAAAAAAAATTATGAGTTGCGAGCTGCTGCTACGAATTTGTTTGCGACATATTTGGGAAGTAGTAAACGAGAATTAGCAGATAACTTGATGGGAAATTTGAAAGAAGGGGATGATGAAAATGGGGATATTGAGTTGAGTGATTTAGCAGAAGATTTGATGGATAAATTAGTAGAAATTTGGCAAGGAGGAGATAGAGATTTAGATTAGATAATTGTAGGGACTTTCTATCGGAAGTTCCTACTTCTAGTTGTCTGTTATGGCAGTTGCTATTACTGTAATGAGTAACGAAATTTTATTTGATGATGAACTACGTCAGCAAATTTCAGAAATTGCTAGTCGTTTTCAGCTATTTGAATGTACAGCTTGTGCCTTGGCAATTAAAGATTTTTTAATTGCTAGAGGAATTTCTGGTAAGCAAGTTAAACTTTATACGGGGAAAGCTAAAGGAAAGTATGGTAATATCTACCATGATAGATTAGGGCTTAATATTGCTACAAATGGTCGCCATGAGGGAATAGTTGTGGAAATAAAAGGAGTAGAATTAATATTTGATAATATTGATAATCAAGGAGTTTCTAGACAAGTATGGTTGGGTAACTTGTATTGTGTAGCAATGGATTTAGGTGGTGAATTTGAAGTAACAGAAGTAGAATTTTAATTACATATTATTTTTGAGGTTAAATATGATTGGATTTTATGAATTAATTAGAAAAATTAGAAAAAGACCCGCTTTGTATTTGGGAAAACCATCAATTGACCATCTACAAGTTTTCCTTGATGGTTATACATTTGCAAGGCGAGAATTGGGTGTACCTCTGAGTCAAGAAGAGGAATATTTTGAGAAGTTTCAGGAATGGATAGAGTCAAAATATAATTTGCCAGATACTCAGTCGTGGATGAAAATTATTTTGTTTTATTCGGCAGATGAAAGGGATGCTTTAGAGCGTTTTTTTAATTTGTTTGAAGAGTTTATTGGAGAAAATGTAGATTTAGCTAAGTATGAGGGGACAATAAAACAAAGTCAGAAGTCAGAAGTTAGAAGTTAGAAAGTACGAAATTAAATTCTGGCTGTAACTAAAAATGTAGCAATTTACAGAAAAAAAATTTTAATCTTTCTATCGTTAATTTATTAAGAAGAGGTAAAAATGGATAGAGTTTACGATATTCTCCAAAAAATTAAACATAAGCCAAATGTTTATTTGGGCAGGCCGTCTATTATGTGTTTGCAAGCATTTTTATCGGGCTATAATGTAGCTCAATATGAGTCTGGCCAACCTCTAAATACGCCCTACTGTTTTGATGGTTTTCAAGAATGGATTCAAGCAAAATTTAAGGTTGATACCTCGAAATCATGGGCGAATATTATTTTGTTTTATTCTGAAGATGAACGGGATGCTTTGGAGAATTTTTTTGATTTATTTGAGGAATTTATTCAGGGCGATCGGCGGACAAAAAGAGAATAACTTTAACAACTAATAACTGATTGAGGAGGTAGCATAATGTGATTAGAGTTTATTTAGATACCAGTGTTTATAATCGTCCTTTTGATGACCAAACGCAGAAGAAAATAGCTTTAGAAACTGAGGCTGTTTTGTTGATTTTAGGGATGATTAATAATCGAGAGATTGAATTAGTTAACTCAGAACCGATAGAATATGAAAATCTATTTAATTCCGATATAACCAGACAAGAAAAAATTACCAACTTTTTGACTTTAGCAACCATTTATCAAAAAATGGAACAATTAGAATAAAAACGAGCTAAACAACTACAAAATCAAGGAATTAAATTACTTGATTCTTATCATGTGGCTTGTGCTGAAGCTTCACAAAGTGATTACTTTATAACTTGCGACCGAAGATTGATTAACCGCTGTCAAACCTTATCAACCATTAAAACTGTTAATCCTATTGATTTTATCACTGAGGTATCTTATGACAACCAGAACAACTAATGAAAAAGAAGTGATTAAAGAAGCACTTTTAATTCTTAAAGATCATTTAGAACCCTTAAAATTTTTCCAATTTGTTGCCGCTTGTAATTTAGGGGCAGGAGATTATCTTGAGTTCAAAGATAAGCTATTTCAAGATGAAACCCACGAAAGTTTGTATCAAAAAATTCTTGAATTTAGAAAAGCCAAAGAAAGTTTAACACAAGGAGATAATTAACTACTGATAACTGAAAAAGAAGTTATGAAAAAGTAGGTTGGTTTGAGTTGTCATTGCGAGGGGGGAATATTTGTTAATTCTGTTGTCAACAGTTAATACCCCCCGAAGCAATCTCTTAGAAGGGAGTTTTAGACCTTAGAGATTGCTTCACTGCCGCTCGCAATGACAAAAATGACAGTTGAGTTGTCATTGCGAGGGGGGAATATTTGATCTTAACTCTGTTGTCAACAGTTAATACCCCCCGAAGTAATCTCTTAAAAGCGAGTTTTAGACCCCAGAGATTGCTTTGCTGACGGACTGGTCCGCAAACGCTGTCGCTCGCAATGACAAAAATGACAGTTGAGTTGTCATTGCGAGGGGGGAATATTTGATCTTAACTCTGTTGTCAACAGTTAATACCCCCCGAAGCAATCTCTTAAAAGCGAGTTTTAGACCTTAGAGATTGCTTTGCTGCGGCTCGCAACGACAAAAATGACAGTAAGCGATCGCCTCTCTCTACTCCAGTCCCCCCCTTTCCAAGGTTGGTTAGGGGGGATAAAACTGCATAAACCTCAACCCCAAATACAGATAAATATATAGATATCAACTAACCAATAACAAAAAATGGACGAACAACGCATAGAAGCATACGCCAACCTCATCCAACAACTGCTAACCCCCCCCAACGAGGCAATTGAAATCCTCCAAGCTAACCGCGAGTTAGTAGATGAAGGGTTACTCCAAGCAATGGAACTTTATGGACAAAATGATCGAGACGCTGCTAATTTTTTACGCCATCTCAGGAGTCAGCTTGTGGAAGTGCTGGAAATCTCAGAATCTTCTCCCTCAACTAATTACTCATCAGAAGACTATTTGAACTTCCTGATGGAGACACTCAAAGCAACCGCCGATAGCAAAGGCGACCCCAATGTTATCTACCCACTCCTGCAAGCAAACCTAGACAAACTCCATAATAACTTTGCCGATATATTAGGAAACTGGGTAACTTCTAAACTCTCAGAAGTAGAAACAGACACAGCAGAATACATTGCTGAGACTATTTGGCATTTCAGCGCCCGCCTTAATGACTTCCCCCTCGGCAACAAAGCAAATAACATGGAAATCGTCATTGCTGGTTACGAAGCGGTGCTAAAAGTCTTTACCCGCGAGAGTAACCGGGAAAATTGGGCAGCTATTCAATACAATCTAGCCATTACCTACACTGACAGAATCAGAGGAGACAAAGCAGAAAATCTCGAAAATACTATTGCTGCATTTCATCTGGCATTGTCAGTTTACACCAAACAAGACTTCCCCATCAATTGGGCAACGACTCAATACAATCTAGCTACTGCTTACCTTGACAGAATCAGAGGAGACAAAGCAGAAAATCTCGAAAATGCTATTGCTGGATATCATCTGGCTTTGTCAGTTCGTACCAAACAAGACTTTCCCATCAATTGGGCAGCTATTCAATACAATTTAGCCATTGCCTACAGTACCAGAATCAGAGGAGACCGGGCAGAAAATCTCGAAAATGCTATTGCTGCATTTCATCTGGCATTGGAAGTTTACACCAAACAAGACTTCCCCATTAATTGGGCAACGACTCAATACAATCTAGCTACTGCTTACCTTTACAGAATCAGAGGAGACAAAGCAGAAAATCTGGAAAATACTATTGCTGGATATCATCTGGCATTGAAAGTTCGTACCAAACAAGACTTCCCCATGAATTGGGCAACGACTCAAAACAGTCTGGGGATTGCCTACAGTAACAGAATCAGAGGAGACCGGGCAGAAAATCTCGAAAATGCTATTGCTGCATTTCATCTGGCATTGAAAGTTCGTACCAAACAAGACTTGCCCATCAATTGGGCAACGACTCAAAACAATCTAGGTTTTGCCTACAGTGAAAGAATCAGAGGAGACCGGGCAGAAAATCTCGAAAATGCTATAGCTGCATATCTTCTGGCTTTAGAAGTTTACACCCCGGAAGCCGATCCAATTGAATGTCTCCGAACTTCTAACAACTTAGGGAGCCTCCATTTCAAGCAAGGTAACTGGCGACCTGCCATTGCTGCCTACGAAAAAGCCATAACCGCAGTCGAACTCAGTCGCAGTTGGTCAAAAGACGACGATCGCCGCCAAGAAATCGTCAGAGAATCTATAGATGTCTACCAACATATAGTACAAGCTTGCGTAAATAGCAATCAAATAGAAAAAGCCTTAGAATATTTAGAGCGGTCTCGCTCCAGACGGTTAGTAGATTTGATGGCAAGTAACGACCTCTACTCCCAAGGTGAAATACCTACGGAAGTTCAAGAATTGTTAGAAAAATACGATGCTATTCAACAGCAGATCGATCAACTTTGGCAACAACAACAAGGAGACAGTCACACAGAGGGAAAAGAATTAGCAGCAGCAACCAGGGGGCGAGCTGCCACAGAAGCTAGAAAGCAAAGCATTACCGAATTAGAAGCTCAAAAGCAGGAAGTCTATAAAAAAATCCGTAGTTTAGACCGAGTATTAGCAGAGGGGATAGAAGTTACTCCACTGGAATTTGAGAAAATCCAAGCATTGATACAGCAACCGACTACAGCAATATTGAGTTTTTATATGACCTTGGACAATACCTATTTATTTGTAGTGCAACAAAATGGGGTTAAAGTTCATATATACAGTGGGTTGGGGATTGAAAAACTGGACGATTGGATTGGGGAAAATTGGTTTGATTCTTACCTCTCGTCCTACCAGGAATGGCAACAACAGATGCCTGGATTTTTAGAAGAAGTTGCCAGTAAATTGAGATTGGGCGACTTATGCAAGTTTTACCTCAAAGACATTGAAGAATTGATATTAATTCCCCATCTATACCTACACTTTCTCCCCTGGAGCGCAATGCCAATAACAGAGTCGGGAGACAAGAAATATCTAGGTGACTATTTCCGTATCCGCACCCTTGCCAGTTGCCAAATTCTAGACTTTTGTACCCAACGCCCAGAAGTAACAGCAGCAGAGTATGGCATCGTGGAAGACACCCGCAACGACTTACCCTGTGCCAGCTATGAAGCGCAACATATAGCAAAAATGTATGGAGTGCCAGACAACCAACGGCTCCGGGGTAAAGCTGCTACCGTTGACAGCTACAAATTATTATTATCTCAGGTAAAACGGTTATTGTCAACCCATCACGCCCAATCTCGCATAGACAACTGTATGGAATCAGCATTACTTTTAGGCGGCAATGAGAGAATTACCTTGGGGCAACTATTATCTCCTGCATTCCGTTTCCCAGACTTAGACGAGGTATTCATCGACTGTTGTGAGACCAACTTTGGTCTAGTGCCAATCTCCGATGATGTATTGACATTGAATACAGGATTTTTGTGTGCAGGTGCCAGGGGTGTGATTAGCAGTTTGTGGTCAGTGGATGATTTAGGAACTTGTTTGTTTTCGATATTTTATCACCAGTTGCGCAAAGAGGGAAAAAATCGTTCGGAAGCATTGCAACTAGCACAACGACAGTTACGGGAGTTGACAGGGAAAGAGCTGAAAAAGCAGTATAAAAAGGAATTAGAGGAAGCGTTAGGGGAGAAGTTGGAGGCGGCATACAAGCAACTTCAGGAAATAGAAGTCAGACGTAATAGTTATGCCAAAGATGCGGCGGAGTATCAGGAGTTAGAGGAGGAGCGGGTGAAACTTAGCAATATTTATCAGCGTGTTTATCAGACGAAGAATGAGTATCTGAAAGCAGCGTGTAAAAAGGAATATCCGTTTGAGCATCCGGTGTATTGGAGTGCGTTTATTTGTGCGGGGTTGAGTTGAGTCAGTTATCCGCAGTGCGAGCATCTTGCTCGCCAGTGCAATAAGTGCGAGCATCTTGCTCGCCAGTTGTAGAGTGTGTTAATGAAATGTAACGCACCGCCTATTCCATATATTTCGTGCGTTACGCTGACCCTAACACACCCTACAAATTTTACTATAGAGTTACTTCAAATATCGAACTAAAGCTTCCCCCACTCGTTGAGCATCAGTATCCGTCATCCCAGAAGTCAGAGGCGGACAAATATGATTCGGACACCAACGTTCAGCACGAGGAAAACTCTCTCCTTCACAAATACCTGCAAAAACTGGTTGTTTGTGACAGGGTATTTCATATACTGTTCCTCCTAAAAATATCTCTTCTTCTGTCATTGCTGTTTTGACTTCTTTGGCATTTTTTCCTTCTGGCAAATGAACAATCAATTTGTAATTACTAGCGATATCCATTTTTTCTGTAGATACAAACGATAGACCAGCTTCTTTGAGAGGTGCGTTCAAGAATTTAGAATTTAGAATGCGCGAATTTAGAATTACCTCTCCTTGAAAAGAAGAGGATTGATTCAAAGGACAATTTTTATTTATTATCCCCTTAAAAGGGGAGACTTTAAACCACAATTTTTCGGTAATTAATTCATAAGCTCGCTCACGTTTTTTCAACATCTCTGGCAATTTTGCTAAATGAATTCGACCAAGCAGAGCATTCATTTCTGTAATTCGCATACTATTACCAAAGTCCGTGTGTAAACCACCAAAGTCCATACCTCGCTTGCCTTGGTTTCTCAGAGAACGTGCGATATAGTCTTCCTCTTCATTAGACATCTCCAGAAAATAAATCTTTTAATTAGAGCAGGCTAAGGATACAAAAAATTCCAAGCTGTTAATTACCCTTTTTTCGTCTTTAGTGCAGCAAAGCCGTTTCAGGAATAAAATTTTTCTTCTTTGATCTGAAAAACTTAGTTTTTAAACTTGCTAAAAAACTTATATATTAATCCTTTACATTGATTCAGATATTGAGAGTTAATGAACAGTAAATTATATTGCATTAAACGTTCAAAATCTCTAGTGACTGGAATAAAATTATTAAAAATAAGTTCATTAATTATCTGATCTGCTAGTGGTGAATTATTCCAGTATTGATGTTCTTCAACTTCTACCAAAATTAATGAGGTTTGAGCCAGGCAATTTTTAGCACCTTCAATAACTTGTAATGCTGCTCCCTCAACATCAATCCATAATGCTAAATTTTTATTTTTATCTAATTCAATGTTATTATTCAGGCAAAAATCATCAAGTCTAGTACAATTTACTCTTGTACTTTGATATTGACAATCTTTTGTTTCTCTAGTCATCAATGAAGCATTTCCTATGTTTTTAGAAAGTTGATTTCCATTAATTTCTGTTGGAATATAAAAATCAGCCACTCCATTATAATTACTCACTGCTAGATATCTGTAATCAATAGATAGTTGCTTAAACTCTTCCCTATCTTTAAAAGTTTCATAATTGTTAATATTACCTTCAAAAGCATAACACTTTACTGTCGGAACAGCTTTTTTAAAAGTAATACTCGCGCTACCATCACGAGAGCCAATATCAAAAAAATTATCTGGTTTTAAAAGTTTTGCAATATCTAGAAAAAGTTCTACAAGTATCTTATTTGATAAAACCCTATTCTGTTTATTTGAAATATCAAAATGAACAGATAATTGACTTAATGATGTATTGACGATTTGAGATAAAATCCACCTTAATTGTTCTATTTCTGCTTTAAGACTAATGTTGGCTTGATATATTTCCTGAATTTGCTTTTCGTAAGTTTCGCTCAGATTACTGTAAGTATTAAATTGATTATTTTCTAGTTGATTTTTGAGGAAATCAGCTTTCTGATAAACTTGCTCTGCTTCCTGTATTTGACCTTTTATTTTTAGAGCATCTCCTAACTTATAATAAGCCCAGTGAAAGTTTGGATTTAATTGAATAGACGCCTGGTAAGCTTGAATAGCTTGATCTAATTTACCTTGACGTAAATATTCATTTCCTATTTTTATATAACTCATTGAATTTAAATATTTTATCTAATCTCAGAAATTTATTTTATGATTCACTAAGGTCATGGCTAATTATTTCAAAGATATTTTCATATGGCTCTCTTTTAAATAACGTACTCTGCAATTCAACAAAATCAGCATACTCTAACTGACTAATCATTTTCAAGCTGTTCCATTGAGGCTGAAAATCTTTCCTCCATTTCTGCCATACTACTGTTTGTCCATGATCTGGGAAAGTGGCGAAACTATACTGAGGAAAAAAATCATGTATGGCAGGAACTATTTTAAATACATCACCCATCCAAGCACCGCTTTTTTCCCCAGAAAAATTCTGTATTTGTCGGCAACGCTGTAGTGATGATTGTGCTTGAGCATAACTTCTCGGACAAGTATCATCAATTAACCATATAGTTTTTGAATGTGCCACAGCAAGGGAAGCACAAAAGTCTCGAAAAGTTTGTTCAAAAGTATGCAGACCATCTAAGTAAATTAAATCGAATGATTCAAATTTCTGGGCATAACTTTTGAAAAATTCATCACTGGAAACTTCGAGAAAAACTACTTTATCGTTAGCATATTTTTTCGTATTTAATCTGAATTGCGGATCGACTGCTACTTTATTCTTTATGTTGATAGCGTTGAAAGTTAGACCTTTGGATACTCCTATTTCTAGATACCTGGATGATTGATTAATACTAGCAAATTTGTTGAGGCGATCGCTTCGACTTTTAGGTGGTTTACTTTCAGAAACTTTAGATATTGAATTTTCTTGAAGTTTTATCCGAATTTGGGAATACTTTTTTATAACACTTCTACGGTAGGCAGGAGAGTGATTTGGCAGAAAACTGTAGGCTTGCTTTATGTAGGTCATAACATAGTTTTTTTCTTCAGCCAAGAACTTATTTTCATCCCAGTTTGTGAGAGATGTAAAATTATTTTTTCTGAGTGATTCAGCAATTTTTTCTGGATGTTTATTGATTGTTAGTGGCTTATTTATATATTTTTTCCAGTGACATAAACATAGGATATCTTGAACATTTCCAGCAATAATATAATTGCGACATTTGCTATTTATGTGTGGATAAAAAGACCTGTTCTCTTCTCTTCGAGGAAGACAAGCAATTTCTGCTTCTAGATAATTAATTAATTCGAGAATATATATAGCACTTCCTTCGCTAAATATAATTTTTTTTGCATTTATTATGCAAGCAAGTTGTTCTAATATATCGTAATTTTCTGGTTTTAAATAAATATAATCCTCCTCAACCAATAAGGTTTCAAAATATTTCTCACCTGCGATATTTCCATTAAAACGAATATGATTTCTGCCCAAAAAAAGCTTTTCTGGTTTATCTTTTTTCTGATTATCTGTTAACTGCAAAATTCTCTGTTGTAGCTTTTCTAAATGGGGGCGATACCATTTTTTAGCTCCTAATGCTAACTCACTACCAGGTTCTGGGATAATCAGATTTTCAAATAAACAATCATTTGTTACCCAAATACATTTAGCTAGAGGTATTTCTAGTATATCCAAAACTTGAATAAACCATTTAGGAGGAGTATATTTATGAGGTTTGCTATTTCGTCGTAGTGATACAGCAAAAACAACACCATCATGTAAATTGTTATCGAATGCCCAAAGACGATGAATACTTTCAGTTAAGGCGTGTCCAAAGTGAGGATGAAAAGGACCTGCATAAATATATGTACCATTATAAGTTTTTGAAGTATCAATGTGGCGATCGCTACAGTTGTTGGTATCAACATTTTTGTGTTTATCCACTTGTACCAGTTGGTCTATGTAAACGACTCCTACAGTTGAGTTACTACCACGTCTATGACGGAATATTTCTGGCATATTATGAGGAAAAATAACACCGCCAAACCAGTTAATATATTGTTTCTGAATTTCTATAGGTTTAACAATGGCATTTTGTATTTTGAATAATCGATTTTGTGGATCGGAATTGCACTTTTCTAATAGTTGGTCAGTCTGTCCTAAATGTAAATTCATTTTATCTAATTACTACTATTTTTTCATGATCATAAGTTTATTATGATTCACTAAGGTCATGGCTAATTATTTCAAAGATATTTTCATATGGCTCTCTTTTAAATAACGTACTCTGCAATTCAACAAAATCAGCATACTCTAACTGACTAATCATTTTCAAGCTGTTCCATTGAGGCTGAAAATCTTTCCTCCATTTCTGCCATACTACTGTTTGTCCATGATCTGGGAAAGTGGCGAAACTATACTGAGGAAAAAAATCATGTATGGCAGGAACTATTTTAAATACATCACCCATCCAAGCACCGCTTTTTTCCCCAGAAAAATTCTGTATTTGTCGGCAACGCTGTAGTGATGATTGTGCTTGAGCATAACTTCTCGGACAAGTATCATCAATTAACCATATAGTTTTTGAATGTGCCACAGCAAGGGAAGCACAAAAGTCTCGAAAAGTTTGTTCAAAAGTATGCAGACCATCTAAGTAAATTAAATCGAATGATTCAAATTTCTGGGCATAACTTTTGAAAAATTCATCACTGGAAACTTCGAGAAAAACTACTTTATCGTTAGCATATTTTTTCGTATTTAATCTGAATTGCGGATCGACTGCTACTTTATTCTTTATGTTGATAGCGTTGAAAGTTAGACCTTTGGATACTCCTATTTCTAGATACCTGGATGATTGATTAATACTAGCAAATTTGTTGAGGCGATCGCTTC
>NZ_JAAHGO010000059.1:0-34142 GCF_010672455.1 Okeania sp. SIO2C9 | reverse complement strand
AATTGCGGATCGACTGCTACTTTATTCTTTATGTTGATAGCGTTGAAAGTTAGACCTTTGGATACTCCTATTTCTAGATACCTGGATGATTGATTAATACTAGCAAATTTGTTGAGGCGATCGCTTCTACTTTTAGGTGGTTTACTTTCAGAAACTTTAGATATTAAATTGTCTTGAACTATACCACGAATTTGTAAATACTTTTCTACAATACCTGGACGATGAACAGAATCTTGATTTGTTAAGAAGTTATACACTTCATCCAAATAAGCCATAAAATCATGGTTTTCTTCAGCCAAGAACTGATTTTCGTCCCAGTCTTTTAATAATGCAAAATTATGTTTCCTTAATGATTGAATAATTAGGTGTGGATTTTTACTTACTGGAATACTTTTAATTCCTTTATTTTCCCAATTACCTAAAGGTAGAATATCAGCAGCATTTCCAGCAACAATATAATTGCGACACTTGGTATGTATATGTAGATAAAAAGGTTTGTTACTTGGTTTCCTAGAAATACAGGCAATTTCAGCTTCTAAATAATTTATTAACTCCAAAATATAGATAGCACTTCCTTCACTAAAAATAATTTTTTTTGCATTCATTATATAAGCAAGTTGTTCGAGTAAATCATAATTTTCTGGTTTTAAGGAAATATAACCTTCATTCAGCAATAAAGTTTCAATGTATTTATCACCAGCTAAAGAACCACTAAAACGAAGATGATTTCTGCCTAAAAACAATTTTTCTGGTTTATTTTTTCTCAGGTGAGATGTTAGCTCCAGAATTCTCTGCTGTAGCTTTTCTAAATAGGGGCGGTACCATTGCTTAAGTCCTAATGATAGTTCGCTACCTGCTTCTGGGATAATGAGATTTTCAAAAGCACAGTCATTTGTTACCCAAATACACTTACCTAGAGGTATTTCTAAAATCTCCAAGGTTTCAATAAACCATTTAGGAGGAGTATATTTATGAGGTTTGCTATTTCGTCGTAGTGATACAGCAAAAACAACACCATCATGTAAATTGTTATCAAATGCCCAAAGACGATGAATACTTTCAGTTAAAGCGTGTCCAAAGTGAGGATGAAAAGGACCTGCATAAATATATGTACCATTATAAGTTTTTGAAGTATCAATGTGGCGATCGCTACAGTTGTTGGCATCAACATTTTGATCCATGTAGACCATTTCTTGATCTGGGGGACCACCGCGTCTATGACGGAATATTTCCGGCATATTTTTGGGAAAAATAACGCCTCCTAGCCACTTACCACGAATTTCAATAGGTTTGACTATAGCATTGTTTATTTTAAACAATCTATTCTCTTCATCTGACTCCTTTGACAATTGCTCATTCTTCTCAACTTCCTGCTTTAACCCTGACTCTTTTTGCTGCAATTTTGATTGAGATGTTTCTAATATCTCCATCCTTTGTTCCAGTTTAGACTTATACTGCTCCAACACATCCATTGTTTCACTTAACTGGGACTGCGACTGCTCCAATAACTGCTCGGTTTCCCGCAACTGAGATTTAGTTTCCTCCAACTCTTTGTGCAACTCCGAGTCCAATCGTGGCTGTTGTTGTTCCTGTTTTTCTCTCAACTGAGCTTGCTGCAATTGTGATTGAGATTGCTCCAATACTTCCATTGTCTCACTTAATTGCGACTGATACTCATCTAACAACTGCTCAGTTTCCCGCAACTGAGACTTAGTTTCCTCCAACTGTTTGTGCAACTCAGACTCTGACCCCGACTGCTTCTGTGCTAACTCTGCCTTAACCTGCTCCAACTCTTCCTGCTTCTCCTGCAACTTTCCTTGCGACTCTTCCAGTATCGCCATCGTTTGCTCAATTTGAGACTGATACTCTTCCAACACTCCCATCGTCTCACCTAACTGCGACTGGGACTCCTCCCATAACTGTTTGGTCTCCTGCAACTTGGACTTGGTTACTGCCAATTCCTGCTTAACTTCTCCATCTGATTCCGACTGCTGTTGCTCTCCTTTCTCCTTAAGCTGATATAACTCAAAGTGGGTTTGCTCCAACTCTCCTAATACCTCATCTAACTGAGATTGCGTCCGCTCCAACTCTTCTGTGACATCATGCAACTCGGACTTAGTTTGATCCAACTCTTGTTGAGTTTGTTGCCATTTAGCCTTAGCTTCTTCTAGTTCTTTTTCTATTGTTGCTGCCATTAATTTATATTCCCCTTAATTTCTTCAAATATTACCAATATCTTGATAAAATCAAATTCTAAAAATTAGTTAACTATACTGAGTAAGTGACTTTATCCTACTTCCATTTGTTCCCAATATTCCTGATTGAATTTCTTCTATTGAATATTTATGTAGTATTTTGGCTCATGTTTTATTTGTCTAATTTTATTTAATTAAATCTGTCTTCTACTCACTTATTTTTCACTATTTACCAAAACTTTCTGCTGAATTTTCATAGTGCGCTTCATCAATTTTTGCCATTCTTCAGAATTTGTCAGCTTTTCACTATCTAACTCTAGACCTTTTTGCTGAGAGAAATTAGCAAAACTATCTAACCATTCCATTACTATTTCTGTCCGAGAGTTTTCAGTATATTTCAAAGATTTCTGAAGGCACTCTTGCATTTCAAGCAAATTACCTTTTTGATAAGCATACCAAGCTTCCCAAACTAATAGTTGATATTCTGTTTGACTCTCGGATTTAGAATTTATCAGAATGGCTTGTTGATACTGCAATTTTTCTAATTCTGACTTAGTTTGTGTTAGTTGAGACTTTGTTTTAACTAATTCTTTTTGTGCATTTTGTTGTTTAGATTGAGATTGTTGCAATAATATTTCTGTCTGCCTCCATTGAATCTGAATTTGTTGCAATACTGTCTGAGTTTCCTGTAATTGTAGTTGCTGATTTTTTCGTTCTTCATCAGTTTGATGTAACTGAGTTTGAAACTCTTTTAATAATGTTTTTGTCTGTTTCGTTTGAGATTGAGATTGTTGCAATAGTGTTTCTGTCTGTTGCAGTTGTGAATTAGATTCTACTAATTCTGTTTGAAGTTCTTGCATTTGTAGGTTAGTTCGCTTCAATTCTTGCTTTGCTTTATGTGATTGAGATTTAGATTTTTCCCATTCCTGCTGATTTTTTTGAATTTCTTTTAGTTGTGTTTTTGACTGTTGCAATATTATTTCTTTTTGTTTTAGTTGAGAGTTAGATTCTGTTAAATCGGCTTGAGTTTGATTTAGCTGAGATTGAGTTTGTTGTAATTCTTGGCTAGTTTTTTGCAGCTCATATTCATACTTTTCTAACTTTTGTTCATGGTTTTTTAGTTGATAATTAGATTCTGTTAACTCGGCCTTTTTTGCCTGCAACTGTGACTGAGATTCTTGCCACATTACCTCAGTTGCTGTTAACTGAGACTGGTAATATTCCCACTCTTCTTGAGTTTGGTGTAACTGATGTTTATAAACTACTAATTCGTCTCTAGTTTCACATAAATTATGTTTTGTTAATCCTAATTCTGCCTGAGTTTGTTTCAGTTGTGAGTGGGAGTTTTCTAATTCTGTCTCTACATTGTTTAACTGTTCTTGATATTGTTGTAAACTCTTCTCATTTGCTATTAACTGAACCTGAGAATATTCCCACTCTTCTTGAGTTTGGTGTAGCTGATTTTGGCAAACTTTTAATTTAACTTTAGTCTCATACAAATTATGTTTTACTTTCCCTAATTCTGCTTGAGTTTGTTTATTTTGGGATTCGGACTTTTCTAACAATACTTCTGTTTTTTCTAGCTGAGATTGAGAGTTTTGCCATACTGATTCTGTTTGCTGAAGTCTATAAGTAAATTGTTCTAGTTCTTCTTGTGTTTGATGTAGTTGTGACTGATTTTGTACTAGCTCTCCTTGAGTTTGGTGTAGTTCAGATTTTGTTTGTATAAGTTCTTTTTCTATTTCCCGGTCTTTTTTTAATTCACTTTCAGTCTGATGTAGTTTTGACTGACATTGTGTTAGCTCAGTTTGAGTTTGATGTAATTGAGATTTTGCTCTAGCTAGTTCATTTTCTGTTTGATCAAATCTGGTTTGAATATGTTCAACTTTTTTCAGTTGAGACTGAGTTTCTTCTAGTACTGTTTCTGTGTCGTGGAGTTTTTTTTGAGATTCTAATAATGTTGTTTCGGTGGTATCGAGTTGAGAAGCATATTTTTCTAACTCATCTCGTGTTTGTGTTAATTGAGACTTAGTTTGTGTTAGTTCTAATTGACTTTGTTGGTATTGATTTTTATATTTTTCTACCTCTGCTAATAAGTTTTTATTCTGACTTTCTACACTACACAAATTCATCCAGTCTTTAAAAGCCCAAATTCTATAGGGAGATGATTTGATTTTTTCTTGCCAGGAAAAGTCTGGTATTTCATCGGCTGGTTTCCAGGCTCTTGCTTCTAATTCCTGGTACATTTCTATAGCTTCAGGAAAGTAATAATCTATGAGAGTGGATCTATGGTCGTCTGCTGATAATTGATTATTAAATAATGATGGTTCGTAGATATTTGCAGCGGGATAATTAAAGTTTGTCTGAAATTTTTGATTAATTGCTTCAATAAATACTTGTTGGTTATTTATGATTGTTTGAATATTTGTCAATAGACAATAATTAGCAGCATGATTATAAAAATTAATAATTTTTTGATTGTAGTGTAACCATAATTTTACTGCTAATTCTGGTTGACTTTGAAATATTTTATCTTGCCGACTATACAGAGAATTAACTACTTCCCAAGGAGAACGATAAACTAATAAAAATTTGGCATTTGGCAGTAGATTTGCCCAAAAATCTAGAAATAAAGTTGTACGGGTTTCTTTCCATCCCCAATTTCCACTTATAGAATTTTTGGCGAGAATTTCTTTTGCTATTTCTACAAAATTTTCTTCTATATCTATTCTTTCTTGAAGAGTCCAACCATCTGCCTCTATTCCTTGAGATTCTAATACTTGTTTATGAAATTCATAGAAGTCTAAATTTTCAAAATATCCTTGAGGATTAGTTTCTGTTCCCTCTGTTAATTTTCGACCAATATGTAAACCAGAACCTTGGAGCATGGAAGCTGTTAAAGAACTTCCTGAACGGTGCATACTGGTAATAATTAGAGTTGATTTTTCTGTTTTTTGCATCATATGGATTTTGATTATGTATTAGTTATTAATATTACTATATAATTTTTTTGATCGTCTTGTTGACTTTTTGGTATATTGATTAACTACTTTAAATCCTCTACCATCATAGTTTTTAGGCTGATGGTTCGGTAAGTTTGTGCTTAAAGTTGCCAGATTATTTAATCCTAAATCGACAGCTGCTATCCTAGTTTGAGTTAAAGGTTATGTTTCTATTTCCTGTTCGTAAACTACCTCAATTATCTCAGCATTTTTTTTCTGAATAATTAGAACTTTTTTTGTTTTTTAAACTCTAGTTTTTCAATAAATATTAGTTTTACTAGGGCGAATGAATCCTTTTTTTAAGATTTTTGACTAAGAGCTTGGTTATGATAAATTACCACATATCTACCATTACTTCTATCTCCAGCACTAACTTGATAATTAAGATTTTTTGGCCTCACTTTAAATTTACTTGGGAAAGCTTTATATTCTCGGTAAGCACTATAATAACTTTGCCATACTTTCAGAACCATTCTGAGAACTTCTTGACTAATTTGACGAGGTAAAACTCTTAGTATATGACTATTTTTTATCTGATAATAAACAGTAGTAGTATCCGTTGTTTGACCGTTAAAAAAGTTTTGACAATCTAAATAATTCGCAGCATTGTAGATATTTTTCGTCAAACAAAAAAGATAAACAACCGCCCTTGGCGAAAAGTGAATGATTTTTTTTGATCAAATGATATTCTACTAAGAGCATAATTGTTTATATACTTGAGTCGGTCAGAAAAAAAATTAACTAAAGCTAAATATTTTGTCAACTACCAAAATAAAAAGCTATGTTTAAGTATATCTGACTATATTTTTATTTCAACTTTACTATACAAAATTTGCGAACTTAAACAGGTCTAATATTAATTAGGATCAGTTAGCACCCCTATATAATTTTCACTTCTAATACCATTATTCATACAGATTTGTCAATGATTTATATTAATTTTTTGGTTGTTAGCATTTATCGATTTTTGTCTGAACTTTCAGTTAGGACAGACTCAAATAAATTTAGTCTTATTTTGATTTACCTGATTTTATCATCTTCTCGATCCACTAAGAAAATCGGCGTTGCTTAAATGTAATGATAATTAGACATCTCCTCCACCCATAGGGAGTAGGGAGTAGGGGTAAATAATTGATAATTTATGAGGGATAATTGATTTGATTTTTTATTCTTGGAGATGTCTATTAGCTGAAGGTAAAATTGAAAAACTTATGTTTTGCGCCCAAAGTTAATCTCAAAATCATTACCACGACTCAACGCCAGAAAATCTGATTAGGTTCCTACTCTTGACTTAAGCTAAGACACATTTAGATTTTATGTTCTCTGTTAAGTCTTAAGGGTTTACTTTTACAAATAACTTACAGCAGTTTGCCACTTTCCGGAGGTACAAAATTTTGGGTACTAGGCAATACCTCATCTAGGGAAACAAAAGAGGGAATAGAGATTAATATAAAACTGTACCTCACTATCCATCAAAAGTTCTGTATATATAGCAATATGTTTAAGTTGTGAGTATTGGAAACTTTTAGGGAACAGGGAACAGGAAATAGGGAAGAAGAAAAAAACGTATCATATAAATATGATAACTGCTATATTCTATACTTTTAAGGAACAGTAAAATTGTCACAAATGATTTATAATTGCTATAGTTTAAATGCTTAACGGCTTACAATCAAACTGTTTCTTGATAAAAATTCAGCCTATAATAAAATTTTTAATTTACTCTGGTAAATTTAGTAATATTTCCTCAAGTAAATGACATAGAAAAACATTTACTATATGATGTGAACCAAGTCAGGGTAATTTCATTATATCTAAATTGATAGGCAGAATCAATCTACTAAAACACTGTAAGATATCAACAGCTAATGAGCAATATTGCCCAATCCATAACTATCAAATAAAGGAATTTTTCAATAATAATGTCAACCTCAACAATAGCAACAGAAACAAGTGTCAACTATCTTCATACTGGGAATAAACTACTAAGAGAAGGTAATTTAGCAGAAGCTGTTGATGCTTATCAACAAGTAATTAAACTTAATCCGAAATCAGCAGTAGCTTATCAAAACTTGGGCGAAACTCTTAGTTTACAGGGAAATTTAGAAGCAGCAGCAAATATATATCACCAAGGAATTCAACTGCAACCGAACTATCCTTGGTCTTACTATAATTTAGGAGAAATTTTAATTAAACTAGATAGATTTGATGAGGCAGTTATTTATCTAAGCCAAGCGATTGAAATTAATTCAGAATTTCCCAAATTTTATAGTAGTTTAGGATTTGCTTTGGCAAAACAAGGATTATTTGATGAAGCAATAGTTGCTTATCGTCATGCTATTGAAATTGACCAAAACTTTGCTTCAGCTTATCAATATTTAGGGGAAGCTCTAGCAAATAAAAAAGAGTGGAATGAATCCATAGATGCTCTTAATCAAGCGATTGAAATTAATCCCTATTTGCCAGAATATCATTTAAGTTTAGGTAAGGTTCTAGAAGACTCTGGTCAACTCGAAGAAGCGGTTATTTCTTACCGTCACACTCTTGATTTAAATCCAAATTTAGCAGAAGCTTACTATTATATTGGGCTAGCTTTAACTAGGTTACAAAAATGGGAAGAAGCCATTGATTCTTGTATGCAAGCTATTTCCCTAAATCTCAAAAATGCCGAAATTTATCATCATTTAGGAGCAGCTTTAGCCCAACTACAAAAATGGGAAGAAGCTATTGCTGCATATCAAAATGCAATTGAATTTAATCCTAATTCAGCAATAATTCATCATCAGTTAGCTTATGCTTTTGCTCAACTCAAAAAATGGGAAGAAGCTATAACTGAATATCGTGAAGTTCTCAGAATTAATCCCAATTCAGCAGTTGTATATGACCAGTTGGGAGAAGCATTAACAGAAATGCAAAAGTGGGAAGAAGCAATAAATTGTCATCAAAAAGCTGTCGAAATTAAACCAGATAATCAAAAGTTTAATCAGCATCTACAAGAGGCATTAGCGAGAAGACAACAACAGAATAAAACAGTAATAGATTCTCATTTGAAATTAGCAGAAATGATGGAACAACAAGGGTTTATTGAGGAGGCTATTTCTGCTTATCGTCGAGTGATAAATCTTAATCCCACTGCTGCCGATATTCACCATAAATTAGGATATGCTTTGGCAAGTTTGGAAAAGTGGGATGAGGCGATCGCTTCTTATAATCAGGCAATTGAACTTCATCCAAATTCGGGTATTGTACATTATCATTTGGGTGAAGCTTTGACTAATTTAGGCTTAGATGAACAAGCAATATCTTCTTTAGAAAAAGCTATTGAACTTGCACCAGATTTATCTAGCGCTCATCAAGCTTTAGAAAATTTACAGGCAAAATCAAAGAATAGGGAGTAGGGGAGTGGGGGAGTAGGGGAGTGGGAGAGAAGTAAACATAAGAATAATTAACATTAATTTGGGTAAAATTATCAAAAAAATTCCATGGGCATAAGTTAATTACTTAATAACTGAAGTGTTGCTGAATAATTAAGGTAAAGATTCTCTCCTTTAAAGGAGAAACAAGCGGTCGGGGGATGGCGAGGTCTCCTCGCCATATCCAATCGACCAAGAGAGAAAAAATTTTCCTTTTATTCAATCCTCTTCCTTTTAGGGAGAGGTAATTATTAATTATTAATTATTAATTGTTCAACATCTCGCCACTCCCTACCTTCCCATTTCCCTATCTACTCAGTTACAAAGATATATGGCTATATGGCAAACTTTTTGGGATTTGATATTATCCGATGTCTACAAGTCAGGAAGTTCAACCAAAGCTGAAAGCTATTAGTTAACTGCTAGTTAAGTAGATAGGGAAAATTATTTGCATATCTACTACTAAGATATATTTTATGATGTCTGAATCTTCTCTTTTCCCTATCTCCAACAAATGTTAAATTACAGCATTTTTTAAAATAGTGAAATACAGTTGAATTGCAATTTATGTTCCCTATTCCCTATTCCCTATTTCCTGTTCCCTAAAACATATAGCAATCAGGAATCAGTTGTGAGAATTGAAGTGTTCCTTAAAAGTATAGAATATAGCAATTATTATATTCATATGATACGTTTTCTTCTCTTTTGCCTGTTGCCTGTTGCCTGTTGCCTGTTGCCTATTGCCTAAAAGTTTCCAATATCTCACAACTCAAATAATATTGCTATAGAATTTTTTCCTCACACTTTTCAGGCATTACTACAACCTACATTCTGCACTTCAAAATCTAGTATAAAAAAGGAGTCAGAATTTCCTAGGTCATGGTCCGCAAACAGCAATTCTGCAATTCAGGAGGAAATAATAGGGGTAATTATCAATTATCAATTATTGAAATAGTATAAATACCTAGCAAACTACCGATTTTTATACTACTTTTAATGTTATACCATTTTGAAAAAAGAATGTTACGAATAGTAAGAGCGATAAAAAGACAAGTGCAGGAGATGTCCCTGTGAGAAAGTGGTGCGACCCCGCGACGACACCAGTCGCACCTGGTAGCACACCAAGAGAAAAAGATAATTTACGCCTTAAAAAATGGTATTAAAGCCATTCCCATACGACTCCTGACTCCTGACTCCTGACTCCTAAGAAATACCCTAGATATTTGTAGCAAACATTTATCAATTTGGTATTACTTAAAAATAACTTTTTTAATCAAACTTATTTTATTTTTGTACGGAGCATATCGCCAACTTAAATCAAACCATAAACCCTTTTTCAACACACTTTTGTAATGGGAAAAAGTATCAAAACTAGCCTTACCATGATAACTACCAATACCACTATTTCCTACACCGCCAAATGGTAAAGATACTACTCCAAATTGCATCACAGTATCATTAATACAAACATTTCCAGAAGAAGTTTCTGTTAAAACCTGCTCTTGCTTTTGTTTGTTTCGAGAAAAGAAATAAAGTGCTAGAGGTTTAGGACGAGAATTAACAATAGCGATCGCCTCTTCTAAATTACTGTATTCTAAAACAGGCAAAATAGGTCCAAAAATTTCTTCTTGCATAATTAATGAATCCCAAGAAACTCCCTCAATAATTGTTGGAGCAATGTAGCGGTCTTCTGAGTTAGTTTCACCACCAATAACGATTTTTCCATCTTGCAGTAAGTTAGTTAATCTACTAAATTGTTTTTCATTAATAATCCGACAATAATCTGGACTATTAGCAGGATTTTTACCATAAAATTCAACAATATATTTTTTGATTTTATCTAATAAATCTGATTTAACTGCTTGATTTACCAACAAATAATCAGGAGCAACACAAGTTTGACCAGCATTAATAAACTTCCCCCAAGCAATACGTTTTGCCGTATATTCTAACTGAACATCAGCATCAACAATACAAGGACTTTTTCCACCTAATTCTAAAGTAACAGGGGTGAGATTTTTAGCAGCAGCTTCCATCACTATTTTGCCTACTTTTGTACCTCCAGTAAATAAAATATGGTCAAATTTTTCTGCTAATAACTGCTGAGTTATTTCTACTCCTCCTGTAACCGTAGAAATATAAACAGGGTCAAAAGTATTAGCAATTAAATTAGCCACAACTTCAGATGTATTAGCAGCTACTTCTGAAGGTTTAATAATTGCACAATTTCCTGCTGCAATAGCACCTAATAAGGGAGATATTACTAATTGAAATGGATAATTCCAAGCACCAATAATTAAAACTACTCCTAAAGGTTCTGGATAAATTTTTGCTCCAGCAGGAAACTGTTCAATTGGGGTAGAAACTGTTCTAGGTTTTATCCAATATTTTAGCTTTTTAATTGCATTATTTATCTCTTTGACAAAACCAAGTTCAAAATAACCTTCAAAAGTTGGTCGATTCAAATCTGCTTTAATAGCAGCAATTATTTGTTCTCGATCATCTGAAACAACCTGCTTTAAAAGTTTAAGTTGTTTTATTCTAAATTCAACATTTCTAGTTTTTCCTGTGGCAAAAAATTGACGTTGTTTATTTAATATCTTACTGATTGATGATTGGTCTAAAACCATAGTTTTTCTCCTAAGTCAATCTAAGTAGAAAAAATTTCCAGAATATTTTTACGCTTCACTCATTATCTAGCATTTACTTAGGAAAAAATAGAGCAAAGATCGAAGTCAAGAGTTAACGTTAAATTTTATCTTATAGCAGAAGAAAGAAGGAAGAATAAAAAACCTCTCGTTGTCTGAGTTTTAAGCTTTTGACCTGTCCTAACCTTCCCTTAGACTGCTGTATTATTCTTAGTTATATATAGCTTTCCTATATAAGTTTTGAACAAATTTTAGTTATACCAATTTTATCTGAGGTTGCACAGAATTAGGTGTTAGGCATTGAGTGTTATATCAAGTCTAATTAATTAGAAAAGGGTCATTTCAGTTATCAGTTATCAGTTATCAGTACCTCTAGCTGTTTGCGCAGCATGACCTAGGAAAGCGAGAGGCTTGAAATCTGAAATATTCTCTTTTTTTATCCCCTTAAAAGGGGAGGCTTTAGACCCGAAATTTTCGGTAAAAATTCTCTTCTCAATTATCTTGATAATTTATCAAATTTATCCCTACTCTGTAGGGATTTTACATGGAATGTCCCTAGTACCTAATAAATGTTATTTCTGGGTATTTAAAGAGACTTGATATTATATCAATTGTATATTAGGTGGCACAGAATTATGAAATTTATTAACTTGTCTATCTCGAGCTACAGTCAACTCTGATGAAAATATTATTCTATGCAACTTCTTATGAATTTGGTATTACCTAAATACTAATAATTAGGGTTTGCGCTTCACTAGTGCAGGATGGCGGAAATAACTGACCAGTTACAAAATCCCAAAACAATTACAAATCAAAAATGATTGACTGTCAGATGTGCGTCTTACATTCTGGAGGGGCTGTGTGCGGAAGTAATTCCGCACAGTAGGCGCCCCGTAGGACACCTCGCCAATTAGCACTCGATGCATGAATTTTGACTTTTAACTTCCGCGTAGCGGCACTAGTCTTTTAGTAGGGGTAGGAGGTAGGAGACAACCCACCCCTCGCCCCTCCCCCTCCCAGGAGGGGAAGACAGGAGAAATGGGAATGAGCGAGTAGGTAGGAGTAACAATTGTCAATTTGGGATTTTTATGCCCAACTATGAGCCTAAAATACGCTCCATGCATGAGCATAAACAGCTGAAAACCAGGCACTTTTGAAAGGCCCAAAAAAAGGCACTTGTCTTTATATGTCAATGCTTTTAGATTTAATCAGCAAGCTCTAATTACTTATCTTGATATATAGCTAATGTTCATCTTTTATCTAGAATGACTAGGTCGATTTTAAATATTGGTAATTCTGCATTTAAAACTGTTTAAATTCCCTGGAAAATTGACCTTTATTGTCAGCATTTATATGTCAACCATCAGTTATCAGCTTCATTGCCTTGAAAAAGGAATTAGTATTGATAAATTTCATAAAATTAAAAGTATGGATCAAAGCAAATCTGTTAATCTTAGCTGTCAAAAGAATACTTATATCAAGTCTGATTAATTAGCCATAATAAAAATGTTTTCTCTGATAAATTTATCAAAATAACATGGGTCTAAAACCCCGCCTTTTAAGGCGCAATATTTTTGGAGCGGGGCTTAAATCCCCTACTTCCCCTCCCAGGAGGGGAGGGGGAGGGGCTAGGGGTGGGTTAACTTCTGACTCTCTTGGTGCGCTACCAGGTGCGACTTGCGTCGTCGCGGGGTCTCACCGCTTCTGACTTCTGACTTCTGACTTCGTTAACTCTGTTCCCTGTTCCCTATTCCCTAAAATTTTTATTATGGGTATTTCAAGATACATGATATTAGGTGATTCATTTTTATTGCTGTTTGTGCAGCACGATCTAGAAAATACTTACCATTTTTCCTTCATCTTCCTTCTTCCTTCAAAAAAACTATTCAACTTGACTAAGACGACGTAAATTCAAAATATCACTCATATTTTTAATTTGAGTACAAGTCTTTTCAAATTGTTGGCGATCGCTCACTTCAATACATAGATTAATAATTGCTGGATGACCGGGATTTGTTTTAACTTGAGCATTTTGGACATTAACATTATTATCCATCAAACGAGACAAAATATCTTTCAAAACTCCCACTCTATCCATCACTTCTATACAAATATTAACTGGATAAGTTTGAGGTCGTCCTTGATTTTTATTAGTAGAATTCCAACTAACAGGAACTAACCTTTCCCCAGGTACATTTTCCACATTAGAACAACCTTGACGATGAATAGAAATACCATTAATGCGAGTTACGCTACCAATAATAGGTTCACCTGGAATTGGATTACAACAACCAGCCAAATGATACATTAAACCTTCAACTCCAGCAATAGGATGAGATTTATCTGAAGATGAAATTTGAGTTGTACGAGGCAGCATTAAACTAGATTTATGCTCAGAAAATTCTTCACAAATATCTGAATTTTGCTCAACTTGTGTGACTTCCTTAGTTGCGTCTCGTAATCGATTAACTACTAAATTTAAAGTTATTTCACCGTAACCTAAAGCTGCTAGTAAATCTTCCACATTATGGTAATTAAATCTCTCAGCAACAAGTTGCATTTGCTCAGACTTGAGTAAAGATTCAAAACCTTTTTTACCCAATTCTTTTTCTAATAATTCCTTCCCTCTAGATACATTTTCTTCCCGATGAGAACGTTTATACCACTGACGAATACGGTTTCGCGCCCCACCAGTTACAACAAAATTTAGCCAATCTAGACTAGGATGCCCATTTTTTTGAGTTAATATTTCGACAATATCACCATTTTTTAATGGAGTATCTAAACTAACAATTTTATCATTTACTTTAGCCCCTGTACAATGGTTTCCCACTTCTGTATGAATACGATAAGCAAAGTCTACCGAAGTCGAGCCTTGTTTAAGAGAAATTACATCACCTTTTGGTGTAAATACATAAACATCTTCATAGAATAAATCACCTTTTATAGTTTCCAAATATTCTTGATCGTCTATCAGGTCGCTTTGCCATTCTAATAACTGTCTTAACCAGGTAAATTTTTCATCTTCAGCATTAATTTTAGTATTACTCGATCCGGTTTCTTTATACTTCCAGTGAGCGGCAATTCCATACTCAGCAATATGGTGCATTTCTACAGTTCTAATTTGTACTTCTACAGGGCGACCTGCATTACCTATTACTCCTGTATGTAATGACTGATAACGATTAGGTTTTGGCAGACCAATATAGTCTTTAAATCTTCCAGGAATAGGACGGTAAGAATCGTGGATAATGGCTAAAGTTCGGTAACAATCTTCTCTTTTATTCACAATAATTCTTAGTCCAGCAATATCATAAACTTCGTGAAATGCTTTTTGTTTTAAATGCATTTTCCGATAAATTCCATACAGATGTTTAGGACGACCACTAATGTCGTAGCATTCTATTCCTGCTTGGTCTAATTTTTGTCGTAAATTTTCTGTCATTTCTAACAATTTAGCTTCTCGGTCAGCCCTTTTATCTGCTACTAATGCTTGAATTTCTCGATAAGCTTCTGGTTCTATATATTTAAAAGATAAATCTTCTAATTCCCATTTAATTCGACCAATCCCCAAACGATTTGCTAAAGGTGCAAATATTTCCCGTGTTTCTAATGCTTTACTTAACTGTTTATGACGTGGCAAATGTTGCAGAGTTCTCATATTGTGTAACCTGTCTGCCAACTTCACAACAATTACTCTAATATCCTTTGCCATTGCCAAAAACATCCTGCGAAAATTCTCAGCTTGTAGCTCTGTTTTACTAGAAAAATTAAATTTAGAAAGCTTAGTTACACCTTCAACTAATAAAGCTATTTCCGAGCCAAATTTTTGTTCTATTTCTTCAATAGTTACATCAGTATCTTCAACAATATCATGTAGAAAACCTGCAGCAATCATCGCACTATCACCACCGAGATATTTCAACAATCCCGCAACAGCTATAGGATGACATATATAAGGTTCTCCTGATTTACGATATTGCCCTTCATGCAACTTATAAGAAAATTCAAATGCTTGACAGATTAATGCTGTATCCAGGGAACAGCTAGTTAAATTATCGCTGTTATTTCTGCTATCTATGCATTCTTGTAGCCAGTCAGGAATTACACATGAAATTACAGATTTAGGTGCTAGAGTTTTTGTATTCATAGGAGTTAATTTATAAATCAGGTTAATTGGTTGTTTTTTTAGCTAATTTTAACTAGATATACTATAGTTATATTTCAGTATTTTATTAACCGAAATTATCAATTTATAGTTGATGAGAAAGCGTTCTTAATTTCAATTAGCTTTGTACTTTATAGTTACAGCTTTTTTGATATTATCTGTTATTTTTTATACTTTAATTCTTATAAAAAAATATGGAAAACTATATATAATCATTGGGATAAGATTATATTATCAAATCGGGGTTGATGTCTAAGGATATCTACAATATAACTTAATAATTGAAGACATAATTACTCTTGAGTATAAATAGATTATGACTCTAAAAAAGTATCAAAAATATTCATCAAATCAGTAATCGTAGAGTGACATTAATTTATCTGTAAATTAAAACTGATTCTGTAACTTTACTGAGCTTGTGAATATCCTATGTTATTAACTTGTACATTCATAATATAGTGTTTCTCAAGTTACTGAGGTACAATTGTGTTTCTTCTTTTCTATTGCTTGTTTCCCAAATTATTACTCCTGTAGGGGTGAACGGCCGAAAGCTTGCGCATAACTATCGTTAACGCCCCTACTAAAGCAAACGAATTTTGTACCTCACGCTTCTTGGGAATTGCTATATATACTAATTTAATTTATTTATATTATGTTACCAAAGGAGCATAATCAGCGATATCAAAAATTCAGTCAACTGCTGAATCAGTTGCAACAATTTATGGCCCAAGAAAATATAGAGCCAGAAAAAATATCGGCCATGAAGAAAGAACTCCAACAGTTTTTCGAGACTCAGATTATGAGCCTAGATAACTTAGAATTAGATCAATCTATTGTATTCCAGATCAAGTCTTACCTAACGGAGATCCACAAGGAACTTCGACTCTTATATGTAGATTTAATTTTTTTGCAAGCATCTCGAAATCCTCAAACAACACAAAAACGATTGGCCACTATCAAAGACCGCCTAAAAACCCTCATAGGCTATTGCGGAAATATACTTAGTCAAACAAAATTAACACAGGATTAGGAATATATATGATGAAAAGTCCCAAGTACGATGTAGATTTAGAAGATGCCATTTTGAATGATATTATCCCGGTAAAATACTGCCCAGAATCTGAAGGTTTTTGGATTTCGGGAAGAAATTATGAAGCCTGGTTAGCCAGTTTACCCTCATGGTATGCCCCAGAAGAAATATTACCTTATAATCAATTTGAAGATTTTGTCCCCTCCCCTTTTGATGGTAAAGCGGGGTTATGTCCAGAATGTGGTACTTATTTATCACGCATCAAAATAAATATTAAAAAACCTTTCTATATAGAACGTTGTCTACATGATGGTGGTATTTGGTTTGATAATGCTGAAGAGTGGAAAATTTTAGAATCCCTTGGACTGCACACAAAAATACATGAGATGTTTTCTAGTCGATGGCAAGCTAAGGTGCGTCAGCATCAACAAGAAATGATTAATCGTCAGACTGTTATTGATAAATTGGGAGAAGAAATAGCTGAGTATGTTTTTCAATTAGCAGATATATTAGAGGATAATCCTCATGGAGATTGTGCTGCTACTTATATGTTACGCAGATTTGAAAATAAAAGAAAGGAGCTAAATGGAAAATTTAGTTTAGGGAGTCAAAGTTAATATTTTATGAAAGGAAGAAGGAAGAAGGAAGAAGGAAGAAGGAAGAGGAAAGAATGAAAAAATAATTCTGCGCCACCTCACGTAAAGAAGTCAAAAGTAAAAAGTTAAAATTTAAAAGTAATGTTTTGAGGACTTAAAACTTTGAAATTACAGTAATTTAATTGAAATTATTTCACATCTATATAAGAAGCGAAACTAGAACTCAAAAGTAAAAAGTTAAAATTTAAAAGTAATATTTCTAGGACTCAAAACTTTGAGAATACAGTAATTTAACTGAAATTATTTCACATTTAAAGGAGCGAAACTAGAAGTTAAAAGTCAAAAGTAAAAAGTCAAAATTTAAAAGTAATATTTTGAGGACTTAAAACTTTGAAATTACAGTAATTTAATTGAAATTATTTCACATCTATATAAGAAGTTAAACTAGAACTCAAAAGTAAAAAGTCAAAAGTTAAAAGTAATATTTTGAGGACTTAAAACTTTGAGAATACAGTAATTTAACTGAAATTATTTCATATATAAAGGAGGGAAACTAGAAGTAAAAATTTAAAATTTAAAAGTAATATTTTGAGGACTTAAAACTTTGAGAGTACAGTGATTTAACTGAAATTATTTCACATCTATAAGAAGCGAAACTAGAAGTTAAAAATAAAAATTCAAAATTTAAAAGTTAAAAGTAATATTTTGAGGACTTAAAACTTTGAGAATACAGTAATTTAACTGAAATTATTTCACATCTATAAGAAGCGAAACTAGAAGTAAAAAGTCAAAAGTTAAAAGTCAAAAGTTAAAAGTAATATTTTGAGGACTCAAAACTTTGAGAATACAGTGATTTAACTGAAATTATTTCACATCTATAAGAAGCGAAACTAGAAGTTAAAAATAAAAATTTAAAAGTAATATTTTGAGGATTAAAAACTTTGAGAATACAGTAATTTAACTGAAATTATTTCACATCTATAAGAAGCGAAACTAGAAGTTAAAAATAAAAATTTAAAAGTAATATTTTGAGGAATTAAAACTTTGAGAATACAGTAATTTAACCAAAATTATTTAACATCTAAAGAAGCGAAACTATTAGTAACATCCTTTTTTTAAGCTGTCATAATACCACTTTGAAAAAAGAATGCTACAAAAGGGTAGAGTTTTATCGAATATGCTTAAAAATAGCTGCTCCAGTTTATTTTAGATATTTATACCTATCGTTTTTACCTTTTTCTCAATATTTTTCCCCTCTTCCTTCTTCCTTCTTCCTTCTTTCGTACGGACGCCCTTATGCAACGTCCCTACCATTTGTAACAAACATTTATCAAAATGGTATAACACCTAAAACCTAAAACCTACGACCTAAAACCTACGACCTACCACCTAGTAATGAATTCCTTACTTGATATAAAAAATCTACGAGTAGCTTATCCCGAAAAACGTGGAAAATCTCATTGGGCAGTAAATGATGTCTCCCTCACACTTCAACCAGGTGAAAAATTAGGATTAGTGGGAGAATCTGGATGCGGCAAATCTACCCTTGGACGTGCTGCCATGAGATTATTACCTAAGTCAGTACAAGTTGAGGGGTCTATAACATTTGGGGGAGAATACATATTTGGGATGAACCCCTCCCGACTGAGAAAATTTCGTGGAGAAGCAGTAGCATTAGTTTTCCAAGACCCTATGACTCGCCTCGATCCATTAATGACTATTGGGGATCATTGTGTAGAAACAATTCAAGCTCATCAACCCAATATATCTAAATCTCAGGCACAACAAAAATCTATAGAAACTCTCGAAGCGGTAAATATTCCTGCCAGTCGTTGGTCTCAATATCCCCATGAATTTAGTGGGGGAATGCGACAAAGGGTGGCGATCGCTTTAGCTTTATTACTGGACCCTAAGTTAATTGTTGCGGATGAACCTACTACTAGCTTGGATGTAACTATAGCGTCTCAGATTTTAGGGGAACTTACCAGACTTTGCCAAGAACGTCAGACTTCCTTGTTATTAATTTCCCACGATTTGGCAATGGTGGCAGAATATTGTGACCGTATTGCTGTAATGTACGGAGGTGAAATAGTAGAAACAGGTTCCATTAAACAAGTTCTCTACAATCCTCAACATAAATATACCAAATCTCTATTTCAAGCTGCCTTACATATTCAAGTAGTTGAATCTATTCCTGCTCAAATTCAACCAGAAAAATCTGAATCAACGGAAGTTCCCAAAATCCTCAAACCAATTTTGCAGGTCAAAAATTTACAGAAGCACTACACCTTAGAAAGTAATTTTATAGAGCAGTTATTATTTTCTGGAAAAAGTAAACTTATCAAAGCAGTGGATGGAGTTAACCTAGACCTCTATCCAGGGGAAATAGTAGGATTAGTTGGAGAATCTGGATGTGGCAAAAGTACCTTATCTCGGACTATTTTACAGTTAATTAAATCTACTTCTGGCTCGGTCGAATTTCAAGGCAAAGACTTAACAACTCTCTCTTTATCAGCATTGCAACCCTATCGTCGGGAAATGCAAATGATATTTCAAGACCCCCTAGCGTGTCTCAACCCCATGATGACTGTTGACCAGATAGTAACTGACCCTCTATTTATCCATAACTTGGCTAGTGTAGAGGAAGCTAAAATTCAAGTGGAGCAAATGTTAGAAAAGGTAGGTTTGACTCCAGTAGCAGAATATGGAACAAGATACCCCTCAGAATTATCTGGAGGACAACAACAAAGGGTAGCTATTGCCAGAGCTTTGATTACTAATCCAAAACTGATTATTTGTGATGAACCTGTGAGTATGTTGGACGCTACTATTCAAACTCAAGTTTTGGAATTGATGTTGGAGTTAAAAGAAGAATTAAATTTAACCTATTTATTTATTACTCACGATTTATGGGTGGCTAGATTTATTTGTGACAGAATTGCTGTTATGAATGGTGGAAAAATTGTTGAGGAGGGGAGAACAGAAGAAATATTTAATCATCCTCAACATTCTTATACTCAGACATTGTTAAATGCTGCGCCTTTATTGCAGAAGTAAGAAAGAAGAAGGAAGAAGGAAGAAGGCAATTAGTTATCTAGGAGATGAGTGTGGGGAATGTGGAGAATGTGGGGAGATGGGGAGATTCGTATATTTGTACAATTTTTTGTATTTCATATAAAAATCTTTTTCATAAATAAGCAAAAATTCTTAGCTTAGATATAGAATTTTTAATACTAAATCAGTGATTATTTTTGACGTTTTCCCCGATCGAGAAAAGGAGGAAATCTAGCAATCCGTGCATTGGTTGTGAAAATTTTTATCACAGTAAATATTAACGGAAAACTTTGAAAATCATCAAAAAAATTGGGTTTAAAACCCCGCCTTTTCAGGCGAAATATTTTTGGAGCGGGGTTCAAATCCCTGTTACAAAAATAACTTCTGAGTTGGTGACTTCGTTAATACTCCTCACTCCTAACTCCTAATTACCACCAAAATATTACATAGGATTAGTTCATTAATTGATAATTGATTAATGAATTCTCCCCTACTCCCCTACTCCCCGGCAATGCGAAAATGTAGAAAAGTTTTTGAGAAATTGTATTATAGGGTGTGCAAGTTCTAAAATTGTCATATTGACTGATAATAATCTTCAATATTTAACTTAACATTAGTAATCAAGTAGATATTTATTCTGAAAATATAATCATTATGAATACTGAAGAAAACTCTTTATCCTTTAAAGTCAAAATAACCTATATTAATGGAGAAACTCAAACCTTTGAAGTATCGGGACAAGGATGGGAAGATATTGGTATTGCTAGTCGTCTTTTTCAAATTCAAAAATCCGATCAATTAGTTTTACAATTAACAGATAATAGTATTCAAGTTATTCCCTACAGTAGTATTTTATATTTAACAGTCGATCCTGCACCTCCTAAACTGCCAAAAAATGTAATTACTGGAGTGACTTTATCATCAGCTAAAAAGGATTGATATTAGACTTCGCAGCAGTTGTCAGGGAATAGTTTAACAATTAACAATTAATAATTAATAATTAATAATTATTACAGCACTTTTTAGGAAGCGTGAGGTACAGTTTATTAATTCTCTGTTGCCTGTTGCCTGTTGCCTGTTGCCTGTTGCCTGTTGCCTAAAGTCCTAAAATTTTGTACCTCACTAACTCCGAAACTACTGTAATTATCCGGTAACACAAGTTTCCAGTTTATATAGTAGGGAACAGTTAGAAAAACTCTAGTCTAAGATTCATCATCCCCATAAGTCAAGCACCAATTCTTTCTTAGCTATAAAAAGCATCCTGTTTGTTTTGCAAATGTAGGTTAATTGTATCTAAACTTAAATTAAGAAAAAAAGATTCTATATGAATCAAATAGATCGATACTCAGATAAATTATTTGTAGTCCGAAAGTTACTGACTGAAAAGCAATGCGATAAATACATAGAAATGGCTGAATCAATTGGATTTGAACCAGCAACTATTACAACAAGTCAAGGGTTTATTATGGGCACAAATATTAGAAATAATGATAGAGTTATTTTCGATGATGAAAAATTAGCAAAAGAATTATTTGAAATAACAAAGCCTTACATAAAAAATCCATGCAAAAGATTATATTGTACTGGTTTAAATGAGAGATTTAGGTTTTATAAATATTCTCCTGGTCAAAAGTTTGGTTGGCATTATGATGGTTACTATGAAAGAGAAAATGGTGAACGTTCGAGATGGACTTTATTATTTTATCTAAATGATAATTATGAAGGTGGTGCAACAAAATTTAGAAGTAAAGAAGTAGCGGGAAATAAAGGAGATGCTTTATTTTTTTTCCATCGTCAATTACATTGTGGTGACATGGTAAAGTCAGGCATTAAATATGTTTTGCGCACTGATATTATGTATGAAGCTGAGAGTAATTAACTATAGCGTTTTCATTTGAAATGCGGAAACAGAGTCTTACTCAAAAGGGAACAGGGAACACCGGATCTGGGAACAGTAAAGAAGAGAAAACAGCATTAAATAGTAGCTTTGCACAATAATTAATGGATACTCAAGACAGGATTTTTTTGATTAGAAAAAGCTCAATCTAGATTTACATCTCATTTGAAAACACTATATTAGTTGAACGTATAAGTAAAAAGTTTTAATTTTCTTGAGTTATAATAAATTTAAACTCAAGATTTGTTTCTATTTATTCTCATTAAAATTATAGCAATTCTTGTACTTGTGAGGTACAAAATTTTAGGTTTAAGGGAACAGGTTATTTCAGTTATCAATTATCAGTTAGCCTCCTAAGGTCAGAGCTTTTCTACGGAATGCTACGCAAACGCTAACAGTTATCAGTACCTCTAGATGAAGATAGAAATACAAAAAGATAATTTCACGTCAGAGATTTTTTAGATTTTTCTATAGCAAAGTTTACCATCTATCTCAACATATCTCTTCATAATAGTATGAAAACATCATTTTCTCTACATTTAACTATTGGATTATCTCTAATAACTAATTTGATTGTAGCAATAATAATCGGCTCCTTATTTCAATATGTAGATATAATTCGTGTTATTACCATTAGTTCAATTATTTTATTAAGTTGGTTTCTGTTACCGAAAATTTTCCCTCTTCAAAAAAGTAAAACTGTCGGTACAGAACATGATTTTGGTATGGCTGCTAGTTGTCTGTCTATTGGTTTCTTATGTAATATATTTCCTGAATATCCCAAAAATTATTTTAACTATATTCTAAATCTATGTAGAGTTACACCATTTTTAGCAATACTTTTTTGGTTATATAGTTTAGGTTTAACTGTTTTTCCTTTAATATTAAAAATCATTTGGTTATTGTTAACAATACCTATGATTTATCTGCTGAATCTTGGTGCTAATAAACTAAGTTATGCAATTTATATACCTGGAATTATATTACCAATCCTAGAAGCGATCGCTCTCGTAACAGGTATTATAAAGTTTTCTCTTTTAGATAGACTGATTCAAGTAGAACTAGGAAAAAATCTATTAATAGTAATTGGTTTTACCATATTAGCAGCAATATGGGCAGGAAGCCTGCAACTAATATCAAATACCCAGATCGACAAAAGTAAAGTACCTTTAGATGAGCCTAAAGTTTGTATTTTTGTTAGAGTAATTAACCCTGAAAATCAAGATTGTAAAACAAACTCTACTGCTCTAGATAAACAGCGTCAGTTTTTACATAAATATGCAAATAAACAAGGGTATAAACTCGACCGTATTCAATACATTGTAGATAATGGTTCTACAGAAGAAACAGAGGAATTAAAGCAATATCGCCAAGGACTTAAATCTTTATTTCAAAATCCAAGTTACAATATATTTTTGGTAGAGCAAGAAGAAAATTTATCAAGGTTTGGTATTGAAGAAGCTAAATTTATTCTCAAAGAAAATGGAAAATATCTTGAAGTTTTTAATCAAGAAATTCAAAAATCAAGAGAAATAGAAAATCAACAAGTTTTTACTATTTCTATGATACTACAGACAGTTATTACTATCGGCGGATTAGTAGGAGGTTGGTGGCTAAATTTATCCTAAGTATTCAATAGGGAAGAGTATCAAACCTTTGATGAGACAAAATTTCCACCTACTATCATTCTCTCAAAATTCTCCGAAGACTCCACCGAGAGAAAATCCATAACTTATCGCAAATTAGAAACTAAAAAAATATTCATTACTATTTGCCTATACGCAATAGTAGTCTCAAACCTTTGATGAGACAAAATTTCCACCTACTATCATTCTCTCAAAATTCTCCGAAGACTCCACCGAGAGAAAATCCATAACTTATCGCAAATTAGAAACTAAAAAAATATTCATTACTATTTGCCTATACGCAATAGTAGTCTCAAACCTTTGATGAGACAAAATTTCCACCTACTATCATTCTCTGAAAATTCTCCGAAGGCTCCACAGAGAGAAAATCACTAACTTATCGCAAATGAGAAACTAAAAAATTATTCATTACTATTTGCCTATACGCAATAGTAGTCTCAAACCTTTGATGAGCATAAATTTCCATCTACTATCATTCTCTCAAAATTCTCAGAAGGCTTCACAGAGAGAAAATCCATAACTTATCGCAAATTAGAAACTAAAAAAATATTCATTACTATTTGGTTATACGCAATAGTAGTCTCAAACCTTTGATGAGCATAAATTTCCATCTACTATCATTCTCTCAAAATTCTCCGAAGGCTCCACCGAGAGAAAATCACTAACTTATCGCAAATTAGAAACTAAAAAATTATTCATTACTATTTGCCTATACGCAATAGTAGTCTCAAACCTTTGATGAGCATAAATTTCCATCTACTATCATTCTCTGAAAATTCTCCGAAGGCTCCACAGAGAGAAAATCACTAACTTATCGCAAATTAGAAACTAAAAAATTATTCATTACTATTTGCCTATACGCAATAGTAGTCTCAAACCTTTGATGAGCATAAATTTCCATCTACTATCATTCTCTGAAAATTCTCCGAAGGCTCCACCGAGAGAAAATCCATAACTTATCGCAAATGAGAAACTAAAAAATTATTCATTACTATTTGCCTATACGCAATAGTAGTCTCAAACCTTATTTAGAAAAAGAGGCGTTGGTGAATCAAGCAAGTTATGAAACCTAAATTTGGCAAAAGAAAAATACTTTGAGTTAATAGTTAGGCAATAGCCATTAAAGCACAATCATAGCCAAAATAATCAACGCCGAAAAAGAGAAAAGAGATTCTCATCAAACAGAGGAAAATATTAATTCTCTCTATCTAGGTTCGTATAGTTTTATTCCAGAGAATGCTAAATACTTTTGTGGTAGAGATAAATTTGTAAAAAAATTGGTTAAAGGATGTTAAAGTCAAGAATCTTATTCCAATTTTAGGTGCATCAAAAAGTGGTAAATATTCAGTGGTTTTAGCATAATTAGTGCCTAAATTAGCAAAAGCAAAAAATTGGTTATTTGCATATTTTAGCCCTGGAAAAAATCCTTTTTATGCTCTTGCTAAAGCTTTAGTCATACTCTATATTCCAGAAATAAATGAAAAAAAATGAGATAATAAAGCCAAAAAGCTAAAAAAATTACTTTAAAATCAAACTACTTCATTATCAAAAATTTTTGATAAAATACAGCATAATTATCCACAGAATCGTATTTTAATTATTGCAGACAAATTTGAACAAATATACACCCTATGTGATGATAATAAAGTAGTATACAAATTTATTAATGCTATCTTACAAACATTTCACAACACTACAGAAAAATTCTATTTTTGATCCTCTATTCCCTTTTTCCTGTTCCCTACGCGAAAGGTTTGGGTACTTTACTCTCCAGTATGTATTCCTATACAATCGGAATTTAATGACTAGCTTTTTAGGACTCAAAAATTAGATAGATTATTTGCTCTTAATTTCAGGTAAAATTTAGCAAAACCTTTCCCTAACAAACAAAACCTCAATAGGGCAACTTGAGTTTTCATTTTATTGAAAAACTCAGTTTCTAAATCTTAAACTTATCAAGAGGAATTTGACTCAATGGATGCTTTAGAAGTAATTTATCAACGTCGCGCTGTAAAACATTATGATCCTAACCATAAAATAACACCCCAAGAAGAACAAAAACTTCTAGAAGCAACAATTCAAGCTCCTACCAGCTTTAATATTCAACATTGGCGTTTTGTTATTCTTAGAGACCCAGAATTACGACAAAAGATCCGAGAGCTTGGTTTCGATCAAGCCCAAATGACAGAAGCTTCTTTGCTCATTCTCTTTACAGCAGATATGAAAGCTTGGGAAAAAGAACCTCATCGCTATTGGCAAAATGCTCCAGAGCAAGTCGCAAAGCAACTTGTAGGTATGATAGAACCTTTCCATCAAGGGCGTGAATGGCTTCAGCGAGATGAAGCTCAACGTTCAATAGGTATGGCAATGCAAACCTTAATGTTAACAGCAAAAGCAATGGGTTATGATTCCTGCCCGATGATTGGTTTTGATATTCAAAAAGTAGCAGAATTAATAAATTTACCCAAAGATTATGTAATGGGTCCTATGTTGGCTATTGGCAAAAAAGTTAAAGAACCTTGGCCAAAACCAGGACAATTACCATTGAGTGAGTTAGTGATTGAAAATAAATTCTAAAAGTCAATTAACCATAACTCTACTACATATAAACTTAAACTCTCTGCCCCAGACTAGAAATGTAAGTGCTAGTGTGGGGCTTATACTTTACTAATACAAGCTCAAAAAATATACAACATGATTAACGCTAACTTTCTCGCCGATACTGACCCATTAGTAGCCGAACTAATTCAAAAAGAATACGGACGGCAACAAGACCACCTAGAACTAATTGCCAGTGAAAACTTTACCTCAGCAGCAGTAATGGCCGCCCAAGGTTCCGTACTCACCAACAAATACGCCGAAGGTCTCCCAGGTAAACGTTACTACGGCGGCTGTGAATTTATAGACGAAATCGAACAAATAGCCATAGACCGTGCCAAAGAATTATTTGGAGCTGCCCATGCCAATGTACAACCCCATGCTGGAGCACAGGCCAATCTTGCCGTGTTCCTCACCTTGTTACAACCAGGGGACACCATCATGGGAATGGACTTATCTCACGGCGGACATTTGACCCACGGTTCTCCAGTTAATATTTCTGGTAAATGGTTTAATGTTCATCATTATGGTGTCAGTCAGAAAACAGAAACTATAGATTATGACCAAGTTCTCGAATTGGCAAAGCAACATAAACCCAAACTACTAATTTGTGGTTATTCCGCCTATTCTCAGATAATTGATTTTGAGAAATTCCGGGCGATCGCTGATGAAGTTGGAGCTTATTTATTAGCAGACATTGCTCATATTGCAGGTTTAGTGGCAACGGGTCATCATCCTAACCCAGTTCCCTACTGTGATGTAGTCACAACTACTACCCACAAAACCTTAAGGGGGCCACGAGGCGGTTTGATTCTGACTCGCGATCCAGAATTAGGCAAAAAACTGGACAAGTCAGTATTTCCCGGAACTCAAGGGGGTCCGTTAGAACACGTTATTGCAGCTAAGGCAGTAGCATTCGGAGAAGCTCTCAAGCCAGAATTTAAAGCTTATTCCGGCCAAGTGATTGAAAATGCTAGTGCTTTAGCAACTCAACTGCAAGAACGCGGATTAAAAATAGTTTCTGGTGGTACGGAAAATCACGTTATGTTGGTGGATCTAAGGTCAGTAAGTATGACAGGGAAAAAGGCAGATAAATTGATGAGTGGAGTTAATATTACTACTAATAAAAATACTGTACCTTTTGACCCAGAGTCTCCTTTTGTCACCAGTGGCCTCCGACTGGGTTCTCCTGCAATGACCACAAGAGGTATGAAAGCTGCTGAATTTACTGAAATAGGCGATATTATTGCTGAACGATTACTCAATAAAGAAGATGAAGGGGTAGCTCAAATGTGTCGAGATAGGGTAGCATCATTGTGCGATCGCTTTCCTCTCTATCCTCATCTCATGGCTAAAGTTCCCAGTCTAGTCTAAATAATTTTAGATGGACAATTGAGGAGAGGATTTTTCAGAAATTGAGGTTTTATGTATAGCGCTATAGTTTTAGCTGAATCGCCGAGAAGCCTCACACCATAATATGCAGATTTGGTGGATGAATCGGTGGCAAATTGAATAGGTTCGATGCCCATTCAATTTGCATACCATCCCAGCAGAAGCTTTCGCCCTAGTTGAAAAACTTGTATTATTATTTTGCTATAACCCCGGAAATTTTCCACCATGCGGACTGCTTACCAATATAAATTAAGGCCTAACAAAGAACAAATAGCCATAATAGAATTGTGGTTAGAATTGTTGCGTCGTCAGTACAACTATCGTTTGAGTGAAAGATTCTCATGGTGGGAAGAAAACCGTTGTTCAGTTAACGCTTGCCCCTTGGTGATGCCAATTCCTCAACTTAGAGATAATCCAGATTATTACTCTCAAAAAAAAGATTTGGTCAATACCAAAGACAAGTTTCCTGAGTACAAGCTGATTCATTCTCAGGTATGCCAGGATTGCATAAAACGAGTAAAACTTGCCTTTGATAGATGGTTTACAGCAGACAAAAATGGACATAAACTAGGGAAAGCAAGGTTTAAGGGAAAAGGACGTTATCGTAGTTTTACTTATCCTCAAATCAAGCAAGACTGCATTCAAGAAAACAAGATAAACTTGCCCAAAATAGGCAATATCAAGTTGATTCAACATCGGCCGTTACCTGATGGTTTTCAAATTAAAACTGTTACTATTAGTCGTAAAGCTGATGGTTATTATGTGACTTTATCCCTAGAAGAAAAATCAGTTCCAGCTTTGACTTTTAATGTTGAACCTACATTAAAAAATACTCTGGGAATCGATATGGGGTTGAAGGAATTCTTAGTAACAAGTGAAGGAGAATTTGTCCCCATCCCTCAATACTATAGAAAATCTCAGAAGCGATTAAAGACTCTACAAAAACGTTTATATCGAAAGAAAAAAGGAAGTAAAAGGAGGCTAAAAACTGTTAAAGCTGTAGCCAAACAACATAAAAAGGTAGCCGATAAACGTAAATCTTTTCACTTTAAAACAGCTAATGAATTGTTATCAAAAGCGGATGTTATCGCCCATGAAAACTTAAACATTAAAGGGCTAGCAAAGACTCATTTGAGTAAATCAATTAACGATGCTGGATGGGGTCAATTCCTGTCTATTTTGACTGTCAAAGCCGTTAGCGCAGCTCCTCTGAAAGAGGCAAATGCTGGACAGAAAACAATAGCAGTAAACCCCAAAAATACTAGCCAAGACTGCTCAAATTGTGGGGAAAAAGTCCCTAAAGAATTAAACATACGAACTCATTCTTGTCCACATTGCGGTATTGTAATAGACCGCGACTTGTTTGCGCAGCATGACCTAGGAAATGCAGCGATAAATATCAAAAATAGGGCGGTAGGGCATTCCGTCCTTAAAGCTCGTGGAGCCCGATGCAATGGCAGGGCTGCGAAACGAGAAGCCCACACTATAGCGCCAGCTTAGTGTGGGAGTATGTCACTGACTATACATAAATATTTTGACATCCTCTCCGGCCTGAAGGCGCGGAGAAACAAAACTGAGCCTTAGCTCTTCGGTGGGTTGACGTTTTGCTAGCGCAAAGCTCCGCTAACACTGGGTGCTGCTACCTTGGCAGTAGTCCTACGCTTCCCTCCAATTCCGTTTAATGTCTCGGATTGCCCATCCGTGACAATCATACTATAGCTTATGTCTTCCAACTTAATCAATCAAAAAGTCTCCCGCTTATGGACGAGGCGCATACCCCAATTTTTCGGTAAATCGGTAACTTCTAATTTGAGATTAATTTCTAGTCTTGAGCTACTAGCAAATTAAAGACTAGATTTAATCCTCAACCTGTATATTGCATTATGAATTAGTAGAGGCGTTCAATACAATGTCTCAAGTATATAGATAAAGACCCATTTATCTACAAAAAATACTATATATACCGTAGCACTATAGTTTAAATCCACTATATATGGAATTTAGACTAAGGTTTGACGATCGAAAGCTCCAGTATTTTTATAACTATACCCAATTATTTATATAGTAGCAAAATATCCTGATGATACTAGGCCAAATTAATAATTTCTTATTAACTTTTAACCCCCCATTATTTCAGATACCTCATTATCTGTACCATTTGATTACCTTAATAATTTCAACTTTTGTTGTACTTTTAATTACACCAATTATCCGCAAAATTGGTTTAAAAATTGGACTTGTGGATAGTCCAGGCGGTCGAAAAATTCATAAACAGCCAATGGTACGTTTGGGAGGAGTTTCTATTTTTATTGGTAGCCTAATTGCCCTTTTAGTTGTTTGGTGGTTAGGAGGATTTATAGATGCTAATGGTAATATTTTGCCTCCAGAAAAAGAGTTTGAAATCTGGGGTGTAACAGTTGGTGGTTTAGCTTTTTTTCTAATTGGTTTAGCAGATGATTTGTTTGGTTTATCTCCCTTATTCCGGTTATTCACGCAAACTATTGCTGCTAGTATGGCTTGGATAGTAGGTGTACAAATTGAGTTTCTGACAATTCCTTTTTATGGGTTAGTACATATTAATATTCTGAGCTGGCCTGTAACTGTTATCTGGTTAGTGGGGATGGCAAATGCAATTAATTGGATTGATGGTGTAGATGGGTTGGCTGCTGGTGTTTCTGGTATTGCGGCTTTTGTGATGTTAATTGTAAGTATATTTATGGATCAACCGGCAGCAGCTTTAATTGCCGCAGCTTTAGCTGGTGGAACATTGGGTTTTCTTCGTTATAATTTTAATCCAGCTCAAATATTTATGGGAGATGGAGGAGCTTATTATGTAGGATTTACTTTAGCAGGAGTAGGAGTAATAGGTTTAGTGAAAACTACTGTGGTTACTTCTGTTATCTTGCCATATCTAATACTAGCAGTGCCAATTCTTGATATGTCTGCTGTAATTATAGACCGTTTACGAAATGGTAAATCTCCTTTTATTGCAGATAAACGCCATCTTCATCATCGTTTATTAGATGCTGGTTTATCCCAAAGATTGACAGTTTTTTTTATCTATTCATTAACACTTTGGGTAGGAAGTTTAGCTATGGCTTTTTCTGGTATTCCTAGTGGTGCAATTTATGCTTTTAGTGCTACAGGTTTACTTATTTATACCAGCTGGAAAGTTTGGAAACACAAACAAGCTTAATATAATTAATAATTAATAATTAATAATGGATAATTAGGGCTTGCTGATTAATTCTCAAAGTATTGACAGATAAAGACTTTAGGATTTTTGGGTTGAAAAAAGTACCAACTTTTCGGTGTAAAGAGCTGCAAAAAGCTAATATTTTTGCTGACTATGGCAGAAAAATCATTCTTACAAAACTTAGCTCCTACCTCCTCGCTCATTCCCATTTATTCTGTCTCCTGTCTCCTGTCTCCTGTCTCCTACCCCAGCAAAAAGACTTTATTGAGCAAGCCCTAATTACATCTTTAACAATTGATAATGGATAGTGGAGCATGAAAACTATTGGATTGATAATTATCAATTGTCAATTATCAATTATTAATTATAAACAGAGGCTTTATACCTGAATTTTTCGGTAATAGTAATTCCAGGCAAAATTGGGTTTAATTCGATGAGTCTCTGATATTTTAGACGAGCATCTTCTAGTTTAGCTCCTTGGCGATTTTGAGAGAGTTGGTTGCCGTCATAGTTTTTTTGTGACTTTAGGGTAATTGGGAAAGTGATCGCCTATTTTCATGTCACGAGAGGCGATCGCTAAGTATTGCTTGCTACTTCTTCAATGCTTGATATTCATTCCAAATTTTGTCTGGAGAATAATAATCTTTTAGTAACTCATAATCTCTAGAATAAAAGTCAATTAATTTTTTCATAGATTTTTCTGACAATTCTGCTAATGAGATTTTTCTGCCTCCAGTATTAAGTCTGGGTAAGTTAATTTCAATGCCAGTTATTTCTGATAATTTTTCCCCTAATTCTCCTAAACACTCTACTTGAAATACGCGATCGAATCCTTTTACTTGATTGCCCATGAAGGTATGCTGGGGTTCTATATGAGAACTCCAATAATTAGACATTTCTGAATATAACTCTAAATTTTCAATTAACCAGTTTATCTTAGGATTAATTCCCAAATTAGCAATTGATAAATACTGAGCGCTAGTTAATGATGGAGATTTTTCAAATGCCGATCTGTGAAATAAAATCACGTTAGAAAATGCTGATAAAAAACGCTTGATCGGTTCTCTCACTACTACAAACTTAAAATAATTTTCTGCCACATCTTGAATATTAACTGCGTAGTATTGATAAGATTGATATTTGGGCTTACTAATTATTTTAGAATCATCATCCTGTCTGTTTTTTAACCATTGCATAGTAGCTCTGATTGTGCTACAAGCACATTTAGGAATCATAGCATAGGCAATTTTAAATCTATCGCACAGCATTGCTGACAGAAAAGTTCGATTTTTAAATTTTTCTAAGTGTCTACAACTTCTCAAAGCACCCAAATTTTTATTAGCAGTTTGAGGATTTTCTTTCAACATTTGCTGATGATATTCTAACGCCTGTTGTCTATTTCCTTGAGCAACTAAAATAGATATCAAAACTTTTTTACTATGATATCCATTACCAAATTTAGTCTTAACTTTACGGGCAACTTCCAGAGCTTCTTTTGACAAACCTTGTTGAACTAATAAATCTGAAAATCGTTGATATACTCCTAATTTTTGACAGCTACTATTGGTTAATTGCTGATACTTATAACTAACCCATTCTATTAAATTCGCACCTAATAAAGCTAAGGCTAAATTTAATTTAACTGCCTGTTTATAATTAGCAAGTGCCGACTCTTTTTTGCCTAACTTGAGTAAAGCATAGCCCAATTTAATATAGGCATCCTGACTATAAACCGACATTTCTATCCTCTTGTTTAAATATGCCAAACCCTTCTCACTTTCGCCGAGATGTACTAATAAATAACCCAGTTGGGAATAAATACTATCCCCATCAAAATCTTCATTAACTAAATCTGTTTCTAGCGCTTCCCTTGCTAATTCCAAACTGCCATATTTTTCTTGTAAAGCTGCTGTTACACTATGCTCTATTTTTTGAGAAAAAAGTCTATCAATATGTTCTGGATAGTCAGGAAGAAATTTTTCTACAATTTCGTCTCCTAGATTAAGATAAATATTTAGAGCAGCGTCAAAATTTGCTTCAGTACATAATATTTCTGCCTGCTGCAAATCTAAATTTTCATTACCTAATTTTTGAGCAATTAACTTTTTAAATGTACAAGCTAATATCTCTCCAGGGGATACCTCTAAAAAGTAATCATCTAATAATCTTTTAACAGCTATGCCAATAATACCGAGCGTAGTAGAATTAGTTATAGTTTGAGCAAAGCTATTTATCGACTCTAACAGTATTTGGTGGCAATAATCAGTAATAGGAGAAATCTCTGATTTAGATAGCAAAGATTTAAAATAATCTCCAACTTCGCTTAATCTTTTAAGTGAAGACCGCAGTACAATATTTTTTTTGAGAGCATATATTTGCTGATAATGGTTAGGATACTGACGAAATATTCTTTCTGCTAAATCTTGAGCTGAATCAAATTTATGTAATTCTATATAAGCATTAGCTTTACCAACTAAAAATGCAAGATTATTGGGAAACTTATCTATAGCAGTTTGCCAACGAGTTAAAGCTAATTCCCATTTTTGCGCGTGCATTGATACTCTAGCTAAACCATCATAACCTTGAGGTTGATGAGGATATTTTGAGATAATTTGATTAAATAAAGTTTCTGCTTCTCGATATCTAAATAAAGTAATTAATACATTACCTTTCTGTATATAGAAATTAAAATAGTGGGGCAACTTATCAATAGCATTTTCCCATCTCTCCAATGCTAATTCCCAGTTAGCAAAACTATTAGCAACTCTGGCATAACCCTCATAACCATGAGATTGATGGGGATACTTTTCTATTAACCTTTGAAAAACTACCTCAGCTTCATCAAAACGAGATAAATTTATCAACACATTGCCCTTTTGAACTTGGAAACCAATATTTTCTGGAAACTTTTCAATAGCACTTTCCCAACGTTCCAAAGCTAAATTCCAATTTCCTAAACTATGGTTTAATCTAGCATAACCCTCATAACCTTGAGGTTGATGTGGATACTTTTCTATTAACTGTTGAAAAACTGCCTCAGCTTCATCAAAACGAGATAAATTTATCAGCACATTACCTTTGCTAACTTGGAAACCAATATTTTCTGGAAACTTTTCAATAGCACTTTCCCAACGTTCCAAAGCTAAATTCCAATTTCCTAAACTATGGTTTAATCTAGCATAACCCTCATAACCTTGAGGTTGATGTGGATACTTTTCTATTAACTGTTGAAAAACTGCCTCAGCTTCATCAAAACGAGATAAATTTATCAACACATTGCCCTTTTGAACTTGGAAACCAATATGTT